>CAYRHN010000015.1:0-97707 GCA_964424115.1 uncultured Anaerolineaceae bacterium
ATCCCGCTTCTTCTTCCTCCTCCTGACTTTCGCTCAAAGAGCCAAAGTCCAGGCCATTTTTTGTTGGTCTCGAGTCAATTTCCAAACTGAACGTACCCGTTTGGATGCGCATACAAACTAAAAGCTAACCAGGAAGGATCATCTGGATTCAGGCTGCGGATCTGTTGCCGGGCACCAAGCACCGCCCGGCCCACAGTCTGCCCGTGGAGTAAATTTTCATAGAATTGCCGGGCAAATTCAAAACCCATCCGTTCATTGACCGGCCAGAGCGGACTTATGAACGCGCCACAGTGGCAGTCGCTCACCCATTTTTTGGCCCAACCACCCAACCCAGTCAAATTCCAATCCTGCAGGTCTCGCTGGATACAATTCATAAAGATCAACGGCCGCGCCTGGCGAATCTTTGCACAGAGCTGACCGGTGAGATCCGAGGCCTGCAAGGAAGTCTGACCCGGAAGCACCAATGCTGGGTCGCCAGGTTGTCCAGGATCACTTTGACCATTCCCTGTAAAATGCCAGAGTTGGATATCGCCGGCTTCAAGCAAGCGCTCCAACACAGAGCGATTGGCGGAACGCGGTGTGCGATCACTGATCCCGGGTTTGCTGGCGCACAACGCAGATAAATACCTGCATTCATCCTCTGCCTCTGACGAGGAACCACCTGGCAGACCATCCTCCGATTTGATGCATGCACCATATCCGATAAAAATCCGGTCAGCTGGACCTCGGTCTCACGGCATCCATATCATAGATTTCCAACACGGAGGGCATTGTCCGGGGGTTCCTCCGGTGTATAATACCCCTCATCCGACGCCACATCCGGGAACCTCTTTACCAGGCCGCTTCTTATGAATTTCTTCCTCGCCACGCTCCCAATCACCCTTGTTCTATGCCTGATCCTCTTCTTCCACTGGCGCGGACCGCAAGCCGGACTTGCTGGCTGGGTATGTGGATTCGTGATCGCCTTGCTCGCATTCGGCCTTAACTGGCAGGTGCTTTGGGTTTCTCAGATCAAAGGCCTGCTGGTGGCTGTCAATTCATTGATGCTGCTCTGGCCAGCCTTGTTCCTTTATTTCTTGGTGGATGGGGTCGGCGGAATTTCTGCCATCGCCCTGGCATTACAAAACTCGATCAAAGACCGCGGCATCCTGCTGGTGACCATGGCCTGGGCTTTTGCCTCTCTGGTGGAGGGCGTGGCAGGTTTTGGCATGCCGATCGCGATCCTGGCACCGCTGCTGCTGGCGCTGGGGGTTTCTCCGCTGATCGCTGTAGCTGCGCCTGCCATCGGACATTCCTGGGCAGTCACCTTTGGCGGCATGGGGATTGTTTACCAGGTATTGACCGGCGTAACCGCCATGGATCCCGGCGAACTGGCTCCCTGGGTATTATTATTGGACGGCGTTGCCTGCCTGGCCTGCGGGTTTTCCGCTGCGGCGCTGCTTCGCCAGCTCCATCACTGGAAAGCCATCCTGGCCATCGGTTTGACGATGATCGCTGGGGAGTCGCTTACTGTGCTGGTGGGCCTGCGTTCTTTAGGTACTTTCATGGGAGCCGCGGCAGGGTTGGGCATGGGCATTTTGTTGGGTCGGCACGGCAGCCAGGAATTCCCGACGCCGAACGTCAATCAATCTGCTTATCACAAAGCCTTGTTGGCCTACGGCCTGGCTATCTCAATAGCGATCTTGATTGGAGTATTTCCCCAGGTTAACAATTTCTTGGGACAGGTCGCGCTTATCCCCCATTTTCCACAGGTAGCCACCGAGACAGGCAGTATTACCCAGGCCGGTTCCGGCCAGATCATTCGCCCCTTGATCCACCAGGGGATCTTCCTGCTGCTCAGCGCCTTGATCAGCTACCGCTTATGGCGCGTGCGCAGAGATATCAGCTCGGGTACCTGGCGCGCGGCCTTTACCCGGACGGTTCGCGCTGCTGCGCCTCCCAGTCTGACCATCCTGACCATGGTCGGTCTGGCGCAGATCATGGAACATACCGGCATGACCATGCTGCTGGCCCGCGGTCTGATCGATGTTCTTGGCCCTGTCTATCCGCTGGCCTCTCCGCTGGTCGGCATCCTGGGAGCTTTTACCACAGGCAGTAATAACAACTCAAATGTGCTTTTCGGCATGGTCCAGAAAAATACCGCCCTTCTCCTGGGTGCAAAACCTGAAGTGTTGGTGGCGGCGCAAACCATTGGCGGCGGGCTGGGTAGCATGCTTGCCCCTGCCAAGATCATTGTTGGTTGCAGCACGATCGGGCAGCAAAAGCTTCTGGGAGAAGTGCTGCGCAAAACGATCCCGGTTGGCATCCTGGTCGGTCTGACGACCGGCTTGCTGGCTTTAGGGTTATCGCTGCTGGTCTAATGCTTCGCCGGGGGTAAAGGCGTCCAGTTCTGGGTTGAACCGACGTTCGGGTCAAAAGTGGGATCATCGCTGAGAATATACTCTCCCAGGGGCGTTGACCAGGCCTGGGTGTAACCAGAGGGAAGCTCCACATTGCGTCCGGTGTTTGGATCGTAATATGGATCCACGCCGCGAATATATTGATCAAAATTCTCATTGACCCGGTCATAGACCGCTGAGCGAGCCTGCCAGCCCTGCATATTCTCATCCATCATTTGATTAAAGTTCTGGCTGATCTGTCGGGAAATTGCACCAATCTGGTGGATCCCGCGGATGGTGTTGCTGGTTAATCCCTGGCTGACCTGCCGGACAACTGCCGACCAGGCAGGGTTAATCTTGATCGACCCAAAAATGGTCCGGTAAAGTTCGCCAAAACCCTCCAAGGAATCGCGTCCTGCCCGGAAGGACGTCATATACCCCATACTCCAATAGACGCTTTCCATGCTGCCAAACACACCCGGCATGACCACCCGCGTGTACTCTCCCACCCCCGATATCTCTTCCGCTACCGGTTGGCGGTTGATCGAATAGTGCAGCCTCATCCGAACTGCGTCGGCGGAATACTGACCTCCCGGCGCTGCACCGGCCTGGTTACGGGTGGCGAGCTGCTGCAATTCCATGTTCGGGCCTTCATCTACAATTGTAAGGTCGGGGATCTGGCGGAATCGTGGGAGCACAAACTGGCGCATGGCATCCCGCGCCGATAACGGCTGGCGGACTTCATATCCGAAATATAGACTGCCGTCCGGCTTGGTCATCTGGATCATCGGATTATTCGTCCAGGTGAAGTACAGGATCGGTAAAGCTTCAAACGCCTCCAGACCTTTGGGATTGGCAAGTTGAAGCCACACTTGCGCTGGAGCAGCCGGGCGTTCCATTACCCAGGTCACCCCGCCGCTTACCTGCCAATCCTGCGGCACAAGGATCGAAAAAGCCTCCACCCCTGACTGTGGATCATAATATGCGAACGGATTCAACGGTAGCCCGCTCGCCACCGCAACCTGGCCTGATGCCGCTGGTGCATTCCCGGCAGACCGTTTCAAGATCAATTTTGCCCCACAGTGCTGGCAGGACAATTGCTCCCCGTGCATTTGCAGCGGTGCACCACAGCGCGGGCAATCCAGACGGATAAAATCATCCTGATTGGCGGACATAGCACATCCCTTCCCGGTTGGTAAATCGCCCAACCCATTGTATTATGCGACTTTTAGAAGATAAAGTAAAGCAGGCAGCGGCCGGGAATTACAAAATAACGGAATATCATTAATCCAGCCACCGGCAGCGTGATCTTCGAAATCCCGAAAGACCCGGCTTTCTCTTCATACATTTACAACAACCTCGAATTTTCTCCCAATGGCTCCCTTTTGATGATCCATCTCTACCGGTACAACGGCAGTGGATATAACGGAGAAGATGAGGAGACTGATTTCTATGATACCAGTGCCTGGGAACGGGTTCACACGATGAACATTCCCTGGTACAGCCCCTCCCATTTCACCGCGGATGGGCGAATGCTCGTTGCAAGAGGCGACGGCACGATCGATTTCTATGGCATTCAGCCATAAAGCCAGATTCTCTACCCCCGCCTGCCGTGCCAGAACCGCTTCCAATCCTGATTGCTGGCCTGCAAAGCCAGGAAGGTATACAGTGAGCCTGTCCAGAAGCCCAATACCATCATTAAGACCACCCACAAAACGGAGGGCAAAAGCGCCTTTTCGCGATAAACGATCCAGCATGAGAACAGGGCGAAACCGACATAAAGGTCCACCAGAGAAACAATGCCCCACGGCATGGAGAGCAACCTCGAACCTTCATCGGCAAAGTTCCCAGACATAAAAGCGTAGATCAGGATGCCGGTCATTGCCAGCAGTCCCAAAAGGGCTATGACCTTTGCGAATTTCATGGCTATCCTTTCTGCTTCAGCGCGATAGCTTGCGCCGCAGCCACTTTTCGAATTCAATGATCAGGTAAGCTGCCAGACTGACCGCCAGTACATCCAACCATAAACCAAGCGGAATCGGAGCGCTGCCAAAAATTGAATTCATGAACGGTGCATAGGTGAAGAGCATCTGGATCAGCACCATAAAGGCGGCCCCACCCACCGCCCATGGATTGGAGAAAAAGCCTAATTGAAAAGCTGACCGGGTAAGCGAGCGAGAATTGAACAGGTAAAAGATCTCAACAAAAATGACCACATTCACCGCCACTGTGCGCGCTTCTGCTAAGGAGGCGCCCTGACCCAGTTCGTATTCAAAAAGGCCAAAAGCTCCAAGCAGGATGAAAATGCTCACCAGCACGATCCGCCAGATCAAGGTGCCGTCCAAAATCGCAGCAGCGGGATTGCGTGGTTTACGCTGCATTAGATCGGTCTCTTTGGGTTCCAGCGCGATCGTCATACCCAGCACCGCCGCAGTGATCATATTGATCCATAAGATTTGGATAGGCAAGATGGGCAGCGTAGCCCCGGTCACGATGGCGGCCAGCAATACCAGCCCTTCGCCAAGATTGGTAGGCAGCGTCCAGGAAATGAACTTGGTTAGGTTGTCGTACACCCCGCGGCCCTCTTCAATGGCTGCTTCAATGGAAGCGAAGTTGTCATCGGTCAGGATCATATTGGCAGCTTCTTTCGAGACATCTGTACCGGTGATCCCCATTGCGACCCCAATATTTGCCTGCTTAAGCGCCGGAGCATCATTTACGCCGTCGCCGGTCATCGCCACTACATTCCCCCGCGCCTGCAAAGCCTCTACCAGACGCAATTTTTGCTCCGGCGCAACACGCGCAAACACATTCACCGACTGCGCCTTCTCGATCAATTCATCATCGGAAAGTTTCGCCAGGTCGGCCCCGGTTAAAACAACCTCGCAATCTCCCCGGCACAGACCAATCTGCTGACCCACCGCCGCGGCAGTCAAAGCGTGGTCGCCAGTGATCATCTTAACCGTGATCCCTGCCTGTTGGCATGCCCGCACAGCAGATACCGCCTCCGGCCGGGGTGGATCGATCATTCCTTGTAACCCAAGCAGGGTTAATCCAGCAATATCCTCAAAACCAATTTTCTTCAAACCTGGTTTTTCGATCCGCGCAAAGGCTAACACCCTCAGCCCCTGCAATGCCATGCGCTCCATCGCCTTCCGGAACACCTCGCTATTGCAGAGAACAACCTCCCCTGAAGCATTCAACACGCCCTCGCAACGCTCCAACAGCACTTCCGCCGCTCCCTTAACATAGATCCTCCCATCTTCATGCAGGGTTGTCATGAATTGGTGCTGTGAGTCAAAAGGAATCGCGTCCAACCGGGCAGAATATTCTCGGGGATCAGACGGCAGAGCTGCTTTGCGGGCTGCGGTCAACAAGGCCCCCTCTGTTGGGTCGCCTTGCACACCCCACACCCCATCCTTCTCCACCAGCTGGCTGTCGTTACATAATAATCCGGCCTGTAACGTTTCCAGCAATGCGGCATCCCGCGAAAGATCGGCAAGCCCTTCACCTGATCTGATTTCCCCAATCGGCTGGTACCCCCCTCCGCTGACAGAATATTTGCCAGCCAGGGTCTGGATCTCTTGCACCGTCATCTGGTTTTGCGTTAAAGTGCCGGTCTTATCCGAACAAATCACTGTCGTAGAACCCAGCGTCTCCACCGCGGGCAGGCTGCGAATAATCGCCTGGCGGCGTGCCATGCGCGAGACGCCAATCGCGAGAATGACGGTCATTGCTGCCGGCAATCCCTCTGGAATGGCGCCCACAGCCAGGGCAATCGCTGCCATCAAGGTTTCCACCACAGGCTGCCCGCGCAGTACGCCAATTCCAAAGGTCAACGCAGAGAGGATCAGGATCGCCACTAACAACACCTTGCTGAACTGAGCGATCTTGCGGGTAAGGGGCGTCTCCAGCTCTACCACATTGGAGATCAGTTGAGAAATGCGGCCGATCTCGGTCTCATCGCCTGTCGCAACCACTAGGCCGGTTGCAGTGCCATACGTGACCAGGGTAGAAGCATAGACCATGTTGCGGCGTTCTGCTAGAACCGCATCGTGAGCAACCGCCTGAAGTGCATCTTTCTCCACCGGCAGCGACTCGCCGGTCAATGCCGCCTCGGTAACCTGCAAATTACGGGCAGATACAAGGCGCATGTCTGCCGGGACCCGCGACCCGGCTTGAAGCTGGACAATATCTCCTGGAACAAGTTCTGCCGCTGGAAGGCGCAGCACTTTCCCGGCTCGGATCACCGCTGCTTCTGTCGTCATCGTCTTCATCAAGGCGGCAATGGATTGCTCGGCGCGGGATTCTTGAATATAACCGATCACCGCATTGATCAAGACCACCCCAAAGATCACCAATGCATCGGCAGGATCCTTTAATATGGCTGTCACCAGGGAGGCGATGATCAAAATAATCACCAGTGGATTGTTAAATTGCATTAAAAAGCGTTGGAAGGGGCTTTTTCCCTTTTTTGGGGTCAGCACATTCAAACCAAAACGCTCCTGGCGATGTTTAATCTCCAGGACATCTAGACCTCGCGTTTCATGGGTGTCGAGCAGGTCAATCACTTCTTCTATCGGGAGATGATGCCAGTGCTTTCCAAGCATTGAGTTCATTTCTCGGTCCTTTTCGGTGTGAGTGGTTTATTAACCGTCAAAGCAATTTTCTATTCTGATGAGAACAGAATCCCTATTTTCTGCAAAGTATAACAAAACCTCTTTCGCTCTTCAAGTTCTTTGTGCAATTTTTCGTGATTTATGCGCGTAAAAAATGAAGTTCTATGCTTGCGGGCAAGCACCCGATGATCCAATTCTAGCTGATAGAATTGCTTGATTATGAAATATATCTGCATATAATAATTGTTAGAAACAGGTTGCCAGGTTTAAGACAAACGCACCTATTCTTTTGTTTGTTAAAATTTGGAAATGGGATATGCTGCTCTATTGCAGCAATTGCACCCTTCGATAATCATAAGAATAAGCCGCGTTTGGTTTGAAATATATATACTCATGAAACAATTCTTCACCAGACTCAAAATATGGCTTTCACCGCCGAAGTTCGCAGATGAGGAAAAAACTCGCCTGGCGAGAATTGTTCATTACCTTCACATGGCTTTAATTCTGACGAGTATCTTTTCCATCCTCGCCGATGCGCACCTTACCACCACTATCATTTTAATAATTGGCAATACATTCATCCTGGTTGTTTATTTTATTAACCGCAGGGGCTATCCCCGGGCTGCCGGGTTGATCTTGCTCACTTTCTTTTTATTTGTATTGGCCTGTCTCCTGCTATTCGGAAGCGGGATCCACGATATTGCTGTCACTGCCTTGCCTGTCCTCCTGATCATGTCTGCCCTGATCCTGGATCGCCGGGGAGTGATCGTATTTGCCTTCCTGGTAATTGCCACCACAGCGTTGATCATCTACTCCGAGACGGTCGGCATACCAGGCATCCAAATGCGCCCCCAGCAAAAGACCGATTGGTCGGATTTTGTTATCATCAGCTCCATCCTGGCGGCCGCAGCTTTTTCCTCCCACATCTTAATCGATCAATTAGTTAAAAGCCTGGAGCGCTCCAGACTTTCTGAGGCCAGGGTGCTTTCCCTGGTTGAAAATTCACCGGATTTTATTTATGAAATTGACCGATCTGGAAAAATCCTTTTTACAAACAAAAGATCGGAAGAATTCTTAGGGAAGAATATCAAAGAAGTCCTGGCATCTACTCAAATAGAACTGGCGCTTGAACAGATTGAAAAAGCATTTGGAACAGGACAATCCCAGTCGTTTGAACTGCAAACCACAACCCTGGATGGAAACTCCGAATGGAGCCTGATCCGCCTGGCTCCGGTCAAGCGAGGGGATGCGGTTTCCAGTTTGACAGTCATTGGCACGAATATCACCTCGCAAAAATCGACCGAAAGCGCCTTAAAAATCAGCGAGGAGCGTTACCGTTTGATCTCAACGGTCACGTCGGACTATATGTTCTCCAGCCGCAGAAACAGTGAGGGCAAAATGGTGATGAATTGGGTGGCTGGCGCCTTTGAGACGATGACCGGATACACCGTAAAAGAATATGTGGAGAAGGGTGGATGGGTGGCCACGCTGCACCCAGATGAGATCGAACACGATCAACGCGATATGGATGTTTTGGGATCCAACCAACCGATCACCACAGAAATACGCACTGTCATGAAGAATGGCCAGGTGCGATGGGTGCGGGTTTATGCCCATCCGGCCTGGGATCCCGTCGAACAGAAGTTGGTCGGAGTGTACGGCGCTGTCCAGGATATCACCGAACGAAAGCAAGCCGATGAGAAGATCAGGCAGACCGCCAATCAATTAGCCACCTTGAACGAGATCGGACGCGCAGTGGCCGTGCTTGCCGACCTGGACAGCGTATTAGAGACCATCCACAAACAGGTAGAACGCATTATGCCGTTGGATGCGTTCTTTGTAACCCTCTACAACCCAGAAACCAAGATGTTGTCCTACCCATTGGTTTATGACCAGGGAAAACGCTGGTACGAGCCGGATTCGCCCCTCCAGCCAGATACACATACCAGTTATGTCATTCAGACCGGAAAATCCATCTTGCGGCTGTTCACCGAGGAAGAACTGGAAAGCGACCGCCTCCATCCGCCTGTCTTGATCGGCGACGAATCCAAGATCTCCGCCTCAATGGTCTTTGTCCCCATGTTCATCAAGGATAAGACCATCGGCGTGCTTTCCGCCCAAACATACACCCTCAATGCATACAACGATGAACACCTCAGCTTGTTGGAAGGTGTGGCGAACCAGGTGGCAATCGCCATCGAAAATGCGCGCCTGTTCACCAATATTCAACAAGAACTGGCTGAAAGGAAACGCGCCGAAGAACGCCTGGCTTACGACGCCCTGCATGACGCCCTGACCGGCTTGCCCAATCGCATCCTCTTTAACGACCGGCTGAGCCAGAAATTGGAACATGCCCGCCGCCACCCGAAAAGTCTCTTCGCAGTTCTCTTCATTGACTTGGATCGTTTCAAAGTGGTCAACGACTCTCTTGGTCACGTGGTAGGCGACCAGCTATTAGTGGAAACTGCCCACCGACTTTCGCAATGCATGCGTCCAGAGGACACTGTCTCCCGTCTCAGCGGAGATGAATTTGCAATACTATTGAACGATTTCAAGGATGTTAGCGATGCAGTGCGTGTCGCGGAAAGGATCCAGGCAGCCCTTACCTCTACTTCCATGATCGTGAACTTTGACCGGATCACCTCTGCCAGCATCGGGATCGTAGTCTACAATGGCAAGTACACGACACCGCAGGAGATGCTGCGCGACGCCGATTCAGCTATGTACCGCGCGAAGGCCATGGGAAGAGGGCAGTACAAGATCTTTGACGATACCATGTATGCCAGCGCCCTGGCGCTCTTGCGCCTGGAAGCAGATCTAAAAAGCGCCCTGGTCAATCAGGAATTCCGCGTCTATTATCAGCCTATCATCACCCTTCCGGAGCGGAAGATCATCGGTGTGGAAGCTCTGGTTCGTTGGGAGCATCCCGAACGCGGGATTATTTCTCCGCTGGAATTCATCGATGTGGCCGAAGAATCTGGACTGATCCTGCCGATCGGCGAATTTGTCCTGCGGGAAGCCTGCATCCAAACCATGAAATGGCGAACGTCCAAAAATTCTGATCTGTGGGTCTCAGTCAACCTCTCGGCGCGGCAGTTCCAGGATCAAAACCTGCTGGGTACAATCCGTCAGGCCCTGGAGAATTCTGGCTTGCCCGGCGAAAGCTTACAGTTGGAGATCACCGAAAGCGTGGCGATGAATGATTTCGCTTTCAATAACCGCATTCTGGAAAGCCTGAATCAAATAGGAATTCAAATTTCTTTGGATGATTTTGGCATCGGCTACTCCTCCCTCAGCTACCTCAACCGCTTCCCCATCCGAGTGATCAAGATCGACCGCTCCTTCATTCATGAGGTCGGCAAGAATAACAACAACGCTGCCATTACCACCGCCATCATCTCTATGAGTCACGCCTTGAATATGCTGGTAGTTGCCGAAGGTGTTGAATCAGAAGAAGAACTGGCCTGCCTTCAGTTAATGGACTGCGACAAGATCCAGGGATTTCTAATCAGCCGCCCCTTGCCGGCAGAGCAGCTGGAAGCCCTACTGTAAAGAAGGGATATGATGGAATTTACTGATCTTTTCCTCCAACGCCATCAGGTGCTTTACGAATTCTATTTGGATTATCTATGGAAGGTTGTCCCATCTGAGTTGATGCGTGTGCGCCCTCAGCCAAAAGTGAATTCTCTCGCGTGGAACCTTTGGCACATTAGCCGCGTGGAAGATGCCGGGTTAAACCGTTTTGTGGCAGACCGTCACCAGATTTTAGATGAAGGGAACTGGATGGCGCGCTTGCACCTACCCTGGCGCGATGTCGGCACCGGCATGAACCTGGCCGAAGTGGATGAACTTGACCGACAGATTGATCTGGATGCTCTGCACGATTATTCTAAAGCGGTGCAGGCGCGCACCATAGAGATCGTCAGTCAGCTCCAAATGGCAGATCTCGATCCTGTCGTGCCGGTGGAAAAGATCCGTGCCGTGGTGATCGACGAGGGATTTGCCCATTCCGATCCCGAGGGATTGGTCACCAACTATACCGGTTGGACAAAAGGCCGTTTCTTTATGGTCGATGGACTGACCCACCCATTCCAGCATCTCGGCGAAATGGAAGTCATCACTACCCTGCTCGGCGTATCCTACGATTAGAGCTCTTTCCCCGGCACGATCTTGAGCAACTCTTTCAAGGTAGCGATCGTGAAGTCGGGGCGAATGGTATCTTCATGATCGCGGTTGTCTGGGCGGTCGGCGCGGCGAGTGATCCAGGCGCTGCGAATTCCGGCATGCCGCGCCCCCAGGATATCTGCTCCCAGGGTGTCACCCACCATCAATGCCTGTTCAGGCGCCGATCCCAGGCGTTCCAGAGCCATGTGGAAAATGCGCGGATCAGGTTTGCGGATTCCCACACGTGCTGAGACCAAGATAAACTCGAAATACGCGCGCAAACCGTGTTGATCCACCAAAGTATCCACATCCTGGGCATCGCCTGCATTAGAAATCATCGCCAACCGGCAGCCAAGGCGCCGCAGACGCCTCAAAACCGGCAACGCATCTTTCTCCAGCTTCCAATATCGCTGGGTGACTGCGTACATGGCATTCAACGCAGGACGCAAATTAGCGTTCTGCGCGTCGGGATAACCATAATCAAACAACAAACCGCGTAGAATATACTCGGTGGTGTGCTCGATAAATTCCGTCTCACGCTGGATATAATATTCGCGCAGGCGCTGGCTGAACTCGGCAGCAAATTCAGCCTGGTCAACGGCATAACCGCAGGCCGCTACCTGTTCGGCCAGCACGCCGAACGATTCAGCCATCGCCTCGGGCCACCGGCCGTCAAAATAGATCAGCGTACTGCCCAGGTCAAACAATACAAAAGGAAATGCGGCGTTGTTCACGCCGCAATTTTACCAAAAAAGGATGGGGTTTAATACCCCTTTTCAAAATCAAAACGGTTGTAAAGCGGCCCGCCCGACAAATACTGGCTGAGGTTTTCGGCAAACATCACCGTGGCACGCTCGTTGTAGCGCTGGCTGAAGCCGGAAATGTGAGGAGAGATGATCAGGTTGGGCAGACGCCAGAGCGGGCTGGATGCCGGCAGCGGCTCATCTACAAAAACATCCAGGGCCGCCCCAGCGATGCGCTTCTCCTGCAAGGCAGTCGTCAAGGCATTCTGGTCCACCACAGCCCCACGGCTGACATTGACCAGGTAGGCTCCCGGTTTCATCGCCGTCAACTGCTCCGCACCAATCAACCCGCGCGTCTCGGGGGAGAGCGGAACTGTGATCACTACAAAGTCGCATTCTTTGATCATCGAACACAAGGCCTGGATCGGATACAGGCGGGTGAACAGGTCGCCATTTGGATCCCCCATGCCTTCCGGCATATACCCGGTATCCTGGGGATGCATCACATCCCGCTTGGCCGCCAGCACCGTACCGCCCAGCGCCACCACCATGCGCGCCAGCTCGCGTCCGATCGAGCCGTAACCGATGATACCGACTGTGCTTCCGCGCAATTCCAACGCGCGTAAACGTTCGCCCCGGTTTGAAGGCCATTCGCTGCGCGCCTGAAGCACCGACATCTCTGGCAGGCGGTGCCCCAAAGCCAGCATCATCGTCAGGGCAAACTCGGCCATATTTCCAGCCGCCGCCCCGCTCAACGTGGTCACGAGCAGATCCGGGCGGTGCAGCAGCGGTGCATCCACGGCAAAATCGATCCCGGCAAAATGGAACTGGATCCAGCGCAAATTTGGCACCAATGCCGGCTGCGGCAGCACGCGATCGGTATAGAGCACCTCGGTCCGGCCCCAAATCTCGGCGGGGATCTCTTCCGGGCGGCTGGCCGGATGAACCGTGATGCGCAGGCGCGGGGAAACGGCCTTCAATTGTTCCACCAGCGGCTCGGCGAACGGCAGGGTGAGCAGAACCTCAACAGTTGAGCTGGACATAGTTAGAATTTCAAGGTCATTCCCAGCACCGAACGGGCCAGGAACATAAGCCCGGTCACGAACAGGACCGTGCCAAAAGTACTAAAAATGAACGGATCGCGCTGCTTGATCGCGTAAAATGATCCGATCACACACACCACAGTGATCACCGCAAAGGCAAACAAAGCCGTGTCGGGGATAAGCATGACAATCGCCACTGCTGCGATCAACAGATAGACCCATTTCGTGTAGAACAGGCGTCCAAGGGTTTCATAGGAAGAGCGACGGCTAGAAGCCGGGGCACGCTTGAGCATCTCAAAGGCTTCTTTGGAGCGGTGGTTCAGGAACAGCAGACGCGCGCACCCCAGAATGATAGCAACGTTCTCAGGATTGTGCTCCAGGATGGCCTGGTATTCCACCAGGGCCTCGGCATTGCGGCGTTTGCGTTCGGCGATCTGCCCCAGGGTGTAATGCGCAAACATCGAATCAGGGTCCAGGTCGATGGCTGTGCGGGCCAACGCAGAGAGCTCATCAAAATGCTTGCGCTCGCTAGCCCCAATGACCAGCTCGGCCTCGGTTGCCATAGCCTGCTCGCCTGCATCTCCCTCGCCGGGCTGGATACGCCCCAGGTATTCGCGGGCTTCATCTTTTTCTCCGCGCAGGGCCGCCAACAAGGCGCGCATCTCAAGGTTCTTGCCGCTGTCCTTTTCCAACGCCTCAGCCACCTCGTCATATTTACGGCGGGTGAGCAGTCCATACAGATCCGTGTTCTTTGCCATCGTTACGATCCTTTCAAATAGATCCCATCGGGATCAAGCTCCTCGCGCAGGATGCGCAATTCTTCTTCGGTGGGGGCTTCGGTCAAACGCAGCGTCGATGCCACTTTCAGATCCCAGCCGGTGTTGGTGCGCGCCTGGTCGGCGGTCACACCTGGATGCAGCGCTGTGAGGGTCAATTCGCCATTTTCGTCCGGTTCCATGATCCCCAGGTCGGTCACTACCGCAATAGGGCCTTTGCCGCGCACACCGGCTGCCTCACGTTCTGCACGCCCACTGAGGAAACCGGCAGAGGTGCGGAAATCCACTTTTTCAGGGAAGCGGCGCTTTTGGTGCGGGGTCATAATGTAGCAGCGGTTTGCCCAGGCGGCGATCTCCATCGATCCACCCGAACCGGGCAGGCGCACCTTGGGGTTGGCGTACGGCCCAATTACTGTGGCGTTGATATTGCCAAAGCGGTCGATCTGTGCCCCACCCAGGAAACCCACATCTACGTTTCCACGCTGCAGGTAGAAGGCAAAGATATCATACATCGAGCAGACCGCGGCGGCTCCGCTGACCAGAGTAGGGTCGCCAATCGAAAGCGGCAGGCGTGCAGGGCGCGCGCCGATCACCCCAGCCTCATAGATCATGAGCAGGTTGGGGGCATGCGTGCGCCGCGCCAGGTTGCAGGCCAGGTTGGGCAGTCCCACACCAACGAACACAGAATCGCCATCGCGCAGCATGCGGGCAGAGTTGATCGTCATCAGTTCAGAAGCAGTGTATTGCATAGTTACCATCCCTCGGCCTAGTATTCCCCATAATCCACGGCAGCCGCCAGGCGGGAGCGCACGGTCAGGCGATCATGCGTTTCCTTGCCCAATTTCTGCCAGTATTCTTCGCGGTCCTTGACCCCATAGACCCATTCATCAAAGTATTGTTTCGTCGCTTCAGGCGACTCGCTGATCTTATCCCAGCTCAAATAGAAGGGGTTGTCGCGGTCGTAATATCCCTGGGTATAAGAGGGATGCGCGCAGTGCGGCACATGGCACACGGCATCGACAATGAAGCCGGGAATGAGGGTGCGGTTGGGATCAGAGCGGATCACATCTTCATCCACGATCTCTTCTGCGGTCAAGATGACGTGTTCGGCTGCAAAAGCAGCTTCTTTTTGCTCGCCGATGATGCCCCAGATCTGGGCATTTCCATTCGCATCGCAACGCTGCACATGCACGATCGCCACATCCGGATGCAGCGGCGGCACCACGATCACTTCCTGCCCAGAATACGGATCCACTACCCGTCGGTAATTGGGATTGTTCTTCTCCAGGTCGGTTGCTGCAGTCTGGTTCATGGGAATGAACGGCATTCCCGCAGCCCCGGCTTGCAGGCGCGAGATCATTCCAAAATGCGAGTATTCCTCCCATTCCAGATGCCCGGCCTCCAGCTCAGCCCGCACCAGGCGCAGCGAACCTACGCCGGGGTTACCTACGTAGGAGAAGATGATCTTCTTCGCGCAGCCGGCTGCCACCATCTGGTCGTAGATCAAGTCAGGGGTGGCGCGTGCCAGGATCAGGTTCTTGCGCCCCTGGCGGATGATCTCATGCCCGGCGGCAAACGGGATCAGGTGCGTGAAACCCGCACAATAGACACAATCGCCGTCCTTGACATATTGGGCGATGGCTTCCTTTAACGAACACAATTTTGTCATGTCTATGCTTCCTCTTCCTTATCAGTTTCCTTATCAGTATCGGCTTTCTTCTTGTACTTATCTTCTTTCTTTACTTTTCCGCCGTCTTTCTTTTTTCGGCGGCTGTTCAGCTTCTTCACCATGCGAAAGCGTTCTGCACTTGGTTTTGGCTCTGCCGGGAATTTGATCAGCAGGCGCACCCCAAAGTAGGTCAGCAGTCCGCCGGAGAGGAAAAGCCAGAAATTGGTCTGGCTGGCTGCGTAAGAGATCACAAACAATACCAGCAGCAAGCCGCCCACCATCAGAACAAACTGGCCAAACTGGCGCTGCATGGCCGCCTGTATCTCCTATGAGGTCTTACGCACCAGGTTGCGGATCTGCTCGTGCATGTACAGCGGCAAGTAATGCACGCCACCGGAATTCTTACCGGTGGAGCCGGAGCCTTTCCATCCGCCAAAAGGTTGGAAGCCCGGCCATGCGCCGGTGGTAGCTCCCTGCGGGCGGTTGGCGTACACCACACCTGCCTCAATGTGGTCGTAAAACCAATCTACCTCTTCCAGGCTGCCGTAGAAACCACCGGTCAGACCGTAATCGACCTCATTCGCCCAATCCATGGCTTCCGGCAAGCTGGAGACCTTGCCAATCGTGGTGATCGGGACGAACATCTCCTGCTTCCAGAGTGGATGCTCATGCGGCAGCTCAGCCAAAGTTGGTTGGCAGAAATAACCGCGAGCGTACTGTCCTTCGGTTAACACCTTGCCGCCTGCCAGGATATGCCCGGCTTCAGAAATCTGTTGACAGAAGTTCTGAAAATCGCGGTAGGAAGACTTATTTACCACCGGTCCGGCATAGACGCTGCGCTCCGTTGGGTCTCCGATGGTCAATTTCTTGGTCATCTCGGTCAGGCGCGCGACCAGGTCTTTATAGACTGGCGCTTCGACGATCACGCGTGAACAGGCCGAACACTTTTGACCCTGCAAGCCAAAGGACGAACGCATGATCCCGGTCGCAGCGGCATCCAGGTCGGCATGGCGAGAAACGATCGCGGCGTTCTTTCCGCCCAGCTCCAGAACGGTCGGTCGGATATAGTTGCGGTGGGAAAAATCGCGAAAGATCTTCATCCCCACGTCGAATGAGCCGGTGAAGGTCAGGCCGTCCACCTCGGGGCTGTCGATCACTGCCTGGCCTAAAGTCGAACCTGGCCCGGTCACATAATTGACCACGCCTTCGGGAACGCCCGCTTCCAGCAAGCACTCGGTGAACAGGCGTGCCGTCCAGGGCGTATCGGTGGCGGGTTTGATCACCACCGTATTGCCGGCCACCAAGGCAGCCCCGGTCGGTCCACCGGTCAAGGCGCAGGGGAAGTTGAACGGGCTGATCACCACCCACACACCGTACGGGCGCATGACAGACACATTTTGGGAAATAAAACCGTTCAACGGATCGCGCTTCATCTCGGTCACGTAACCGTCGTGCGCTTCCATCTGATCACAGGCATAGCGCAGCAGGTCGGCTGTTTCAGCCGCATCTCCCAACGCCTCCATGCGGTTCTTACCCACTTCCATCGCCATCACCACACCCAGCTCGAAAATACGCCGGTCCATGATCGCGGCGGCCTTGCGCACCAGGCTGACCCGGTCTTCCCACTTCATCCGGCTCCAAATCGGGAAAGCGCTGCGGGCAGCCGCCAGGGCTTTTTGGGCATCTGCTGCACCACCCTTTTGGAACACGCCCAATACCACATCCGTATCAGCCGGCGAGCGGTCCTCAAACTTCTCGGCGCAATAATGCTCTTTGCCGTCGATCAACATGCCGTGTTCTTTCCCCAGGTTGGCGCGCACGTTCTTCAATGCGTCTTCGAAGCGGGTGTGCAGTTCCTCGGGTGGATTGAACATCGTTGAGTAAGTCAATTTGAAACCGGATTCACCAGACATTCTAAAAACCTCCAATAATGGGATTTATGACTGACTAAATTTTGAATGATACTGCATATTGGCTATACGAATATTATTGATATTTTGCACACTCTGTAATTGTAGCCCATGCCGGATAATCCGTCAAAGAACGGAATACCCGCATCGCTTTGACAAATGTCAGTTTTCTTGTTTTACCGGTAGTTGTACGTGGAAAACGCTGCCAGGGCAGGTTTGCTCATCGTATCCCGGGCTTTCTGCCCAAATCCTCCCCTTGTGGGCATCCACGATCCCGCGCGCTATGGTCAACCCCAATCCTGGCCCCCCGCCCTTGAACTTGGTTGTCCCTGAAGAATGCAGCGCCACTTCACCGGTTTGAAAGAACTTGACAAAGATCAAATCCAAATACTGCGGATCAATGCCAATCCCGCTGTCTCGCACATCTACCTGCACGAGTTCCCGCTCCTCCTCCACCAGCGTTTGCCCTGTAATCGTGATCTTGCCCCCATCCGGGGTATATTTCATTGCATTGCCGATCAAATGATGGAACACCTTACGCAGGGAATCGGAATCGCCTTCCAACGGGGGCAATTCGCTCAAGCCTTCGTATGAGATTTGCAGGTTTCGTTCCTGCCAGGCTGCGCCAAAGCGCGCCGCCTCATCCTTGATCAATACCGCCAGGAAGACCGGTTCGCGGACGATCTTCAAGGATTGTGTGTCAATTTTGACCATATCCAGCATGGCATTCACGATCTCGTACATTCGCGCAGTACCTGAGCGGATCCCTTTGACCAGGTTCAGCAGCATCTCATTGGATTTAATCGCCGGATCGGTCTCCAACATCTGACTGTAACCGCTCAATACCGTAATGGGCGTGCGTAATTCGTGCGAGGCAATTCCGATAAAATTCGACTTATTCTTGTCCAGCCGTTCCAATTCGGCGTAAGCTTTTTCCAATTCCTCGGTACGCGCGCGCACCATATCTTCCAACTGCTGGTTAAACTGGCGCAAGTCGCGGTACAGTCGCGCATTTTCAAGCGCCAGGGCCGCCTGGCTGGCAAAGGACATCAGCCGGTTGGCCGATTTTTCATTGTAAAAATTAACATCAAATTTGTTCAAGGCAAAGAACGCGATCAGTCCGTTTTGCGAGATGATTGGCACACCCACCCAGGAACGCACTTCGGCGGTTTCGTCCCGCTGCACCCAGCCTGGTTCATTGACCGTATCAGAGATGACCAACGGCTGACCCGTTTGCTGGATAGTATGGAAGCTGTGCGTACTGGCGATCTCGAATGGCTGGTAATGGTCAAAGTCAAAACGGCGACCGTCAGGGCCGCGCCACCGTGCTACTCGCGCCCGCCCACCCTCCACCAGCATGATGCTGCCGGAATCATATGGCACCACATGCTGGATCTGTTCCAACAGGCGGTCGAGCAGATCATTAAAATCCAGCGTGGAGGTCAGGATGACACCCGCCTGGCGCAAGGCCTCGGTGAATTCACGTTCTTTTTCCGCCGCATCCCTGGCCGCTTTCAATTCCACGGCGCGCAATTCGGCATCTGCCAGCAACTGGACCACCTCGGCCCGCGCGGCCTCCTCCTGTTTGACGAGCATGGTGCGCAGCAAAGACCCGCCCAACACCTGGCGTAATTGGGTATACATCTCCCATTCCCGCCGGGTGACCTGGAAGATAACATACCCCATCGGCTTGGAGCCGACCGTTAACGCCACTGCCGCCAGGATGTAGCGGCCTAAATTGAATGGCTGCTCTTGCGGCAGCATCTGGTCGGTGTTGAAATATTTTGCGTCCCGGTGGAGAGTGGTCTTGCGGTTCTCATAACTGAGTACCAGCTTGCCGCGCCTGCCGAATTCATCCTCCAGAAAACCGTCCTCGGCGCCCTTGAACAAAACGATCGCGCAGCGCTCGATCTCCAGACGCGGCAGGTACTGCTCCAGCGTGGCAGCCAAAGCCTCAACCGTAAGCGTGGTGGAGAGGGCAAAAGCAATTTGTGAGATCACCCCCTCGTTTTGTTCCACCTGCATGCGCTGGTACGCCTGGGAGCGGATCGCCGTCTCGCCCACCATCAGGCGGGCCTGCTGAAGCAGGTTCTCCGCCTTCAGGATCTGCTGTTCACCCTGCAAGGTAGGAATCACCACCCGGCGCAGGATCGAAAGCACATCATGCCAGGTCAGGCGGTCCTTGCGCACCACCTGCAGCATTTGCAACGCCTGCTCCACTGCCGGGATGAAAACATCTTCTTTTTGCCCTTCCATTTCGTTCAAGAAGGCATCCACCATACCGCTCAAGGTCACCCGCAGCAGAGATAGATCCACACTGACTCCCCAGACAGTATCCTCGTCGCGAGGGCTGCCCAGGGTTTGCAGCATCTCGTCCAGCATGGCTTCGTGATCTTTACGCAGCTCGGCCAGAGTGGGCAGTTTTGCGCCCGGTCGAGATGCAGTCAGTTCCACCGGACGCATCGAAACCGGCATGCACCCGCAGGATTGGCGGATAACCACTTCCGGCGGAACCAACACTTTGTCCGACACTTCCATTCCGCGCAGTTTCTGATACAGCATCTCGGCCGTTTTGTATCCCAGGTCATGGAAGGACTGCCGTACCGTGCTGAGCGGGGCGCTGAGCAGGCGAGCCTCAGCCGAATCATCAAAACCCGCCACTGCTACATCATCCGGGATGCGTTTTCCCAGGGATTGCAGCACTTCCACAGCCCCAACCGCCATGCTGTCGTTGGTGCCTACCAGGGCCGTGAAGGGCGTCTTGCGCTCCAGCAGGCGCCGGGCAGCGTCCCGCCCGGACTGGGTGCTGTAGTCGCCCTGCATCACCAGCAGCGGATCCAGCACCACCCCTTGCGCCGCCAGTTCATCGCAGTAAGCCTTGTAACGTTCCTCGGCTTCCAGCTGCCCCTGTGGGCCGCGGATGAAGGCGATACGCTGGTGATCATGCTGTTTGATCAAATGCCGGATCAACTCTCGCATGCCGGTATAGCCATCGGTGTAAACAGTGGACACTCCCGGCGTCTGGATGGCGTGCGCCACGATTGGCAGCGGGGCGTATCTCTTGCAGAATTCTTCCATCTCGTCCCCGGAAATCCCGTGGCCCAACCCGGCGAAGAAGATCAACCCATCTACTGTGCGCGGCCCGGCCATGTCGAAGATCAGGTTCTGGCGCGCGATATCAAAGGCCGGACTCTCTCCGAAGTAACAGATCACATTCACATCGTGCCGGTCGGTGAAGTCCACCAACCCGGCCAGGAATGGATTGCCGTACCAGCCGCTCATCGGCGTACAAAAAACTCCGAAGGTCAAATGACGCTTCGTCTCTGGCTTATTTTCTCCTTGGGGTCGCGAAGGGATTTCGGTTGCGCCCATATTTTTAATTATATAAGAGAAAACCAAAAGAGATAGAAAAATGCGTGGTTTTTGTCGCATGTGCGCCAAAAACCACGCTGTACATCACAAAATTTCTGCGATCTTCTTGCCCTTCAAGTGCACGCGGAGCACGCGCCGGCCGCGCGCCATCAGAGCCTCCAGGTCGCCCAGCGCCTGGGCGCGCTCCAGCACGCCGAAGCTCAACCCCTCGCCGGGGATCTCGATATCTTCGGTTGGGTCGGCTGTGATCTGCAGGAAGACGCCCGTATCCGGGCCGCCTTTGTGCAGCTGGCCGGTGGAGTGCAAGAAGCGCGGGCCAAAACCCAGCGTGGTGGCAGCCCCGGTGCGGCGCCCCACCACTTTACGCAGTTTCTGCAGGCGGGCAAAATTATTCGGGTTGCGCGGCAGATAAGCATTGATCGCCACGTAGTCGCCGGCCTTGACCTGCTTGAGGAACTGACCTACCAGGTAAGACAGGGTTTTGGCCTGCTTGTAACCGGGGAATTCTTCTCCGTAGACCCAAGCCCCTTCCAGGGTACGCAGCGGCTGGCCTTCTTCAAGTTTGCCGGTCGCGGCATAGTCGGTGATCTTGCGCGCTGTGCGGTTCTTATTATCCTGCACATCCGGCTGGTCAAAGCTGTTCACACCCAGCACAGCGCAGGCCACCGCCGTCGCCACTTCCCAGCGGTAGAACTCAGCAGAGAGGTCATATTCATCCGCCACATCCAGCACGAGCACAGGCTGGCGCGCGCGGCGCAGGCGAGCCGCGAAAGCATCCAGGTCGCCTTTCTGCCGTAAATAGACAAAGATGCGATCCTTGCCGTAGGCGCTGGCGCGCGCCGGCGGCTCATTATCCACCGGCAGGATTCCTTTGCCTTGCTTGCCGCTTGACTCGGCCACCAGTTGTTCCAACCAGGCGCCAAAGGCGCCCCAGGCCGGTTCGGTCAGCAGGGTCAGCTTGTCGCGCCCCTGCAAGGCCGCTTCGCCCAGCACCGCTCCCAACACCAGACCGGGATTGCAGGCGGCCGGTTTATCCGGGTCGCAGGCATCCATCATCGCCTGGGCGCGGTCAAGTAGTTTGGTAGTATCGATCCCCAGCAGCGTGGCGGGGACCAATCCAAAGGCCGAAAGGGCCGAGTTGCGCCCACCCACGCCCGGATCGCCGTGGAAGACCTGTCGAAATCCGCGCTCGCGGGCGATCTTTTCCAACGCAGTTCCCGGATCGGTAATCGCAATGAAATAGCGCCCGGCTTGCTTGCCGTGGCGGCGTTTGGCGCGTGCCCAGAAGTAATCCAGGAAGGCATTGATCTCGCTGGTCGTGCCAGATTTGCTGGAAACAATGTGTAAGGTGCTGTCCACTGGCGAATTGCGCGCCGCAGCCCGCACCTGGCCGGGGTCGGTCGAATCCAGCACTGTCAGGTCGAGGCCGATCGCGCCGTCCGTCTCGCGCTGCCCAAAGGTGTAGGAAAATACTTCCGGAGCCATGGACGAGCCACCCATGCCCAGCAGCAGCGCATGGGTAAATCCTTCCACCTGGCAGCCGGCCATCAGCCCGGCCATATCGGGGATCAATGCCCGGCTGGTCTTGGGCAGGAAGAGCCAATCCATGCGCTTGCGGATCTCCTCCTGCGCAGCCGGGTCGGACACCCACAGCGTAGGATCTTTAACAAACAATCGTTCCGAAGCGCCGATGCGCCACAGTTCAGCCACCCGCTCGGCGCTGGCCTTGGCCAGCGGCCCCAGCTCAGCCCGGGCGGCCTTGCGCCGGGCATCGATCGCCGCCAGCATGGCCGCAAAAGCATCCGCGAAAGACTTCACACCCTCATTTTCCAATTCGGTGGTCACCTGTTCCATCGAAATGCCCAGGCTTTCCAACCCATCGATCACCGCGTGTGCTTCAGCCAGGCCGCCCTTGCCCTTGAAGGCCGCTTCAGCAGTGCCGTGGTCGCGGAAGGCGTCCAGCGTCTGCGGCGGAACGGTGTTGACCGTATCCGGGGCGATCAAATTGGTCACGTAGATCAGGTCCGGGTAAGCCGGGTTCTTGGTGCTGGTGGAGGCCCACAACGGGCGCTGCACGCGCGCGCCTTTTTCGCGTAGGCGGGCAAAGCGCTCGGTAGCGATCGTCTTCTCGTAGATCTCGTAGGCCAGGCGGGCGTTGGCATTGGCAGCCTTGCCCAGCAGGGCACGCGCCTTCTCGGCCTGCGCCCCACCCTTGGCGATGATCGCCTGCAGCAGCCCATCCACCTTGGTATCCACGCGTGACACGAAGAAAGAGGCCACCGAGGCAATCGAATCAACCGCTTCGCCAGAAGCCAGCCGGTCTTCCAACCCACTGATATAAGCCTCGATCACTTCCGCATAACGCTCCAAAGAGAAGATCAGCGTCACGTTGATATTCAACCCGGCGGCAATTGCTCCCCGCACGGCTTTTAATCCCGCGCGCGTCGCGGGGATCTTGATCATCAAATTGGGACGGTAGACCCGCCCCCACAGCGCCTGCGCCTGTTCCAAGGTCTTGTGCGCATTATGGGCCAGCTTGGGGCTGACCTCCAGGCTGACGTAGCCATCGCCGCCCTTGGATTCTTCGTACAGCGGGCGGAAAAGGTCGGTCGCGGCGCGAATATCCTCCACTGCCAGCTGGAAAAAGATCTGCTCGGCATCCCAACCTGCCCAAGCCATAGGTTTCAACGCAGCGTCGTAATCATTGGATTTGACAATGGCGTTGTTAAAAATGCTCGGGTTGGAAGTCACCCCGCGGATCTCGCCGCGGGCGATCATCCCTGCCAGTTCGCCATTTTGCAGCAGCCGGCGCTGGATGTTGTCGTACCACAGCGACTGTCCTACCTTGTGAAGTTTCGCAAATTTATCCATAGCTTACCCTCTCTTCTCGATGGCTTCAATTTTTTGGATACGGCGGATAAAACGGTCTTCCTCAAGAAAGTATGCTGAAAGGAAGGCCAGCACCAACTCGCGCGCCAGTTCCGGGCCAATGATGCGCCCGCCCAGGCAAAGGACGTTCATCCGGTCGTGTTCCACGCCCTGGTGAGCGGAATAAGTATCGTGGCACAGGCAGGCAAAGATGCCCTTCATCTTATTAGCGGCGATGCAGGCGCCCACGCCCGAACCGCACACCACGATCCCGCGTTCCGCCCGCCCCTCCTGAATGGCGCGTCCCACCTTTTCAGCATAATCCGGGTAATCCACGCGCTGTGTATCAAAAGTGCCCATGTCCAGCGGTTCGTGCCCTGCCTGGCGCACAGCCTCCAGGATGGTTTCTTTGAGCGGGAAACCCGCGTGGTCAAATCCAACTGCTACACGCATAGATGATTTACTCCTCAGCAGCTGCGGCGAGGATATTCTCAACCGTCAGGCCGTATTCCTTATATAGAATACCCGCCGGCGCGGAAGCACCGTAGGTTTGCACGCCGATCATCTTGCCCTTTTCACCGATCCAGCGCTCCCAACCCTGGGAGATGCCAGCTTCCACCGCCACCCGCCTGGTAATGTACGCGGGCAGCACCTGGGCGCGATACGCTGCATCCTGCTTGGCGAATAATTCCCAGCTGGGGAAGGAAACCAACCGCACCGCCCGGCCTTGCTCGGCTAACCGGCGCCCGGCTTCTACGATCAAGGCTACCTCGGTCCCGCTGGCCATCAGGATCATTTCCGGCGCACCCTGACCCAGATCGGCCAACACGTAAGCCCCGCGCTGCAGACCTTCCGCAGCCGCAAACTGGCTGCGGTCCAGCGTAGGCGCTGCCTGGCGGCTGAGTACCAGCAGGGTCGGGCCGTTGCCGCGCTGAATGGCCGCCTTCCAGGCTTCGCGCGTTTCATTTGCATCTGCCGGGCGGATCACCACCAGGTTCGGAATGGCGCGCATGGCAGCCAGGTGTTCCACCGGCTGGTGGGTAGGCCCATCCTCGCCCAGTCCAATACTGTCGTGCGTCATCACCCAGATACTGGGAATATGCGAAAGCGCTGAGAGGCGAATGGACGGGCGCATATAATCGGTGAAGACAAAGAAAGTAGCGCCGTATGGGATCAAGCCCTTGTGTAGGGCCATCCCGTTCACAATTGCGCCCATGCCATGCTCACGCACCCCAAAGTGGAAATTGCGCCCCTCACGGTGATCCGCCTCGAAAGCAGGCATCCCCTGCAGCCAGGTGAGCGTGGAAGGAGCCAGGTCTGCCGACCCGCCGGTTAGCTCCGGCAGATTGGGGGCCAGGGCATTCAACACCTTCCCGGATGCTTGCCGGGTGGCCATGCCTTTTGGATCCGCGGGAAATTCCGGCAGGCCGTTTTGCCAGCCGGTGGGTAGTTCACTGTTCAAACGGCGTCCCAATTCGGCCGCCTTCTCAGGTAAAACCTGCCGGTAAGTCGCCAACCGGCTCTGCCATTCGGCTTCCAGCTCCGCCCCGCGCTTTAACGCCTGGCGGAAGTGCGCCAGCACATCATCCGGCACGTAAAAACGTGGTTCCAGCGGCCAGCCCACCAAATTCTTGGCTGCGTTCAATTCTTCATCGCCTGGCGGCTCGCCATGCGCCTTGGAAGTTCCCTGGCGGGTCGGCAGGCCGTATCCGATGGTTGTCCGGCAAACGATCAGGCTGGGGCGGTCATCCTGCTTGGCTGCCTGGATGGCCGCATCGATCGCCTCGATATCGTTGCCGTCCGCCACCTTCTGCACATGCCAGCCGTACGCAGCAAAACGCGCAGCGCGGTCCTCCGTGAAGGCCAACTCGGTGGAGCCATCAATGGAAATGCGGTTGTCATCATATAAATAGATCAACTTGCCCAATTTGAGATGTCCGGCCAGCGAAGCAGCCTCGGAGGCCACACCCTCCATCAAATCCCCATCCGTGACAATGGCATAAGTATAATGGTCGATTAGCGGATGCCCCGGCTGGTTGAACTGGGCGGCCAGCTGAGCCTCAGCGATCGCCATACCCACCCCATTGGCAAAACCCTGACCTAACGGCCCGGTGGTGGTCTCCACGCCCGGGGTCAGGCCCACCTCGGGATGCCCCGGGGTGCGGCTTCCCAACTGACGGAAGCGCTTCAACTCTTCCATTGGCAGGTCATAGCCGGTCAGGTAGAGCAGGCTGTAGAGCAGCATCGAGCCGTGCCCGCCGGACAGGATGAAGCGGTCGCGGTCGGGCCAGCACGGGTTGGCCGGGTTGAAGCGCAGGTGGCGTGTCCACACCGTGTAGGCCATCGCCGCGCCGCCCATTGGCAGACCGGGGTGGCCGGAATTGGCTTGTTGAATGGCGTCCGCCGCCAGGAATCGAATGGTTTGGATCGCTTTTTGGGCAATGTCTGGCATCATATCCTCCACATCAGGGTATCTTGTTTATTTTACCACTTTACCGGCGCGGAAATTAACCGTACCGGGCGAAACAAGATACAATCATCTTTAGGGAAACAACCCATCATTAAAAAAGGAGTAGCCCATGGATCAAATCCTCATCACCGACCTGGTGGCGCGCGGGGTGATCGGCATCACTGAGCAGGAACGCGCCCGCCCGCAAGATATCTGCATCAATATCGCCCTCTTCACCGATACCCACCGCGCTGCGCAAACCGACTCGATCGAAGACTGTGTCAATTACTCCAGCGTGGCAAAAATGGTCCTGGCGCACGCTGAAAAGGCCGCCCGCCACACGGTGGAAGCCCTGGCGGCAGACCTGGCGCGCTTGTGCCTGGAGTTGCCGGGAGTTGAACGCGTGCGCGTGCGGGTCGAAAAACCCGGCGCCGTTCGCTTTACCCGCTCAGTCGGGGTGGAGATCGAACGCGGCAAGTAAATTGCCCGGCTTCAATCTCTTTTATTGGGTATGAATTCGCACTATAATTATTTTTACATTCCATAATTGATCCGAGGAGGATTGCATGATTTGTCCAAGATGCTCCCATGAGAATGAAGAGGGTGTGCGTTTTTGCGTGCAGTGCGGCCTGTCGCTATCTGAACCGCTGCCCCCCGAAATGCCCGCCGCTCCTGCCCCCATCCAACCGCCCGCTCCGGCCCAGCCGGCTTACACGCCGCCCCCTCCGCAGGCATATCCTCCACCCCCACAACCTTCATACCCTGCCCAGGCTGCGCCAACCATTCAAGGCCCCTACCCGCCCATGCCGCAGCCGCCTTACCCCTACCCCCCACAGGCGCAGCAACCCTATGCGTATCCCCCTCAGGCGCAGCCACCCTACGGTTATCCCCCTCAGGGAGCTTACCCGCCCCCACCTTACGGCGCTTACCCCGGTTACCCGCCCCGCGCCGCTGCGGCGCCCGAAACCGGTCCGTGGATCCTGCGTGCCTTGCCGTTCATAGGCGGGATCGCGGTGCTGGTTGGCTTCATCCTGCCCTGGCTGGGCACCAGCAGCGACATTCAATACAGCGGCGGCTTTAAGAGCCTGTTCGATTTCTACAAGAATATCTTCGATGGAAATCTGCAATATGTCACCGACGGGGGCCAGGTGGCGCTCATCATCGGCGCGCTTGTCGCTGAAACGCTGGTGCCCCTGATGGGCTTGATTGGCCTGATCTGGTCATTGACCGGCACCCAAAAAGGGCGAAATTCGGCTGTCATTTGCGGCATCACCGGCTTGTTGGCTCAGGCTGCCAGTGTGATCTTGATGGTCTTGCTCTACAGCGGCGGCAACCTTTCCGGCGTTACCTTCCAGATGATCAGCACGCTCTTCCAGGTGGGTTTCTTCATCACACTGGGCGGCTTCCTGTGGATGATGATCACCCCAGCCTTCGCGCCAAAAGCCAGGTAATCCGATCCAACCTATCCTCACAGGTCCCGGCAGCACAGCTGCCGGGACCTGTGCTATGATAGAGACATGATCTGTCCGCGCTGTTCCTACACCAACGCGCCAGGCGCGCCGTCCTGCGCGCGCTGCGGGCTGCCCTTCGCCCAACAACCACCCGTCCCGGTCAACTATCCGCCTGCCCAGCCGGGCTATCCTCCGCCACAAACGCCGCCCTACGGTGGTTATCCGCCCCAGGCCTCGCCTTACCCGCCGGGCTACGGTTTTTATCCGCCACCTCCTCCTCTCAAGAAAGGTCCCAACCCGATCCTGGCCCGTCTGCCGGTATTGGGCAGCCTGGTGGTGCTGGTGTGTTTCTTTCTCAACTGGGTCAATTTTCCCACCTTTCTGATCTTTGGCTTCAGCGCCACCCCTCCCACCGAAAGCCAGGTCCGCGCTGTCTTTCAGCAGGCTGGATTTTCTTCCGATGACCTGGATACGCTCACCCGCGTGGGCATGATGGCCGTCAGCGGGAATATCAGCGGCCTGAACCTGATCCAGGCCAACACCCTGATCTGCCCCCTCCTAAATTCGTCTCACACCGGCTATAACACCCTGGTTCCGGATGAGAGCGCCCGCCAGCTGGTCAGCCTCCTATCGACAGGCGTATCCTTTCTGATCCTTATCCCCTTGACCGGATTGATTGGCCTGTTGATGCTGAGCGGCAAACGTTGGTCGCGGATACTCGCGCAATGGTGCGCTTTCCTGGCTCTTTCTTTCCTGGGAACAGTTGTGATCGCCGTTTTCGCCATGCAAACCCCCGATCTACCGCTCAAGCTCAACAGCCTGATCGGAACCGGCGTCTGGGGCACCCTGGGCGGCCTGGCCTGGCAATTTTTTACCCCCTGGTTTGTGCGCGGGTAAGTTCTACTTTACCACCATCGACAGAAAGTCATTGCGCAGGTCGCGCTCCTGCTGATAAGCTCCCAGCATGCAGGTAGTGGTCATGCGCGCCTCCTGCTTGCGCACCCCGCGCATCATGGCGCACAGGTGCATGGCTTCCACCACCACCGCCACTCCCTTGGGATGCAGCACCTCATCCAGGAACTCCCCCACCTGGCGGGTGAGACGTTCCTGCACCTGCAACCGCCGCGCAAACATGTCCACCACACGCGGGATCTTGGACAGCCCAATGATCTTTCCGTCCGGGATGTAGGCCACGTGCACATGTCCCATGAACGGCAGCAAATGGTGCTCGCACAAGGAATAGAATTCAATATCCTTGACGATCACCAGGTCATTTTTATCCACGGTAAAGATGGCGTTGTTCAACACCGCCTGAGGATTGACGCGGTAGCCCTGGGTTAATTCTTCGAACATTCGCGCCACGCGGGCAGGTGTGTTCAACAGACCTTCGCGCGTAACATCCTCGCCCATTGCGTTCAGGATCATCCGGGTGGCCTTTTCAATCGCCTCACGGTCTACTTCGTGTTCCTGCAGTTTTTCAATGATCTTTTGCTTCTTGGCCATTTTTCAATTAATCCTCAGTTCGACCGCTTGAGCAAGAATTCAGCCAAATCGCGCAAGGCCTCACCAGCCTGGAGATCGCGCACCCCGCGCTCCAAAGCTTCCAGCGCCTGGCGGGTCAGGCGGTCGGCCTCGCCCAGGGTGAATTCCTTCGCGCCGTCTTCCACCAACATGCGTGCCAGGTGGGGAACTTCAGAAGGAATGATCTGCCCCTCACGCCAACGGCGCGCGAAGGCTCCATCCGCTTCCAGGGCATATAAGACCGGCAGGGTTTTCTTTCCGGAAACCAGATCGCTCTCCACCGATTTGCCAGTCAATTGAGTATTGCCCCAAATTCCCAGGAAATCATCCACCACTTGAAATGCCAAACCCAACGACACCCCAAATTGCTGAAACTCTTGCTGGCCCTCCTCGGGCAACCCGGCTGCCAGCGCCCCTAGGCGCGTGCTGCATCCCAGCAGGTTGGCAGTTTTTCTAGTTACCATCGGCCAATAATCTGCCAGCGCAATCTGCGTTGCTGTCTCATATACCATGTCCAGGTGCTGTCCAATGGTCAGCTCTTCACAGGTACGCCCAAACAAGTGAGCAGCCTGGAGAGCCTTGTCGGAGGGCAGACAGGCCACCAGGTTGAAAATGGCCTGATAAGCCAGGGTGTACATCAGATCGCCGGCGTTGATCGCCTTCGGCATGCCGTGCAACTTCCAGAGCGCTGGTCGGCCGTGGCGCAAGTCGCCCTGGTCTTCGATATCATCGTGGATCAATGAAAAATTATGCAGCAGCTCCACCGCTGCAGCAGCCGGAAGCGCACAACGCCATGCCCCCCCCGCAGCGGCCGTGCTGAGCAATACCAGTAAAGGCCGAATGCGTTTGCCCTGCACATCCGCGCCCGCACCCGCTCCTTCCCACCCCATGTGGTAGGCCAACATAGAACGCAGGTCCTCCGTGCGGGCAGGAAAATCGCTGTAGATACGCGCGCGCAGTTCCTGTTCGATCACTGGCAGCATTTCGGTGGAATATTGTTGTAGTAATGACATATTCAATTTGCGATTTGCGATTTGCTAATAATGATTGGCGATTGACAATTGATGGTGAAAGGATCAGAAGTGGTCGGTGACCAGCGGCGTGCGTTTCAACTGGTCCAAATTCCCTGCACCGGCGGCAAACATGGTCACCTGTAATTCCAGGCGAAGTTGTTCGAGCATCTCCACTACACTTTCTGCCGATTGCACCGCAGCCCGAAGAAAACGCCCGGCCAGGCCGCCCAGGTCAGCGCCCAGGGCAATGCAGCGGGCAATATCCACGCCGTCCCGCAGGCCGCCGGACGCAAAAATGCGCATTTCTGGCGCTGCCTGGCGTACCATCCGGATCGATTCTGCGGTCGGAATACCCCAGCCGCGGAAGGCTGCCGCCACTCGCGCGCGCATAGGATCCTGGATGCGGAACATTTCTACCTGCGACCAGGAGGTACCGCCGGCCCCGGCCACATCGATCGCAGACACTCCCGCCGACGCCAGCTGGCGGGCAGCTTGTTCAGAAATGCCCCACCCTACTTCTTTGGCCACTACCGGCACTTCCAGATGGCGGCAGACCTGCTCAATCTTGCCCAACAACCCGGAAAAATCAACATCGCCTTCCGGTTGGAGTGCCTCCTGAAGCGGGTTCAGGTGTAAATACAACGCATCCGCCTCGATCATCTCCACCGCCCGGCGGCAGTGATCTACCGTGTAGCCGTAATTGAATTGGACAGCGCCGACATTGCCCAGAATGAGCACATCCGGGGCTTCGCGGCGCACCTGGAAGGAATAGGCCAGCTCGGGATGCTCCAATCCGGCTCGCTGGGATCCCAATCCAAGCGCCGCGCCGCACTGCTGGGCTGCCTGGGCAAGGTTGCGGTTGATCAAGGCAGCCTCGCGGGTGCCTCCGGTCATGGATGAGATCAGGATCGGCGCGCGCAGGGTCCGTTTGAAGATCACCTGGCTCATGTCAATCTGCTTAAAATCCAGTTCCGGCAACGCCTGGTGAATGAACCGGTAGGCGTCCAACCCATTGCCCAATGCAGACGCCACATCCCGGTCCAGGCTGATCCGCAGGTGGTCGGATTTACGGGAAGAAAGGGGAAGCTCCACGCTCATAAGATGAGTATACCATTATTAAAAGCAATTTGTGCCAATACCTTGACAGCCGCAAGATGCACGTTAAAATTCGAATATCAAGCCTTTCATCTTGAGGAGGAGCCTGAATGAGCGACGTTCTTACTGAAGTAAAAGCCATCATTGGTGAGGTCATGAAAATTGACACCAGCAATATCACCCTCGAAACCCGCTTCGTGGAAGATCTGAAAGCCGATTCGATGGACCAGTTTTTCCTGATTGACGGCGTCAGCGAAAAATACAAATTGACCATTTCGGACAAGGAAGCCCCCGAGATCAAGACCGTCGGGGATGTGGTGAAATTTGTAGAAAGCAAATTGGGCTAGGTATTTCAGCCCGTAAATTAACAGGTGTTGTTTGGCAGCCAGCTGGCTGCCAAACAACACCTGTTCTTGTTTAACCCCGGGAAACCAGCAGATCGGGGATCTCTTCCGGGTGTCTGGCTACACGCACGCCAACCGATTCCAATGCGCGGATTTTATCCTGCGCCAGGCCTGAGCCGCGTTCGATAATTGCCCCCGCATGCCCCATCCGCTTTCCTGGCGGCGAGGCCTGCCCCGCCACAAACGCTACCACTGGCTTGGACATTCTGCGCCCGATAAAATCGGCGGCTTTCTCCTCGTCCGAGCCTCCAATTTCTCCGATCAATACAACCTGCTCGGTGTGTGGATCAGCCTCGAACCGCTCCAAGACATCGATAAAATTGGAACCGCTGATCGGATCGCCGCCAATTCCCACGCATGTGCTGGCGCCTAATCCTGCCCGCGTCAGCGCAAAAAGTACTTCATAGGTCAACGTGCCGGATCGTGATACGACCCCAATATGGCCAGGGCGGGCAATATTGCCGGGAATAATACCGGCCTTACATTCACCGGGCGTCAATGCGCCAGGGCTGTTGGGCCCCACCAGGCAAACGTGCTTGTGATCGAGATAGTTGCGCACCCGCATCATATCCTGCACAGCAATCCCTTCGGTGATGCAAAACATAAGCTTGATTCCCGCATCCGCAGCTTCGAACATGGCATCCGGTGCATAGCGAGCCGGAACAAAGATCACGCTGGTATCTACTCCGGTCACTTCCACGGCCAGACGGACGGTGTCAAAGACCGGAACTTTACCATTCAAAACCCATTCACCGCCGTGTCCCGGCGACACCCCGGCCATCACATTACTGCCGTATTGAACCATTTGCTGGGTATGGAAAAGTCCTTCGTGACCGGTGATGCCCTGCACCAACAAACGTGTGTTGCGATTGATCAGGATGCTCATGCCGCACCTCCACGGGCAGCCGATACCGCTTTGGTTGCGGCATCCGCCAGCGTTTCGGCCGAGACCATCCAAAAGCCTGGCTGCTGGTTCTGAATTTCGCCCACCTGAGCAAGGAGATGGCGGCCTTCTTCGGCATTCGTTCCTACCAGGCGCACCACCATCGGCACATGCGGCTGGACCTCGTTCACCGCCGTGATGATCCCGCGCGCCACCTCGTCGCAGCGGGTGATCCCGCCGAAAATATTGATCAAAACTACCTTGACATGCGGATCGCTTAAGATCATCCGGAAAGCGGCAGCCACCTTTTCTGCCCCGGCGCCTCCACCAATATCCAAGAAATTGGCCGGCGAACCGCCAAACAATTTAATGATATCCATGGTCGCCATCGCCAATCCCGCTCCATTGACCATACAGCCGATCTCTCCTTCCATCTTTATAAAGGAAATGCCGTACTTGCGGGCTTCCACCTCGGTTGGAGCTTCCTGGTCGGTATCGCGCAACTCGCTCAGCTCGGTGTGGCGGAACAGCGCGTTATCATCCAGGATCATCTTGCCGTCCAACGCCATCAGGCGATTCTCCATTGTGATCACCAGGGGATTGATCTCTACCAGGCTGGCGTCACTTTCGATGTAAACACGCCACAGGTTGCGGGCAATCTCGCCCCATGTCCGCCACAATTCGCGCGGCAGGTCGATCCCCACCGCCAGGTCGCGCGCCTGAAAATCTCGTAAGCCGATCCACGGATCAATGGGCATCTTCACGATCTTATCCGGCATGCTGGCTGCCACTTCCTCGATATCCATTCCACCGGATGAACTGGCCATCATCACTGGCTGGCGTAGTTCGCGGTTATTCGTGATCCCCAGGTAGATCTCTTGCTGGATGGAAGCCGCCTCATCCACCAGCACGCGGCGGACGGGCAGCCCTTTGATCTCCATGCTCAATAAATGGGTGGCGGTCTCTTCCACTTCTTTGGGAGACTTCGCCAGACGGATCCCTCCGGCCTTGCCGCGCCCCCCCACCAACACTTGCGCTTTGACAACCACCCGTCCCCCTAACTCCTCGGCGATTTGCTTTGCCTCACTGGCGCTGCCAGCCACTCTCCCCCGCGGTACAGGAATTCCGTATTTGGCAAAGATCGCCTTGGATTGGTATTCGTGGAGTTTCATACCGCATCCCTCTCTGTGCAATTTCAGATACTAACCAATATCATTATAGACCAATTCGCCAGCGGCGCAACGCTAACGCCCCGACCGGCAATGGTAAATGGCGGCGGTCGCGTCCTGATAGACCTTTTGCCACCTGGAGGAGGCATCCAGCGCCTGAACCAGATCTGCCTGATTAACTACATCCGCCACTAACAGGCACACTTCCTCTGCTTCCAGGGCTTCCTGCCAACCACTCTGGGCCGCATTGATCACCAGGTACCGCTGCCACTGCTCCGCGGGGAAGGTCTCCATGCGCGGGTAGATCCAGACCGGCCGCTCCGGCAGCGCATAAGCGATGTAGCTGGAGAAGGCCAATTCAGCCCATAAAGGACCTTCCATCTCCGGGTGGTCCTTCAACCAAGCCACCGCCTGGATAGGGGTGTTCTCAGAATATGCAGGCGGAGAAGCCGGCATCCATTTTTCCCGCAGGCCGGGCAGTAGAAGCACTGGCGAGATCAATAAAACCACCCCCAATATCAGATTAAACGCGCGCGCAGTGCGCAGCGAAAAGCGCAGTGACCCGGGCAGGGAGACTCCCGCCATCAGATAGGCCGAAAGCACCGCCAGCAGCCCGGCAAACCAGATCCCATAGCGCAGCCCGGAGACAGCCAACCAACCCAATCCAAGGAACCAGACCCAATGCACAGCATTCAAGCGCCGCCGCGAAACCCCTGCCAGCACCGGAAAAGCCAGCAACCAGGCAAAGAAAAGGTTCATTTGCCAGCCAATGTTCGCTGGCGGCAGCCATTCCTTGCTAAATTGCTGGATCGAGGAATTGGAGGTCATTTGCAAGGCGGCGCTCCAAATCAGCGCGCCTTGCGGATTGGCCAACGAGGCTAACAGCGCCCAGGCCAGGGCGCGTGCCAGATGGGGTCGGCTGCCTCGTCCAAACACCAGCGCAGCTCCTCCCAAAGCAAAAAGCAGCACAAACGAGGCGTGCAGATTGACCCACAGCAGCGCGGCAATTGGCAATGCCCAAAGCGGACGATTCTCTCCCTCCTGCCAGCGCCACAATGCCCAAAGCGACAACCCGAACAGGGGATAGCCAAAATCCTGTGGACGGATAGCCCAATTATTGCTGCCGCATAAGGCCGCCAACAGGGTCAGCAAAGCGGCCAGTCCGGCTCCGGCGCCTGCCCGGCGGCAGATAAGCCAGACAAAAGTATAAAAAACCGCCACCAGCAGCCCTCGCAGCAGGTTGGTCGCCAGCGCTCCGCCCAACAAATGGGCCGCATAGAATCCCATCCCTGCCAGCCAGAACTGGTATGTGACCGGCGCGCCTGCCTGAGTGTAACTGATGAATTCCCGCCCAGGGAAAAAGCCGCTGCCAGCCGTCTGTTGAGCCACGCGTAAATACCACCAGTAATCATTCGGCTGGATGGGCATTAAAAAGGCGATGGATAGGATGAAAAAGAGAAGAAAACAGAAGATCAGGAAATTTGCCGAAGCGGATTTGCTGAAACGCCACATTCCGGCTTGCTCCTTGGTACAACAAGGGCGCAGCACCTCCGGAAATTCCGGAATTGCTGCGCCCCAAACTAGCTTACCTCAAAAAGGATCAACCCTTCAGGAAGGCGTCCAACGATTCTTTGCTGATCCGGTAGGCGTTGCCGATCTTCTTGGCCTTCAGGTCACCGGATTGGATGGCAGCCATGACATCCTCTTCCGAAACGCGCAGCACCTGGGCTGCTTCAGAAGGGGTCATCACTGCGGGAATAGCTGCAGCCCCAGCAGCAGCTCCGGCGGCCGCGCCTGCGGCTGCACCACCAGCCACCGCTCCACCAGCCGCGGCGCCTGCGCCTGTAGCGCCTTGCAGCGATTGCTGGATAACGCCGCCCAATCCCATACCGGCGCCAATACCGGCTGTCAACCCGGCCCCGCCGCTGGGATTCTGCGCAGCTTCGCGCAGGGCGTCCGCAGCCTGGAGCTGAGTATAGACGTTCATATCAAGCATACCCATCTGGCGCAGTTCTTCAGCAGACTTCTCAGAGGGTTTGAAGTTCGCCACATAGAAGGATTTGAGCAGCAAGCCGATCGCTGCAAAATCATCCTGGGCCTTGGCGCGCACACCCGCGCCCAGTTCTTCGGTCAGGCCGATCAGCTCCAGCACGTTCTGCTTGGCAGCCGTCTCGCCCAACAAATCCTGCAACTTGGAGAGCAGCATCGTGCGCAGGCGGTTCTCAATATCCGCCGTGCGGTAGATGCCCTGTGCGCCGCAGATCTGCGTCACAAACTGCTGCGGATCCTTCACACTGAAGCTGTAAGAGCCGAAGCCCTGCAGCAGCGCCACGCCCAAACCAACCCCCGGATTGCGCACGATGATCGGTTGAGGCGTACCCCATTTCCGGTCAGCGAACTCACGCATCGACACGAAATATACTTCAGCAGTGAAGGGTGTCCGGTTATCGAAGGCAATCCCCAACAGGTCGGTCAGCAGCGGCACATTCGCGGTGGAAATGGTATGGCGGCCAGGGCCGAAGACATCCAGGGCATGCCCATCGCGGAAGAAGACCGCCTTCTGCGATTCACGCACGATCACCTGGGAGCCGAAGCGCAGGTCGCACACGCCGGTTTCAGGGAAGCGATGGACGATCTCATCCGCCATCTCGCTTGGGTATTCAACAACATCAAAAATGCGTGCCATGTTCAAATCTCCATCAATCAAAGAATATGAAACGAATCAATCCAGAACTCAGCCTATGGCTGCGGGATGGTCGGGGGTTCAATCGGGGCGTCGGAAGCAGGCGCCTCCCCTTGGGGAGCCTCATTCAACCCGCCCAGGATGATCTCAGCCCGGCGATTGAAGACATCCACGCATTCTTTGGAAAGGCGGATCAGATGGCGAATGGAAGCCGGCAGGCCGTCGGTTCCCATCGAGCTCTCCACGTTATCCACGGCGCGGCTGACCTCATCGGCCATGCTCAGCATGGCATAGTCATAGCGGTAGATCGATTCCAATTCCTGCTCATTGACCTTGACCGCATCGAAGAAACCGGCATAGCCGTAGGTGGCGGTGCGAACGCGGTCAATGAACTGGCGCAGCTTGATTGCAGCGCGTTCCATATCATCGATATAAGCCAGGCCGCCTTCACTGATCAGATCGGTCTGCAAGGACGAAAGACGCCCCCATATCTCCTCAAAACGATTGGCCACTGTCTCGCGCAGGATCTTATCCGCCGACCGGCGGTTCTGCCGCTCAAAGTAGCCCTTAAAACCGGGGATCTTGCCGATCAACTTCTGAAACCAGTTGCGATCGTCCGATACTTGTTGAATCAAATCACTCATCTTGCCTCCTCAGCAAATTGAAAAACAGGAATGTTCGACGCTCAAACGTACAGCCTTATTATATAACAAACTCATCAAATTAATATACGCAAGCTTGTTTCAGAAGGTTGCATTGTTTGAACAAAAACTCATTACATCTCCTTGCATTTTTGTAAGTGCCAACCTATTGAATTTATGTGTAAAGCCATTATAATAGGCTTTGTTAGTAACTTATGAACAGGAAGGAGGTGAATTCTCATGTTGTTCGCTCCGAAAGAAAAAGGCCAGGGCCTGGTCGAATATGCGTTGATCCTCGTTTTGGTAGCTGTTGTCGTGATTGTTATTCTTGCTTTGCTCGGCCCGGCAATCGGCAAGATCTTCTCCAATGTCGTCTCCGCTGTGTAAGCGTGCGACCTGTTAGAAGCTAACTTGAAGGCCCTGAAAAGGGCCTTCTTTTTTACCCCCTTACGAACATCTTTTCCAGAATTCCCATTGCTTTTTTATTTTGCATTATTCAAATATGCCGTATAATATGGTTAATTCGTTTAAATCTGTTACGAGATCAGGAGGCTGAATATGGCCGCAGCTGGACGTAGAAGTAGTCGGATGCTCATCATCTTTGCAGTTGTGTTGATTGTGATCCTGGGGGTAGTCATCTTTCTCTTCAAAGACCAACTCTTTCCTTCCCCCCAGGCAACCCCCGCCGCAAATCAAGGAGACGGCACCTCGCTTGCCACCCCTCAACCTTCCGGAGCGATAGAGACTGTTGAAGTGATCGTCTTGGCGCAACCGGTCGCGAGAGGTGCCAAGATTACAACAGATATGGTTACCAAAGTAAACCTAATAAAGGTGGAAGATTATATTCCAGAACTTTATTACCCTGTCAGCGATGTTCCAGAGGAACAATACAGTTCCGTGGTAGGGCAATATGCCCGTTACCCGCTTAAGGAAAAGACCGTCTTGACCCAGGGCATGCTCTCCGACACCCCGGTCGGCTCGCAGCCTGCCACGCTCATTCCCAGCGGTTATGTGGCCATCCCGATCCCGATCAGCCAGCTAACCAGTGTTTCCTACGCTCTGGAACCCGGCGACCATGTCAATGTGCTCGCTGCCATTCAATTGATCGATGTGGATACTTCGTTCCAGACTGCCCTGCCCAACCGAACCGGTCAGGTGAGTGAAACCCTGCCTCCCCCTGAAGGCGGTGGCACTATTCAGTATTCATTGACTGTAGTCGGCGATGGACCCATGCAAGGCCGTGTGGAAACAGAAGCTTCGGTCGGCAAAACGGTCTATGTGATCCCTTCTGAAGATCAGCGCCCCCGCCTGGTCAGCCAGACCCTCATCCAGGATGCCACTGTCCTGTGGGTGGGCGACTTCCCCGGCCCGGGTGTTGACCTGACCAGCCTGTACGACCAACCACGCTCTATAACCAAGGAGACCCAAGAAGGCGCAGAAGTCACAGAAACCCAACCCATTCCAACCGTTATCACCCTGATCGTCACCCCGCAGGATGCTGTGACCCTTAACTACCTACTGCTTTCCAACGCGAAGCTCAACCTGGTGCTGCGTAGCGCCGGCGATACCCAACGCGTGCAAACCGAAGCGGTCACCTTGCAATTCCTGATGGATCAATACCGCATCCCCTACCCGACCAAGCTGCCGTACGGCACAACTCCGCGCATTGACAACCTTGTTTACCCAAGTGAACCAACCCCGGAGCCGACCGCTGCACCTTAGTCAATCTCAACCATTCGTTTAGGAGAGGTCATGCCGCCTGCCGAAAAAATTAAAGTGCTGATCGTGGATGATATCGCGGAAACCCGCGAGAATATCAAACGCATGCTGCAATTTGATGCCTTGATCGAAGTGGCTGGATCTGCCCGCAGCGGAAAAGAAGCCCTGGATTTGGTGACACAGATCAAACCGGATGTGATCCTGATGGATATCAACATGCCGGATATGGACGGCATCCAGGCCACCGAAGCTGTTCGACGCAAGCTTCCCTGGGTGCAGGTGATCATCCTCTCCGTCCAAAACGACGCCAGTTATATGCGGCGTGCCATGCAAGCCGGCGCTTACGATTTCCTGACCAAGCCGACGGCCATCGATGAATTAACCGCAGCTATTCGCCGCGCTGGCACCCAGGCCGCTACCGAACGCGCCAAGGCTTCTCAGGCTTTTCCCGGCGGGATCCCAACTGGAGGCGCAACGACTGCCGCCGGTCCGGGCAAGAACGGCAAAGTGATCGTGGTCTTCTCGCCCAAAGGTGGAGCAGGCTGCACCACCCTGGCGGTCAATCTGGGGATTGCCCTGCATACCGAGGAAAACAAGGTTTGCCTGGTGGATGGCAGCATGCAATTTGGCGATATGGCTGTCATGCTCAACGAACAGGTCAAGAACAATGTTCTTGACCTGGCTTCGCGCGTGGATGAATTGGACCGCGAAGTGGTTGAAGAAGTGATGATCAAGCATGCGGCGACAGGGATCCACTTGCTGCCAGCCCCCAACAAACCGGAACAGGCGGATAATGTCAAAGCCGACCAGTTCAGCAAACTGCTCAACTTCCTTCGCCAGATCTACGCTTATGTGATCGTCGACACCTCGTCCTACCTGACCGAGGTAGTCTTGAATGCCATGGATATCTCCGACATCATCATCCTGATCACCACCCAGGAGATCCCCTCGGTCAAGAATTGTAACCTGTTCCTGACCCTGGCCGATGCGCTGGGAATTAAACGCGATCGGATCCTGTTCACCATGAATCGGTATGACAAACGGATCATGATCACACCGGAGCGGGTTGGAGAAAGCCTGCGCCAACCTATTTTATGCACCATCCCCCTGGAAGAACGCATTGTGACCATGTCGGTCAACCGTGGCGTGCCTTTTATCATCGAAAACAAATCCCAACCAATCGGAAAAGCCATCCTGAGCCTGTCCGACCAGGTACGCGAAAAGATCACCAAACTGACAGCCGGGGATGAAGGATCTGCTTCAAGCAAGAAATAAGCGCTAGAGGAGCGTGCAAATGTCGATTTTGAAAAGAATCCAAGGTGGAGATTCCAATCCACAGCCAGGGGGGAGTGAATCGACCAGCCCATCCGGCCTGCAGGCAAGGCGCGTGGCAGCCCCCTCCTCTACCTCCGGCTCCGACACCTACCAGGACCTGCGCAACCGGGTACAAACCAAGCTGCTTGCCAGCCTGGACCCTAAAACAGATGTCACCAAAGTGGGCGAGGTGCGCCGCACGATCCTGGAATTGTTTGAGCAGATCCTGGGAGAGGAAAATATCGTCCTTTCCCGCCCCGAACGTCAACGCCTGTTTGAACAGATTGCTGCTGAAATCCTCGGATTTGGCCCCCTCCAACCCCTTCTGGAAGATGATTCCATTACCGAGGTGATGGTGAACGGCGCCAAGAACATCTACGTGGAGCGCAAAGGCAAGATCCTGCGCGTTCCACTAACTTTTGAGAGCAATGAGCACGTGATGCGCATCATCGAGCGAATTGTGGCGCCCCTTGGCCGCCGCGTGGATGAATCCAGCCCGTATGTGGATGCCCGTCTGCCAGATGGCTCGCGCGTTAACGCCATCATTCCCCCACTCTCGCTGGTTGGCCCGGTCATCACCATTCGTAAATTCTCCCGCAGCCCCATCACCGTCCAGAATTTGATCGACTTCGGTTCTGTGACCCCGGAATCGATCGAGTTTCTGGAAGCATGCGTAAAAGCGCGCATCAACGTGGTAATTTCCGGCGGTACCGGTTCCGGTAAGACCACCCTCCTCAACGTGCTCTCCAGCTTCATTCCTGGTGACGAGCGCATTATCACCATTGAGAACGCAGCCGAATTGCAGCTGCGCCAGGAGCATGTCATCACCCTGGAATCCCGCCCGGCCAATATCGAAGGCCGCGGCGAGATCACCATCCGCCAACTGGTGATTAACGCCTTGCGCATGCGCCCAGACCGTATCATCGTCGGCGAAATTCGTGATGAGGCTGCCATTGACATGTTGCAGGCCATGAACACCGGCCACGACGGCTCCATGACCACCCTCCACTCCAACAGCCCGCGCGACACGCTGGCCCGTTTGGAGACGATGACCTTGATGGCTGGCATGGATCTACCGGTACGTTCCATTCGAGAGCAAATTTCCTCCGCCATCGACGTGGTTGTCCACCAATCACGTATGCGCGACGGTACCCGCAAAGTGGTGAATATTACCGAAGTGGCCGGAATGGAAGGCGAGGTGATCACCACCACCGATATCTTCCTCTTCGAACAATCCGGATACGAGAACGGGAAAGTAATCGGACGGCTGCGCCCAACCGGCTTGCGGCCCAAGTTCATGGACCAAATTGAAGCCTCGGGCATCCGCCTCTCCCCCTCCATCTTTGGCACGGGAGACAGGCGCCGTTATTGATCCTGCGGTGATTTTCTAGAGGTGCAATCATGAATCCTGGCGTACTTTTGATCGTTGGTGGTGTGATCGCTTTCATCCTGTTGATCGTGGGGATCGTTGTTTCCACGCGCAGCGAAGCCGCCCAGGTGGAAGAACGCATGGGCAAGTACACCACGCCTGAAGAGCGGGAAGAGATCAAACAACGCCAGAAATCTTCGCCGGCTACCGAATGGCTCAACAAGCGCATGGAGAAATCCAGCTACGGTAGCGGCATCTCCCGCGACCTGGCGCGCGCCGACTTGAAATTGAAACCCGGCGAATATATTGCCCTCAACGTGATCGTTTCCTTTGGCTTGGCTTTCGTAGCCTGGTATATCAGCGGTCAGAACCCTATCTTTATTCTGATCGGCTTTGTTCTAGGACCGGTTGCGGTGCGATGGTATGTCAAACGCGCCCAGGGCAAACGCCTGCAAAAATTCAACAATCAGCTCTCCGATATGCTCAACCTGATGGTCAACGGCTTACGGGCCGGCTACTCCACCATGCAGGCAATGGAAGCGGTCAGCAAAGAACTCCCTTCTCCCATCTCGGACGAATTCCGCCGCGTGGTGCAGGAAATGCAATTGGGTGTATCGATGGAAAAGTCGCTCGACAACCTTTTGCGGCGCATTCCCTCGGACGACCTGGACCTGGTCATTACCGCCATGAACGTGCAGCGCGAGGTGGGCGGCAACCTGGCCGAGATCCTCGATACCATCTCTTACACCATTCGTGAACGGGTGCGCATCAAAGGTGAGATCCGGGTGATGACCAGCCAGGTGATGTATTCGGGGCGCATGCTTTCGATGATGCCGATCTTCGTTTTCTTCATCCTCTTTGCCCTCAACCCGGATTATATGAATGAATACTTCAAACATGAGGCCTGTGGTTATATCTGCCTGGGCGTGGCAGCGTTATTGATCATCATTGGCTACTTCGTAATGAACAAGATCGGCGATATTGAAGTGTAGCCGGAGAATTAGATTATGGATATCCTTCCCCTGATCATCATCATCGTTGCAGTCCTGGCTGTGGGTGCGGTTCTGTATTATTATGGAAGGCGCGCCCCATCTGCCAATGAAGACCGCCTCTTGCAAGAGCGCCTGGAAGAATTCCAGCAGAAAGGCGAAGAGCTCAACCTGGAGAAGATTGAGCTTTCTCAGCCTTTCAATGAACGTATTCTCCTTCCAATCGCCAGGAAATTTGGCGAACTGGTCGCCAAGTTCACCCCACAAAATGCGCTCAGGAGCATTAACCGCAAGCTGGAATTGGCCGGAAGCCCCCCAAAATTAGACGCCACTGTCATCCTGACTATCCAGATCGTGCTGGCTGCCTTGTTTGGCGGCGTGCTCATCCTGGTCTTTTCGGTAGGTGAAGGCGGCCCCAGCGGTGGAACTGCCGTCCTCCTGGTGGCGCTCTTCACCGCCCTGGGCTTTTACTTCCCTCAGTTGTGGCTGACCAGCAAGATCCAGCGCCGCCAAAAGGATATCCGCAAGGCGATGCCGGATGCGTTGGACCTGCTGACCATCTGCGTGGAAGCTGGTTTGGGCTTTGACGCGGCCCTCTCCAAAGTGAGTGAGAAATGGGAAACCGAGCTTTCCCTTTCCTTTTCGCGGGTCATCCGCGAGATCCAGCTCGGCAAAGTGCGCCGCGAAGCCTTGCGCGACATGGCGGACCGAATCGGCCTGGCGGAGATGACCAGTTTTGTGGCCGCGGTCATCCAGAGCGAGATGCTAGGCGTCAGCATGGCCAAAGTGCTGCGCATCCAGTCCGACCAAATGCGCGTCAAACGCCGCCAGGCTGCAGAAGAAGAAGCCCACAAAGCCCCGCTGAAAATGTTGGTGCCAATGGCATTGTTGATCTTCCCATCGTTGATGATCGTGCTGATGGCCCCTGCGGGCATGAAACTCTACACCTCTTTCCAAGGCATGTTCTAAACAGGACACGCCTTCTATGTTCCAGGCCAGGTTCAAGCAAAACCCGGCTTTCGTACTTTACCAAACCGTATGGAAATCCCTGGATTGGCTGTATCCTCCCACCTGTGGAGGTTGCGGCAAATTGGGGTGGCGCTGGTGTTCTACCTGTGCTGCGCAAGTGACCCGACTGGAAGAAGACCAGGTTTGCGCTCATTGTGGAAACCTGCTTCCCGGCGGAGGGCTGTGCAGCAACTGCCGTTATCAGAGTCCCCCCTACCAGGCTTTGCGTTCCTGGGGCATTTATACTGGTCCCCTGCGCGAAGCGATCCACCGCTTCAAGTACGAGCGGGAGGTTGGGCTGGGCGAAGCCCTGGCTCATCCACTATTAGAACGGTTAAAAACATTGAGCTGGCCGATTCAACTGATCACCGCCATACCCCTTAACAAGAACCGCTTAAAGGCGCGCGGTTACAATCAGGCCGCTTTGCTGGCCCGACCGCTGGCATTGGGCTGTAAGCTGCCCCTCGAATTGCACGCCATCCGGCGGTTCAAAGATACCCCCACCCAGGTCGGCCTGACCGCCCTCCAGCGCAAGGACAATGTGCGCGGAGCTTTTCAAGCCGATCCCAGGCTCGTCCGGAACCGTGTCGTTTTATTGGTGGATGATGTAACCACCAGCGGTTCCACCATGCGCGAATGCGCCTTCACTTTGTTGGAAGCAGGTGCAACAGCAGTCTATGGGCTGACACTGGCGCGGCCGGTTCTTATTCCGGCTCCCGAAACGCCCGCGGAGTTTCCCGAAGATGCGTGAACAGCCTCTCTGCCCACACCTGTTAACCCATAATCCCCTCAGGAGGTAAATATGGCTCTCCAGGTCGAAATATTCGCAAGGAATATGGAAGTCACGGAACGGATCCAACAGTACGTCGACAAGAAAGTGAGCAAGCTGGATCACTACTTGAACGGGATCGACGAAACGCGGGTGGATCTGGCTTTTGTAAAATCGGCACGCAACGCCGCCGACCGGCAGGTGGCGCAGATCACCGTCCGCGGACGCGGATTCATCCTGCGCGCAGAGGAGCGCAAGGATGATATTTTTGCCGCTTTAGACGCAGCCCTGGATAAAATGCAGCGGCAGATCGAACGCTTCAAGGGGAAGCGGCATCGTGGGCGCGGAGATGGTGCCTCCGCCGCGGAAGTCTCCCAAGAGCCTGTAGTCGAAGAAGCGGAAGGCGCCGTTCCAGAGATCGTCCGCCGCAAGACATTCACCCTGGTCCCGATGGATGAACAGGAAGCCATCGAACAAATGGCGCTGCTGGGACACGAAGATTTCTTCATCTTCTACAACGCCAACACCAATGCCGTCAATGTGCTTTACCACCGCCGCGATGGGTCCTACGGCTTGATTGAGCCTAAACTGGGCTAAACATAACCAAACTCAAATCTCATGGTTCCGGTGCAGTACGCACCGGAACCTTTTTATTTGCCCTTGCCTATTTCAATCCCTATGCGCTATAATCTGACGCGTTAAGAAAGCGTATCTTGGCAAACAATGGGATAGGTCCTTGATTCTGGGATACAAGAAATCGATTTTTTAGTGAGGCATTATCATGATTGACGTAAATGATCTGCGCAAAGGTGTCACCTATGAATTAGACGGTAACCTTTACAAAGTGCTGGAATACAGCCATAACAAACCCGGTCGCGGGAACGCCACCATCCGCATTAAAGCACGCGACCTGCGCTCCGGCACCACTCTGGAAAAAACCTTCCAATCCGGTGACCGCGTTGCGGATGTCCGTTTGGATTACCGCGCCGTTCAATATACCTACAACGACGGCCATTTTTATTACTTCATGGATCTCGAAACCTTTGAAGAACTGGCTGTCTCGAACAAGGTTGTGGAAGATGTGGTAGGTTTCCTCAAAGAAAGCATTGAGATCAAGCTTACCTACCTGCGTGATGAACCCATCGATGTGGAACTGCCCACCTCCGTCGATCTGAAAGTTATTGAAGCCGAAGCGGCTGTGCGCGGCGATACCGCAACCAGCGTCACCAAAAAGGTAAAGGTGGAGACCGGCATGGAAGTAGGCGTGCCGTACTTCGTGGTAGCTGGTGATGTGATCCGCGTGGACACCCGCACAGGCGAATACCTCACGCGCGTGTCCCAGTAATGCCATTGCAACGGCAACCGACCACCTATTTACTCTTTCTTTTTCGCTAACCTCAATCAGGCACGGCAGGTCATACAAACCCGTGCCTTTTCGTCTATCACAGCATACCAGGAGGTTTCTCATGCGCACCCCAGCCGGAAACGAATGCACTTTCTTCTACGGAAACTATTTCCGCGGCCGGCATGAAGAGGAGTGCCGTTTGATCGGCGACCTCCCTGCCCCCAGGAACTGGACACCTGACCTGTGTAAAACCTGCCCGGTACCGGGCATCCAACGCGCCAACGCCTGCCCCAATATGGTCCTTGATGGCGAAGTGCACAGCCTGCCGTTTGGCCTGCGCAAGCGGGTGAAAGTAACAGCCTACTGTAATAAAACGAAGCAGGTGGTCAAAGAACCGCATATTGGCTGCGGAGAATGCCACCCGGTTCCTCCTGTTTTCATGGAAAAAACAAAATGAACCTGACTGTGTTGATCGACCTGGACGGAACGTTACTGGAGAATGGCTTTCAGGATTTCCAAAGGGCTTACCTGAATGCGCTCAGCAAGGCCATGGGACTGGAGCCTTCGAAAATGATCCCGGTGTTAATGTCAGCCACCAACAAAATGCTCCAGAAAAACCAGCCGGGCGGCACGCTGGAAGATACCTTCGACAGCCATTTTTACCCCGCCTTGGGCCTGGCAAAAGAATCGCTGCGCGAGCGCATCGATGATTTTTACGCCCGCGTTTTTCCAACCTTTCGGCCGCTGACCAGTCCTCATCCGCAAGCCAGGTCGCTGGTGGAAGAATTGTTGGCGCGTGGCGCCACCCTGGCCCTGGCCACCAACCCCCTCTTCCCGCAAACGGCCATTTGCCAGCGCCTGGAGTGGGCCGGTTTTCCGTTGGAGAAATACCCCTTTGCGATCGTGCCTGGTTTCCAATCCTTCCACTTTGCCAAACCCAATCCCGCCTACTTCGCTGAATTACTCGGCCAATTGGGTTGTCCCAACCAGCCGGCGGTCATGCTGGGCGATGACCTGGATCTGGATATCCTGCCCTCCGCGCAAATGGGGATTCCCGGTTATTGGCTGAACCACCTGGGCGGCCCCCTGCCGGTCGGATCGCATCCCATGGGCGCCACGGGTGAAATGTCTGGCTTTCTGGCCTGGGTGGATTCTGTCCTCGAGCAGCTGCCGGAAGCCCCGCAATACACTTCGGTCAACCTGCTGCCCACGTTGAAAGCCACCCCGGCTGTGATGGAAACCTTGTCCGGCCAGATTAACCCAGGCCGCTGGTCAGAGCGGGCCATTCCAGGCGAATGGTCTCTGACCGAGATTTTCTGCCATCTGCGCGATGTGGAAAGCGAGATCAACCTGCCGCGGGTAGAATTGCTCTGCCGCGAAGAAAACCCTTTCCTGCCCGGCATTGACAGCGATTCCTGGGCCGAAATACGCGGTTACGCGCAACAAAACGGAACGAACGCCCTGCGCAGCTTCTTTGAGTCGCGCATCCGTCTCTGCGCCGAACTGGAACGACTGGGGGATTGCTGTTGGGAACGCCGGGCGCGGCATGCCATCTTTGGCCCCACCCGCCTGTTTGAGCTGGCAACTTTTATGGCCACCCACGACCGCTCGCACATCCAACAGGTCTATGAGGACATTCGTGCCGCGGCCTGATCGCCTGTGAATATAAGAAATGTATTAATTCGCTTGAAAACCGGCCTAAGAACTGGATTCAACGTGTCTAGATTGGTATAATGGTCATCAATATGGTAGTTGCGTTTGTTATAGCGCCGAACCTGGAGGCATAAGTGAGTTCTAGAAATCAATCTTATATCATCTACCTGCTCTTGATCGTGGCGGTGATCGCCATGCTGGTGTACAACAGTGGATCCAACAGCTCGAGTGGTGAAATTACAATTACCGAGATTGCCACCATGCTGAAGAATCCTGTCAAGGGACAGGAAATCACCCGCATTGTGGTCGAAGACGACAACAGTCTCAAGATCGTCTTGAAAAACTCAGAGGAGTTGACCTCCCGCAAAGAGCCAGATACATCCCTGGTGGCCCAGTTGCAGCAACTGGGCGTCACCGCGGAACAAATCGAAGCCAATGATACCCTGATCGATGTTCGCCCTCAGTCGGCCTGGGTAGGGATCGGCAATATCCTGACCATGGTATTGCCCTTCTTATTTATTGGCGCGGTCATGGTCTTCATCCTGCGCCAGGCGCAAGGATCCAACAACAGCGCCATCTCATTTGGCAAGTCCAAAGCGCGCATGTTCACTGGCGATCAGCCCACGGTGACCTTTAACGATGTTGCCGGGGTGGACGAAGCCAAAGAAGAGCTGCGCGAGGTAGTGGAGTTCCTGCGCGAGCCGCAAAAGTTCATCCAGCTCGGCGCGCGCATTCCCAAGGGCGTGCTGCTGGTTGGGCCGCCCGGAACCGGTAAGACCCTGATGGCGAAAGCGGTATCCGGAGAAGCTGGTGTTCCGTTCTTCTCCATCTCTGGTTCGGAATTCGTGGAAATGTTCGTTGGCGTGGGCGCCAGCCGCGTACGCGACCTGTTCGACACTGCCAAGCGCCACGCACCCTGCATCGTCTTCGTGGATGAGATCGACGCCGTCGGCCGCCACCGCGGTGCAGGCCTGGGCGGCAGTCATGATGAGCGCGAGCAAACCCTTAACCAGATCCTGGTGGAAATGGACGGTTTCAATACCGATACCAATGTGATCATCATCGCCGCCACCAACCGCCCCGATATTCTCGATCCCGCTCTGCTGCGCCCCGGCCGTTTTGACCGCCGCGTGGTTTTGGACCGCCCGGATATGCGCGGCCGCGAAGCAATCCTCAAAGTGCATGTAAAAGGCAAGCCGATCGGTACCGATGTGGATCTGGGTGTGCTCAGCCGTTCCACCCCCGGTTTTGTCGGCGCTGACCTGGAGAACATGGTCAATGAGGCAGCTATTCTGGCCGCCCGCCGCAACAAGAAAGTGATCAACCAACCGGAATTCGAAGAAGCCATCGAGCGCGTGATCGCCGGCCCGGAACGCAAGAGCCGCCTGATCAGCGACGAGGAAAAACGCATCGTGGCCTACCACGAGGCCGGACACGCCGTGGTGCTGAACGCCCTGCCGGAAGCCGATTCTGTGCAGAAGATCTCGATCATCTCGCGCGGCATGATGGGTGGCTACACCCTGGCCCTGCCCAAGGAAGATCGGGTGCTGATCGCGCGCAAGAAGATGTTCTCCGAAATGGTGGGGCTGATGGGCGGACGGGCTGCCGAGGAGATCGTCTTTGACGATATCACCTCCGGCGCCTCCAACGATCTGGAGCGGGTAACCAAAATGGCCCGCCAAATGGTCACCCGCCTGGGCATGAGCAGTGAGCTTGGCCCGATGGTGTACGGACAAAAGGAAGAACTGGTCTTCCTGGGCCGCGAGATCTCGGAGCAGCGCGACTACTCTGAGGCTGTGGCCGAGAAGATCGACCAGGAAGTGCGCCAACTGGTCGGCGATGCCTACCGGCGCGCCAAGGAAATCCTCATCCAATACCGCGGGGCATTGGATGCCATCGCCGGAAAATTGCTGGAAGTGGAAACCCTTTCCCGCGAGGAATTTGACAAGATCTTCCCGCCCCCCCTTCCCAAGACCAGCGGCACCCCCGTTAAGCTGGAAGCCTGATAAGAAGAGAAATCCCCGGTTCATCCCGGGGATTTTTTTATTTTTGCGCGCTGTCCAAATATTCCTGCACCAATACCCGGCGCAGAAGCTTCCCCACCGTCGTCCGCGGCAGGTTCTGGCGGAACTCCACCAGGCGCGGCACCTTGTAATGCGCCAGAGATGCCTCACACCAACGGCGCACTTCCACGGCGGTCAGATGCGCTCCCGGACGCAGCACCACCCACGCCTTCACCACCTCCCCGCGCATATTATCCGGCAGACCGGCCACAGCCGCCTCGGCCACCGATGGGTGGGCAGCGATCACTTCTTCCACCTCGCGCGGCCAGACCTGCAACCCGCCGACTTTGATCATCTCCTTCTTGCGGTCAATGATGTAGAAATAACCGTCCTCATCCATACTGGCGATATCCCCGGTATACAGCCAGCCGCTGCGCAGGGCGAGAGCGGTCTCCTCAGGCATGTTGTGGTACCCTTGCATCACCTGCGGGCCGCGCACCACCAGCTCTCCCGGCTGGCCAGGGGGCAACACCCGGTTGCCCTCCTCCAGGTCGACTATGCGCGCCTCCACATCCGGCAGCGGCAGGCCGATCGAACCGGTGCGGTTCTCTCCCCACATCGGGTTACAATGAGTGGCGGTGGGCGCCTCCGATAAACCGTACCCCTCCAATAATTTTCCGCCGGTCAGGGCCTCAAACTGCTGTTTGATCTCTTTTCGCAACGGCGCAGAGCCGGAGATGCAGGCCTTGATCGAACGCAGGTTATACGCCCCGGCTTGCACCGGCGGGTATTGGTTGATGGCGGCATACATATTCGGCACGCCGGGGAAAAGGGTTGCCCTGTAAGTCTGGATATTCCGCAGTACCTCATTTATATTACGCGGGTCATGCACCAGCACCAGTGTGGCGCCCAGGGCAATGCCCATGCTCATCGCAATCACCATGCCGTAGACATGGAAGAGCGGGATGGCCGCCAGTACCACCTCTTGCCCTGCCTGCAAACCGGAAAGCCAGGCGCTGAATTGGAGCGTATTGGCCACCAGATTGCGGTGTAAGCCCACCGCGCCTTTGGGAATGCCGGTCGTCCCGCCGGTATATTGATAAATGGCCACATCCTCTGCGCCTACCACCGGTAGAGGAAGCTCCTCCTCCAACCCGGCACGCAAGCACTCCAGCAGGCTGCCGGGATCTCCCCCGCTGAGCTGCCCCGCAAGCCGTCGATGATCCTGCATATCGGTCAGCACCACCTGCCCGGCCACTGCGGAAAGCATCTCTGCCGCCTCGCGCAGACCAAAGACCAGCCCCACGCCCGCATCTTGAAGCTGATATTCCAGCTCGCGCCGCTTGTACTGTGGGTTGAGCGCCACCACCACCCCCCCGGCCTTCAGCACGGCGTAATAGATCAGGACAAATTGCGGAATATTGGGCAGGCAAATGCCCACTCGCTCGCCGGGGCGCAGCCCCCAACGCACCAGCCAGCGCGCCAGCCCGTCCGTCAGGCGCTCCAGGTCGGCGTAAGAAAGCGGACGATCTTCAAAGATCAAGGCTGCCCGCCGGGGAAATCTCTGCGCCGCCTCCCTCAAGAACTGGTGCAGGGGAATGGGCAGATATTCCAATCCTGCCGAAACTTGCACATCGTATTGTTTTAACCAGGGTTTACTGCTGCTTATTGCGGCCATGTCATCTCCATCACTCGCCCAAGTATCCCGTTTTTACAGGCAGGTGTCAAGGGGAAGGCGGCTTATCCATTTTTGTGTCGTATAATAGATTTATTCCGGCTCCTATATCGATTACCCATTCCTGGAGGAAATATGAACCGAAGACCCTTAATCGTGATGTTTTTCCTGCTGCTTCTGCTCAGCCTGAGCGCCTGCAACCTGCCCGGCGCCGCCACAAAACCGGTAGTAACCAACACAGCCAAGGCGCCAATCATACCTTCAAATACGCCGGTTCCCCCCACCCCGGTACCGCCCACCGAAACGCCCACCCCCACCGAGGTTCCGCCCCGCTACGCCGGGATGTGGGTGCAGGAGGGTGAGACCTTCCATGCTTATAACTTCGTTGGCGGATTCCTGGGTAAAGAGATCAACGTAGTTGGAGTGGCTCCTTACCTGTCCGAGCAGCAATTCCAGGTGGTCGGTGACACAGCCTATTATTACAGTCCGGACACCCAGCAGGTTATGCGCGCCACGGTTGGCGGTGGAGCGCCGGTTGCCCTTGGATTCATCCCAAATTCTTATTCCACTTACTTTGCTATTTCACTGGATGGCAGCAAGATCTCATGGGCCGAGGATACCTATGCTGGCACCGCCCCTTCTTCGCGCTTGATGATCGCAAATATCGACGGCAGCAATAGCCAGCAGATCGCCAGCATCTCCGAGGTTGGCAACGACCGCTGGCTGGTGCTGGCTCCTGTGCGCTGGACCGATGACGGGCAGTTGATCTATGCCACCAACATCACCGGCATTGGCGGGTACATCCTCTTTGGAGGGCATAACCAATTCCTGCGCTACAACCCCGCCGATGGAAGCATCGTCGTCCTCTCCAACGACACTTTTGGCATCTGCTTGAACGACGTCTCCCCCGACCAATCGATGGTCAGCGCGGGCTGCGGCGAAAACGTGACCGATGGGGTGCAGATCATCCACGTCGGCTCGATGGCTGCCACCGTGCTGCCCGTCCTACCGGACCAGACCCAGGCCGGGAGCGCACTCTTCTCCCAGGACGGCCAGCGGGTCGCTTACGCAGTCGCCCGCGGAGAATATGATCACGAATACGGGCAGGTTGCGGTGGCTCCGGTGGACGGCTCTGCTGCCCCGCTGGTGGTCACCGCCTACGGGCCTGGTTATTACCACGTGGCCGGCTGGATCAACGACCAGACCTTGCTGCTCGAACGCTATGATTTCAGCGGCGGGGGCGACTCCACCTCCTTGTGGATCGTCAACCTGGACGGCAGCGGCCTGGCGCAGGTTGCCAGCGGCTCCTTCCGTGGATTCATCTTAAATCCCTAGCCAATCCCAACGAACGGATGAACGACCTGTGTTCATCTAATACTCTGAATAAAATTTGTTTCAGTCATGGAGACGCGAGACCCGCGTCTTCATGATATTAATGGTCTAAGAAGCTGCGAACCAACTCCACGATCTCATCCTCCACCCCGGGATGCACAGAGAACCAATGGATCTGCGTATCATCCGGCCGGAACCAGTTAGCCTGTCGGCGGATGAACTGGTGGGTCAACTGGCGCATACGCGCCTCCGCTTGCGGCAGGGTCAAATTTCCCTGCAGCACTGCAATGGCTTCCTTGTATCCAATAGCGGATAGGGTCGGCAGAGCGGGCGAATAGCCGCGCGCCAGCAAGGCCTGCGCCTCTTCCAACAGGCCTCCATGCAGCATGGCAGCAATGCGTGCGTCGGCGCGGGCATAAAGCTCTTCGCGCGGGCGGGTCAGGCCGATCACCAGCGCGTCATAAACCGGCTTCACCTGCCGGCGCTGCTCTGAGAAGCGCACCCCGCTGCGCAGGATCACCTCCAGGGCCCGCACCGTGCGGCGCAGGTTGTTTGCGTCGCTCATCCGGGCCGCTGCCGGGTCGATCAACGCCAGGCGCCGGTTCAACTCACGCGGGCCGATCTCGTGTCCCCAGCTTTCCAACACCTCCCGCAAGCGCGTGTCGGGCTGCATGGCCGGCGGCTGCCACCCCTCCAGCACAGCCCGGATATACTGGCCGGTGCCGCCCACCAGGAATGGCAGCTTCCCGTGGGCGCGGATCTCTGCAATTGCCTGGGTGGCCGCCGCCTGGAAATGCGGCAGGCTCCACACTTCATCCGGTTCGGCTACGTCGATCAGGTGGTGCGGCACTCCGGCGCGTTCTTCCGGGGATGGCTTGGCGGTGCCAATGTCCATTCCGGTGTAGAACAGGCGCGAATCCGCCGAAACGATCTCGCCTTCCAATCGCTGCGCCAGGCGAATCGACAGCTCGGTCTTTCCAACCGCAGTAGGTCCAACGATCACCACCAGCTTATCCGCACACATTTTCAAACCACACGATCTCCGGCTCGCTCTGGCCGGGAATGCGCCGGATGGCAACCACATCCACCCGCCAGTCGCCGTCCCACTCAGGATGCTCCAGTAAAAAAGCCTGCGCGGCTTCCAACAGGTGGGCACGTTTGCGCTCATTCACTGCTTCCTCCGGCAGTCCAAAGGCATCCGAGCTGCGTGCTTTCACTTCCACGAAAACGGTCACCTCACCGTCGCGGGCTACCAGATCCACCTCACCCGCGCGAGTGCGGAAGTTGCGCGCCACCACCTGCAATCCGCGCGCCTCGAGATGCGCAGCAGCCAGTCGTTCGCCCCATCTTCCCAGGCACTGACGGCGGGCAGGATTAGCGGTCATGCTTTCCCTCCGCGATCAACTTCTCATAAGCGGCCAGGTTGGCCTGGGCTGTGTTCGTGATCGAATACCGCGTTGAATCCAATCGGGCTGCATCGCTCATTTTGCGGCGTTGTTCCTCGTCTGCCACCATGTGCATCATCCGCTCGGCAAAAGCCTCCGGGTCATCCGGCGAGAGATAGCCGTTGAAACCATCCCGGATGATATCGCTCACTCCCGGTGATTCTACCCCCAAGAGGGGCAGCCCACAGGCCATCGCCTCGATCAACGTCAGGGGATGCACCTCGCTCTTGGATGCGCTGACAAATGCATCTCCCACATGCAGGTAGGACGCCAGATTTTCATACGGGATCATACCCGGCAGGCGCACGCGTGCCTCCAAGCCCCACTCTGCGGCCAGGCGCTCAAGCGGCTGACGCTCCGCGCCATCGCCCAGGATCAACAGCGCCGCCCGAGGATAGCGCACCACTGTGCGGCGAAATGCCTCCAGCAAGAAACGCAAATTCTTCTCCGCCACCACCCGCCCGGCAAAGATCAGCAGCACATCCTGCTCATCGAACCCCATCTCTGCCCGCGCGCGGCGTTCTCGGCAGCCGCTGAACATGGATAGGTCGATCCCATTGGGGATGACCTGCATCGGCACATCGATGCCCCACTGCCTGGAAACATCCCGCAGCCCTGCCGAAGGGGCAATCACCAGATCCATCTGCCGGTAAAAACCGGGCAGGTAGGCGCGCAGGTAAGCCATCCAGAGGCGCCTGGGCAGCCAGGGCGCATAATATTGGATATATAAATCGTAGCGGGTATGGTTAGTGAACACCAGCGGGATGCCGCGGGGTTTGCAAATGTTCAGAGCCTGCTTTCCGCTTAAAAAGGGATGCTGCAAATGGGCCACGTCCATGTTTTCCATCAGTTCGCGCGCGCGCCGGTTGAAACCCGGGCCCACATAATAAGTTTTATTGAATGGGATGCCAGGGGTGGCAATAATGTTTGCCTCGCCGTAATCATACTTGCGCGGACCGTAGGCAAAGACAAAAACCTGATGCCCAAGCCTTTCCATCTCACGCTTGTTCGCCAGGATATAATTGGTCACCCCGCTGATCTGCGGTTTATAGACATCCGCCACAAAACCGATCCGCATTTTTCCTCGCTGCCGGTTCCTTTCTTTGAAAACAAGTTGACTTTTCCGGCAATTCCATGCTACACTAACTTCTACGATGCACAACCTTTTGTCCCATACGGGCAGCGGCCAAACGGCTTTCCAAATCGTCAATTGTAAGGAGAATTCCCATGGGTAGCTTCATCATATTCTTGAAAGAGAGCGATCTCTTTTATAACCTGACCGATAACCAGCTTGAACTGGTGGAAAGCCTGTGCCAGGAACGCACTTTCGCCGCCGGAGAGACCATCATCGAGGAAAACTCCCACGATAATGAATTGTACCTTATTATAAACGGCTCCGTGGATATTGTCCTCAACCGCTCCCTGATCTCTTCCAATCCGCAAGCCACCAGCAGCCCGGATGTAATTGCCACCCTGCGCCGTGGACAGTGCTTTGGTGAGATGGCCTTGGTGGACGAAGGTATCCGTTCGGCGGGCGCGGTAGCTGCCGATCGAGACACCCGCGCGTTGACCATTGCCCGCAAGAAATTTCTCCTGCTTTGCAACACGTATCCCGAGGTCGGCTATAAGGTGATGTATAACCTGGCAGCCGAACTGGCGCTCAAGATCCGTGGGGCCGACCTCAAGATCCGCGAAGTGCTGCTGTACTCCCAAAAACCGAAATGATCTTCCCCCTGCGCTCCCCAGATAACGCGTGGGGAGGGAGAAAAGGATATTTATGCCCGTCGCTGAATTGATCGCCATTGGCACCGAACTGCTCCTGGGTGAGATCCAAGATACCAACTCGCGTTATTTGGCGCGCGCCTTACGTGATGTGGGGATCAATATGTACCGCGCCACACTGATCGGCGATAACAGCGCGCGCATCAGCGCCCTGATCCGCGAGGCTGTCCAGCGCGCCGATATTGTCATCACCACCGGGGGATTAGGGCCGACAGTGGATGACCCCACCCGCCAGGCTGCCGCGGACGCTTTTGGGTTGGGACTAGAGTTCCGCGAAGAACTGTGGCAGCAGATCCTGGCGCGCTTCCAACGTTTTGGACGCCCCGCCACTGAGAACAACCGCCGCCAGGCCTATGTGCCGCAAGGCGCCTTGCCGTTGGAAAATGCGGTCGGCACTGCCCCGGCCTTTATCGTCGAACAAAGCGGAAAAGCCCTGATCTGCCTGCCAGGCGTGCCGCGAGAAATGGAATATCTCTGGCAAGAAAAGGTGCTGCCTTACCTGCGCGGCGCTTTCCACCTCACTGGATTGATCAAGGCGCGCGTGTTGCATACCGCCGGGGTCGGTGAATCGCAGGTGGACGAGCTGGTGGGGGACCTGGAAGAATTGGAAAATCCCACCGTCGGCCTGCTGGCCCACCCCGGCCAGGTGGACATCCGCCTGACCGCCAAGGCTGATTCCGAGGAAGAAGCCAACCGCATGCTGGCCGCTTTGGAAAGCGAGGTGCGCGCGCGGATGGGAGATGCCATTTTTGGCTGCGACCTGGAAACCCTGCCGGGTGTTTTGCTTTCCCGCCTTTCCGCCCTGGGTTGGAACCTGGCCGTCCTGGACTGCGGCTCGGGCGGCGCGGTGGCCTCTGCACTGGCTTCAGCCGGAATGCCGGGCCTCTCCACCCAGGTTCAAGAAGAGAGCTGCCAACAACTCTCCGCTGCGCTGCATGACTGGATGGAACGCACCCAGGCCCAGGCCGGATTGGCAACTTCTTTCCAGCCTGGCGGAGAAAAACATACCGTGAGCGTTGTGATCCATACCCCACACGGCGAAAGCCAGGCAGCCCGCTCCTACGGCGGGCCGGCCGCTAATGCCCCCGGTTGGGCTGCCCGCACTGCGCTGGACAGCTTGCGCCGGGAAATAATCAAGATAAAATGAAAAGGACCCCCTTTCAAATCCATTTAGAGGAACCCAAGAACACATGACCAAAATTGACCTCCTGCTCCATAATGCAATTGTCCTGACCATGGACGATGATTTCCATATTTACACCCCCGGCGCGGTAGCCGTGCAGGGACAGCACATCCTGGCGGTCGGGCTGGAAAGCGACCTGCGCCAGGTATACCAGGCGGCTGAAACGGTTGATTGCGGCGGGAAAGTGCTGATGCCCGGCCTGGTCAACGCTCACACCCATGTGCCGATGACCTTGCTGCGCGGCTTGGCTGATGATCTGCGCCTGGATGTCTGGCTGATGGGCTATATGATGCCTGTGGAACGCGAGTTTGTCTCCCCCGAATTCGTCCGTCTGGGCACCAAGATCGCCTGCGCGGAAATGATCCGTTCCGGGGTGACATCCTTTGCCGATATGTATTACTTTGAAGACGATGTGGCTGCCGCCACCGCCGAGTGCGGCATGCGCGGGGTATGCGGCCAATCGGTGCTCAAATTCCCCACCCCCGACGCCTTATCCTACGATGAAGGATTGGCTCGCGCCCGCGAGTTCATCCAGAAATGGAAAGGTCACCCGCTGATCGTCCCATCCATCGCTCCTCACGCCCCTTACACTTGCACGCCCGAGATCCTCAGCGCCTGCGCTGCGTTGGCGGTAGAGTTCGACATTCCCCTGCAAATCCACTTGGCCGAGACCGCCCTGGAAGTGGAGAACATGCGCAAAGACCAGGGCATGCCGGTCATCCCATACGTACGCCGCTACGACCTGTTCAATGCCAAGGTACTGGCTGCCCACTGTGTGCACGTGGATGAAGGGGAGATCCGCACCATGCAGCACGCCGAGGCAGGCGTTGCCCACAACCCATCTTCCAATTTGAAACTGGCTTCCGGGATGGCCCCCGTCAAGCGCATGATGGAGCTGGGCGTCAACCTGGGCATTGGCACCGACGGTCCGGCGTCTAATAACGACCTGGATATGTTTGAAGAAGTTCGCCTGGCCGCCTTTGTAGCCAAGGTTTCCAGCGACGATCCCACCGCCCTACCCGCCCGCCAGGCGCTGGCCTGCGCCACCCGCCTGGGCGCCAGGGCCATGCACATCGGCGACCTGGCCGGCTCACTGGAACCCGGCAAACGCGCCGACCTGATCGTGGTGGATATCAGCCCGGTTCACAATGCCCCGCACTTCCGCCGCGATCCGCAAAGCATCTATGCCCAACTGGTCTATGCTGCCAAGGCTCACGATGTGCAGCATGTGATCATTGATGGGCGCTGGGTGATGCGCGACCGCCATCTGCTGACTGTGGACGAGGCTTCCTTGCTCAGCAAAGCCCAGGTATACGCGGAGAAGATCGACCAGTTCCTCATTCAACGCGAGCAATCGGTCATTTCCAAACTAATTGCCATTGGCGGCGCCACCGAAGAAGAGAGCTTCGAGATCCAGGTCAAAGTGCCGGTCAGCGACCCGGCGCTCATCCTGGAGGCGATTAAATCCTCTGCTATCCGTATTCTTCGCGAGCGCCATTACCACGAATACGACTCCTACTTCAACTTTGACGATTCCGAACAGGGCTACCTGCGCTACCGCGAGGACGAATTTATTGGCCCCAAAGGAGAGATCACCAATATCCGCTCGCGTCTGACTCATATTGGCCCAGCACGCGAGACCAGCTTTGCTGGACAGGTGCTGCTCTCCCGTTCGCGCTTCCTGGCCCCTGCCGCCCACTCGCTGCGCTTCTACCGTGAATACTTCAAGCCCGCCAGCGAGCAGGAAATCGAAAAAGACCGCCTGCGCTTCTTGGTGGCATACAAGAACACCGAATTCTTCATCAATGTGGATGATGTCAAAAAACCCCGCCTGGGCTACTTCCTGGAGATCAAGAGCCGCACCTGGAGCCGCAAGGATGCCCAGGAAAAAGCTCAACTGGCCCTCGAATTGGTGAATTTGCTGGGAAGGCACGGCAGCACCGCTTCTCCGTCCGCTCAGGACTACATTGAAATGGCAAAGGAGTAGCCCATGCGAGTCCTTTTCCTGAGCGCGGAGATCGATCCGTTGGTGAAGATCGGCGGCTTGGGGGATGTGGCCGGTTCGCTTCCGGCTGCGCTGCGCCAGCTTGCTCCGGCCCGCCTGGGCGGAGAAGCGATGGATGTGCGCGTGGCAGTGCCCTTTTACCCCTTGCTGCGGCAAAAATTGCCCAATCTGCCGTTGATCGCCAGAGTGGAAATTCCGCGCGCTGGGAAAATGTTGGAAGCGCAAATCTACCAAATCGATCTGAACAGCGTGCCAGTGTATTTGATCGCCGGGCAACCAGTGGATAGTTCCAATGCGGTGTATACCGGCGACAACTCCGTGGACGGTGACAAATTCTACTTCTACTCTCTGGCAGCGCTGGAACTGGTGCGCAAGCTGGACTGGCGACCGCATATCTTGCACGCCAACGACTGGCATACGGCACCCGCCGCCTGGGCGCTCAACCGCCGCCGGAAAACGGACGCTTTTTTCAAGGATACCCGCATCATCCTGGGCGTGCACAACCTGCCCTTCATGGGCGCGGGCTGCGAAGGCAGCCTGGAAGATTACGGACTGCCCCCCAGCTATAGCCGCCGACTGCCCTCCTGGGGACGGCGCGTGCCGCTCCCGCTTGGACTGCTGGCTGCGGACCAGATCGTGGCGGTTTCCCCGTCCTATGCAGACGAAATCCTCACCCCCGAACAGGGCTATGGGCTGGAATCGCTCCTGCTCGCCCGTCGCGCAGACGTCAGCGGCATCCTCAACGGCATTGACACAAAGTACTGGGATCCCTCGCAAGATCAGGCCATTGCCGCCCGCTTCTCGGTAGATGACCTGTCTCCACGGGCAAAAAATAGACGGGCCTTGCTGGATGAATTTCAACTCAACCCGGACCCAGCCATCCCCCTGCTGACCCTGGTCAGCCGCATGGATGTGCAAAAAGGGGTTGACCTGGCCTTGGAAGGCTTGCGGCTGGCAAAAAAATCAATTTGGCAGGTCATTCTGTTGGGTTCGGGCAATCCCGATCTGGAAAAGGATTGTCTGGAACTGCAAAAGAAATTGCCCGAACGGGTGCGGGTGGTGACCCGCTTTGACGCTCAGCTCTCCCGACGCATGTATGCCGGGGGCGATCTGCTGTTGATGCCCTCCCGCTACGAGCCGTGCGGCCTCTCGCAAATGATCGCCATGCGCTACGGCTGCGTGCCGCTGGCGCGCGCCACCGGCGGCCTGGTGGATACTGTTTTTGATCGCCCGGACGCGGCCGAAAGCACCGGTTTTCTGTTCAAAGAACCCAGCGGCCGGGCCATGGCAAAAGCCCTGGAACAAGCCGTCCGTATTTTTGGGGATGCTGAAACCTGGAAGGTCATCCAGGCCAACGGCATGCGCAGGGATTATTCCTGGGAAAATTCCGCTCTCAGGTATGCTCATCTCTATTTCATGAGTTCAGGGATTCCCATTAACGGGGAAGAACAGGAGGAAAGACCATGAAAGTGCGTTCCATTATCCTGGCCGGCGGGGAAGGCACCCGCCTGGGAGTGCTCACCGCACGGCGCGCCAAACCGGCCGTGCCCTTCGCAGGGAAATACCGGATCATCGATTTCCCGCTCTCCAACTGCGTCAATTCCAATATCTTTGATATCTTTATCATCGCCCAATACCGACCGCAGTCACTGATCGAGCACATTGGCGCCGGCGGCCCGTGGGACCTGAACCGTGATTTTACCGGCGGCGTGCGTGTCTATACCCCCTATAAGGCGCGCGGCTCAGATTGGTTCATCGGCACTGCCGACGCCGTCCAGCAAAACTTCAGCTTCATCAAACGCGGCGATCCCGACCTGGTCCTGATCCTCTCCGGCGACCACATCTATTCGATGGACTACCGGCCAATGATCGAAGCCCACCTGCGCAACAAGGCTGACCTGACCATTGCCACCATCCAGGTGCCAATCGAAGAAGCCTCCCGCTACGGCATTGTGGGCGTGACCGCTGACAAGCGCATCACTTCATTCATCGAAAAGCCCAAGAATCCTCCCTCTAATTTGGTCAACATGGGCGTATATATCTTTGACCGGCGCGTCCTCGATTCCGCATTATGGGAAGACCATCAGAAAAACGAATCTGCCCACGATTTTGGCAAGAACATCTTGCCTAATCTGGTGGAAAACGGCGCCTTCGTTTATGCCTTCCCCTACGAAGGCTATTGGGTGGATGTCGGCACAGTGGCCTCTTATTGGCAGTCTCACATGGATTTGCTGGAATCGCCGCCAGCCCTTGACCTGTATGACCGCAACTGGATCACGCATACCCGCTCGGAAGAGCGTCCTCCAGTGTTGATCGACCGTGGGGCCGAAGTGGAGGACAGCCTGATCTGCGACGGCTGCATCATCGAAAATGGCGCGCGGGTGGTGCGCAGCGTGCTTTCGCCGGGCGTATACGTACAGTCTGGCGCAGTGGTGGAAGAATCGATCCTCTTCACCGATTCGATCGTGGAACAGAACGCCACCCTCCAGCGCACCATCCTGGATAAAAAGGTCATCGTCGGCGAGCGGGCTGTGCTGGGCGGGATCATGCAGAATGACCAGCAATTTACCATGGCAGGCCGCAACGCCATCATCCCCTCCGGCTATACCATCGAACCGGGCGGAGTGGTAGGTACTTTTGTCATCCCTTCCGATTACGAACAAAACATTGTAAAATCAGGAGACTTTGTACAAACACGGAGATCACCCAATGAAATTTAAACGCTCCTCAGGCATCCTCCTGCACCCCACCAGCCTTCCCGGCCCAGATGGCATTGGCGACCTGGGCCCAGAGGCTTTCCGCTGGATCAATTTCCTGGCGGATACTGGCTGTACGCTCTGGCAGGTGCTGCCGCTCGGCCCCACTGGCTACGGCGATTCGCCCTACCAGTGCTTCTCGGCCTTTGCCGGTAACCCCTACCTGGTCAGCCCGGCCTTGCTGCTCAATGAAGGATTGCTTACCCGCACCGACCTGGTCGACCGCCCGGGTTTTCCGGAGGATCACGTTGATTTTGGCCCGGTGATCCAATGGAAGCTGGAAGTGCTCAACCGTGCCTGCGCGAATTTCGACGAAGCCGCCTCCAGGGAAATGAAATCTGCCTTTAATGCCTTCTGCCGCAAGGAGGCCGAATGGTTGGAGGATTACGCCCTCTTCATGGCGATCAAGGAGGCCCACGGCGGCGTGGCCTGGAGCGATTGGCCCGATCCGCTGCGCATGCGTAAAGAAAACGCCTTGAAGAAATTTAGCGATGAGCATACTGCCGAGATCAAGGTCCACAAACTGCGCCAGTTCTTCTTTTTCCATCAGTGGGAATCCGTTCACGCCTATGCGAAAGAGAAGAATATCCAGATCGTCGGAGACGTACCGATCTTTGTCGCCTTCGACTCCGCCGACGCCTGGTCACACCCCGAGCTTTTCTACATGGATTCCAAACGCCGCCCCACCTGCGTGGCAGGCGTGCCGCCAGATTACTTCTCTCCCACCGGCCAGTTGTGGGGCAACCCGCTCTACCGCTGGGAAGCCCACAAGCAAACCGGCTATGCCTGGTGGATCAAGCGTATGCGCTCGGCTCTGGCGATCTTTGACATCATCCGCATGGATCACTTCCGCGGCTTCGCCGGCTACTGGGAAGTGCCGGCCGGGATGCCCACCGCTGAGGTCGGGCGCTGGATGCCAGGCCCGGGTGCCAGCCTCTTCCAGGCCATCCAGGACGCCCTGGGCGACCTTCCGATCATCGCCGAAGACCTGGGCAAGATCACCCCGGATGTGCTGGAGCTGCGTGACGGCTTCGGCCTGCCGGGCATGAAGATCTTCCAGTTCTCCTTCTCCACCGATGGCACCGATCCCTTCCTGCCGCACAATTACATAGAAAATTGTGTCGCCTACACCGGCACCCACGACAACGACACCGCCCGCGGCTGGTACAATACCGCTCCCGAACCCGAACGCGACTTCTGCCGCCGCTACCTGGGCCGCTCCGGCGAGGATATCTCCTGGGATATGATCCGCGCCATCTGGGCCTCGATAGCGATGATGACCCTCGCCCCCATGCAGGACCTGCTCGGGCTGGACAGCCATGCGCGAATGAACTTCCCCGGCAAGGCCAGCGGCAACTGGGGTTGGCGCATGCCCTCCGCTGCCCTGAACGATTACATCAAGAACCGCCTGATGGATATGAATTTCCTCTACGCCCGCCGCCATGGAGATGCGGACGCCGAGAACAAGGGACATATCTAAGAGCAGTCCGCTGTCAAATATCCGATGTCAGAAGGATGAATTTTTCTCCTTCTGACATTTTTTTATTCTGCATCAAAAGAAAGGTTAATAAATAAGATATCTGGGTCTCCCGTTTGTTGCTATAATAGGATGAATACACCCCCTTTGGAGCTCACCATGAATACACCTTTGCGCGTGCTTTGCAGCATCCTGATCCTGGCCTGGGCTTTCCTGGCCTTGCCCACCCAATCCGCCCATGCTGTCGCGGTCCCCATCACAGTCAACACGCTGGAGGATAATGTTGAGAATGACAGCTACTGCTCCCTGCGCGAGGCGATCACTGCCGCAACCAACAACACCTCTCAGTCCGGCTGCACCGCCGGTTCAGGGGATGACACGATCAATTTCAGCGTCAGCGGCACCATCACCCTGATATCTCCCCTGCCCAGCATCCTCAGCACCGGCGGCAAGGTCACCATCGACGGTGGAAACACCATCACCCTGAATGATGCTTCGGAGAACGGGATCGAGATGATCGTCCTCTCCCAGGGGAACCTGGAGTTGAAAAATATCACCCTCACCAACGGGAAGAATGGGATTAAGACCCTGTATGGGACCCTTTTGTTGAATCATGTGACCCTTGCCCATATGAACCGGGCGAATGCGATCGCCCTCGTGAGCCAATCTGGCGCTGTGACCGTTCAGAACAGCACTTTCAGCGACAACCTGTACGGCCTGTACGCATCCCTGGCATTGTCTGGCGACACCCCTCCGTTGATCACTGTTCAAAACAGCACCTTCAGCGGGAACACGTATGGTATCCTGTTGGCTTCAGCCCCCGGATTGGTGCAAACTTCCACCTTCTCCGGGAATACCAAATTTTCGATCTTGGCAGCCAAACCATTGACCATTGAAGGCAGCACCTTCACCAACAACTCGGTCGCCAATGATTGCGGTCCTGCGCTGCGTGTCGGCGGTGCCACTGTCACCGTCACAACCAGTGTGTTCAGAGATAATTCCTCTTCAGGTTCTCCTGCCAGGGGTGGGGCCGTGTGCGCCGCCGGTGCAGGAACCAATCTCACCATCACCCACAGCACATTTGATCATAATTCGGCCACCGCCCCCGACTCGATTCCCTCTGGTGGAGCGGTTTACACAGAGGATACTAACCTGACCATCTCTGACAGCACCTTCATCAATAATATCGCTACCACACCCTCATCCTGGGAATCCGACGGCGGCGCCATATTTGTCCGCGGCGGGGGTTACAATATTGACCTGACTAACCTTACCATTGCCACCAACTCGGCCAAAGTTGGCGCGGCTTTATACATCAATAGCAGTAATACGAGCCTGAAAAATACCACGATCTATGGCAACATCCTTCTGCCCGGCTATTTTCCGGTGGCGCAACTGGAACGCCCCTATTCTGCTGGTTCGCTGACCATCTCCAACACCATCATCGCGGATGCTGTCGGCGGATTCAATTGTAACAACTGGATAACCGGCATCAGCAGCAGCTTCGCTACGGATGATACATGCGCAGGAGCATCTCAGGTGACCTCATCCGAGTTACATCTGGGTGCCCTGGGCGCCTACGGTGGCGATGTGGCCACCTACCCGCTCCTGCCGGGCAGCGCGGCGATCAACGCCGGGGATAACAGCACCTGCGCCGCCAGCGACGCGCGCGGGATCGCCCGCCCGCAAGGGGGCACCTGCGACGCGGGAGCCTTCGAATCACGCGGGTTCAACCTCTTTCGCACCACCGGCGACGGCCAGACTGCATGGATCGCGGCTGCTTTTACATCCCCGTTGGGAGTATCCATTACCAGCAGCTACAACGAGCCGGTGAACGGCGGGGTGATCACCTTTACCGCGCCATCCAGCGGAGCCAGCGCCACCTTTGCCCCTTCCGCCACGGCCCCCATTTCCTCCGCGAAGATACCCTCCAGCACTGCCAGCCTGGCGGTCACCGCCAATGGTTATCCCGGCACCTATACCGTCACAGCGTCCACCTCCGGCGCGAACACAACCATCAGTTATACACTAACGAATAACGCCTTGCGCATATTCCTGCCAATGATCTCGAGGTAGGCTGCCTCGAAGCAGCGCGCTGCTGTCATCCTGATCGAAGCGAAGGATCCCATCAAACCCCTCCAGGATTCCACGATTCTGCGCAACTCAGGATGACATTGGTTACTTCTGTTTCCACGAGGCCCAGAAGATGCCCGCCAGGATCAGCACGCCGCCCACGAGTTCCAATCCCGCGGGAACCTCGCCCAGGAAGAGCGTGGTCAGGAGGATCGCCCCGACCGGCTCGCCCAACAGCGCCACCGAAACATACGCAGTGGGCAGATATTTCAAGGCCCAGTTGAACGAGGAATGCCCCAGCAGTTGCGGAACCAATGCCAGCAGCAGGAAGAGCAGGTACGTCTCCGGCGGGTAACCCGTCAGGCTCTGCCCGCTGACCAGCACCATTCCCAGCAACACCATCGCAGCGGTGCCGTAGACCACGAAGGTATACCCCACCAGCGAAAGCGAGGCGCGCATGCGCCTACCCGCCATCAGATAGAAGGCCGCTGCCCAGGCCCCCACCAGCGCCAGGAAATTGCCCAGGAAAGCCTTGCCTTCCAACAGGTTGCCAGAGGAATTGCAGGCCAGCCCGCCTGCGCCCAGCGTGCAGCTCTCGCTCAATGCCACAAAGACGCCTCCTGCCAGCGCCAGCAGCATGCCCGCCAGCGCACTGCGCGAGAAGCGTTCGCGCAGTACCAGCGGCGCAAAGAGCGCCACCCACAGCGGGGTGCTGGTTACCAGCACTACCGAACTGGCCACCGAGGTCAGCTCCAACGAGGTGATCCAGGCGGCAAAATGGACCGCCAGCAGCACTCCTGAAAGGATCAGCACCCCCCACTGGCGGCGGCTAAGGCCTGCCAGCTCAGCGCGGTGGCTGCGCCAGGCGAAAGGCGCCAGGATCAGCGCAGCAAACCCCAGCCGGCCGGCTGCTATCACCAGCGAGGGCGCCTGATGCTGCGCCAGGCGGATGAACAGCGAGGCAGTGGAAACTGCCAGGATGGCCCCACCCAGCCCTAACAATGGCGGGATGGCGGGTGGTTTTTCGGTCGTTTTGGATGTAACTAAATTTGACATTTTTTATCTAAATATATATAATGCAAATTGCTTGTTGAAAAAGGGCTTTTAAGCCAATCATCACCTGCCGAACTGCCTTTTTCCAGCTTGCATAATTTACACAAAACATATAAACTATAGGAGGTTTCCAATGTTTGAACTGCCCAAATTACCGTATGCGTTTGATGCTCTGGAACCAGCCATCGACGCCCTGACCGTAGAGATCCATTATACCAAGCATCATGCCACGTACCTTAAAAATCTGAACGGCGCGCTCGAAGAATATCACTTCCTCTTCTCCGAAAAGATCGAGGATATCCTCCGCGACCTGCAGCAGGTACCCGAAAAGATCCGCACAGCCGTGCGCAACAACGGCGGCGGTTATTTCAACCACATCCTCTATTGGGATGTGATGGGACCGAACGGCGGTAGAGAACCCAAAGGGGCCCTCGCTAAGGCGATCAACGCCACCTATGGCGGCCTGGCAGCCCTGAAACAGGAAGTTGAAAAGGCCGGTTTGGCCCGCTTCGGCTCCGGATGGGCCTGGCTGAGCCTGAAGAAAGATGGCAGCCTGATCGTCCATTCCACCCCCAACCAGGATTCTCCTCTCTCCGAGGGCTTCACCCCTATCCTGGGCGTAGATGTGTGGGAGCACGCCTACTATTTGAAGTATCAAAACCGCCGGGCTGACTACCTGGCCAACTGGTGGAATGTGGTAAACTGGGAGGCAGTCGAACGGCGTTTTGAGACCCGTTAATCCTATTTTCTATTGGAGGAAACATGCCACACGTTATCACCAGCCTATGCCTCCGCGACGGCGGATGCGCAACCGTTTGCCCGGTTGAATGTATCGTTCCGGGAAAACCGGTCGATAAATATCCCTGGTATTACATCGACCCGGATACCTGCATCGATTGCGGTGCGTGCGTGCCTGAATGCCCCTTTGCCGCCATCTTCCCGCTGGATGATGTGCCCACCGCGTACGAGGCGGATGGCAAAGTCTATCTTTCCATGCCGCACGGCACGGAAGGTTTCGCGACGGAGTATGAAGGCACCAATCACGACGGCGAGCATGTCCACCTGAAACACACGCGCATTCCTGAGGCTGGTGAAGTGGTGGATCTCACTCCGGCGATCGACCTGAACGCCGCGTTCTTCAGCAAAGGCCCCGGCTACAACGCCAAATAGCTAAAAAGTTGATTTCCTCCCCCCTTCCTGCCTGGATGGGGGGAGGTTTTTCCTTGCCCTTTCCAGAGCAAGTCCCGCGCATCCGGCCCCGCCGGTCTTCTTTGTGTGTGCCTTGCTCTGTTTTTTCTTCCCCTATATGCCCATGAATCAAAAACTGCCCCTCAAGACCAAGCTGGCCTACGGCTTCGGCGACACCAGCTTCAGCCTGGCCTACACGATCGTCTCGGTCTATTTTGCTATTTATCTTACAGACGTGGTCGGCATCTCCCCCGGCGCGGCTGCCATTGCCATCTTCATTGGGCGCACCTGGGATTACATCAACGACCCGCTGGTCGGTTACATCTCCGACCGCACACGCTCGCGCTGGGGCCGGCGGCGGCCTTACCTGCTCTTTGGCGCCATCCCCTTTGCCCTCAGTTTCATCATCATGTGGATCCGCCCGGCCTGGGACAGTGAAGTGGCCCTGGCAGTCTATTACGGCTTCGCCTACCTGATCTTTGACGCCGTCACCACCCTGTGTTCCATGCCTTTTTTTGCGCTGACCCCCGAATTGACCTCGGATTACGATGAGCGCACCTCGCTCACATCCTACCGGGCCTTCTTCTCCATTGCTGCCAGCCTGGTGGCTTTTATCATCCCGACCATGATCATCGAAAAATTCGAGCCGGAGAATGCGGGTAATGTGTTGACCATGGCCTTGATCTTCGGTTCGGTGCTGTTCATTCCGCTCTGGGTCACTTTCTTCGGCACCCGCGAACGTAAGGAATACATGGAGCAAAAACCCCCTAAGTTGATCCAATCGCTCAAAGCCGCCTTGCACAACAAGCCCTTTGTCTTTGGCGCAGTGATGTACCTGCTCTGTTGGGTATGCGTGGATATTATGCAGGCCGATTTGCTCTATTTTGTGAAATACGTTGTCCAACAGGAACCCAACAGCGACGTGATCATGGGAACGATCTTCGTTTCTGCCTTGCTGGTGCTGCCCCTCTGGGTGTGGGCCTCTAAACGCTGGAACAAGCGCCTGGCTTTCATCGCCGGGATCGCCTTCTGGGCGGCTGTCCAGTTGGTGATTGCCAGCCTGAACGCCTCCACCGCGCTTGAGGTCATCCTGGTGCTGTGCGTACTGGCCGGGATTGGCGTCAGCGCCGTGCATGTTTTGCCCTGGTCGATGATCCCGGATGCGATCGAGTGGGACGAATACCACACCGGCGAACGGCACGAGGGCTTTTTCTACAGCCTGATCACCCTGGCTCAAAAGGTGGCCTCTTCGATTGCCATTCCGCTGACCCTGCTGGTGTTGCAAGCCACCGGTTACAACGCCGACCTGCAGCAGCAGATCCCCTCGGCGGTGGACGGCATCCGCTTTGTGGTTGGCCCCATTCCGGCCATTCTGTTGGTGGCCAGCATCGTCTTTGCCATCCTCTATCCCATCTCGCGCAGCCAGCACCAGCAGATCGTGGCCGAACTGGAAGCCCGCCGGGCTGCCAAACCTACAACTGAGGAGATCGAGTGATGTCTTCCGTCCAGGTATTGCCAATCCGTTCCCGCTCTGAGCGGGAGAAATTTCTGGCTTTCCCGTGGAAGATCTACCGCGGCGACCCGCTGTGGGTGCCGCCACTGCTGCCTGACCGGCGCAAGTTTATCGACCCGCGCAGCGGACCGTTCTTTAAGCACGGCGAAGCCGACTTTTTCCTTGCCTGGCAGGACGGCCAGCCGGTGGGCACGCTGTGCGTGGCTGAAGATAAACAGATGAACCAGGTATGCAACCGAAAAGAGTGCATCTTTGGCTTTCTGGAATATATCCAGGATTATGAGGTCTTCTGTGCCCTGATGGCGCAGGCCGAAACCGAAGCGCGCCGGCGCGGATTGGACACGCTCTACGGCCCGTGGAACCTGGATTATGAAGACGCCTACGGAGTGCTCTTGGAAGGCCGCGACCGACCGCCTGTCATCTTATGCGGGCACACCCCACCCTATTATTTGGATTTCATGCAGCGCTACGGGTTCCAGCCTGCCCGGCCGGATAACCTGGCCTTTGCGCTGGATATCTCCCAAGAAACAGACGCGTTCCGCGATCTGGCACGCATGGCTGAACGGGTTCGGCAGCGCACCGACATCACCATACGCACCGCCGACCTGGCCCGCTGGGATACGGAGATCGACGCCGTCCACCACCTGCTGAATGTTGCTCTGGCCCACCTGCAGGATTTTCAACCCTGGTCGCGCGAACAAGTGGAAGCGCTCTTTGAGCCTTTCCGCACTCTGGCCGACCTGGATCTGATCCTGTTTGCCGAGCAGGAAGGCCGCACGATCGGGTTCTTCCCCGGCTTGCCTAATTTTAACGAGTGGCTCATCCACGCAGACGGCCTGCGCTACCCGTGGGATTACCTGCGCGCCTGGGTGGCCAGCCGGCGCCGCCCGGCCTGTCTGGCGGTGAAAAGCGTGCTGGTGCTGCCCGAATGCTGGGGGAACGGCGCCGCAATCCTACTGTTTAATGAAATGCGTACGCGGGCAGCCGCAAAGGGATATCGCTGGCTCGACCTCTCGCTCACTTCGGACGACAATCCCAAAACCCCCGCCCTCGCCACGCGCATGGGCGGGAAGATCTATAAGCGTTACCGGGTCTTTCGAAAAATTATTCCTTAAGGAATAATGAACTGAATCAAGAATACGGGTCAATACGGAAAAACAAATCCATATAGGTCCGCTCAATCCGCGCACCTAGCCGTGCTCTATATTTCTCTCGCGCAACCTGGCAAAAATATTACATTTTCGATTGCGCGTATACCGCCGCGCCAACGATCCCGGCCTGGTTGAGGAGTTGGGCCGGGATGATCCTGGCGCGTATCTTCAGGTAAGGCAGGAACTTGTCCGCTTCTTTGCTCACTCCGCCGCCGATGATGATCACATCTGGCCAGATCAATTTTTCCAACGTACTCAGGTACTCCTGCAGACGCTCGCTCCAGGCCTGCCAGGATAAATTCTTACGCTGACGAGCGGCATCTGCGGCGCGTCGTTCGGCGTCTTTACCGCGGATCTCCAAATGTCCAAACTCCGTATTGGGCAGCAGTTTTCCATCCACGAAGACCGCAGAGCCGATCCCCGTGCCCAGGGTGAGCATCACCACCACGCCCTTGGATAAATTGCGCCCCGCCCCAAAGCGCATCTCCGCCATCCCGGCGGCATCGGCATCATTCACCAGATAGACCGGGCAACCGGTGATATTACTGAGCAAGTTCTCCCCATTCACACCGATCCATTCCTTGGCGATGTTAGCCGCGCTGAACAATACCCCCTGGTGCACCACCGCTGGAAAACCGCAGCCAATCGGCCCGCTCCAGGCAAAGTGATCCACTTGCTGGCGCACCACCTCCGCCACCTGAGCCGGGGTGGCCCCTTCCGGGGTGGGCAGGCGGAAACGCTGCGCGGTCATCTCGCCGGTTTCTATATTTACCGGGGCGGCCTTGATCCCAGATCCGCCCACATCCACGCCTAAGATCTCCATAACAACCTCCTCGTTTTCTAGGGCCACTTGACGGTGGTTTGTCCGCTGCTCAGTTCGACAAAATACATCTTATCCGATGGATACCAGATATTTTCTCCCTGCCAGAAGAACGGGTTGAGGTAAATTGGCGCAGTTTGGGGTTCATCACCCGGCGGCAGGATGGTTTTTTGGGCGCTACCGGTGCCGCTGGTTACATCGATGCGCTGGTAAGTCATCCCAATGGGGTCATTGGAGAACTGCACCAGGAAAACCCCGCCTGCCGCGGGATGCACCAGCCACTCTCCCTCCGTGTCGACAAAACCAAAGTCATTGTCCATCCAATTTTGCGCTTCCGGAACGATCGTCCAGGCCCGTTCTCCCGTACGCAGGTCATACGCCCACAGCTCGTCCCGGCTGGAACCGCGCTGGCGGCCTGCTGAGACCAGCAAGGTGCCCTCATGCACCAGGATCGGCGTCAAATTGTAATCCTTGGTTTGGATCAGCATCTTCTGCGCTCCGCTGGCTTCATCAAGAACCAGCAGATTTCCATAGGCTGAGATAACCAGGTAGCCGCCGGACAGTAATTGCGCTCCGCTGCTATCCGTGTTGGAAAAGTCATCCGGCGCGGTCGCCTGCCAGAGCATTTGCCCGCTCTGTGCATCCCAGCGCTGGATACTGAAAGGCTCAAAAATCCCGAACATGGTGATAAAGGTGTTGCCATCATTCCCCACAAGGAATGGTGAGAAAACATTAGGGGTTTGCGGGTCATTTGGGAAAGGCTGGTTGGGGCCGGAAGGCGCAATCCGCTGACTTTCCTGGCCGGTAGCCAGGTCAAAGATGCGCACAACTGCCCCAGTGTCGGCCTTATCCCAGACCGCCGGTTTTCCGTCCAGGGTGAACAAAACCCGTGTAGGTTCTTCCAGACGAGCGCCCCAGCTCTTGGTGCCGGTGGCGGCGTTGTAGGCTGCCAGCACGCCGTCCTGTGGCAAAACCACAACCTGATCGCCGATCTTCGCAAAACAGCTCTCGCACCCCGGGGTAAGTTGATCGCTCAGGTTGGCGCGCCACAATTCTTTCCCATCCGCGCAGCCCAAGGCATACAATTCGGTGCCTTGAAGCACATAGACGGCGTTCTCATCAAAAACAGTCACTGCCTGGTAATAATCATCCGGCAAAGGTCCGGATCGCCAGCGCAGCGGTGTTGCAGCCGAAAAATCCAGATAGAAATACCAGTAGTTCGAATCCATGGTTCGGGCAGTGACCAGGATCTGCGGACCGCTATCACTGATCAGCTGCGCCCCGGTAATTCCCGATACCTCATCCGCTGGGCGCGATTGGCCGATGCTCACCGAGTGAGCCCCGCCTTCACTGCTTGCCAGTGCAATCATGAATGCTGTAAATCCAAGGGTTAGGATCACGACGACGATGGTCAGCGCCACCGCAGACCGGTTACGCTTTTGCTGGTCCAGTTGCGCCTGGGCGGTTAGCCGTCCAAGATCAAAGACAATGGGAGGTTTCTCAGCCAGTGGAAGTTCCACATCCCGGCTGACTTGCGTCCCGCAAAAATGGCAGGTGGCAAGGGATTCCCCTGGGGCGAACTGGATCGGTCCGCCGCAAGAAGGGCAGCGCATCGCCTGGATATTTTCGGCCATAATCACCTCGGATATTTCAGAATGAAACCGATGCTATTTGTATATTATCCATTAAGGACAGGCATTTTGCAATTGTTCTTCATAAGTGATCGCAAAATTGTGCCTGCCGGAATGGTCGCAGGCTGCCCGGAAGTAATAATAAGGGGAATCAGCCGGGTAGGCCACCGCGCGCAAAGCCGCCGGGCCAGGGTTGGAAATCGCGCCTGGCGGCAAGCCAATATTTAAATAAGTGTTATACGTCGAAATCGTTTGTGTTACCTGCTCCCCGCTGAGCGGGTTGGTCCACCAGGTAGCCTGGGCTGCATTGTAGCCGATCGCATATTGCACGGTCGGGTCGCTGTCCAGCTTCATTCCGATCCGCAGCCGGTTGTAAAAGACCGACGCGATCATCGGCATCTCCTCGTCCAGGACCGCCTCGCGTTCCACGATCGAGGCCAGGATGACTGCTTCCTGCAGGGTCAGTCCCTGGTCGCTGAAGGCCTGTCGCAAGTCCGCGTTCACTTCCTGGTCGAAACGGCTGGCGGCAATGGAAAGAAAATCACGCGCGGTGATCTCGCGCGGCAGGGTATACACACCTGGATACAGAAAACCTTCCAGCGAGGTGATCCCGCGCAAGCTTTCCGGCAGATCCACTCCCGTCGGGTTGTTTACCAGCGCCATGAACTCCTCTTCGGTAACGGGAAAGCCGTACCGCTCCAGGGCGGCGCCCACTTCTTCTGCCCGCCAACCAGCCAGGATGCCAAAATCCACCTCCGTTGGGGTGGCGTCTTGCATGGCGGCGGCGATCTCCATCACATTCATCCCTGGGGTAAGCGTATATAAACCGGCCTGGATGCCGGTATCCAGCCCGGCATATACCACATACATGCGAAATGCCTCGGCATTCCGCACCAGCTCCGCCTGATACAATCGCGCGGCAATCTGGTCCACAGTTTCGCCAGGGCGTACCTCGAAAGTACGCTGCTCACCTTCCGCATCCAACGGCAGGACAATATCTGCTTTTTGCAGGAGCATGCGCACCGAAAGCAACGCTCGCTGCGCTGCATCCAGGTTGGGATTGGGCGGCCCGAAAGCCGCCTGCGTCCAACCGGGCAAGGACGCATAAACCCAGATGCCTCCGCTAAATACCACGCACAACAAGATCAAAACAATGAATAAACAAGAACGTCCCAAGGGTACAGGTCCTTTAGCTGCCATGTAAGCTGTCCAAATAAGATTGTAAAATTACCACTGCGGCCAGATCGTCCATGTGGCCGCTACGCTTGCGGCGGGTCACCCCCATCTCCCGGCGTGCCTCGCGGGCGGCATCGGTGCTGCCGCTTTCATCCCACATCAACACCGGCAGATCGGTCTGCTGGCGGACGGCGTCTGCCAGGCGCACTGCCTTGCGCGACTGCGGCGTGGACTGTCCTTCGTCATCCAGCGCCTGCCCAACAATGATGCGGTCGGCGTTTTGCTCCACCGCCACGGCCACGATCTCAGCTGCATCCAACATGCGGGCCGAGTGGCGGATGACGGTCAACGGGTTGGCAATCGTGGCGGTCTCATCACTGATCGCCAGGCCAATGCGTTGGTCGCCAGGGTCGACGGCCAGGATTCTCACAACTGCACCTCCTCGATCTGGATTTGTCCCGGCAGCAGCGGCAGCGCCGGCCACCAGGTGGGTGAAAGCTCGATGGCAGGCGGCTGCGACAGCACCAGGATGGATTGCAAGGTCTCGGATGCCTCTCCGGGCGTCTTTCCAAGCAACGCCTGCACCACCTGCCAGGGTGTGTAAGAAGAAGATATCTGCCAGGAAGCACTCAACACCGCCGCCTGGCGTTCGCTCTGCGGGGTGAAATCGGATTCCAGGTGGTATTCCAGGCTGGCAGCATCCCCCTCAAACCCCTTCGGCAATGTCGCCTGGAGCGCCATGCGCGCCACCCGGGCAAGATCCTCCTGGCGGACTACCCAGACGCTGTACTCGGCCCGCATGGTCAGCAACAGCACATCGGCGGCAGAACCCTTGGCCGGGGAACTTTCCTCCAGCTGAATTTCTGTCAATTGCAGGCTGGTGGAAATTAACCGGTCGCCTTCGCCAAGCTTGCTGTTTAATTCCTCCAATGCCTGTTGGCGCAGCGATTCCAGTAATTGCTCACGCGCCTTCTTGTAATCGGCTTCGGTGGGCGCTGGAGCCAGCCTGCGGCTGCCGCCCGTCAGCGGGTCAGGATTATCCACCGCCACCTGAGCCCCTGCCGAACCTTCCAGGGATTGGATGGCATGAGCGGGGACATTCCCCTCCACACCGGCCTGCAGCGCACGAACCGAAGCCTGGGCGGTCTGCCCGTTTCCGGGAGGCAATTCCACCGCGCCGGTCAATTCAAAACGTTGGGGCGGCTCGACAAGGGTGCGCAAGACCGACCCGGCTGGGAGGGTAAGCGAAGACTCTCCCAGGTTGGTCAAAAGCACCTGTCCGGCGGCGTAATCCTCGGCCAACCAGACTTGCCCGCTGGAGAAGGCTTGCTGCTGACCCTCCACCACCACTGTGACGGTACGGGCCGGCATTCCGCCAGTCACCTGAGCCTGCTGCACATCCAGGCTGGCCCAAACTTCCAGGCGTACCTGCCGGGGCTGTTTTTCCAATGCCAGGCGAATGTGCGCCGAGGGCAGGTACAGGGCCAGGAGCGCCAACACCGCCAGCACTCCGATCGTAAAAACGGCTATACGCAAATATTTATTTTTCTTCCAAACCGGTTCGGGGGCCTGTGCCACCCCCGCCCGTTCGGCTCGTAGATTCCGCCTGGCTACCGCGACACCCGCAGCCAGTCCGGGCTGATCCACGGCCAGCACGCTCACCCGCCGTTCACGTCCCAGCCGCCAGTTGCGCCGCCGCACCCGCCGCCAGGCAGATTCCTGGGCTTCTTCGGTCGAATGAAAGACCGGCACGCCGGCTTCATCGGCATAGGCGCGCACCTGGGCATTGCTGGTCACCAGGGCCAGCTGCGCCCCTAACCCGCGCGCATGGCGCGCCAGCAGGGTCAGGTCAAGGCGGCTGAGCACCAGCGGGGCTTCTACATTACGACGCCTCCGCCGGGGCCAGACCAGCACAATGCGCGGCGATTTGGCCCAGGCCAGTTTGTCGCGGATCGAGATCAGGTCGTCATGCGGATCGAGGGTGAGAATGGCAGTTTTCATTGGGTATCAAAATTATACCCCAGCGAATTGAGATTTGCAGGCAAATCACCGGGTCAAGGCCGCATTGCGAACAGCAGCAGGGAGGGCAGGCAAATACATCCCCCCCATGTTCTCCCCTGGCTGTATTTCATTGACTCCCGCCAGGCACGGTCAGGGTGTGGATGAATTTTTGGATCCTACTTTGAATTCAAAGAGGGTTTCGCGGATGCGGGGGGTGATCGCCCATCCCCCGGCCTCCATGCCCAGCAGCACCGCACCGACCACCGGAGGGTGATGCAGCCGCACCAGCCGCGCGCCTGGCGCAAAGGATTGCACCTTGCGCCGCATAGGTTCTACCAGACGTTCCCCACCTGAGAACATACTGCCTAATAAGACCACTTCAAATTCAAGGGATTGGAACGATAACTGCCGGGTGACCGCATTGGCCAGTTCTCCCAGTTCAGTACCAGCCCACTCGATCAGGTTTTGCGCCACTTCGTCGCCGTCCTCGGCAGCCTGGAAAACCAGTGGCGCTGCTGAGGCCTCCAGATGATACTTATCCGACATCAACCCTTCCAGAAGATCCTCGACATCCCTGGCGCCTGCGTATTCCGCCAGCATGCCTCCCAGGCAGGTTTGCGGTCCGCGCAGGGTCCATGACTGTGCCACTGCCTGCAAGGTCTTTGCCATCAGTTCCGCCGCGCCTGCGCCTTCGCCCATCCAGCTGCCGCCGCCCGTGACGTGACCGATCTTCCGGCGGGTTGGATCCCATCCCCAGCAATTGCAACCGGTCCCGGAAACGACCGCCACCCCCCAGCCTGCCTCTGCGCCCGCCATCAGGCCCAGGATGGTATCGTTGACCAGCCGGGCAGGGGCCTTCATGTCCGGATAGACCAGCGCCTCCAGGGTCGCCCGGGTTTGCGATGGCCAATCAAAGCCCGCCACGCCAAAACCCAACCCACACAGCTCGGAGGGGGCGCACCCTGCCTGGTGGAGCGCTTTTCCCAGGGCCAATTGAAAGACACGGCTCAGTTCTGCGTAGCCGATCCCCTCCGGGTTGCCTGGTCCCGCATCGCCAAAACCAATCGCACGCCCCTTTTCATCTGCAATTAATACGCGCGTATTGGTTCCACCAATATCTGCTCCCAGAAAAAATTTTGTCACAGACACCTCATCAAGAATAAAATTGCGGTAAATATGGGCGATTAGTCTGCAGCAAATCGTCCAACACAGCCTGGATCTGGTCGGCGCGCGGACCGAGCGGATGGGCCAGCAGCGCCTGGTAAGCCGCGCGACGGTCGCCTTCCAGGGCAGCCTGCACGGTTAGCAATTCATAGGTCTTCACCTGGGCAAGCAGTCCAAAGCAAACCGGCGGGAGCGGTTCGGCAGGTAAGGGATGAATCCCAGCGCGGTCCACCCGGCAGGGCATCTCCAGTACCCAATCCCCAGGCCAACCGGGCACCGCACCCTGGTGAGCAGTATTCACCACGTGGGTTTCGCCCAGATCATTATAATGGGAATTGAGCAATTCGACTGCCATGGTAGAGTAATAAGCCCCGCCCCGCTTCATCAGGTCGGCCGGCGGCTCGTTCAAGGCCGGGTCGGCATACTGGCGTAGCAGATCCTTTTCCACCTCCATTACCTCTTCGGCGCGTGAAGGCGGCCAGGCGTTCTGGTTTTCCAGCTTGTGGGCGGTGTAATAATAATATTGCAGGTAATAATTGGGGATCATCCCAAGCGCCTCGATCGTGCGGCGGTCAAAGTCCTCCTCCCCATCCTGACCCAGTTCAGAAAGGTAAGCGGAGAAGACTTGCGGCCAGACATCTTGCTCATCCAGGCGAAAACCGCGATGCCAGGAGAGGTGGTTCAACCCCAGCGTATCCAGCTCCGCCCGGTGAGGGTCAATGGCCGGCACGCCTTGAGCCTGGGCCAACCCTTCCAGGATGCCCATCTTGGTTGTGATCGGCACATTACACACCCCCACTGCGTTGACCCCCGGCGCAGCCTGTTGGAGGGCCTGCGCCACCAGCCCGGATGGATTGGTGAAACTGGCCAGCAGCGCTCCCGGCTGCGCATAGCGGCGCATATCTTCAGCGATGCGGACAATGACCGGGATGGTGCGCAAAGCTTTTGCCATTCCACCCACCCCGGTGGTCTCCTGCCCGATCAAGCCGTGCCGCTTGCCCAGGTATTCATCCGCGCGGCGGGCAGCCATCATGCCCACCCGCAGCTGCGTGATCACATAGCTGGCTCCGGTTACCGCTTCCTGTTGATCCAGGCTGAGCGTCACGCGGAACGGTGAGCCGTGCGACGCAACCATACGCCGGGCAAAACCGCCCACAATATCCAGCCGCTCTTTATCGATATCCATCAGACACAGCTCGCTGACCGGGAAGTAGGCGGAGCGTGCCAGGAAACCGTTGACCAATTCGGGAGTATAGGTGGACCCTCCACCAATGACAGTGATTTTCATAGGTTTTATCCTTTTATTCCAGAGACAACCACACCCTGGATAAATATTTTTTGAGCAAAGAAGAAGATCAGGATCGGGGGGATCAGCAGCAGCAAGGAGGCAGCCATCAGCAAATTGCCCTGGTTCGTGTACAGCGCATTGAAGGATTGCAGCCCCAGGGAGACGGTCCAGTTCTGCGGACTTTGCAGGTAGATCAGCGGGGCGTAAAAATCGTTCCAGGCATACAGCACCGAGAATATGGTCACCGTCATCAGCACTGGATAGGACTGTGGAATAATGATGTGCCAGAGGATGCCCAGGGGTCCGCAGCCGTCAATGCGGGCCGCATCGTCCAACTCAGGCGGCAGGCTCATAAAAAACTGGCGCAGCAGGAACACGTCCCAGGCATTAGCAAAGAAAGCCGGCACGATCAAAGGCCAGAGGGTATCATACCAGCCGATCTTGGTAAACAGAATGAATTGGGGAATGAGGGTTACCTGCGGAGGCAGCATAACCGTTGAAAGCAACACCAGGAAAAGCACTTTCAATCCCCGCGCGCGGAAGCGGGCAAACCCATAAGCCACCAGGGTGCAGGAAACCACCGTACCAATCGTTCCCAGCACAACAATGATCAGCGTGTTGCCCAAATAGCGTCCAAAAGGCACTTTTGTGATCGCCAGGGCAAAATTCTCGATGTGCAGCACGATCCTGGTGGCGCGTTTGCCGTCCGCCACCTTCAACTGGTAGGTCTCCTGCGGATCTTGAGGATTGACAAATGTACCGGTCGGGCCTTTCTTGTCGATCAATGCCAGCTGGCGCATCTCTCCATTCACGGTGATGTCATATACATAAGCATCCGCATCGTTGATATGGACCGTGTACTGTTCTTGGGGAATTAACTGCGGCGGGTTGGTGTTAACTGCATCCTTGCTCTTCAACGCAGAAGACATCATCCAGATCAAAGGGGTGATCACCACCAGGAAACCGGCCAGCAGGATCACGAAAGCAGTCCCACGGAACAAACGGTCGCGCATCTTGCGCCCCAGATGGATCATTTTCGCACCTCCCCTTCGTAATAAACCCAGGCGCTTGAACTTCGAAACACCAGGGCGGTCAACACCAGCACGATCAGGAAGAGGATCCAGGCCAGGGCCGAAGCATAGCCCATATCCCGGTATTCGAAAGCATTGGTGTAAAGATAGAGGTTGTAAAAGGTCGTCGCCTCTGCCGGACCGCCACGGGTGAGCACGTAGGCTTCGGTGAAATATTGAAAAGTGCCGATGATTCCAATCACCAAATTGTAAAAGATGACCGGCGACATCAATGGCAAGGTGATGTGGCGCAACTGCTGCCACTCGTTGGCTCCGTCGATCTGGGCTGATTCGTAGAGGGCGGTAGGAATGCTCTGCAGTCCAGAAAGATAAATGATCATCCCGCCGCCCACCCCCCACAGGCTGATCAAGATCAAAGCCGGCAGCGCCCAGTAGGGACTGTTCAGCCAGCCCGGCCCATTGATGCCCAACGTTCCCAGAAACCAGTTCAGGATCCCGTAACGCGGATTAAAAATGAACCCCCACATCAACGCCGTTGCTACTCCCGCCGTCACCGACGGCATGTAAAAGATCGTCCGCCAAAAGGCCAACCCCGGTATCTTGAGGTTGAGCAGATACGCCAGGGCAAAACCAAAGATCAGATTGAGCGGCACTGCGATCACTGCGTAAACTACCGTGACACCTAGCGAATGCCAGAACTTTGGGTCCCCGGTAAGCAGTTTGGCATAGTTATCAAATCCGGCAAAAACCGGGGTATTGACGATATCATAATGCGAAAACGAGAGCACCAGCGAGGCGATCATTGGACCAAGGGTGAAGATCACGAATCCAACAATCCACGGACTGATCAACAAATAAGCCCACCTTGATTCGCTGCGGCGCAGGCCGCTGCCTTTCTGTGCTTTTATCGGAACCGCGCTGGATGCCATGAACAACTCCTCGATCCTGTGATTTATCAGGCCGCTGATCTTATAAGATCGCCGGGAAGCTCCTGGGCGCATCCATGGAAAGCCGGAAGACGCGCCCAGGAGCTATGCTCAACGGGCGTTGGTCATTTATTCGCCCAATATTCATCCAGATAACCCTGGACTTCGCCATTCAGCGCAGACAACAGCGCCTCAATGTCGGTATTTGTACCCAGGGTGACCAGGCTCATCGTGTTTTCCATCGCGTCCCAAACCTTGTTGTAGTTCGGGACCCAACCCTCATGATTTGGGCTGGCATCCATATAATTGATCGAGTCGATGAAGACCTGGAAGTCCACCTTGGGATAAGCCGCTTTCATCTGCTCCAGCCATCCGCCCGCCAGGGACTTACGGGCCGGGATGCAGCCGTAGCTCTCCGCCAGGCGAGCCATGATCTCAGGCTGCATTAACCACTTGGCCACTTCCCAGGCCTGGTCGGGATGCTTGGAGTGCTTGGGGATAACGAACGAATCGCCGTTGGCCTCCGCCACAATATTCCCATGCGGTCCCGCAGGAACGGCAGCCACATTCCAGTTGAAAGCCTGGGTCCAGGTTTCATAGTTGTAGGCCATCCAGGAGAAGCTCTCCCACATCGCCACCTCGCCGCTTTGCAGCGGGTCGATGTCGGTGAAGGAAGCGGTAGACAACTCGCCGGTCGGGCGGATATGATATTTCCAGATCGAATCGCTGACGAATTGCAGGCCTTCCTTCCAGGCGTCAGTTTCCATTTCCGCCGTCTTGAAATCGGCGCTCATTCCCAACGGATTGCCGCCGAATTTGGCCGGCACCATGCGCCAGGGCAGCCAATCCCAACCGTCCCAGCCCCATTGGACAATATTTTCCGGGTCAAAATCCGCCGAGGCAGCGTCATGGCCGTTTTGATCCAGGGTCAGTTTCTGAGCCGTTTCCACCAACTTGTCGTAGGTCCAGTTCGGATCCCCAAAGGTGTGCGGCGGATATTCGAGATTGGCTTTATCAAACAGGTCTTCGTTATAGAAGGTCACAGAAGGATAAACGCCAATTGGCAGCCCAACCATCTTGTCCGGATAGGTCTGAAGCTGCAACGCCGGGCCGTAGAAATCGCTGGTGTCATACTGATCGCGTTCGATGTACGGCGAGATATCCATCCATTCGTCATAGTAAGCCGCCACGCCCATCACGCCGATCGGCATAACGATATCTGGCGCCATATCCCCGGCCAGCATGGTCGAGAATTTGGAGTCATGCTCCTCATAGGCCACGGTCACAAAGGTGACGTGGATATCCGGGTGGGTGGAATTGAACTCTTCGGCAATTTGATTGTGCAGGTCGATCTGCGATGGATCGGTGCCGGTGCCAAAACCGACCAGGATGGTGATCTCCACCACATCACTGCCGGTTGGCACCTGGGTTGGCGGCGTGGTGGGTTCTGTGGTTGCTTTAACTTCTGCGGTTGGGCTGGCCGCTCCCGTCGCGCAACCGGCAGTAATCACCAGGCTGAGCATAACCAAAATAGTGATCAAAGACCAGATTTTACCTTTCATGTTCTCCTCCAGAAATGAGTATGGGATCTTCGCCGCATTGGGCGGCGTTGGAAAGGACCGCCCACCCTCACGGGTCAGGCGCAGCCGCACGAGCGGCGGAATATGATCTCGGTTGGCAGTAAAACAATCTCCTCCACCGGCTGCTTTTGGATCAGGTGCAGCAGCTGACGGGCAGCGGTGCGGCCGACCTCCTCGGTCGGAGCGCGCACAGTGGTCAAGGGCGGATTCAAGTAGGGGGCCAGGCGCTGGTCGTCAAACCCGACCACGGAAATCTCCTCGGGGATACGCCTGCCAGCGGCATGGAGCGCAGCAAGCACTCCCACCGCGGCTTCATCGTCTCCGGCAAATACGGCATCAAATTCCACACCGGCATCCAACAAGCGGCATATGGATGCTTCGGCCACATACCGGTCAAAATCGCCTGACGCGAGCCGCTGCGGATCAAACGGAAGGCCGTGCGCAGCCAGCGCCTGCAGATAACCCATTTCTCGCCAGTGCGAATCCTCTTGAGCTGCCGGCCCAGACAGGAAAACGATCTTCTGCCGGTGGTGAGCTGTGATCAAATGATCCACCAGTTTATAGGAGGCGGCTTTGTTCTCCACGGTGATGCAGGGAATATGCAGATCGGGAGGAGAAGATTGGTGAATCAGCACCACAGGATATTCCTGCAAGGCCAGGTTGCGCAGCGGTTCATCCTCCAGACTCTCCGCAAACACCAACACCCCATCGCAATTATGCGGTCCCAACGGCAACGGCCGGTCTCCGCGCACCGAACTATGTTGGGTGGAAGCGATCAACATATCGTAACCGCCCTGTTTGCTGGCCTCCTCCACCCCGCTCAAAAGCGGCGCGAAGAAATCGCCATGCATATCGCTTAACAACAGCCCAATGGTGTGTGTTTTATGGGTTGCCAGGCTGCGCGCCACCGCGTGCGGCACATAATGCAGGTCGGTCATAGCCTGCTCCAGGCGGGCAGCCACCTCCGGCGAGACCGGCGCATTTTGGTTGAGATAACGGCTGACCGTGGCTACTGAAACGCCTGCCTGCCGGGCAACCTCCCGAATGGTGATCGACTGAGTTGTTTTGGTCATGGAAAGCCCTGTTGTAACCGGTTACTGTAACCGGTTACATAAAGTATAGTACACTTACTCAACAGAGTCAAGTACTGATCAGGCCGAGAACAGGCATGTATTTGTTTCTTTGCATTAATTACGATAGAATAAGCAACCATGGACCTCTTCGTACCCGGACGCATCTGCCTGTTAGGCGAACATTCCGATTGGGCCGGGGGCTACCGGCGCGTCAATCCCCTGTTAGAGCCGGGGTATGCCATCATTTGCGGCACCAACCAGGGCATCTATGCCCGGGTGGACACCCACCCCACCCGCCTGGTCATGACCGCGACCAGCCCAACTGGCGATATTCAGCGGTCGGAATTGAGCCTGGAATCGGAAGCCTTGCTGCGCGAAGCCCAGGTTGGCGGATTCTGGTCCTACGTTGCTGGCACGGCTTATCAGATAGTGAGCCGCTATCCGGTGCAAGGGCTGGTGCTGGAAAATTACCGCACCGATCTGCCCATTCGAAAAGGGCTTTCCTCAAGCGCGGCGATCTGCGTGCTGACTGCACGCGCCTTCAACCGTTTGTATCATCTGGGGCTGGATGTCCGCGAAGAAATGGAACTGGCTTACCAGGGCGAGCTGACCACCCCATCTCGCTGCGGGCGGATGGACCAGGGTTGCGCCTTTGGCAGCCAGCCGGTGTTGATGACCTTTGACGGCGACCAGCTGGATGTGCGCCCGCTCAACCTGGGTGGAGAATTTCACTTTGTCATCGTTGATCTGCGCGCCGGGAAAGACACCCGTAAGATTCTGACCTGCCTCAATGCATGTTTTCCGACCGCTCAGAGCGAAGAGGCTCGCGCCTTGCAGCGCCTGCTGGGACCGAACAACAAACAGCTTGTCCACCGGGCTGTCTCCGCCCTCAAAGACGGCAATGCGCCTTGCCTGGGGGACCTGATGCACCAGGCGCAGCACGATTTCGACCTGGCCGCCGCTCCGATCTGTCCCGAAGAATTGACCGCCCCAGCGCTGCACCGGGTGTTGGAATATCCGCCCATTCAGCCGCTGACCTGGGGCGGCAAAGGGGTTGGCTCGCAGGGAGACGGCGCCGCGCAGCTTCTGGCCCGTTCGGCAGCAGACCAGGCGCAAGTAATGCGCATCCTGGAAAATGAGTTGGGAGTTGCCTGCATCCCGCTGACCTTGAAAGCATCCTGACTGAAAGATCCGGGCTTAATAATTCGCGAAGAAAGCCCAAATTCGCTATAATCAAGATGATAAGAAAGGAGTTTCAATGAAAAAACGAATTGCCTTGATCCTGTTCGCTGTCGTCTGCATGAGTCTGGCTGCCTGCAACATTCCCCAGGCCGCCACCCCCACAGTGGATGTGAATCAGGTGAGCACCGCTGTGGCGGAACAACTCACCTCCCAGGCGCCGACCAACTCTCCTGTCCCGCCCGCCACCGATACACCCGCCGTGCCGCCCACCGATACCCCGCAACCCCCCACGGCCACCCCTACAGAGACCGCCACTCCCACCGTCACCCCCACCCTGCCCAACGACCCTGCCACTGCGCTGGGCGCCCCCACCTACCGCAACCTGCTGGATGACGGCGCTGCTTTTGGCATCACCTCCAGCGGTTACTCGGACGGCAACACATCCATCACCGCCTCCGGCGGCGTGCTGCACCTCTCCAGCTCCAGTGCCAACGGTTGGCGCGGTTGGCGTCTGACCGGCAAGCAGCCGCAGAATTTCTACCTGGAAGGCAAGTTCAATACCATCACCTGCTCCGGAACCAGCCAGTATGGGCTGGTCTTCCGCGCCCCGGATTATTCCAGCGGCTACGGTTACTACCTGAACATCACCTGCGATGGCGCCTGGTTCCTCACCAAATGGGATTCTGGCGGCACCTCGGTGGTGGACGCCGGCGGCACCGACTCGATCATCAAGGGTGGCCCTGGACAGAGCAACCGCTTCGGCGTGTGGGTGCAGGGTAGCAACTTTAAAGTCTACGCCAACGGAAAACTGCTAAAAGAATTTTCCGACTCATCCATCAGTGCTGCCGGACATATTGGGGTAACCATTGCCGGCTTCAACGCCACCGGCATCACGGTTGACCTGGATGAGCTTTCATATTGGGCTTTGCCGTAATGAACGCAATTTCTTCCAAACAGGCTGCAGTCGAAAAGGCGCGCCAGTTTCTGGCCCAGGACCCGCTTTACCTGGACACCGAAACCACCGGCATTGACCGCAACGATGGGATCGTTGAGATCGCAGTGGTAGATGACCTCGGCAAAGTAATCTTTGACTCGCTGGTTCGTCCGCTCAAGCCCATTCCCGCCGACGTGACGCGCATCCACCACATCACCAATGAAATGGTGAAGAGTGCCCCCAACTGGGCGGTGGTATGGGCGCGTCTGCGCCCGCTGTTGGTTGGGCGACTGATCCTGACCTACAATGCCGAATTTGACCTGCGCATGTTCCAGCAAACCCACACTCAGCATGGCCTGCGCTGGAGCGAGACACCCGCCACCATGCGCTTTGACTGCATCATGAAGCTGTATGCCCGCTTCCGCGGCGATTGGGACGAACGGCGCAACGATTACCGCTATCACAGTCTGGATGCCGCGGGAAAGTACAGCAGCATCTCCCTGCCCAACAGCCACCGCGCCGCCGACGATACCCTGCTGGCGCGCGCCTTGTTGCACAGCATAGCAGAAACAGAGATTTAATTTATAGACCCTGAGGGTCTTTAAGACCCTTAGGGTCTGGTCAAAATGAGAACCATGCCTCCCTCCAGCGATCCCCTGCAAGCTCTGGTGAAATCCCCCCCTGCTGCCCGGCTCTTTATCCAGGGTCCGGCGGGCAGCGGCAAGACCAGCCTGGGCGTGGCGCGCATGCTCTGGCTGATCGAGCAGGGGGTGCCGGCACAAAGCATCCTGGTCCTCAGTCCGCAGCGTTCGCTGGCGCGCCCCTATGCCCAGGCAGCCGCCGACCCCGATCTGCCCGCGGGAGGACAACCTTCCATCCTGACCCTGGGCGGCCTGGCCCAGCGTATGCTGGCCCTGTTTTGGCCGCTCCTGCCGCAACCTGGCGGCCAGATACCCGCCCCACCCACTTTCCTGACCCTGGAAACGGCCCAATACTACATGGCGCGTCTGGTGGCCCCCCTGATCGATGAGCAGGGCTTCTTTGAGAGCGTCACCATTGACCGCAACCGCCTGTATTCGCAGATCCTCGACAACCTGAACAAGGCTGCCGGGGTGGGTTTTGATCCCCTGACCATCGGCAACCGCCTGAGCAGCGCCTGGTCAGGCCAACCCGCGCAACTGCGCGTCTACCAGGATGTACAGGAATGTGCCAACCGCTTCCGGGTTTTTTGCCTGGAGAATAACCTGCTGGATTTTTCTTTACAGATGGAATTATTCATCCATCACCTGTGGCCGTCACTGCTGTGCCGATCCTTCCTCAAGGCGCAGTACCGCCACCTGATCTTTGACAACATTGAAGAAGACCTGCCGGTTGTGCACGATATCATCCACCAGTGGCTCCCCGACTTGGAAAGCGCCTGGTTGTTGTACGACACCGGCGGCGGATACCGCACCTTCCTGGGCGCTGACCCGGCTTCCGCGGCCGTCCTGCGTGAATCCTGCGAGGAGACGATCAACCTGGAAGGCTCGTGGATCACCCCGCCGGCAGTGGAGGAATTTGCCCAGGCCCTGACAGCACGCATCCAGCGCCAGGAGGTCGAGCCTTCCCCGCGCATTCGCGCCGCGATGACGCACGTCTCGCACCGTTTTGCGCCGCAAATGGCTGCCTGGGCTGCCGACGAAACCGCCCGCCTGGTGACACAGGATGGGATACCGCCAGGCGAGATCGTCTTGCTTTCTCCCTACCTGTCTGATTCTCTGCGCTTTTCCCTGGTGCGCGAGCTGGAACAGCGCGGCATCCCTGCCCGAACCCACCGGCCCTCGCGCAGCCTGCGCGACGAACCCGCCACGCACTGCCTGCTGACCCTGGCGCGCCTGGCCTACCCGGCCTGGAGCATTTTCCCCTCGCCCACCGAGGTGCGCGAGGCGCTGCTGCAATCCATTGCCGGTTTGGACCTGGTGCGCGCCGATCTGCTAGCGCGCATCGTTTACAACCCGCGCAGCGGAGCGTTGGGGCCATTTGACCGCCTCAACCAGGAAATGCGCCGACGCATCACCTATGCCCTGGGGGAGCGCTACGAAATCTTACGCGCCTGGCTGAATGATCCCACCCACGGCCAGGAGCAGGAACTGGATACCTTCCTCAGCCGCCTGTTTGGAGAACTGCTCACCCAGCCCGGATTCGGTTTTGAGCAGAACTACGATGCCGCAGCCGTCACTGCCCGTCTGATCGATTCGGTACGGAAATTCCGCCGCGCGCGTACCGGCGCTCCCGAAAATCCGCTCGGCCCCGATTATCTGAAAATGGTCGCCGGAGGAGTACTGGCTGCCCAGTATTTGCAGCCGCTTGACCTGGAAGACCAGGATGCAGTGTTGATCGCCCCGGCTTACACCTACCTGATGAGCAACCGCCCCGCCGCAATTCAATTCTGGCTGGATGCGGGCAGTCCTGGCTGGTGGGAACGCCTCAACCAGCCGCTCACGCATCCCTACGTGCTCTCCCGCGCCTGGTCGGATGAGGCGCGCTGGACCGACCAGGATGAATACAATGCCAACCAGGCCGCCCTGGCCCGTCTGGTAGAAGGTCTCACCCGCCGCTGTAAAAAGCACATCTATCTGTGCACCAGTATGCTCAACGAACAAGGCGAAGAACCGCGCGGGCCGCTGCTGCAAGCCATCCAGGGCTTGCTGCGCCGCCTGAACCTGGCGGAGGAGAAGTAGCGCATGGCCGGGTTCAAGCCTCGTAAAGCGCAGAAAGCCATCCTCGATTACCGCGGCGGCAAAATGGGCGTCTCGGCGGTGCCGGGCAGCGGCAAGACCCAAACCCTCTCTGCCCTGGCAGCCGGTTTGATTCGCCAGGGGTTGGTCAACGAAGACCAGGAGGTGTTGATCGTCACCCTGGTCAATTCGGCGGTGGAAAACTTCTCCAGCCGCATCGCCGGGTTCATTCGCGAGGCCGGCCTGCTGGAAGGCTACGGCTACCGAGTACGCACCCTGCACGGCCTGGCGCATGACATCGTGCGCGAACGGCCTGACCTGGCCGGTCTGGAGACACGCTTCCAGATCGCGGATGAGTCTGAATGCACCGGAATCCTCAATGAAGTAGTGCAATCCTGGCTGGGCGCGCACCCCGAGTTCATGGAAACCTGGGGCGATGAACAGTACATCGAAAGCCACCACCAGTTTAATCCGCGCCGCGAATGGCCGGAACTTGTCACCAGCCTGGCAAACGCCTTCATCCGCCAATGCAAGGATATGCGCGCCACCCCGCTGGAGATCCGCAACCACCTGGCGGAACTGAAGTTTGTTCCACCGCTGCTTCAGATGGGCTATGAACTGTATGCTGATTACCAACGCGCGTTGAACTACCGCAACGCGGTCGATTTCGACGACCTGATCCGCCTGGCGCTGCAAGTGTTGGAAAGCGACCCCGAATACCTGGCCCGCTTGCAGGCGCGCTGGCCGTACATCCTGGAAGATGAAGCCCAGGATTCCAGCCGCCTGCAGGAAGAGATCCTGCGCAAGCTGAGCGGCATGGACGGCAACTGGGTGCGCGTCGGCGACCCCAACCAGGCTATTTTTGAGACCTTCACTACCGCCAGCCCGGATTTCTTGATCAACTTCCTGTGCGAGCCAGGCGTGCAGGCCCTACCGATGCCCAATTCCGGGCGCTCCACCCTCTCCATTCTCTCGCTGGCCAACCTGCTCATTCGCTGGAGCCAGCTTTATACCGACAACCCTGCCCTGCTGGGCGGGCTGGTGGAACCGCTCATCCAGCCCACACCTCCCGGCGACCCGCAGCCCAACCCGCCAGACAATCCTGAGGCGGTAGTGTTGTACGATAAGGCGTACGAAGCCGAACGGGAGACTGACGACGTGGCCCGCTCAGCCCTGCGCTGGACGGCTGCCCACCCGGACCAGACCTGCGCCATCCTGGTCACGCGCAACACGCACGGCAGCAAGATCGTCGAAGCCCTGCGCGCCCTGGGTGCCGAGCCGGTGGAACTGCTGCGCAACACCTTCCCCACCCGACAGACTGCCGATACCCTGGCGACCATCCTGCAATACCTGGCCGCACCCGCCGAGTCGATCAAACTGGCGCGCGTCTATCGCAGCCTGTACACCCCTCCCGAACGCGGAAAAAGCCCGCTCAAAGAGCAGGTCCACCAGACTGCGCGCCTGATCGAAAAATGCCGCTACCTGGAGGATTACCTTTGGCCTTCTCCGGAACAGAGCTGGCTTTCAACGGTCAACCCGCCGGAGGTGCGTCTTTCGCTGGGCGATTTCCGCGAGCGCATGCTGCGCTGGCAACAGGCCACCCTCCTGCCGGTCGATCAGCTCCTCCTGACCATTGCCCAGGACCTGTACACCGCTCCCGCTGACCTGGCCCTGGCGCACAAGCTGGCCTTGCTGCTGGAACGCGCCGCAGTTGCTCACCCGGACTGGGGCCTGGAGGAATTCGCCGCCGAACTTGGCTCGGTGGCCAACTCGGAACGCAAGCTGACCGGCTTTTCGGATGACGATCTGGGCTTTAACCCGGATGCCCACCCTGGCCAGGTGGTGGTCGCTACCGCTCACAAGGCCAAAGGATTGGAATGGGACAAGGTGTACATCGTCTCGGCCAATAATTACGATTTCCCGGCCGCCCTGCCGGACGAGAACTTTATCTCCGAAAAGCTCTTTGTGCGCGGACGGCTGAACCTGGAAGCTGAATTGCTGTACCTGCTCAAGGCGTTGGAGGAAGGCCAGATCACCGCGATGTATGAAGAACCGGGAGAGGCCACCCTGCAAGCTCGCCGGGAATATGCCCGTGAGCGCCTGCGCCTATTCTATGTCGCCATCACCCGCGCGCGGCGCGAACTTTCCATCACTTGGAACACTGGCCGCGGACACTCCAAAGCTGCCCAGTCCTTGCGCGGCCTGATCGAACTGCGCCACTCCCCGGAGGATTAGCCATGCCCCTGCCGCCCGCTTTTCAGTTCAGCCAGAACAACTTGCAGGATTACGTGGACTGCCCGCGCCGCTTCGAACTGCGCCACCTGCTGCGCCTGGAGTGGCCCGCCTTGCAATCTGAGCCGGTGCTGGAGCACGAACGCCAGATGGCGCTGGGCGAGCAGTTCCACCGCCTGGTGCAGCAGTACCTCTCCGGTATGGCGCCCTCTTTACTGGAGGCACAGGTTGCCGCCGACCCCGATTTGGAACGCTGGTGGAGCAATTTCCTCCAATCCGGCATCCTGGACGACCTGCCTGCCGCACGGTACAGCGAACGCCAGCTCTCCGCACCTTTCCGGTGGGGGGGAGAACATTCCCCGGTCCGCCTGGTAGGTCAGTACGACCTGCTGGCAGTGGATCCCGGCCGCCGGGCAGTCATTCTGGACTGGAAGACCGGCAAACAGGGCGGAGCCAGGCCCTCCAGCCTGAAATTGCAGGCGCGGCTGCAAACCCGCCTGTACCCGCTCCTGCTTTGCCTGGCGGGTCAGCACCTCAACGGCGGCGCACCGATCCAACCCGAGAAAGTGGAAATGATCTACTGGTTCTCCGACCATCCGCAGGCAACGGTGCGGTTCCAATATTCCGACACCCAGATGGCTGCCGACCAGACTTACCTGCGCAGCCTGATCGCCGAGATCCGCAACCTGGCCGAGAGGTCCCAACCGTTCTTGCTTACCCCCGATGCACGACGCTGTGCCTTCTGCGCCTTCCGTTCGCTGTGCAAGCGCGGCGCCCAGGCCGGGAACCTGGACGAGATCGACGAAGAGATCGAGCTGGCGGACGATGAACCGCTTGGGCTGGATTTTGAGAACCTCGACCCAATCCAATGGTAACACCGCCTGCCTCCCTTGCCTGGAAAGAACCCACCCCGCTGGAGATCCCGCCGGAATTCCAGATCGCTGTTGGCGGGCACCCTCTGCTGGCTGAAACGCTCCTGCGGCGCGGAATATTTGACCTCGGCGCGGGGAAAGGCATGCCGCAGGTGCAGGCTTTTCTCAACCCCGATCTCTACCATCCAGCCCCACCTGCGGATCTGCCCGGCCTGGAAGAGACCGCTGCGCGCCTGCTTCGAGCAGTTCGCCAGGGCGAGCGGATCGGCGTGTGGGGGGATTTTGACGTGGACGGGCAAACCGCAACTACCCTGCTGGTGGAAACATTACAGGGGCTGGGGGCGGATGTGATCTATCATATTCCGGTGCGCGCGAGAGAATCACACGGCATTAACCTGCCCCAGCTAAAGGCTATGCGCAGCAACGGTGCTGCCCTGGTGTTGACTTGCGATACCGGCATTGCCGCTACCGAGGCCGCCGATTACGCTCAGACCGTAGGCTTCGACCTGTTGATCACCGACCACCATGAACTGCCTGATGAACTACCCCGGGCACACAGCCTGGTTAATCCGCATTTTTTGCCCCCCGAACACCCGCTCTCCAGCCTGTGCGGGGTGGGCGTGGCCTACAAACTGGCTGAATTTCTCAATCATCAGGCCGGACGTGCTGAATCTACGCTGCGCCTGCTCGACCTGGCCGCGCTGGGCACAGTGGCAGACGTGGCCCAACTGACCGGCGACAACCGCTGGATCGTGCAAAAGGGGCTGGAAAGCCTGCGCGACCCAGCCCGTCCGGCCCTGCGCGCCATGCTCAAGCTGGCCGAGGTCAACCCCGCCCAGCTCAACGAGACCCATTTGGGCTTCATTCTCGGCCCCCGTCTGAATGCGATCGGGCGCCTGGGCGATGCCAACCCGGTGGTTGACTTCTTGCGCCAGACATCTCCCGAAGCAGCGGCAGAAATGGCTGGCGATCTGGAACGGCTCAACCGAGAACGCCAGCTGCTGGTGAAACAGGTCTTTGAAGGTGCGCTGGCCCAGTTGAAGCGCGAACCCGCCCTGCTGGATACCCCGATCCTGGTGCTCAGCGCCCCCGATTGGCCGGGCGGGGTGATCGGCATCGTGGCCGGACGACTGGCCGAGCAGTTTCAGCGCCCCGCTTTGCTGATCACTGCCCCGCAAGGAGAACTGGCTCGCGGATCAGCCCGTTCGGTGGAAGGCGTTGACATCACCGCCGCCCTGGCTGCTCAATCCGGCTTGCTTAAAGGATTTGGCGGGCACAGCATGGCTGCCGGTTTTTCGCTGCCTGCCGAGAACATCCCCACGCTGCGCCGCGCGCTGGGCAAGGCGGCCGTGGCTGCCGGACAGGCTACCGAACGCACCCTGGAGATCAGCGCTGCCCTGCCGCTCTCGGCGGTCACCCTGGAACTGGTGGAAGCGCTCGACCGCCTGGCTCCCTTCGGGCCAGGCAACCCACCCCTGATGCTGGCTACCTATGACCTCAGTCTGCGCAACATCACCCGACTGGGGAGAACCAACGAGCACCTGCAGGTGCTGGTTGAAGATCCCAGCGGCACGCAGCGGCGCATCACCTGGTGGCAGGGCGGCGGGTCCCCCCAGCCGGAGGGCAATTTCGACCTGGCCTACACCGTGCACGCCAGCAGCTACCGCGGACAGCGCGAGCTGCAGATCGAATGGCGCGCCTGGCGCAGCCGCGCTTCCGGCGAATCCGCCCCGGCGTTGATCTCCCACCGACGCCTGGGGTTGATCGACCTGCGCAGCGAAGCCAACCCGGAGGTTGTCCTGGCTCGCCTGGCAGAAAGCGGCGGGATAACCGTCTGGACGGAGGGTGAAGGCCGCCCATCCTCCCTGTCCGGCGCCGACCGCCTGCATCTCCAGCCTGCCCCAGCCCTGGCCGTCTGGAACGTCCCACCCGGCCCGGACGAACTGTCTGCAGCGGTCGAAGCTGTGCGCCCTCAACGCGTTTACCTGCTTGCTCATCCGGGGGGCAGCACTCAGGCGAATCAATTCCTGGCACGCCTGGGCGGATTGGTGCGCTACGCGCTGCAATCCCGCGCCGACCAAGCCAGCCTGGCGGAACTGGCGGCCGGATGCGCCGCGCGCGAGGCCGCGGTGCGTCTGGGGTTGGAATGGATGGCTGCCCAGGGGTTTCTTCGCATTGCGGTTGAATCCAACGGCGCGCTGGAATTGACCACACCTGAAACCCCGCAAGCAGATGCCCAGGCAGCTGCCCGCGCCGAACATGGATTAAAAAAGGTGCTGGCTGAAACGGCTGCCTTCCAGCGTTTCTACCTTTCCGCGCCGGGGGAAAGCCTAATCTAAATCGGTATCTTCTTGAGGGGTCTGCTGTTCCAGATAAGTCTGCGGCTCCAGCGGGGGGGCGTCCAAGGTATTCCCGCGCCGGATCTGAGACAATTGCTCTGCAATCAGGCCGATCACAAAGAGGATGACCCCGATCATGATCGAGAGCATGGCCGCAGTGCTCATCCCATGTGCCATCAAAATAAATGGAATTCCCCACAAGACCCCAACCACAATGAAGAAAGTTGCCAGGGGCAGCATGATGCGCGCCGGGTTGAGCAGCATGATGATGTTCAGGATCTCCATCACCGTCTCAAATGCAGTGCGTGTGGAAATAGTGCTTTTGCCCTTGCGCCGCTGGCGGATGGTAATGGGGTGTTCGATCACCCGGTGGCGCTGGCTGACAAAGATCATCGTGATCACATCGCTAAAGGCCATCGAATCAGGACACAGGCGGATATAGCGCTTGGCCAGGTCCGTGCGGTATAACTTCAAGCCTGAATTAAGATCCCGTACCGGCATCGGCAGCAACAAATTCGCGATCCAGCGGATCATCTTTTTCCCCATGCTGCGGTACCAGCTGGCATCCGCGCCGGTGCCCCGCCCGCCGACGATCAAATCAGCCTGGCGCGCCTCCAAGACATTGTACAGTGCCAGGACATCCTGAATATTGTGCTGTCCGTCAGCATCCATGGTTGCCACTAAATCGGTTTCTGCCATTAAGATGCCCGTCTTCAAAGCTCCCCCGTAGCCGCGGTTGACCTTGTGGTGATAGATATGGATACCCGGCGCCTGTGCGTATGGCTCCAGCACTTCGCGCGTGCGGTCCTTTGAACCATCATTTACAATGATGATCTCCCAGCCGTGCTGTTCGCAAAACGGTTGGAGCTCTGCCAGGAAATCCGGCAAGGATTCGGCTTCGTTATAGGCGGGAATAATGATGGACAGAGAAGGTGGCATGATCTAAGGGTTGATCTGGAATAACTCAAAATTCGAAGCTGTACCGATTAATTTCCCATTGGCGGCAAATTTCGGATACTCATTGAGACCTCTCTGCACCAGAAGGTAATCCAGGTGCAGATCGCTGAGATACTGCGCGTCGTTCAGCTTATCAAAAGGATAGATGGGCACCAGGATATGCTCAAAATGTTCGCCAAACAGCATATAATCCTGCAAATACCCCTCAAAGTATAAACCCAGTCGCACCTTTTCGGGAGGGAGTTTCTTATCCAACAGATACAAGAGAGGGCGCAGAGAAGTCTGGGGAAGGGTGATCAGATCGTTGCGAGGGGCTGTCCACACATTCAATGTTTCGCCCATATTCATACGGAATTCTCTGAGCGGTTTGCTGGCATTGAAAGTATGCACGGTCATCACAATGATGATCGAGATCACCAGCACGAATCCACGCAGAATGCGCGACGCCCAACCCGGCCGGTAGAGAAAGGCCATAAATGGAGCGTAGAGGGTAACCAGGGGCAGAAAATAGCGCCCCTGATACATATCCCAACCCGGGCGGAACAAAACCAAAATGATCAGGAAACTGGCCGCAGCAATAAACATCCCGATGCCGTAGGGATGCCGGCGTCGGATTCCAACGACGAATTGGTAAATAGCAATGGGCGTCAGCAGCAAGAAACCTACCATCCCGTACCAGGCCGCCTCCTCGAATACCTGGTCATAAAATCCTTCGTCCATACGGAAGACTTCGTAGGTGAAGTTGTGGCCGGGAGAAATCACCAGCGGTGCTTCCAGGTTCAAGCCGATCAGATTGAAGAACGGCTCGGCGATCATTGATTTGAGCGCAATGAACCGCCGGAACCAGGGATACGGGATCCCCGTTGGATCGATGGATTGGTAGAGCAGACGGGGAATGTTGTATTTCAATGTATCCCAACTAGATTGGGGATCCTCCAACAGGATCGAATACTTGACCACATTTTCGGAAATTCCCAAGGGGTTGTGGTACAGGATCATGTTTTGGATGAAAATATAACTGCTAAAAACCGCAAAACCGACCACTGCGGCAGCGCTCCAGGTCCACAATCCCCGCCACCGTAAGGTGGGACAGGCGGATTCCCCCACCGCAGCACGGCGCCAGGGCAGGAAGAAAGCCAACACCGCCAGGATAAAGATGCCGGGCATGACAAAGATCGTTACCTGCTTGGTGCCCACCGCCAGTGCCGCCCCCAGGCCGGACAACCACAGCATGCCATTTGCTCCCTGGCGGACCGCCAGGAGCAGGAAATACACACTGGCCGAGATCATGGCTGCGGCCACCATGCTGTCCTGTGCCGAAGTGATTTGCAGTACCACCTGCGGGAAACAGGCCCAAACCAGGAAGGCAAATAACGCCTGCCGCTTTTCCGCTCCCAGCAGCCGGGCGATGCCAAAGACCGCCAGGCCGGCCGCCAGGCCAGCCAGCCATTGCACAAATCCAACCAGGCGGTCGGTGCCCACGAAGACAATCGTCCACAGGTCTTGTAGTTGGGCATTCAGGGTGTAATAGATCTGGGTAATGCGGTGGGTAGGCCAGGGCAACATGTTGCCGTGCTGGTACCAATACCCCACCCGCGACAAATGCGTGGAGAGCGCGTCGTTGTTATTGGGCGGCACGACCAGATTCAACACTGCCGCCAACCCAAACGACTCCAGGACAACCAGCGAAAAGACCAACAGGTCGGGCCAACGCAAGCTGCTGCCAAGAAATTTTACAGGAAGTTGACGCCAGGCAATTCCTTGCCAGGGCAGGTACAACGCTGGGCGCTTCCGCGCCAGCCAGGCCCCTCCCGCGGCTGCCGCCAGTACAAGGTGCAGGCCCAGGTAAGCCCAGGACTGGTTCATCACGTTCAAGAGACTGGTGATGATCCCGCTGATCACGATCACGGAAAAGCAAATAAGATAAGCCCCCAACAGCCAGGCGGTGCGGGAATGAATCCGCAAAAATGACAACACAAAAAGGGCAAAAACACCCAATACGATCAGATCAACAAATATCAACATCCCTCAACCAGCATCTCATAGTTTTTATCCCGATATTCCCAGACGAAAGGATTATAGGTGGTATTCTCCCCTCTGTCAATCAAATCTGCCCCAGACAGCGCTTAGCCCGCCCGAATGGCCTCCCAATGGAATGTGCAAAATCTACCATGACTTGAAAAGATAGCGAGAAATCAATAGAGGACTTTTATTGTATAATGATTACATCCCAATTAATTTACGGAGGAAAACGATGAAAGGAAATGCAAAGGTAATCGATTTCTTGAACTTCGCCCTCGCAGATGAATTGACCGCCGTCAGCCAGTACATGGTGCATTCCGAAATGTGCGCCAACTGGGGATATGAACGGCTGGCCGGAGTGATTGAAAAACGCGCTGTCGAAGAGATGAAACATGCCGAAAAGCTGATCGGGCGCATCCTCTTTCTGGAAGGCACTCCCATCGTCAACAACCTGGGCAAAATGCACATTGGCGCAGATGTCAACGCCATGTTGACCAACGATCACGAAGCCGAATCAGGCGCGATCAAGGCTTATAATGAAGGCATCAAGATCTGCGTTGAATTGGGTGATAACGGCTCGCGGGCCTTGCTCGAGTCGAATCTGCAAGATGAGGAAGCCCACATCGACTGGTTGGAAGCCCAATTGGACCAGATCAACCACATGGGCATACCCACCTATCTGGTGGAACAAACCGATTAGGTCGCCCTCAACCTGTCGCCTGATCCCTGCGCTGTCTCCCGGCGCAGGGATTTTTTGTCCCAATTGCTCTCCCGTTTGACCTATGAGCGAATCTCCCAGACGGGTATAATTGCCCATCAGGAAAAAAACCGCGCCGCCGGGCCTTGCAGCCTGCCAGAGAAAATACATGAATTTGCCGAAGATCTCCATTATTACTCCTTCTTTTAACCAGGGAAAATTCATCGCTCAGACCATCCAATCGGTGCTGAGCCAAAATTACCCCAACCTGGAATACCTGGTGATCGATGCCGGTTCCACCGATGAAACCATCGACATTTTAAAATCCTACGAAGGAAAGATCCGTTACGTTGTCGAAAAAGATGACGGCCAATCTGATGCGATAAACAAAGGCATCCGGATGAGCAGCGGAGAGATCATTGCATTCTTGAATTCCGACGATTATTATTTTCCTGATATCCTCAGCCTGGTAGCTGCCGAATTTGCCGATCCCCACTGCCTCTGGTTGACTGGCTATTATCGCATCATAGATGAATTTGAACGCACCATTCATCCGGGGGTCAATTTCTATAAAAAGATCCTGAGTCAGTTTTCCACATACACCCTGTTGAAGATCACCAATTACATTGCCCAGCCGAGCACGTTTTGGAGAAGGGAATTGATCGAATCCGTCGGTTTTTTTGATGTAAACCTGCGATATACCATGGATTACGATATGTGGCTGCGCTTCTTCAAATATTCCCGTCCCAGGATCATCCGGCGCCCCCTCTCCAATTTTCGCGTCCATTTCCAATCCAAAGGCGGGAGAGAATATCAGGCGCAATTCCAAGAAGAATTAAACGTGATGAAGCGATATACTTCCAATAAAGCCATCACCACCCTGCACCGCTTCAGCAACTATTGGATCACCTCAATCTATAAGATCATCAAGAAATAAACGTCCGCGTGCGGAAGACCCTTGCACGGAGGAAAATAACCGATGTTAGAAGTCATCCTTTTGACCCTCTTGTTTGACCTGGCCTCTGCTTTCTCCATCGCCCTCACCGGCGACCGTGGTCTGATCTCCGGCAACCTATTAAGTAATTTTTGGAGCATCCTGTTTAACTGGAAATTTATCCTGGCCATGGGATTGGCAGTTCTTTCCCGCTTCCTTTTCATTTTCATCAATAACCAATTGCTCAAGATCCCTGCCCTGGCGCCAAGTTCAACCACCGTCACCGTATTTATCACCGCCACCAGTTACATTTTTATTGTCATCACCAACCTAGTGATGCTGCAAGAACAGATCCGCGGCATTCAATACCTGGGGATTGGGTTGATTCTGGTAGGCGTGGTGCTCGTTTCAATGAAATGAAATATGGATACTGTATCTTTAGTTCATGAAATAGGGGAGAGAAGAAAAATAGCTTGAT
>CAYRHN010000016.1:0-96502 GCA_964424115.1 uncultured Anaerolineaceae bacterium
GATTCGGATATTTCTGATCTTGCGATATATTTAGAAGTTCAATCCGGAATAACAGTCGAAGACATCATAACGCCAGCGGATATCCGCCTTCTCAATCAAGACCAGTATGGGAACAATACCTGGTCAATTGCCACGAAAGGCGGGGAAGAATACAAGATTACCGGATACTTTGTTATGTTCAAACCTTCTTCTGATGAAATAAATGATAGCTTGAAAAGCGGTTTAGTAATTGCGACAGCTATTCTACGTAGTGGCGCGCGGATCACAGATTCAATTAGAATCAACACCGATGCGAAGGGAAATTATTTGGACGATGAAGCTATGTCGTTAGCCGAAACCCAAACCGCAACCTATGTAAAGCCAGCCCGTGATGCCATTGAAGAATATTATCGAGGCCAAACTCAAACCGCGGAATCTGCTTCCCCAATTCAAGAAAGCCAAACACCGACTGTAATCGTTCCTGCTCAGAATGGTACGCTTACCCCCCAGCCTTCCGCCTACCCTTAATCTGGCGAAAGCGTCAGGCTAATCAAGAAGGGAGTTTCAGGTGGCGCAAAACGCTACCTGAAACTCCCTTCAAATCTGAGCCGCCGATGGGTCTCGGCCTTCATCCATGACCTACGTTAATAATGCCCTCAGCATGCTGGCGATCTTTGCCGGATAAATTGTCAGGGGGTTGCGCCAGTTATTTATACTGGATGGACATCCTCCAATGAACCCGCAACTCCATTCGCCGGACCATACCAGACGCTGCTGCCAAAGGTGGTCAGGTATACCATGTCCGGGTGGTGCGGATCCAGAACGGGTTGCTTAGCCCACTTGAAGTTGTACCCTCCCAAACGGGTCCAGCAATTTCCCCGGTCATTTGACCGAAAAATGGAGGATTCAAAAGTAGTCAGGAAAACCGTGGCAGGTTCCTGTTGATCCCAGGCCAGTCCATAAACGTGCGCGGCCGGATCAAAAATGGATTCCCAGCTCCCACCACCATCCTCCGTGCGCCAGGCCCCGCCGTGTTGGCTGATGCCATCGACAAGAACAGGCCAGGCAGCCAGGATCATGCGCCGCGGGTTGGAGGGATCAAAGCACAGGTCATTCGGAAAGTTGACCCCGGCCGGAAGCGCCACCACCTGCCAGCTTTCGGCGTTATCTTGAGAACGGTACAACCCGCCATCCACCTCCTTACCGTTCTTCAAACCGCGGCAGACCAGCAGGTAAAGTGTGCTATCCGGCAATTGAACCAGCCGCCAGGCATTGAGGTTGCCCTTGATCCCCACATTCTTTGAATGCCAGGTTTTTCCGTCATCTTCCGACCGGTATACCCCTTTCCCGACCAAAGCAGCGTATAACCTGCGTGAATTGGCCGGGGAACTGGCATCCAGGAGCAGGTCGGTCGGGACGCAGTTTTTGGGCAGGCCCTGGCCTGAGGGCTGCCAGGTTTCCAGCCCATCTTCCGAACGGGTGATCCCGCCCTGGAAGCGGTCAAAACGCCCAGATTTGAACATCTTTGGCCGGGGCATGTCATGGCAATCCGACCAGGCAGCCCAGGCACGACCTTTGACCTGAGGGTCGAACACGATGCGGTAGCAGTTATGCGCCCAGGCGGCAGGCACGCCTTGCAAAGTATGACGCCAGCTCCTCCCACCATTCCGCGAGTGGAACGCGCCCACATCGGTGCAGGCCAACGCCAGGTGCTGCGGATCGAAGGGGTCAAAACCAATCCAATAGGTATTGGTCACATCCAGACCACGGGTAGAAACCGAACCGTCCTCGAAAACTTCGCAGTAAAGCTGCTGCCAGCTGGCCCCGCCATCGACAGACCGATAAGTAGCTCCCCAATCTGTGGCATAACACACCAGCGGCGCGGAGGGGGCTACACTCAAATAAAACGGCGCGCCCCCCCAGGTGGTGCCAAAGTCCTTTTCGACCCAGCCTGGTACCCGGTTGGCCGGTTGATCCTGGCCGATGCGCAACACCCATTGCCAGGCATTGCCTCTGTCTTCGCTCTTGAAGATACCAAAGAAATTTTCAGCCTGCCCGCCATCTTCCGGTTCGAGCGCAGACAGGTAAGCCAGATCAGGGTTGGTGGGGCAAACCGCAATGCGATTCAAATTTCGGCTTTGTCCAGGACGCAGGTCGATATCTAGGCCGGTTTGTACCATTTCCCAGGTTCTTCCGCCATCCGAAGAGCGGTACACGCCACTCAGGAAGGTGTCCTCCTCCCAGCAACCGGGCGAGGTGAGGAAGAAAACATCCTGGCTTGTGTGCGCGTCCTTGCCAGCACAAAAGTCAGTGATCCTGGAAACATCCGGCAGGGGGAGAGGATTCACATCCAACCCTTCCGGAGAACAGGCAAATAACCCCGCTTCTGTCAGGAACAGCAGGCGGTGTTCTCCACCTTCCTCCCAATGCGAGCGCAGGATGTGCTCGCCCTGCAGGATGCCCTGTTCGCGCCAGGAGGCGCCGAAATTCGCAGAACTGAAGAGGCGCAAGCCATCCTGGTTGATCCCCACCAGGATGTGATCTGGGTTCTGGGGGTCCAACTGGATAGCTTCGATCTTCCCCCCGGGCCAGTTATCAGTGGAACGGTAGCTGTGGTCGGCATGATCCCCAAGGTGAACTTCATCCGTCACGGTTTCCGGATTAGGAAAAACCAGCCGCCAGGTTTCGCCTGCATCGAGGGAACGATACAGGCCAGTGCCGCCGGCATAGACTGTGTTGGGATGCCGGGCAGAAAAGGCAAAGGATTTGATCCAGGCTTTAAGATTGATCTGCCGCCAACGCTGTCCCCCGTCGCGTGTGATATAAGCGCCGGTCATGTCACACGCCACCAAGACGGTATCCGGATCATCTGGCTTGATAGTGGGGATATACTGCGCACCCCCACCGCCCGGACCCAGGATGCGCCAACCATTCTTTTCAACACCACGCTGCATAGATCGATTATCCTCGCTTTCGCCTGTAGTCGATATTACCGGATTTGGACTTTCTGAACAGCCGCCCAACAGACAACCTGCCGCGGCAAATCCGGAGAGCTTGAGCAGTTCGCGACGGGTTATTTTCATGATATCCTATATCTCGATGGAAATTTCCAGGCGGTCATACTGCAACAGGTCCCAGACCAACGGCTCGGGTACTGGTTGGCCGTTGATCCTGGTCTGCGGGGTTCCGCCGGAAGGTAATGGAAGAATTAGAAGGGTCAGAGGGATGGATTTATGGCCCCCGCCCGGCAACGCTTTGAACAAAATGCGCTGATAAGTCATTGAACTTCCCAGGGCAGGCGGCAGACAGGGACGCACTGTCAGGTCAGGTTTGCGGTCGTCCTGCAGATCCAGCTCCAATCCTGCGACCTTCTGGAGGATCTCCACCATCCAATCCACCGACCCGGAAAGGCCGAAGTACATACCTTTGCCATAATGAGGATCATCTGGATCGGCAGCAAAGGAGTTGGAGGTAATCTCAAATGGACCCCCGATCCCTTCATCCCGGTTCACGGAAAGGACCGGTTTGAACTGCTCCCAAACTTTTTGCGCTTCCCCAGGAATATTCAGGCGATAGCGGTGCATGAACATCTGCGCATGGTGATATTCACCGTTCTCCGCGCATCCGGGGGGAACTACTCCCAGCCTGCCCACCAGCCGGAGGGCTTGCAGATTGTTGGCCACCGGGGTGGAGAAGAGGACCAACCCCAGTTGGGGTTTGAAGAAGAGCGCGTCAACAGATGCCAGTACCTTCTGGATCTTCCCAGGCCGGTCCGGAAGAGGATCGAGGTAATCGCGTTCCAGGCGAAGCATTTCCAGGCCGTAGGCCTGGGTGGTCAGCAAGCGGCGATCGACGCCATCAAAATCTGTGCCGCGCAGAGAGCCGAGGGTGTAACCGCATTCACCAGAAGCATAGTCTGGAGTTGTACCATCCAGCCGAAATTCGTGCAGGCAGTCGATGAAGCCCGCCGTCTGCCCGTTCGGCTCCTCTTGCCAGCCCCATAGGAGGATGGACTGGCGCAACAGACCCGCAATCTCCTTCCAGTAGGAGGTATTGGGATAGATGCCTGCCCCCGCCAGACAGGTTTGAATGGATGGCGTATCGATCAAATCGATCATCGACACCAGGCACAGGAAAAGATGTGCTGATAGACGGACCTGCGCTCCGCGCCCCTGTCCGCGCGTGGAAGAAATGCCCACCATCGAGGTGCCGAACATATCAACCGGATCGCACCAATCGCCAAAGAGCACCTGGGCCAGGTGATAGGGCGAATCCTGAACATGGCGACTGTACGAAGCGAACACCTCAGCCACCACTTCGATCACTTTAAAACGCGTCTCCGCAGCGACGATTCCCGAAGTCTCTGGATGGTCTGGATCGATGAGACGTACGCTGGGGACCTCTTCTAACAGGATCATGCGGTCGCCAGTCTCGAGGAGATAGCGATGCAGCGTTTCCAGCAGCCAGAGTGCGCTGTCTGCGTATGGCCGGTTATCGTTGTAAACGGGCTTGCTGCGATCTAACCAGCGGCTGGGAAACTGGCGCGGGAACATGCCATGCAGTTTTTCGCGCAAGGAAAGTCGCTGTCCGCGGGTAGGGAAGCCGTTTCCGGTCACATACATGAATCCCAGGGCATGCAGCAGGTCAGCGCGCACCAGGGCGGGATCCGTTTTCATTTTAGGCCACATATCCTGCGCCCGGTCGCGGGTGCCCAGTTCAATTCCATCGGCAAGCCGGGCGCCATGTGCGCGGCATTTTTCGTAAAGTTCATCAACGCCAGTCCAAAGCGAATTAAGGTAATGCGCCGTGACCGGGTCGGCCGGAAGTTTGAGCGCAAAAGGCGGATGCGGTTTGCTCCCCACAGGGGGCATGGGAAGGTCTTCCGCGGGTGGGGTGAGCTGGACCAACTCCTCGGCCGCCGAGCGAAAGGCCTGTTGGATGACCGCAAAACCAGGTACAGAGGTGGCAGTCCGTTCCCGGAAGCGCTGAATCAGGTCCGGGTCGGTGATATACAGCAAACTCTGAACCAGGCAGGCGGACTGCTGCGAATCCAGGGAGAAGGAAAAACGGTTGCCTGCAAGCGTTGGGGTGGAGAAACGGTTGAGCGCGGAGCAGACACCAGGATGGATCAGGCTTCCGCGCCTGATAGCCTCCGGGAAGATGGCCAGGTCGCCGCTATCCCCGACAAAAGCCGTGTAATCGCAAGTGGCTTCCACGGCATGGCAGTTCCAAACCTGGCTGGAGATGCGCTTGATCTGCAGGATATCTTCCTGGGGCACCCTGGCGCAGACTACCGTCTCGAGTGGGCTGAGGGTTAACCCCGCATCGTACCACAGGCTCTTATGATACACAAAGCGCTGAGTTCCAGGCAGGTGAAAACAGGTCCAAAGATTCCCCGCCAGAGGCTGTTGCCCCGGGTTGCGCAGGTAAATCTCACGCAGAAGGGCAACGCCGCCCGGCTGTCTGGCCAGGCGCAGGCGCACCACCGCCTGGGCCTGGCCGCCGCCCGCCAGGGAGAAGCTGGAACAATAGCCCATCGAGCGCTGCGGCGCACCGGTCTTGATGATCTTGATCGATTCAGCGGGCAAATTCCAGTGCATGCGCGGATTGATCAGCGAGGCTATTTGTTTGCCGCCCGGGTGCTCCAATTCCAGCCAACAATTGGCCGATAGGACACCGGTCTCCCTTTTTTCGACCGGATCAAAACTGCCCTGCAGGACCTGTACCTCCAGCCCTTCCTGCAGCTTGATCTCAAAGCAAAGCGAACCGTTGGATAGAAAGGTGGCAGTTGCCGGGCCCTGGTGGTCCACCAGGGTCGATGGACAGGCGGTGGGGTGAGCGCAGTAGATTACCTCACCGCCCGGGCCGTAACCGCCCAATCGGTTCACCGGGAAACTTACTTGGACCTTAAGGGCATATTCTGCCCAGTCTTGGAAGGAAGAAGGATTCATTAGAAAGCCCTCAAAGTAGTTGGGGAGTCATAATTGGTGATTTGTGATATTTTGTACTTGACAATTCATAGTATATCATATATGATATATTTTGTAATGTGAAATCTTTCTCAATCTAATTCCGGATTTACCCTTCATGGAGCACATATGTTCGAAGGCTTGGTTCCCGCAAAAACGTATCTGACCAAAGAAGAGTATATCTACAGCACCCTACGCGAGGCGATCATGCAATGCAAGATCCTCCCCGGGGAACGGCTGGTGATTGATCATTTGTCCGATGCTTTCAAAGTCAGTTCGATACCGATCCGCACAGTTCTCCAACGCCTTCAAGCAGAAGGATTGGTGGATATCATTCCTCATACTGGAGCGGTTGTCAGCGAAGTCTCACTGGATACTATCGATGAGATATTCACTATCTTGGGTTCAATGGAATACCTTGCTTTTTCTGGGGCAGTCAAGAAGATTACCGATAAGGATGTGAAGGATCTGGACCACATCCTGACCGCTATGGATAAGGCATCAGTCGAGGGAAATGCAGACAAATGGTCTGAGAATAACCGTAGGTTCCACCTTCGTATTGCCGAGATCGCGCAGATGAAACTTTTGGTAGATATTACCAGCCATATCTTTGACCAGTGGGAAAGAATCCGCCGATTTTATTTATTCAAAGAAGTATTTGAGCACCGTCTGGCGCAATCGCAGCACGATCACCGGGAAATGTTCGAGCTTCTCAAGCAGCGCAAAGTCGCCGAGCTGGCCGAGATGACCAGCAGGCACAATCTGGCTGCCAAGGAAGCTTACCAGACCTGGATCCATTCGCATATTGTCAATAACGAGCAGGCCCGCTAACCCAAATCGCTGTTATCTCTGTTGACCTGCCTGGTTATTGCGCACTGAAGGAGGCTGCTAAAGAGAAGAAGATCCTTATAATCATATATGATATACGATAAAAATCCCAACCACAATTTCCACCCCAATAAGAAGGAGAAAATCATGTCAGGAAAAAACCACCGTATGAACCGACGTAATTTCTTTGCGATCTTACTCGGCGTTTGCTTGTTTGCCCAGATCCTGGCGGGATGCACCCCTGCCAGCCCGACGGCTGTGCCGACCACCCAACCGGTTGTGCCTACCGCAACCGAGGAAGTCGTTATTGTCGAAGCCACCCCCACCGCCGAGGAACCGGCTGGCTGCCAAGTCGATTGGAACCCGACCTACCCGGCCGCTGAGAAATTTGACCCGCCGGTTGTGATCTCTGTCCCCTTTGGCACAGACTATTCGTTCATGCTGGAAGGCGAGGAGATCACCAACAACCCGATGTATAACCGCCTGGTGGAACAACTTGGCATCCAGTACACGGTCGCCTGGCAGGCGGACGGCAACGACGTCTATACCCGCCTGAACAACGACATGGCGGCCGGCACCCTGCCGGATGCCTTCCGCGTCAAGAACAGCAAGCTCTCCACCTACATCGATGCTGGAGCCGTGGAAGATATCACCGACCTGTGGAACACTTATGCCTCTGACCTGGTCAAGGAAAAGAAAGGCTACCCGGATTCCCTGATGTGGCTGGATGTGAGCCGCGACGGGCGCATCTATGGCATCGCCTTCAAGGAAGATGGGTATGGTGATGATTCCCTGCTCTATATCCGCCAGGACTGGCTGGATCAACTGGGCCTGCCCACCCCCACCACCATCGATGAACTGACCGAGACAGCGCGCGCGTTCAAGGCGGCTGGCATGGCGGAGTTCCCGATCGCGGCCAATGTCAACCTGGTCACCTGGGACTGGAGCTTGGATCCCGTTTTTGGCGCTTATGGGGTGATCCCCGCTAATGGCGGTGGTCCTGGATACTGGCTGGAGGGCGAAGACGGCAGCCTGCATTACAGCGCGATCGATCCGCGCGCCAAGGACGCCCTGACCGTGCTGAATACCTGGTACACTGAAGGTCTGATCAACCCTGATTTCATTAACATGGACGAAAGCGGTGCCAACGATGCCTTCATCGCCGGGCAGGTGGGTATTGGCTTCCAACCCTGGTGGGGTGGTCACGCCAACGTGATGGATCTGTATGCAGCCTTCCCGGATGCGAAGATCTCGGTCATTTCCAACCCCAAGGGGCCGGATGGAACCTCTGGCCGGGCTGGCACCAGCCTGCGGGTAGGCGCGATCCTCTTCCGTAAGGGGGTCGATCCCAAGATCGTCGAGGCCGTGATCAAGCAGATCAACTGGCAGGTTGAAATGCACGCCAACTGGGACCAATACCAGCAGTACGGTGAATGGTTGAATGCCGCTGGATACTTCAAGGGTTACGAATGGGACCTGGATGAAAACTGCAACGTGGTGGCTGGCGCCATTCCTGGCACCGAGTGGATGTACGCGCGCGATTTCGTCGGCGGTTACCGCGGAAGCAGCTATCCGGATTATGTCGCGGATGCTTTCAAGACCATGGCCGAATGGCAGGCCGCCGATCCTGCCACGCTGAACATGGCCCAGAACTACATCCTGAATGATCCCACCACGCAGCGCGATATTGAATACTACAACATTGCTTACGCCACGCGCGACGAGGTCATCCAGAACGCTTTCCGAGGCCGCAACACAGATGCCATTAACGAAGTACTCTCCGATTTGTTGGACTTCGAACGCACCGCCTTCATTGAGTTTGTCACTGGCGCCCGCTCGCTGGACACCTTCGATCAGTTTGTGACCGAATGGCTGGACCGGGGCGGACAGGTGTACACCGATGAAGTGAATGCCTGGGCTGAAGCCAACCGATAAACCTTCTTAGTGTAGAATGGGTTCAGGGGAAACCCTGAACCCATTCTTGATCCTACGAAACGAGTGAAGAGATGACCGCGACCCTGCCCCAATCCTCCATGATGAAAATGACCCCCACCAGCTCCAGCCAGGGGAAAACGCCTTTCCGCAGCGTTTGGAAAAAGAACCACCTGCTCTACTGGCTGTTGGTGCCCGCGGCGCTCCTGATCCTCTTCCTCAGAATTTATCCCCTGTGGGGAATCAGCATTGCCTTTGTGGATTATAACCCGGTCCAGGGGCTGGCCGGGTCTGAATGGAACAATTTTGGAAACTTCGCCGAAGTGTTTCGGCGTCCTGAAGTTTGGAACGTGGTCAGGAACACTCTCTTCATCGCCCTGGGGAAGATCCTGATCGGTGAAATTGCCGGGCTGGCTTTCGCCTTGTTGCTCAACGAAATGCGCTCTCCGCTGTTCAAAAAATTAGCGCAAACCGCTACCACCATTCCCCATTTTCTTTCGTGGGTTATCGTTGGAGCCATCATGGTTTCCTTGTTGGGTTCCAGTGGCGGAGTTAACGATGCATTGACCACACTGAATATGCAGCCAGTAAAATTCTTGTCTTCCAAAGATGTTTTCCCATGGACCCTGATCCTGTCGGAAACCTGGAAAGAATTTGGTTTCAGCGCGGTTATCTACCTGGCAGCATTGACCCAGATCAATCCGGAATTGTTTGAAGCGGCAGCAGTGGATGGAGCCGGACGCGCCAACCGCATTTGGCATGTGATTATTCCGGGCATTTTACCCATCTTTATTTTCATGGTTTCGATCAATCTGGGCGGCATTCTGGATGCCGGTTTTGAGCAAGTTCTGGTGCTTTACAATCCCGCAGTATATTCTACAGGCGATATTCTGGACACTTTCATATACCGTGAAGGGTTGCTCAACTTCAAGCTGGAAATGGCAACCGTGGTGGGGCTGCTGAAAGCTGTGGTCGGTTATGCAGCCATCGTATTTGCTAACTGGTTCTCCGGGAAAGTCTCTGGAAACCGCCTGTTCTAACACGCAGCTGGAGACAATATGATTCGTGAACATTCCTTCAAATCTCGGCTGGCCGACTTACTGATTGTTGTATTGTTGGTATCTACGCTGCTCACCTGCGTACTACCTTTCATCCATGAGTTGGCGGTCTCCTTCAGTGGGAGGGCTGAAGTGCAGGCCGGGCGCGTCGGACTGCTGCCTGTGGAACCAACTCTCGATAATTACCGTGCTGTGGTCAGCAAGGATCGATTTGGTGAGGCGCTGATGGTCTCGGTTCTGCGTGTGGTGGTAGCCATTCCCTCGACCCTGTTCCTGGTGATCATCACCGCCTATCCCCTGGCGATGGACAGGATTCGCATGCCCGGGCGCAAGGCCTTCATGGCAGTGATGATCTTCGCCAATATGTTTCAGGTCGGCCTGATCCCCAGGTTCTTAAGCTACAATAACCTGGGTCTGATCGACAACTTCCTGGTGCTCATCCTGCCCCTGTTATTGAATACCTTCAATGTGATTCTGGCCATCAATCATTTCCGCTCGGTGCCCTATGAACTGGTCGAATCCGCCATGCTGGATGGAGCCACCCACTGGCAAATCCTCACCCGGATCATGGCTCCGCTCTCCAAACCCACCCTGGCGACGATCACCCTCTTCACCCTGGTGCAGCACTGGAACAGCTGGTTTGACGGGATCATCTTCATCCGGGATGTCCATTCCTGGCCGCTGGGTAGTTACCTGTATTCGCTGTTGACCACCGGCGCATTGAGCGCAGAGTATGCCGGCTATCGTTTCTCCGGGACGCTGCCCAATGTCTCACCTGATGGTGCTGAGGCAGCCATGATCTTCTTCAGCGCGCTGCCAGTCTTGATCATCTACCCCCTGCTGCAGCGCTATTTCATCTCCGGCATGACCCTGGGCGCGGTCAAGGAATAACCATCGATGCCTCTGAAAATCGCTGTCATTGGATGTGGATGGGTCTCCCAGGCATGTCACGGTCCAGCATATCAGGCCTATGCCAGCCAGACCGGCGCAATTGAGCTGGCTGCCTGCTGCGATGTGGACCCTGCACGAGCCGAGGAATTCCGCGCCCGGTTTGGCTTTGGGCGGGCCTATTCAAATTTCCGCGAGATGCTGGAAAAAGAAAAACCAGCCGCGGTCTGCCTGAACGTTCCAGAAAAGTTGACCTGCGAGATCGGCGTGGAGATTTTGAGACAGCGCCGGGCGCTGCTGGCGGAGAAACCGCCGGGGATTAGCACCGCAGAAGTTGATCGGTTGGTTTCAGCAGCCAATGAATTTGGTATAACCAATATGGCAGCCTTCAATCGCCGCTATATGCCCCTGATGGCAGAATTGAAGCGGCAACTCCAAACCTATCCCATCGACCATCTCCATTACCAGCTGGCGCGGATTGGCAGAACCGAGGGAGATTTTTCGCCCACTGCGGTTCACGCCATTGACGCGGCGCGCTTCCTGATCGGCGTCGATTTCCAGGAGATCCAGTTCCACTACCGGGAGCATCCCGCCCTGGGAAAAAATGTGGTTGATTTCCACCTGGATTGCCGGTTTACCAATGGGAAAACCGCTAGCATCGAGATCACCCCTGCTTGCGGGATCAACGTTGAACGGGCTATCCTTCATGGCGAAGGCCGCACCTTTACGCTGGCCTGCGCAAATGGGATAGACTTTCCCGGCAGCCTCAGGCACTATGAAAAAGGTCAGTTGTTCCTGGACCTGGATGGGAGAGAATATTGCCAGACCGACCAGGAGTATGTCTTACAAGGCTTTTACGCCGAGGATGCCGCTTTTTTTGACGCGCTGCGGTCCGGCACGCCTGTTCAAGATGACCTGCGATCCGCGCACCAGTCGGTGGAAGTGATGCAATGCCTGCGCGAACGCGCAGTGACCTATCCTGCTCGGGATACTAAGGGGGAGTGATGGCGCTGCATACGGGTCTGGTATCAGTCACCTTTCGCAAGCACACCCCCCGGGAGATCGTTAGCTTCGTCACCAGGGCAGGCCTGGAGAGCATTGAATGGGGCGGGGATATTCATGTCCCGCCGCAAAACCCGCTCCTGGCTGGTGACGTTCGCAAGTTGACCGTCGATTCGGGCCTGGCGGTGGCCGCCTACGGCTCCTATTACCGGCTGGGGATAAGTGATCCTTCGTCGTTTGGCGCAGTGCTGGAAACTGCGCAGGCGCTGGGCGCTCCGACCATCCGGGTGTGGGCTGGCCATAAAGGATCAGCGGAGGTCAGCTCCGATGACCGGGAACGAATTGCGACGGACGGCAGGCGTATTGCCCAGATGGCTTCAGCGCGTGGTCTGACAATCAGCTTTGAATTCCATGAAAACACGCTGACCGACCAGCCCGCTTCAGCGGTCAGGTTGTTCGAACAGATCGACCACCCCGGCATTCGCTCGTACTGGCAAACTCCGCTGGACCAGCCGGTGGAGGTATGTGAGAGCGGTTTGCGCCTTGTGCTGCCCTGGTTGAGCCATGTGCATGTCAATTGCTGGAGACCAGGATATACGCGCTGTTCCCTTTCTGAAGGCGACGTAGCCTGGAAGCGCTATCTCGACCTGATTCAGACCAGCCCCCGGGATCACACCCTGATGCTGGAGTTCGTGCGGGACGACGCGCCGGAAGCTTTCTTCGAGGATGCGCAAAAGTTGAAAGATTGGGTGAGGGGATATGAAAGCCGCTGAGCACTCCACCCCCACCCGCGTGCACACCCTGGTGATCGGCAGCGGGGCTGCTGGGTTGAACGCCGCCATCCAGCTAGTCTTGAATGGTGTGACGGATATCTTGATCTTGACCGAAGGCCTCTCGATGGGCACCTCGATCAATACAGGCAGCGATAAGCAGACCTATTACAAGCTCTCCTTATGCGGCGCGGAGGCTGATTCGGTCCACGCCATGGCTGAAACTTACTTTGCCGGGGGAGGGATGCACGGCGACCTTGCCCTGGTGGAAGCCAGCAACTCTGCGCGGGCCTTTATGCACCTGGTCAACCTGGGTATGCCGTTCCCCAGGGACGAGTTTGGCCAGTTCGCCGGGTACAAGACCGACCACGACCCGCGCCAGCGCGCCACCTCCATCGGCCCATACACCTCGCGCGAGATGTGCCGGCACCTGACCCGTGAAGCGCAGCAGCTGGGCATCCGCATCCTCGAAGACCGCTGCGCCATTCAACTGGTCACCATGCGGGAAGGGGATCAATTGCGCGTGTGCGGGGCGCTGGCGCTGGACGAAAGCGGGGCGATTGAAACCTACCTGGCCGAGAACATCCTTTTTGCGGTTGGTGGGCCAGGCGGGCTGTACCAGTCCAGCGTCTATCCCGAAGTGCACAACGGCGCAATCGGCCTGGCCCTGATGGCAGGCGCTGAGTCGCGCAACCTGCCCGAATTTCAATACGGGCTGGCTTCGACACAATTTCGTTGGAACGTCTCGGGCACTTATATGCAGGTCATTCCCCGCCTGGTCAGTCTGCCAGGGGAAACCGAGTTCCTGCGCCCGTACTTTTCCTCGCCTGCCGAAATGCACGGCAAAGTCTTCCTCAAGGGATACCAGTGGCCTTTCGATGCCAGCAAGGCAGTTGGCGGCTCTTCGTTGATCGACATCCTGGTTTACATCGAGACCGAGATCAAAGGACGGCGAGTCTATCTGGATTTCCGCAGCAACCCGGATGATTTCGATTATGATCAACTGCCAGAAGAAGCGCGCCAGTACCTGGCACACTCCAACGCGCTGCAGGCCACCCCGTTGGAACGCCTGATGGCGATGAATCCAGGCGCGGTTTCCCTGTACCGGGAACACGGCATTGACCTGGCGTACGAACCGCTAGAGATCGCGGTGTGCGCGCAGCACAACAACGGCGGATTGGCTGGCACCCTCTGGTGGGAATCAACCAATATCCGCCACCTGTTTCCGATTGGGGAGGTCAACGGCTCGCACGGGCTGCGCCGGCCCGGCGGAGCAGCATTGAACGCCGGACAGGTGGGCGGATTCAGGGCTGCTGAATTCATAGCCCATTGCTATGCTGGCTGGAGTTTAGACGAAGGGCAGGCTGGAATGGCAATCCAAAGCGCTCTGAGCCAGACTAATAAATGGATCCGGTGTTGTGACAGTTCCAGTTTGAATTGGCAGGCAGAACAGATGGAGTTCAGAAGCCGCATGTCGCGAGTTGGGGCTCATATACGCTCGCGCGAGACCCTGGAAGGGGAGATCGCCTTGGCCTGGCTGCAAGTTGAACGTCTGAAGAATTTGGGATGTTCTTGTGAATCGCCGTTAGAATTGAAGCAAGTATTCACTACGCGCCAATTGTGTTATGCGCATGCAGTCTATCTGGATGCGATCCTTTTTGCTGTCCGTTCAGGGGTCGGAAGCCGTGGTTCAGCGATCGTGCTCGACTCATCTGGGATCCCGATTCACCCCTTGTTGGGAGATGGTTGGAGTATCCAATCCGAAGATGACGCGTATCGCAATCAAGTGCAAAATACATCAATAGGCAAAACCGGACGGGCAGAGCACAAATGGATGAACCGTCGCCCCATCCCATCGCCCAATACCTGGTTCGAGACCACCTGGCAGCGTTTTCGCAGTGGTCAGATTTACCATTTTTTCGATGGAGAAACACGATGAAGACCTCTTCTAAAGTTGCCCTGGTGACTGGTTCCGGGCGCGGGATCGGGCGCGGGATCGCAGCAGCCCTGGCTGGCAGCGGCTGGACCGTCGTGATCAACGATATTGGCGACCTCCAGGCTGCACAGGCCACTCTGGAGACGGTGCGGGCAGCAGGCGGTGAAGGGAAAGTTATCCTGGCGGATATCACCTCGGCGGAGGAACGCGATCACCTGGTGCATGCAACCCTGGATGCATATGGCCGGATCGACCTGCTGGTCAATAATGCCGGAATCGCGCCGCGCCAGCGCAATGACATGCTGGAGATGAGCGAGCAAAGCATGCAGGAAGTTCTGGCGGTTAACCTGATCGGGCCCTTCTTTTTGACCCAGCAGGTGGCAAAGGTCATGCTGGATTTGGTTGATCGGAACATCATTCAAAATTCAAAAATCATCAACATCGGCTCAATCAGCGCCTACACTGCCAGTACCAATCGGGCTGAATATTGCATTTCCAAAGCGGGCGTCAGCATGTCCACCCTGTTGTACGCTGACCGGCTGGCCTGCGCAGGGATCAATGTCTATGAGATCCGGCCTGGGATCATCCAGACCCCCATGACCGTTGGCGTGAAAGAAAAGTACGACCACCTGATCGCAAAGGGCCTCACCCCCATCCAGCGTTGGGGCCAGCCGGAAGATATCGGCAAGGCGGTGGTGGCCATCGCCGAGGGTTATTTGCCCTTTTCTACCGGCCAGGTGCTGGATGTGGACGGTGGCTTCCATATTCACCGGTTGTAAAGGAATCTGAAGAATGTCCAGGATCATTACCTTTGGCGAGATCATGCTGCGCCTTTCTCCCCCTGACCATCTGCGCTTCAACCAGGCGCGCAGCCTGGAAGCGACCTTCGGGGGTGGCGAATCTAACGTGGCTGTCTCTTTGGCAAACTTTGGAATGCAGACCGATTTCATTACCCGCCTACCGCAGAACGAGATCGGCGATGCCTGCCTGCAATTCCTGCGCCAGTTCGGGGTTGGCACCCGAAACATCTTACGTGGCGGAGAACGCCTGGGCATCTACTTCCTGGAAAATGGATCCAACATGCGCGGCAGCCAGGTGATCTACGACCGCGTCAATTCCTCTTTTGCCACGCTGGCCCCCGGAATGCTGGACTGGCAGGAAATCTTTGCCGGAGCAGATTGGTTCCACTGGACAGGGATTACGCCTGCCATCTCGGCCAGCGCTGCAGCGGCCTGTATGGAAGCGGTGCGAGCCGCCCGTGAAGCAGGACTGACTATTTCCTGTGATATGAACTACCGGGCAAAGTTATGGAAATGGAACAGGCCAGCCGGAGACGTGATGCAGGAACTGGTGAGCTATTGCGATGTCGCCATCGCCAACGAAGAGGACGCAGCCAGATTCTTCGGGATTTATGCCCCCGGAACGGATGTGAACTGTGCTCAGGTGGATGCTGCCAGGTACTCTCTGGTATGCGCCGAACTTTCCAGGCGCTTTCCCAAGTTAAAGCAAATCGCCATCACCCTGCGCGGTTCCCTCTCCGCGGACCACAACACCTGGAGCGGTATATTATGGGACCAGGGCACCCTCTACACCGCCCCAACCTACGACCTGAGCGCCATTGTTGACCGGGTGGGCGGTGGGGACAGCTTCGCTGCCGGACTGATCTATGGGCTGCTGCACCTCTCCGCTAATAGGCAAAAGGTATTGAATTTTGCTGTGGCCGCATCTGCGCTCAAGCACACCATCTTTGGAGATTTCAACCTGGTTTCGGTCGTTGAAGTGGAAAAATTATTGAATGGTGATGGTTCCGGGCGCGTCAGCCGGTGAAAAGGAGTGAGGTAACATGGCCGCAGTCTCTCGATTGAAAGTCCTGGTAAGCCTGCTCGAAACCGGCATCCTGCCGTTGTTCTATCACCCGGATATAGAAATTGTGGCCCGGGTGGTGGCAGCCTGCGCGGAAGGCGGGGCCACCTGCTTTGAGTTCACCAACCGCGGCGACCAGGCACACGAGGTGTTCGGGAAATTGGTCAGCCGTTTTAAGACAGACGGGCAGGTGATCCTAGGCGCGGGTTCGATCCTGGAACCGGCCACGGCTGCCCTGTACCTCCAGCTCGGCGCAGGGTTCATCGTCGGCCCCAACTTCAATCCAGATGTGGCCCGCCTGTGCAACCGCCGCAAGGCAGCCTATATTCCCGGATGCGGCAGCGTTTCCGAGATCTCCCAGGCGGAAGAGCTGGGGGCGGAGATCTGCAAAGTGTTCCCTGGCGAGGTGGTGGGCGGCCCATCTTTCATCAAGGATGTTTTGGGCCCGCTGCCCTGGGCGCGGTTGATGCCGACCGGCGGGGTGGAAGCCAGCCGGGAGAGCATTGGCAGATGGATCCAGGCAGGAGCCGCCTGCCTGGGGATGGGCAGCAAATTGTTCCCCCAGCCATGGATTGCCTCACAAGACTATGCAGCCATCACGAACCAGGTTCGACAGGCCATTGCCTGGGTGAAAGAAGCCCGGGATGGCAAACCTATCCTTTAACCTAAAGAGCATCCTTTATGAACCAATACCGCCGCATTGCCAGTCTGAAGGCCGCTGATGAATTCCGCGCGTATCTTGCCTCGCAAGACATCGCGATTCCTTTTGATGAATCGCTGGTCCCCGCGCCGCAAAACCCGCTGGCGCAACCCTACATCCTTGCCAATGGCCGGAAAATCGGCAACCGGTTCTGCGTCCAGCCGATGGAGGGCTGGGATGGCACGGCCGAAGGCTTGCCCAGCGAGTATACTGTGCGGCGCTGGCGCAACTTTGGCCGCAGCGGCGGAAAGCTGATCTGGGGCGGCGAAGCGGTAGCGGTCTGCCCGGAGGGGCGGGCCAATCCCCGGCAGTTGATGATCCTGGATCGCACCCTCTCCGCCCTGGGCGAGCTTCGCCAGGTCCTGGTGCGCAGCCATGAGGAACATCACGGGACCCGGGAGGACCTTCTGACCGGCCTGCAATTGACCCATTCCGGGCGTTTTGCCCGCCCGAATGATAACAAACTTCTGGAACCGAAGATTCTTTACCACCACCCATTGCTCGACCCGATCTTTCACATCCCCGGGGATTTGCCAGTGATGAGCGACAACGAGATTGATGATCTCATCGGTGTGTTTGTCCGGGCTGCCTGCTCGGCCCGGGAACTCGGCTTTGATTTTGTGGACATCAAGCACTGCCACGGATATCTTGGGCACGAGTTCCTCAGCGCTGTGACCCGTCCAGGGCGGTATGGCGGCAGCCTTGAAAACCGCACCCGTTTTCTTCGCCAGGTGATAACTGGGATCAGGAACGATGCTCCCGGCTTGATGGTTGGTGTGCGCCTGAGCGCTTTTGACTTTCCACCTTTCCGGCCAGGTCCGGACGGCGTGGGACAGGTAGTCCCATATCGCGATGAGGATGGTAAATACCCCTATGCGTTTGGGGCAGATCCAGAAAATCCGCTTCAGATCAAGACGGATGAACTGTTTCGCTTCCTTGGCTTGTTGCAGGAGATGAGTGTGGAACTGGTGAACCTCACCGCAGGAAGCCCCTATTACAATCCACATCTTCAGCGCCCGGCATACTTTCCGCCCTCGGACGGCTACCAACTGCTGGAAGACCCGCTTGCCAGCGTGGCCCGCTTGATCGAGATTGCTGCGCGAGCCAAAAGGGCCTTCCCCGAACTGGCCATTGTAGGGACGGGTTACAGTTATCTTCAGGAATGGCTTCCAAACGTGGCCCAGCATGTCGTGCGCAATGGCATGGCAGATTTTATTGGCCTGGGACGGATGATCCTTTCCTATCCCGAGATGCCAGCCGATATCTTGCAGGGAAAGCCGCTCGACCGCCGCCACATTTGCCGCACCTTCAGCGACTGCACCACCGCCCCGCGAAACGGGATGATCTCAGGCTGTTTTCCCCTCGACGAATTTTACAAGAACCTGCCGCAAGCTGAGCAGCTCAGAATGCAGAAAAAATAAACCTAGAGAAGGAAAAAGACCATGCTCCTCGAAAATTATCGTCCCCAATCCAAACTGGTGACCAAAACCACCACCATTACCCGCCCAAGGTTCCCGGTGATCGACGCCCACAATCACCTCGGAGATTCCTTCGGAGGTGGCTGGGATCACAAGCCCCTCTCCAGCCTGCTGGACCAACTGGACGCCGCCGGGGTGACCTGCTACGTGGACCTGGATGGCGGCTGGGGCGAGGAGGTGCTCAATGGGCACCTGGATTATTTCAAACAACCCGCCCCGGAACGGTTTAAGGTCTTCGGAGGCGTGGATTGGTCAAAATGGGCCGAGATGGGCAACCGTTTCTCGGAGTGGGCAGCGAAACGGCTGCGCGACCAGAAAGAGCGCGGCGCAGAAGGGTTGAAGATCTGGAAACCGCTGGGCCTGCAGGTGAAAGACCACACCGGCGCCCTGGTCAGCGTGGATGACCCACGCATCGACCCGATCTGGCAAGCCGCCGGAGAACTGGACCTGCCGGTATTGATCCATATTGCTGACCCGCTGGCATTCTTTGATCCGATCGATGAGACCAACGAGCGCTGGGAGGAGCTGGGGGCGCACCCGGATTGGGCCTTCACCAGCCCGCCCTTCCCGCCCTTTTCGGGGATCATTAACGGGTTCGCCAATATGGTTGCCCGCCATCCTGAGACAACCTTCATTGGCGCCCACGTGGGTTGCTATGCCGAAAATTTGCAGTGGGTTGGGGCTCTGCTCGACCGCTGTCCGAATTTTAACGTGGATATTTCAGCCCGCATTGCTGAACTGGGCCGCCAGCCGTATACCGCGCGACGTTTCTTCCTCCAATACGCCGACCGGATCCTTTTTGGCCTGGACCTGGGACCGGACGTGAAATCTTACCAGATCTACTACCGTTTCCTGGAAACTGAAGATGAATATTTTGAGTACAGCGCGGCTCCCCTGCCTGACCAGGGGCGGTGGAATATTTTCGGACTTTCCTTACCGGATGAAGTGCTTAAAAAGGTCTATCATCAGAACGCGGAACGCATTCTATTTTAGCCAGTCGGATTGATTGAAACAGGAAGAAGGAGCATTTGATGGAGCGTGGTGTGCATACCAAACAAGAAATTTTGACCCAAACTGAAGCCTGGGCAGATGCGTTAGCGCAGGTGGAAAGAAATAAATCAAAACTGCAAGCGGTTCTTCAAAACACAACGTATGACCAGGTGTTATTTACCGGTTGCGGATCCACCTATTACCTGTCGTTGGCCGCCGCGGCGCTGTTTCAGGAAATGACCGGCAAACAGGCGCGGGCAGTTCCGGGCGGAGAGCTGTTATTGAACTCGCAGACGGTGGTCACAGGTGGAAAAATTCTGCTGGTGGCGATCAGCCGATCCGGCTCGACCACAGAAACGGTGCGGGCAGTGGAGCAGTTCAAGCAGCACAAGCGTGGTGAGGTGATCGTCATCACCAACTATGGTGACCAACCGCTGGCAGGATTGGCGGATGTGGTTGTGGTGATTGAAAAAGGACAGGAAAAAAGCGTGGCGCAAACGCGTTCTTTTGCATCGATGTATGTGGCGGCTGCGGCACTGGCAATGCTGGCGGGCGGACGCGAGGATCTACTCCAATCCATGCAGGGTTTGCCACAAGCGGGCCAAAGAATTTTATCCCAGTTCGAGTCTCTGGCACAATCCACCGGCCAGATCCTGGATTTTGACCGCTTCTACTTCCTGGGATCAGGCGCGCGTTACGGATTGGCCTGCGAAGTAAACTTGAAGATGAAAGAAATGACTCTCACCCACAGCGAGCCCTTCCACTTTTTGGAATTTAGACACGGACCGATGTCAATGATCAGCAAGTCCGCTGTGGTGGTGGGACTGGTTTCGGAGAAAAATTTTACCCATGAACAAAAAGTGTTGGAGGAAATGCAGGCCAAAGGCGCCACGATCATCTCTTTGGGTGAATCGGGCTGTTCGGTCAACTTTAATTCCGGGCTGGTGGAAAGCGTACGCGGGGTTTTATATTTGCCCGTGCTGCAGTTAATCGCTTATCACCGCTCGATGACAAAGAGTCTGAACCCGGACCAGCCCGAAAACTTGACTGCTGTGGTCAACCTGGAAATATAGAGGACACACGATGACAAAGATTACCTTTATAGGGGCGGGCAGTCTGGGGTTCACCGGCGAATTGGTGCGCGATATTCTTACCTTTCCGCTGCTGCAAAATGCCACCATCTCCCTGATGGATATTGACCCTGAACGGCTGGCGTGGGCTAAAAAGGGAGTGGAAAAACTGGTAGCTGCGGGGGAACATGCGGTCAAAGTGGAAGCAACCCTGGACAGAGGCGCAGCGCTTAAGGATGCTGACGTGGTTCTGACCACCATTTTGGCGGGTACGACCGATGTCTGGCGGCACGACATTGAAATTCCAAAGAAATACGGTGTGGATACCAATGTCGGCGACACGCGCGGCCCCAGCGGGATCTTCCGCTTCCTTAGAACGATCAATCCCCTGATGGATATCGTTCGCGATATGGAAAAATATTGTCCAAAGGCCATCTTGCTCAATTACACCAATCCGATGGCCATGCTGGTCTCGGCAATCCAGAAACAAACCTTTGTCACTGTGACGGGCTTGTGTCATTCTGTGCAGGGAACGGCGATGATGTTGGCCAACTGGATTGGCGCGCCGTACGAGGAAATTGATTACCTGTGCGCGGGAATCAATCACCAGGCCTGGTATCTGGATTACCGGTGGAAGGGCGTGGATGCCTATCCGTTAATCCGCCAGGCGGTCACCGGGCGTCCCGAAATATATAACGAGGAACCAGTGCGCAACGAGATGTACCTGGCGCTTGGAAAATTCGTTACCGAGTCGAGCGGGCACAATTCCGAATACAACTGGTGGTTCCGCAAGCGCCCCGATTTGATCGAGAAATATTGCACCCACGGAACAGGCTGGAATCCCGGCGAGTACGCCTACATCCTCAAGGAATACCAGCACAACGAAGCCACCTGGAAAGAGCAGGTCAAAGCCAACCTGGATCGCCCTCTGACCGCGGAAGACCTGCAGCGCGGCGAGGAATATGCCGCCTATATTATTAATGCGCTTCAGGGCGGCGAACCGTTCAAGTTCAACGGCAATGTGCAGAACACGCACCTGATCACCAATTTACCTGAAGGTGCCTGCGTGGAAGTGCCTGTGCTGGTGGATCGGGCCGGGTTCCACCCGATGCATGTGGGCGCGCTGCCGCCTGAATGTGCTTTGTTGACCCAGCTTTCCAGTGGGATCGAAGAGATGGCAATCCAGGCCTCGCTGGCTGGCGACCCAACCATGATCTATCGCGCCATCTGCCACGACCCGCTGACCGCTGCGGTCCTGTCGCTGGCGGAGATCCGCCAGATGACGAATGAGCTTTTTGCGCAGCATCAGGCTTATCTGCCTCAATTTAAGACACATAAGGTCTAAAACATGAAACAAATCACGATCGGAAAATTGCGCGGCATCCAGCAATGCACTTCCATTCGGGGAACGTTCACCTGCCTGGCCCTGGATCACCGCCAGAACCTGCGCAAGGCCAACCCGGCTTTTGTCAGCAATGCGGAATTGTCTCAATTTAAGCTGGATGTAACCGCTGCACTGGCTGACGATGCCACCTGTGTTCTGTTGGACCCGGAGGTTTCGGCGGCGCAGGCTGTGGCCGCGGGCGCGCTTCCTGGAAGGACTGCTTTTGTGGTGGCACTCGAATCGACCGGCTATTCCGGGGAGGCCACCGCCCGTAAGGGGCAGATCATTCCCGGTTGGAGCGTGGAAAAAGCCAAACGCATGGGGGCCAGCATGGTCAAGCTGCTGGTGTATTACCACCCCGACGCTCCTACCGCTGCTGAGACCGAGGATTTTACGGGCATGGTGGCGGCGGAGTGCGCGCGATATGATCTTGGCCTGATGCTGGAACCGTTGTCGTACTCGCTCAGCGAAGCCAAACTGAGCAGTGACGAGAAACGCTGGGTAGTGGTGGAAACGGCCAACCGCCTGACCGCCATGGCGGGGGTGGATGTGCTCAAGGCCGAACTACCGCTGGACACCGCCGACGAAGACCCAGCCCGGCTGGCGGCGGCTTGCGCCGAGGTCAGCGCCGCATCCATAGTTCCGTGGATCTTGCTCTCCGCGGCAGTGTCTTTCGAATCCTACCAAAAGCAGATCATTGCCGCCTGCCAGGCCGGAGCCAGCGGGATCGCCGTGGGACGGGCAGTGTGGCAGGAGACGGTCAACATGCCGCGAGATGCGCGCAGTGAGTTCCTGCGCACAGTTGCCAAGGAACGCCTTGTGCGCCTGAATGCTTTATGCACAGCGCTGGCCAAACCTGTCAGCGACTTTTACTGCGCCGAAGCGCCTTTTGATTGGTATGCGAGTTACTAGAATGTTTGATATCCTGGTGGCTGGTGAAATTAACCCTGACCTGATCCTCTCCGGCGATGTGGAACCGGCTTTTGGGCAGGTGGAGAAGCTTGTCGAAAGCGCCACACTGGCGATCGGCTCCTCCTCGGTCATTTTTGCCTGTGGGGCGGCGCGCTTGGGGTTGAAAGTGGCCTTTATTGGCAAATGCGGGGATGATGTTTTTGGCCGCTTCATGCTGGAGGAGATGCGCCGTAGCCAGGTGAATGTGGAGCATGTGATTGTTGTCGAAGGCGGTTCGACTGGCTTGAGCGTGATCCTCAACCGCGGCCTGGACCGCGCCATCCTAACCCAGCCGGGGTTGATCGCGGCGTTAATGGCGGAAGAGATTTCCGATGATCTGCTCTGCCAGGCGCGGCATGTGCATGTCGCTTCGTATTTCCTGCAAACGGCGCTGCAGCCGGGTCTGGTCGGGTTGTTCCAGCGTGCGCGGGGGTTGGGTTTGAGCACCTCGCTGGACACGAATTATGATCCCTCTGAGCGCTGGAGCGGTTTTGACCAGCTGTTGTCGGTCACGAATATCTTCTTGCCCAACGAAGCGGAGGCCAGGTCGCTTGCCAGGATCGGGAACGTTGAACAGGCGGCGGACTGGCTGAAAGGTAAAGTGCAGACGCTGGCGGTCAAACTTGGCGCGCGCGGGGCGTTGGGCGCCCAGGGAAGTCATCGGGTTGAGGTGCCTTCTCTGCGGGTTGAGGTGTGTGACACGGTTGGGGCCGGGGATAGCTTTGATGCCGGTTTCATCTACGCGCACCTGCAAGGTTGGCCGCTGGAAAAAATGCTGCGCCTGGGCGCTGTCTGCGGCGCGCTTTCCACCCGGCAGGCGGGTGGGACCGCCGCCCAACCCACTTTGGCTGAGGCATTGAATTATTTGTGAAAGGAATATGCGATGCTGATTGACCCGGGCAGTAAATTATTGATGATCGGCGACTCGATCACGGATTGTGGGCGGGCAAGCCCAGTTGGCGAAGCATTTCAGAATGGATTGGGCAGCGGGTATGTCAGCCTGGTGAATGCTTTGCTAACAGCCACCTACCCCCGGCATGCTATTCGGGTGGTAAATATGGGCCTCGGCGGCAACACTGTGCTTGACCTGGCGGCGCGTTGGGAAGAGGATGTGCTGGCCTTGCAGCCGGACTGGCTTTCGGTGATGATCGGGATCAATGATGTCTGGCGGCAGTTTGACGCTCCTCTGCATCCTGAATGGCATGTGTCCTTGGAAACTTATGCTGATACGCTGGAGGCTTTGATCCAGAAAACCCGTCCCCGGCTTAAAGGGTTGGTATTGCTGTCTCCTTATTTGATCGAACCAAACCGGGCTGATCCCATGCGGGCGATGATGGACCGTTATGGACAGGCCATGCGCGGGATCGCCGAAAAGTACCAGGCCATCTTTGTGGATACACAGGCCGCATTTGATCAGGTATTGGAATCCATGCATCCCATGTCGTTGGCCTGGGATCGGGTGCACCCCGGCTTGAGCGGGCATGCGGTTTTGGCCCGCGCTTTTCTCCTGGCTATCGACTATGTATGGTAGTCCTTCTTCTCGCGGAGTTCAGTTAACGATATGAATTATTTTGATTTCATCCTGGCTGCCCAAAAGATGGGCGAGCCGCGCGGAATCCCATCCATCTGTTCGGCGCATCCTTTTGTGCTTCAGGCGGCGTTCCGGCATGGTCTGAGCCATCATTCTCCGGTGCTGGTGGAAGCCACCTGTAACCAGGTCAACCAATTTGGCGGGTATACCGGCATGACCCCCGAAAATTTTGTGAATTATGTGCAGGGGATCGCGCGGACATACCAATTCCCGCTGGAGCGGTTGATCCTAGGAGGAGACCACCTTGGAGCAAACGTCTGGCAGAACGAACCTGCCGAGAACGCGATGCAGAAATCGTTGCAATTGGTCAGGGATTATGTGCAAGCCGGGTTCTGTAAAATCCACCTGGATGCCAGCATGCGCCTGGCCGATGATGCCCCCACTTTGCCGCCAGAAGTAATTGCCAAACGTACGGCCCAACTGGCAAAAATTGCGGAGGAAACCTCTGCCGGAAAAAATCCATTGCGCTATGTGATCGGTACCGAAGTGCCGGTGCCGGGAGGGGCTTTTGTGGGGCAGGAAGAAGAAGGATTGCACATCACCCTGCCAGCAGATGTGCGGCAAACCATTGAATTGACCCGCACAGCGTTTCTGCGTGAGGGACTGGAAGACGCATGGGAACGGGTGATGGCGGTGGTGGTGCAGCCAGGGGTGGAATTTGGGGATGACTTTGTGCTGGAATACCAGCCAGCCGCCGCGCGTGAGCTCTCGGCCTTCATCGAATCCGAGCCGCGCTTGATCTACGAAGCCCATTCAACAGATTACCAGACCCGCGAAGCGCTGCGCAATCTGGTCAGTGATCACTTTGCTGTGCTCAAGGTGGGACCAGGGCTGACCTTCTCTTTCCGTGAAGCGGTTTTTGCTTTGACCAGTATTGAGAAGGAATTATTCCCAGCTGAAGATTGTTCGGATATTTCCCAGGCGCTGAACCATGCCGCCCTGCGCCGTCCTGAATACTGGATGAAATATTATCGTGGCACATCCGAGGAACAGGCTTTCAAACGCAAGTACAGCTTGAGCGACCGCATCCGTTATTATTGGACCGATCCGGCAGTGCAGTCGGCTCTGACGCATCTGTTGGATAACTTTGCCGACCGGCCGCTGCCGCTGACCTTACTCAGCCAATATTTGCCTGGCCAGTATGCTCATATTCGCGCGGGCAGTTTGCGAAACCATGCCCGGGATGTTTTGTTGGATCGGGTGATGGATTTACTGGAAGATTATCGCTCTGCCTGCGCCTGTGCGTGAGAAATCCGATCTGCTGTGGTAGGTAGGGTTGGAATAGGGCGGCGGCTGATCATGCCACCCCCAGCGATTCCTGCTATCCTGGAAAATGAAAGGGAGGGTATTGTTATACCCTCCCGAAACCTGAGCCGCCGATGGGTCTCGACCCCATGACCTGGCGTTTACGAAACGTCTGCTCTACCAGCTGAGCTACGGCGGCGTGAGGGGTATTATACCGGGGAGAAGATAATCCGGCAAGGGGGATGCGGGTATAATTACGGTATGCGTATTGCCATGCTTTCTTACCACACCTGCCCGCTGGCCACCCTGGGCGGCAAGGATACCGGCGGGATGAACGTGTATGTGCGCGAGCTGACCCGCCAGTTGGGCCGGCTGGATGTGCATGTGGATGTCTTCACCCGTTCGCAGGACGAGCATGTGCCGCACGTGCTGCACGACCTGGGCTACGGCAACCGGGTGGTGCATGTGCCTGCCGGACCGGAGCAGCCGCTGCCCAAGCCTGCGCTGGTGGCGCATATTCCCCAGTTCGTGGAGGGCATCCGCAGCTTTGCGCGTGAGAAGAATTTGCAATACGATTTGATCCACAGCCACTACTGGATGTCGGGCCTGGCTGGACTGGAATTGCAGGAGGAGTGGAACGTGCCGCTGGCGCACATGTTCCATACCCTGGTGCTGATGAAGAACCGCGTGGCGCGTTCACCGGAGGAGGTGGAAGGCGATTACCGCCTGAAGGGTGAGCTGACCGTGCTGCGCCGCGCCCAGTTGATCATCGCCGCCACCCAGGCCGAGCAGGCCCAACTCCAATTCCTTTACCATGCCGACCGGCGCAAGATCGTTATTATCCCGCCAGGGGTGGATACCAGCCGCTTCTACCCCATCCCGGCTGACGAGGCCCGCCAGGCGATCGGCCTGCCTGCCGAGGGGCAGATCCTGCTCTATGTAGGGCGGATCGAGCCGCTCAAGGGGGTGGACACTTTGATCCAATCCCTGGCCGACCTGTGCCGCGAGGGACTGCAGGAATGCCACCCGCACACATTGGTGATCATCGGCGGGGATGTGAACGCCGCGCCGGAGGCGATGAATGCCGAACTGGTCCGCCTGCAAGCTCTGGCGCGCGACCTGGGCATCAGCGACATGGTGCTGTTCCTGGGCAAGCGCGACCAGGATTGGCTGCCCTATTATTACTCGGCCGCCGACGCGCTGGTGATGCCCTCCCATTACGAGTCTTTCGGCATGGTGGCGTTGGAGGCGATGGCCTGCGGCACGCCCGTGGTGGCCTCACAGGTGGGCGGGTTGGCCTTCCTGGTGCAGGATGGGCAGACCGGTTATGTCGTCCCGGATGGGGATCCCCGGGCGCTGGGGGACCGTCTGCGTATGCTGCTCAGCCAACCCGAACTGCGCCGCAAACTGGGAGAACAGGCAGCCGTGTACGCCAAAAATTACGCCTGGACGGAGATCGCCGGGCGGATTTTAGAAGTCTATAACGATTTGATCTGTGATCGCAAAACCCTGGAAGTTCGCTAACACGGATCTCACAGATATTTCTTTATATCCGTGTTGATCCTGGTTATCCGTCAAATCCGTGTTCCAGGATTGGTCAGACGATCCCGCCGCGGAAAACGTAGATGGCGATCATGGCAAAGAACCAGATCCAGTTGGCCGCCCACAGGCGCTGGAGACGGGTATCGCTTTCGCTGAACAACCAGCCCAGACCGATGATCACTCCCCCAACCCCCACCCAGCCGGTGATTTGATAGCTGGTGGCCAGGAAGGGAAAGATGTTTTGCAGCTCCACCTGCTCCACCAGCAGGATGTGTCCCGCCCATCCGATCAGCAGGACAAAAACGAAGAATTGCACCCCCACCGGCAGGACGCGTTTCCACAGCACGCCCGTCACCAGGGCCACCACGATCATGGTCAGGATGCCGCTTTCGCTGGTCAGTGAATTGTTACCCAAAGAGTTGATCAGTTCGATCACGCTGATGGCCAACAGGCCGCCGGCGGTGCCGTACCAGGCGCGCCAGGTTTCGGCATAGCGGGTGATGATGGATCGCTCCAGGCACACCACGCTGATGGCCAGCAGGCTGAGGATGTAGATCAACAACCCGGGGCGGCCAAATACATTGTGGATGGGGGCAACCATCAGCCCGAGGGTGATGGAGAATAGGAATAAAAGCATAGCCGGCACAAGGCCGTCGATCACTTTGCTGCGAAAGTCTTGTTTCCAGTGGGTCATGGGCGGGTGAGCTCCTGAATTGGATTAATTGTATCACCATCCGTGAATTTTAAACCACAGATGAACACAGAGAAACGCGGATTTTTTTATTAATTTTCCAATAACCGCTGCTCATAAATGCGGCGGATCGTCTCTTCCACCGGTGGGCGCTCCACCTCCAGGTCGGCGATGCGGAAATTCTCCAGCAGGCGGGCGATGACCTGCGAGGCGCTCACCTGGCGCCAATCGTAGGAATAGGTGGCCCGGCGGCCTTCTCCCTGCACGCCGGGCAGCCCCGGCAGGTCGATCCGGGTGTATTCCTCGGCAAAGGTGACCCGCACCGCGCGCGGTCCCTCGAAGCGCTCCACCAACTCGTCCAGCGCGCCGTCGTACAACAGGCGCCCGTGGTCGAGGATCATCACCCGCTGGCAGAGGCGCTCGATATCCGCCAGGTCGTGGGTGGTGAGAATAATCGTGGCGCCGCGCTCTTTGTGGATATGCTGGATGAACTGGCGGATGCGTTCCTTGGCCACCACATCCAGCCCGATGGTCGGTTCATCCAGGAAGACCAGGCGCGGCTCGTGCATCAGCGCGGCGCACAGGTCGGCGCGCATGCGCTGCCCGAGAGAGAGCGAGCGCACCGGCGTGTGCAGGAAGGGCTCCAGTTCCAGCAGGTCGCTGAATTCGGCCAGGTTGCGCCGGTACCGCTCGGGCGGGATGCGGTACATCGGCTGGAGCAGTTCCAGCGAATCGATCACCGGCAGGTCGTACCACAGGGTGGAACGCTGCCCGAAGACCGCCCCGATCTGCGCCACATAGCGGGTGCGGTTCTTCCACGGTACCATGTTGTTCACCAACACCTCTCCGGATGTGGGCACCAGCAGGCCGGTCAGGATCTTCAGCGTGGTGGATTTGCCCGCCCCGTTCGGCCCCAGGTAGCCGACCAGTTCGCCGGGCTCCAGGCTGAAGCTGACCCCGTCCACCGCGCGCACTTCGCGGTATTCCGGCACCAGCATGCCGCGCAGCGCGCCGCCGATGCCTTTGCCGCGCCGTTTGACCACGCGAAAGGTCTTTTGCAGGTCTTTGACCGAAAGAATGGCTGTCATCGGATTAACTCCCTGTGCCTTGATAATGACGGATGCCGAATTTCCAGAAGCGCAGCGCCGCCAGCAGCATCAGCAGCCCCAGCAGCGGCGCCAGGAAACGGGTGAACTCCGGAAAACCGAGCGGGTCGGCCTTATCCAGGATATAGACCGCCGGTAGATAGTTCATGAAGACCAGCGGCAGCAGGTAGGTGAAGAAGTGGCGGATCCAGGCCGGGTAGATGTGCATCGGGTTGGAGATCAGCTCGTTGCCGCCGTAGGTGACGATGTTGACCGCTTCCAGGGGCTGGATGGTCCAGAAAATGAAGGTGGCGCCCATGACAAACAAGGCGCCGAAGGCCATCACCTGGCTGAATAGCACCACCGGCAGGTAGAGCACCTTGGCGGGCGTCCAGGCGATGTGCGAGAGGCTGAGGCTGAAAAGGAAGATCAACGCTCCGCCCAGCACGCGTCCCAGTCGGCGCACGATGAAGCGCGAGCCGAGGATCTGCAGGGTGATATCCACCGGGCGGAGGAGGTACTGGTCGAAGCGCCCCAGGCGCACCAGCGGGCTGAAAGCATCCGGGTCGAAGCCGCTGAAAAGCATGTCCATCAGCCCGAAGGACATCTCGGCCATCCCGACCAGGAAGGCCAGGTCGCCCAGCCCCCAGCCGGCCAAACTGCCGAAGTTTTGCACGGTGAGGGCAATGGCGGCAAAGTAGGAGGCATTGAGGATACCGGTGGAGACCAGATCCCACAAGAAGGAAGAGCGGTATTGCATCTGCGAGCGCACCTGGATGCTGACCAGGCGAAAGTAGAGGGCAAGCGAACGGCGCATGGTTCAGCCTCCCTGGACCACCAGCCGGCGCACCCCGGCCCACAGCCCCAGCAGACACAGCCCGGCCAGCGCCAGGAACCAGACCGCCTGGGCGGCCAGTGCGCCGGGCAGCGCGGCGGGGTCCATGGTGCCGAGGAAGATCTGCAGCGGGGTGTAGAGCATGGAAGGAAAGGGAGTGAAGGAAGCCAGCCGGCCGAACCATTCCGGCAGCAGCGCCAGCGGCATGTAAAAACCGCACAGCATTTGCGAGAAACCGTAGGCGGCCCGGGCGATGCCCAGCGCGTCCGTAGTCCAGAAGGAGGCCAGGTTGACCAGGAAGCGCCAGGCAAAGCTGACCAGCCAGGCCAGGCCGAGCGACAGGGCAAAGGCCAGCCACTGGCCCAGGCTGCCCGGTAGGATGACCGGGAAGAAGAGGCTGAAGAGCAGCAGGTAGATCACCCCGCGGGTGAAAAGGTTGACCAGCGTTTTCCCCAGGTCGCGCGCCATCCAGTAGGAGAAAAGGGAGAGCGGCCTGAGCAGGTCGCTGCCTACCTCGCCGCTGTAGACGGTGCGCATCAGGTCGGTGCTGCCGAAGATGATCAGGAAGGCGATCAGCGCTTGCGAGATGCCGACGAAGTTGATCGAAGCGGCCAGGTCCATGCCGCCTTTCTGGGTGGTGGCGGTATAGGTGAAGAGGGCGGTCATCACCGCTGCACGCAGGATGCCGAAGAACAGGTTGGTGACCAGCCCGGCTGCCATCGCCGCGCGGTAGGTGGTCTGCTGTTTGAAGGATGTCCAGGCCACACGCCAAAACAGCGCCATTCCGTCCTCCTTTTCTAGGAAAAGGCGAAACAAAAATTATAACACCGATACCCACTTGATCGGTATGGCTGACATGATTTGCATCAAGGGCTTACGAGCTTTGAATACGGATGACGCGGATCTCACGGATATTCACGGAATAAACTTTATGGTTAATCCGTGTTTATCCGTTTGATCCGTATGCGAAGCATCCGTTTTAAAAGGTTCTTAACCTGATATTACAGAACACCCATGACTAATCAATTTTGGCCAGGAATTCTCCCACCACGAAGTCGTATTCCTCGCGGTTGTTCCAGTAAGCCTGGGCGTGCCCGGCATTCGGCGCCAAGTAGAGCGTGGCGCGCTCCCCGGCCAGTTTGGCCATATCGATGGAATGTTCGGGCGGGATGAAGGTGTCCTCGGCGCCGTGCAAGAAGAGCAGCGGGGCCTGGATGGCAGGGATACCCGCGATGGGTGAGACCTTGTCCACTGTCATGCCGCTCAACAGGCGGCTCCACCAGGAAGCCAGGTCGATCAGGAAGGGCAGCGGCAGGTGGAAATCCTCCTTCAGGCGGGTGAGCAGCAGGCGGCGCAGGTCGGCGTAGGGGCAATCCACTGCTATAAAAGAGAGGCGTGAATCCAGAGCGGCCTCCTGCAGGGTGGTGGCGGCGCCCAGCGACTCGCCGAAGGTGCCCACCTTTCCTCCCGGTCCCAATTTGGCGAACGCCCAATCCACCATCACTTTCAGATCGTGTTTTTCGTAGAAGCCGAAGGTGGTGTTCGGCCCGCCGGAGCGCCCGTGGTGGCGCAGGTCATAAAGCAGCACGTTGTAGCCGCGTTTGTAGAAGCAGCCCATGTACTTGACCATCCCGTACAGCGACCAGGTGATGCCGTGGCTCATCACCACGGTTTTGTGGGAACCGGCCACGGGGAAGTACATGGCGTTCAGCTTATATCCAAAAGGGGAATCGACCTGGAACTGCTCCTTGGGCCAGGCGTTGAAGTCCGCCTCGACGATCTTGCCCTCGTCCACCTCGTGCGTGTAGGTGTATTGCACCGGATAGACCTTGGGGTAAATGATGCGCGTGCAAAAGAAGAAGCCCACCGCCAGCACCAACACGGCCAGGATCAGCAGGAACCAGATTAATCCCATAATTGCCTCCAAGAAAAAATGACCTTCTGTATCATTATCCCCTAAACTGGGTTTTTAAATAGTGAAAATTGTCCTTGATTCCGCTGTTTTCATACTTCCTTGCAGAGCAACCAGCGGAACTTTGTTAAAGCATTCCCTGTCCCATCAACCTTAAAACCTCAATCCTTGGCCGGGTAGCCGGTGATGTCGCGGATCTCCTGGTAGAGCGGCTTGAGGTTGCGGTACATCTTGAGATAGACGCGCCGGTACAGCTCATCATACACGGCGTGGTGCTGCGGGTTGGGTTCGAAGTAGCTGCCCAGGTGGGTCATGGCGCTGACCGCGCTGGAAAAATCCTTGTGCAGGCCCAGCCCCACCGCCAGGTCAATGGCGGCGCCCAACCCGGAGGCTTCATACACATGCGGGCGGGCGGCCGGCAGGCCGAAGATGTCGGCAGTGAGCTGCATGGCAGCCTTGGACTGGCTGCCGCCCCCGGCCACACGCACCTCGCGGATGGGCACGCCGGTGCGCTTGCTGGTGCGCTCCGCGCCTTCGCGCAGGGCATAGGCCAGCCCTTCCAGGATGGCGCGATAGAAATGCGCGCGCGTATGCACATCCCCAAAGCCGATCACCGCGCCCTTGGCTTCCGGGCCGGGCATCTTCAGTCCCGGCGCCCAGTAGGGTTGGAGCATCAATCCCAACGAGCCCGGCGGGACCGAACTGATCAGCTCGTCGAACAGCTCTTCGGTATCCACATTGCGTTCTTTGGCCAGGCGTTGTTCATTCAGGCCGAACTCGCGCTTGAACCAGCTCACCATCCAGTAACCGCGGAAGATCTGCGTCTCCAGCGCGTAGGCGTTGGGCACGGCGGCCGGGTAGGGCGGGATGAGCGGGATGGCCTCCACATAGCGGGTGTGGGTGGTGTTGATCGTGGCGGTGGTGCCGTAGCTGAGGCAGGCCACATTCGGCTCCAGGCAGCCGGAGCCGATCACCTCGCAGGCCTTGTCAGCGGCGGCGGCGATCATCGGCAGCCCGACTGGCAGGCCGGTGGCCTCGGCGGCTTCGGCGCTGATCTCGCCCAGCGGTTGGGCAGGCGCAGCCAGCTCCGGCAATACATCGTGGGACATGGGCACGGCCTGCCATTTCCAGTCAAACTTGCCCGACCAGGTCAATTTCTTGTAGTCGAAGGGCACGTACCCCACCTGGCAGCCGACCGAATCGATGCAGCGCCCGGTCAGGCGGTAGGTCAGGTAGCCGGAGAGGAAGAGGTACTTGTGGGTGGCCTGCCAGACCTCGGGCTCGTATTTTTGGATCCAATTCGCCTCGGCCTCCGCCTGCAGGTAGGCGACTGTCTCGCGCATGCCGCTCAGGGCAAAGGCCAGGCCCCACAGCCCGCTGACCGGTTTCACCCCGGCGGTGCGCCGTTGATCCATCCAGATAATGGCCGGGCGCAGCGGTTTGAAGTCCTTATCGAGGTTGATTACGGTGGAGCGCTGCGTGGTGAGGGCCAGCCCGGCAATGGACTCTTTGTCCACGCCCGGCACCTCCCACAACTGGCGGCAGGCTTTGCAGACGGCTTTCCAGAATACCTCCGGGTCCTGCTCCACAATGCCCGGCTTGGGCTGGGAGTAGGCTTCGATCTTGACCTGCGATTTCGCCAGCAGGTTGCCCTGCAGGTCAAAGATCAATGCGCGCACGCTCTGTGTGCCGTGATCGATCGCGAGAAGGTGTTCTTTTGCCATCATAACTCCTGTTTTTATTTAACCGCAGATGGATACAGATATTTTCAATAACGAAGAAATCAACCACAGATAAACACAGATGAACACAGATGACAATAAAAAAGTTGGGGACAACCCCTATTATTTTGAGATAGGAAGTGCATTACCAGCAATCCGGTGAATTTCTACTTTTGTTGAATGGAAATTCATTAGCAGACAAAGAGGGCAGGCTGTCGCATTCAAATAATTTAGGCATTGCGCCATGTGGATATCATCAATTTTCTTAACGGTCTTCAACTCGACCATGATCATATTTTCAACCAGAATATCCGCGAAATATTGGCCTACATTCACTCCGTAGTAAATAACATCGATTGGATGTTGTTGCTCTGCAGTTAAACCAGCTTTCTGCAGCTCATAAGCCAGTGCATTCTCATATACTTTTTCCAAAAATCCGCTTCCCAAGGTATTACTGACCTTGAACGCGCAGCCGATGATTTTTTGAGTGATAAGATTTATTTCTTCCAGGCTTGCGGCTTTTTCCATAGCTGATGCCTTATCTGTGTTTATCCGTGTTCATCCGTGGTTGAAAAAGGGTATCTGCGTTCATCTGCGGTTAATTAATCTGATGGTAAACGCACAGCTGATGATTTTTGAGTGATAAGATTTATTTCTTCCAGGCTTGCGGCTTTTTCCATAGCTGATGCCTTATCTGTGTTTATCCGTGTTCATCCGTGGTTGAAAAAGGGCGTTCACGTTCATTCGTGGTTAATTAATCCGACGGTAAATAATAGCATGTTTTCCAGAGAGATTGGTAATGGCGCAGTTCCTCTTCCCAGCGGACATCGTCCCAGCCCAGCTCAGGCTGGACGACGGCGCGCAGCCGCTGCATCTCCTCCATCCCACCCTGTTCGGCCAGCAGACCCAGACGCACGCGGCGCAGCAGCAGATCGTCCAGGTGCTGTACCTGCTCGCGGCGGGCAGCCCAGCGCACCTCGGCCCACAGAGAAGGAATATCGTCGATGCGTTCCAGGTCGCCGGGCTGGATTTCTGCCAGCAGTTCGACGGTCTGCGCCCCGTAGCGCCCCAGCAGGCGCGTCAGCGTGGCAGGGGGCAGGGAGAGGGCAGTCTCCAGATGCGGAGCGGGGTCGAAGGCCGGGCGGGCGGGGTCAAAGACCGGCGCGGAGGGCAGCCGCCCGCGCACGGCCTGCAGGGTTTGCTGCGCCATCAGGCGGTAGGTGGTCAGCTTGCCGCCGGTGATGGTCACCAGCCCGTTCTCCTGCAGGATCACGTGCCGGCGGGACTGTTTGGAAGGTGCGCCGGAAGGGTCCAGGTTGACGATCGGGCGCAGTCCGGCAAAGGTGGAGCGGATATCCCGCGCGCTCAAAGCCAGGGAGGGGAAGGCATCTCCCAGCGCTGCCAGCAGATAATCGACCTCGGCAGCGGTGATCGCGGGTTCGGGTGTGCGCGCCGCCAACTCGGCCGGGTGGTCCAGGTCGGTGGTGCCGATCAAGGAAACCCCATCCCAGGGAATGGCAAACATCACCCGCCGGTCGTTGGGGTGCACCAGGGTAAAGGCCTGCTGGATAGGCAGCAGATGCCAGGGGAAAATGATGTGGCTGCCGCGCAGCTTGCGGATGACCGGCTTGCCGCCCACCTGTCCACGCAAGAAGTCGGCTTCGGGGCCGGTGGCATTGATCACCACTTTGGCGCGCACCTCGGCAGTGCGTCCATTCGCGCCGGGGGCCAGGTCGCGCAGCGCCGCGCCGCACACCTGCCCGTCGCGGGTGGTGAGCAGCTGCTCGGCGCGCAGGTAGTTCAACGCACAGCCGCCCAGCGCCTGGGCTTCCTGAATGTTGCGCAGCACCAGACGCGCGTCATCCATCAAGGCATCATAATAGTAATACCCGCCGACCAGGTCGTCGGTGCGCAGTTGTGGGGCCAGATCGTGCAGCACCTTCTTGGTGTAGTAACCGTGCTGCCACTTGGGGGCCATCAGGTCGTAGATGAAGGTGGCCACCCCGAACTGCCAGGCGGGAGATTTAGCATTCTTGCGATCGAGGATGATGAACTTGAGCGGGGTGACCAACTCCGGCGCCTCGCGCAGCAGGCGCTGGCGCTCCTTGACCGATTCATAGGTCACGTTGAACTGGCGGTTGCGCAGGTAACGTAATCCACCGTGCACCAGCTTGGAGGAGCGGCTGGAGGTGCCGCTGGCAAAATCCCCCCCTTCCACCAGCAGCACGCGCAGTCCGGCCTGGGCAGCCTGGCGCAGGATGCCCGCCCCGGTAATGCCCCCGCCGATGACGAGGATATCCCATTCCTGGGAGAGAGATTGCCAGATTTGTTCGCGGGTCAAATTCATGGGGGCTCCTGGTATTTGAGGGATCGGGAATCTTTCTGTCAGCTGTGCGCTGTCACCTGTCTGCTATCAGCTTCCCCGGATTCATCATTCCATCCGGGTCGAACTGCTGGAAGAGCGCGCGCAGAGTCTGCATGCCCAGCGGGCCTTTTTCAGCGGGCAGGTAGGGGGCATGGTCGGTGCCCACCCCGTGCTGGTGACTGATCGTGCCGCCATTCGCGACGATGATGCGGCTGGCGGTGTCCTTGATCGCGTGCCAGCGGCGCAGGGTTTCCTCCGGCAGCAGTGCGCCCTGTTCGTCGCGCGCCTGGCGGAAGAGATAGGTGATATAGAAGCTGGCCCCGTCGGTGTACATGTGCGAGAGGTGGGCGAAGATGTGCACGCGTTCGCCAAAGGGATCGAGGGCGTGCTGCATGGCCGCCACGGCTTCCTGCACCGTGCCGTCCACCTTGCTCCACGGCAGGGCGCTTTCCAGCGTGTCCAGCGCGTAGCCGCGTTCCCAGAGCGTGTTGCGCAGGTAAGGGGTGGTGAAGCGGGTCTTGTGCCACATCTTCCCGATCACCGGATTGACCACGAAACCGCCGTGGGCGCGCGAGATGCTCACCGCGCGGCGGTAGGCCAGGGCGGTCTTGCCCCGCTCGCCGGTCACGCCGAAGAGCAGCATCACGCGCTGGTCGCGGATGCCGATCAGGTTCAGGCCACGGTGGGCCAGGCCGACCAGCTTGGGCTTCCCGGCCAGCTGGAGGGTGGTTTCCGTCTCGGCCGCATTGGAGAGGCGCAGCATGGAGACCGGTACGCGCTCCTGGACGATCTCGCGCAGGGCGGTCAGACCGCGCTGCCAGTCGGCAAAGAACACGGCGTGGAAATGTTCCACCTGCGGCAGGCGGGCGATGCGCACCGTGGCGCGGGTGATGATGCCCAGGCGGCCTTCGCTGCCCATCAGCAGGTGGCGCAGGTCGGGCCCGGCCGCCGAGGCGGGCACCAGCGGCAGGTCCAGCCCGCCGGCAGGGGTTTCCACGTGCCCTGAGACGAACAGGTTCTCGATCCGGCCGTAGTAGAAGCACTGCGTGCCGACCGAGCGGGAAGCGATCCAGCCGCCCAGGGTAGAGAATTCAAAGGATTGCGGGAAATGCCCCAGGGTATAGCCGCGCGCGTTGAGAGCGGCCTCCAGGTCGGGGCCGCGCACACCCGCGCCAAAGGTGGCCAGCAGGCTGGTCTCATCCAGTTCCAACAGGGCGTCCATGCGGCTCATGTCCAGGCTCAGGGCGGGTGGGCTGCCGGCCAGCACGTTGAGATGCCCCACCACGCTCGATCCGCCCCCATAGGGGATGATCTGCGCGCCGCTGGCCGCAGCGTAGGCGAACAATTGGCGCACCTCTTCATCGCTGGTTGGATAGGCCACCCCGTCCGGGAAGGCTTCAATGGCGCCGGAGCGCAGCGCCACCCAATCCGGCAGGCTTTGACCCCGGGCGTGGCGCAGGCGTTCCTCGGCATCCTTGTTCACCAGCGGGTGGTCCGGCAGGCGGGAGGCCGGCACGCGCCCCAGCACGGTTTGCAGGTCGGCGTCCGGCCCGGAGCAGCCTGCTCCGACCAGAGTTTTCAGATATTCGGCAGCGGCGTCGGGCAGATGGTATTCGTACTCTGCGCGCCCCCAGCCGTTCCAGCGTTTGAGGGGAATGGGATTGGGCATGGGAAAAGCTCCGTGTAAAAAATTTTTAGATCGGGAAAATGACAACCCGGCTTACTGACTGACGATTTGCCAGAATTTCATCGAATCTGCCATCACCTGCTGCGAAAGGGCCTCAGCGGCGGCAGGATCATTCGCCTCCACGGCGCGCAGCAGGCCCTGGTAGAAGGCGTGCGAGTGGGCGCGAGCCTGCGGGGCAGCAAAGTAGCGCAGCCCCATATCCAGGTACAGGTCGTGGAAGCCGTTGAGGATGAGGGTGAAGACCGGGTTGCCGGACAGCACGGTCATCTCCTGGTGCAGGGACCAGTCGGAGGCGGCGTAGGCTTCGGCGGTGTCTGGCAGGGTCAGCAGGCCGGGCAGGTATGCCAGCAGGGCCGGGCGGGCGCGCTCCACCGACTGGCGCATATAAGCGGGGGCCATCAGCAGGCGCACCTGGAGCAGGTTGGCGACGAAATCCGGCGGAAGCTGGGCGCGGTGGGCGGCGATGGCGCTCAAGATGGCCAGGTTGCCCTCGCGCCAGTAGTCGCGCACGCGGGTGGGGCGCCCGTGGTGGATCTCGATCCAGCCGTCGCGCGAGAGGCGCTGCAGGGCCTCGCGCAGGGTGGGGCGGGTGATGCCCAGGCGGGCGCACAGCTCGCGCTCAGCCGGCAGGCTGGAATGGATCGGGAATGTGCCGTCCAGGATGGCGGCGACCAGGCGCTCTTCGGCCTGCTCGGCAGGTTTGGGGGTGGGCTGCCAATCGTCTGTCATAGGGATCCTTAGTGGTAAGAGGTCTGACCAGTTAAGAATATTATAAGGATTCCTTTACGAAATACAATAGACGAATGTCAGGAGTTTAAGCACCCTGCATGGTCGGGACAGAAATGTGCCGATAGGTTAAGGATTTGCGGATTTGTAGCAGGCTTCCATGATTGTAAACAGGACTGCATCCAATTGTTGATGTATTTCATCATTGGTGAAGCGGATCACTCGCAATCCGCGCGCCTCCAGTTGAGCCTGGCGTTCGCGATCGTACTCCTCCTGCCCGGCGTGGCTGTCTCCGTCCACTTCGATCACCAATCCCGCCCGGGCGCAATAAAAATCGGCGATGTAGCGGCCGATCACCCGCTGGCGGTGGAAATGGAATCCGCCCAGGCGGCCGGCGCGCAGGCGCTGCCATAATCTGGCCTCGGCGGCGGTCATCTCGCGGCGCAGTCTTTTGGCAAAGGCCAGTTTTTCCGGCTTGACCGGCTGGTGGAGGACGATGTCGGGGACGGGGGGCAGACCTCTCCCTGTCCCTCCCCGAAGGGGAGGGGACTTGCTGGCGAGGGTGGTTGAGTCCGCCGGGTGTGGGTTTTCTCCCCTCCCTTCGGGAGGGGCTGGGGGTGGGTTCTTTCCCCTCCCTTCGGGATTAGCCGAGGTTTGGGCGAGGGGCAGACCCTTCTCTGTCCCTCCCCGAAGGGGAGGGAACATGCTGGCGGGGGTGGTTGAGTCTGGGGACGGTTTTTCTCCCCTCCCTTCGGGACATTGTACCCGTAGGGTAGGGGTTGGGGGTGGGTCAAAACCCGGAACAACCCTATTCACTTTTTGTTCAAAGTTATCCATCTCGATCCGCCATACCGACTTGCCCAGGGCGCGGGCAGGCAGGCCGTCCTCGCACACCAGGCAAGCGGGTTCGTCGATCCCGTAGGCGATGGGAGTGCGGGTCTTGGCCATCACTTCCAGCACATCCACCTGCGAATTCCATTCACTGTAATGAACACCGATGGCAAAGCCCCTCGCCAGCCCCAACCCGCGGGCGATCTCCAGCTCCGTCCCGCCGGTCTCTTCGGCGGTGAACTGGCAGATCTCCAGCGAGAGCAGCGCCCCGGCCGAGACCCCCGCCACAGGCGTCCCGGCGGCGTATTTTTCCCGGATGACCGCTCCCAGCGGCTCAGAGGCGTACAGACGGTGATAGACGGGGGTCTTGCCGCCGCAAATGAAGATGCCGGTGGCGCGCTGCAGCGCATCCACGGCAGCTTCCACATCCAGCAGGCCCTGTTCATTGGGGGTTACAGCGGTGATCTTCGTCACACCGCGTTCCTGCCAGGGCTGGCTGATCTCGCTGCCGTATTTCTCCCAGCCGGGGCGGGTTTGCACCAGCACGGCGATGCGTGCATCTTTCCCGCCCGCCGCGGCGGTAAATTCGTCCGCGTAGGCTGGATAAGCCGGGCTGCCGCCCAATAAGAACAATTTTTGGACCATGCGATTATCCTTTGGCACGAATTCTCCGAATTCCTGTTAATCTTTGTTCTATTCTTTTATCCGTGTTGATCCGTGATAATCTGCGTTTATCTGTGGGGAAGCACTTTTTTCAAGACAATCCCCGCCGCCATGCGCGCTTCATGGTTGCCCAGCGCCAGCAGCAGCACGCCGTACACCCCCACGCCCAGGACGATGCCCCCCAACGCCAGCAGGGCGTTGGAATGCCCGGCTGCCAGCGACATCCAACCCCACAGGGCCAGCCCCATGCCCGCCGCAGACAATCCGGCCTGCAGCACCGCCCGCCAGACCGTCCCCCCGCCCAATCCGTTCAGTCGGCGGCGCATCAGCACCAGCAGGCCGGTCATCTCCAGGAAGGTCGCCAGGGTGTTGGCCAGCGCCAGACCACCGTGCGGGGGCAATCCCCAGGAAGTGAACAAGGCCGAAAAGAGCAGCGAGAAGCCCAGGTTGAGCAGCATGGCCGCCACGCCCACTGCCACCGGGGTGCGTGTGTCGTGGACGGCGTAGAAGGCGCGGCTGACGATCTCTACCACCGAGTGGCCCACCATCCCGGCGCCGTACCAGAGCAGTGCCCAGCTGACCAACTCAGCGGAGGAATCGCCAAACTCGCCGCCCTGGTAGAGCAGGCTCACCAGCGGCCCTCGCAGCAGGATCAATCCCAGCGAGGCGGGCACCGCCAACAGCAGCACCCCGCGCAGGGTGGCAGCCAGCGAGGTGCGCATTTCTTCCGGTTTGCCGCGCGCCACCTGGGCGGAAAAGGTGGGCAGGGAGGCAATGGCAATGGATTGGGCGATGGCGGCTTCGGGCATCAGCATCAGCGAAAAAGCCAGGGTGATGGCAGTCAGGCTGCCCTGCGGTTGGCCGGAGGCCAGGAAGGTGTTGAGCAGGAAATTCAACTGCACCACCGCCACGCCCAGCAAGCGCGGGCCCATCAGGAACAGCACCTCGCGCACAGCCGGGAAGCCCTTGCCCAGGGTGGGGATGTAGCGCAGTCCCGGCAGGCGCAGCAGGGTAGGAATCTGAAATAGTAAATGTAGCGATGAGCCGAGCAGCACGCCCCAGGCCAGGCCGTGGACGCCCATCGTTGGCGCCAGCAGCACGGCGCCGATGATCCAGCCGATCTGGTAAAGCGCCGGGGTGAGGGCGGGAATAAGAAAATGGCGGTGGACGTTGAGAATGCCCATCACCAGTCCGCTCAGGCCGAAGATGATCGCGGAGGGCAGCATGATGCGCAGCAGCCCGGCGGTCAGCTCCCGTTGGGCAGGCTCGGTGAAGCCGGGGGCGAGGATATACTGCACAACCTGGGGTGCGAAGAGGAAGGCCAACACGGACAGGGCAGTCAGCACCAGGGTGACCAGGTTGGCAATGGCCGAAGCCAGCCGCCAGGCGCCGGGCCGGTCATCGCGGGTCAGCAGGGTGGTAAAGGTGGGAATGAAGGCTGAGGCCAGCGCCCCGCCCGCCACCAGGTTGAAGAGGATCTCGGTGAAGCGGTTGGCGGCATAGAAGGCTTCCGATTCCGCGCCGGTGCCGAAGGTGCGGGCGGTAAGCATCTTGGCCAGCAAACCGACCAGGTTGGAGGCCACAAAGGCCAGCATCACCGTCCCGGCCGCGCGCGCGATCTGCCGGTTGGCTGAAGCGGGGGCGGCGGGTTGAGGACTTTCAGCCATTAACGCACCCCCCAGAACAAGACGCTGCCGTCCGAGGCGCCGCAAGCCAGTTGGGTCCCGTCTGGGGAAAAAGCCAGCGAGAGCACCGTTCCGCCGGGCAAGGCCACCACCGCGGCCTGGTTCCAGGTGACGCTTTCCCAGATCACCAGCTGCCCGCCGGCGCCGGCCACCAACAGCCCGCCGTCCGGTGAGAAGACCAACGCCTTAGCGCTGGAAGGCAGGGGCAGGCGCGCGATCAGCTTGCCCTGGTTGGTGTTCCAGAGGTAAATTTGAGCGTCGCCTGCCGAAGCCAGCGTGCGTCCATCCGGGCTGAGCGCCAATGTGCCCACATCCTCCGCCTGGAGCATGACCGGCGTGGTCAGGCTGGTTTCTAGGTCGATCAACTGCACCGCCTTGCCAGAGTTCCAGGCCAGGTATTGGGAAGAACCGGGGAAGGAGGCTCGCCAGGTTTGCCCTCCGGGCTGGAAGCCGCGCACGGTTTGGGATAGTTCGCCCAGTTTCACATTCCATACATCCACCGCCGCGCTCTCCACCTGGGGCAGCGCCAGATTTTGCCCATCGGGAGAGAAGAAGGCCGTGCTGAAGAACCAGGCTGGAAGCAGCATGCGGATCTTTTCACCACTGAGCAGGTTGCGCAGTTCCACCGTGCGCTGGTCCAGGGTGAGCGCCAGGGTTTCCCCATCGGGAGAGAGGTCCAAATAGATCTCTTGCTGCTGGGTGAGCTGCGCAGCGATGCGCAGGTGATCCTGCGCGTCATATTGGAAGGCTCCCTCGCGTCCGAGTACGCCCAGGCGGGTGCTGTCCAGGGACCAGACCAGGCGGAAGGGGTAGGCGACGATCACCGAACCGTATACTTGCATGCGGGAGGCGTTGTCGGCATCCAATATTTGCAGCGGAACGGGGGTGGGTTCCAGCGTGGGAGAGGGCAGCGGGGTGGGGGTGGTGGGTGGTTCGCCTCCGGCCCACAGCAGCCCGCAGCCGCTCAGGAGGAACGCGATCAGGATCAACACAGCCAGGGATCTCATCAGGTTTGATTATACCCAATTCTCGACGAGCCATTCTCTATTCCCCGCGCCTCATTCTCGTTATAATACCCCTATCCAATTTCTTGATGAGGTGACCCATGTCCGACCTGCGAAAACCCCAACCCGCCGCCGATTACCAGATGCAGATGATCGACGGCGAAGCCGTGATCCTGCACCCGTCCAGCACCAAGGTGTTGTACACCAATCCCAGCGGCGCGTTGGTGTGGGACCTGTGCAATGGGCAGCGCACGGTGGATGAGATCATCGCCGGTATCACGGCCACCTTCCCAGATGCGGCGCAGCAGATCCCCGGCGATGTGCTGGAGGTGCTGGAAGGCTTCATCGCCGCAGGGGTGATGCATTGGGCATAACCCTGTTGGTGCGCCTGGGGGAGGCGGCGGTGGGCATCGACTGCGAGGACAGCCAGGACGCCCAGGCCCTGCAGCGCCATTTTCACCACTGCCTGGCGCGCCCAGCGCGCATCCCCGGCCCGCCGCCGGGGGTGACTTTCCGCGTGGCGCACCCCGGGATCGTATCCTGGGAGATCTATAAAGGCGAGCAACAAATCGCCGCGCCCACCTACCGGCAGGAGGTGGCCGAGGTCCTGATGCAGGAATTGACCGCCTGTCTGATCGACGGCAACCAGCAGCAGGCTGCCCTGCACGCGGCTGCCCTGGCCAGAAACGGGCGGGCGGTGATCATTCCGGCCCTCTCCGGCAGTGGAAAATCCACCCTGGCCGCCTGGCTGCTCTCGCACGGGTGGGATTACCTGACCGATGAGCTTACCTTGTTGGAGCCGGAAAGCGGCCTGGTGCGCGGACTGCCGCGCCCGTTAGTATTAAAGGAAGGCACTTCCCGCCTGGCGCGGGAATGGTTCCCGGCGGACACCTGCACCGATTTTCCCCGCCGCCAGGTGTGGATCGACCCACCGGCGGTGGTGGAACAGGCTCTGGCGGCCTGGCTGGTCTTTCCTGCCTACCAGTCCGGGCAGCCTTTCCAGACCAGCCCGCTTTCCCCGGCCGAGGCGGCCTTTGAACTGCTGCGTACGCTGGTCAATGCCCGCCACCTGCCCGGCACCGGCCTGCCCGCCATGACCGCCCTGGCGCGCCGCGCCCCGGCCTTCCGCCTGACCTACGGCGCGCTGGACGAAGCGGCTGCGGCATGGTTCGACCGGTTGGATTAATGATCCTATCCCTTTATTCATCTTGTATTTCCCCTCGGATTTGATATAATGGACAAAGCTCGTTAAGGGCTCCCTTTCCCATTCATCTGTCCTCAGGAGAAGAATATGCGTAAACTTACCCGCCGCGAATTATTGAAGGTTTCGCTTGGTACGATGGGGGCTTTGGCCCTGGCCAACCTGCCCAACTGGAACAAACCCGCCCTGCGCGTGGGCGTGCTGCCCGCGCATGCCCAGACCTCGTTGGATTTGAATGATTTATTGGTCCGCCTGACGTGGGATACCGGGGAAACGGAACCTTCAAACGGGGACAAGATGACTTCCGATCTGGATCTGGAAGTGTGGGAACCGGATGGCTCCTATTCTTCTTACAATTACCAAAATGGGACCACCGGTCATGGTGGGATCGATAACCAATGGGGATTTGGTCCGGAAGTGGTTTACGTTCTGGCAGGTGATGCCATGGACGGAACCTATGAAGTGTGGATCGATATGCACGCAGGTCCCATTCCTACGACCGCCACGGTGCGGGTGGAGGTTTTCACCGGAACGCCGCAGTATCAGGTTCGCACTTATACCTACACCTTTACCGATCTATCTGGCGGTGAAACCAAATATTACCCCGGTGACGATATTTTGATTTGCACGATTACTTTCCCTGGCGGCATCATTGCTGCTGCCAAGGGACAGCGGAAATCAACCCGTCCCGAGAAGAAATAAGCGCTTTGCCGCAAAGGGAACCTGAGACCAGGAATATCTGGATGAATCAGGCTGCTTGCATCGCGTGAACCCTCTCCAACTCCTGCTGGCAAAATGCGCGCGCATCGCTATTCCTGAACAGGAGCAGACGAGTCTTAAAGAGCTGTTTGAACCATTACAAGATTGGCAAGGGCTGATTGCCGAGGCCGAAAGGCAGCGCATGGCGCCCTTGCTTTATTTTAACCTGCGCGCCTGCGGGGCGGAGATCCCGTCCCACGCGCGCGATTCCCTGGCGGGTTTGGCCCTGCGCCACCGCCTGGCGGCGGATGCGCGCGGGCGCGTCCTGGGCGAATTGCTGCGGTCTTGCGAGAAGGCGGGGATCAGAGTTGCTTTGCTCAAAGGCGCGGCGCTGGCAACCCTGGCCTATCCGCGGCCGGAATTGCGTCCAATGCGGGACGTGGACCTGTTGGTGGCGCCGGAACAAGCTGCCCGTTTGAAGGAGCTGACCGGCGAACTGGGCTTCCAGCCGGTTCCGGAGCCGGATTTTCTGGCCTCCGACAAGCATTTTCCCTCCCTGGCGCTCCGTAAAGGAGGCTTCACCCTCACCCTGGAGATCCACACCCAGTTGTACGACAGCCTGTGGCGGGCGCAGCCCGCATCTACTCCTGTCCTGCTGGAGCGAGCACGCCCTTTCCAAATAGAGGGACAGGCGGCCTGGTCTTTAGGCCTGGAAGATCTGCTTGGGCACCTCTACCAGCACATGGTGATCGAGGAGATCCGCTGGATCGGCGTGGCCGACCTGCTGGCCCTGGCGGGAAAATTCCAGGCGGAGATCGATTGGGCGCGTGTGCGGCGCGAATATCCTTTTGTCCTGGCCGGCCTCTCGGTGCTGGGCACGCTGGTCCCCTTGCCGGAGGGGTTGGCGGAGCGGTTAGACCTGCCCGCCGGGAATTCCCCCCCGGACGCGGGCGAGGACTGGCAGGGTTGGCCGCGGGTGGCATTCGCGCGCTGGCGCCAACAGGGGATTTTGCGCTTCCTCCGGCACACCTTTTGGCCTTCGCGTTGGTGGCAGCGCCTGTACTACGGCGTGCCGATTAACCGGTCGCTTTTTTGGACGCGGGCGGTGCGCCACCCGCTGCATATTTTGGGCATGGCCTTGCGGCGGGGAAAGCGCAGAATTTGATCCGATTCCGGTTGCATTGGGTACTAGGATTTCTTAACAAATCCTGGTATAATTTTTCTATTCATCGATGATTTTTGAGGAGAAGAATATGCGCAAACTCACCCGCCGCGAATTATTGAAGGTCTCACTGGGCACGATGGGTGCCCTGGCCCTGGCCAATCTGCCCAACTGGAACAAACCTGCCCTGCGCGTGGGCGTGCTGCCTGCGCATGCCCAGACCTCGCTGCCGCGCTACGATCTGCTCTTTACCCTGGCCTGGAACAAGGGCAACACTTCTTCGAGTGGTGACCCAACCACAGCTGTGGATATTGATATCGCAGCGCAGGAACCCGGCGGCGGCACGAAGATCGTCGGACCGGGGGGAGAATTTGTGTGCTACTACAACCCGGACGGCTTGTCGGCCCACCTGGACATGGACAACACCTGGGGCTACGGCCCGGAAAATATTTACGTCCCCGAAGGCGCTGCCATGGCAGGCGAGTATGTGCTGGGCTTTATTCTCAAGAATGTTGAGCTTGGTAAATATATCGATCCCGAAGCCTATCCGGTGACCCTGACCTTTACGGTGAAGACCTATGTGGGCACTGCGCAGGAACATTCCGAAACCTTCACCTATGTGCTGAATGGTGAAAATAATTATGGGGTTCCGCTGGCCTCGGCCTATTTCCCCAGCGGCGAAATTGAAGTTTGGTCCCAGGGTGCTGCCAAGCAAAAGACCTGGAAGTAATTTTCGCCGTACGGCGTAAAGCATTTGCCCTGCCCTGGAGTTTTCCAGGGCAGTTTTTTATGACTTGAATCGATTGCATTCTTTTGAGATTCCTGTTGTAGAATAAATAAGATCGATTTTCCGAGTTGTATTTCTAGAGGAGGTTTCTTATGAGTTATCACACGATCATCATCGTTGGGCGATTGGGCAAGGACCCCGAAATGCGCTATACCCCCAGCGGCCAGGCTGTGACCAGTTTTTCGGTTGCCACCGACCGCGCCTACACCGGCCAGGACGGCCAGCTGGTGAAAGAGACCACCTGGTTCCGCATCAGCGTGTGGGGCAAACAGGCCGAAAGCTGCAATAATTACCTGTCCAAGGGTAAGCTGGTGTTGGTGGAAGGCCGCATGACCCAGGATAAGAACGGCGGGCCGCGCGTCTGGACGGACAAGGAAGGCAATGCGCGCGCCTCCTTCGAGGTTACTGCGCAAACTGTGCGCTTCCTCTCCTCCAAGAGCGAGGGCGGCAGCGCCGGAGGCGCTGAAGATGTCGGCGATATTGCCGGCGGTGCGGAAGATATCCCCTTCTAGGATCCTCTTCCCATGGCCACCAAACCCACGCCCCCTCCGTTGGACCTGCCGTCCGACCTGGCAGTCACCTATGCCAATCTGGTGCGCATCACCCACACCCCGGCAGAGTTGATCTTCGACTTTGCCCAGCTGCTGCCCGGTCCGGCCGGCGCGCGGGTCATGGCGCGCATCCTGATGTCGCCGGTGGGGGCCAAGTTGTTCTACCGCGCCCTGGGCGAGAATCTGGCCCGCTACGAGGCCATCTTTGGCGAGATCAACCTTCCCCGCGATTCCTCGCTGGCCAACGACCTGTTCCGCTCGGTGCATCCCCCCGAGAATCCCCCCCCGGATGACGGGAAATAACCCGGCTGTTTGCGTGCCGTCTGCGGCAGCCATAACTGCCGCAGACGGCGCAAAACATCCGGTTGCTGCTTAGAGAGTCATCGCTATGGATCACTTCCCTGAAATTGCCGAGCAAATCCGGCAATCATTTGAAACGCGCAACCAGGCACGCGACCGCGCCCTGGCGCAGGCGCGCCAGTTGACCCGTTTTGCCGCGCACGCCATCCGCGCCCTGCACCGCAGCGAGTTCGACCTGGCTGCCGAACAGATCGCCGAGGCGTCCAGGATCGTGGAGATCCTGAAATCCGACCTGGCCGGGTTGCCCGACCTGTATTATGCCGGCTATACCCAGGACGCGATCAAGGAGTACGCCGAAGCCTGCACCACCTCGGCCATGATCCAAAACCGGCCGCTGCCCACCCCGGATCAGTTGGGACTGGAAGCCGCCACCTACGTGAACGGCCTGGCCGAATCGATCGGCGAACTGCGCCGGCGCTGCATGGATATCCTGCGCAGCGGCTATTCCACCGAGGCCGAGCGCCTGCTAGGCTGCATGGACGAGATCTACGCGGCCCTGGTCACCCTGGATTATCCCGACGCGGTCACCAACGGCCTGCGCCGGCAGACCGACCTGGTGCGCGGCATCATCGAACGCACGCGCGGCGACCTGACCATTTCCCTGCGTGAACAGCAACTGGAAACCTCGATGGCGCGCCTGATGGACCGGCTGGGCAAGGGCTGAGATGCGCGTCCTGCGCTGCAGCGAGGTGGGGGGATATTTGTACTGCGCCCGCGCCTGGTGGTACCAGCGTCAGGGCAAGCCTTCGCAAAACACGGCCGAGCTGGCGGACGGCACCGCCTATCACCAGCGCCACGGCCGGCATGTGGTTTTGGCCGGGCTGCTGCGCACGCTGGGTTGGATCGCGTTACTGGCCGGGCTGCTGCTGGCGGCCTTTGCCATCACCTGGCAGGTCCTGGGCTGAGCCATGCTGTACCTGGCGCTCTTCCTGGTTCTCCTGGCGGCCTTTTTTCTCTGGCAATCTTCCCGGCAGCAGAAAGCCAGCGGCCTGCCGATGGGGCGGATCGTCTCCTCGGATACCGGCACGCGCCGCGAGCTGGAAAAGCCTCTGTATGACCCCGCCCTGGGGTTAACCGGCAAACCGGATTACCTGCTGGAACGCGACGGGGCGCTCATCCCGGTGGAGGTGAAATCTTCTTCCGCTCCGCCTGAGCCGCGCGAGGGGCATATTTTTCAACTGCTGGCTTACTGCATCCTGGTGGAGCGCCTGACCGGCAAACGCCCTCCCTACGGCCTGCTGCGCTACCGCGACCGCACCTTTGCAATTGATTACACGCCCCAGCGCCAGGAAGCGTTGATCGACCTGCTGGCGGAAATGCGCGAGGCCGACCGGGGAGGAACGGTGGATCGCTCACACGATTCCCCGGCGCGCTGCGCCCGCTGCGGCTACCGCGATATCTGCGATCAAAAATTATGATTTTTGGGGGTCATTGCAGGCAGCGCTGGCTGTGCCTGCAATGACCCTCAAAGACCATTTTCGTTTATAATACCTTTATGCACATGCCATCCAACCCGCCGCGGCGCATTTGCGTCGTGTTGAATCCCAAGATGCCGCAGATGCGCTCTGAAGGCGAAGAATTGGTGCGCCGCATCGAAGAGTTGGGCTTGCAGGCGCGCCTGTATCCGGAGGTGGAAGATCCCAACCTGGCAAAGTGCGTCACCGGGCGCATGACGGACGCATTGATCGTGCTGGGCGGCGACGGCACCATGCTGCGCGCCGGGCGCCTGACCGCCGCTTACGATATTCCGGTGATCGGGATCAATTTGGGGCGCTTTGGTTTCCTGATGGAAATGCGCCTCGGCGAATGGCGCGAGCGCCTGCCCCTCCTGGCGCAGGGCAAATATTGGATCGAAAAACGCATGATGCTGCGCGCCTCGCACTGGCGCGGGGAGGAATGCCTGGGCGAGTGGGATGTGCTCAACGAGGTGGTGGTTTGCCGCGGCATGGCCGTTCGCCCGCTGCACCTGACCGCCGTGGTGGATGACGAGTGGCAGGCAGATTACATCGCCGACGGGCTGATCGTTTCCACCGCCACCGGTTCAACCGCCTATGCCCTGGCAGCCGGCGGGCCGATCTTGCCGCCCGAACTGCGCAACTTGCTGGTGGTGCCGGTGGCGCCGCACCTTTCGGTGGACCGCGCTGTGGTCCTGCCGGAAGGATCGCGGGTTTCGGTCAGCGCGCGCACCAGCCACGATGCCATCTTCAGCATGGACGGTCAAAAACCCGCGCCGTTGTTGGAAGATGAGACCGTGCGCGTGGGGGTTGGCCCTTATTCGGCCAGTTTTATCCGCTTCCAGGACCCCGGTTATTTCTACCGCAACCTGACCAAATATATGGAGAAAAACCCTGTTACAGGTGGAGAGCTATGAGCGAACAAAACAATGATGTGACCCCGCAGAGCAATCTGCCGGAGACAATGTACTGCGTCAACCATCCGCAGCGTGAAACCTACCTGCGCTGCAACCGCTGCAACGATCCGATCTGTATCCAGTGCGCGGTGCTGACCCCCACCGGTTACCGCTGCAAGAACTGCATTCGCGGGCAGCAAAAGGTGTACGAAACTACCGAGGGCATGGATGTGCCGATCGCTGCGGTCGTTTCAGCGCTGCTGGCCTTTGGCGGCAGCTATATTGCCCCTGTGATGAGTTTCTTCATTGTCATCATCGGCCCCCTGGTGGGGGTTGCCATTGAGGAAGTCGTGCGCTGGTTGACCAAGCGCCGCCGCTCGCGTGGGCTTTCCTGGGCCGTGGTGATCGGCGCGGGAGTCGGCGGGGCAGCCCAACTGCTCTATTCGCTCACCATGCTGCTGGAAGGGGTTCCGGTGGGCAGCGCTTATTACCTCCGCCTGCTTTGGCTGGCCATCTACGTTGTCTTTTTGGTATCTTTCCTGTATTACCGATTTATCGGAAAACGCTAGGGGAGTTGTATGCTCAGCGAACTGCGCATCGAGAATTTTGCCATCATTCAAAGCCTGGAGCTGGATTTCCACGCCGGGCTGACCACTTTCACCGGTGAGACCGGCGCGGGCAAGTCGATCATTTTGGATGCGATCGTGGCCCTGGTGGGTGGGCACACCGATGCGATCCTCATCCGCTCGGGGGCAGAGCGGGCCATGGTGGAAGCCACCTTCCAACTGCCGGAGGAGGATTCGCCGCTGCGGGCTGTTCTCCAGCGCGAGGAACTGCTGGATGATCCGCGCACGTTGACCCTCTCGCGCGAGCTGCGCCGCGAAGGCCGCAATGTGGCACGCGTCAACGGGCGCTCGGTGGGGATCAGCCTGCTGCGCGAACTGGGGGCTTTCCTGGTGGATATTCACGGGCAGTCGGAGCACCTCTCTCTGCTCAACGTGCACCACCACATCGATCTGCTCGACCGCTATGCCAATAACGGCGCCGAGCGCGCCGTCTACCAGGCTGCCTACCAGCAGTTGCAGGCCCTGCGCCGCGAGCTGGGCGACCTGCGCCAGGAAGAACAGGAGGCTGCCCGCCGTACTGACCTGCTCAATTTCCAGATCCAGGAGATCGAGAGCGCTCAGTTGAAGGTCGACGAGGAAGAAGAACTGCGTAAAGAGCGCGACCGCCTGGCCAACGCCGAAAATTTGGCTGCGCTGGCCCAGCAATCCCTGGTGCTGCTGGACGAAGGCAGCCCCGAAGCCCCTGCCATCTCCGACCTGCTGGGGGAGGTCAGCCACGCCCTGACCAACCTGAGCCGGATTGATTCCAGCCGCGCCGACCTGGAGCAGTCTGCCGCTACTTTACAGGAAACGGCGCGCGATCTGGCCCAATCGCTGCGCGATTATTTGGAAGGCATCGAATTCAACCCGCGCCGCCTGGAACAGGTGGAGGAGCGCCTGGACCTGCTCCACCGTCTGAAACGCAAATACGGTGCCACTGTGGAAGCCATCCTGGCCTTTGGCAAGGACGCGCGCGAGAAATTGGAGCGCATCAACCATGCCGGAGAGCGCATCGCTGAACTGGAAGCCGACCAGCAGACCCTGCTGGAAAAGCTTTCTGGGTTGGCTGGGGCGCTGTCTGCCAAACGTAAATCTGCCGCGCTGGAATTAGGGCGCCGGGTGGAGGTTGAGCTGGGCGATCTGCAGATGGGCGGGGCGCGTTTTACTGTGGATGTGCAGTACCAGCCGGATCCCCACGGCCTGCGCCTGCCGGACGGCACGCAGGCAGCCTTCGATTTGCACGGCGTGGATAAAGTGGAATTTCTCATCGCGCCCAACCCCGGCGAGGGCTTCAAGCCGATGGTCAAGATCGCTTCTGGCGGCGAGACCGCCCGCCTGATGCTGGCCTTGAAGAATGTTCTCACCCAGGCCGACACCATCCCGACCCTGATCTTCGACGAGATCGACCAGGGCATCGGCGGGCGGACCGGCATGGTGGTGGGGGAAAAGCTCTGGCAATTGGGACGGCGGCACCAGGTGCTGTGCGTCACCCACCTGCCTCAACTGGCGGCCTTTGGCGACCAGCAATACCGGGTGAGCAAACAGGTGCAGGAAGGGCGCACGCTGACCCTGGTGGATCATTTGGATGAAAAGACCCGCCTGGATGAGCTGGCCCAGATGCTCGGCATGCTCAGCGAGGCTAACCGCGCCTCAGCCCAGGAGACGTTGGAGTTGGCCCGTCAACGAGCTGCGCAGCTGGCAAAAAAAGGCTAATTCTTCCCAATCCAGCCCTGAAAATTTGAAATTTCCCGACCAGGAATGCATATCCTGCTGAGCTGCGCAGCGGCGAAGCATCTCTTTGTATTCTGGGAGGCCCTTTCCCAAGGGGATGCTGCGCAACCGCCAAGTGAGAGCAGATCATTCTGCGTTTATTGTTTATTAATAAAAAAAGCCAGACACCGGGGTGAGGGGGGCACCTCGATGTCTGGTTGCCAATATATTATCACATCCGATTAAACATGTCAACTAGCAAATCTCAACGTTTCGTTGATTTTTCCTGTGCTTTCTTAAGCGCGTAGAGGCGCATCTGATCCAGCGGCACCAGGATTGGTTCGGGATCGCTGGGGTCGAATACGCCCTTGTCCCGCGCGCAATAATAGAGCTTCATCCACTCGCCGGTGGCAGCCTCAATACTGACCTGTTCCGCTGATTCTTTATTCCGGTCGGCCTGGTAGCGCCCCAGGATTTTCTTGCGCAGCAGGAAATAGCCAAGGTAGAAAGCAGCCAGGACGGCCAATGATGGAACCAGCATATTGGGCTGTTGTTGGTAGATCTTAACAAAAAAGAAAATCGCAAAAAGGGTCAGCGCACCCACCACCATATCGGGATGGATGGATCGGGTGAGCGCGCGCCCGCCCGAAGGAGGCGCAAAAGGCTCGGGACGTTGCTTGTTCTCGCGTGCCAGGATGTACTGGCGGCTGACCTTGGCCACCTGGTCGTTCTGCCCGCAGGCCGGGCATTTTGGGAGGGTATCTGAGGTTGTCATCGTTTATTTGAAGGAGAAGGTTAGAATGACCATACCCACGGTGATCGGGATCCACCAGAAGGGCTGGGTTGCGGGAATTGCGGCCAGCACCGCTGAGGCTACGCACAGTACGATGCCGGAGATGACCATCGGCCAGCTGCGTACCTGCACTCCCAACGCTTCGCGCGGTGTGGGCTGAGGTTCCGTCTTCTTGCCTTTCTTTTTTTGCAGCTCTTCCAGTTGCTGGGCGCGCTGCTGGCGCAGTCGCTTGGCCTTGCCCCATTGCATGCCGATCATGCGCATATAAAAGATCAGCACAGCCACAATTGCAACAATCGTTCCGGCATCCATAGGTTCATCCTCTCGTTCTAGAGTGGTCTGATTATAGCATCTCTTTCTTTTTCTGGGGAAAAGGGTCTGGAGAGGGCTGAGCCTTCTGCGAAGGGAGAGAAATACCCTTACCGATTGAAAAGAAGTGACAATTTTCCTGTTAAAATTGTTAGACAAATATACTTGTAAAAGAAAATCGATTATGCTATGATAAATTTTAGCTTGCGGTAAGGCATTTTATTGTTAATTAACACCCAAGCAGGCTTCCCCTCCTGTTTTAGGTCAAGGTGAGACCAGCAACCATTTTCGGGTTGCGGGGTTACCTTATCTAAGCATCTTCATTATTGGATCACGCAGATTGTTTTATGCTGGATGATCTGTCACAGAAAGGAGGACCCAGCGAATCCCCTACTCTCTCCCTGTTAAGCTCCCATTTTTCTTTCCCCTTTGTTATACCCCCCATCTAAACCTCAATTCATAAAGGAGTCTAAAGCACATGGCGAAAGCAGAAACGAAAGTTAGCGGCTATTTGCCGCAAGATGTCCCGCCGGTTGGAGCTATGTTGAGCCTGGGTTTCCAGCAGGTTCTGACCATGTTCCCCGCGACGGTTCTGGTGGCTATCCTCACCAAGTTTGATGTTGGCGTCACCCTGCTGGCCTCCGGTATCGGCACCATCATCGCCCTGCTCGTCAGCGGCCGCCGCATCCCGATGTACTACGGTTCGTCCTTCAGCTATATCGCGGTCATTATCTCCGTGATGAGCCTTTACGCAGGCGATTGCTGGACGAGCACCGCCACCTACTGCCAGGACGGCGTGCGCATCGTGCAGGTTGGTATCATGGGTACCGGTGTGTTGGAGATCCTCTTTGGCTTCTTGATCATGTGGATCGGCAAGGAAGCCCTGGATAAGGTTCTGCCCCCTGTTGTCACCGGCTCGGTGGCGATCATCATCGGTATTGCCCTGGCCGGCACCGCTTTGAGCGAAGCCAGCTCCAACTGGGCTGTGGCCTTCATCACCCTGGTTATCACCGTGGCCTTCTCGGTCTATCTGCAGGGCAAGGGCCTGTGGGGCATGCTCCCCATCCTCTTCGGCGCGATCGTTGGTTACCTGGTTGCCATGGCCTTCGGCATCGTCAGCTTCGATGCCCTGAACAACGCGGAATGGTTCCGCGTGCCACGCATCACCCTGCCCGCTTTTGAGCGGCCGGAAGCCTGGGCCTCCATCTTCTCCATCGCCCTGATCGCTATCGCGACCATCCCCGAATCCACCGCTCACCTGTATCAGATGAGCCTGTACATCGACGCCCTGGCCAAGGAAATTGGCAAAGCCCCGGTCGAGATCAAGAAACTCATCGGCCTCAACCTGGTTTCGGATGGTTCGGATGACCTGGTGGTTGGTTTCCTGGGCGGCTGCGCCGGCACCAACTACGGCGAGAATAACTCGCTGATGGCCATCACCCGCAACTACTCCATTGCGGTGCTGATGACCGCCGGCGGTATGGCCATCCTCTTGGGCTTCATCGGCAAACTGGCCGGCCTGGTTGAGACCATCCCGACCGCGGTCGTTGGCGGCCTCTCCATCTACTTGTTCGGCGTCATTGGCATGCAAGGTATTGCGCTGATCCAGTCCGAAAAGGTCAACCTGTTCGATCCCCGCCAGCTGGCTGTGGGCGCGACCATCCTGGTGCTTGGTATCGGTGGCGCCATGGGCCTGCCCAACGGCATGTTCCCCTTCCCGATCCCGGTGCTCTTCCCCAATGGCATTCCCGCCATCGTCTTCGCTGCCTTCGCCGGTATCATCCTCAACGCTTTGTTCCTGGTCCTTCCGCCCAAGCTGTTTGGCGTGAAGGAACGCGTGAACATCAACGAGTAATGTCTGTGGGCGGTTCTCCGGCCCGACCGGCGAACTGCCCAAATCATGTCCATGCCGGGGTCTGGCTCGCCTCAGGGCCGGCCAGGCCCCGGCAAGTCTCTCTCAGAGGGATAACTTCTCAAGATACAGGAAGATGCTATGAATAACCCATATCCAGGACTTCCAGAGTTTGAGTATGTCAAGCCGGCTTCTTTGAAGGAAGCCAGTGAATTCTTGGCCGGTCATGTCGGCGAAGCCCGCCCACTGCTTGGTGGAACGGATAGCTTTGTGCGCATGCGCGACGGCGTGTTGAAGGTGAAATATCTGGTCGATATCAAGGGTCTGGAAGGGACCAATGAGATTTCGTTTGATCCCAAACAGGGCCTGGTCATTGGGGCAGCGGTGAACATGAACCGCGTGGCGGCTTCTCCCCTGGTGGAAAAGCACTATCCTCTTTTGGCCCAGGCCGCCCGCACGGTAGCCAGCTACCAGCTGCGCACCCGGGCAACCATCGTAGGCAATATCTGCAATGCTTCTCCGGCCGGCGATACGATCGGATCGTGCATTGTGTTACAGGGCAGCCTGCGCGTATTTGGCAAGAACGGTGTACGCGTGGAACCATTGAGCAAATTCTTCCTCGGCCCCGGCAAGACGGTTCTCCAGCCCGGCGACATTGTCACCGCGCTGCTGCTGCCGCCTCCTGTGGCTGGAGGAATTGGCAAGTATATCAAGCTGGGCCGCAACAAGCTCAGCGACTTATCGGTTGTGGGCGTAACAGCTTTTGGATATCCAGACAAGACGGCCAAGTCCGGTTACCGTTTCCGTTTTGCCCTCGCCTCGGTGGCCCCGGTGCCCTTTGTGCCGGTACAGGCCGAAGAAGTGCTTGCGGATGAAAAGATCACGGAAGAGACGATCAAGAAAGCTGCCCAGGCAGCCATGGATTCCATCAAGCCGATCGACGATGTGCGCGGCTCGGCGGCTTACCGCAAGCACATGGTGCGCAACCTGGTGCAGGAAGCTGCGACCGAAATTTGGCGCAAGCTGGCCGCTTAAGTGGAGGGTGCAATGAGTTTCCATCGAGTGACTTTAAAAGTAAATGGCATTACCGAGCAGGTGGATGTACCTGCCAACATGACCTTGCTGGTCATGCTGCGCGAAAAATTGGGCCTGACCGGCACCAAGAACGGCTGCTCTGCGGGTGAATGCGGGGCCTGCACGGTAATGATGGATGGTGAGCCGGTCAACAGCTGCATGGTGCTGGCTTCCGAATGCGAAGGCAAAGAGATCATCACGGTCGAAGGCCTGGCCAAAGACGGACAGCTGGACCCGATCCAGAAGATGATGATCGAGGGTAATGGGGTTCAGTGCGGTTTTTGCACCCCCGGCATCCTGATCTCGGCCCGCGCTCTGCTCAACCGGAACCCCAACCCCAGCGAAGCGGAGATCCGCGAGGCGCTGGTTGGCAACCTGTGCCGCTGCACCGGTTATTTCCGGATCGTTGATGCGGTGAAAAAAGCCGCTGAAATAGGGAGGTAGCCATGCCTGCCAAGAAGAATCCTGCTCAAAATCCTGACTCCCCTGTCGGCGAAAGCGTTGTGCGCCTGGATGCGCGTGAAAAAGCCACCGGCGCGGCCATGTTCGCGGATGATTTCCGCTTTGGCGCCAACCTGCTGCACGCTCGCATTGTGCGCAGCCCGCACGCCCACGCGTTGATCAAGAAGATCGATGTCAGCAAAGCCCTGGCCTTGCCGGGGGTGAAAATGATCGTGACCGGCGAAAGTTACGACGGCATGCTCGGCCTGTACCTGAGCGACCGCTATATTTTCTGCCGCGACCGCGTGCGCTACGTGGGCGATGCGGTGGCAGGCATTGCCGCCACCAGCGAGGAGATCGCTGAGGAAGCCACCCGCCTGGTGGAAGTGGAATATGAGGTCCTGCCGCCCGTTTTTGATCCTGAAGAGGGCACCAAACCCGGCGCGCCGGTGCTGCATCCCGACCTGGGCAATTATGCGTACCCGAATTTCATCTTCCCTGAACCCGGTACGAATATTGCCAACCGCTTCCGCGTGCGCAAAGGCGACGTGGACGAGGCTTTCAAACACTGCGCCGCGGTGGTGGAACGCCGCTATCATGTACCGCAGATCCAGCACGTGCCGATCGAGCCGCATGTCTCCATTGCCCAGGCCGACCACGAAGGCAATATCACCCTGTGGGCCAGTTCGCAATCGCCCTTTGCCCAGCGCAACCTGATTGCCAAGGCCCTGCACATTTCGCAGAGCAAGCTGCGCGTGATCGCTCCCTTTGTGGGCGGCGGTTTTGGTTCCAAGGCCGGCGTGAGCATGGAAGCCCTGGCCGTAGCCATCGCGCTCAAGATCCCCGGTCGCCCGGTACGTTTGGTGCTGACCCGCGAGGAGGAGTTCTTTGGCTCCTTCTGCCGCCAGGGCCTGATCGCCTACTACAAGATGGGCTGCGACAAGGACGGCAAGCTGATCGCCGTGGATAACAAGTACTACTGGGACGCGGGCGCTTATACCGAATACGGCGTCAACATCACCCGCGCCTCCGGCTATTCCAGCACCGGCCCGTACAACGTGCCGAACGTGCGCGTGGACAGCATCTGCGTATATACCAACCACCCGGTTGGCGGCCCGATGCGCGGCTTCGGCATGCCCGAAATTCATGTCGGCCTGGAGCAGTGCGTGGATGACCTAGCCCGCGAGATCAAGATGGACCCGGTCGAATTCCGCAGCAAGAACTGCGTGCGCGGCGGCGATATCATCGTCACCGGTATGGTGATGCACCCCACCGGCCTCTCGCGCTGCATCGAGCAGGCTGCCAAGGGGATCAATTGGGGCAAGAAGAACCCGCCCTCCGGCCCGAACAAGAAACGCGGCAAGGGCATCGCGGTGATGTGGAAAGCCCCCGCCATGACCCCCAACGCAGGCTCCTCCGCTTTTGTGCGCATGAACGAAGATGCCACGGTGGAGATCGGCCTGGGCGGGCAGGAGCTCGGCCAGGGCACGTTCACCGTCATGGCCCAAATGGCTGCCGCCACCCTGGGCGTGCCGTATGAGTGGATCCGCGTGGCGCGCCCCGTGGATACCAAATACAGCCCCTACGAGTGGCAGACAGTGGCCAGCCGCCTGACCTGGAGCATGGGCAATGCCGTGCGCAATGCCGCGATGGATGCTCGCAAGCAGATCATCGACCTGGTGGCCCAGGCCTGGGAAGAAAAATCCGAGGATCTGGACATCAAGGACGGCTACGTCATTTCTTACCGCAGCGAAGAGACCATCTCGCTCAAGGACATCGTCATCTACGGCATCGCCAAGAAGAACGACCAGGGTTGGATGGGCGGCCCTATCGTCGGGCGCGGGCAGTTCATGCCCACCTATGTCACCGGGCTGGATCGCGAGACCGGCCAGGGCCCACGGGCAGTGGTGCATTACACCACCGGCGCGCAGGCCGTGGAAGTGGAAGTGGATCTGACCACCGGGCGGGTGGAGATCGTGGATGCTGCGGCGGCCTTCGATGTCGGCCACGCGATCAACCCCGAGATGGTGCACGCGCAGATGGAAGGCGGCTTTGTCCAGGGCATGAGCTCGGCCTTGCTGGAAGCCATGCAATTCAACAAGGACGGCGCCATGCGCAATCCCAGCTTTGTGGATTACCGCATTGCCACCACCTCGGACGCTCCCTCCAGCGTGAAGACGTTCATCGTGGAAGAAGCCCAGGATGACGGCCCGTGGGGCGCGCGCGGCATCGGCGAGCATTCGATGGTGCCGACCATTCCCGCCATTGCCAATGCCATCTACGATGCGATCGGAATCCGGGTGGGCAACCCGCCCTTCACCCCGGAAAAGGTCTTCCTGGCCATGTTGGAGGCCGGGATCGTCAAGTAAATCAAATGGGCTAAAGTCCGAGGGGCTTTAGCCCATTTATAAGGAGTTTACATTGACTGTCAAAACGTTAATCAAGACCAGTGAATATCATGACTCGGTCACGCTCATGCTGGTGGCACGCGAACTGCTCAAGGTTCCAGGTGTGGAAGACGCCGCCGTGGTGATGGGCACCGACCCGAACAAATCGATCCTGGAGCAATCCGGCCTGTTGACCGCCGAGGTCAAGGCTGCCTCGCCGAACGACCTGGTGATCGCGGTCAAGACCAGCGGCAACCCGGACGAAGCCCTGGCCGAAGCCGAGAAGCTGCTGCAGAAGAAGGGCGGCAGCGAGGAAGAAGCGGGCCAGTTCCGCCCCAAGACCGTGCGCAGCGCGGTGAAAGCTCGCCCGGAAGCCAACGTGGCCATCATTTCCGTCTCCGGCCGCTACGCCGCCGACGAAGCCTGGGAATGCCTGGAACGCGGCCTGCACGTGCTGCTCTTCAGCGACAATGTCACCCTGCAGGATGAAATTGCCCTCAAAGAATATGCCCGCGACCACGGCCTGCTGTTGATGGGCCCCGGCGCCGGGACCGCTATCCTGAACGGGGTGGCGCTGGCTTTCGCCAATGTCATTCCCTCCGGCCCGGTGGGCATTGTCTCCGCTGCCGGCACCGGATTGCAGGAAACCTCCACCCTGCTGGCCAAGAACGGGGTGGGCATCACCCAGGGCATTGGCACCGGCGGGCGCGACCTGAAGAAGGATGTGGGCGGGATCATGTTCCTGGAAGGGTTGAAAGCCCTGCAGGAAGACCCCGACACGAAGGTGATCTGCCTGGTCAGCAAACCGCCGGCTCCGGCGGTGGCCAAGAAGGTCATCGATCAGGTATTGAAATCCAAGAAACCCACCGTGGTGTGCCTGTTGGGCGGCGACACGAGCTCGATCCAGAGCGCCGCGGGGGTCTACCCGGTGACCACCCTGCAGGAAGCCGGTCTGCTGGCCGCCAAGCTGGCCGGGGCGAACATCCCCGACCCCAAGCAAAGCATCACTGCCGAAACACAAGGCCTGCGCAAGCTGGGCACGGAGCTGCGCGCCAAATTGAAACCTGCGCAGAAGAACCTGCGTGCGCTCTTCTCGGGCGGCACGCTGTGCTACGAAGCCCAGGTGATCTGGCGCGACCTGTTCCCCGGCAAGGTATTCTCCAATGCTCCGCTGGATGAGGCATTCACCATGCCCGATTCCACGCGCAGCGAGGGCAGCGTGGCGGTGGACCTGGGTGAGGAAGAATTCACCGTTGGCCGCCCGCACCCGATGATCGATAACGACCTGCGCATCCGCCGCCTGCTGCAAGAGGCGCGCGATCCCTCTGTCGGCGTGATCATGCTGGACGTGGTGATCGGCTACGGTGCGCATCCCGACCCGGCCGCGGAATTGGGCGCCGCCATTCAACAGGCGCGCCGCGAGGCGGCTGCCGCCGGACGCGAAGTGCTCTTTGTGGCTTCGGTGACCGGTACCGAGGGCGACCCGCAGAGCCTTTCCCGCACCACGGAAACGCTCAAGGCCGCCGGCGTGACGGTCTGCAATAGCAATGCTGCCGCCGCCCGCCTGGTTGCTTTCATCCTTTCACGCGGCTAACCCAGGAGAATCTCATGGCTGAACGAAAAATTAACGATCTGTTTGGAAAACCGATTTCGGTGGTCAACATCGGCCTGACGACCATGGCCGATCCGATGACCGCCCAGGAAGTTCCGGTGGTTTCGTTAGACTGGCAGCCGCCCAAGGAAGGCGTGGTGCGCCTGCGTCGCACCAAGAGCGGCAAGAGCATCGACGAGGCCAATGAAGAGGTCACTCGCCGGATCAAGCAGGCCCGCCCGGTGCTGGTAGGGATGGGTAAGGCGATCGATGTCATCCCTGGTTACCACAAGCACCTCTTCCTGCACGCCGGCCCGCCGATCACCTGGGAGCGCATGTGCGGTCCCCAGCGCGCGGCAGTGATGGGCGCCCTCATCTATGAAGGCATGGCCAAGGACGAGCAGGAAGCCGAAAAGATGGCTGCATCTGGCAAGCTGGAATTCGCCCCCTGCCACCACTACCATACGGTCGGCCCGATGGCGGGCATCGTCTCGCCCAGCATGCCGGTCTTCATTTTGGAAAACAAGACCTTTGGCAACAAAGCCTATGCCACGTTGAACGAAGGCCTGGGCAAGGTCCTGCGCTACGGCGGGATGGGCCCGGAAGTGTACAACCGGCTGCACTGGATGGAAGATGTGCTCTATCCCACCCTGCGCCGCGCCCTGGAGAGCATCCCGGACGGGATCGACATCAAGGCGATCATCGCCCAGGCGCTGCACATGGGTGATGAATGCCACAACCGCAACCGCTCGGCCACCTCGCTGCTGCTGCGCGCTTTCGCTCCGGCCCTGGCGCGCACCAATCAGGATAACGAAACCCTGGCCAAGGTGATCGAGTTCATCGATAAGAACGACCACTTCTTCCTCAACCTGAGCATGGCGGCTGGCAAGGCTGCCCTGGAACCGGCGGAGGGCGTGGAAGGCAGCACCATTGTGACCGTCATGGCGCGCAACGGCACCGATTTCGGTATTCGCCTGGCGAGTATGCCTGACCGCTGGTTCACTGCCCCGGCGGGCATGGTCGAGGGCCTGTATTTCCCCGGCTTCACGGAAGAGGATGCCAATCCGGATATCGGCGACAGCACCATCACCGAAACTGCCGGCTACGGCGGGTTCGCCATGGCGGCTGCCCCGGCCATCGTCCAGTTCGTGGGCGGCACCCCGCAAATGGCGGTGGCAAACACCCAGGAAATGTACGAGATCACCTTTGCCGAGCATGAGGGCTTCACCATTCCCATCCTCAACTTCCGCGGCACGCCGCTGGGCGTTGATGTACGCAAGGTGATGGAAACCGGCATTTTGCCAAAGATCAACACCGGCATTGCCCACAAGAAACCCGGCCTGGGCATGGTGGGCGCAGGCATCCTGCGCGCGCCGGAAAAATGTTTCCGCGATGCCTTTGAGGCGCTGCGCGAGGTATGTGTGTAGTGGTAATTCGTCATTGCGAGCCGCCAGCGGCGAAGCAATCCCCAATTATTGGAAGAGATTGCTTCACCCCCTACGGGGGTTCGCAATGACATATTCAAGTTCACCAGTTATCTAAGAACAAAGGAGCTGATTATGAAACTGTTAGACCTGACGATCCCGTTTGGTGTTGCCACTCCCCCGTGGCCGACTTATGAGCCTTTACAGCTCAAGTATTTTAAACGTCTGGCACCCAATGGCGCCAATGGGCAAGTATTGACCCACTCCAACCACCTGGGCACGCATCTGGATGGCGAGATCCACTTCTTCACCCCTGGTAAGGACATTGCTTCTCTGACCATGGATTACCTGGTGCACGATGCTGCGATCGTTGATCTGAGCGACATCTGCGGCGACTATGACGTCTACACCAGCAAGATGGTGGAAGATCGCGTGGAAGTCAAAGAGGGCGATATCCTGGTCATTCATACCGGCTACCATCACTTCGGTTGGGATCAACCCACCGCGGATGAGATTCGCTACATGGTGCAGCACCCCGGCCCCGACCGCGAATTTGCCGAATGGGCCAAGAAGCTCAAACTGCGCTGGATCGCCGTGGACTGCGGCTCAGCCGACCACCCGATGAACACCATCATCCGCCAATGGATGCCCCGCCAGGCCAAAATGGCCGATAAGGTCTTCCGCAAGAAGTACGGCATGCCCCTGGAAGAATACTTCAGCGACGACAAATATCAGCTGATGCACATCGAGATGTTCCCGTATGAGATCATTCATGCCGAGTGCTTTGGCGGCGATATTGACCTGATCCTCAACCGGCGTGTGCAGATCGGCTTCTTCCCCTGGCGCTTTGTGGATGGCGAAGCCAGCATTGGTCGCGCAGTGGCCTTTTTGGAAGACAAGGAATATGATAAACTGATGGCCAAGAAAGAGAAAATGCCCAAGACCAAGTTCGGCGATGCCTACGATCCCAAGCACGTGGAACGCCTGAACGCGATCACCGCCAGCAATCTGAAAGGCGCGTAGAAATTCGCCGCCCTGGCGGGAAGAACACAAACAAAAACAGTCCGGAGAAGATCCGGACTGTTTTTCTTTCAGGGGTAGAAATTGATTATTTGATCGGCACAAATTTCAGACCGTAGACGTTCTCGCCGGTCTGCACACGCACCACATCCCAGGTGGGGTGGACTTTCATGCCGATCTTGAGTTTATCCTGCGAATCGACCGTGATCTGGCCCATTGCCTTGACTTTGTTGTCAAATTCAGCCACGCCGATGACCAGGTAGCGCAGGTCAAAGCCCCAGGGCAGGTTGTAGATCGTGGTGAAGGTCAGCAGTTTGGCCTCGCCCTCAGGGTGGATCTTTTCAAATTCGCGGCTTTTGCAGTTCAGGCAGCGGTCATGGAAGGGATAATGGATCCGGCCGCACTTCTTGCATTTATAGGCTATGATCGGAATGTCTTTTTTCATGATTCAATCCTCTTCAAAACAAAGGAAGTGACGTTATTTCCGAATCCGCCAAAGTTGATCGTGAAGCCGTATTTGGCATCCTTGACCTGGCGGTTCTTGGGCAGTTCATGGCGCAGCTGCCAAACGATATCGACTACCTGGGCAACGCCCGTGCCGCCTACCGGATGACCGCGGGCTTTCAGGCCGCCAGACATGTTGATCGGCAGCTGACCACCCAGGCGCGTCTTGCCAGCCAGGGCAGCCTTGCCGCCTTCGCCCTTCTTGAAGAAGCCAACATGCTCGCTTTCGGCGATCTCCAGGATGGTGAAGGCATCGTGCAGTTCAGCCACGCTGATGTCGGAGGGCTTGATCTTGGCCATCTCAAAGGCCTGCTGCGCAGCCAAGGTGACTGCCTTGAGGTCGGTGGGATCTTCGCGTTCTTGCAGCGTGTGGGTATCGGTGGCCTGTCCAAAACCGGCGATCTGGACGGGGGTCTTGCCCAATTTCTTGGCCATGTCCAGCGGGCAGAGGATGACCGCCGCAGCGCCGTCGCTGACCGGGCAGAGGTCGTAGAGATGCAGCGGGTCGGCGGCCACGGGGTTGTTGACCACAGAATCGGCGCTGTCATAGATGCCGGTGCGGTCGAGGGCCATCTCAACGTGGGCATACGGGTTGAGGGCGCCCATTTCCTGGTTCTTGAGGGTGATTGCGAGCAGCTGTTCGCGGGTCACGCCGTATTTTTCCATGTAGAGTTGGGTGAACATTCCAGCCATGCCGGGCAGGGTGATGCCGTAGGGATATTCGACTGTGGGGTGGGTCATCGTGGCAACAAAGTCGGTGGCGCGCCAGCCGGTGACTTCGCGCATTTTCTCGCCGCCAACCACGAGAACGTAATCGTAGTATCCCGAGGCCACGGCCAGCAGGCCGTTCTTGATCGCCGAACCACCCGAGGCCGGCCCGTTCTCGACCACATCCGCAGCAGCGGGCAGCAGGCTCAAGCGGTCGACCAGCGAACTGGCGATCGAAGATTGGTGCTGGAGGATGCCAGCGCCCATGTTGCCAACATACACGGCATTGACGGATTTATCGCCCATGCCAGCATCGTCAAGGGCTTTCAGCGAGGCGTAAGCCAGCATATCCAGCAGGCTGTCCTCGTCGCGACGCCCAAAGGGGATCATGCCAGCCCCGATAATTGCAACGTCTCTCATTTGGTTTACCTTCCTTTCAGACCGGCAATACGTTCGCGGATGGTGTCGTCATCGGCGAACTTGATCTCTGCTTCAGCTTCGGCAAGCAGTTCCGGGGGCACAGGGCGGGTGCCCGTGACCAGGCGGGGCTTGGCCTTGAAGTAGATTTCACGCGTCAGCGCGTAGGAATCACCACCGCCCAGTTCATGGGGAATGGTGGTCTTTTCCAGCGGGTATTCAAGCATCCAGCGCCGGTGCCCAATCGGGCTTTCGGCCACAATCAGAACCTTTTCCTGGTTCAGATATTCCATGTGGTATTCCATCTTGGCGGCAAAGAGGTGCGAACCGATGCGCAGACCGCGGTCGATTGCCAGGGTGTGGTAGCTCATGCCGACCTTCTCATTTTCCATACGGCTGTTGACTATGCCGACCAGGAAACCATCCACCTGTCCCAAGAGCACAAACTGGCTCTTGGAGCGGTAGTAATAGAAGGCCAGCAGCTCGCCGTATAAGCGGGCGCTGACGATGTCATAAAAGTCCCGCTTGATGAACATGCAGGGATGGACCGATTTCAGGATGGCAGGAACATCCTCGCGGGTGGCCTGCCGGACGACCATATGCTTTCCATTTGCCAGGGTGATCACTTTGGGCGGATAGGGAGCCATTGGATATTGCTGTGGTCGTAAATATGCTTCAAGTTCCAGATCTACAGGCATACCTTTTCTCCTACTAAAAATTTTTCTAACGGGATTGCCTTGCTTGCCAGTGGCGCCAGCTCCACTGTACGGCTGAAGCGCATGCGGCAGAGTTACGGATAGGTTTGCAAAACTTTCAGGCGCACCTCCTTAATCAGATGGAGTGAATGTCTTACAATTAGTATTATGAGATATTTGGAATAATAAGTCAATAGCCCAGGCGCAATGGGGGGCTTTTGACAGCTAACTAGATTATTAATGTCATGATTTTCAGCCCGATCCAGAAGTCCAGGCCGGAGGAATTGCCGTAACCCAGCAGGGCTTTGGCGATGGCTTCGGGAGCAGCGCTGCCGGTGAGCAGCCCATCGGCGGCCAGCAGCAGGCGTTCGTCCGCCATCCCCAGGGCGGCGGCCTCCAGCAGGCTGGCGCTGAGGGCGGTAGTGCGCAGGCGGGCGGAGGCAAGCAGGGCGGGGGCAAATTCAGGCGGAACAGCCCAGCCCAGCGCTGCGCCCCAGCGAGAGAGGCCAAGCAGCAGCCCGCAGAGCAGGTCGTCGCCGGAGGGGGTCAGGCCGCCGCCGAAACCGAGCAGGCGCTCCCCTGCCTGGAGGGCGGTGGGAGTGTCGTTCGCACACAAAGATGCGTATAGCTGATCAACCAGATCCTGGATCGGAACCAGCGCGTCAGGGATGGCGTCCGGCTCTCCAGCCAGTACGGGGCTGAGACCGCGTTCTCCTCCCTCCAGCAGCAGGCGGCTTACCTCATCGCGGCGCGCGGGCAATCCGGGCAGGTCGGGGGCAGAGTTTCTCTCTGGCGGCTCCCAACGCTGCGCTCCGGCAGCGTCAAAATAGGCGCGCGCGGAGGGGATGATGATCCGCCGGGCCTGGATTTGCACCTGTTTGCCTTTGACCAGTTCGTGCCAGGCGGGAGGTAGGCTGTTGGGTGACAGGTTTAGGTTAGCCGTCCAGGGTCCGGCGAACGCTTCGCCGGAGATAAAGATCACTTTTCCCGACCCGGTCAGCACGAACAATCCGCGCGAGGTGCTGCCCAACAATTGGGCTGGTTGGGTGATCTCCAGCTCAGCCATTGCCAGGGGGCCGATGCGGCGGATGGGGTAAGAGAGCAGGCTCATGGGGCAGTGGGGCCAAGGACTTGGGATTCGACCAGCTTGAGCGGATAGGGCAAACTGCCGCTGTTCAGCGCGGCGGCGATGCGGTTGGCCTCTTCCATGGTTAAGCTGCCACTTAAAACGGCTTTCCCATCCGCGATCTCCGTGGCGATACGCGGCGAAGATAGGCAAACCCGGTTGTAGGAGATGCTCAGGTATTTGCCAACGTTATTGCGGGTAAATTCGCTGAGGATTTGTGTTCCTGTTTCATCGAACAACAGACTGACCTGGTAATTGCCCAACTGGTCGACCGACACGCTGGCAGACGCCACCTGATCGCCGGTCATCAGGGTATGATAGACAACGTCATTGGGGCCAGGGGTGAGGTAGGGCAAGCCGCTCCAGTCGGTATAGAGCGGAGCTCCGGGTTGGATGGCAGTATTGCCAGTATCCACAAATTCCACCAGGCCGGTGTCGCTCAGCAGGGTGGAGATTTGATCCGGGTTGGACACGCCCATCAGATGGACCTGGATGCGCGCGTTGTCGGTGACCCTGACCGTGCTGGTTGCCACTCCAGCGGAATCCAGGCGCAGGCGCATCACCCTGGCTGCACCTTCCAGCTGGTCCGCGGTGGTCTGGCCTGAGGCCTCGTCCACCTCAAAGATCAACTCCCACCCGCCGGATTTGGCAAATTGCTCCTCGGCGGTCAGCGTGGGTACCGGCGGCTGGGCGAGGTTGCGCAGCAGAAAAAAAGCCGCTGCAGCAACCACAGCCAGTCCGAGGACCAATACCCCAAAGATCAGGATGGAGGCACGGCGCGGATTTTGGGCCAGGGGGTAGCCGCAGGCCGGGCAGTAGCGGACGCCCGCCTGGAGGGGCTGCCGGCAGTTGGGACAGTAGGAAGGAAAGGTCATGGCGTTGCTCCGGGGATGTCAGGATTCATGCTTGAAGAAGCCGAATCGAATCCCTATAATGATTATAGTCCCTACTCGGCATTCGGTAAAAGGAAACAAATATGGAAACGAATTCGGTGATCTGCCCGAAGTGTCTATCCAATCGGGTCAATATCCGCAACAGGCGGGTTAATCCCAAGACCGGCAAGCCCTACTTGGCGGTTCGCACTTTTCTGGCCGTCGTTGGCGCAATATTGGGGGGATTCTTTGCGCTTTGTGCAATATTGTTTGTGTTCAAGGGGCCGGATCCAGCCCTTCCGATTATCTACTTCTTCTTGGGAGCCATTTTCTTGTTCTTCAGTGTTCCCTATCTGATCGGCCGTTCCAAAAGCATTAAGGCGGAAGAAGCGGTTTGCCAGAATTGCAGGAACCAGTGGACGATTGGGATCAGTGAACAGGCCCAGAAGGAGAAAACCACCGGCGGAGTTTTCTGCCCGCAGTGCGGGAATGGATCCGTGTATAGCGTTGCTTACAAAGCCGATGTGGCAACCCTGAACCGCTTCAGTCCAATATTGGGACCTCTGGGTTTGCCATTGGGGATCTTGGCGGTGGTTGGCGCAGTGGCGCTGGCAATCTCGATCTGGATCGAGGGGGATAAGGGAGTCTTCCAATGGGTATTTGGACCGACGGTGGCGGGAATTAGTTTTCTGGTGATTGGCGTCTCGATCGGGATCAGGTTGATCCAGTACGGGCTGGCCTATTCCCGCGCCAGGGAGAAGCGCGATCACCGCTGCGCTGCGTGCGGGCATACCTGGGCGGAATGGGCGGACGGTGCCCCGATCCAGCCGCCGAGCCAGTCTGGACCGCTCCCGCCGGAGAATAGCGGGCAGAGTTGACCGGCGGGCCGGGATTCGCTTCGTCTTTTTCGAGCCGGGATCTATTTCCGCATGCCGATCAGGGAAGGGAAGGAATAGCGCGTGATGGAGGCGGTGGAATACTCTTCTCCACCCAGGATGGCCTTTGCAGCCAGGATGCCGCTGCGCACCGCTGGGCCGATGCCTTCGCCCATGTCGAGCGTCGCCAGGCCTAGCGAATCCCCTGCCAGCAGGGCGTTGCCGGCGCGCGGCGTGAGCTTCCGGGCGCGTAAATAGTAGGCGTGCCCGGCGGGCGCATAGGGGTGCCCGCGCACCAGACCTTCCCGTTCCAGTTTGGCGGTCAGGCCTTCCCAGTGGCGGCGCAGCGAGTCGTGATCCTTCTTCAAGGTTTGCGCGGCGCCGCCGATGCCGACATTGACGAAGCCCCCCGCCTTGGGAACGTACCAGGCATATCCGGGCAGGGAATCCTGGAAGAACCACAGGTGGCAGCGCGGGTCGGCATCCGGGTAAGGAAATTCTTCTTCCATCGCTGCGATCAACGCGCCAGTCTGCGCCGCCGGAAAGAAGGCCTGGCGGACCGGGCAGCGCGTCCCGCCCGCCCCGACCAGCCAGGGGGCGGAAAATTCGCCGTCCACCTCGTACTGCCCGCCGCGCAGGGCGATGGAATGCGCCGCATGATGGAGGGGTTCCAGCCCGGCCCGCTGGAGTAGCCATGTGTCAAATTCAATGCGCCGGATGGCATATTGGTTGGTGCGCAGGCCGAAGTGCAGCCGTTTGACCCACACCTCGAAGCGCGCAAAATGGGTCAGGCTGTGGGGATAGTCCGCCGGGTCCACCTCCAGGTCGCGCCAGACCTGCGGGGTGACCCATCCGGCGCACGGCTTGGGGCGTGGGAAGATGGCCCTGTCCAGCAGCAGAAAATCCACCCCGGCCTGCTTCAATTTCCAGGCGCAGGCAGCTCCTGCCGGTCCGGCGCCGATGATGATCACCTGAGCCTGTTGCATGGCCGGTTAGCTGAAGCGGCAATCCGGTTGGGGTGTACCTTCGCGGGTAAAGACGATCTGCCAGACCTGCTGGTTGCGCGAGCGGAACCCGCCGGCGCTGCTGAGCAGGTAATAGCGCCACATGCGGTAGAAGCGCTCTCCGTATCTGTCTTTCAACTGCGGCCAGGCTTTCTCGAAGTTGGCATGCCAGGCCATCAGCGTTTTGTCGTAATGCGGGCCGATGTTTTGCAGGTCTTCGATCACAAAGGTGCCCGCCATGGCGCTGCTGATCTGCGGGATGGACGGCAGCACGCCGTTGGGAAAGATATATTTATCTGACCACGGTTCGCCGGTGGTGAAGCTGGCATTGGCGCCGATGGTGTGCAGGAAGGCAATGCCGTCCTTTTCCAGGCAGCGGTTGACCACGTTCATGTATATCTGGTAGTTCTTGTAGCCGACGTGTTCCATCACGCCGATCGAGATGACCGCGTCGAACTTGCCTTCCACCTCGCGGTAATCCTGCAGGCGCAGTTCCACCGGCAGGCCTTTGCACATCTCCATGCCCAGCGCCACCTGCTCCTTGGAGACGGTCACCCCCAGCACCGAGGCGCCGTATTTCTCCGCCGCATATTTGGCAAAGGGGCCCCAGCCGCAGCCCAGTTCCAGGATGCGCATGCCGGGGCGGGCGCCGATCTTCTTACAGACCAGTTCCAGCTTGGCCTCCTGGGCCTCGTCCAGCGTTTTGGCATCCTTCCAGTAGGCGCAGGTGTAGTTGAGGCGTTTGTCCAGCATGGCCTTAAACAGGTCGTTGCCCAGGTCGTAGTGCTTGACACCCACCTCGAAGGCGCGCGACGAAGACTGGCGGTTGAACAGACGTGCGCGCACTGCCTGGAAGAGGAAGCGCCATTCTTTGGCGATCTTATCCACCAGATGGGCTTTCAGGATGCGGGTCACCAGTTCGTCAATGGCCTGGCTGTCCCACCAGCCGTCCATGTAGGCTTCGCCAAAACCGAGGGAGGTATCGCGCAGGATGCGGTCGTACAGGCGCTCGTCGTGCACCTGAATATCCCAGGCGCGGCCGCCGTTGACGGTCACATCTGCCGAGGAGAGCAGCTGCCGGATGAGGGATTCGGATTCTTTCATTCGACCTCCAGATATCAGGCAAATGAATAGAAAGATATGGTTTAGATGAGAGGGACTTCATTATTTATAACACGTTTCTGCGTAAAAGTGACGGTCGTTCCCCAAAAAATTCACCGGCTGATCTGGGATATAATCATCTCATGTTGTGGAAGGATGTCAGGTCGATGCTCGAACGGGCGCTGGAGGCGCGGCGGGAACTGCCAGGCTGGGACGACCCATGCGCGGCCCTGCGCCTGTTCAACGGTTTTTACGAGGGCTGCCCCGATTTGGTGATCGACCGTTATGCTGCCACCCTGTTGATCTTCAATTATGCCGATGACCCACAGCAGATCGCTGCCTGGCTGCCAGAATTGCAGCAACTGATGCTGGCCTCTCTGCCGGGGGTGACCGCGGTGCTGGTGAAGACACGCCGCGCCGAGGATCCGTTGGAGCGCCGCGGCAGGTTGACCTGGGGGGAACAACCTGATGCGTGGATCGAGGAGAACGGCGTGCGTTATGCGCTTGACCTGACGATGAACCAGGACGCCTCTTTTTACCTGGATACGCGCGGACTGCGCGCCTGGATAAGATCCCATGCCGCAGGGAAACGCGTGCTGAATACCTTCGCCTACACCGGCTCGCTGGGGGTGGCTGCCCTGGCGGGCGGCGCGCAGCGGGTGGTGCAACTGGACCTCAGCCGCCGCTTTCTTGGCCTGGCGCGCCAATCGGCGCAGCTCAACCACCTGCCCGCCGAACGCCACAGCCTGCGCCCGGGCAATTTCTTCACCCTTTCCAGCCAGATGCGCCGCGATCGGGAGGAGTACGACCTGGTGATCCTCGACCCGCCCTTCTTCGCCAGCAGCGGACAGGGACGCGTCGACCTGAACGATCCCGGTTTGCGCCTGGTGAACAAGGTGCGCCCGCTGGCAGCCGATGGGGGCTATCTGGTGGTGGTGAACAATGCCCTGTTTGTCAGCGGGGCGCAATTCCAGGCCGGGCTGGATGGACTGTGTCAGGGAGGCTATCTGCGTCTGGTGGAGCGGGTGGATGTGCCCGCGGATGTGACCGGCCCGGCGGAGACGGTCTGCTCCCGTCCGCCCGCCGACCCCGCGCCCTTCAACCACCCGACCAAGATCGCCATCCTCCAAGTAAAGAAAAAAGCAACCACAGATGGACACAGATATTAGAAGATGAACACAGATAAGATTTTTTAAGGCTCTTATCTGTGTTCATCTGTGTGTATCTGTGGTTAAAATCAAGCCGCGGTGATGGAGCTTTGTTCCTTGCGCACAGTATTGTAGATCATCTCGGCCTTTAACTCCGAGAGGTTGTAGCAGGGAGCCTTGAGGTGGTCGGCCAATAATTGCGCCAACCCCTGGTCGAAGGCGGCATGTTCCATGTTGATCACCACCGCGCGGAATTTTTCGTCGGCGATGCGGTCGGCCAGGTAGTGCGACTCTTCCTGCGGGGGCAGGATGCCCATGGTCACGTTGCCGGCGCCGTCGGTGAGGACGATCAGCAGCGGCATCACGTCCGGATGGAGGAATTTCTCGCGCTGGAGGGTGTCCAGGGCCATCTGCAGCCCGGCGGAGAGAGGCGTCTTGCCGCCCACCGGGATGTTGCCCAGGGCTGCCTGCGCCAGGGTGACCGAATTGGTCGGCGGCAGCACCATGGTGGCGCGGTCCTTCTGGAAGACGATCAGCCCCACCCGGTCGCGGCGCTGGTAGGCGTCGGTGAGCAGGGAGAGAATGGCGCCCTTGGTGGCGGACATGCGCTCCGAGACGGCCATCGACCAGGAGGCATCCACCAGGAAGAGGACCAGGTTGGCTGCCCGGCGTACGCGGATCTTGCGCATGTAGTCGCCCTTGCGGATGGCAAAGGCCACCTGCTTGCGTTGTTCGGCGCGTTCGCGCTGGAAGGGCGCCGCCGCGCGCAGGGTGGCGTCGAAGGCCAGGTCGTAGGGGTTGCCCGCGGAGGGGCGCGCCTGGATGTAGCGCCCGCGTTTGCGGTCGGTGCGGGTGCGCGAGCGGCGTCCGCCGTGCTTGCGCATGATCTTGTCCAGCGGGGTATCCAGCCGGCGGGGGGTGAATTCCTCGCCGACCCGGACGCGCTGCCCGCCTTCCCACCAGCGGGCATTGGTGTCATCGAAGAGGCGCTCGGGCGAAGTCTCTTGAGGCTTGGATTGGGTTTCCTCCTCGCGAGATTCGCCCTCCTCTATTTTTTTGGGGCCGTATCTTCCTCGGTCTCGCCGGGGGTGCTTTCTTGCTGTTTGGCGCCCACGCTGGCGCCGCCTTCCAACTGTTCAATGCGTTCCTGTAATTGTTCCATGCCCATCTCGGACTGCTGGAAGGGGCCGCGCTTCAGACGGTGCGGCAGGGCCAGCTCGGCGGCCAGGGCAATATCACGGTTGGTGATGGCGGTGCGGCCTTCAAAGGCGGCATGCGCGCGGGCGGCCTTGAGGATCACCAGGTCGGCGCGGTGGCCGTCCACGTTCATCGAAGCGGTCAGTTCGGCGATGGAGAGCAGGTCGCGGGTGGAGTAGGTGACGTGGTCGAGGATCTTGCGCGCCTGGGCGATCTGGTTGGAGAGCTCTTCTTCGCGTTCTTCCCAGGTATGGCGGAAATTTTCCGCGTCGCGCTCGAATGAGATATTGCGTTCCATGATCTGCACGCGCTGACGGGCATCGTGAATGCCGAAGATCTCCACCGAGAGGGCGAAGCGGTCCAGCAGCTGCGGGCGCAGGTCGCCTTCCTCGGGGTTCATCGTGCCGACCAGGATGAAGCGGGCCGGGTGCGAGAAGGAGATGCCCTCGCGCTCAACGATGTTCATGCCCATCGCAGCGGAATCGAGCAGCACATCCACCACGTGATCGTCCAACAGGTTGACCTCATCGATGTAGAGCAGCCCGCGGTTGGCGGCAGCCAGCACGCCGGGCTCGAAGTGGCGTTCGCCCTTCTGGATGGCTTTTTCGATATCCAATGTGCCCACCACGCGGTCTTCGGTGGCGGAAACAGGTAAGTTAATGAAGGCAGTCTTGCGGGTGTCCACCGGCAGCTTTTCGCCGGCTGCCGCCCGCTCGCGGCATTCGGTACACCAGGTGAGCGGGGCTTCGGGGTCGCAGCCGAAACGGCAGTCCTTGACCACATTGACCTTGGGCAGCAGGGCTGCCAGGGCGCGCGCGGCGGTGGATTTGGCCGTGCCGCGTTCGCCGCGAATGAGTACGCCGCCAATTCGCGGTTCAACCGCGTTCAAGACCAGGGCGCGGCGCATGCGGTCCTGGCCAACAATTGCAGTAAAGGGATAAATAACAGGCATGCTTCAGTCCGTAAATAAAGGTAGGTGGCCCAGGGAAATGACGTTGGCCCACTTGGCGCGTTCTCCCTCGGTCAGGATGGCAGTTTCGCCAGCCACGCTGGCATCGGCTTTCTCGATGATCATGCGCATGCCCTGCAGGGTGGAACCGGTGCTGATCACATCGTCCACGATCATCACCTTCTTGCCCTGGATGAGGGCGCGGTCTTTTTCATCAAGATACAGGGTCTGGGGCGCGCCGGTGGTGATGGAAAGCGTATCGGCTTTCAAGGCGTCGCCCATGTAGGGTTTGTAGCTCTTGCGGAAGATAATGTAGGGCTTGCCGGTCTCTACCGCGAGGGCGTAGGCCAGCGGGATGCTCTTGGCCTCGGCTGTCACCAGCACATCGTAGTCCTTGCCGGCCAGCCTGGCGGCCAGGGCCTTGGCGCAGGCCTGGGTCAGTTCGGTATCGCCGAGAATGTTGAGCACGGCAATGCGCAGTCCGGGTTTGATCTGGAACAGGCGCAGCTCGCGGTGTACCCCCGCGATATCGATCCCATAGGTTTCATATTTGCTCATCGATTATCCTCCACCAGAAGGTTCGGCCTGGAAGGCCATCTCTTAGTGTATCATAAAATAGAGAGCGGAGAGTAGTGACTGGTAAAAAGCGGCCGCAACCGCTCCTGGCACTTTACTCTTTTTTCTCGGCTTTCTCCCAATCCTCGTCGCTGACCTGGGTGAAGACGCGGAAGCTCTCGGCGTATTGCATTTCTTTGCCTTTGGCGGTCTCGGCGCCCCACTGGCGCAACATGTCGGCGGGGTCCCACTCGCGCAGCTGGCTTTTATGCTCTTTCAGCGCGGCGATCTTTAACTCGATCGTTTCGGTGATGTTGATGTACTGGGTGGCATGCTCCCAGACGCTGACAAACACCTTGCGCGGCTTGAAGGGCAGCAGTCCCTCGGCTTCCAGGTCGGGGTAGAGCAGCGGTTGCCCGACGGCCGGGAAGACTGCGTCAATGGCGGCCTGGGCCGCGGCGCGGTGGTCGGGGTGGTTGATGTAGTCGTCGCCGCCGAAGAGGGCGGTCGGGTCGCCGGTCATCACCACCTCCGGGCGGAAGCGGCGCATCTCGCGCACCAGTTTCTTGCGCAGTTCCAGGGTGGGCGAAAGCAGCCCATCCCGCTCGCGCAGGAAGGTCACCTCGGCGCCAATCACCGCCGCAGCCGCCAGCGATTCAGCCTCGCGGATCTGTGTGGCGCGCTCGCGGGTCATGCCTTCCTCGGCGATGCCCACATCCCCGCTGGTGCACAGCACGTAGCCAACCCGCGCGCCGGCTTTGGCCCAGCGCGCCAGGGTGCCCACGGCAGTGAATTCCAGGTCGTCGGGATGGGCGGCGATGGCCAAAACGCTCTTGGGTACATAGAATGTGTCTGCCATGCGATCGATCTCCTTTGCAGGGAGAGATTATACGACTTTGCGAGAAGAATTTCCAGTTTAAGGATCTGGAACACGGATGTCTCGCGAATGGATGGGTGCGCTTTATCAATCCGTTATACCTTCATCGCCTTGATTTTCATTTATTTTGCAGTCTCTTGAATTGCGCGGAAATTGGATGTATGATAAACATGTATAGACAAGGTTTTTCTCCGAATCGCCGTTTGATCTGAACCTTCATCCATCTCTTTGCAGGTGGTTCAAAGATCGCAGCCGCGCCAAGAGCGGAAAATTATGCTTGCTGGTTGCGAGGGGCCGGTTTTGCACCTGTCAGGAAGGGTGTAATGAGAATTCATACATGCTTTTGGATCCTGTTGTCCATAGGGGGGATGCTTCTGTGCGCCTGTACGGCGCAGGAAAGCACCCCGACCTCCGCCGCGGCGGTGATCACTTTCGCTGCCGACCGCCAGGTCTTGCAGGCAGGCGAATGTACTATCCTGCGCTGGTCGGCCGAGGCGGGCTTTGGCGTTTTGTTTGACGGTAATAGCGTGCCCAAAACTGGACAGAAAGAAGTCTGTCCGCTGGAAACGCAGAAATACATCCTTGAAGTGGATCTTGGCACCGACCTTGAGCGGCGTGAGGTGGAGATCCGGGTCAGCCCGGCCGCCACGCCGCTGCCGGAGATGACCCGGACCCTTCAACCGCCTACACCCACATCCATCCAGGCCACCCTGGTGATCACCCCCGGCGTGCCGGCCTATCAGGCGCAAGGCTGGGAAAACCTGGGCGGCCCGCCCGGCGACCTGGGCTATGATATTCGTTACAATTTCGACGATCCAAATACCTGGTATGTCACGGACGGTTCAGGGGGGTTCTTTATCAGCACCGACCGCGGCCTGACTTGGGGCGCCAGTAATGAAGGCATCAGCAGTCTGGAGGGATCGCTGGAGCGTCCGGTCTTCAGCGCCACGGTTGACCCGCACAATCCGCAAACCATATGGATCGGCACGCGCATCGTCGGTCATATCTACAAGTCCACGGACGGCGGACGCCATTGGGTGGAAATGGATAAGGGCATTATCCCCCATGCCGGCCATCATTTCCGAGGTTTTACCATTGATCCGCGCTCTTCGGACATCGTTTATGCCATGGCGGAGGTGGATTGTGAACTCATGCGCGATGCATGTGTGCCGAATACCTTTGGCGGGCGGGTCTATCGTACCCAGAATGGAGGGCAGAGTTGGGAATTATTCTGGGAGGGTGAGGCTCTGGCACGCTATTTGTGGATCGATCCGACCGACTACGATACCATGTATATCTCGACCGGTATCTTTGACCGCTATCCATTGAATATGGATGAGAATTTGAAAAATTGGGAGACATCCGGTCTGGGGATTATTAAAACCACCGACGGCGGTAAAACCTGGTCGGTGATCGGAAAATCCAACGGGCTTTCCATTCTGTATGTCAGCAGCCTGTATCTTAATCCAAAGAATCCGCAGGTATTGTTGGCAGGCACCGGTTCGAATATCGGGATGATCATTTACCGCGACCCGGAAACCGGAAAGGAAGCCTCGTATGGAGGCGCCTTTTTGAGCGAAGACGGCGGACAGACCTGGAAGCAGGTGATCAAGAATGATGTGATCGGGGCGGTGGAATTTTGCGAACAGGATCCCAGCATTGCTTATGCGGGCGGGACGATGGGATTCTACCGCAGCCAGGATGGCGGCCACACCTGGACGGCGCATACCGATGCGGCGCGCGGAACCTGGGGGCCGGCAGGGGTGTGGCCCGGCACCCCGATCGATATCCAAACCGACCCGGCCGATTGCAACCGTCTTTTCATTAATAATTACGTGGGCGGGAATTTCCTCTCTGAGGACGGCGGCGATACCTGGCAGCTCGCCACGGTGGGTTATTCCGGCGCGGAAGTGATGGATCTGGCCATTGATACGCAGGACAGCGCTCACGTTTACGCGGCGGTGCGTATGGCGCCTTTTGTCAGCCGCGATGGGGGGAGATCCTGGCAGGGGTTGACCGATGCGGCCCTGGGAACCGGCCTGCGCGTGTTGGTGATCGATCCAGCGGACCCTGACCATCTGCTGGGAACGAAGCAGGCATACGTGGGAGAGATCTTTGCCAGTCACGACGGCGGGCAAAACTGGACTTCGGTCTATAAATTTCGCTATCCGGAAGGAACGAAAGAAGGCGATTTTGCTTATCAGATGGGGTTCTGGGATTTTGCTTTTGCTCCGTCCGATCCGCAGATCGTTTACGCAGCAACGCGTAACTGGACAACCTCGGATTCGATAGAACCGGTATATCCCGGGCTGGGGGTGTATCGGTCGGAAGACGGCGGGGATACCTGGCAACCGGCCAACGACTCGCACACCGAGGGCCTGGCGATCGGCGCTGTCCAGGTGCACCCGACTGATCCGCAGGTGGTGTACGCAGCCAGTTTCTTTACCTCCGGGGTGTTCAAAACCACCGATGGGGGGAAGAATTGGACGCCGATCAACAGCGGCCTGCCCCAACCCCTGCCGCGCATCGAGGTGATCGCGATCAACGCACAATCTCCGGAGACGATCTACATCGCGGGTCAATCCGGAGTGTTTAAGAGCACTGACGGCGGCGGCTCGTGGAAACAATTGGCTGCCGGGCTGGATCCGACCCCTGGCATCCGCGCGATGGTATTGGATCCGAATAATGGAGACACGATCTACCTGGGGATGCGCCACCTGGGGATCTACTATTCCACCGACGGCGGCGAAACCTTCCAGCCCCTCACCCAGGGCCTTGACCCCCTCGAAGGGGTGATGCCCATTCTTTCGCTCGCGCTCAGTTCGGACGGCTCGGTGCTGTACGCCGGCACGATGGGCCTGAGCACCTGGAAGCTGGATGCTTCTTCCGGGCGGAATCCCTGACGGGCGAACCGGGAGGAATATTGGGATGGGAAGGGTGACCGGCGCGCTGCTGCTGGGATTGATCTTGCTGGCTGCCTGCCGGGCGGAGGTCGCCGTGGTTCGCGGGCAGGTGGTGGATGAGGACGGGCAGCCGGTGGAGGGTGCCCGGGTGGGCATCCAGGCGGCGGCGGAGCGGGTGATGAGCGATGCGCAGGGAGCTTTCAGCCTGGAGGTGCCGGTTTCTGCCGGAACGGTAACGCTCAGCGCCTGGAAGGCAGGCTACTACTGCGCCAAGGCCGAGCAGGTTGCCCCGCCGCGTTCGGACGTGACCCTGATCCTGCGCCTGTACCAGACGACCGATAACCCGCAGTACGAATGGATCCCGCCGGTGGGGGAGAATTCGTGCTATTCCTGCAAACCGGAGGTGACTCAGGTCTGGCTGGATCAGGATGCGCACAGCCGTTCGGCAGCCAATATCCGTTATTTGAATCTCTACAACGGGACGGACGTGAACGGCAACCAGAGCCCTTTGACCCCCTCCCGGATCGACAAGGATTACGGACGCATCCCTCTGCCGCCGGACCTATCCCAGCCCTATTATGGGCCCGGATTTAAGCTGGATTTTCCTGAAGAGGCCGGAAACTGCGCCGCCTGCCACAACCCCGGCGCGGCGGTGGATGCGCCTTACGCCACCGATCCCAACACGGTCGGCGGGGCGGATGCGTACGGCATCCATTGTGATTACTGCCACAAGGTGGCGGATGTGATCCTCGATCCTGCCACCGGCCTGCCCTACCCCAACCGTCCGGGGGTGCTCTCGCAGGACATCCGCCGGCCTTTCCCGGAGGATGAGGGGCGTTACCAGCTTTTCTTTGGCACCTTTGATGATGATAACGTGCCGCAGGAAGACACGTATTTGCCGCTGCTCCGTCAGAGCCAGTTTTGCGCCCCCTGCCACTACGGCGTTTTTTGGAACACGGTGATCTACAACTCCTACGGAGAGTGGCTGGAGAGCCCTTACAGTGATCCGCAGAATGGCAAGACTTGCCAGCAGTGCCACATGAGCGTACCCACCCTGGTTGACGGCGAGCCGCTGACCAATGTGGCGGCCGGCAAGGGCGGGGTGGAACGCGATCCGCTGACCATCCCGGCGCATGATTTCCCCGGGGCGGCCAGCACCACCCTGCTGCAAAACTCGGTCAGCATGCGTGTGACCGCCCGGCGCGAGGGCGGACAGGTGAGCGTGGAGGTGGAGATCGTGAACGACAGGACCGGCCACCATGTCCCGACCGATTCCCCTCTGCGGCAGATGATCCTGCTGGTTCAGGCGGAAGACAGCCAGGGGAGCTGTCTGGCGCAGGGGGACGGCCCCCTCATTCCCGAATATGGCGGGGTGGGCGACCCGGCCCAGGGGTACTATGCCGGGCTGCCGGGGAAGATCTATGCCAAGATCTTGATGAACCTTTGGACCCAGGAGGTTCCCAGCGCCGCCTATTGGAACCCGATCCGCGTGGTGAGCGATAACCGCTTGCCCGCTTTCGGCAGCGACACCAGCCGCTACACCTTTGACGCGCCGCCGGAAGGGGCGGTGACGGTGCGGGTCAGCCTGTTCTACCGGCGCGCGTTCAAGCTGCTGGCTGACCAAAAGGGGTGGAATGATCCCGATATATTGATGGAGGAGGAGACAATATCCCTGCCGTGAGGCGGGGCGGGGAATTTGGTGTTAGAATTATCCCATGCAACCCATCATTCCCATGTCTTCCCCTGATCTCACCGATGCCGAGCGCGAAGCCGTGCAGGCGGTGCTGAACACGCCCAATCTAAGCATGGGCGGACAAATCGACGCATTCGAAGAGACTTTCCGCAAATTGACCGGCCTCAAGCATGCCATCGGGGTCAATTCCGGCACGGCCGGGCTGCACCTGTGCGTGCGCGCGGCGGGGATCGGCCCCAGCGACCTGGTGCTGACCACGCCCTTCTCCTTCGTCGCCTCTTCCAACGTGCTGCTCTTCGAGCAGGCGGTGCCGGTCTTCGTGGACGTGGACCCGCTGACCGGCAACATGGATCCCGAACTGACCCGCCAGGCCGCGCAAGACCTGGTCGCGGGTGGGGCGGCCGCGCGGCGCTGGCTGCCGCGCAAGGGCGCACCGGACGGCGCCAAACTGAAGGGCATCCTGGGGGTGGATGTCTTTGGCCAGCCTGCCGATTGGGACGCACTGCGCCAGACCGCGGACGCCCACGGGTTGAAGTTGATCGAAGATTCGTGCGAGGCGCTGGGCGCGGAATACCGCGGCAAACCGGCCGGCACGCTCGGCGACAGCGCCGTGTTCGCCTTCTACCCCAACAAGCAGATCACCACCGGCGAGGGCGGGATGATCGTCACCAACGACGACCGGGCCGCTGCCCTGATGCGCGCGCTGCGCAACCAGGGGCGCGCGCCCGGCGACAACTGGCTCTCGCACACCTACCTGGGCTACAATTACCGCCTGGACGAAATGAGCGCAGCTCTGGGTGTGGTGCAGATGTCGCGCCTGCCGCACCTGCTGGAAGCTCGCCAGCGCGTGGCGGACTGGTACGGCGAGCGCCTGGCCGAGATCCCCGGTCTGGAGGCCCCGGCGCTGGTGCCCTCCACCACGCGAGTGAGCTGGTTCGTGTATGTCATCCGCCTGCCGCGCGGGATCGACCGCAAGCAGGCGGCGGAACGCCTGGCGGAGCGGGGCATCCCCGTCCGCCCGTACTTCCTGCCGATCCATTTGCAACCCTACATGGTGGAGCGCTTTGGCTACCGTCCCGGCGACTTCCCGGTCACCGAGGATCTGGGTGAGCGCGGGTTGGCCCTGCCCTTCTCCGGCAAGATGAGCGAAGCGCAGGTGGAGCAGGTCTGCGAGGAATTATTCAAGATCTTTTACCACGGATAAGAAATAAACCGCAGATGAACACAGATGAACGCAGATAATGTTCTTTTGTTAAGGTCTTCTTTGCGCCTTTGCGGTAAATTTTTTTAGTCACAGAAAAGAGATCAACCACAGATGGACACGGATAAAAAAGATTTAAAATAAAAAAATCTGTGTTCATCTGACCAATCCGCGTTTATCTGTGGTAGAGTTTAAGAGATGGATGAGATAGTCGCCACGTTCACTCCCCCCCGCCGAAAAGGCCTGATGCTGCACCTGCTGGTCGGGTTGCAGCTGCTGGCCGGGGGCGGGGCGTGCCTGTGGCTGGCGGTGGAGCAGTCCAACGGGACGGCCTTTGTCTGGCTGATGCTGGCGGCGCTGGTGCTGCTGGCGCCCACCCCTTTCATTTTATACCGCGCCTATTCGCTCAGCCGGGCAGCCTACGTGATTGAGCGGGATGGGCTGCAACTGCGCTGGGGCCTGCGCGCCGAGGATGTGCCTTTGCCGGGCGTGGAATGGATCCATCTGGCGTCCGACCTGCCCTACAACCTGCCGCTGCCGCTCTTCAGCGCCGCCGGGGCCATCCGCGGGACACGCCACGTGCGCGACCTGGGTCTGGTGGAGTATATGGCCTCCGACCCCAGCCGCCTGGTGCTGATCGCCGCACCGGAACGGGTGTATGCCATCTCGCCTTCCGACCCGCAGGCCTTTCTGCGCGCCTTCCGCTACGCGCTGGAAATGGGCAGCCTGGCGCCCATCCAATCCTTTTCCAGCGTCCCGGCGGTGCTGCTGCGTTCGGTGTGGGCCGACCGCCTGGCGCGCATCCTGCTGGCGGTTGGGCTGGTTGCCACCCTGGCGCTGTTCGTCGCCACCGGCCTGACCGTTCCAACCCGCGAGGCGATCTCGCTGGGCTTCGATGCGCCGGGCCAACCGGCCGTGCCAGGCGCGCCGGAGCACCTGTTCCTGCTGCCGGTGCTGGGGGCGATGGTCTATGCGCTGGACCTGCTGGCGGGGATGTTCTTCTACCGCCGCGGCGGCGAGCGCCCGGTGGCCTATATGTTGTGGGCCGCCAGCCCCATTCCGCCCCTGCTGCTGCTCCTGGCGGTGCTGACCATCCGCTGATCAGGCTGTTTTCGTTTTTGCCAGGTACATGAACACATCTTCCAGGCCGGGTTCGCCCGGCTTGACCGATTGCAGCACCACCCCGGCCGGTTCGAGCGCCGCCTGCAGGTCCGCCGGGCTGGCGCCGGGCTTGAGGATCACCCGCAGGTGGTCGCCGGCCAGGCTGACCCGCTGGAGGAAGGGCAGGGCTTCCAGGGCGGACAGCCCGCCGAGCAGCGGCTCGGCATACAGCTCATAGACGCCGCCGGGCACGAACTGCTTTTTCAGCTCCAGCGGGGAGGCCATTGCCAGCAGTTTGCCCTCGCGCATCATGCCCACCCGGTTGCAGTATTCCACCTCATCCATGTAATGGGTGGTGACCAGGATGGTCACGCCCTCGGCCGCCAGGCCGTAGAGCAGGTCCCAGAAAATGCGCCGGGCATTGGGATCGACGCCCGAGGTGGGCTCATCCAAAAAGAGCAGGCGCGGACGGTGCACGATGGCGATCCCCAGCGCCAGGCGCTGCCGCCAGCCGGTGGAGAGGCTGCTGGTGAGGTCATGCACCTGGCCGCTCAGGCCGATATGGTCGATCACTTCCAGGATGCGCGCCCTGTCGTTGATGCCGTACACGCCCGCGTAGAACTGCAAGTTCTCCCAGACGGTCATATCGTTGTAGATGGCAAATTTCTGCGACATATAGCCGCAGCGCGCGCGGATGGCTTCAAATTGGCGCGCGCAGTCGTAACCCAACACGCTGGCGCGCCCGCTGGTGGGCTTCAGCAGCCCCAGCAGCATGCGGATGGTGGTGGTCTTGCCGCTGCCGTTCGGCCCCACGTAGCCCACGATCTCGCCGGCCGGCACCTCGAAGGAGACGGAATCCACGGCGGTGAATTCGCCAAAGCGGCGGGTCAGGTTCTCAACCTGGATGACGGGCTGCTCCATCTTTATTCCTCCCTCTTCGACAGGTTGATGAAAACATCTTCCAGCACCGGGGGAACGGCCCGGGCATCGATGAATTTTGCCCCGCCTTGCGGAATGGAGCCGCGCAGCCGCTCGATCACCGCCTGGGGATGGGGCTCGCGCAGGCGCAGGTGCAGGCGGTCGCCAAAGGAATGCACATCCTCCACGCCGGGGTCCGCGGCAGCCAGCTTGCGCAGCAGCGCCAGCGGCTCGCCGCGCAGTTCCAGGATGCGGTCGTCCAGCGTAGCGCGCAGCTCTCCGGCGCTGCCTTCCAGGATCAGCTTTCCGCGCTGCATGAACCCAATCCGGCTGCAGCGCGCCACTTCATCCATGTAGGGGGTGGAGATCAGCACGCACACGCCGTGGTTCTCCGGCGCCCGCACCAGCTGGATGATCAACTGCCAGAAATCCTGGCGGGTGATCGGGTCCACGCCGGTGGTGGGTTCATCCAGCAGCAGGATGCGCGGGCGCGACACCAGGGCGATGGCCAGGCCCAATTTTTGCTTCATCCCGCCTGAAAGCTGGCCGGCCAGGCGGTCCTTGAAGGGCATCAGGTTGACAAATTCCAGGATCTCCTCGCAGCGCGGCAGCCATTCGTTGCTGCGCATGCCGCGCACCTCGGCAAAAAAGCGGATGTTCTCCATCACGGTCAGGTCGTTGTACAGCGAAAAGCGCTGCGACAGGTAGCCGATCTGGGCGCGCGCCTGGTCCAATTGCCGGTCGATCGGATGGCCGGCGACGGCGACCTGGCCGGAATCCATTTTCAACGCCCCCACCAGCAGGCGGATCAGGGTCGTTTTGCCGGCCCCGTCCGCGCCGACCAGGCCGTAGATCTCGCCGGAACGGACCTGCAGGCTCACGCCGTCCACCGCATGCACGGTATCTCCCTTCAACGAATGGAAGGTCTTATGCAGTCCATTGACCTGGATCAGGATATTGTCCATCATACGATCCCATTGGCCCTATTTGAAGATGACATCCGCCGGCATGCCGGTTTTGAGCCGCTCGTCGGCATCCACGATCAGCAGGCGGATGGCAAAGACGGTGTTCTTGCGCCCTTCCACGGTCTGCACGTTGCGCGGGGTGAACTCGGCCTTGTCGGAGATGTTCACCACCCGGGCGGTGAAGCTGACCCCGGGGAATGAATCCACGCTCAGGGAGGCTTCCTGGCCGAGGGTGATCTCGCCGTAGCGTTCTTCGGGAACGTAGACGGTGATGGTCTTTTCCGCATCCAACCCCAGCACCATCAACGAGGCGCCGGGCAGGGCGATCTCGCCGGGTTCGATCGAGCGGGTCAGGATCACCCCGTCGGCCGGGGCAAGGAGGGTCAGTTTGTTGATCTGCACATCCAGGGTGTTCAGGGCGGCCTGCGCCGCGTCCACCTGGGCCTGGGCGGCCTCCACCTGGGCCTGCACGGCGTCCAACTGCTCCGGGCGGGCGCCGTTCTGGAGATTGGCGAGGTTGGCAGCAGCGGCATCGCGCAGGGCGGCGGCGGCCTCGAGCTGGTTGAGCAGGGCCTCCACCGTGGTGGTGGTGGCGCCACGCCCCATGCCGTTCAGCGCGGCCAGGGCCGCCTGCGCCTCTTTCCAGGCGCTTTCCAGCCGGGCAGCTTCCTCGCCGGAGGTGAGCGACTGGTAGGCGCTCTTTGCGTCATCCACCAGCGCCTGGGCATCTTCCACGTTGGCCTGGGCGGCATCCAGGGCTTCCTGGAGCATGGCGTCATCGGCCTCGAGCGCCGCCTGGCGGGCCTGGGCCTGGGATAGTTTTAACTTTGCCAGTTCCCAGCTCAGCCGGGCGGCTTCGATCTGGGCGTAGAAGGGCTGTCCGGCATCCTGCGCGGCCTCATCGGCCTGCGTGGCGGCCTCCAGCGAAGCCTGGGCATCGCTGACCGCCAGGGCGGCCGCGTCCAGCGCGCTGGCGGAGGCGGCGTTATTCTTCTTCAGCCCGGCCTGGCGGGCCTCGGCCTGGGTCAGGTTATCCTGGGCGGTGGCCGCGGCCGTGCGCACATCTTCGAGCTGCTGGCTGGAGAGGGTGACCTTCAAATTGTAGTATTCCTGGCGGGCCTGTTTGAGCAGCTCCCAGGCGGCCTGCACCTCCTCCGGGCGCGAACCCGCGGTGAGGGCATACAGGCTGGCCTCGAGCGCCTTGCGCCCGGCCTCGGCCTGGTCAAGCTGGCCCTGGGCGGCCCGCAGCTGTTCGGCGGTGGCCCCGGCCTGCACCAGGGCCTGGTTGGCCTGGGCGGCCTTCAAGGCGGCCTGCGCCGCTGCCAGGGCGGCTTCGGTTTGCGCGCGCTGGGCCTGGAGCGCGGTGGGATCGACCTGGACGAGGACATCCCCGGCCTTGACCCGCTCGCCGTCGTTGGCATTGACCGCCGCCACGCGCCCGCCGATCTCGGCGCTGACCTGCACCTGGGTGATCTCGATCGTTCCCGAGGCCGTCAGGGCGGCTTGAGCGGTTTCGGTCGGGCGAACAAAAAAGAACCAGTAAGCCAGCGCGGCCAGGGCGGCCAGCGCCAGGATGCTCAAAAGGATGGAACGTAATTTTTTATGCATGGGAACCTCCAAGAAAGGTTGGGATGACGTTGGCTCAGTCCAGGCGTTTGCGGATGCGCAGGGCAGCCGCGCCCATAATGACAATGGCAAAGATCACCAGGGCGATGACCTCGTTCTGGATGCTGGCGATGCCCACCCCTTTGAGCATCAGCGTGCGGATGATGGTCAGGAAGTAGCGCATGGGCACCAGGTAGGATAAGCCCTGCAGGAGGAGTGGAAAATTGTTGATCGGCACCAAAAATCCCGACAGGAAGATGCCCGGCAGGAGGGTCATGAAGACGGTCAGGATGGCTTCCTGCTGCGTGTTGGCCACGCTGGAGGCCAGCAGGCCGACCCCCAAGCCCGAGAAGAGGAACAGCACGCAGCACAGCGCGATCAGCAGCAGCGAGCCGCGCACCGGCACGCCAAAGACCAGATGCCCAAAGGTGATCACTTCAGCGGCATCGAACAGGCCCAGGATCACGAAAGGCAGGATCTTGCCGATCACCAGCTCGATCTGGCGGATGGGGGTGACGATCAACTGCTCGATGGTGCCCTGCTCGCGTTCGCGCACCACCGCCGAAGCCGTCAGCAGGCCGGTGATGGCGTAGAGGATCATGGCGATCACGCCGGGGATCATAAAGTAGGCCGAGATCATATCCGGGTTGTACCAGACCGTGGTGCGCACATCCACCGGGCTTTGCACCTTCAAATTCATCCCGCTGCGGGCCAGCTTTTCGACCATCACCTGGGTGGCATGGTTCTGGGCGATGAACTGCGCCGCCGAGAGGGCCGTGCTGGCGATGGTGGGGTTCGAGCCGTCCAGGATCAGGCTGACCTGCGCCTGTCCCTCTTGCAGGCGGACGGCGTAGTCGGGCGGGATCACCAGGGCAATGCCAACCGCGCCGGTCTCGATCAGGTCGGTCAGCTCGGCGTGGGTATTGACCGCGTACTTCAGGTCAAAGTAATCGGTGGTCTGGTAAGCATCCAGCAGGGCGGTGGATTCGGCGCTGTGGCTCTGGTCGAAGACGGCCATCGGCAAATATTTCACGTCATTCGAAAAGACAAAGCTGAGCAGCACCATCTGCACCAGCGGCACCATGATGACCAGGGCCAGCATGCGTTTGTCGCGGAACAACTGGATGAATTCCTTGCGAATGATCGCGATCAGGCGTGATTTCATGCTTGCTCCATTAGGATTGAGAATTCCGGTCGAGGCTTCTTCAAGAGGTTCTTTACCATGTGATTACAAGGGGGCGACCGCCCGGTTATTCATGTCATTGCGAGGGGGCGTCAGCCCGCCGAAGCAATCTCCACCTGGCGGAGGGGATCGCTCACCTGCCAGTGTCGCAATGACCTATTAAGATCCTTCTTTCTTGAGAATGCCGTGCAGGAAGATATCCACGAACTGCTCCAGGGTCTGGCCGCCGAAGAGGGCGGTATACCCGGGCGGGATGATCTTCTCGGTCATATAGTAGGAGAAGAACAGGCCCAGGTAGGCGCGCGCGATCACCGCCGGGGGGATGCCGCGCAGGCGCTCCCCGCCCAGGGCCGAGACGCGCCCCATGAAGCGCATGGCGCGCGGGACGATCTCCCCGGCCAGGGCGGGCAGGTTGGCGCCGCGGAACTCGACGATCTCGGTGAACATCAGGTTGAGCAGGTCGCTGCGCTGGCCGAGCGAATCGACCAGGCGGCGGGCGGCGTCCAGCAGCAGCGCTTCCAGCGTGTCGCCCTCCGCCATCTCGATGACCGGCAGGATGTCGCGGTAGGGGTGGTGCTGGGTGAAGACCGCCGTCCAGATCTGCTCCTTGCCGGCGAACTGGGCGTAGATGCCGCCCAGGGTCAGCCCGGCGCGGGCGGCGATCTGACGCATGGAGGTGGCGTTGTAGCCCTGCTCGGTGAAGAGGGCGTGGGCGGCCTCGACGATGCGGGCGCGGCTGGCGGCGGATTTCTGTTCGTGGAGGGTGGGAGGCATGGGGGTTTCTCCTAAATTGAATAACAATCGTTCGCTATTTATTATAGGGAAGAAGAGGAGGATTGTCAAGGGGAATCTCACTGGGAAATCCAATGTAACTGCGGAAAATCCGGGTTTGTCCAGCGTAAGTGTGGAAAAAGTATCTGTTTTCAGGCGCTTTTAAGCCGTTTAAGCCCCAATTTGGGGTTTAAACCGGCATAAAATGGTGTGAATTGTATGTTTTTTGAATTGGAATCCACGTGGGCGTGGAATTCTTTAAGGTTTGATAATCTGTGTAGAGACGTAAAATCTTGCGTGTTTACGTCTGTTAACACAATTGTCGCACGATCTCGTCTCAGATCGCATTTTGCTCTGCTATTAGGTCTTGTCCCAGAGCCGTGGGATCAGCTCTAAGAAAGGCGTTCTTATTACCAAAAAGATACGTTATGCCAGCTGCCGTTTGCGGTGTGGGGGATGGTGACGATGTCAACTCGGTAGGTAAGTCAGTCAATTCCACAACCAAGCAATTCTTCTTAAGACAATCATTCAATAGGACGACGAAAGTAGAGATTATTGACTCCGCTTTCATTAGAGCCAACGCCAACCATTTCCCAACCCTCAAATCCAAGTTTTGCGATTGTATGTGCTATATAGCCTCCCTCGGGTCCTTTTAAAAAAGCTTGAGGTATGGTAAGTTTATTATTTAGTTCAATACATTCAGAAATCCCGTTCAAACCAAAAAAAATCAATTGGGGATAATGACCTTCAAATCTTCCCTGTTGGTGAATTACACCCGTAATGACACAATATTCCCATTTTTGCATATTATCTCCTTGTTATTTCTTTATTGTGAATAAAGTAGTTCTTCCTCAAACAGGCTGAGCAGTTACGTTTCCTTTTATCCACTTTCGATAACTCTCCCCGAGTATCTAAATCGGTTGTCATAAAATACTTTTGAATAATATAACGCAACCTCAAGAGAACCATCTTGCTCAACTTCATCAACACGAAAATCATTGGGATTCTGCGCCAAAAAGTCAATCTTAAGGTGCCCATCGCATTCTTTGATAACCACTCGTATGACATACATATTCGGTATGTTAATAGTTCCTTCTTTTCCTATTAACGAAATTTCTGGGAGAAGTTCTTTTAGCTGAGAAACATTTGATACGGTTATTGAATCTTGAGGTTTTACAACATACTTACAAAGGGCCTCAAGGTCTGGATCCACACTAATTGAAAAATAATCCTTTACCTCGAATGGAAGCATTTCTTTCACCAACCGCTCGATTTCACGCCAATTATTTTCAATTTGAGCCATAATTAGATCCCATTCATTTTGGTTTCTATTTTTTAATTCAAGAATTTTCTTTTGACCAATCTGAATAAGGTTATTAATGGGTTCAGGGATTTCGTTGTCCATCATCATTTCCTTTCAAATAGTTGATGAAGAATAATCATCTTGATTCTTACAGGCATTGGGATTTGAAACATTTCCTTATATATCTCAGGTAGGATACCTTTTCTATCGAATTAATCCCTTGCTATTTATATATGATCGCTGATTTTATGAGCAGAGGAAATAATGTCATTTACTCCAATAACTCTTGTTCTTAACTTTTCGTTTAATATATTCGCTTTCATTTTTCCAAAGCCAATACTCACCATCGCCTTGGTTAGTAATCTCATAATTGGTAAATTCTATTATTTGATTCCCCTCATTATCGAGGACGGCATATAAACCTTTAACTTTCACATCCGCCAGGCCATTGGCTCTCACATGTACTACATCAAAAGTGGGTTCTATAATAATTCTTCCGTCTGCGGACATTAATCCATAATAGCCACCTTCTAGATACCAGACATTACCTGATACAAGATTGTGGCTATCGTCAAAATTTGGTATTATCACTACTTTTGTTAAACTATCATAAGTCAAGTACACATCTGGGAACTGAGTATAGTCATCAAAAATTTCAAGTTTATGTGCAAAGAATTCTTCTACTGAGATAAGAAAAATAAAATCTAACTTTTTGATAGTCCCACTTTCTCTGCCATCGATCTTCTTATCCAGCCATATCGCATAATGATTTGTGGACGCAAACCAATCAAAAATCGGATCTATTATGATGTTTTGGTTGGAGTCCATAATGCCACATTTTTCATCTTCTACAGAACAAAACACCCAATATTTATCCTGTATATTCCGAATGGATGAGACAACCAGTCCCTTTTTTGTTAAATAACATTTCCTGTATTGATTCGGATGATTGATTGGGATGTGAATTTCAATCTTATTGTTCGTTGTTAGCTGTTCTAAATATCCAACTCCCCCATTAGGGAAAGTAGCTTTCATCATCGGATGGCCCAAGTCATTCACAATTTCGATTTTTGTAAAGTACGGTTCAACTAAAATATCACCATCTTCGTTTTTTAGACCATACAGATTATTTGACAAGTATGGGACAATATCCTTTATTGAATCCATTGATCACCTCTTGAATTCTTTGGATCATGAATTTGGTAAACCTGATCCTAAAATTTATCTTATTGAAGAAATAATTTTTTCCGCCTCTTCTTCGGCTGCGAAAAAAACATCTTCTGTCCCTGTAAAAATAAATTCTACCAATACGCCGGTAAGAATAAACAGCGTTCTCTGCTCATATATTTCCATCATTTCAGATTTAGGCATATCGAAAGATTTCGGTGAAGAGAAGCTGATCTCGATTATGTTCGCTTCTACATTCTTAATGATGGATTTATTTTCGGATCGAATCATAAATCCAGTTAGTTTCTTTCTTCGTTCAATATAATTATTGGCTATCGTATTCAGCGATATATTCTCATCCGCCAATGGAGTAAAACGGATCACCATCGCCAATGTGAAGTTGTCGTCAAGATTTCGTGGGCCAAGTAAAGAGATCTCTTTATATCCTTTTCCAGACCCTTGCACAAATTTCCAGGCGTCTGGATATTCAAAGCATAAAGGAGGTAAGGGAGGAGTTGTTTGATAGATAATTGAATTCATAATGTTTATTCCTTATGCATACTCAGGTAGATTGGGGTACATCAAACGAAGATGCATCTTTGCATCCGCTTCTCCTTGATCTATCATTGAACTAACCCAATCACATTGCTCATCAGTTTTATCCTCTTTGGTTTGATCCCAAACTTCTTTTTCATTCTTAAAAGCATGATATTCCTGATCGATTGAATCCGGGACGCCTTGTCCGTACCATTGGACATGAGTGCCTTCGTGAGCCAAATGAGAAGCTAATACTGAAGGATCCGCATCCTTGTATTCTTCGTTGATCGTGATTTCATTGCTTGTCGGATCAAATTGTGCAACAGCATCTATCTCATCAAATCTTATTGCAGTGTTGTTCTCTCTAATCTCATTCGAGAGTTCTCTTCCAACATCTGTGGTTTCAAGAGTTTCAATAGCTTCATTCAACTGTTGTGTGTCATTTGCATCTCCGATAACATTGACATCAGAATTAACATAATTGACATCACTATTTTGGAGTACCTCATAATCTCCCTCTTTCTTCAAATTGAGAAATTCAGGATCATTTTCTATCTCTCCATAATCATTATTCCATTCACCGCCCATAATTTATAATCCTCCAAGGAAAGATTGACGAAATTTAATTGCCGATTCTGCCGAGAATTCCCCCGGATAACAATGCGCTAAAACACAATACGCAGCATGAATATCTTTGGCACAACCTATTGGAACCACTGCCGCTCTGCAAGACTCTGCTAAAAGGTTCCATGCCATAACTTCATCCCCAGCCTGCAAATGAATTTGAAAGTTTGAATATGCTTTAGCGAATGTCTGGCTAAACCCAGGATTAAAGATCAAGTTTGAAATTTTATCCCGGTAATTGCATTGCTTAAGACAAAACTGACAGGTGGGATAGGGTAGAAAAATGTTCGCGTATTTGGCATGGAACTCCATCATGCCATCATGGACATCATCATCGCTTAGACTCTCTGGTAGATTGTTTTGAGTCCGGTAATTGTGGATTGCCGCAAAATTGGGCCGCTCATAGCCCTCTAGAAAAACAGCTGCCTGACCTGATGCCAGTTTTATAAGATAGGTCTGCTGTTCTTCTTCCATATTCATGGTCGCGCCAACCGATCTGCGATCATCTTCTCCTGGTAATCGATGAATGATCTTTATATTGGTGTTCTTTAGTGCATCTTCTGCTAAACGAGAAGGTATTTGTTCGGCCACAATAAAACCCTCCCCATAAGCCCTTACTTCTGATAAGGCTGCGCTCACCATTCCTACTGCAACTGCTGCGGTATCCGCCTGACTTTCTGGATTTCCAACATGCGAGGTGGCGCTCATAACACGATGAGCCTCTTCGATCAAGGTAACATGTTGTAGATTGGCGTTTTTACGGTTAACTCTGCAATACTCCCTCACCGCGGTCAGGATGAACAACATCATAAGTGCTTTTTCTTCATCGTTCAATGATTCAAGTTCTAAAATTACCGGGTGATTCATAAGGATTTCAACTGGTATGGATTTTCGAGTATTCAGCATTCGTCCTTTGCTACCACGCAAAAAAGTTCCAATGCGGCTGGCAGCAGCTGCGCGAATATCTTGTGTGGTTTTTTCACTCCAGCCCCGAGATTCAGCGACCTTGATGATTTCTGTATAAAGTTCACCAATAGTGGGCATAATCTTAGTTTCGTTCTTTGCTCCACGATCTGTTAAATTCCAACCTCTTGCATTATATACATTATGAAGGCTTTCCTCAATAAGAGATGGAAGGACTCCGAATGTTGGTAAAGCCGCTTGGAAACAAGCTCTTAGGTTAGAAATGTGGGTTTCGACTCTTACACCCGGAAATATTTCCAGCGGATTTAAGCGAAATGGTGAAATACTTTCATCACCTAATGTGAAAACCAGCAACTGGCTCTTAATTGGCGACTCAAGCAGGGTTCGGTACTCTGATTTTGCAGGCTCAATCACCAAAAATGGTATCTTCTTCTGATAAAGTTCAGCAAGGATCTGAAAACACGTAGTTGTCTTCCCACTCCCGTTCGTTCCGGCAACTAAAGTATGTCTACTTAAATTATTGACCGGAAAGTTGATGTTTCCTCCATGGTTCAGAAACTTTCCCAGGAATAATTCGTCTTGTTGGGTTTCAGTAAAAGCTAAACCTGTTTCATGCCCTGGAACTACCTGGCGTGTAATTATGCCAGGAATCCCTCCCCTAATGGCAATTGGGAAGCGGAATAATGCACTTGCAGTTTTTGCATCCACTAAATAGGGTAAACGTTCTTGTCCCTCTCTGGCTTCTCGTTTTCCCCATGGGTTCAAATCCAGAGATGACAGTGTTAATCTAGCAGTATTATACTCTTGCTCATTGGAAGGAAGCACCAATTGAGCACCTGTTGGAATTTGACCGGGATTAATATTTTCACCTCCACCTTCGGAGATTTCGGTGATTAGATTTTGTGCAAGATTGCGTGCAACATATGGATCAGGAGCAACAGCTTGAGCAACAATTAAGAATGGAGATCGGAAGCGTTGCAAATAATCATTGTAAATTCTAGCAACATTGTCGGCTATGGGATCATGCCATTCAAATTGACCAGATAAGCCATCATAATTTTCGTGAGCCAGACTTGCAGCGAGTTGTGCTTTACGCGCAAATGAATAACTCTCACTGTCGTATAAAGAAGTATTTTGCAGATGAATATTAATCAGGCAAGGAACCGATTGACTACTAAGAGTATGGAATAAATTTATCCATGTCTTTTGTGAAGACAAAGCATATGGATAAACCACATATGCTTCTCCTCGGATCATCTGCTGGATATTCTCTTGTTGCCTAATTTCTGCAATATAGCCTTTTTGAATTGGATCTAGATAATGCTTAAGGGAATCGACATCCAAAAACGGTTCAACTGGAAAATCATAACTTTTAAATAAGAGAGCCACATCCTGAAATGTATTGCGGACAATCTCTTCACTTTGTTGTTCTGGAGATAAACCAGCGCCAAGCACAATGATTTCAATTTGCTTCTTGCTAGGATTCCAGAAATAGCGCAATGAAAAACTTGATGTTCGCCATTTACCTAGTGCAGATATTAGACTTATCTGTCGATTCGACATTTCAACAAGGCGTTCTTTTTCATTAGCCCCAGCTAAATTGGGCGACTTCATCAAATCAGGAAGAAAGGGGATTTTAAAACCAAAGATAGCCCTTGATAAGGGCACAAGCTTATACTTTGCCTGGTAATATTGCTTTTCCCCCTTGGGAATCAAAATTAATTGGTCGCCTTGTGAAATGGCCCATTCGGGTTCGGAAATAAAACAGGGCGAAGTCTTGGAAAGGGCTGGCATAATTAAATCACCCTTTTATCTTTATTTCCTTCATCGGACATATTTTGAATAAATGACTTAGAAATGCCAGCTAGATCAATGGCTTCTTCCAAGGCTGCTCGAACAGATAGTTGAAATGCTTGATTATCTTGCAGTTGAAAGCCTTCAAGTTCTGTATTTCGCACATTAGGAGAAAATATTTTGGCAAACACATAATAAATCCAATAAAGAACACCCAGTCCGTAAAACAATACCCCCACACAGCCCAAGAATTTATCAAATTTTCTGGGCACAGTCGAGGGAACAGCATAATTTCTCCATTCAATATATAAATCAGAACCAGAAGGCGAAAAGCGAACCGCCATTGTAGATATTGCTTCGGATCCCAACCCCTTTTCAATAAAGTAAAAATCTCTACGATCTTCCTTGCCGCTATCAGTTCTGATGGATATGCTCCCATCAAATAACTCGACTCCTTCAATATTCCTATCAAGTAACTGCTTAAAAAACCGCGCAGCCAATTCTTCCCTGCGTGCCCCCATTCCACGAATAAGGACTACTCGACTGCCAAAAAACAATCCTAACGTGCCATTTTCCGGTACGGGTTTGAATTCAGGTAATAATGGAATAGGTGCAATATTTTTGGGTGGATCTTTTGAAACCTGAGGAACCTTTGGCTCTGTTTTTGGATCTTGAGACTCCTCTGGCTTCTGATCCACTCCCATTGCAGCTCGAATTGGGCCCAATGGTTTACCGCATTTCATACAATTCTCTTGCATGAAAGGGTTTACATTCCCACAATACGGGCAACCTATGGTTTCTGGCAACTGCTCCATATATGCTACATGCTCCTATTCTGATGATAATCTGGTCAATATAAATAATCTATGAACGATTGGATTGCCGTGATCCGTAAAAAGGATTAGATAACTCTTTTATCCTTATTATCCTCTTCTGATACATTTTGAATGAATGATTTGGAGATGCCAGCAAGATCGATGGATTCTTCCAAAGCAGCTCGTACAGATAATTGGAAAGCTTGGTTATCTTGATATTGAAAACCTTCAAGATCGGCTTTTCTACCCGTCGGCGGATCATTCTTGTGCTTATCCCACCAATACAGATAATAAAATCCGGGCAAAATATAAAAACAAAACGCGATAATACATAATACAATGTCAAATTTCCTTGGGGCGAGGGATGGTAATGTATAATTTCGCCACTCAACAAACAAGTCGGTGCCAACCGGGGCAATTTGTACTGCCATAATACTCAAAGCACCTTCACCTAGATCGCGTTCAGCAAAATAATACTTACGCGTATCCTCTCTATTATCTTCTAATTTGATAGCAAGAGATCCCAAACTCAACTTTAGGTTCTGAATATTCCGATCAGCTAATTGCTTAAAGAAACGAGAAGCAATTTCTAAGGAACGTTCCCCCATGCCTCTAATAAGGAAGGCGTTCTTATTAATAAATTTACCAATGTTTTCCCCATTTTGACGAGGGGATAATTCAGGCATTGGAGGAGAAGGCTCAACTGGCTTTGCTGCTTCCTCAGGTATCTCTTGTTTGTCCGGCTGTGAACCAAAGCCCATCGCTTCTCGGATGGCAACCAAGGATTTATTGCACTTAAAACATTTCTCTTGGGTAAATGAGTTTACGTTACCGCAAAACGGACAAATCAAAGTCTCAGGCTGCTTTTCCATATCCATCCTTCCCTAAGGCATTGTTATTAACTGCAGACCTCAATTGGTTTTAGAATTTACTAACCCCGCTTGAGGTAAAAACCATACAATTAAAGACTTGCTTAAATTATATATGCCACAATCAGAAAGGCAAGTATATTTACTCCCTTAAAATTTATGGGAATTGCCTTAATTTTCTGGCAAGCATCCAAAACTAGAACTAAACAAGAAATGATAGACACACTAATCCCTAAGTGATGCCTCAAGGAAAAGTAAACCGCTCATGTGCAATCTTAAATTTGTCAAAGATTAATGCGTTTAAATTACTTGTTTTATTTCTCAATAAGATATATGATTTTAATATCATACCTATTAAAGAAGGGGATCGTTCTATGGAAAATCAGCCAATGCAAACCATAACATGTCCAAGATGTTCAAACATCAACCCAACAATTGTAGATCAATGTGTAAAATGCGGGTTAGATTTAAGCATGATCAAAGGATTATTAGCTGGAACCGGACCTTTACAGCCGATTCCTCCTGTTGAGGTCAATTTAAGGAAGCAAGCCCCTCCTGTCCCAATCCTGCCTTCCATTGGTAAAGATGATCTCGGGAAGTATATTGAGGGGCGTTTGCTGCTCATCCGAGGAATGGCGTCCAGGAAAGCAGATATGATAGGATTCTTCTTCACTCAACTTCATCAACATTCAATCCCGGAAATTGAAGCAAGTCAGGGTGATTTGGAGATTGATAAGAAAAGAAGATTTTATTATTTTATACAACGATATTTAGAAGAAAAGAAAAAAAGATCTGTACTTAAAAAAATGTTTACAGGACAAGCTGTAATTGGTCCCCTTGCAAAAAGTGATGATGAGGTTCGCGCCAGGGCTACAATGGCAATTGCAATTTTTGAAGCAGGAAACGACCTAATGGTGGAGTGGAGAAACTATGTTCGCACTTCAGTAACATGGGCAGGCACAGTAGCTACCTTAGGGGCTGCGGTCGCGACATATGGGACATCATTGTTGTCAAAAGAAGGTCGTGATTCAAGAGATGCTTCTACGTTGGGCTTTCAAGACCAAGATAACCTGGTATTACAATTAGGTGTGAGAGCTGCGTTAGAAGAAGCAGTGGATCAATGCCAGATTTCCCATAATATTATTCAAAGCATTGGGGGCCGTTCAAACGACCAGCGTCTTATATAAAATACTATAGTTTTTTCAACAGAAACGCAGAAAAGTGTTTTGGGCTTTTCTGCGTTTCTGTTTCATAACATAAGGTTTCTTGATAATACATGTTTTACCCCTATCGAATATCCCTTTTTTGATATTTCTTAGATAAATTATTGAATGATTCTCTCTTATTATAGTTGGTGTAACATTGTTTCTGTAAAATGCTGAACCTTAACAAAAATGGTGAGTC
>CAYRHN010000017.1:0-8754 GCA_964424115.1 uncultured Anaerolineaceae bacterium
CCCCCGCGCGGGGGGCGACACAGGCCCCCCGCGCGGGGGGCGACACAGGCTGAATTTGAGCGCGTCAAAGCCGAGATATTTCAATCCACGCCCCCGCGCGGGGGGCGACGCGCGAATTTCTGTTCATCCAATCGGCTTATCAATTTCAATCCACGCCCCCGCGCGGGGGGCGACGGCAACCTACAGCCTGATTATATACCCACCCCCCATATTTAGGCCTTCTTTATGAATAAATGCCTCAATTGTTAAGGTTCTGGTATCAATAATGCCTCTTTCCCGGCTTGATTCTTACTTTTTCCTTGCGAACCCCAACCGGCAGGCATGGTCACTTCTCCTTCGCAATCACACCATCAACGTACCTTCCAAATCCAGGGCTGGTTTTGCGCCTACATGCTCCACCCGATTCTTCCACTCATTCCCCAAATTGTAGAAACGCACACTATCTTTATCTTTGTCCATAATCTTCTCTAATTTGAATTTCAGATGGGCAAGCTGCGCCGGGTCGATCAGACACTCGAATACCGAATTTTGTACGCGTTGACCGTAATTCTGACATTCGCGAGCGATCTTGCGCAGCCGGGATTTTCCAGCTTCGGTCTCCGTATTCACATCATATGTGATCAGCACCATCATCTTGATCCTCTCAATTCCAAAAAAAGGGCGGGTAGGCATCCAAATCCCCACGCAGATGACGCGCCAGCAGCAGCGCCTGAACATAGGGAATCAGTCCAAATTCAATGCGTTCTTTTAAGAACGGGTGGATGATCTCCTCCTTTTTCCGTTCTTGCCAGAGTCCAATGGCCTTTTTCCGTGTCTCATCATCCATGATGATCCCGCCGCTTTCTTTTTTTGCAAAGCCCTTGCCGGTAATTTGTTTGCGGTTGATGATCGAAAGCGCAAAACGGTCGGCAAACACCGGACGTAATTCCTCCATCAAATCCAATGCAAGCGAAGGCCTGCCAGGACGGTCTTGATGTAAAAACCCCACATAAGGGTCAAGACCGACGCTTTCCAATGCAGAAGCCACTTCGTTGGTTAGCACTGTATAGAAAAAGGACAACAAAGCATTCAGGTTATCCAACGGCGGGCGGCGGGAGCGCTCCTTGAAAAAGAAATCCTCTTTTTGTTGCAATACCAACCCATCGAACACCCCAAAATATTGCTTGGCTGCGCTTCCTTCAAATCCCATCAGGTCGGCCAGCGTCTCACATGTGCGCAGCGCTTTCAGGGATTCGCGCAAACCTTGCGATGCCCCTTTTAGAGCCGCGCAATCCACCAACAAGGCGTGGTCGCGCAATCCTCGCTCGATCACCTTCCGGCAATTATAAATTTTTCCGGTCAAGAAAGAACGCCCCAATTTCACGCTCTCCGATTCGTTCTCAGAAAGCAAGTATTGCTTCTTTCGTAAAAGTACATTTCCATTCACCCTGCCGGTTATTCGCCCCCAAAAACGTCCATGCGGGCTTAAAAAACACAGCCCTATTCCATGTTCCGCGCATGCGCCCATCAAGGCTGGACTGGCTCCATTGTATCCAAAATTGACAATGTTTTCCAAATTATGTAACGGCATCCGCATGGCGACATTTTCTTCTTTCTTTATGACAATCGTGTCTCCATCAAGAGAAAGATACGTATTGGGCGAAGTGATATAAAGTACATTGAGCAATTTTTTCATGAGGTTCAAATGTCATCGAGTATTTCTTGAATATAATCGATTGCAGAGGAATTCTTGCATTGCATATCGGGCAAACAAATATCAGCCAGCGAACAAGATTTGCACGCCTTAGTGGGTTTGACCTTGGGAGTATAGCCTCGCGAAAAATAGGCGTGCATCTCGAGCAGTGACTTTTCCACTAATTCGCGTAACTCGCCGGTCAATTCCACGCTCACGCGATGTCGAATCTCGCCATAGTAAAGATACGCCCGCGGAATATTCACCGCCAGCATTTCTTCCAAACACAAGGCCTGTGCGCATAATTGGGCCTCATCATACGGCCCAGATTTTTCCTTACCCCGTTTGTACTCAACCGGGGCAGGCAGGTAAGCGCCCTGCCTGCCCGGCAATACCATTCCATCCGGATCGGGATGGAACTCTACCACATCGCATACTCCATACAGGCCCAACCGGTAAGATGCCACCGGCATCGCGCGGGCGATGATCATTCCTTCGCGAACCTCGCTAAAGAAAGGATCATCAGCCCGCTGGTGCATCTGTTTGCCTTCCACCGTGAATGAATTTTCTTTCCACTGACATTCCACATGGATTAACGCCCACTGGCGGCGGCAAAACAAAAAATGCTGGATGCCGGATAAAGCGAGCAGTTCGTCGGAGGAATATTCCGACCTCATAACTTTTCGATCAACTGCACCTGTTCGGGGACCTTCGCCTGATGCACGGTCACCTTGTAGTCATCAAAGCTGCGCGCTGGGCCGGTGGGATCGATCCGCTCCACGGTGATGGCATCGAACAGCAAATGAGAAGGCGCGTTGCCCAGGTCGCTCTCATGTTTGAAGAGGAACAGCTTGCGCGCCGCCATCTTGCCGCGCGCCGCGGAATGGTCGTGTTCGAACAGGTTCACCAGCGCCTCCCACAGCAGGGCCAGGTCCTCCTCGGAAAACCCGGTGCCTTTGGTCGGGTCGTTGGCCAGGCGGGCGGAAACGTAGCCCTCCGCGCGGTACAGGGCATAAGGGACGATATACTTGCGTCCCATCGTGCGCTCTTTTTCAGCGTCTTCGATCTTGGTCACCGTCTGGCGGGTGATGGTGATCTCCTGCTGGACGATCGGGTCGATGCTGCGCGAGAAATTGATCTGCACCGGACCGCGCACCTGCCCGCAGTTATCCCCGGTGGTCATCACCGCCCCAAAAGTGCGCACGTCGAAGAAATTCACGCACATCCAGCGGCGGGCTGTTTCCACCTTGTCCGGCTTGGCTTTTTCGCCGGGGTTAAGCCCCACCGCCAGGTATGCCTCTTCGTGGTTTTTATTCAATGGAATGCCCTCTTTGATGTAGATGCGATAGCCGGGCGCATCGCCTTTGATCAGTTCGGCGTAGTTGCGCACCTTGCGCTTCAGGCATACATCTGTGACGATACCGTAGCCGGTTTCCGGGTCGATGCGCGGCATGTTGCCTGCGTCCGGGTCGCCGTTGGGGTTGCCGTTCTCTACGTCATAGAGCAGTACAAATTCATATCGGTTTTGAATGGGGGTAGTCATGGGGAAATCTCCTTTTTGAGGTTATTGAGGATCGGATGAGGTAGCCTGGGCGGAATTCTCGCCGTTCTTGACATAAAAAGCTGCGCGCTGGTGGTAATAGCCCAACACGAAGATACCCTGTTCATCCAGGTTCAAGTGGGCCGGGAAAGCTTTTTCCTCACCATCGAGCAAGTTCAAGAGATTCTCTATTAACTTATCATATTTACGCCCCCAATCAGCTTTAGCTGTGTGGTGCTGAGCAAGTTTGAGCAAAATGGGAAAAACGCTGGCCGGGGTGGCGCAAGCGGAGGCGAAATATCGGTCTTTAATCGACGCCCCGACTTTTTCTATCGCTTCTGCCTGGGCCTTTTCCAGCACGGCGAACAGCCGTCCCAGCACATAGGCCGGGTGAGTAAAACTTTCATTGAGAGACATTTGTAAAACCTCCTGATAGGGATTGCGCGCCTGGCGGCGGTATTTGCGCAGCAGGCAGGCCTTGATCAGTGCAGCGCGCGTGTAATTGACCTTATGGATATTTTTTTCTTTATCATCGCTGTCGATGCGGACGCGGTTTAGGATGGCCGTGTACAGCCGTTCCGGATAAGGCTCGCCGGTGAGAATGGAACGCATCAAGGCTCCGCCCAGCAGCCCCCAGGATGACTTAAGTTCGTCCTCGCGCCTGGTTACTTTCGGCGAGATGCATTCATTCAGTATCCGCCAGATGGGAATTTGCTCCGGCTGATTGGGAAATTCTTTGCTAATGCTCAGATCGCTGTAATGCAGCGAAATCCGTTCTACAAACTTTCCAAATGGTTCGGTCAGGAAGAAACGCACCGAAAGACGCGAAACATTCGGCGCCAACCCCAGCACATAAAAGCGGGTGTTCTCGTCCAGCCCTTCGCCCAGCATGGAAATATCCAGCGCCTGGCCCCGCTGCACCTTGACCGCTGCCTCATGCAGGAACTCTTCCGCTTCCCGGCAGCCTTGCTTTGGGTCAGCAGATTGCTCGGCAGAATATTCCGGGTTAAGCAGCGCGGCAAAGGCGTTGGCATAACCTTTGTTGACGCTCTCCGCCCAATAGACTACCGTGGCGTCGCCGATATAGATCTTGCGGTTCGAGTTTTGACCGGAGAGCAGGTAATTCAACGCCACGCCGTAACCCGAAGCCACCCGCTGGCTGACCGGTGAATTCAACCCCTGGCCTTTGACCCGGTTATAGGATTCATAGGCGCGATCATTGAAGCTGACCAGCGACGCACCGGTGGGCTGTGCATCGCGCACCCCTTTGATGGTGGGATGCAGGCGGGCGATCTGCTCCGTTTCCCCGCTCACCAGGCACTGCATGGTCACCGCTTCGCCCTCGGCTTTGAATTCCTCCCAGACGCGTTTGATCTCTTCATCCTCCAAAGTACTTTGTCCTTCCACCTGGAAGATGATGTTTCCTCCCTTCAAAAGAGATTCCAGATGGCGGGCGATCACCGGATGGGCGCGGGCGTTTTGTGGGTCATATTCCTGCAAGAAGGCGATCACTGCCCGGGCTGCCTCGCAATTTGCCTTGGAGAGCAGATTAATATTATATTGCCTGAATTTAACAAAACGCTGAGCACCATAGCCCGGTTTTACATCATCTTTGTCTGAAAGCCCCAATACAAAAGCGCTGTTATCACACAGGAAATTAGGATTAGGATCACTTCCTGAACGTTTCACCTGTTCCGGCACGATCATGCGGCGGCTGGGGATTTCCCGCACCTTGTTCCCAGCCTGCACTTGCGTGGCGAAGGGGAATATATCCAGCAATTCGCCTTGCCGGGAGAGATTGAGCGCAAAATTGACCGACGCCGCATTGTACCCCGGCGGAGAGATTTCCACCTCCGGGTCATCCAGCAGGATTTTATAGTAACGGTAGAGGGCTTCCAGGATCATTGGCGCACCTCCGCTTTGGTCAGGTCCACCACCCCATCCCGCATCTGGGCGCGGAAGAAGATCGGGCGGATGTCGCGCGGGTTCGAGAAATTCATATCGTAGAGCATCCAGCCGAAGTCACGCTCGCCCCGGTGAATGCTGCGGGGAATAAGGCTGCGCTCCTCGATCAATTCCACCCGCGCGCCAAATTCGCGCGTCCCAAGGCAGGGAGCGTGAAAGTGCTGCCCCTGGCGCAGCCGCCGCAGGGCAATGTTGTAATGTCCCTCCTCGCTGTCCTTCTCGCCCCATTTTTCCGGCACCCGTTCAAAGTGCGCCTCGACCACGTAATCCACATCCCGCAGCACCATCGAGGCGCGCTGCTGGCGGTTCTCGTTGGATGATAGGTACAGGGCGCCCTTCCCGGCTGTCATCACCCTTAACACGTTATCCGTGGAAATCTTTTGATCCACTTCGTTGCGGCGGATATTGGTGAATTCGATCTCGTTCAACACGTGAATCCGGTCGATCACCCAGCGAATGGCGGGCTTCCAGTACACCGCTTCCAGGATCCCGCGCGCCGCGGACGGCGTGATGAAATCGTAGCTCACCCTTTCCACCTTCATCTCAGGCCGCGTGAACAGGGCATACGGCCCGCTGATCCGAACTGTGATTCCATAGCCCATAAAGAACCTCCTTTCTCGAACTGAATTAATTTCTAGAAGAACAACGCTTCCCCGCCCGCCTCGGTGGGGATCACCAACCCGCTGGCGGGGTGGTAGTAATTCATATCGTTCAGAACGGCATATTTGTCCTCGATCCAGGTGATCCCCCCTTTGGAATTCAAAGCGGAAAAATCGCCTTCATAAATATTCACTGAATAGGGCTGCAATTTTCGCAGCGTGGCTACGGGTGAAGAATTCGTTCTTAACTCTTCTATCAACTCTTTCGCCTCCTGATCGTAAGGAATGATCACCGTGCTGGAAATATCTTCGATGATGCGAAACGCTTGTGCGGCTTTAGCGAAATCCAGCTTGTAGGGTTGGCTTTTGTCAAAACAACCGAGAATATTCTTGAAGTCGAAATCTTGCCGGTCTTTTAAGGAATATAGGGTAGTAAAGAAAGCTTGAATGGCAGGAATGGAGATCGGTTCCGCTTCGAAGACGCGCAGCACGCTGCGGGTCACCTCAGCATTTTGGGCCACAAATCGCGGGATGCGCTTGATCAAAGAGGTGTCCGGCTCAAAAATAAAGAGCTGACCCAACCCGTGACGCATTTCCCGGTTCACCCGGCCCGCCGCCTGGTTGATCGAATCCAACCCGGTCAGCGCCCGGTAACCGACCGGAAAATCCACATCCACCCCGGCCTCCATGACAGAGGTGGAGATCACCCGGCAGGGTCGATCCTCTTTCAGCCGCCGGCGAACTTCCTCCAACACTTCTTTGCGGTGCGCTGGGCACATCAGCGTGGAAAGATGAAAAGCTCCCTCTCCGGTCAAACCATCAAATAATCCTTTGGCGTGGCGGCGGGTATTAACGATGCACAATACTTGATTATGGTTATTCAACCGCTGTAATAATTCCTCGTCGTTCAATCTACCCAAGGATTGCACCTCCACCCGCTTGTAAAAATCAAACAAGTCCTGCGGATTGGGGGCAAGTTCCGTTAATTGGGTTCCCTCTGGCAAGAATTTTTTCAATTCCGGCTGGGTGGCGGTACAAAATACTGCGCTGCTTCCATAGTTGGTTACTAATTCCCACACTGCATTCATGGAGGGTATCATGTATTCACGTGGGATCATTTGCGCCTCGTCAAAAATGATCACGCTTTTAGCAAGGTTGTGCACCTTCCGACAGCGCGAAGAACGGTTGGCAAAAAGCGATTCAAAGAATTGCACATTGGTCGTCACCACGATCGGAATATCCCAGTTCTCCGCTGCCAGTTTTAACTTGGCGTAAGTGCTGTTCGTCTGGTTGTCCGGCAGTTCCTCTGCTTGTTTGCGTTTTTGTTCCCAATCAAAATTGGAGTGATGCTCCAAGATATTTTCTTCGCCTAATATCTCTTTGAACACCCTTGCATTTTGCTCGATGATCGTGGTGAAGGGAATGACATACACAATCCGTTTGAGTCCATGCTGGGCAGCATGGTTGAGTGCAAATGCCATCGAGGCCAGGGTCTTCCCCCCTCCGGTGGGAACCGTCAGGGTGAAAAATCCCGGAGAGAGCGCTGCATTAGAAACGCAGGAGTGCAAAGTTTCGGTGCGCACCCGGTCGATCTCGCGCCGCGGATTGTCAAATTTCTTTAAGAATTCGTTGAACCTGCCTTGCAGCACAGGAATATCCACATAGCCGCCGCGCGGTTTCTTCCCACATACGAATTCTTCCGTTTCCTGAAAATCGGCATCCACCAACGCGGAAAAGATCATACGGGTCAGGAAGGCAAAGGAAAAACCCGGGTGCTTTGGCAATGGGCGGATGTGCAGTTGTTGCGGCATTTTTAGCTGTGCCAGATCAATTTCATCAGTAAAATGACGGTATTCCCGCAAATCGGTCTTCAAACGTGCCATTAAAGTACCGTCTTGAGGTAGATCGGTCACACTTCCGTAGTCCAGCATTCCGGTATGATGTCCGGTAATGCAATACGCCAGCAAGGTAACCAATGGTTCGTAGGGAGTCCCTTGATAGATCCGGCGCAGTTCGACAGCCCCGGCCGTAGAATGATCCACAGAAATTCTCTTACCTTCCAGGCGCTGTTGGAATTCCAGCGAATATTTTCCCAGGTCGTGCAACCATCCGGTTACGCCTGCCAATTCTGCTACCCCAGCATCTGCTCCAAATTCGGATGCCAAGTTGGCGGTGTTCCGTAGATGGTCGATCAGTGCCTGCCAGTTGGCCTTGTCGCTGCCGTTGGTATGTGCGTAAAACATGGGCCTCCCAAGATCATTTTCCTTCCGGGATAACAATTGCCTGGCAAATTCCCCTATCTTTTGCCAGGCCCCTTTGAGACGGATGATATTCGTGTTGTAATCTCATTGTATCCCTTCCCCAGGACCGTCTCCAAGGGCCACCCCCTCCATAGAGGTGCGTTGACGGGTTACCAACCCGCCCTACAAATCATGCTACTAAATAGTGTACAGGAAGAAATGACACCTGTCAAAACATTTCGCTGACAAAAAAAGGCCGCGAAGAATTCTGTTCGATCCTTCGCGGCCTTTGAGGTTAACTTCTACGGATCAAAATCTTCCCCACAGCACTTCCCAAATCGTATACGGTCCCGGCTGAAAACCTGCCGGGCGGTCGTCATGTTTGCGCCCGTCCGGGTGGCAGTCGGCGCAGCGCGTATCGATATCCGTGATACCCTTCTCGGCGTGGTGGTTGACCGTTTCGTTGCGGTTGTGGCAGCCGTAGCAGGTGTAGGCCGGCGGGTTGTTGGGATGGCACAGCGAGCAGTTGTTGTTGGCCCCCTGATGGTTCAGGGGGAAGGTGTGCGTAAAGGTGGCCGGCAGCCAGGCGGTGGTGTTGTGGCAGGTGCTGCACTGCCCGGAGTAGTGATTGGCCGGGCGTTTGGACTCATGGCAGGATTGGCAGTCCGTGTAACCGCTGTGGTTGAAGGTGTGCTGCGTCCAGGTGCTGGTGGAGGTATGGCACAGGCTGCACTGCCC
>CAYRHN010000017.1:8854-83346 GCA_964424115.1 uncultured Anaerolineaceae bacterium
GAGGTGTGGCAGGCGCTGCAATTCCCGGCGTAATGCCCCGCTGGACGTTTGGCTTCATGGCAAGACTGGCAGTCCGTGGCACCCGCCGCGGCATGGTCAAAAGTGTGCTGCGTCCAGGTGCTGGTGGAGGTGTGGCAGGCGCTGCACTGCCCCGCGTAGTGCCCCGCCGGGCGGGTCTTTTCGTGGCAGGACTGGCAGTTGGTGCTGCCGGCATAAGCATGGTTGAAGGTGACCGGCAGCCAGGCGGCCGGGTTATGACAGGCCGAGCACTGCGCCTGGTAGTGATTGGCAGGGCGGTCCTTCAGGTGGCAGTTCTGGCAGTCCAGCGCGCCGGTGTGATTGAAATTGGCCGGGCTCCAGGCCAGGGTGGTGTGGCAAAGCGAACACTGCCCGGAGTAGTGCGGCGTGGGGCGCAGCGAAGCATGGCAGAAAGCGCAGTCGGTGGCCCCGGCTACCGAGTGATTGAAGCTGGCCGGCAGCCATCCGCTGGTCTTGTGACAGGAGGAGCATTGCCCGCGGTAATGCGGGGTGGGGCGCCGGCCCAAATGGCAGGATTGGCAATCCACCGCGCCTGCCTTTTGATGGTTGAAATTGGCCGGCAGCCAGGCGACGCCTGCGTTGTGGCAGGTACTGCACTGTCCGGCGTAGTGATTCTTTGGGCGGTTGCTCTCGTGACAGGATTGGCAATCCAGCCCCGCGATTGTATGGTCTACATTCGCCGGACTCCAGGCCGTGGTGGTGTGGCACTGGCTGCACTGCCCGTCGGAGTGGTTCTGCGGGCGGGTAGTCTCATGGCAGGTCAGGCAGTCGCTGAACCCGGCCTGGACATGGTTCACCTGTACCTCCGTCCAGGCAGCCGGGTTGTGGCAGAAGATACAGTCGCCCTGGTAGTGAGCAGCCGGGCGGACCCCGGCGTGGCAGCTTTCGCAGGCCGGGGACTGGCCCAGAAAACGATTGTTGCGGTGGCAGGCCCCGCAGGTCACATTGGCGTGCTGCCCGGTGAGCGGGAAGGCCGCCGTGTGCTGGAAGCCCTGTCCCGGCGTGGCGATCCCCGGCACATTCTGGGCAGCCGGCAGGCTGGTCAAATTGATCTTCGCCAGCGCGAACAGGTTATCGATGGTAGCCGGGCCGGTCTCCATCAGTTGTTTTAAGAGCTGGATCTTATAACTGAAAGCCTGGTAGGCTATTTCATTCTCAGATGGCAGGTATTGCAGTGCTGCCAGGGCAGACTGCATCCGGTTCACGATCCTCAAGACCGGGCGACGCATGGTCAGCATTGACTCGCGCGAAAGCAGGGTCATCTCGTACAGGGAATGGTCCAGCTCGTGATTGAGCGCTTCCAGCCCGGCCATCTCCCCCGCCCCGCTGCTGCCGGCCAGCGCGTTCAGGTCATTGGCTCGCCGGTCGAGCAGGCTCAGGTAGTAATTAACCCGCTGTTCACCGTCCGGGATGGTGTAGCCCCACAATACCTCGGCCTCATGCTGCAAGCCGTAGAGGAAGCTGCCCGGGTGGAAGGGTCCTACAAATACCAGGAACATCCAACCCAGGATGAAAAGGATCACCACCCCCGCCCCAATTCCCAGAATGCGTTTTAATGTTTTTGACATGGGACCTCCGCGAACAGGGAAAAAACGACCCAGGGTTCAACTTCACCCTGGGTCATCAGTTTTGGCTATTTCTCGGGGGCGCCGGCCTGGATCCAATCTTTGATGATCTGTAATTCCTCGGCCGTCCATTTTGTGTTCTGGTGCCCGCCTTCCACCTTCTGGATCAACGGGCTGCCGGCTGCATCTCCGGGGACGATCACCGCCCCATCCTTGCCGCCCTTCATCAGATCCGCGTAGGATTTGAGCGACAGGCCGCCGGAAGTGCCATGGCAGGCGCTGCACTTGGCAAAGATCGCGCCCACCTTGCTATCCCAGGTGGCCGGGCCAGCGGGGGCCGGGGTCACTACCGTTCCTTCGCCCGGTTTTTCCGGCGCGCCGGCATCGATCCAGGCTTTCACCCGCGCCAGGTCTTCATCCGACCAGGCATTGCGCTGGTGTCCACCTTCCACTTTCAGGATCAAGGGGCTGTTGGCCGAATTGCCGGGGACGATCACTGCGCCGTCCTTGCCGCCGGCCATCACTGAGGCGTAAGCTTCCAGCGAAAGCCCGCCGGAGCGCCCGTGGCACTTGCTGCATTTGGCAAAGACGTCGTTGATCCCGTCATCCCAGGCCGCCCCCAAAACAGGGGCAGGCGTCGGCTGCGGAGCTTCGGTTGGGCGGGGGGTGGGGGTTTGCGGCACAAACGCCACCACCTCGGTGCGGGTGATCGGCAGGGTGGTGATGGCGGTCTGTTCGCTGAAGGCGATCTTATAGACCACGAACAGGCTGACCAGGGCGATCACCACCGCAATGGGGGCAAAGATGACCGTGCGCTGTTTCTTCTGCGCGGCGGTCGGGGGAACATACGGATTCTTTTCCAGCTCTTCCAGTTCCAGGGCATGTTCCTCTTCCATCGCCTCGTGCGAGAGCTTGCCGTTGATCATGCTGTTGTTCCAGCGGCGGATATGCACGCTGTAGAAATGCCAGATGATGATCGCCAGGACTGCCAGGATGGCTTCCAGCCCGTGCATGGTCTTGGCAGCCGGGATGAACTCGCCGGGCAGGATGTTGGCGGTGCTGATCGGGTTCCACAGCATCACGCCGGTCAGGCCCATCGCGAAAAGGCCCCAGACCATCGCCCAGTATTCCATCTTTTCGACAAAATTGAAGCGGCCCATCTTGGGAGCGGTCTTGGCGATGCCCAGGTTGTAGAAGAAGGAGTGGAAAGCATCCTTCACATCCTTCACACCGGGGGCCATGCTGGCCTTTTCGCGCATCACATACAGCTTATAGCCCGCCAGGAGCAGGTGATAGACCGACGAGAGCAGGAAGACGACCGCCGAGATGCGGTGGATGATGCGGGCAGTCTCGATCCCGCCAAATACGCCGATGATGAAATCGGAGACGCCCCAGGTGGGGAATTTCTGCGGCAGGCCGGTCAGCGCCAGCAGGGTGAAGGAAAGGATCAAAATCGCATGCTCAACCCGCCGGGAAACAGGAAAACGTTGGTAAGAAGTGTTCGCGCTCATTGGACATCCTCTTTATTTTCGGTGGGTTCATCGGCCGCCGGAGGTTCAGCGGCAGGCTCCTCTTTTATTTCCGGGGCCGGCGTCTCTTCGGGAGCCGGTTCAGGTTCCACAGCCGGCTCTTCAGCCTTGACCTCAGGCACCGGGGCTGTTTCGAGCTCCGCAGCCGCCGCAGGCGGCGCGGTGGGGGTTTCCTGCGCTGCAGCCGCCGCAGGGGTGTGTTTCTTGCTGCGCGTGCGCAGCCGGTGGTACACATCGCTCAGGTTGAAGACCAGCATGGCGCCCAGCACCAGCGGGATGAGGATCAGGTAGATCAGGTTGACCCAGTACACCAGTGGATATTTCTGCTGGTCGGGGGTGTAGTGGCCCAGCCAGGAATCCGGGAAGTTCTTGGTGTCCGCATCCGGGTGGCAGCGCTGGCAGGTGACGATCAGGTTCTCGCGGATGCTCAACCCGCCGTTGGGATCGTCCACCGCTTTGATGTTGTGGATGCCGTGGCAATCGAAGCAGACCGGCTTGTTGGTGGGCTGGTCGGGCGAGGTGCGCTCGAAGAGGGTCACCGTGGTGCCGTGGAAGTCTGCCACATAGGTATCCAGCACGCCGGTGTTCAGCCCGTACTTCTTCATCTTCTCGGTGTCGGTGTGGCAATCGGCGCAAACCTGGGGCGAATTCAGCCGGTAGGCGTTGCTGGTGGGGTCGCCGATGGAGTGCACGCCGTGGCAGTCGGTGCAGGTGGCCACGTCGGTGTTGTTCTGCAGCAGGGCGCTGCCGTGCACGCTCTGGGCATATTCGTTGTAAATATCGCTGTGGCAGCGCGCGCAGGTCTGGGGAATGTTCAGGCGTTCTTCGGCCATCAGGTTGCCCTGGGTGTCGCGCAGCGCATCCTGCCCGTGCGGGTCGTGGCAGTCGGAGCACAGCGGGGCATTCAGGTTACCCGCCGCGCTTTGCTGGCCGTGGATGCTGTCGTTCAGCGCGTCATACTGCGTGGCGTGGCAGCTGCGGCAGGTTTCTTTGTAGGTATTGGTGTATTCGCGCGCCGAAGCGGCAGTCACCTGCGGGTGGGGGTAGGCGGTGATGTCGGCATGGCAGGTGGTGCAGTTGAAGGTCCCATGCACGGAGGTTCCAAAATGGTTTTCATCGATCGTGATCGAGACCGCGTCACCGTTGGGGAAGGTGATCTCCTGCCCCGCCGCCGAATGGCAGGCCAGGCAGGTGGCGTTGTCCACCCCGGTCTGCGCCTGGGCAGGCTGGCTGGTGAACAGCATCAGCAGCCCCAGCAGCGCCAGCGCGCCCAACGGCACAATCAATCCATACCATTTCTGTGAATGTTTTGCATCGCTCATTGAATTTCTCCACATCATAAATGGGGGTTGACGTACAAATTCAGCAACATTAATTATACATTAAAAACAAAATCTGCCAATATTACAAATAGCAGTGTTTTTGTATTGTTTGGCCGGCGCGCGCAAAAAAAGGACGGCCCTGTCCAGGCCGTCCTTCTCTTACTTATTGCTGGTGCGAACTATGGTCGTACGAACGCAGTTACATCGCCGCCGAGATCCTGAATGGTATCGTAAGCAATCTGCATGGCGTACTTCCCATTATGCGCCCAACCGGCAGAGGTCTTGCGCAGGAAGTTGTAGTTGTAGGCGGCCTTCAACAGGCGGGCGGTCCAGTTGGTGTAGGTAACGTTCTTTCCATCCACCTGGTCGATCTCGCCGTTATTGTCGGCATCCTGGTACCAGTACGGGTATGCATCGGCATTGTAGATGATGCCTACGCCGATGGTATCCTTGGCATACGCCTGGATGGCGGGGTAGATGGCGTCGCGCATGGTGTTGTATTCGGCGCGAATGCCTTCCGCCACATCGCCGTTGCCGTTCCAATCGGTGGTATCCATGCGGATATCGCGGGTATCGGTGATGCCGGAGTGGCAGGTGGAGCAGTTATCCACCGCCACTTCGCCGTTGTGCGGGTCGTGGCAGGAGGTGCAGCCGACCTTGTCGTTGATCGCCGGGTGTTCGTTGGTGCCAACGTAGGTCTTGCCGTCATATTCGTAGGCCACCTGGGCGTCGGTGCCGAACCAATAGCCGGCAATGCCCTGATAGTGCGAATTGGTGAAGGAGAATTTGGTCTCCTTGTCGTTGACCATGATCGGGGCAACCTGGGCGTCCACGTCGGTGATGTTGAATTGGGCGATCTTCTTGTCGATCGTGACCTTGCCGGCGCGGGCCGAGTGGCAGACCAGGCAGATATTGTTGTTATTGCCTTCACCAAAGGAGATGGTCTTGCCCGAGGCGATCTTGACCTCGTTGAACTGCAAGACGGTGGGCGGATAGCTGCTGAAATCGTGGCAGGTGTAGCAGGTCAGGCCGTTGCCGGAGGGCTGATCGGTGACCGTTTCGCCTTTTGCCATCTGGATGACGCCGCTAGAGCTGTGGCAGGTGGCGCAGCCGGCCGGGACGGTGTATTCTTCGGAATCCCAGTCGCGCCAGGCCATCGCAGCGCCGTCAAAGTGACCGGAGTCTTCGCGGGCCAGGGTTTCCATATCGACCTTGCTGGTCAGTTTCTCAGCCGAGTTGATGTCTTCGATTGAGTCGTACAGCAGTTCGATGATGTACTTGCCGCCGTGGGCATACGCGCCAGCATCCTTGATGGAGACATGCAGGTTGTAGGCAGCCTTCAGCAGGCGGGGGGTCCAGTTGGTGTAGGTCTTGCCGTCCGTGCCCATGAAGTAGGGGTAGGTGGCCGGATCATACTTGATCTCAACGCCCACCACTTCCTTGGAGTAGTTGACGATGGAGGTCTGGAGGATAGCCTGCAGGCCTTCAATTTCACCGGCAATACCTTCGGTGATGTCGCCGTCGCCGTCATAATCCTTGGAGGAAGACACCTCGCGGATGTTCTTCAGGTCATCCACCGTCGCGGTGCCGTGGCATTCCGCGCAGGATTCCACCTTGACTTCCAGGGAGTGCGGGTCGTGGCAGGACGTGCAGGTATCGAAGCCAGAAGTATGGGCAAACTTGATGTCATAGGTCTTGCCGTCATACTCATAGCCGATATGCGATTGGCTGCCGTAGAGCGTACCGGCCGCAGCCGCATAGTGCACGTTGGAGAAACTGAGGGGGGTGGGTTTGCTGTTGGCGTCCTTGGCGGGCAGGGGTTCCGGTACAGCATCGGGATCCAGGTTCTCGCCGAATTTGGCCAGCTTGGCATCCACGCTCACCTTGGACTCGCGGCCCTGGTGGCAGGTCATGCACAGCGCCTCTTTGCCCACGCCGGTGATCTCAGCCCCGGAGGGGAAGACCACCGAATCCACAGCGGTGCCGCTGTGGCAGGTGGTGCAGGTGATCACCGTGGTGGTGGCAGCGGGAGCATCCACTGCATTGACAGCCGAGCCGTCGGCGCCAATGTAATCCAGGAAGCCGCCGGAGCTGTGGCACATGGCGCAGCCAACCGGAACTTCCACCGGATCGGAGGTATCCCAGTGGCGGAATGCTTCAGAAGTGGCATCCGCGTGACCCGAAGCCTTCCACAGATCAAGGAAGGGCACTGCCACCGTTTCGGCTGCAGGGCAAGGGGTCGGAACCGGGCAGGTTACCGGATCCGGACACTTGGGACAGTCGGGGCATGCGGTGGGGGTGGGAGCCGCTGCCTGGCAGGCTGCCAGGACCACCAGAAGCCCGAGCGCCATCACAAGTGTGACGACTAATTTTTTTGTAGACTTCATACGATTCTCCTCTTACCTAAGATAGAGTTTTGGGTACACAACAGGAACAACGAAGGGAACTGATTTGGACAGGTTACAGTGACACCTCCTCCCGATTGTGAAATACGTTACTATTATAACGAGAACCTAAGATGAAAACAAGATTAAAAGGCGGTGATATTTGACATGTTTTGGGGTTTTTATCCAATTTATACAAATTTGTAAGGTGAAACGTCGCTTCAGACCCTGGCTTTAACAAAGTGCAAAAGGACAGAGGTTAAGTGCTATAATTTTTCTATGACCGACTCCCCTCCCATTCCCGCCATCCACTGCACCCAATGCGGCGCGGAACTGCACCCCGATGAAGGCCAGATCTTCCTCACCTGCTCCTTCTGCGGCGCCACGGTGTTCGTCGATAAATCCCAGGTGGTCTTCCACTGGGCCCTCCACCCCACCCTCTCGGCCCAGCAGGCCGGCGAGGCCCTGGCGCGCTGGATGTCTGGCAACCAGACCGTCAAGGACCTGGACCGCAAGGCGCGCGTGATCGGCAGCCTGTTCCAGTATTTTCCGCTCTGGTCTTTCACCTGGCGCGGCCCGGATGGGCGCGAACAAACCAGCCTCCAACCGGCTGCCGCCACCTCCATTACCGAGGTGGCCAAGATGAACCTCCCCGCCGGCGACCTGGTGCGTTACGAGCAGATCAACGAGGCCGACGCCGTGGCCCCCACCGTGCCGCTGGAAGGCGCGCGCGAGTGGCTGGCCCAGTCTCAGCCCAACGCCCAGGTGCGGGAAAGCGCCCTGGTGCATGTGCCGATCTACATTTTTAAGTACCAATACAACAACCAGGTCTACACCGCCCTGGTGGAAGCCGCCACCGGAAGTGTGATCGCCAATATCTTCCCCGCCAAGGCCGAAGCCCCCTACCTGACCGCTGGTTTTATCACCGCGGCCGTCTTCATATTTATCTCCCTCCTGCCGCACATCTTCGGCTCGGTCATCGGGCTGCCGCTCATGCTTGTCCTGGGCGCGGTTGCCATTCCCGTCCTGTTTGCGTTCGCCGCCTACGTGGCGGCCAAGGTATAGGAGGCGGCATGGCAACCAAAGAGGAATTAAAAGGTCTCTCCTGCCCGCGCTGCGGCGGTATGGTGCCCATTCCCGAAGGCCAGGCGGTGGTCGTCTGCCCCTTCTGCGACATGCGCTCCATCGTCAGCGGCGAGCGCGGCGTGCGCCGCCATGCCGTCCCCTGCCGGGTGGAACGCGCCCAGGCCGAGGAAGCCATGCACAAGTTCCTGGGCGGCAACTGGGCCATCGGCGGGCGGGTCAAGCGCGAAGCCCAGTTGAGCGAGGTCTTCCTCATGCACCTGCCCTTCTGGAGCTTCTGGGGGCGCGCCATCGGCTGGGCCTTTGGTGAAAAACAGGTCGGCTCGGGTGACAAGAAGCACTACGAGGCCCGCGAAGAACGCGTGGCCGAAGAAATGAGCTGGAATGAGGCCGCCTGCGAGGTGGGTGAGTTCGGCGTGACGCAGATCAACCTGAGAGGGCGCCCGCTGGAAGCCTTTGACGCCGAAACCCTGCACCGCTCCGGCATGGTCTTCGAGCCGGTCGGCCCTGCGTCCGAGGCTTTCGGGCGCGGCAAGGTTTATTTCGAGAACCGCGTCCGCCAGAAGGCATCCCTGGACCGCGTTTCGCAGGTCTTTAGCCGCATCCTGCGCGCGCGCCAGGCGCTGGTCTACTATCCGCTGTGGGTCATGCGCTACACCTTCCGCGGGCGCTCCTTCCAGGTGGTGGTGGACGGCTTCAACGGCGAGGTGCTGTACGGCAAGGCGCCCGGCAACACGATTTACCGCGCCGGGGCGCTGGTGGGCGGGATGCTACTCGGCTCGCTGGTGGCGGTCAACGGACCGGCCCTCATCCTGCGCGCCTCCGACAGCGACGGCGCCCTGGAAGGCTCGCTGGTGGCGCTGGTCATCGGCGGGGTGCTCATGTTCGGCTCCTACCGCATCTACCGTTACGGCGAACATTACGAATACCGCCGTTACAAGGGCAGCTCCTCCAGCGGAGGGGCCAGTTTTATGCCTATCAGCGAACTCACCGGGCAGGCTCAGCGCCTGCTGCGAGACCTGGAGCGTTTCAAATGACCGGCGCTGTTTCCCTCATTCCCATGAATTGCATCCGCTGCCAGACTCCCCTACCGGCCCGCCCCGACGAGCTGGTGTGGGTGTGCGCCAACTGCGGCCAGGGGCAAATGTTCACCGACCAGGGCCTGGCCGCCCAAACAGTCCGTTATGCGGCCGGGATCGCCCCCGGGCAGCCGGGCAAACCGGTCTGGGTGACCCAGGGGACGGCCGCCTTGCAGCGCCAATCCTACGGTGGGGTCCTCTTCTTCGGCGGCAACAGCAAGAATGAAATGGAAGCCTTCTGGGCTGTGCCGCACTGGTTCTTCATCCCCGCTTACGAGCTGCCGCTGGAGCAGTTGCTGGATGTGGGCGTCAAAATGCTTAAAAGCCCGCCACCCCTGCAGGAGATCAACGGCCCGCTGCCCTTCTTCCCGGTTGTCGTTCCGCCCGAGGATGTGCGCTCGCTGGCGGAGTTCATCGTCATGGCCATCGAGGCCGCCCGCGCCGACAAGCTCAAGCAGCTGGATATGAAGCTGGACCTCACCGCTCCCGAGCTGTGGATATTCCCGTAAGGGCCTCCCCATCATCTTGCACCCGGATCCAACGGATAAACCCCTGATTCTTTATCCGTGTTCATCTGCGTTTATCTGTGGTTAAATATGTTCTATGCACCTGATAGTTTAATAATTTTCACGAAATGTCATTGCGAGCCCCGTTAGGGGCAAAGCAATCTCCCTCACTGACAGGGGATTGCTTCGTCGGTCTAAAGCCCTCCTCGCAATGACGTATCCAAACTGTCAGGTGGCTAGAATATCTTTATTCTTTATAAAGGACACCCTTCCCATGCCCAGAGAGATCCGCTCTTCCCCGCCCATCGTCCATCAAGGCACCACCCCCTATATCATTCTGATCGTCGTTGCCCTGGGCCTGCTGCTCTTCCAGAGTCTCAGCAGCTGCAATCCCGGCACCCCCACCCTGGCCGAGATCACCGAAACGCCTGTCTCCTCCACCCTGACCGGGGTCACCGAGACGACCATCGCCCCCACGCAGAGCGCCATCATCGTCTATTTCACCGATCCCTCACGCAGCAGCGGCGGACCGGACGAGGCGGTGGTGAAAGCCATCGATGCCGCCAAATCCAGTCTGGATATGGCCATGTACAACCTCAGCCTGGACAACGTCTGCCAGGCCATGATCCGCGCCAAACAACGCGGCGTGAAGGTGCGCCTGGTGACCGAGAGCAATTCCCTGGACGGCGGCTGCTACGACGATTTGAAAGACGCCGGCATCCCTGTGCTGGGCGACCGGCGCGAGGGCACCATGCACGACAAATTCTTCGTCATCGACGCCTCTCAGGTCTGGACCGGCTCGCTCAACCTGACCTACACCGGCACCTATCAGGACAACAACGATATGGTGCGCATCGATTCCGCCCAGGTTGCGCAAGACTACACGAATGAATTTAACGAAATGTTCGAGAATGACCAGTTCGGCCCGGAAAGCGTCGCCGACACGCCCCATCCTCAGATCACCCTCAACGGCGACCTGTTGGAAGTGTACTTCTCCCCCGATGACGGAGTCAGCGCGCGCCTGAAGCAGCTCCTCAAGGGTGCCACCTCCAGCATTGACTTTCTCGCCTATTCCTTCACCCTCGACTCGTTGGCGGATGTGATCCTTGCCCGCTCCCGCGCAGGGGTGGCCGTGCGCGGCGTCTTCGACGACACGCAGGTTGAGACCAACGGCAGCGCCAGCGAGTTTTCCACCTTGCAGGATGCCGGGCTGGATGTCCGCCTGGACGCCAACGCCGATGGGTTGATGCACCACAAGATCATCATCATCGACCGCCAGACCGTCATCTTCGGCTCCTACAATTTCAGCCGCAACGCCGACCAGACCAACGATGAAAATGTGATCGTCCTCCATTCGCCGGCGCTGGCCGAACAGTTCCTGGCCGAGTTCGAGAAGATCTACAACGCCGCCAGGTAAAATCTTAACCACACACGCTTCGCGTAAGGGTAATAAAAATTTTTATCTGTGTCCATCCGTGTTCATCTGTGGTTCCTCTTTAAAGTCTGGGGTTATAATTAATCCATCATGAGCAGCATCCGCATCCAGGGCCCCGACTTCAAAGATGAATTCGGCCGCACCGTGCTCCTGCGCGGGATCAACCTGGCGGGCAGCAGCAAGGTCCCCTACGCCCCCAACGGCGCCACCCACCTGCGCGAAAGCCTGCTGGACCCGTGGGCCGTCTCCTTCGTTGGGCGGCCCTTCCCGCTCGACGAGGCCGACGAGCATTTCTCCCGCCTCAAGCGCTGGGGGCTGACCTTCCTGCGCTTCCTGGTCACCTGGGAGGCTATCGAGCACGCCGGACCGGGTGAATACGACGAGCATTACCTGGACTACGTGGCCGCCGTGCTTCAAAAAGCGGAGGAATACGGTTTCAAGGTCTACATTGACACGCACCAGGATGTGTGGAGCCGCTACTGCGGCGGCGACGGCGCCCCGCTCTGGACGCTGGAGGCGCTTGGCTTCGACTGGGCCCATTTTCAACAGACCGGAGCAGCCATTCTGCACTGCGAATGCGCTGAGGAGTATTCCTCCCTGCTCTGGTTCTCCAATTACGATAAGCTGGCCGCCGCCACCATGTTCACCCTCTTCTACGCCGGCAACGACTTTGCCCCCCACACCCGCATCGTCGGCCTGCCGGTGCAGGATGTGCTGCAGAACTACTACATCACCGCCTATTGCCGCCTGGCCGAGCGCCTGAAAGGACTGAAGAACATTGTCGGCTACGGGCCAATGAACGAACCCTCCGGCGGGATGATCGGACGTTCTGTGAGCGGGCGTCCCGGCCTGTTCCCGCGCGGGTTGTCTCCCAGCTATTACCAGGCCATGCTGCTGGGCTGTGGCTTTTCGCAGAAAGTGCCTCGCTATGCCCTGCGCCTGCCCGGTCTCCGCGTGCCGGGCTCGGCGGTGCTCAACCCCGAGCATGTGCGCGTCTGGAAGGACGGCTACGACTGCCCCTGGAAGCAGAACGGCATCTGGGAGATCGACACCAGAGGCCAACCGCACCTGCTCCAGCCGGATTATTTCCGCCCCGGCAAGGTGCACTTCCACCGCGACTACTACCGTCCCTTTGCCAACCGCTTTGCCGCGGCCATCCGCAAGGTGAACCCCGGCGCGGTCATGTTCCTGGAAGGTATCCCGGAAGAGAACCACCTGATCTGGGATACGCGCGACGCCGGTAACGTGGTGCACGCCGGGCACTGGTACGACGGGGTGACCGCCGCCACCGGGCGCTTCATTGGCTGGTTCAGCGTGGACCAGCGCCTGGGCGGACGGCCGATCTTCGGGCGGCGGCGCGTGCAGGCCATGCTCAACGACCAGGTCGCCGACCGCCTGCGCGTCTCGGAAGGCACCATGGGCGGCCCACCCACCCTGATCGGCGAATTCGGCATCCCCTTCGATATCGGCAAACGGCTGGCCTTCAAGACCGGCGATTTCAGCCTGCAAACCGTGGCCCTGGATGCCTCGATGATCACGGTTGAGACCAATATGGTCAGCAGTACCTTGTGGAACTATTCGCCCGACAACACCAACCAGTGGGGCGACGGCTGGAACCGCGAGGATTTTTCCATCTTCTCCCGCGATCAGATGAAAGGCGACGGCTCGCCGGATGACGGGGGCCGCGCCCTGCGCGGGGTGGTGCGCCCCTACCCGACTGCCACCGCCGGAGAGCTGACCCGCCTGGCTTTCAACTTCCTCACCCGCCGCTTTGAGTGCACCTTCCGCCACGACCCGGCCGTCACCGCCCCCACCGAGATCTTCGTGCCCCTTGTGCAGTACCCGCACGGCTGCCGGGTGGAGGTCAGCGACGGCAGCTACGATTACGACCAGTCCGCCCAGGTGCTGCGCTATTACCATACCCTGGAAAAAGAAGAACATAAGATCGTCATCAATGGATAACTGCATATGAGAACCAGCTTCCTGCGAAAACCCGCCTTTGCCCTGGCCGTGGCCCTGCTCTTCTACTGGCTGGTCACCTTCGGTCTGCTGGTGCGCGGGCTGGCCCAGACTGACGGCAAGTTCATCTACCCCATCGACGACACCTACATCCACATGGCGATCGCCAAACACTTTGTCCAGAACGGCGCATGGAGCGTGTCCAGCGGGTTGGATTTCACCTCCACCACCTCCTCACCGCTGTGGACCCTGCTGGTGGCGGGTTCTTATGCCGTCTTCGGAGTCAACGAACTCTCACCGCTGCTGCTCAACCTGGTCTTCGGCTCAGCTGCAGTCGTGCTCAGCTACAATCTGCTGCGCAAAAAGGTCCGCCCGCTGACCCTGACCGTCCTGCTGGTCTTGATCGTGCTTTTTGTGCCGCTGCCCATCCTGACCCTGGGTGGGATGGAACATACCCTGCATAGCTGGCTCAGCTTGTGGCTGCTCTTTGCCGGGGCGGCCTACCTGCATGATCCCGCCCGGAACACGCGCGGGCAATTGATCCTGCTGATGGCGCTTTCTGCGCTGGTCAGCAGCGCCCGCTACGAGGGGCTCTTCCTGGTAGCAATCATCAGCCTCTTCCTGCTTTTGCGGCGGCGCGTGCTGCCCGCCTTCCTGATCGGCGGGGCCGGGCTGCTGCCAGTAGTTGGTTACGGCCTGCTTTCGCTCTCCCACGGCTGGGATTTCCTGCCCACCTCGTTGATGCTGAAAGGCAATACGCTCTCCTTCTCGCTGGTGGGCATCTTTGAATTCCTCTCGCGCCTGCCCACCAACCTGCTCAACGCGCCGCATATCCTGCTCTTGCTGGTCGCCTGCCTGATCGTCTGGCTGTGGCTGGAGGAGCGCGGCATTCCCGCCGGGTGGGAAAAGACCCTCCTGGCGCTCTACCTTTCCGACGCCCTGCTGCACATGCTCTTTGCCAGCACGGGCTGGTTCTACCGCTATGAAAGCTACCTGGTGCTGGCCGGGTTGATCGTGCTGGCCTGCGTGCTCAAACCCCTCCTGCCGGCCCACGGCATCGGCAGCGGGCGCAAAGCCCTGCTCGGCCTGGCGCTGGCGCTGCTGCTGCTCTTCCCGCTCGGCTGGCGCAGCATGAAATCCTTCTTCGACTACCCCTTCGCCTCGCAGAACATTTACCAGCAGCACTACCAGATGGCCATGTTCCTGCAAACCTACTACAACGGCCGCAGCGTGGCTGCCAACGACATCGGCGCGATCAACTACTACGCCGACATCCGCTGCCTGGACCTGTACGGGTTGGGCACGGTGGAAGTGACCCGCGCCAAGCGCGCCGGCAGCTTTGATTCGCAAATGATGGTCGACCTGGTCGAACAGCACGGCGCGCAAGTGCTCATCCTCTACGATATCACCTTCGCCGGGCAAATGCCCGCCCAGTGGATCAAGGTCGGCGAGTGGACCATTCCCGACAAGGTGGTGGTGGGCAGCGACACGCTGGCCTTCTACGCCCCCTCTCCCGCCCAGGTGGAGGAGATCACCGCCCACCTGCGCGATTTTTCCCCCCGCCTGCCGGAACCGATTATTGAAATTGGTTTAACCACCAACTCAATGCCTTAAATAACGCCTTCACCGATATGAAGGGGTTGAGATGTCTGCCTGACTGGACCCGTTCCGTATTTTTTTTTGTACTTTTCGATGGTTCCATAATAAAAACGACTTCCCGGAAATGCTCTTTCGTCCGCCAATAGTCAATTTGTGCTACACTTGATCTATGGTCAGCATTCAAAGCAGCCTCCAAATCGGCCAGGTGATCCGCAACGCCGTGGCCTTTAATCCTCAAAACTGGGCAGGTGGCGAGATGGTTTCTGATTCACTGGTTCAATCCACGCAAGAGCTGTTCAACATCCTCGAACAACGCAAGGTCGAATACGTTTTGGTGGGCGGGATCGCCTTGCTGCATTACGTGGAAGGCCGGAATACCCAGGATATCGACCTGCTGATGGCGTTATCCTCCCTGGAAAAATTACCCGAACTGCAGATTATCAGCCGGGATATGTATTTCATTCGCGCTAAGTACAAAGAATTGCAGATCGATATCCTCCTGACAAAAAATCCCCTCTTCAAATGGGTCTTGCGCCGCTGCTCGACTATGCATTCTTTCATGGATCGGGACATCCCCATCGCCAGCGTGGAAGGGCTGCTGCTGCTCAAGTTGTATGCCCTGCCTTCTCTCTACCGGCAGGGGAATTTCGCCCGGGTAGGGATCTACGAAAACGACATTGCTACCCTGCTGCAAGCCTACCAGCCGGATCAAGTTGCCTTGCTTGGTAGGCTGTCCAAATACACTGCGGAGAGCGACCTGGATGAGATCAGGCGCATCCTGGAGGATATCCAGGGCCGCATTGACCGTTTCAAAAGGTAGTTAATAAAGAACTGGCGGCTGCGCCGCCAGTTTTTATCTGCTACTCTTCTTTTTCTAGAAGTATTCGCTCCCCGTTCAGCTTGCGGAAGCGCAGCGCCAGCGAGAGCAAATAGCCCAGCAAGATGACGGCGATAACGATATAGCCAAAGAGCATATCCGGGCCGGTATCCGGGGTGGTCTCCGCCCCGCGCGCCAGTAGAGAAATCACCGTGTACAGGTTCATCGCGTCTCCTCCTCCTGCGCCAGCTTCAGGCGCATCTCTTCAACCGACTGGCTCAACTGCCCCAGGCGGATGCGGTGCCACAGCAGCGCAGCGAACAGGACGGTGAAAGCCGCCAGGCTGATCATCAACGTGCCTGTCATCTCGGGTGTCATGCCCATCGTGGTCGAATTGAGCGGGTCCACCCCGCCGATCAGCACCGGGTGAATCGAGCGGAAGAAGCGGATGGAGAAGAAGGTCATCGGCACGCTGACCATGGCGATGATCGCATAGACCGCGCTGAAGCGTGAGCGCCGTTCCGGCTCATCGATCCCCGCCCGCAGCATCAACAGCGCCGCATAGGCCAGTTCCATCACCGCCGCGGTGGTCAGGCGCGGGTCCCACGTCCACCAGGTGGCCCAGGTGCGGTGGGCCCAGATCATCCCGGTCAGGATGCAGATCAGCACGAAGACCATGCCCACTTCCACCGAGGCCAACCCGACCACATCCCACTTGCGGTTGCGTTTGACCAGGTACAGGATCCCTGCCACCCCGGCCACGATGAAGCCCAACATGCCCACCCAGGCGGTCGCCAGGTGGAAATAAAAGATCTTCTGCACCAGCCCCATCTCGCGCTCGATGGGCGTGAAGGCGAACACGCGCACCGCCGCCCCCACCACCGCCAGCGCGGCCAGAATGGACAATACCGTCAGTCCTTTGGATTTTGATAAAGCCACCGGATACCTCCTACTCTTCCACAATAAAATCGAACGTCATCAGCGCCAGCGCGCTGAAAATGACATCATAAACCAGGATGAAGCTCAGCCAGCCGGACAGCTCGCCCAGCGCCACGCCGTCCAGCAGCGAACCGGTGCATTTCACTGCTGCCACCAGCAGCGGCAGGATGACCGGGAAGAGCAGGATCGGCAGCAGGATATCCCGCGTGCGCGCCTGCACCGCCATGCTGGAGAGCAGCGTGCCGACCACCGCGTAGCCGGTCACGCCCAGCAGCACCACCAGCAGCACATCCAGGCGCAGCAGGTTGGTGTTATACAGCAGACTGTAGATCGGCAGCACGATCAGCGCCAGCACGAACATGAAGATCAGGTTCGCCAACGCCTTGCCAAAGAAGATCACCGTGCGGTCCACCGGCGCCAGCAGCAGCCCGTCCAGGCAGCCGCGGTCTTTCTCCGAGGCCAGGGAGCGGTTCAGGCCCAACGTTCCGGCAAAGACCAGCGTCACCCACAGCACTCCGCTGGTCACGCTGGCGCGCAGCCTGGCGTCCAGTTCCAGAGCGAAGTTGAAGATGAACAGCACCATCAGCGAGAAGATCAGCATGGCCGAGAGCATTTCCCGGCTGCGCCATTCGGCGGCCAGGTCTTTCCACACCACCGCCTTCAAGGCCGAAAGGAAGGGCACCTGCCCGTCAGGCTTTGCCATTCACGCCCCCCTTCTCCAGCGCCTGGCGGTAGAAAGCCAGCAGACCATCCTGCGGCAGGGAAGCCGCCTGGGCCGTGTCGCGGATCTGCCCGCGGGTGAGAATATCAAAGCGCGAGGCCAGGTCAGCTGCCCGCGCCAGGTCGTGCGAGGTCATCACCAACGTGCGCCCGCGCACCGCCACCTGCCGCAGCACCTTATCCAGCATCTCGCAGGCATCCTGGTCCAGGCCGGTGTGCGGCTCATCCAGCAGCAGCAGTTCGGGGTCGTGCAGCACTGCCCGGCCGATCGCCAGGCGCTGCTGCATCCCGCGCGAGAAGGTGCGCACCAGGTCGCGCCGCCGGGAGGATAACCCCACCATCTCCAGCACCCGGCTGACCTGCGCCTCCAACCCTTCCACGGCGTACATCCGCCCGTAGAAGCGCAAATTTTCCTCGGCGGTCAGGTCGCCGTACAAGAGCGGCATGTGCGACACCACCCCCAACCGGCGGCGCACCGCCGCGGCCTGGTGCGGCAGCTTATACCCGCCCACCATCACCTCTCCCAGCGAGGGACGCGAAAGTGACGAAAGGATGCGCAAGAAGGTGGTCTTTCCGGCCCCGTTGGGACCCAGCAAGGCCACAAATTCGCCCGGCTGCACCTCGAAGTTCAGGTCGCGCAGCACCACCTTGGGGCCAAAGCGTTTGAACAGCTTGCGCACGCGGATCACCGGCGCGCTGGCTGTGCTGGCGTCATTCTCCGGCATCTTCGTCCTTCAACAGGCGCACGCACTCCTTCAATTCAGCGCGCCGCCGCTCATAAACGGCATCTTCGATCTCCCCGGAGTTATGCAGATCGTCCAGGGCTAAGATCGAATCCAGCAGGTCGTCCATCTCCTGCGCCGGCTGGGCATCCACCGCCAGGCTTGCGCCGTTCCCGGCCTCAGCCAGGTCGCGCTTGCGGCGAATGAGGAACCAGGCCGCCAGCGCCGCCAGGGCCAGTCCCAGCCCGATCACCCCGATCCATATCGGATTGAATTGGGAAGAAGACGCGAATGTAAAGCGCAGTACATTCTCCGCAGCCAGTTCGCTGGAGGTGTAGACGTGCATCTTGGTGCCGTCGGACATGGTGCGGTCGCCGCTGTCGGACAGGGCCGTGCCGGAGACGCTCAGGGCCGGGTCGGTCACCATAATGATTGCCTGGCGCACCGGCATATGCACCGGCAGGGCAAATTCATCCCCGTTCTTATAAGCCAGTTTCATCGTATAAAACATCTGGTAATTGCTGCCGGGCTGGACGCTGGCGGTATCCCCAAAACCGTCGTCTGTCCCCACCAGCGTGGTCGTATCGTTCATGTCCGAGAACTGCAAGTTGGTAGCCCCGGCCGGAATGGCAAAGCGCAGCACCGGCTTTCCGGCTTCTGCGGCGCCCACCACCCGATCCATAGGATTATTGATCACATACCAGAGCGAGACCTGCAGCACGCCCTCGCTGACCGGCTCCAGGATCACATGCAGGCGGGTGGCTTCCAGCTTGGATGTGTCGGTGGAGGCTTCTGCCAGGGTGAAGGTTAACTCAACCACATCTCCATTCCGGATGGGATTGCTTTCGGTCCCCAGCATGCCCTGGTCGGAGATGAAATCCACGCCCTCATAGACAATGTAAGCGGCAAAGACGCGCCCCTCGGAAAGCGGCACGCCCTCAAAGCGGAAGGAGCCGTCGACCTGCACCGGAGCGCGCCCGTTCCACAGCAGGACAAAGTCGCTATTATAGGCTTCCAGCACCACTTCCAACCCGTCCGGCAGGGGCTGCTCCGCAGACATGCTCACTCGCCCGGCAAAATCCGCCGCGCCGGTGACCTGCGGGGTGGGCGCAGGGGTTTGGGCCCGGGCCGGGCTGGAGCCAAGCGCCAGTCCCCCGGAAACAACCAGCAAAATGATGATGAAGAACACAGCAAAACGGCGCACAGGAGCTCCTTAGTAAGTTTGCATCAGAGGGCCGCGCCGCACTTGGGGCAGAAACGGTCTTCTTTTGCCACTGGCCGGCCGCACTTGGGGCAGAAGCCGGAGGATTTGTCCGCGCCGGGGCGGCCTGCACGTTCACGCAGTTCGCGGCGGCGGGCAGCGATCAACTGCTCGATCTCATCGCCGGCCGCAGATGGCCGGGCCGGGGCAGGTTTTGCGGGCTGGGCGGCCGCCAGTGCATCCAGCTTGCGCAGCACATCCGCGCCTGCCAGCACCAGCCGCGCGCGTTGGGCCGGGTATTCTTCCGGGCTGGCCTTGCCCATCGCCTGGTCGAAATCCAGATCGGCTAAGGCATTCAAGATGCGGTCTTTGTCGGCCAATAACGCCGAAACCTGGTGGTCGGTGCGTTCCGCCTGACGGGCCAGCAGCGGTTGGGTCTCAAAACGCCGGTCAAAAAATGGGCGGCTGATGAATACGCCCACCAGGAGCGCCACCGCCAGGATCAATAATATTGCGCCTAGGTCCATAAGCTCCCTTCCCTTATTTTCCGGCCAGTAGCGGATCAATCGCGGCGCGAATTTCCTCGTAAGAGGTGAACTCGCCGCGCAGGATGAAGGCCAGGCGGCCTTCCTGATCGATGATATAGGTTTCCGGCACGCCGGTGACGCGGAAGATGCGCCCAATGCGTTCGCTGTAATCCGGGCCGTTGGTGTAGCTCACCGCAAACTTATCCATGTATTCGTGTGCCTTCGGCTCCACATCCTTCCAGTTCACGCCCAGAAAGACCACCTTACCGTTATCCTGGTAATACTGCCAGGCTTGCTCCAGGTAACCAGCCTCGTTCTCGCACGGCACGCACCAGGAAGCCCACACATTGACCAGCACCACCTTGCCGCGCAGGTCTTGCGTATTGATCTGCTCGCCTTCGAAAGTGGTCAGGGTGAAGTCGGGCACCACCTGCCCTTTTTGAACGGTGGCATTCACATCCATCAACCGCCAGGCCAGCAATCCCACAAACAGGATTACCACCACATAGATGGCAATGAACTCCCAGCGCAGCCATTTGCTGCGGGCGGGTTTGGGCGGAATGGGGGGTTGGTTTTGGGTCATGGTTCAGTTTCTCCTCATTTCGGCGGCATCGGCCTACCGGCGGGCTTTCTTACGGGTTTCCAATTCCGCCTCCAGGCGGGCAATATACGGATCATTGGCAGGCAGCAGCGGTCCGGCTGGCGCGCCCGGCGCAGCCGGCTTGGAATTCCACGAGAGCAATTTGCTGGCGGTTACCACCACCGCCGCCAGGATCGCCACCCCAGGAATAATATAGATCAACGGGTTGGGCGGAACCGGCAGCACCTGGTCGCCGTACAATTGCAGGAAATACATTTTAATCCGGTCGGCGCTCCAACCTTCGGCCAGTTTCTGTCGGATCAGTTCGCGCCAGTCGGCGCAGGACTGCGTGCCGCACACATCCAGCGGCACATTGCTGCACACCGGGCAGTATAACCCGCGTGCCACATCATTCACCTGGTCGTCGCTGATCCCGCTGGTATCTACGGTGGGGGTCGGGACCACCTGGGTGGTCTGGGGGGTGGGGGTTCCTTGCCCGGTCTGCGCGTACACCGGCGCCGCCGCGGTCAGGGCCGCCAGCGCCAGCGCCGCCACAGCCAGGAATATCGCAATAATGAATATTTTCTTCGGTTGCATCGGCTGAATTTCCTTCATAGATCAGGCGGATTCCCGCTTGGGCCAGGCCGCTACCAGCGTGCCAAAAATAAAGACCAGCGTGCCGACCCACAGCCAGCTCACCAGCGGGTTGTTGTACACCTTGAGGGTCACGGCAGAGTCGGATATGTTCTCCCAGTTGACCAGGATGATATACAGATCGTCCGATAACGTGGCGCGCGTCCCTGGCAGGGTGACCGTTTGCATCGTGTCGAAATACAATTCGGTGCGCGGGGTGATCCGCCCCAGGTTAACCCCATTGCGGGTCACGTCGATCTTCGCCTCCACGGCGTTGTAACCCTGCGAGACGGTGTCGTCGATGAAATCCAGCCCGCGGTAGGTGAGCGTATAGCCTGCCAGTTCCAGGCTTTTGTCCTTTTCCACCCGCCCCTGTGTCTGGGTCTGGAACATTTCGATCCCGATAATACCCAGCGCCATCAGCACCACGCCCAGATGGATGATCATCCCGCCGTAGCGGCGCCGGTTCAGCCCGGCCAGACGCCAGAGCGCCGTGGGCAGCGGCTCGCCGGCATTCTTGTGGCGCAGCCACACCCCCCTGCCGTACTCAAAGAGGGTCAGCAGCCCGGCCAGGGCCACCCCCCAGATCGCCAGCAGCGAGGCAAAGGTGAAAATACCGGTCAGCCCCACGCCAATCACCAGCGCCAGCGAAAGGCCCAGCGGAATCCAGGCCGTGGCACCCAGCGAGCGGACCATGCTGCGTCCCCAAATAGAGAGCGGCGCCACGCCCATCAGGATCACCACCGCCAGGAAGAGCGGCCCGGCCGTGCTTTCATAATAATCCGCGCCGACCGTGGCGCGCACCCCGGCAAATAATTCCGAGATGATCGGATAGAACACCCCCCAGAAACAAACTACCAGAATGCCCACAAAGAGCAGGTTATTGAGCATGAAAAGCGACTCGCGCGATAGCAGCGAGGTCATTTGCGTCTCCCCGCCCAGCGAACTCCAGCGTCTCACCACCAGGCTGACCGAGAAGAGCATCATCAGCGCCACAAAGATCAGGAAGGTCAGCCCGATCTTGCTGTCGCTGAAGGCATGCACCGAGGTCAGCAGCCCGGAGCGGGTCAGGAAAGTGCCCAAAATAACCAGCAAGTAGGTGATGATGACCAGGATCAAATTCCAACGTTTGGCCAGGCCGCGCTTCTCTTGCAAGACAACCGAGTGCAGCAGAGCCGTGCCGCTGATCCAGGGCATCAGCGCCACCACCTCCACCGGGTCCCAGCCCCAGTAGCCGCCCCAGCCCAGCACGTCATACGCCCAGCGGCTGCCCAGCACCAGGCCGATCGAGAGAAACAACCAGCCGGCCAGCGTCCAGCGGCGCGTGATGCGGATCCAGCGGTCGTCGCTGCGCCCGGTGATCAAAGAAGCTACCGCAAAGGCGAACGGGATCACCAGCGAGACAAAACCCAAATACTGCATGGGCGGATGGAAGACCATCCCCCAGTGGCGCAGCAGCGGATTAAGCCCGGAACCATCCGGCATGCTGAACGGCACCGCCCCGGCAACCGGCGCAAAGGTGGCCACGGTGCGCACCCCGCTGGGCAGTTCCCAGATGCGCGCAAAGGGATTATCAGCAAAGACCGACAGGCCCACAAAGAAGGCCAGCGTCACCAGCGAGACTGCGATCACCCAGGGCTGGAATTCGCGGTCGCGGTTCCACTTGCGCAGGGTGACCGCCGAGGCAAAGCCCGACATGGTCAGCGACCAGAAGACCAGCGAACCGGACTGTCCGCCCCACAGCGCGGTAACCTTCAGATACGTGGGCATGCCGCGGCTGACCACCTCATAGACGTAGCCTACCTCAAAGTGGTCGTTGACCAGCAGGTAGATCAGGCTGAGGGCTGCCAGCAGCAGCAGCGGAAAGGTGAGCAGCATGGCCAGGCGCGCGCTTTCCACCCAGGCCAGCGAATTCTTGCGCGCCCCGAACACGGCGGCAAAAATCCCGTACAGCGCCACCACAAAGGTCAGCGCCAGGATACCAAAACCAAAATCTGGGATCATAGAAAGGGCTGCCTCTTAGTTGATTGGGGTCTCTTGGGGAATGGCTTCCTCGTACTTGGAAGGGCACTTGAGCAGCAGCTCGGTGGCGTAGAATTTGCCGTCCTCGCCCATCCGACCGGTCATGATCGCCTGCGCCTCGTTCTTCAAAAGGTCGGGTTTGGCCCCGTAATACACCACCTGCAGGCGGGAGCGGGTGGGGTCAAGGGTAGCGTTGTGCAACGCCTGCCCCATGCCGCCTTCGGCTTCGATCTGTGCATTATCGCCTGGCACATTGACCACCGTGAAATTGATCTCCAACGTATCCGGGTTGATCGTGATCGTATCGCCCAGCACCGCGCCGGAAACGCGCAAATCCTTACCCATTACATCGCTGCCCCTGGCGAGGATCTCGTCAATCGTCATGTAATATTGGGTGTTGGCGCTCAAGGAAGATACCATTAAGAAGATGATCGCGCCCGCAATCAACAATCCGCCGATCAAGAACTTGGTTTGCATAAATGCACTGGCCTCCGGTTAACAGGTTTGAAGGGAACCGCTTGCGTGCTGGGCAGGCGCCCAGTCGGATTTCTTGCATCGAAAATGCACACCCTTATTTTGTCATATTCAGATTAAGAGAATCTGAAATTTGTGCAAAATGGAACAAAGTGATAAATCACCTTATTCGATGCGAATTGTCATCAATTATATCAGAAACCCCGCTTATTTGACTTCGCGTTGCAGTACCTGCACTTCGTCCCCGCTGGTCAGGGTCAGACTGTCGCCGGCCACCTCCCAGGTCATGCGGATCGGATCTTCTCCCGCGTTCCCCACCAGGATGGTCTGGTCGTCTAAAAATTCAAAGGTTGTCTCCAGGTACACCCCTTCCGAACCGAGCAGTAGCTTCCCGCCGCGCTGAAAATCAAAGACCAGATCGGCCTGCGCCTTGGGATCTTTGTAAATCCAGCGCCCGTAGATCAAATCGCGCGGCCCGCCAGGCTGCGGGGTAGGCGAAGCGCAGGCGGCCAACCCCAACAGCACGGCAAACAATCCGGCCAGAAGAGCGGTTCGAGCAAAAGATTTCATCATTTCACCTCAGCCAAGATTCTACTATAAATCAACGTCAATTCGGGTGAAAGGGAAAATAATCGACCATGGCAGCCCACCCCTACGGGAATGATTGCTCCCTGCCTCTCAAGGTGAGATGACTGCTCCAATTCACGTCCGGCGTAATTCATAAAAAAATCCCCCGGATGTGTCCGCATCCGGGGGAAGGACGTACAAGAATTACAAAATTACTTAACGCGGGTCAAGGTTTGAGCCTGGCCATCGGCGGTCAGGGTCAGGGTATCGCCTTCGACCTTCCAGTCCATGGTGGTGTCGGTGCCGCCAAGGGCTTCCATGCCGGTCAGCTTGATCGTGTCGTCATCGACAAATTCGTACTTCATATCGACGGACATGCCGCTCACGCCGAGGGTCAGGGTGCCATCTTGCTTGAACTCGAATTCCATGGTCATGCCACTGGCTTCGTCAGCGAGGCTCCACTTTCCGTACAGGGCAGCCCGGCCGGAAGCGCCGCCGCCACAACCCAGTGCAGAAAGCAACAGGATCATAGCAATGAAGGCGCTCAAGATACGCATAGTTTTGGTCATCTTATCTCTCCTTAAAAAAGTAATTTAATGGGTGTCAACATGAGGTCGGACTCCCTCACGTAATTACGAAATATTATAAACCTACCAATAAATTAAATCAACCTGAGAAACCTTAAAAAATCATATCCTATCAGATGGGACGCCCGGCCCATTCTGCCCACCTTCTTTACACACCTTTCCCTCAGGGCTGCACCACCACCAGCGTGGCCGTCATGCCCTCTTCCAGGTCGCCGGGCAGGCTGCTTACGATCTGATATTCGCCAGGAGCCGCCGGAGCGGTAAAGGTCAGCGTTGCCCCTTCTCCCGCCGCCAGCGCCGCCTGGTAATAAATTTCTTTCTCGTCGGCTGCGTCGAAAGGCGCCTCGGCCGGTGATGCCATGATGGTGAAGTCGTGCGGCGCCGCGCCGCTGTTGGAGAGGGTCAGGGTGATCTGCTCCCCGGCCGGGACGGTGATGCGCTCCGGGCGGAAGGCAAACTCGCCCATGCTCATTTCCACCTCGGTGGAGCCTTTCAGGATCTCCTCCTGTACGCCGAGCCCGGGAAAGCCAATGCAGCCGCCAAACATCATGCAGGCAGCCAGGGTTGCAAACAATATCAGGCGTTTGAACATACTGCCTCCCTAATCCAGTTCGCGGTAGAGATACAGCTCGCCGCGTTTGAAACCGCGCGCCTCATAATATTTGCGCGTGCCGATCGCCGCGATGACCGCCAGGCGGTGGAAGCCCGCCGCGCGGGCGCGCTCTTCGGCCACCTGCAGCAGGCGCGTGCCCAGCCCCACATGCTGGGCAGCCCCGCGCTGCTCTCCGCCCACTGGCAGGGATTGCCCGTACACATGCACCTCGCGGATCAAGGCTGCCCCTTCCAGGTCAGGCATCTCGCGGGCCAGTTGATGGGGATCCTCCGGCAGGGAGAGGCGCAAGTATCCAGCCAGGCGGTCTTGCGGGGTGACAAAGGAGAGGAAATGTTCCTCGGCCTTGGCAGGGGCATAGACCAGGTCGTCCAGGCGCAGCTCCTCCGGGCGCACCGCCTCACCGCGCACCTCGCGGCAGCGCACGCAGCGGCAGGCCTGCCCGCGCCGGGCCAGCTCGGCCAACGCATCCTGACGCAGGCTGGTGCGCCGGTTGCCGTCCACCACATGCGTGGAGGGGATGTCGCGAATGACGCGGTTCACCCGGCAATAGGCCGGGATGAGCGGCTTGATATCGGCGATCAGCCCGACCAGTTCCTCGGTGGAATAGGGGCGGTACTTGCCAAGCTGCCAGATGCGGTACAGCTCGGAATTCGCCAGCAGTTGGGTCGGGTAGATCTTGATCTCGTCCGGACAGTAACCCTGCCACAGACGGGCAAAATCAGCCCGGTCGGATTCCAGCGTGGCGCCCAGCAGGTTAGGCATCCAGTGCAACACGATCTTAAACCCGGCCGCGCGCAGCAGGGCGCAGGCACGCAGGGTTTGCTCGCTGGTGTGTCCACGCCGGTTAAGCTCTAAAATGCGGTCGTCCAGGCTTTGCGCGCCCATTTGCAGCTTGGTCACCCCCAGGCGGCGCAGCCAGGTCAGCTCGCGCGGGTTGATCGCGTCCGGGCGGGTTTCCACCACCAGGCCCACGTTGCGGTGGTCGGCGGTCTCATTCTCGTTGTGCAGTTCGGACAAATATTCCAGAATCGAGTCAGTTTCTCCCACCGGGCGCCGCTCGCGCCCGTTCAGCGCCTCAAAGCAGCCCTGCATGAACCCGGCCTGGTAACGGTGCGGGTAAGCGCTCCACGTTCCGCCCAGGATGAGCAGTTCCACCTTATCGGTCGGGTGGCCCACGTCCTCCAGCGCCTGCAGGCGGTTGCTGACCTGCGCATAGGGGTCAAAGGCGTTCTGCAGCGCCCGCCGCGCGCCCGGCTCATCTGAGAGATAGCTCTTGGGCATGCGCGACTCGGTTGGGCAAAAAATGCAATCCCCCGGGCAAGGATATTCTTCGGTCAATACGGTCACCGTGGTCACCCCCGAGAGGGTGCGCACCGGCTTCATGCGGATGCGCGCCAGCAAGGCCGGGTCAGGCTGCCATTCGCCGCTGCCGACCAGTTGCTTATAGGCCGCCACCAGGATATGCTTGGGCAGGTATCCGCCGCCCGGCTGGGGATAGCGGCGCATAGCGTGCTGCACATCCCGCCCCTGGCGGATCTCCTCCAGCACCAGGCGGGCAGACTGCATCTGCCTGGCGCTGTAGCGGCGCTTTTCCAGCCATTCCTGTGCGCTCTCGTCAGACACGGCCCAGCTCCTCCAGCGTGTGCCGGGTGCGTGCATCAGCTTCCTCAGCGCCCGCATGATACAGGTAATGCTGCAGCCGGTCGGCATCCTTGAGCAATTCGTCGAAGGGTTCGTCCACCTGCTCCTTCAGGCTGTGCACCGCAATGGCGTGGCAGACCTGTTCGATCTCCATCGGGCCGAATTCTCCCGAATCCTCCAGCATGCGCCAGGCCTCGATCGCGCTCAGGCGGGCGTGGTCGGTGGGGTCGTTGACCTTGTAATTCCAGATGTCGTGCAGCATTCCGGCTGTGGCTGCCAGTTCCATATTCAGCCCGCGGCGCAGCGCCAGCAAGGCCGCGGTGGCCGACACACCGTATAAATGCACAAAACCGCAGCGGCCTTCTTCGATGTCCGGCTGCGTGCGGCAAATCTCATCCACGATCTGGCGGATCTTTTCCAGGCGGTGCATGGCGTTTTCCTTTCCCCCTGGATTATAACAAAGAAAAAGGGTGTTATTCGCACGCTTCACGAGCGAATAACACCCCATCCATAGATCAAAGCAAATTTAGGTCAGGGCTTGGGCGGTTCCGGCGGCTTCTGCGGCGGGTACTGGGGGTACTGCGGCTGCTGCGGCTGCTGCGGATACTGCGGCTGCTGCGGATACTGCGGCTGCTGCGGGTATTGCGGCTGCTGCGGATACTGCGGCTGCTGCGGGTATTGCCCCTGCGGCGGATACTGGCCCTGCTGGGGCGGATATTGGCCTTGCTGCGGCGGGTACTGGCCCTGCTGGGGCGGGTAACCGTACTGCTGCGGGTAGGCCGGGCGCGCGGCAAATGCTTCGGGATGCAGCTTGCGGAATTCCTGGAAGTTGAGCACCCCGCCCACCGCGATGGCAATGAAGCCGATCAGGCCGATGAAGAAGCCCAACCCCGGCCCCAGTGCGGCAGTGCCAATGCCAAGGCCGCTCGTGCCGCCGGCCGCAATGACATAGACCAGGATGCTGAAGAGCACCCCTGCCCCGCCCAGCGCCATCACCACAATGGTGCCGATCTTGTCCAATTGCTTGTTACGGAAGTAGAGATAGAAGAAGACCGCCACTGCCACCAGGATGGCAATGTTGAGCAGTTGGAAAATCAAAGTACCGGCGTTGACGCCCATGATCGAGAAACCGCTGGCGCTGAAGATAAAGCCTTTGGTATCCAGACCGCCCAAATTGACCACTGCCCAGGCCATCAACAGGCTCAAAAGAGCCACGATCCATCCGAGGGCAATGATCAACCAGCCTTTGGTCAGCGAGCTGACCTGCTGATTGATTCGTTGAAATTGCGCAGCATTCATAGCAAATCCTTTCTTTGACAAAGATAATCGACCTATCGGGAAGTTGTTTTAAATTGTACCACCATTCCAACGAGCGCCAAACCGCCCCAGGCCAGTAGATACGGCAGCAGTTGTTCGCTCGCCATGCCGCTGCCCATGATCAACTGATCCAGGCCGGCATTTTTGTGCAGCACCAGCTGGCTGCCGCCCTGCACAATGCCGTAGGCGCCCGCCACAGCGGTGGAGAAGATCAGCAGCGGCGCCTCCAGCTTGAGCGCCAGCAGGCCGGTGATCACCGCACCCAGCGCCCCCACCGCGATGGAGGTCTGGCCGTTACTGATCAACTGGTAGCCGTACCAGGCCGCCAGCGCGCCCCCCGCCGCGCCGGAGAGGAACACCACCAGCTTGAAGAGCGGCACCACCAGCAGGCTGCCCACCAACGCCCCCGCCACCAGACCCACCAGCAGGTAACCGATCAGCTCGGGGGTCATGTTGGAAAGGCTCGGGTCGAGGACGAAACGCAGCAGGATCATCACCGCCACCCCGCCCACGATCGCCCCCCACAGACGCAGCAATTTCTTGAACAGGCGGTAGCCGCTGAAACACACTGCCAGCCCGCCCACCAAAAGCAACGCCGCGATCAGGGTATCCATGATCAATGCGCTGCGGGAGGATTATCCGGAGGGTTGCCCGCCGGTGGATATTGCGGATACTGTCCCGGCTGCGCGTATTGCGCGCGGCTGCGGCGCAGCACAAACGCCACCACCGCCACGATGATCAGCGCCACAACGACGATCAGGACCGGCAGCAGCCATCCGTTGGCCGCCGCAGCGCTCTGCTGGGCAATTTCCGGGGTTGATTGAATCACCATAACAGGGTCCTTTCGATACTAACTGGCCGGAGGAAGGTTTTCCGGAGGATTACCCGCCGGGGGTTCTACGGTGGAAGGCGCAGGCGGGACCGGAGGTTGGGGGTACTGGGGATACTGCGGATACTGGCCTTGCGGAGGGTATTGCGGATACTGCCCTTGCGGAGGGTATTGCGGGGCCTGTACAGCCGCCGCTACCGGGGCCGGCGCAGCCTTTCGGCGGCGCAGCAGCACAAACAACACCACCGCCAGGATGATCAGCACCACCGCGATGATGATCACCGGCAGCAGCCAGCCGGGGGTGCCGGGGGTCAGGCTGTATTCCAGGCTCATCTCGATCGGCTGGTTCTTCAACATCATATCCGACATGGGCACTTTCCACTCGGCCACATTCCCGTTATTGGTGCCGTTGGTGCTCACCACGCTGGGGACATGGATGCGCGTCGTCCAATACTTATCCTTGAACATCGACTCCATCATCTTCTGCGTGTCGGCGTCCATCGTATCCAATCCGCCGCCCGTTCCGGCCACGGTCTGGACCAGCTTAAAGTTGCCGTTGTCCAGCTTGGTCAGGCTGATGTCAGTGTTCAGGCTCTGATCGGTGCTGCCGCCCGGGTTGGCGATATACTGCTCAAAGCTGTCCACGCTGAACTCCACTACGATATGCTTCAGGTCACCTTCTTCGTAAGTGCGCGTGGTCACATCCTTATACAGCCCGGAACCCTCAAACTGATTGCTGAATTCCGCCAGCGGGTCGCTGCCGGAACCGGCCATATCCAGCAACGATTTGGACATCCCCATATCAATGCTGATCTTGGCTGAGCCGTCGGTATTGACCCACATTTCCTGGGTCACGCTGAAACAGCCGGAAAGCAGCAGGCTGGTCAGCAGCAACACAACCATCAAATACAACGTGCGTTTCTTCATGTTCGATACTCCTGTTCGTGTGGGATGGTGGATTACTTGAGCCGCTTGCCCAAGAAGATGCCGATCAGCAGTCCGAAGACGGCCGCCAGCAGCACATTTTTGACATTGGTGATGGGCAGAAAAGTGGTCCCCTCGGGGGTGATCTCCAGAACGCCCAGCGGGGTGACGATGCCGCCCGCGCCGCCGCCCTCGCCTTCACCTCCCTGGGAGGCCGGGGTTTCTCCTCCCTCCGCCTGAGAGGGGCCGTTTCCAAAGCCGCCGCCCAAGCCGTAAGCCACCCGCGCCACGGGGATGATCATCCGCCCGTCGCGTTCGATCGGGTCGCCGTAGACATTCTTGATCGTCATCGTTTTCTCGATGCGGTCAGCGATCGTTTGCATAAAACCGTATTTCATGGGGAAATCTCCTTATAAAATATTATACGGAAAAATCCCTCAAAAACAAACTGTTTTACGGTATCGGCTTGAGCGGTTGGCGCAGATCGAACAACACAAAACGCTCGCCCTGCATCACCACCGGATAATAGCCATACAGGATCTCTTTCAAATACGGCTGGGCATCGAATTCGCTCAACAGCGTTACCAGGAAATAATCGTAGCCCTCTGTATTGGTCAGGAAGGTCTGCCAGTTCTCCTCGGAGAGCACGCTCAGGTCAGACGGGCGCCCGCTCAACTCGTTCATCGCAAAATCAAATGAATACGGATAATGGGCAACAAACCGCCAGCCGAAAACGTTCATCCGCCCGTTATAGTCTTCCAGCAAACCGATATACTTGCCGTCGTTGGGCAGTTGCGCCGACAGATCCTTCCAAAAGGCAGGTTCTTGGCTGTAGTCCACATCGTGGATCTCCTTGCGGGCAAAGAGGGCCGCATCTGCCATTCCAACCAGCAGCACCGCAGCGGTCAGGATGCGCCAACCCACCCCCTGCTGCGAAAGCCGGGAAAGCAGCAGCGCCGCCCCTGCCGCCAGAGATAGCGCCACGATCGGCACCAGGTACAGGTTGTAATAAATATGCGAAGTGATCAGTGAGGGCACGGTCAGCCCTTCCAGGATATAACCCAACCACAACCCTACCACCAGCCAGCGCTGGCTGCCTTTCAGCAGCATCAACGAAAGCACCGCCAGGATGATGAAGGGCAGATTGAACAGTTCGCCCAGCTTGTGCAGCCAGCTCAAGTAAAAGAGCGGGTTCAGCAACATGCGCAGGAAAGGCAGCGACCAGGTTTCCAGGTATCCGGCTGAAGCGCCGGGGATCAGGAAAAGATAATACACCGCCGGGATCAAGGCGCCAATCCCCACCACAGCCCGCAGCTGCCGGTTCTTCAGGGCGGCCTTCCACCCCCAGGAAGAGACTAAAAAGAACAACATCCCCATCGCAATGGGGTAGACGGCGAAAACCTTGACCAGGATCGACAACCCCAGCGAGACTGCTGCCGCGATGGCCCATTTCCACTGCCGGCCCTCCACCCAGCGGAAGGCAGCGTACAGGCCCATCAACAGGAACATCACCAGCATCGGTTCCGGCAGGAAAGTACGGCTGTGTGTGTTGGCAAAGGGCAGGAACAGATAAAAAGCCAGCGCTACCAGCCCTCCGTCGGCGGAGGTCATCCGGCGCGCCAACCCAAACAAGGCCAGCCCGCCTACCATCCAGAAGAGGATGCTGTACACCCGCGCCACCCACAGATACTCCCCACCCAGCACCAGGTAGGTGCGCGCCACCAGCCCCTCAAAAAGCTGCGGCTCCAGCGTGGAAAAGACCACCCCCAGGTAATGCGCCTGGGATTGCACCTGCGGGTCGGCGTCTGGCAGTAAGTCGTAGTAGATCTGGCGCGCCACAGCCACCGAGCGTAGCTGGCGCCAGGCATGCACATCCAGCGGCGGCTGGGTCAGGTCCGAAAAGCGCAGCAGCGCTCCGCCAAGGAACACCACCGCCAGCACCAGCAATTCGATCCAGCGTCTGCGTCCAAAGAAGGTATGTGAAGCAGGAATTGGAAAAAGATCAGGCGCCGGTAGGTTTTGATTTGGTTCCATGCCAACCTCGGGGAGGGATTTTACCCGATTATAACATCTCCCCGGATGGTTCCTGCGGTCAAAAATGCAGGTAGAAGCCGCCCCGCCTGCAAGCGGAGCAGCTTCTACCGGTTGGATGAGCTTACTCGGTCTTTTCGACCACGATGGTCAGGTTTGCGGCCAGCGCGGCGATGGCGCCCAGGGCTGCCCACACCGGCAGGAACAGCGCACCCACCACGCCCAGGGTCAGCGGGATCTCGATCAGCACTTTGCCCTCATCGTTCTTAACGATGATACGTCGAATATTGCCTTCTTTGATCAGTTCCTTGACCTTGGTGATCAGGTCTTCTCCACGCACGTGAAATTCTTCCTGGTGGGAAGAAGGATTCGGGTTGGTAGATTGGTCGGTCATAGTTCAGTCTCCTTATCAATTATTCTACATACATATACGCATCACTGGCTCTCAGGTTGCATATCCAATTTCCCCTACACCCGCTCGATCAGCACCCGCTCTGGCCCAATCTCCAGCCGCCAGTGCCCGCGCGAGCCAAAATTGTAGACCACTTCCAGCGATTCGCGCCCACGCTGGACATGCTCCAGTTTCATCGGACGCAGGAAGGCAAAGCTCATGATCTCGCCGTCCCATTCGCCCTGTTCCTCTGCGTTGTAACCGTCCGGCGGGTCGTACACCACCTGGCTGTCGGTTTCATTCAGCAGCAGGCGCAGGACCGCCTCTGGCACGTCGCTGTTGAGCAGCAAGTTGGCGCTGGCGTTGCGGTCGATCTCCGCTGCCAGCTCGGCCTCGCTCTGCTCCCACTGCACCGGCGCCCAGACGGGCGGCAGTTCGTTGGCTTGCATTAATTCGGGGTCGATGACACCGGGCATGAAAAAACCTCCTGGGTAATGGGAATGGGATATTTCCATTATAACGCAGGGTCAGCGAGTGCGGTCTTCGATCTCCCAGGCGTGATCCAGCGCATGCCAGGCAGCGCGGCGGATGTACCCTCCATTTTGATTTGGCAAAAAACCCATTTTCGTCTATACTAAAACCTGCACCCCTTCACACCCCATCATGGAGTAAGCCTATGAATTTCTTCGATGCCGTTTGCCTGCTGGCAGCTGTCCTCATCGTTGGACTTTTCATTTTCGCCTGGATCACGCTCAAATTGACGGAACCGGCCCGCCTGAAGGCCAAAAAAGATGTGCCGGGACTGATCAAACAGCTCAACGTGGCCGCCGTACCGCGCGCAAAAGCCGCCGCCGAAGCCCTGGGCGAGGTGGGCGATGCCCGCGCCGTCATGCCGCTGACGGACATGCTTACCAGCAAAGAAACCAATCTGCGCATGGCTGCGGCCAATTCCCTTGGGCAGATCGGCGATGCACGCGCTGTTCCCCCACTGGCAGGGTTGGTCTCGCACCCCGATCCTGCGCTGCGCAACACTGGCGAAGCCTCGCTGCTTCACCTGGCTCAACAGATCGAATCCAATCCGCCCCCGCCCACCGAAACACAGGCCGCCGCCATCCAAGCCCTGCTGCCCTTGCTGCGCAGCCCCAACCGGGCTATTGCCGGCAGCGCGGCCGCCGGGTTGGCCACCTGCGCCTGGCAGCCAAGCGGAGAAAAGGCCGCCTGGTTCTACGCCGTCCGCGAGGATTGGGAGGCCTGCGTGCGTCTGGGCGCGGAGGCGGTCGAGGCGTTGGAATTCTGGCTGGCGCACTGGCGTATCAGTTCGCGCGAATCCGAAGCCGTGCAGACCATCGCGCGCATTGGCGGCCCGCGCGCGGCGGATTTCTTTGCCCGCCAGCTCACCACCCGCACGCCGGAAGCCCCCGCCGAGAAACTCATCCAGGCCGCTGTGCGCCAGGCGCTGCCGGAATACTGCCCGGCGCTGGTGGAACCCCTCCTGCGCCACTTTGACGAACCCGCACGTGCACAAAGCGGTCCGCCGCTGGACGTGCTGGTGCCGCTGGTACGCATCGAACTGGCCCACCCGGGGCGCGTCCTGCCTGCCGTTCAGGAACTTGCCCAAAGCCGACAACCCTATTACCAGCGAGCTGCGGCAGCTTTCACCCCTGCCTTGCAAGCCCCGCTCCTGGCGCGCCTGCGCTCGCCTGAGGCCGAAGTACGCCGCCAGGCATTGGACGAACTGGCGCTGGGGAATGCGTTCCCCTTCAGCACCTACGAGGCAGCTGTTTTCTGCAATCTGCTCAGCGACCCGGATTACACTGTCTTTACCTGGCGGGAAGCCGGGGAAAGCATGCACGGCGGGGATGGGCGCGAGACGCAGGAGCATGAATACAGCAAGGTGGATTATCCCCTGCGCGTGCTGACCCGCACCGTCCTGCAAAAGGAAATGCCGCTCCTCGATCCGCATCTGCGCAAGTTCATGGAAGAGGCGGTCGTCCGCGCCGATTACCAGTCGATCCGTTAGTTCTTCTTTCAACACCTGCGTGCGCGGATGTATTCACCCATCTGTGCGTTGAACTGGACCGATTCCAGGTCAAAGTAGGCCCACGGCTTGCCCTGGTCCAGCCAGGTGGCGGAACCAACCGCGCTGATCGGCGAACCAGCCAGGCGCGGGCCGGGTTCGTTGCGCGTGATCCACAGGATCTTGCGCTTGCCCTGACCCGCGCCCAAACCTATTGACACGCGGCCGATTTGTGGCTACACTCTTCTTGTATAGACATATTCGCGGAGAGACCTGTGCCAACCATGCAGTAAGCCATCCTGATCCCGGCAGCCAGAGCGGCTGCCGCAAGAACCGGCAAGTTCACCGGTTTCTGTGGCGTGTTCTTAATCGTTCACCCAGAGGATGATATGCTTACTGCTCACCATTTAAGCAAGGTTTTCGATGCGGAGACCGTTTTTTCAGAGGTCACCTTCAGCCTCAACCCAGGCGAACGGGTCGGCCTGGTCGGCCCGAACGGCTGCGGTAAAACCACCCTGCTGCGCATCCTGGGCGGGCTGGATCCACCCACAAGCGGCGTGGTCCACCGTGAGCCCGGCCTGAAGATCGGCTGCCTGTTCCAGGGCAGCCCTCCCGACCCCAAGCTGAGCCTGGCGGAATGCCTGTCCGAATTCCCCTCCCCGGAGCGCCTGTACTCCGAACTGGAAGCCTGCGCTGTGCAGCTCTCGCGCCAGACCGGCGACCCGGAACTGCAAGAGCGTTACGATGCACTGGTGCGCCGCGCTGCCGCGGCTGAGGGCGATCCCGCGGCCGGGATACCCTCCGCGCTCGGCCTGGACCGGTTGGATCCCTCCCTGCCGGTCGGCCTGTTGAGCGGCGGGCAGCAAACCCGCCTGGCGCTGGCGCGCCTTCTCTACAGCCAATCGGACCTGCTTTTGCTGGACGAACCGACCAACCACCTGGACATTGCCATGCTGGAATGGCTGGAAGGCTGGTTATCCACCAGCCCGTGCGGCATGCTGATCGTTTCACACGACCGCACTTTTCTCGACCACACGGTCACCCGCATCCTGGAGATGGATCCGCAGCGCGGCCTGCCCTGCACCACCCGCAGCTACACCGGCAACTATTCCGATTACCTGGCCCAGCGCCAGGCCGAGACCGACCGGCAGTGGAACGAGTACCACGACCAACAGGCCGAGATCGGCCGCATGCGCGCCGACATCGCCCGCACCAAAGCCCAGGCCGCCTTTACCGAACGGCAGGCCTCCAGCGTTCGCAAGGGCGGGCGCGAAATGAAGAACAAAGGCTATAAATCCTACCAGCAGGGCATCGCCAAGAAGGTGGCCGCCAAAGCCAAGGCGCGCGAAACCCGCCTGGAGCAATACCTGACCTCGGAAGAGATGGTGGAACGGCCGACCGAGCTGTGGCAGGACCGGCGCAGCCTGCGCCTGCCCTCCCGCCAGGGCGAACGCCTCAGCCGCCTGGTGCTGCGCCTGGAGGACGCCAGCCTGGGCTACAACCCGCGGGCGCCGCTGCTCAGCCACGTGAACCTGGCGGCGCAGAGCGGCGTGGGCGGCAGCCCCCCGCGCATCGCCATCAGCGGGCCGAACGGCAGCGGCAAGACTACCCTGCTGCGCACCCTGGCCGGGCAGATCCCCCTGCTGGGCGGTTCGCTGTATCTGGGCCCCAGCCTGCGCCCCGGCATGATGACGCAGGACCAATCCAGCCTGGACGCAGCCCTCAACCCGTTGGAGACGCTCCTGCCCCTGCTCGGCAACGAGAACCGCACGCGCGCATTCCTCGCCCAATACCTGCTGCGCGGCGATGATGTCTTGAAGCCCAATGCGCTGCTCAGTTACGGGCAGCGTTCTCGCTTGATGCTGGCGCTGCTGGCAGCCGGGGGTTGCAACCTGCTCCTGCTCGACGAGCCGATCAACCACCTGGATATCCCCAGCCGGGAGCAGTTCGAAGCCGCCCTGGAGCCCTTTACCGGCGCGGTGCTGGCAGCGGTGCACGACCGCTACTTCATCCAACGGTTCGCCAGCCAGGTCTGGTGGGTGGAGGGCGGGCAGGTGCGCGTCCATTAAATTCGTCTACATTTCCCGTATGCATTAAACCGCTTTTTCGGTACAATAATCTCTATCCTTACATCCTTTAACACGGATAACACGGATCGAACGGATCGGCACGGATAATCTCTGATCTATCCATGTTCGACCTGTGCTTTAAATATTTGTATTACCATTTCTTAAAAGTATCTTACCAAGGACGTAAAACATGGACCTTTTTGGCTCACTCTACCCCCCGGGAACGGTCATCTTTCGCGAAGGCGAAACGGGCGAGGCGATGTATATCATCCAATCCGGGGCGGTTAAGGTTTCCCATTTGCGCGGCGAGCGCGAGACCATCCTGGCGGTGCGCGAGAAGGGCGACTTCTTCGGGGAAATGGCCCTGTTTGGCGAAGAACTGCGTTCCGCCACGGTCACCGCCCTGCGCGAGACGCGCCTGGTCGCCATCACCCGCGCCTCGCTGCTGGAGAAAGTGCGCAGCGACCCGCAGGTGGCCCTGCACCTGCTCAAGGGGCTGATCCTGCGCATCCAGGAAGCCGACGAGAAGGTCAAGAAGGGCGTGGAAAACGACCCCCACGTGCGCGCCGCACTGGCAAGCGCCTCCGCGCCACAAACCGCTGCTGTGCCGCCCACCGCTGCGCCGGAAGCCCCCACGGCCGAAGTCTCCTCAGCCGACCTGGCGGACATCTGGAAAGTGCAGGAAGAGACCCGCTGGTACGAGGCCGGGGAAGAGATCTTCGCGGAAGGCCAACCCGGCGATGCCATGTACATCATCCTGGCAGGCCAGGTTGAGCTGCGCGTGCAGGGCGATCTCCTGCGCCAGGCCGGCCCCGGCGAATTCTTTGGCGAGTGGGCCCTGATCACCGATAATCCGCGCTTTGCCGCCGCCTCCGCCGCCGCGCGCACGCAACTGCTGCCGGTGGAGCGCGCCCGCTTCAGCGAGCAGATCACAGCCCGCCCGGAACTGGCCGTCTATATCCTGCAGGGCCTGGCCGCCCGCCTGCGCACCCTCAGCAGCGTGCTCTCCAACCCGCGCGCCGCCATTGCCGAGGTGCGCCGCAACTGGCAGCCGCTGATCCGCAAGCAGGCCCCGGTCAAGATCTCGATCGTCTCGCTGGCCACCTGCGCCGGCTGCTCGGCCGTCCTGCTGGACGACCAGGTGTTGGCACAGGTGCTGGAAGCGGCCGAGATCGCCTACTGCCCGATGCTGATCGACCAGGAGCACATCCAGGAAGCCGACCTGGCCCTGGTGGACGGCGCGGTGCGCTTGAAGGACGACCTGGAAAAACTGGAGGAGGCGCGCGCCAAGAGCCGCTTCCTGGCCGCCTGGGGCACCTGCTCCTCCTTTGGCGGCATCCCGGCCGAGGCCAACCGCTTCGAAGTGGAAGACCTGGTGGCCGAGACCTTCGGCGAGACTGGCGATATTTTCTCCTACTACCTGTCCGGCGCGCGCGGCGTGGAACGGTCCGCCTACCAGGAAAAAGGCATTTCCATGCTGCGCAAGGCCGGCAAGCTGGACGATTACGTGCGCGTGGATTACTACGTGCCCGGCTGCCCGCCCTCCCCGGCCATGCTGCTCCAGCTGGTCGGCGAACTGACCGGCAGCCCGAACAGCCCGGGCAGCGGCAAATCGCAGGCGGTGGTATGCGCCCAATGCGACCGCAAACCCACCCGCGAGATGCCCACCTCCTTCACCGCCTACCCGCTGGGCAGCGAAGACCGCGCCGCCTGCTTCAACTCGCTGGGCGTCTTCTGCATGGGCTTCCTCACCCAGGGCGGCTGCGAGGCCGCCTGCACCCGGCGCGGACTGCCCTGCTGGGCCTGCCGCGGCCCGGCGCGCATTGCCCTTAAGAAGATGGCCGAGGGCGAAAGCTTTGAAGAAGTGGTGGTGCAGGGCATTGCCCGGCGCTGCAAGCTGGAGGAAGCCCAGGCCCGCGTGCTGGTCAAACAGGCCCGCCTGCAGGGGCTCGACCTCTTCCAATTTGAATCGTATCTGGTGAACAGCCTGGCGAGGGTCCGATGAGCCAAATGATCCACCTCCAAAAAGCCACCCGCATCGAGGGGAACGCCGACATCCACATCCAGGTGGAGGACGGCCACGTGCAAAGCGCACGCTTCCAGGTGCAGGACTTCCGCGGTTTCGAAAAACTTGTCCAGGGCAAAGCCGTGGAAGCCGTCCCGCACATCGTCTCGCGCATCTGCGGGCTGTGCTGCACCACCCACGAGGCGGCCAGCCTGCGCGCGGTAGAAGACGCCCTGGGCATCACCCCGCCCACCGCGGTCAGCAGCCTGCGCAGCATCGCCGTGCTGGGCGAATGGATCGCCAGCCACGCCCTCAGCTATTTCTTCCTCGCCCGCCCAGATGCCTTCGGAGGGTCGCTGAACATCTTTGAACTGATGAAGGACGATCCCGAGGTGGCGCGCGAGGCCTTCTTCCTGCGCCGCTCCGGCAACCAGATCGTCGAGGCGGTTGCCAAACGGGCCGTGCATCCGGTGGCGCTGGGCGTGGCGCGTTTCCTCGTCCCGCTCACCCCGGCCGACCTGGCCGAGATCCGCCGCATCGCCTGCGAGGTGAAAGAGGCCGCCGGGCGGCTGATCGAACAGATCGGGCGGCAGCCTGCTCGCGAAAAACGCCTGCCCTTCCCCGCCGGGCGCGGGGTGAACTTCCTCTCCTACGACAGCCGCCCCGGACAGGAGCTCTTCCGCGTCTTCGACCGCTCCGGAGAGGTGACGGACGAGTTCAGCCGCGAGACCTTCACCGACCACGTGGCCGAGATGCGCGTGGACTGGTCGCTGGCCAAGTTCCCCTACCTGGCCCGCCTCGGCTTCCCGGAGGGCATCCTGCTGGTCGGGCCGCTCTCGCGCCTCTTCCAGCCCGGCGGTGTGCTGGACGACCCCGAGCTGGCCGCTTTCGCGCTGACCGATTCGCTGCGCCGGACAGAAGCCCTCACCCTGGATGACCTGGATACCTGCCGCCTGCTGGAGATCTTCTGGGCGGCGCGGCAGATCCTGGCCTTGCTGGACGAGGTGGACCTGGCCCAGCTCGCCCCCGACCCGCTCGACCTTTCCGGCAGCGGCAAGGGCATCGGCGTGGTGGAGGCCCCGCGCGGGGTGCTGGTGCACAGCTACCTGGTCAACCAGGGGCTGATGGAACGGATGAATCTGCTGGTGGCAACCCAGTTCAACAACGCCTATATCAATCTGGTGCTGCAAGACCAGGCCGAACGGCACGTGCAGGGCGGCGTACTCTCCGAGCAGGGCAAGGAGCTGATCGCGCGCTGCGTGCGCACCTTCGACCCCTGCCTGACCTGCGCCACGCATTGACCTTTGTAGAAACCCTTTGAACACGGATTGAACAAATTTTTGCGTAGGGGCGACCGGCCGGTCGCCCCTACCGGCCGGCCCCTACGGTTTTTCCGCGGCTCTGCATCTCTGCGTGAGAAAAATCTTTGAACACGGATCGCGCGGATAACACGGATTTTCACGGATTGATTTTCACGTAGGTTGGGTTGAGCGCGACCAAGAACCCTCCATTTCAATCGATCGGCTAAGCAAAACCCAACAAGGATTCACTTCGTATTGCTCCACCCCGAACCCGCCCTGCCTTTCTATAAGATCTCAGCCGAATAACACCCCCAATTTTTGTCCGCATTCCTCGCAAAAATTAGCATCGGTGGGATTCCCGTGCCCGCAATTGGGGCACTTCCGCTCGCCCACAGGCCGGCGAATGTATTCCGGCGGCTGAAAGGTTTCCGGGCGGGAGGTTTCCGATGAGGAAGGGAGGCCTTGCGTTTTTTTGTCGTGCTTCAGGATCAGCCAGGCAAAAAGTCCACTGGCCGGGACCGCCAGAAAGAGACCCAAAAGGAGACCGCCGAGCACGCAGGCTGCCAACCCCGCCCAACCCAACCCGGCTTTCATCCGGCGATAACCGAGGATCAATGGCACGGCTCCGCAAAGGATGCCGGCCAACAAAGCCCCGATAATTCCTCCCGGTGGATATCCAGCCATATCCTCCTCCGATCTGCCAGGGAAAGCAACCCACCACCAGTGTACTGCAGATCGGACGGGAAGTCAAAAATATTCCCGGCCGCCGGATGCCTCGCCCGCGACATCAAAAGAGAACCACGAAACACACGAAAAGGGCGAAACATGCGAAACAAACCCTTTGAACGCGGACGCTGCGCGCGGATCACGCGGATTTTCACGGATTGATTTTCATGTAGGGGCGACCAGCCGGTCGCCCCTACGGGATTTTTTCTCCGCGTCTCCGGGGCGCGGCAAAAAAAGAGAACCACGAAACACACGAAATATACGAAACACGCGAACAAATCTTTGAACACGGATCACGCGGATTTTCATGGATAGTAGGCGTAGGTTGGGTTGAGCGCGGCCGAGAACCCTCCATTCCCATCAACCGGCCAAGCGAAACCCAACAAGGATTTACCATGAAACAAATGAAAAAAACTTTTCGTGTCTTTCGTCCTTTTCGTTTGTTTCGTGATCTTCTCTCTGTCTTCGTGGCTAAGGATGAGAGAAGAGGGCGCTGCGCTCCACCCAACCCGTCCCGAAAGCCGTGGTCCTCTCTCAACGTTTTGTTGACTTTTGATTCGGATTTCCTTATAATCTTATTGGGTCTCTCCTGTTCGATCCTTATTTCTACTCCCCTGATTTGGGCCTTGTCATAAGGTCCCGATTATTGTTAACCACCCTCTCCACACGGGGTGAAGGGAAGCGTTCTCCTCCCCTCATTCCGTGAAGTTGCTGCGCCTCGCGCCGGCAGCTTAAGCACGCAAGGAGGTGAAAAAACAGAGAGTGCAAATTTCTTTCCGTTGTCGTATTTCCGTTTCTCAGTCAACTTTGGAGGATGAAATTCATGGATAAGAAATTGTATCGGAATCTGTTATATATTTCTTTGGCTTTGATCCTGTTGGGGGGATTGCTCGCCAACCTCATTCAAACTGATTTCGGCAAGGTCACCGTCAAAGACGTGCGTTTTGCCGCGCCCAATGGGCGCATGTACTCGGCTTTGCTCTACATCCCGGCCGGGGTGACCGCAGAGACCCCCGCCCCCGGCATCCTGGCCATCCACGGCTATATCAACACCCGTGAGACCCAGGACGGCTTCGCCATTGAGTTCGCCCGGCGCGGCTTTGTTGTCTTGGCGCTGGACCAATCCGGGCACGGCTACAGCGAAGGGCCGGCCTTTGCCGACGGCTTCGGCGGCATCGAAGGCATGCGCTACATGAAATCGCTGTCGATCGTCGACCAGACCAACGTCGGGGTGGAAGGCCACTCGATGGGCGGCTGGGCCTCCGTGATCGCCGCGGCCGTCTTCCCGGACGGCTATAAAGCGATGGTCCTGGAAGGCTCATCCACCGGAACCTACGGCGCCCCGGACGGAACCGCCGAGTTCCCGCGCAACCTGGCCGTGGTCTTCAGCCAGTGGGATGAGTTCTCGTCCTTGATGTGGCTGACCCCTAAGGCGGTGGACGTGGGCAAGACCGACAAGATGAAAGCCCTCTTCAATACCAGCGAAGACATCGTGGTCGGCAAGGTCTACGGCGATATCGCCGCCGGAACCGCGCGCGTGCTCTACCAGCCGAAAGTGGTCCACCCGGGCGATCACATCAACCAGGGCGCGATCGGTTTTGCGATCGACTGGTTCCAGAAGACCCTGGAAGGCGAGAAAGAGATCCCCGCCGACCAGCAGATCTGGTACTGGAAGGAGATCGGCACGCTGATCGCGCTGGTCGGCTTCTTCATGTTCCTGGTGGCTGTCGGCGGGCTGCTGCTGACCACCTCCTACTTCGGCAGCCTGATCGCCCCCTTGCCGGCCGCCAAAGGCCCCACGGGCATTGGCTGGTGGATCGCGGTGGTGCTGACCGGCATCATCGGGCCGCTGACCCTCTTCACCTTCACCACCTGGGCCGAGACCGGCTTCCCGGCCTCGGCATTCTTCCCCCAGTCGGTCACCAACCAGGTCGTCTTCTGGGCGGTGCTGAACGGCCTGATCGCGCTGATCCTCTTCCTGATCTGGCACTTCCTGTTGGTCAAGAAGAACGCCCGCGGCACAGCGGATGAATACGGCCTGACCTGGGGCGGCAAATTGCAGTGGGGCAAGATCGGCAAGTCCTTCCTGCTGGCGCTGACGGTGGTCTCGCTGGGCTATCTCACCCTGCTGCTGACCGACTTCTTCTTCAAGACCGACTACCGCTTCTGGGTCTTTGCGGTCAAGCTGCCCAACCTGCAGCAATTTGGCATTGCCCTGCGCTACGTGATCCCGCTCTTCGTCTACTTCTTCCTGGCGGGCCTGGGTCTGTTCTCCCAGATCCGGCGGGCGAAGCTGAACATGTGGCAGGAAATGGGCGTCAACGCGGCCATCTTTGTGGTGGCCTATTTTGGGCTGATGCTGTGGGAGTACATCCCCATGTGGACGGGCGGCATGCTGATGGATCCGGCCCAACCGCTGTGGACCATCATCGGCTACCAGTTCATCCCCATCCTCGGCCTGGCGGGCGCCCTGGCGACCTTCTTCTACCGCACGACCGGGCGCATCTACACCGGCGCGTTCCTCAACGCGATGTTGTTCACCACCATCATCGTGGCGGGCACGGCCATCCACTTCCCCTTGTAGGGTTTTTGTCTGAATTGGTGTGACACTCCCCTCTCCCAGGGCCTGGGAGAGGGGTTTTTTCGCCCGGGGCACCACGAAACACGCGAAAAAACCCTTTGAACACGGATCGCGCGGATGGCGCGGATTTTCACGGATTGATTTTCAGGGTTGGAATGAAGACCAGCGAACCGGGAGGATTCCTGCGCGTGCAGAAGGTCAGGAGAGCAAGGCGCGGGAGGGGATCAGCGCTGCGGAACGGCGGGAGCGTCCAGCGCCAGGCTGACCGGGCAGTGGTCGGAGCCCATCACCTGGTCGTGAATATCCGCCGCAACGATGCGCTCCTTGAGGTCTGGGGAAACCATGAAATAGTCCAGCCGCCAGCCGACATTGCGCTCGCGGGCACGCGTCACCTGATCCCACCAGGAATATTTCACCGTATCGGGGTGCAGGTGGCGGAAGGTGTCGATCATCCCCGCCGCGAAGAATTCGCCCAAACCCGTCCGTTCCTCCGGCATGAACCCGCTGTGGGCCGCGTTCTCCTTCGGACGGGCCAGGTCGATCTCGGCAAAGGCGGTGTTGAAATCGCCGCTCAGGATCACCGGCCGCCCGGCCTGCATATACCCGCGCGCCACCTGGATGCAGCGCTGGTAGAAGGCCAATTTATGCGCCACCCATTCTGCGCCGCGCCCGCCGTTGGGGAAGTAAATATTGAAAAAGACGAAGGGTTCAAACTCGTGGATCAACGTCCGGCCTTCGCTGTCGAAACGGGCTTCGCCCAGGCCTTCGATCACCTTGAGCGGGGCGTGACGCGTGTAAATGGCGGTGCCGCTGTAGCCTTTCTTCTCCGCCGCGCTCCAGGCTGCCTGGTATCCGGGCGGGTTCAGCAGCGCCGCAGAAAGCTGGTCGGGGTGAGCCTTGGTTTCCTGGATAGCCACCAGGTCCGCATCACTGGCGGCCAGCCAATCCAGAAAACCTTTCTTTTCCGCGGCGCGGATGCCGTTCACGTTCCACGAGATCAATTTCCAGATCATCTTTTCACCAGCCTGTTCCGTTGCATTTGGATTCAAACGATCCTCGCCGCGGTGCGTTTTAGCGGGGATAGGCTCTATTATAGCGCGGAATGAGGGCGGGCGTCCCCGCGCTGCGGCAGCTTATTCTCCAATTTATTGATTTTTTTGGAAGAACGCCAATTAATGTCCACGGATACCCACGCAGGATCGTGGACCTGTGCGCCTGCGCGATGGAGGTGGCTGCCAAAAACTTAAGATCTTTTGTCGATCAGGTGGATGTGATAGATGGGATCGAGTTATTAGAATGAGTATTGTAGATACAAGTACGGTTAGCTACTGGAAAAAGGAACGGACTAATATAGAAAACGTAAGAGTCACGAATGATTATTAGCCCTTCTAGTTTTCTAGCTCATTAATGGATTCGTCTTCAATTAATTCGACCAATCAGGCCACCACTCAGAAGTAGCATTATTTGTAATCCTCGTTTGAGAAGTTCCATCCTTCTTCATTTCGTAGACTTCCGAATTACCATCTCGATCCGAAGTGAAAACAATCCAATTTCCATCCGGCGACCACGATGGTGAGACATCATTGGATGTATTATTTGTGATTCTTTGTAACCCAGTTCCATCCACGTTAATCAAATAAATCTGAAATTTTCCATTAACTTTCATTGAGAAAGCAATCTGCTGTCCATTTGGCGACCAACCCATTGCCCCCCCAAATTCACCAACAAGCAATTGGTTACTTGTATTTGAATTCACATCATACAACATCAATGTTGTGCACGTAACGTACGAAGCACAATAGATAATTTTGTCACCCAAAGGAGACCACTCGGAAAAATTGGCGTCGGATACAGAAGTTGGAAATTTATTGGATCCATTTTGATCCATGATAACCAGGTCCCCACTGGTTCCGCCCAGATTAGCAATAAAAGCGATCTTTTGCCCATTAGGAGAGTAAGTTGGATTACTATCATCTCCTGAATAACCATTTGTTAAGTTTTCAATTTGAGTACCATCCGCTTTTACTTTGACTATATCCCAAACTGCGCATTCACCTGTCCCGCAAGATCGATACCCCGTTTTTGCCGACAGAACTATAAATTGGTTGTCGGGAGACCAATGGGGATGAGCTTGCCCACTGTAAGTATAAAAAAGGCGCATCTGATTATTTCCATTAATATCCATTGTGTAAACGTTAGGATAGGAAACATAGGATATTTTTCCTTGTCCTCCTCCCGAGGGAGTGCTGGTTGGCGCTGGTGTAAAAGTCGGGGTTATCGTGGGTATCTGATCAGTACTTCCCGAACCTCTCCCAATCAATGGCAAGAATATCGAAAATAAAGGGCGAGCGCCTATTCTTACACCGTTCACAATCGCGCCGCTGGAATTTCCTGCTCGATCAAACGCTGTCGCATAAAAGCTAGCTAAAGTTCCATCAGACAGCCCACTTCCATTCCAATTCAATCCCCACCCATTAGATCCATCTGCATCAGTGCCAATCTCATGCCAATAATTTGCACCATCCTCATATCCAGCAAGGAATTTGACGCTAGTTACGCCCGAACCAGTATCTGATGCCGCGACAGCAACAGACACAGTCTTGTCCTCATCAACTGATCCAGCAGCAGGCGATGTAAAAGATACAGAAGGAATTGAATTATCCAAGTTAACGGCAATCTCCCCGCCCGCATTTGCTTTCGATCTCCCTGATTTATCGTACACATCTATTGCCAGTTTGATTTGCTGTCCGTTCAGCGCTGACCAATCCCAATTTTCAAATTGATAAGGAGGGGTATTATCGGTTCCCATATCCCGCCATTGACATCCTCCGACACAATGATAGACCTTAAACTTAACATAATTGACGCCACTCTTATCATCCCAAGCATCAGCCCAAATTGTTAGTGGGTTTTGATTTATGTAAGCATTATTGGCAGGGGCTGTAATTCTGCCATCCGGTTCTTCTAATTCCGGTTTGGGATATTCTTCTCCCCAAATATAGAGTTTTAGGTAGGCATTCCCTGTATTTTCGTAATATCTCACTTCAATCGTATGATACTTATTATCAAGCCACTTGTCTGTTTGTAAACAACCACCACGATCCCACCATTCATCAATTTTCTTTTCCCCGTCAATTTCCAATACAACGCCGTCATCACTACATACACGGAAGAAATACTGACCACCATTAAAATATAGATTGCTGTAAATCTTAAAAGAGAATTGATCCGAGGGAAAACCTGAGTAAGGGGCTCCAGTGCCCCAATCTTTTTCAAACCCAATAAATGGGTAGGTCACATTGGTAACACCAGCAGGCCAATATTCATCGTGATTGACATAACCAGCCAACGATTTATTCATCCAGGCTTCTGCGTGCCATTGATTTACAGATGGCAATCCTGCCCCTGAACAATCGTAATTTTTCGAGATATGCGGATTTGCATAATGCTCGCTGTATACCCATTTGTTACTTGAGTTATCCCATACCTCCATTCCAAGTTCAATATCCCCATTGGGAACACCAAAATTGCACATATCCCAATTTACACTGTAGGGTGAAGAACTATCCATTCCAATATCGTGCCACCCTCCGCTCCATTTAGCGCTGAAGCGCACTTCCCTAACCCCACTACCGCCAGAATTGTCTATGGCGTTTGCAGAGACATCGACCGTTCTGGATGTAATTGTTGCCCCGTTTGAAGGAGCAGTAAATGAACCCGATGGTGGAGTAGTATCCCCACCCACAGAACCAACTGTGAATGAGAAAGTTAGCAAGTCGCCGAATTTATTACCAAACGAATCCGTCAATTGCCAATATGTATTATATGTGCCTGGTTGAGTGGGTAATTTCATCGAGATAAATATATTTGCTTCACTACCAGGGCTTACCCTTTGAGTCAGTTGATTGTCTCCATATACTTCAACGGTTGTGCCACTTGATTGGACGATTCCATATTCATACCCATATTCTGCCACACCATTATTCTTAATTTTCCAACCTTTGGTTACCCACTGCCCTGGACCAAAGGTTAAATTTGATGAATAATTTAAGTGGGACAAGAATTGCGCACTATTGACCCCTGATGCAATCGAGTTTTTATCGCCGGAATAATCCTCATCGCTTTCAGTTGGTGATTGAAAATCCTCCTCCTTCAATTTGGATGAATAGCCTGTTATCTCGATTCCGTAAATAAATCCGCTTTTGATTTCCTCACCAGAATAGGTACGGTTTAATCCCTTTGGAGAGCCATCAGAATAATAATATAATTGTTTCCCAAATACATTAGGATCAAATGCTAGAAACCTTGGCCCAAAGCTCCACACTTCCCCTTTTAATATAAGCCAATGCCCATCACGGGTTGGTGTGTATCTTCCATGCATCATGCCGTTGCTGGGGCGATCTTGATTATAAATCCAATAAGTATAAGCATCCACGTCACCGATTAATTTGTATGGTTTAATCTCGCCAACACATTTTCCTGGTTGCGGACAGCTCGCTCCTCCAATAATATTCTGTTGGTAATAATCGTTCGAGGATGCGGAAATATTATTCCAATCCACTAAAACAATCACAATATTGTGCCGAACAGTGATCGCCCTCTCTAGTTCCAAGAAACTTGTTATTGCAGAATGTTGCACACCATATACATCAAGTGCATGTTCAAGTTCGGACGAATAAGTATTTCTATACGCAGGAATACTCGCGGCAGCGCGAACTTCTTCTGGCCTAAGGGATGCATACTGACCAGACTTATATCTTACAGCCATCACCACGCTTGCTGGACCACAATTATTAGCCTGACTCGTATCCCCATTCCCTTGTTTTTGGTAGATGGATGTAGGAACAGGAATATCATAACACCCCCCCGAAGAACTACACAAGAATTCAGTTTGTGCTTGGACTTGAAACGATAAATCCGCTAATAAAAGAATCCCAACAAAGAAGAAAATAACTGCGAGCAAGATGCCTTGGCTTTGTTTCATTATTACGAGCTCCTTATTGCTTCATTATGACCTAGGGTATTACCTCTTTGATATTGTTGCGTGATTCCTCATTGCAATTTCGCCCAATGGTTTTCAACTGCGTGCATATGGACATCACAAACCGGGTATTGATAACCATACAGGTGCCAAAATTTTCGCTATGATCAATCTTTCTTCATATCATGGTTGGGTTTCAATGTTGTTTTTCTACACAAGGGATTGTGTACTTGTACACTTCCCCCTGGTTGATTAAATTATAGCAGGTCTTTCTGAGCATGTCTATCCATCAAGCTACTATGAATTTATTTCCTAAATATTCATCTTAGTTGCAATTATTAATAAACTCACCCCTTCTGGGCTCCACCTAAAAATCATCGAAATACCCCTCTTTTTTCTATTCCCCCCTAAAAAATGGTGGTAAAACGGATCTCCTATACAGAGTACTTCTCCTTAGTTACACAAAATAAATTCGGTTTTTCCAAGTTTTTTGGATTCTCCATATATGTATCAAATCTTAAAAAATTCTCACGGTTTGTGGCACGCTTTTTCAAGATGAGAATTTTTCTCTTAATTAATTCGTGTATCAGTCGTTTTTAACCCCGAATAAGGGGGAAACGGGCAAAAACGGCGTTAAAACAAGGATTTTTTCTCAAGATAACGGATCAAAATCCCAAAATTCTCATTTTGGATTGGCATTCCTAGCTCCGCGTGATGGGAAATCCAATGTAACTACGGACACTTTTTCGCCTAGACCAGTGCTTTGTGGACAGATTTATCCCATTTGGATGCTGGAATGATACTGTAACTGTGGAAAAAGGATACGAATCCATTGTAACTATGTAAAAGTTCCTTAAAGAATGTCCAAAATGCGTGGATTCGCAAAAAGATGCCCCAATTTCGCGTCAAATTGTGTTCAAAATTTCGCTTGTCAGGCCAATCAGGCTGTTGTAGACTTATCATACTAAGTCGCGAGATGCCCCCCTCATCCCGCGGCTTGGTGTTTAATTACACCCATATCGTGTGATCCACCACAATATAGTAACAATTATCTTAACTTCACTATTGGCTATAATAACGCAAGTGTAATCCACAATAACCTATCTCAATCTTTTCCTTTCCTTCATTGGGCTCAAAATAAATCTGAACACAATTTGTTCTATCCCCACCACCTAGCGTTAGATGTCTTAGCATTTGTTTTCTTTCGCCTTTATGAGAGAATCTCCTCTCGTTTCCATACAAGTTGATGGTCATCTCACTTTCAGTTGGTGCATATTTAAATCCCTTCGACGCAAAAAATTGCTCCCACGCTCCAATAGACTCGCCTGTTTTTAATGATTTAAAATATTTTTCTCCAAGTTCGTATATGGCTTTTATTGCTTCAAAGATTTCCTTTGGACGAGCAAAGCCGGATCTCGCCGCAGACTCTCGCGCACTCTCCCAGATTATTAGATACTCTCCAAATAACTCATTAGCTTTGTTTATAGCATCCAAAACAGATGCAAATTCAGAAACAACTTCTCTAATTTCTTCTGATTGAACCGGCTCCATTTCTCCGTGATAAGCGCTCAGAAGCAGATAATTCTCTCTATGATTTGCGATTTCACTTTCAAGTTCTTGAATTCTCGCCGTTTTTGCTCTCAATTCAATTTGAAGCTGTTCATTTTCATCCAAGGCCTTCTCAAATTCTGGAAAGAATTCATCAATCGTAATTCTTTTTTCTTGGAGTTCTTGTCGAATACGTGCCACTTCCTCAAAACGTTTATTTTGTAAGTGTTGAAGTACCTTCTTGGTTAGTTTGCCTTCAGCGTATCTTAGAGCAGCAATGCTTGCAAGCAATCTAAACAAATGTGTTTCAATGTATAAACCTTCGTTTTGGTAACTCAGCATCTTATCTTGTAAGAATAATTGATGGAAGAATGGATTTGCTGTTTTTGTAAATCCCGACCAATAAATTCTAATTGCTCCGTTATAACAAGATAATTGCTTTCCTAGAATCCCTGTCAATTCAAAACCAGCATCCTTATCAATCACAACTACTCTTGCAAATCCCAATAACTTCTTCTGCAACGCTACTGGATCCACAAATGTGAGGTTTGTCCAGGCGTCTCGAGATAGGAGAATAACTGGAAGGACTCTATTTGCATTCTCCAACACTTCGCTTACAAACAGACCAACTTCGCCCGCATAAATTTCTTGATATGAAACAGGTATCTTTTCGGTAGAAATTTTACTGCAATACCGAGTTAGTATTTCTTCAATTATTCTGGGTTTTCCAACGTTATAACCAATGATCGGTTTAACAACGAATTGAGCAGATTCAATTCTTATTACAATCGATGCTTCAATTTTCTCGTTGTCTGCGCTAAACGAACAAGTAGTTTTCCAATATAAAGATTGATCTTGATCATCTGGATGTGTCCACTCAAAGAAAACATACAGAAAATCATCCGATTCCTGTTTAGATATAACAATCATGTGCTGAGATAGGGGCGAGAATGATTTGTCTTGAAAACCCAAAACAAGATCGGTGTTCCAAGTCAATCTATATTTTTTCTGCACCCAATCGGTTATTAAATTTTGGATTTCGCCTAAACATATTCTCGTATTGACTGAGGGATATATATCAAATTGGAGAGCATATACAGTTTTCATTTTCCACCTTGAGCACATAATTTAATCGGACTGTTAGAGCCATAATTTGTTGCGGGTATTAAGAGATATTACCACTCCAGCTATTTTCAAACTCATGAAGGAATTAATTCTAGTGTACAGGAATTATTTCTATCTGTCAAAAAATTGAGACGGAATTCCTGTATTTTGATAAATTCCGGTTATAAAACAATCCCAATTAAAAATTTTTGAGATCAGATGAGAAAACCATGTATTACTTGATTTAATCAAATTCATCATTTCCTTGGTTTCAGCAACAAAACCAATTCAACCGACTTGTTTCTAGCGTTTCGAATTTCATTGTTCCCACCCAATGTGCTAAACTGACCTTCAATCGTATTTCTATCTTCCACAAAAAACCATTCGGAAGCGATCGTTTTTATGTAATCCCCCGACAATCCATTGCTCGAATTACCAGATGGAAATGTAAAAATGATGGTTGAACCTTGCCCTGCAATATTCTTAAGGAGTGATTCAAGAGCGGTCTTAGCTTGACCTACATTACTGAATTCTGATTGTGGCCTGTCCTCTAAGGGTGGATATCTTCCAACTCCAAAAACCGAGATCGATTTGTGGCATTGTGCCATTGTTTCAAGTACATGGTAAAAGCGGCTGTATTGAACAGAAGAATAAGGAGGATCGATAAAAACCAAGTCTTTTGAGGTCAATTGAGGAGTCACATTTTCCGCATTATCTGTTATTACCGAGCCCTTTACTTTAGCGAATTTTTGACACAAGAATTTCAAATTTGTTTTACAATGTTCCAAAGGGTCTTGTTGCCAAGACTCAAGTATGAATTTTCCAGCTCTTTCAGTCGGTTGAAAAGGCTGAGCTGTATGTCCCGGTGATGCTACACATTCACTTGCTGCGGAGATACATGCTGCAAGGCATACAACCTTCTCTTCATACACATTCGGAAGATTATCCAATAAATAGTCGAATGTTAGCGCCTGTGTTGGGCTAAAGTAATGCCCTCCATATGCATTCCAAATTGGTCCAATATCCGATTTGTTCGCACATAGTTCTCTCGCTTCCTGAACATAAGAACCCACGTTTAAATTTTGGTTTGAGAGATGTCTAGCTTTCCTCCACAAGTAAGACCTGTTCCGCTCTTTTTGAGCCTTTTCCACCCAATTAATCGCAATTTTCTTCGCGTCAAGCAACTTCGTGCGCGATATAACGGCTTCCACAAGAATGGTTGAATATCTTTGTAAATCAACTGCAATTACAGGTCTTTCAATCCTTTCGGCGACAAACCACGAGACAAAACCACCCCCTGCAAAAAGATCTACAAATCTATCAAACAAAATAGATTGTTCTAATAGTAAATCCCCCAATCCATTCTTAAGCATGGATCGCTTGGAACCCATATATTTCATGGGATCAATCCCCATAAACCGATTCTCTCACAACCTTCAAGAATTCTGAGTGAAGTATTTTGGGTTTTAATTAGCCCAGAATAACTTGGTCGGCTCACTCTAGACATCCACGCATCCATCTTATTTATTGCATTATCAACTTCATCCCATAGAGATACTATGTCGCCAGAATTTGTGCCAGGCTTATTTCTTTCATTCCAGAGCCCTTTTTCAATTCCCAGATTGTTCCACCAAAATTGAAGATCTGATGATGAATATGAGGAATTGTTGATCAACTGAAAACAAACACCTGTAGCTATTCTCAATAGTAATGTTGCTCTTGAAATGACTTCTAAATGATGCTGGGGATCAGTAAACGATCTTCTTTTTTCAGCTTCAGTTAGTATAAATGGATCCGGATAATTATTGTTTACAAAGAAATCTTGCCAACTATTTTTCATCAAATTAGTGAAGGAAAATTTGTTTAGCATCCTTGAAATACGATCATCATACGAAAGTTGTACGCCATTAACATCTACCAATGGGATATCTAGATTAATCTTCTTTAAACTTTTCCTTATCAAGTATCGATCTAGTTGATTAAATCTGGTTGCGTGAAAAGGATTTAACGTACTCCAAAAATTGGAAATAAAACGACCACTATCTAACGCGGTAACATTAGCTAGCTGAGTAATGTGGGAAGGTCTGTAACTAACAATATTCCTGGCATCTCTATCGGTGATAAGTATATTCAAGTCTAAACCACAAGTTGATAACCAGTAAGAGGCCAAGGATGATAAAATCCCGCTTGCTGAATATTCTGTTAACCAATCTTTTAATGGATAATGGTCGATTTTAATAATTTCACCGATAATATTTGCAGCTTGCGGAGTAGCAGCCCAATTTTCCAAAGCTAACCATGTAAATGGATGTGTACTAACACCTTGTAATTCTTGCGCATGCTGATTTTGATCTATTACAACATGAGAATTATTAAAAACGCCTATCCCCCCCGAAGCAAGCAATGACATAGCTGCTCTTAATTCAGCATAATATGCTAAGTGCCGAGCTGTATTTGGATCACCTCGCATGATGCAATGCAATGCTCTCCCCAAGAAGCTCCATCCATCCATACAATGGGTGGGTATGGATGCTGCAATATAATTACAAAGGTCTAAATCAATAATACAGCTATTTTTAAAATGGTCTTCAATCGTTTTGGTTGTGTTTACTAAATAAGCATTAGTATGCAACCATTCTCCATAAGAAAAATTGGAGTATAAAGATTGAAAAATATTAGCAATGGCCGAACTCGAAGCCATTGATAATTTGTTTTTCTGTTGGAGGGTTAATGTCGGCGGCATAATCTACCTATATTTCAGCATTTTCATAGCCAATTTTGCCATTTTGCCAACATCCCCCGGTTCTTCAGTCAGGAGTTTCAATAGCTGTCGACGAAGTTCTTTGTAGCCCCCACTGCCTCGAAAAACTAGTTTGGATGTCCTTTCTTCAACTGATAAGAGCGGGTAGTTGGCCGTTCTCCAATCAAATTTTGATAGCCCTTTAACCAAAGCATCCATGAAATTCGTTATCTTCTCTTCGTTCCTTAGGAATTCGAGAGCATTTGTAATATCAGTTAGAAGATCCCCTTTGATCTCTTGTTTATAGCACCACGACTCTAAATCCATCCCGTTTTGCGTTGCCTGTAAATAGAACAGGTCATTTACAATAAAAAGTATTCCACGAACACCCTGATCTGTATTTAGCAATGTATTAGGCCCATAGAACGCCAGATCTAAAATTTCTTCTGGTAACAATTGCAGTTGTTGGCCCTCGCTTCGTAAATCCCTCGCCCAACTATAATCTATGGATTCGATCTCCTTTGCAAATAGATTCCATGCATAAATCAAGAAAGCAGATTGCTGGGAACCGTCCCATGGAAGAACCGTATCATCATCTCCAATCTTAGCTCCATATAATCCCCCAATACTACCTCGCCCTTCCCATGCCTTAACAAAAGTAGCAAGAAGCGAGTGAATCCAAGCAGCTTGTGAAACGGTTTTTTGCCCAGTTTCTCCCAGCATATTTATACGTTGGTACCAAGGACTTCCTGGAAACGACCAAAGTGCTTCAATTATCTCTTGAGCTCTTGTTTGACGATAAACAACTGGACCCTCAAATTTTTCAAGCCAGTCTTCAGTGCGAAGCAAAGGATAAAGATCAAATGCCATACTCGGATTGATTCGTTTAGGAGTGATATTAATCGTCCAAAATAAGTAAGCTTGCCAACTGATATCCAGACCATAGAATGCAACAACTGGTAGATCAAATCTGCCTTCAGGAAGATTTTCGTCAAAAGCAAATAACCTATGTTGCCCATCAATAATCTCAATAGGATGGCGGTTAACAGGTTGCCAATCTACGCCTGTAAATGAATGGGGTAATTGTATTTGGGTTATTTCATTCTCATGGTGTTCAAGCGTAATCAAATCTTCAGGAGCAACTGTCAAACCGCGCCTGATTTGATCCGGTTTTAGGATATTTACAACAATAGCCGTTGGAAGCCAGCCGGGCTTTCGCAAATCATCGTATTTACCTGTGCCACGTTTTGACTTGCTTATTTCAGTCCAAGGATATCCAAACTGGATAAAGTCGCGAATTACTTTTGATCTCTCCGGGTCATGGCGCCTTTGAATACCTAAATCTAGCGAGCGCTGCAACCCATCTTTTGTAGTCCTTTGATAAATTCCGGATAATGCGCGTAAATCATTTGCATCTATACTAAACACCAGGAAATAAGGCTCGGGTCTGGCTCGATGCGTCTTGGGATCGTACTCATATTTCTCCCATTCATCAAGCCACTGATGCACTTTTATCGCTGGGATTATCCTTTTAGTTTCCATGGTTCACTCCTACCGAAAATTATGGGGGGAACTGCTTGTTCCAAATTATATATTCATACTCGTTTTACGAAAACGAAAGTTATGTTTGATAAAGGCAAACCCCAATAAAAAGAGTATGATCTATTATATAATCATATTACCCAGCGGGTACACTTTAACAGACACAAAGAGACATGAATATGCCCAACTCCACCCATCTCGATCTACCGACCCTCGAACAATGGCTTTGGGACGCCGCCTGCCAGATCCACGGGCCGGTGGACGCGCCCAAGTATAAGGATTACATCCTGCCTTTGATCTTCCTCAAGCGCCTCTCGGACGTCTTCGAGGATGAGGTGAATCGCCTGGCGGAGAGCTACGGCAGCCGCGAGGCAGCTGCATCCCTGGTGGAAGTGGACCATTCCCTAGTGCGCTTCTATTTGCCGCCCGCGGCGCGTTGGGACCGGATTGAGAAAGTAACCACCGGGCTGGGCCAGGCCATCACTGACGCGATGCGCGCCATCACCCGTGAGAACCCGCGCCTGTCAGGGGTGATTGATGTCACTGACTTTAACGCCACCACAGCCGGAATGCGCATCATCGACGATGAGCATATCTATGCTCTGGTACAGGTACTGCGCCGCCATCGCCTGGGGCTGAAGGATGTGGAGCCGGATATTCTTGGCCGCGCCTATGAATACCTGCTGCGCAAATTTGCCGAGGGCCAGGGCCAATCTGCCGGGGAGTTCTATACTCCGCGCATGGTAGGCGTGTTGATGGCGCGCTTGCTCGATCCCCAACCCGGCATGACCAGTTACGACCCGGCCTGCGGTTCGTTTGGTTTGCAGATCAAGCTGCACCTGCGCCTGCTCGAAACCCACGGCGAGGAACTGGAAGGAGGCCATCGCCGCCTGCCGCCGAACGTGGCGCCCTTGCGCCTGTACGGGCAAGAGATCAACGCCACCACCTTTGCCATGGCGCGCATGAATGCCTTCATCCACGATCTGGATACCCAGATTGCCCCCGACGACACCATGCGCCGCCCGGCTTTCTTGACCCCTTCCGGCGGGTTGCAGACCTTTGACCTGATCACCGCCAACCCGATGTGGAACCAGAAATTCGGCATGGATGTCTACGAAAACGACCCCTATGGGCGTTTTGCTTACGGAATTCCGCCCAGCGCGAGCGCGGATTGGGGCTGGGTGCAGCACATGGCGGCTTCGCTCTCCCCGCGCGGGCGCATGGCGGTAGTGCTGGATACCGGCGCGGTTTCGCGCGGCAGCGGCAACCAGGGCTCCAGCCGCGAGCGCGATATTCGCCAGAAGTTCGTTGAGGCCGATTTGGTAGAGGCAGTGATCCTGCTGCCAGAAAATTTATTCTACAATACTCCCTCGCAAGGAATCATTCTCATACTAAACAAAACTAAACCCCACCCTGGTGAAATTCTTCTGATAAACGCTAGTCACTCGTTTTTCAAGGGTCGACCTAAGAATGAAATGAATGAAGAACATATAGCACAAATAACTGATGGTTATACTGCCTGGCAATTTAGAGAAGGGGCCTCAGCAGTCATCACATTGGGCGAGGCAGCACGCAAAGATTTTAACCTCAGCCCTAGCCGTTATGTGTCACAAAATGGGGATAATAAAGTCTTACCTTTGGATGAGGCTGTAGTACTATTACAAGAAACCGAAGAGGAAAGATCAGTAGTTCAAAATGAGTTAAATAAAATTCTTCAATCCCTTGGTTTTCAGAATAGGCAAGATTGATTATGGTTGCACTGCAAAGTACCCAATCTGCACTTAAGTTATCTAATCTTCCAAATAATTTCCCTTCTGGTTGGCGATGGCTAAAACTTGGCGATTTTGCTAATACAAAAAGTGGCGGTACTCCAAGAAGAGAAGTCCCAAATTTCTATGAGGGAATTATCCCTTGGATAAAATCAGGCGAACTTAAAGATACTACAATTACTCGATCCGAAGAACATATAAATCAAGAGGCGATAGATCATAGCAGCGCACAAATTTTCCCCAAGGGCACACTTGTAGTAGCTTTGTATGGAGCTACAGCTGGAAGAGTAGGGCTTTTGGAAATAGCCTCTGCAACAAATCAGGCTGTTTGTGCAGTATTTCCAGATAACAGCGCTATTCCTGAATATCTCTTTTATGCACTTATATACAGAAGGAACGATTTATTGAAAGAGCGATATGGGGGTGCTCAACCAAATATAAGTCAAACTGTATTACGTTCTTTTTATTTACCCATCCCCCCTCTGCCCGAACAACGCGCCATTGCCCATGTGCTGACCACCATTCGCCAGGCAATTGAGGCCAGTGAGCGTGTGATCGAGGCAACGCGTCAGCTTAAAAAGTCGACGATGAAGCATTTGTTCACCTACGGCCCAGTGCCAGTGGACGAGGTGGATCGCGTACCGTTGAAAGAGACGGAGATCGGATTAGTGCCAGAGGGATGGAGCATTAGCCGTTTGGGTGATCTTATTGAAAAGCCAGAATATGGATATACAGCAAGCTCTTCATTAAAGGAAGTGGGGCCAAAATTTATTCGCATTACCGATATAAGTGATGAAGGAAGAGTAAATTGGAATTTAGTTCCGTATTGTGCTTGTTCAGAAAAAGAATTACCTAAATACATTGTAAAAAAGGGGGATATCTTGATCGCACGTATAGGAGCCACAACAGGTAAAAGTTTTAGGGTTGAAGATTGTCCTCAAGCAATCTTTGCCTCTTATTTGATACGTTTACGTCCAAATATTGAATTGTTAGAAGATCGCTATTTGTACCAGTTTACGACAACAGACATTTATTGGAAGCAAATCAATTCAAGCAAAGGTGGGCGACTTAAAGGTGGTGTAAATATTCCCAACCTGCAAAACCTATTAATCCCGTGTCCTAATAAAGAGGAACAAAACAATATTCAAGAAATTCTTGGTTCTATCGATGTCAAAATTATCGTTGAGACTAACCGCAAGAACGCTTTAGAATCACTATTCCAGAGCCTGCTGCATCACTTGATGACCGGAAAAGTGCGGGTGGGATAAGAGGGAAACCATGCTCATTTTTGGCGCGGAGGAATTGCTGCTCAAGGAAAAGGTTACCCTCTACAATAACCTTGCCACTTTGGGGTCGCACTCCGGCCGTTTGTTGGCGGAATTGGAGATCTTCCCGGTTCCGCGCATCACCTGGGATTTCGAAACATTTGAGCCAAGAGGTTGGGATGACGTATTTGATAATGGAATGATGCAAGCTTCTCTGCAAGGCAATCAATTCAAGATCGAAAAACCATACCCGGTCAATGATGGCTTTGTGACAATTCCAGGTCGTGAATCAAAGTGGTTAAGAGGGGTAGCAACCAAGGCAAGTATTGGCCCTGTGGATTTCGAAGCACATGAATTTCGCTTCCTGCTTCCAAACGTTTGCTTCCTCAGGCAAAATATCCCCGGCTTCGTTTCAGGGCTTCCGGGGCGTTCAATATCTGCCACAATTGATACTGAATGGCAAATTGAAATCAATATAAATGAAAACGCTTTCAAATGGCTGGAACCGAGTAACCGGAATATCGGCACTATGCTTTTAGCGACCGGCCATTTAAAGCCTGTCCAACAAGATACACAATTCCTCTCGTTGCTTTCTTTCGAAAATACTTTAGAGCGCTTGTCTGACTTCTCACTCCTCTTATCCTTTGCCAACGGAGGGTATTTAGGGCCTCTCTATGTAGAAGGTATATCCAACCAAGGGGATCTTAAAGCAGGAGCAATGATCCCTGTTTTTCGAGTTACCCCCTTGGAGCAAATTGGATTGAGCTGGCTGGAATTTCAGAGCAATTTAACGAGCTATCTGGGCTGCTTTCCGGCTTTCGAACGCATGACACATTCCGAGCCGTGGGAAAATGATGAGTTCGACCTGATCCTTTCCTGGTATTTTCAAGCCATCCAACCTCAAAATGGTCAGATAGGCAAACCCTGGCCAGTGGTTGCCAACGCCATCGGCACCGCCCTGGAGCGATCATTTAACACCATTATGGTCAGGGAATTAGGCTACCCCCAACCCAAAAACAAGAAAGGGTTGCCTCCCGAGAGTTTCCAACGCATTGAACAAATGCTGACCAGGATTGGGATCAAACGCGATGTGCCTCTAAATGACTATGACAACATACAAAATTTTGTAAATGTTCGTAATGATGCCACCCACGGAGAAAACCGGGCAGATTTGTCGAGAGAGGAAATCTTTCGAACATTGGAGATGGGTATACAATGGTTAGAGGAAATATTATTGTGGCGTTTAGGGTATTCCGGAAAATACCGGAATCGGCTGATCAAGGTGGAAGATCAACCCAGATATGATTTAAGCACGAGAAAATCAGATTGGTAAAACAAGGAGGAACCCATGACCCTATGGATGGTTCGAGCAGGTCAACACGGGGAACGCGAAGATTTTGCACTTCAGAATAAAGTAGCCGTGATCGGCTGGGAAGAATTGGGAGATATTTCTGCTCTTCAAACGCGAAAAGAATTACGCCCCTTATTAGAAAAAGCATATCCCGATGAAAAACCTAACACTTTGCGCAATTGGGAAAGTCAGATCTGGCCTTTTATCCATGAAATTAAAATAGGCGATCTGATCGCCTTGCCATTAAAGAAACGGGCCGCAATTGCGATCGGCGAAGTCGATGGCGAAAACCGCTATGAACCCAATAATCCCTTAGACGTCAGACACATTTTGCCGGTCAAAGGCTGGCAAGAATTTCCACGTACCAGTTTTGATACCGATTTATTGTATTCATTAGGCGCTTTTATGACTGTGTGCCGGATTCAACGCAATCAGGCTGAAATCCGAGTCCGCGCCATGCTGGCAGGAAAAATCATCAGCGATGGTACAGAAGGCAAGGAAGAAAACATTCCCGACCTGGAGCAATTCGCCAGGGATCAAATTGTCAAATTTATTGAACGCAAATTTAAAGGCGATCGAATGGCTTATTTGGTTGAGGCAATTTTAATCGCCCAAGGTTACCAGACACGCGTTTCTCCCAAAGGTGCGGATGGCGGAGTAGATATTTTAGCTGGGCAGGGAAATCTGGGATTTGGCATCCCACATCTGGCCGTTCAGGTCAAGTCTTCCGATGACCCTATTGACATCAAAATATTTAATGAATTGCAAGGCGCAATGAATAACTTTGGCGCAGAATATGGGCTGATTGTTACCTGGGGTGGATATAAAAGCACTGTAGAGAAAGAGGCTGCTCGCCATTTCTTTAAGATGCGCGTTTGGGATTCGGACACCCTCGTGCGTATGATCCAGGAACATTACCATCAGCTTCCCGCTTCCACACAGGCTGAATTGCCGCTTAAACAAATTTGGATGCTAGTCCCCGAAGAAAAGGAATAGATGGCCATGGAAATCATTGCCGGTTTGTTCTTGACCGCTCTTTACCAGCTTACCGAGAAAGTTTGGGAAAAAGGGCTGGATGCCGCTTGGGATCCATTACAAGAATCTCTCAAAAGCACCTTCTCGCGTTTGGCGGGAAAGGATCAGGAAACCAAACGTCGCGAGCAGTTTGCTGAAGCGTATAGAAAAGCCATTCGCTACACCACCAAACGTGCTCAAAATCCTGAAGAGGCTGCCGAAATTTTAAGCGTTCTGGACAAAGGCATCCGTCCAACGGCTGTTGCCGTCCTGGCCGAAGAGGCTGCCAAAGTAGTGTTATATGCCGACTCCCCTGACATGGAACGCATGGCCCAAACCTGTCAGGAAAGTTTAAAATGGGATACATTCTGGCAGAATTCCTTTGAACAAAAAACGCTTCCCGATACAAAGCGCATTGTAGAAATCTTATTGGCCTTTTTGTCCAACTTGCGGAAGTTTTTGATTGACCAATCCTCTTACAAAGAATTGACCCAACAAGAAATTCTTAAGACTTTGCAACGCATGGAAGAACGCGCACGTGAAGCCGTACCTTTTGACGACATTGAACGATATCTCGAACAGGTGATCCATCATTATGAAAGCTTGGATTTTGTTGGTATTCCAGAATTAAGTAACCGCCAATCGGTACGCATTGATGACATCTTCATCCATTTGCAAGCTTCATCGGATTAATTCCGGAACAGGAAAAAACCATTCATGTCTGCGAATAATCCATCCAACCCATCTGGTGCCTCGAAACCTGTAGGACGGCCATCGCTTATTATCGGACTTGGCGGTACTGGACAATATGCAATTCAAAAATTTCTAAATGAAATCGGCAAAATAAACCAAAATGAAGGCATTAATCGCGACATTAAACCTTCAAACCTTCTAGTAATCGACACCGACGAAAGGAGCATCAGCGATTGGTTGCAGGAGTCAATCGAATCATCTCCAAAAAAACGCCGCGAAAATTACCAAAAACCTAAAGCACGTATGACTATTCAAACGGCGCTCCAGGAATACCCCCTGCTGGTAGTTTTGGGAGACCCAGGTTCTGGCAAAACCACTTTGCTAAAATACATAACCCTTTGTTATGCCGAAAACAAGCTGGATCAATTAGGCGCTCAACGCAGGCGCCTGCCAATTTTTGTGCGATTGTATGATTACATTTCACGCCGCTCCCAACAACAAAATAATTACTCCTTGGTAGATTATCTTTATACCCAGGCGCATGATAAATATATTCTCAACTTGCCACCGGGTTTTTTTGAAGACGCGTTAACCAAAGGCGAATGTTGTCTATGCTTGGACGGGTTGGATGAGTTGGGTTCGCTGGACTTACGTCATGAAATGGTTGAAAGCATTCAAGCCCTGGCAACACGTTTTCCACGCAATCAATTTATCATTACCTCGCGTATTGTGGGCTACAGCGAAGCACCATTAAACAGCAAGATATTTACCCATTTAACCGTATTGCCGTTTAGCGATGAGGATATTCAAAATTTTGTTCGAAAATGGTACTGGGCCCGCGAACCCGACCATGCGCAAGCTGAAGAATCTGCGCAATCGCTGATCAAAACCATTCTAGAAGAACCGCGCATCAAGTTGCTGGCCACCAATCCATTGATGTTAACCATCATTGCCCTGGTACATCGAATTGAAGCCCAGCTCCCCAATGAACGAGTTAAGTTGTATGAAAAATGTGTTACTACTTTGGTGGATACCTGGTACCAAGCCAAAGGCATCAAATACCAAGATCAGCAGCGCCCCGCTTATATTTTCCGATATCGTTTCTTGGAATGGTTGGCTTATTGGATGCATTCGCAAGTAACCAGTTCGCGCCAAGCATATGAAATTCAAGAACATGAATTGGAAGACCTATTGGCAGGCTTTTTATTGGCTGAAACCACCTTGAATATCGGTAAGGAAAAAGCGCGCCAGGAAGTGCGCCATTTTGTGGAAACAGTTAAATCGCGCACCGGACTGTTGATCGAACGCGGCGAAAAGCTATACTCTTTCACCCATCTGACCTTTCAAGAATATATGGCGGCAGGTGAGATCGTAAAAAGATTTGATGAGTATTTTGAGAAAGAAAAGTGCTGGGCCGAGTTGGAGCCGCACCTGCATGAAGCTCATTGGCGTGAAGTAATCTTATTAGTATTAGGGCGATTAAACACCCGAACAACGCTCACTACCTTTTTGGTAACAAAAATTCTTGATTATCCTGAACCAGAGGAAAAACTGCGCTATGCCAACTTGTTGTTGGCAGCCCGGATACTGGCAGACCACATAGCTGTAGATTTTGCCTTGAAAGAACGGATCTGGCATGAATTGGTTTTGTTAATGCGCATTAGTCCGGCAATTGCTGATCAGATAATAACTCTTCTAATGCAATTTAAGGGCGAAGACGAAATCAAAACCATTATCTCCTTATTGGTTAAGTCCCTTCAGGATAATTCGATTTCTTCCAGTATCCATTATCAAATATTATTTGCTTTCTATCAAAATAATATAACTGATCCACGTTTAAAACCGGTCCTGCAATCCATCATTTCCGAACCATCCCGTGAACCAGCCCTTCGAGCAGTTGCTGCATATATTTGGGGCGTCAAATATGATCTAACTGTAGCTCAACAGGAATTGACCGCAATTATTAAAGATCAGACTCTTCCCATGGATGTATGCGGGATTGGTCTGGAATTTTTGGCCCAGTTAGGGAATCCAAGCCGATTGGTAATCGTCGAACTGGAAAAAATCTTGCGCAATCCGGTCTATTCCAGCCGTATTCGATGCGCAATAGCAGTAGCCCTGATCCAATTAGGTCAGTTAAGTACTGGTTTGAAAGCATTGCAAAAACTTGCCATCACGCGTGCACAGCCCACACCGGTCCGTGAACTGGCAATTAAGGCAATGGGAGCATACGGTAAGAACGATGTCGAGACCGGGCGGTCTCTTCTTTTGATGGCGGGAAATAAACAAACTGAACTTGATTTGCGTATCGCCTGCTGTGAGGCGCTAGCCACGAATAATCAAACTGAAGCAGTGGTTTTAGTTTTGGACGGGATAACCAAGAAACAAGGCATAAAACCTGCTCAAATCATGCGGTTGGTTAGTATATTTGAAAGTCTTAAAGATACACAACGGACAATTAAGTATGTCTCGGAGCTAATGGAGGATAAGAAACTTCCGATCGAAACTCGCTGTTGGGCTGTACAGGTGCTGGTTAGACTAAACGAAACCGATCGGGCAGTTATTATCTTGAAGGCGCTTGAAAAGAAAGTTTTTCTTAGAGCGCAAGAAAAAATAGCCATTGCCAAGGCGTATATATCCATGAGCTATTTCGATCAAGCTTATTCGATTCTCTATAGTGTTGCCAATAACTCCTCCGCCAAGGATAAAGAACGCCTGGATGCAGTAGAATTACTTACCCGCATTGGCAGAGACGAGGGCATGGAAACGGTGCGGGCCGAAATCTTTACCCGCTATAACCATTTGCGGTCAGGCGATAACGCAGAAACGCTCACCATAGGACAGGAAACCGAATGATCTCTTCAGAATACTTGGCCGTACAAAAGCCTTTGATACGTTATGCCCGTGAAGCGGGTTGGACTTACCTTTCCCCAGATGATATTATGCGCCTACGTGGCGGGGAAGAACGCATACTTTTGGGAGAAATCTTCGTCAAACAGGCTCAACAACTTAATCCAAGTATTATAGATTTAGGGCGCGCGGAAGAACTGCGCAAACAGTTGGAACGGCTGAAGCCCTCCATAGAAGGCAACCAGGACGCCTGGGAATACCTGCGTGGCCTGAAGACTATCTTTGTCCCAGAACAAAGACGCGAATTAAATATCTCGCTGTTGGATGCACTGCATTGGCAGAGTAACACATTTCATGTCACCGATGAATTTTCCTTCACCAATGGCAAATACCGCATCCGCCAGGATGTGGCCTTCTTCATAAATGGCATCCCAGTGCTGATGGTAGAAACCAAGGCTGCCACCAAATTGGAAGGTATTGCCGAAGCTTTTGAACAGGTGCGCCGTTACCACCGCGAAGGACCAGAATTGCTTTCCCTGCAACAAATTTTTACCCTCACCCATCTGGTTCAATATTATTATGGGGCCACCTGGAATTTATCGCGCAAAAATTTATATAACTGGCGTGATGAGCAGGCTGGGGTAGATTATGAAACGCTAGTTAAAACCTTCCTTGCCCCTCAACGCATGGTGCGTGTTCTGGCAGATTTCATCCTTTTCACCCGCCAGGATGACCAACTCAGCAAGATCATCCTGCGTCCACACCAAATGCGCGCTGTGGAGCGCGCCGTACAACGCGCTGCCGATCCGCAAAAGCGCCGTGGCCTGGTCTGGCATACCCAAGGTTCTGGTAAAACTTTCACCATGATCACCATTGCTAAAAAACTGCTGGAAGAGCCACATTTTCAAAACCCCACCGTCTTGATGTTGGTTGACCGCAATGAGCTGGAAACCCAGCTTTTTGGCAATTTAAGAGCTGCTGGATTTGAGTACGCCACCATTGCACGTTCCAAAGATCATCTAGTGGAACTGCTTGCTCAGGATCAGCGCGGCCTGATCGTCAGCATGATCCACAAATTTGATGACATTCCCGCCAATGTCAACCTGCGCAAAAATTTCATAGTCCTGGTGGATGAAGCGCATCGCACAACCGGTGGTGATTTGGGAAATTACCTTATGGGGGCTTTACCCAATGCTACCTATCTTGGTTTTACCGGCACGCCAATTGATCACAGCGCCAAAGGTCAGGGCACTTTTAAAGTCTTTGGCCGCGACGATCCCAAAGGATACCTGGATAAATATAGTATCCAGGAGAGCATCAGTGATGGCACCACCGTTCCCCTGCATTACACCCTGGCCCCCAATGAACTACGCGTAGACCGAGAAACTCTGGAACGTGAATTTCTTACCCTCAAAGAAACAGAGGGCGTCAGTGATATTGAAGAGCTAAACCGCATATTGGACAAAGCAGTCACCTTACGCAATATGCTCAAGAATCTTGATCGTATGACACGCATTGCTGCCTACATCGCCAATCACTACCGCGAGGTAGTAGAGCCAATGGGCTACAAAGCATTCCTGGTAGCAGTTGACCGTGAAGCCTGTGCGCGGTACAAGGAATTGCTGGATAAAGTACTTCCCCCTGAATACTCCGAAGTGGTATACAGCCCAGCGCACAATGACAGCGAAGATCTGGCGCGATATCATCTCTCCGAAGATCAAGAAAAGCAGGTTCGTAAGGATTTTCGCAACCCAGAGAAGCTGCCAAAAATTTTGATTGTCACCGAGAAATTACTCACCGGATTCGATGCCCCGGTTTTATATTGCATGTACCTGGATAAACCGATGCGTGACCATGTTTTGCTGCAAGCCATCGCACGCGTGAATCGACCGTACGAAAACGAATTTGGGCATCCCAAACCGGCCGGGTTTGTGTTGGATTTTGTTGGCATCTTTGAAAAACTTGAACAAGCCCTGGCCTTCGACAGCCAGGATGTGCAAGGAGCGCTGGCTGATCTGGATAAGCTCAAAGCACGCTTTGCGACATTGATGCAAACCGCGCGTGACGAACCGCTGAAGCTGGTTGGATTCTATGACTCGCCAGATAAGGTGATCGAGAAAATTCTGGAACATTTCCGCGACGAGGAAATCCGCCACACTTTTTATCACTTCTTCAAAGAACTCGAAACGCTATACGAGATAATTTCACCAGACCCCGACTTACGTCCATTCTTGCACGATTACAACCAGGTGGCGCGTATGTATGCATTACTACGCTCCGCCTATGACAGCTTATTCATTGATCATGAATTAACTAGGAAAACTGCCGAATTGGTGCAAAAGAACACGGAAAGCGGAAACATCCAGGAAAGCATGGAAGTGTATGAGATCAATGAGCACCTTCTGGAAAAGCTGAATGCAGAAAGCAAGCCCGATACAGTCAAGGTCTTCAACCTGCTTAAAAGCATTGCCGATATTGTCGATAAAAAGATGACTCAGGCCCCATACTTGGTTTCAATTGGTGAACGCGCCGAGGCAATTGCCCAGGCCTACCAACAGCGCCAGCTAGATACCCAGGAAGCCCTGCACCATCTTGAGGAATTGATCAACGAGGTCAACCAGGCCGAACGCGAACGCGCCGCCACCTCACTAACTCCTATCGCTTTCACCGTGTATTACTTGTTGCGCAAAGCTGAGCGCGCTGAACCGGAACAACAAGCAATCCAAATGGCGGAAATCTTCAGCCGTTATCCGTATTATCGCTCCAACCCGGCCCAGGAACGTTCCGCAAAGCAAGAACTATACCGCGTTTTGATCCAGGCGGATACTGCAGCAGGTAAAACGCCGGACATTGAGACATTGAAAATTTTGGTGGATCAAATCTTTGCCGTTTCCATCCGCACCGGGAGTTCCCACGCATGACCGAAATTGACGAGAAAGACTCCCTGCCCCTGGCGCTAGAGCAAATCGTTCCAGCGGAATTGTTTAAAGCCGAAGTGCGCGCCATGGCTGCTAAAATGGGAGTTGAACCGCAATCCATCACCCTGCGCGCGATGAAACGCAAATGGGCCAGCTGCTCCAGCAAAGGAAACCTGACCTTTGATCTGGATCTATTGCGCCAGCCTGCTAATTTTAGGCGCAAAGTAATCGTGCATGAACTGCTGCACTTGAAAGTTCCAAACCACGGGAAACTATTCAAGGCTATGGAAGCGATGTATTTGGCCGAGTGAAGGAGAAAGATTATGAATGTCTGGAATGAATTGAAAAAGTTGGAAGGGCAAGAATTAGCCACATTGGACCGTGGACGCAGGTTTAAGGTGGAGAATGTCATTTCGCCCAAATTGGTTGTTTTGTTCTTATTCATACCGCAAAACAGCCGTTTAATTCAAGCTCCAGAAATCGAGGGGGCGTTCAAGGAACTAGAAAGAGAAAAAACAATCACAAGAGGGATAATTCAAGAGAAATTTGCGCCGCGTAACTCTGCGTATGTGGCTGCCCTGCTTGCGGAATTGCCAAATGTCGAATATTCTCTCAATCCGATTGCCTTACACTTAACCAAATAACAATTCTACTTCTTCCCATTCTTCCGATACAATCCCTCCGCCTCCAGGTCCTTAAAATCCTGCGTGATCGTCTGCCGGGAAACGTCCAATCGGCGACCATATTCGACATTGGTCAGGCTGGGATTCTGCTTAATCATGTCAAGTAATTGACGTCGCCGCGCTTTACGTTTTGCCTCTCGACCCGCCTGCAAACGCGCCTGATCTGCGTCAGACAACCCGTTATTTGACACTATTGTTTGACGGTCGGGATCAAGTGGATCAGTCACAATTTGACGTCTCATTTGACGCGCTTCTTGACGCGCTGCTTTACGGTCCTCGCGTTCCATGTTGATTGCCGCTAACCGGTGCCAGTGGCTGCGCCGCAGCGCTACAACCATCGCGGCGGTTAAAGTCAATACAGGGAGCAAAAGTACTGCCAAATGTTTGGCATCCGGAATTACATCGAACAACACTGTGAGCAAAATGATACTGGCCAGGTAAACCACTACCGCTGCGATGGCCAGCTTCACTGGTGCTGGTTCGTTGCTTTTATGGCGTGTGCGGTTGTATTCCCACAATCTCAGCGCAACATTGATCGAGGCGATCCCCAATGATTCGACGATCACGGCCATGATGACACCCAGCCACGGATCCCATGCTAAAAGCTTGACCGTCGCGCGGGCGATCAACACAGCCGAGGGCAGCGGGGTGAGCCACGGCATCACACCAATAACCGCATCAATGAGGAAATCCTCCACCGCGCCTGCCGACTCCTTTACTCTGTTAAGTTTATTTCCCAATCCCATAAGACCTCCTCTATAAATCGGATACTAATCGCTTTACTTTCGAATACTGTAATAGAATCGTCTCCGGTATACCAGTCAGACCCACAATAGATTCCATTGTGACTTTGATATTTCTTTGTCTCTGCGCTCGGATGAGACTGCTGATTTTGAAATAAAGGTCATTTTCTTTTCGTGAGATGTTATTCCCACGACTTGATAATCGATGATGTTCCCTTGGATTCAATCTGATTTGAAACAAATCTCGAAGCGTGATTCCAATTGCGTAAACGTATCGAATATAATCTTGAAAACAAATATCTTTCGCGTTAAGGATGCCGCATTCCAATAAAGTTAATGTGGCTGGGGGTAAGCCTAATGGGTCAGTGAGCGTAAGGTTATTCACATTCATCAACATCCGCGCTTGATACAATTGCATTCCAATACGTTCACGAATCATCTCAACAGGTACCATCTCGATCTGGTTGGGGCGAAGAATGAACTCCAAATCCAACCGCACCTGATGGCATCGGGCTATTTCCTCTAAGGTTAGCTCCTCCACCGGAGAATTCTCCAGATGAAATTCACAGGTGGGACATTTCCCAACTTCTGGAGGCAAACGCCAACTAACCAGTGGAATATATGCATTGCAATTTGAGCAACTATTCACCATGCGGCAACCATGCAAATCGCATCCGATCAATTCTTTGAAACGCCAGGTCAATCGATAATACATTTTTTCCGACAAGCAACGCGGGCAAAAATAAAGTGTGGGATGAAGAGCGCTGGAAAGGAAAGGGCGTAGCGCCTTACCGGCAATCCCGCGTCCAAAATTGGTCGCCAGGTAGTGAAAGGTCGTTTGCCGCAAATCCTCTTCTGTAAGATTTAACTGTTTGCTCAAACTGCAGTACGGCTCTCGCGGATAATCATCTAAATGCCTTAGCGAGGTTGGATTTTTGTTGCATAACAACCAGTAAGTAATTTCCCTTATACTGTCCATCTCCTCATCTTTTGCCTCTCGTTGAATATAGCTTGAAAACGATTCAAACGGTTGGGGTTTTAAGTGACCCGCTACAACATCAAATACAAGCGACATAGGGGAATTTTCTGCTCCTATTTATCCAAGATAAGTGGCTGGCAAAAACCCGAGGCGCGGGTGATTTTTTAGCGCTATTCACCGCAAGAAAACAGCCCCAACATTTAACTACCATGCAACCAGGCCTTTCTTAAAATCTCCATAGTGATACAGTTAAAATTACCGTTAAAGGCCTGATCACAAGCATCCCTCAGAAGCGTCATCATGGGACGTAAAGTTCCTCCAGTTACCTTCTCAATGAATTCTGCAGGCCCTTCCTCTAGCCGATTATTCTTGATAATGGTGCGATCTGAAAGATGCGAAGATCCCGTAAGTGGTAAAAACAGTTCCACATAATCTAAAAAAGCATCTAGACCATCTCCTTCAAATGGATGTAAATCAATTTGAGTAGGCCAACGCCCGGCTATCTCAGAATCTCCATGCGTGAATTTCTCAGGATCACAAGAAGCAACTGCAATGCACAGATTGGGGAGATGATTGGTCAGCTCTAATATTTTTCGTCGAACACTATGTTTAACCATGTGCTCAATTTCATCAATGATCAGCATTTGCACCCTACACTTTTTCATGTAAGTCAGCGCCTTTCTGAACAGACTATCCTCTTTATCTGACACAAAAAAAGTTTTGCCGCACGATTGAATGATCTTCTGATAGATCTCTTTTGCATTTCGCGGTTCTATAGGAGAGTCAATTTTGATAACCGGGATAACGTTATATTCGAAATCAACATATGCGGGGGTCTGGTTTACTCGCCAATTAAAAAAGGTGGTTTTTCCCATTCCCGAAAGCCCTCCCAACATAAAATTTCTGGAGTGACCTAAATATTTATCCCGAAGAAGAAAATCGATCTTCTTGTTGATACGTTGTAATTCCGGCGTCATCACAAAATATAACTGGTTCATCCAAAGTCTTTTTTCCCGAATCGTCAAGCCCCTATACTGATCCCTCATTTCCACAAAATAGTTCTCATTAATCACCTGTGGGTCTATGACAATCGGAATGGGATTCTTGAATACATGGATCTGCTCTTGATAGGAGACCAGTTGCGCTATTAATTGAAAATCTTGCGGAGTTTCCTTCAATCTAAAAATGCGATTATCCAGTTCTTGGTTTTGTGCTTGCCAATTCGATTCCCAGACTTGAAGTTCCTCTAAACGTTTACGCACATCAATTACTCCCTTTTCGAGACGGTAGTATTGCCTTATATTCTCAGAAGATCCTACAACAGGTTCGTCCACATCAACTCCAATTTCAGTCTTCCTCAACAATTTGTTGTAGATAATTCTTAAGCCTTGAAACGGTAGGATTGATTGACTCCATAGCATCAGGGTTTTGAGCTTTCTTTGATTTCTTGGGGGGGTTGGGGGGCTTGCTTGTTCCCTCTTTAGACTGGCTTGTTGTTTTCCGCTTGCGTTTCTTATTCAACGCATTGTCCTCATTCGCCATTTCCCATTCTCTTTCAATGGTTTCTTTGTCTTGTAATTTCATTCCTTTAATCCTTTTCGATAGATTGTGCTCGAGCCTACTGGCCTGGGTATGACTTTCATCTGGCAACTTATCCTCTTTTCGAACTGCATCACACAAATATTTGCCATCAATAAATAAAGCAATCTGGGAAATATCATTCGGGTCAAAATGAATCCCGTATTTTATAATCCCTCCAGAATTATCGATCCGTGGCAACTTTCTCATTTTTGGGGATGTGTAGCTGGATCCGAATAATTGAATCCCCTTTTGCGTAATGGTACGTGTCTGCGGAAAAATTACCCAAAACATGCGCTCAATTTCTGGGGTTTGTGCTGGGATCAATTGAAGGCTATGAGATGTACCCTGCCACCATTTCTCGTTAGGCGTCAAGCCATCCAAAGCTGTATGCGGCGAATTTTGATGCTGGTCAATCAGTTGAACAATCCGCTTATACAGATCGTTGTAAGTCCGGTTCGCCTTCTTCAACGATTCTGATAATTCTCGCTTTCTAAGGTCAATGGCGCCTGCCATAGGCTGTAACTGCTGCTTAATCTTTCCAAAAACTGTTTCAATTACCGCACCGTAACGGGCTTTATAGCATGGGCGGAAGTCGAGTTCGACGGTTGTGTAATTTCCCTTACAGCTGATCATTGCCGCTAGTTGTTTCAGCGAATTGCTGTGATGCGAAAAAGCATTATCCAGACTCAGTCGCTTGGGGATCCCATACACCGGCCAGCGATCCGTCGATATTCCATACTTCTGCAATATATCGCCCTTCGGGAAAATCGCATTCTTCAATGCGGTTTGCAAATCTTTTGTTGTTGAGCCTTTTTCAGATAGATTAAAACCCAAAATGCTTCTGGAAAAAGCATCAATGAACATTGTCAACCACATGCGGAACGGTTTTTTCTGTGTACCATCTTCCGAGACGATAAACAAATCCAACAAGTAATGATCTACAAACACATATTCAAGGGGCAGTTGTGCCTTGTGAACATATTGATCAAATACCAACCAATCATTATTGAGAAACTCCTTTCCTTCTCGAGATAAAACTTCTTTTTCACTGCGCCCGGGCTGATATTTATATTTCCTTATCTGAACCATGAACCAGCTCCTGCTGGGCATTTTAACAGGCACAAATAAATGTTTCACTTCAGGATCTTCCATAATCTGGTCCATCCGCAATTGCTTCCTCATCAACCGTTCAGCCCATTTTTGAAGCAACTTGGTCCGGTCTTTATCAGGCATTTCGACAGGGAGTCTTTTAGGATCAAGCCATAAACCCTGTGTGTAATTAAGAAGCGCTTTCCCAATATCCATCAAACTTTCACCCGTGTGCCCTGGATATTCATTGTAAAGCGCATAACACAGGTAGCTGGCTGCTTTGGAGATTTTCCGACTACCATAGGTTTCACGGTGAAGCTCCTGAGCAAGTGCGTAATGGTTTCCATTATGCGTTTCGAGTAATTCTTGGTACTTATAATAGGTCGATCGGGCAATTCCAACCTCGCGGCACGCTTCCTTAGTCGATTCCGTTTTACTCCAGGCCCCTCGGGTTTTTCTGCCTTTTCTAAGCTCGGTCTTCATTCGAAAAATCTCTTTGGACTGTTTCAGCTTTTCATTAATTGTTGCCACAATTTCGATGATGTGTTCCGCTCGATCAAGTAATCTTTGAGGAATAGTTTCAGGGTTAAATAAGTCTGGAAATTCGTTCTTCTCCTCAGAAGATTCCGCTTTCGGGGCTTCAGACTCCCGGAATTCTTCCTCAGTATCCCGAACTTGTGGAGCTTTGGCGATGAAATCAGCTAAAGTAGTATTTACCTGCTCGTGTGTCTCAACATCTTCCAACACAATTTCAGGGTTTGTTCCGGGAATCAGGTCCACGATTAAATAATTCCGCTGAAAAAACCGGCAATATTTCCCTTTCTTGATAGAACGATCTTCTGGCTCATCAAGGTCTACCACCATTTATTCCTCCATTCTTGTTTTCCACACTTCGCAATACGCTCGAATTTCGCCGCGCGCCATGATCAAGCGGTTCAACTCAATATCCAACCGCCCGTGCCACAGCATATGAAATACAGCACCGGTAACAACTGGAGCATCCAAACCAGTCGACTCAACAATTTGCTGCAGCAAAGAAATCAAGTTAACTGGAACATTCATAGATAAATTCTTCATTATGTAGAAATCCACATATGGATTCCGATAAGCCCCCGGCATGAACAGATGCAATAAATCAAGATTAACTTTCTCTGTCTCATTGACCTCGCAATCCGTGAAGATTACATAGCGCCAACCGCGTTCTTGACAATATCGCCTCATAGCCTCCTCGCGTTCCCGAATGCGGGGATCAGATCGGCGTTTCAATATCGTCACCTCATGAATTTCAATTGAGCCATCAATCCGGGTCACTTTAAAATCGGGAACATATGTCCTCTCCTTGCCATCGCTCCTATACCGGATTTGCAGCGGCTGGCTGACAATATTGGCTATCGTTTTGTCGCGTAACAAGCGAACCAAATAAAATCGCTCAAGATGCGACTCGAACTGGACAATTTCGTTTTGGTGGTTTCGCAAATAGCCGCGGATCCCTGAACCGTGGTTTTGGACATTCCGGACATTGCCGGGGGGTGGATTTCGTTTGATTCTCAACTCGATTCCTTTTTTGTTATATTTTTCGAATTACTTCGTCATCACTGTATCATATTTCGTGTTTAAATTCAAGTAACGAAGTGTTAGATTTATGTTAATTTCGCTGTTGATATTCTTTTAAGAACACGTATAATGAGGTTATCTAATCTCCAGGAGTATGTATGGAAGATAATTCCCAATCCCTTAACTTCAAATGGTTGTCTGAAAGAATTCAAACAAAAATTGACGAGATTGGTTTACGAAAACTTGCTTCAGAAGCTTCTGTATCTACAACTACCATTGTAAAAATGACCAGATTGGGTCAAGGCATTACCCCTACGCTACCGATGGTTGTAACCGTCTGCTCAAATATCAACATATCCCCTGCTGAGCTGTATTCAGGACTGATCGGCAAGCAAATCATTAATCCCCCCACATGGACGGACAGTATTTTTGAAACTGGGGAGATCTTAACCCCTCAGGACATGTGGATCCTTGGGGAGGGAATGAACTACCTGGTGACAAGAAAGCATTATGCCGAAGTATCTGCTCTTTTGGCCAACCTATTCAACCTTTCCTTAGACCGCAAGGTAAAAGGTAACGTTCTTGAAAAGGTTGCTTTCTCTGAGAAAGACTTTTACAGATTGCTGATCCCAGAAGCAACTCCCTGGCTTTCGATTGATTATCCCTGGTTGTTCTTGGAGAACTCAGAGTTAATGGCATTATGCCGCGCTGGGGGAGTGATCACCTATGATGATCTGCGGAATCTATTGCTGACCCTGAATAAATCAAACCCAAAGATCCACGAGCTTGACTTCTATAAACGCTATCAAAGAAAAGAAGGCACTGCCTTAAAGTTAACCGAAATCATCAACACGGATTTAAAGATCGCCAGCAACTTGAGAAATCCAGGTTTATCATACGGCAGTTATTTCCTCCTTAGTTGGGCAAACGAACTCTATAATCAAAAGGTCTATCGTGATTATGTCCAACCGAACCTAATACCGGGTCATGCACCCAACTCGATCCGAATGATTGACAATTATACGAACACAAAATCAACTCCCCACCTGTGGGATCCGGTGACTGCCTTTTCAACCGTTCTGATTAACCACCTGTTCCGTTACGCCTGGCAAGGGAACTATCACAAACAATTTGCGGAAATATTACGCAGCCACCCTTGGATCACCAGCCGACAAATCAGTTTTTTGGATTCGATTGCCTGATTTCTTAATTAACTCAAGTTGCTACCAAAAGAAGTTGATGGAGACAGCAATGACAAACAGAGCAACTTTGAGTTCAAAGCCACGAGCAGTAACCGCATGAATAGACTTTGGTAATAGTCGCTCGAGCAAACTACCAGTGGTCTCAACCATTT
>CAYRHN010000018.1:0-79484 GCA_964424115.1 uncultured Anaerolineaceae bacterium
GGGTGGGGGGAGGGCGGGAGGGTTAAGAAGGGGGGCTTACGCCAGGACAGGGATCGGGCGGGCCATCGCCCCCAGCATGCCGGAAAAGAACGGCACCAGCCAGATCAGCCAGACCACCACGCTGAACTTATGGAAGTCGCGGATGGCCTGCTCCTGCTTGCGCAGCAGCACCAGCGTGGCCCACACGGCATGCCCCAGCATCAGAACAATCGCCAGCGCGCCGGTGATGCCGTGCACGTCGAAGGTGAAGCGCCCGGCCATCCCGCTCATGATCGTCGTGCCGGTGGTGTCGAACACCAGCCCGACCCAGAAGAGCGCCAGGTGCCAGGGTTTTAACCGCCCGGCCAGTTTCTCGCTCCACACGCCGATGGTGTAGAAAACGAGCGCCAAAGAGATGGTAATGATCGCAAAGATTAAAGATGTGCTCATGATATTTGTACTCCTTTTTTGTACTGTAATTTATATACTAATTAGTATATAATATACTAAATAGTATATAAATTGTCAAGGGATTAAATCCAAGAGCCGCCCCCGTTTGGCTTGCGATTTTGCCGCGCCTGGTCTATTATTTCTGTACAACATCCCCGCTGGGAGGAAATACCTATGTCGCTTGGCATGTCGGCCAAAGGTTATACCCATGTGATCATGGCGCTCAATATGCGCCGCTTTGTTCAGCCTGCCGACCAGGACCGCTTTGAAAGCCTGCGCGGTTCGCTGGAGTTAACCGAGATCCTGCGCAGCAACGCCGCACGCTGGCAGGATTTGCAGAAATTCCAGCTCCTGCGCCAGTACATGGAGCACCCCCAGGAACCGGGCCAGCCGGGAGAGGAACCCATGTCGGCGGAAGAGGTCGGGTTTGCCACGGGGGTCTTCCGCCCGCTGATGCTGGAGCGCTTCAGCACGCCCACCTACCAGCTGGACAAGAGCCAGGTCAAGTTCGACGAGGCCCTGGCCAGCAATTTCCAGTTCAAAACACTTTTCCTGCGCGTTTGGAACCGCTGGAATATCTATATTCGCCCGACCTTTTCGGGCTTTTTTGTCATCCGCCTGACCCTGCCCTACCGCAGCCAGGCGCGTTCGTTCATGCAGCTGGCCAAGGATGTCATGCGCCTGCAGGAGTCGCTGGACGTGCCCAGCGCGCAAAGGCGCCTGGTCTCCAATCAAGAAATCTACAAAGAGGATCCGGCCATGCTGGATGAAAAAACCCGCTCGGTGCAGCGCTTCCTGCAATGGATGGGCGCCGAGCAGGAGCCGCCCGCCCATTTGCTTTATTATCCCCTGCAGTGGAAGCTGGCGATGGAGGTGGCCGGTCTGTTCGTGGAGGCGGTGGGGGACCAGATCGAGGTTCCCAACCAGGAGCCGATCCGTTTGCAGCGCCCCAAGGCCAGCCTGAGCATTCCCCTCCACGATTCCTACATTATCCATCATTTTGACGAAATGTTGGCCGACCCGGCGGATGTCAAACGGGTCAAGCTGCGCGCGCCCGGCAAAGCGCGCGTGAAGGTGGACGTGAACGACATTCGCAAGTCGCACCACTTGAAGCGCAGCCTGATGAGCCTGATCGAAGGCTCGATCCTGCGCGATCCGCGCGCCGCCCGCGACAGCGAAGGCGAGGAGGGCTTTTATTTCCCCGAGCCGCGCTGGAGCATCACCGACAGCCTGGATGCGAACAACCAGGCCTCGTGGAACGATGAATTGTGCCTGCTGGCCGGGCGGACGGCGATCATCTCCCCCTCGCCGGACTGGCGCAACCACGAGATCGCCGTTTCCACCGTCCCCAGCGCCACGCTGCGGGCGCATTACGTCACCTATTGGGACGCGGTCGAGCGCATGATCGAGTTTGTGACGGAGATCCGCATCCTGGCCCAACTGGTGGAGGGGCTGACCTACGATCTGTTGGGAGAGATCATCCCGCCGGTGCATGCCACCCGCAGCAAGCTCTTCCTGGGCGATATCCAGATGGACAAAAACCTGCCCGACCTGATCACCCGCGCCGCCCGCCTGCGCCGCCTGACGGCCCTGGTGCAAAGTCTCAGCCACCCCATGCTCTGGTCGCGGGCTGAGTATGCTGTGCAAAAGGCGGAATATCTGATGGACCAGCTGGGCTTGAACAAGATCATCGAACACATCCAGCGCACCATCGAAGGGATCACCAGCGTGGCCGATCCGGTGGACGAGCTGTACCTGGCCGACCTGGGCGAGAAGAACAACGAGAAGGGCACGATCGTCTCGGTCAGCCTGGCGGCGGCCTCGCTCACCCTCACCTTTCTCACCCTGCCCTCCTTCTGGCAGGATGTGGGCTGGTTCGTCAACGGCGCCCAGCCCACCCCGATCCAGATGGTGATCGGCATCATCGGCACCGTCATCGCCGCCATCCTGGTGGTCTTTGCGGTCGGAATCCTATGGGCCACGGTCTATAAACGGCGCCTGGAGATGCGCCTGCTCTTTCACCGCCTGATCAACGGCAAGCAGTAAAGCGGCGGCCGAACTCCGCTCTTTCTTATTGGATTCTTACCCATCCCTGTCCCTGCCCGCAGCCGCCGGCACGCGGCATCTGTTATAATTTCCGCTATGAAAACAAAACTATCTTTCCTTTTGCTCGTCTCCTTGATCATGGCCGCGTTGAGCGCCTGCTCGACCACGCCTGCCGCCTCCCCCACGCCCGATAATAAGGCACTCTACTCCGCTGCCATCGAACGTTATTACGACGCCTACATTCACGCCGACGTGGATGAGCTGCTCGACTCGCTGGACAAGACCTCTCCCGCTTACCCGGACGATAACACCATCGAAGAGCTGCGTACCACCGCCGCCGATAACGTGCTGGCCGGCACCACCACCGTCACCGCCCTCAACATTGACTACGAGGCCGCCGCTGCCGCCACCGTCACCGCCAGCGTCACCCTGCAGGTGGACGTGGCCAAGGACGGCAACTTTATCGAGCAGAGCGGTGATATCACCGTGGAACTGCGCCTGAACGAAGGCGTCTGGCGCATCTACAACATGGCCGCCGCCACCACCACGGTGCAATAGCGCCCTTGCGGCGTTTGCGCGCCAGGTTCCGTCCCCCCAACCTTTCCGAAGGTTGAGGGGACGGTTAAGTCGGATGTGGATTGGGGAAATCTCTCCACATCGAGAGTTATAGGATTTATTCCCCGAAGGGGTGGGCTGCCATGGTCGATGCAGAATTCATCCGTGAACAAAAGCCCACCCGCCGCAAATTCCATCCGGCCTGTTGCACCAGTGGGCGGGACTTTGTTAACGTAATTTCTCGTTGATCCAACAGGCGCCCCGCCCCAACGGAAGAAATTTCTTTAGGTTTTCTTTGATTCCTTTTCATTTTGGAGTATAATCCTGTCCATACAATGGATTACCTCCTTCGGTGGGGAGAGTTCACACAGGGGCATTTTTATTGAAACAATTATTTAGAGGTATTTTGGGGTGGATCTATCTGACAGCGCTTCTGCTGAGTGCGCTGGTCATGACCATGCTGGACAACGCGGGGGAAAATCAAGTTTCCCGCTCCTGGCTGCTTTCCAGCAATGCCGGAGGCGCGGTTTTCCTGCTGCTGGCCTTCGCGGGGATCATCGACCTGGGCCTTTTCTTGAAGGACCCCGACCGGCGAGCGGCATTTCTGGGTCCGCGCCTGACAAGGTTGCTCTTCCGGCAGCCTGCCGGGCAGGGGCCGAGCCAGTCCCAGACGCCCTGCCTGCCGCGCCGGACGATGATCAAGCGCGGCGCGATCAATCTGGTGCACATCTCCTTCTTATATGTGTTCATGGAATGGGTCTTTCAGATAACCAAGCCCTCTTTCATGAATTCCCTCTCCCTGGTCGAAAAATTGAATGTTCTGCTGGTCACCGGCCTGGGCATTGCGGCAGCCATCTCCTGCACGTTCCTGGTGTTGTTCCTGCTGGATGCGGCCCTGACACTCGCCTTCCCCTCCCTCCGCCGCTACCTCTACTACATCCCGGCGGCTTTCCTGGCCGCCTGTCTGTGCCTGCTCCTCCTGGATAACTTCACCTATACCGTGGTGGGCAAGGGGGTGGTGGATTCAAAGACCTGGCTGCGGGTGGTGTATGCCTTGGTATTTGGCGGGTTATTTGCCTGGTTCCTGCGGCGGATGGCCTTTGGCATCCGGCCGTTCAAGAAGCGGGCGATGAACCGCATCATTGAACTATAAACCGGAGCAGGCTGCGCCCCCTCAATCTCCGCTTGCGTCTGTGGATGGGCCCCTGCCCAATATCATTCTTATCGGCGGGGACGGCCTGAACGCGGCCAATTTTTCAGTCTATGGGTATGGGCGGGATACCACGCCCTATATCCGCCGCCTGGCGCCCGGGTCTCTGCTGGGCGAGAACCATTTCTCGAATTCGCCCCACTCCACCGGTTCCGATACGGCCCTGCTGACCGGAAAATCGCCCTTCACCACCCGGGTGCTTTACCCGCCGGATATCTTGCGGGGCGCAGATAAATACCAGCACCTGCCCGCTTTGTTGAAGCAGGCCGGTTATCATACCGCGTCGATGGGGGTACCGTATTTCATGGATGTGAATACGATCGACTTCCTCAACGCTTTCGATGAGGTCAACTGTAATCCTAACCCTTCCAATCTGCTTACCGATTCGCTGGCCGCGGCAGGCTATTCCAACGAGATCTATTTCTTCTCCACCATGCAGGTGCGCCTCAGCGAACGCCTCGGCCATATCTTTTTCCTTCAGGATATGCAGAATCCCTATGCCTCGCTGACCCGTTCCGGTACCGTCATCCTCACCGATCAGCAGCGCATGGACTGCCTGCGCCGCGATCTGGACGAAGCCAGCCAGAGCGGGCGGCCTTTGTTTGCGCATGTCCACCTGCTGAACACTCACGGCCCCGAATTTTACCCTGCCACGCAGGTCTTTTCCCGCGGGGAGATGCAGGATCAGGCCTGGATGGTTGATTTTTATGATGACGCCATTCTGGAATACGACGCTCAGGTGCAGGAGCTGGTTCAATATTTGAAGGACAGCGGCCAGTATGACCATACCATCCTGGTGCTCTATTCCGACCACCCCCAGCAGTGGAAGACCGCCGAGCGCATCCCCCTGCTGATCCATTTCCCCGGCGATGCACATGCCGGTGCCGTTGCCGCCAACACCCAAAATATCGATGTCGCTCCGACCCTGCTGGATTACCTGGGAATGCAAATACCAGCCTGGATGGAAGGCAATTCTTTGCTGGGCAGCCTGGATCCCGCCCGCCTGATCACGATTGGCGGCACCGATAAGATCCAGATGGCGGGCGAAGAGCTGGCCCTTTCCGATGATGCCTCTCAGCCGCCTTTCTATCAGTTCAGCCAACTGACCGTGATCCAATGCCGGCATTTGTACCGGTTTGACCTGAAGAACGGCGCCAGCAGCGAAAGCTGGCTCAGCGGCAGGGTCGATCCCTGCCCGGCCGAAACGGTTGAACCAAACGAGGTGATCCACCGCAAGGTGGAGCAGATGCTGACCGCGCGCAATTATCAACTGCCGGACGGGTGGTAAATCTCACCTTCCGGCTGTTGTATAATCATGGTATGAGATCAAAATTCCCCTTCCTCTTCCTTGTCGTTTGCCTGGCTGCGCTGAGCGCCTGCTCGCTGCCCCAGGTGCGCACTGCCACCCCGGCGGAACGCCCGACCGCCGCCAGTACGGACGACCGGCCGGTCGTCCCAACCGATACCACCGCGCCAACGGAGACTTCCGCTCCCACGCCCACCCTGGCCCCGCTGCCCACGCCCACCTGGGCGCCCGGCTGTCCGCCCGCCAACCTCTCCGCCAAGACCCTGCCGGATCAATTCGCCATTGCCGATCTGCCCGGCGCGGGCTATTTTGGGCATCTCGCTGCCATGGAATTCAAATCCGGCTGGTTGATCGATTTCACCGATGAAAACGACCCGACTGTCTTCGGCCTGGAGACCTTCGGCTACCAGGGTCAGGATTACATCCTGCTGGAACGGGTGGTGTGCAACGCCCCGGACGGGCAGGCCTATTATCTGGTGCTGGATGTGATGCCCCTGCCGGCCATGAACCCGGACGAGAACTTCGGCATCGACGTGGCCTGCCTGGTGAACGGCGTGCATGAGGAGAAGGTGCTGGCCGTGGCGCAGGTGCCGGAAGACCTGACCAGCCGCCCCTTCAATATGTACGGCTTTGAACTGGGGCCGGTGCGCCTGGCCTGGCTGGCAAACATCGAAACCGGCCGCTTTGAGCCCATTTCCACCGACGGCCTGCGCTGCTATATGCAGGTGATGGGGCCTTGATAGCTCACAGGGGTTAGTTGACGGTAAAAAACGTCTGATGTGGATGTAGGGGCGGGCTGCCATGTTGGATTGGATGGTAATATTTTAACAAAAGCCCGCCCGTGATTGAAATGCTGCGGTTATATCGCGCGTGGTCCGCTTTACGAAACCCTGACACTGCTGGAGATATTTAAGCTGCGAGAATGGATCGACGCAGCCATCCATCAAGATCTGGAAACCCGCGGCGAAGAGATCGGCCGGATGTTGAATGGGCTGGTCACCTCAGTGAAGCCCTCCGTTCCTGACCAACCTTCTTTTCCTGTAAACTGTAAACTATCCGCTATCTGGATTATAATAATCCCTTTGAGGAGAGAAGAACCATGAACAACCTTCACAGCATCTGCGTCTATTGCGGCTCGGCGGACAACCTGTCGGCCGTATATCTGGCCGCGGCCTCCGAGATGGGGCGCGCCATCGCCCGCGCGGGCATCCGCCTGGTGTACGGGGCGGGCAAGACCGGGATGATGGGCGCGGTGGCGGATGGGGCCCTTTCCGCCGGCGGCGAGGTGGTCGGCATCACCCCCAAGAACCTCAACACGCCGGCCCTGATCCACTCCGGGCTGACCCGCCTGGAGGTGACCGGCAACATCCAGCAGCGTAAGGCGCGCATGGCCGAGCTGGCGGATGCTTTCATCACCCTGCCGGGCGGCCTGGGCACGCTGGATGAGATGTTCGAGGCCCTCACCTGGACGCAGATCGGCATCCACCGCAAGCCGCTGGGCATCCTCAACACTGCCGGCTACTACGACCTGCTGCTGGCCTTCCTGGCCAAGGCCGAGGCCGAGCATTTCCTCTACGCCGAGCACAACCACCTCTACGCCAGTTCCGACCAGCCCGAGGCCTTGCTGCAGGCCCTGCAGGAATTCACCTTGCCGGACGCGCTGCACCGCTGGGTGGATCGATAAGAGCTCACCCCCTCGGCAGGGTCTTTCGGCAGGCGACTGTTTCCAGTTCGCGGGGGATTAAGTAGATCCTGCAGTGGGTTTTTTATTTATTGAATTGAATAATTGACGCTGTATAATGAAAAGTGGGTCTCGTTCTCTACCAAAGAAAGGGGTCGCGCATAATACTGCTCAAAGTTCTTTCCAGAAACCGGGCTATCTGGCTCTCTGGATAGCAGGCCATTTCGGGATCGGCTGTGCGATCCAGATCCTGATCGAGATCTTTCCGCCTTTTCTCGCCGGGCAATATCACCCGGCCGGATTCGGGTGGGGGGCGCTGAACGCCTTGATCTTTGGTTTTTGCCTCGGCTTCGGTCAGGTTCTCCTTTTTCAGAGGCGGATCGATGCGCTGCGGCTGATCGATGGATTAGTCTGGGGAAGCCCGATCGCCTGGGTGGTTGCCTGGCTGGCCGTGACGGGGCTCATTTCCACACTGCAGACCGCTGTCACCCCGCTGCTCAATCTCTTTTTTGTCCTATTCCAGGGTTTGCTGTTAGGCCTTGCGCAATGGTGGTTCCTCCGGCGCGTCTTTCAAAAGGCTGGGTGGTGGATCCTGGCAACCAGCCTGGGACTGTTCGCCGGGACGATGCTCGTTTCGGCTCTGTTCTCTCAGGCAGCGGTTGGTAAAATGACGCAATGGGACGTGACCCTGGCAAACATACTGGTCCGGGGGATTACTTTGCTGGTGTTGGGTGGCTGTACTGCGCTTACTTTTTGGGGAATGAAACCTACCGCGAATAGCCCACAGCCCACAGCAGACAGTTAACAAATATCTCCTTTTTCCTGTTAGCCGTTTGCTGTATGCTGAAAACTGTGAGCTGTCAACTGTAAGTTGTTCACCTTCCCGACCGGATCATGCTCCACACCAGCCAGGCGCCGAAGCCGATCGAGAACAGGAAGGCCATGGCAAAGATGATATCCCCCAACGCTTTCCATGAATCGGGACGGTAGATCACCATCACGATCCCCAGCGCGATGATCGTCGCGCCGAGGATGATCGCGATCGCCATCCGGTTGGCCATCTTCTGCATCTGCGACATGAACGGCTTCAGGCCTTCGAAGCCGATGTTCATTTCCACCTGCCCGCGCTCCAACATCTTCATCAGGCGCGAGGCCTGGCGCGGTAATTCCAGCCCGAACTCCAACCCGTCCAGCCCGGTCTGTCCCAGGCGCCCAAGGATCTTCTCCGGCTTGCGCTCATCGGCCAGGAATTTTTTCACGTACGGCACGGCGAATTCCACCATGTGGAAATCGGGGCAGAGCTGGGCGGCAATGCCCTCGCTGATCGCCAGCAGGCGCACCAGCATCACCATCTCAGCCGGTAATTGCAGCTCGTGCCGCATGGCGATCTCCATCATCTTGTTGGTCACCTCGCTGGCGGTCAATTCCTGGAAGGTGCCCACGTACAGGTTTTCCAACAGGTGTTCCAGGTCGCGGCGCAGGGCCAGCGGACGGACGTGCTTGCCGGTGATGCCCACCTCCAGCAGTTCGTCCACCACGCGGTCGATATCGTTGCGCGCCACCGCCAGCGACATTTGCATCAGGCCGTTCTTCAGCTTTTCGCTCAGCCGTCCGACCATGCCGAAATCGACAATGGCCAGGGTGCCGTCCGGCTGGACGAAGATGTTGCCGGTGTGCGGATCGGCGTGGAAGAAGCCGAACTCGAAGATCATGCGCAGGGTGAAACGCGAGGCATGCTCGGCCACCACGCGCCGGTTCAGTCCGGCCGCGTCCATGGCGGCAATGTCGTTGATCTTGTGCCCGCCCACCTCTTCCAGGGTGATCACCCGCGCGGTGGTCAGCTCCCAATAGACCTTGGGGATGTGCACGGTCTGGTCGCCGTAGAAATTGCGCCGGAAGACGTCTGCATTGCGCCCCTCGCGGATGTAGTCCAGCTCCAGGTGGATGCGGTAGGAGAATTCGTCCACCAGGGTGGGGATGTCGTAGCGGTGGCCAAGCTCGCTGTTCTGGTCGATGAACTCGGCCATGTCCGCCAGGATCTCCAGGTCCTGCTCGATGGTCTGCACCACGCCCGGGCGCTGGATCTTCACCACCACCGGCAGGCCGTTCTTCAGCCGCGCGCTGTATACCTGGCCGATGGAGGCCGAGGCGATGGGTTGGCGGTCGAATTCGGCAAAGAATTCGTCGATCTCGCCGCCCAGCTCGGCGCGGAAGACCTCTTCCAGGCGCTCGAAGGGCATGGGCGGGATCTCGTCCACCAGGCGGCTGAGCTGTTCGATGTATTCGGGCGGCAGGATATCCGGGCGGCTGGAAAGCGCCTGGCCCAGCTTGATGAAGGTCGGCCCCAGCTCCACCAGCGCGTGGCAGAGGTGCTCGGCCTCCTTGTGCATCACCGAGGCGGGTCGCGGCCCGCCTGCCCGCCGCCGCAGCGGCCCGGCCACTCCGCGCGTGTACAACCAGCCCAGACCGTGGCGGGTCATCACGGTCAGGATCTGACGCGAGCGCCCGAACAGCGCCCGGCGGGTTAACCAGGGGATGCGGGGAGTGGTGGATGCCATGCGCAGGGAGCTATCCTGCGCTGACGCGGATGGTCTTGGGTCGGATGGCTTCGCTCTTCGGCAGGGTCAGGGTCAGCACGCCGTTATTGAATTTCGCCTCGGCGCGGTCGGGCTCCACTTCCACCGGCAGGGTGATGGAGCGCGCCACCACGCCCGTGCGGCGCTCGCGGCGCAGCACGGTGGAGCCGGGGAACTCCTCGCGCTTCTCCAGCGTGGCCTTGATCGTCAGCGTGCTGCCCACCACCGTGATGGAGACCTCCTCGGGCTTCAGGCCGGGCAGGTTGGTCTGCACGATCAACTGCGGGCCGTCGTCGATCAGGTCGATCGGCAGGATCATGGTCGCCATGGCGGAGGGCATCAGGTCGCGCGGCATGACCGTGCCGGATTCCAGCAGTTGGCGCAGCGCGTCGCGGGTGTTATTGAATTCCTGGATAGGGTCAAAGCCAAAGATCTCGGGCATAGGAACCTCCTGATATTTATTTTAACTACGGATGAACCCGGATGGACACACACAGGTGTCTGTGGGGCCAGTAATAATTGTAGCACAATCAATTTCATTCTGCACGGGAGAGCGAAGGCACCGGAATTTATTCAGTAGAGGGAATGACAGGTTGCCAATTGGGCGGGAGAGATTTACAATGATCCTATCATCGCCATGACCAGCATATTTCTTGATCTACCAGATGAGTTCACTTCCGAGCGCCTCTTGCTGCGGCGCTACCGTTCGAACGACATCCCCATGTACTCTCAGATGCTGCAAAGCAACGCGGAGCATCTTCATGAGTTCCTGCCGCCTTTTTTGATCGATGTTCAGGGCGAGGAAGAGATTAAAGCGTGGTTTGAGAAGCAGAATACAGAATGGGATGCGCGTAATCTATTCATCTTTGGGGCCTGGGAAAAGGCTACCGGGGTTTATATTGGCGAAAGCTACTTCGCACAGCCGGATTGGGAGGTGCCCCGGATCGAATTGGGATATTTCCTGGTCAAGGAAGCTACCGGAAAGGGATATGCAACAGAGGCTGCAAACGCCGCAATCCGGTATGCCTTTGAAAAGATGAACGTCTTAAGGATTGATTTAAGGGTTGTCGCCGACAATTCTGCCAGCATAAAAGTAGCCAAACGGTGCGGATTTACCCAAGAAGGCTGCTTCCGGCAGTATCATCGAAAAAAAGATGGCACGCTTGTCGATACACTTTGGTTTGGGTTGCTACTTTCCGAATGGCAAGCCATGTCGCATTGAATCGGGTCTCCACAGCAGTCCCCACATAAGCAGGAAATAATGAATCGAAAAATCCTTTTCTTCTTCCTTTTTCTCATGCCATGCTGGATCGTGTCTGGTTGTGCTCCGTCCATCGAGCAGGCAACAGCCATCCCCACATCGACCTCTATTCCCCCCACGCCTACCCCAAAATTTATTCCCTATCTCGGTCAGGAACCTCCCGGAATGGAACCTGAATTATTTGCTCCGGGGATCGTTTCCGATCCTGATTCTTCAGAATATTCGGGTACGTTTTCCCCGGACGGCAGCGAGTATTATTTTTACAGATTCTCTGAAAATTCCGAATCCAGGCTCTTTTTCACCAGGTGGGTCGACGGAAAATGGACGGAACCTGAACCGCTTGCCTTTACCGCGGGGTATTCAGCCTTCGAGCCTTTCGTGACGGTTGATAATCAATGGTTATACTTTGCGTGGGAATATCCCGATCCCGCAGCACAGCCCGGGATTCCCGCTTATTTTGTGGTGGAAAGAACGCAAAACGGATGGTCGGAACCGCGCTATGCTGGTCAGGGAATGTTCTTAAGCTCAAGCCGGGACGGTCAACTCTATATCACCGATATGTCATCGAGATCCTCCGGGAGGACCTATTTGGCCACCGTTACGGTGGAGAACGGCCTCTTTACCGATTATGAAAGGGTCCCCATACAGGCTTATGGGGGGAGCCAGGCGCATCCGTGCATCGCCCTCGATGGAAGTTATCTCCTGTTTGATATCCAAGGCGGAAATTATTTATTCGTCAGTTTCAAGAACGCGGATGGAACCTGGGGCGAGCCGATCGATCTGACGCAGCACGGTTTCGATCCGCTGGCTGGAGGCGCCACGATCTCCCCGGACGGGAAATACTTGTTCTTTGCTCTCCGGGGTGACATCTGGTGGGTCGACATTCGCGTGATTGAAGACCTGAGGCCGGCGGAGTAGGGGAAGGGGGATTGAGGGCTTATTTTCCAGGCACTCCTGTTGTATAATCGTCCCTAATCCCCAATCATCCATCTAAAATCGCGAATCCAAAATCGTAAATCGGAGTCCCCATGCCCAAACCCGTCAGCATCCATGAGAACATCCCCGCCGATGTGCCGTTCTGTTACCAGGCCTTCCTGCAATTCTGCCCCGCGCGCAAGTTCCCCATCACCGGCGCGGAAGAAACTTCGCATAAAGTGTATTTCACCCTGCCCGGCTACAAGACCATTTTCGAGGCGCTCTTTGAATCCGCCGGGGCCAATACGTATATGACGGTCACCTACACCGACCGGTTGAACTTCATCCCCGTCCTGACCAATTCGGTCGTCGAGCCGTTCCTCGCCCAGGTCAATGCCGAGCGCTCGGGCAAGGCCCAGGCCGTCCTGGCGGGCAATTCCCCCGAGCGGGTGCTGCGTCTGGATCAACCCGTGGCGCCCGAGGTGGAGGCGCTGCTGGCCGCCCTGCGCGAGGGTCCCTCGGCCTACGGGCGACGCGAGGCGGCCGAGGCGTTGGGCAAGCTGCCCGAGAGCAGCCAGCGCATCACCGCTGCGCTGGTGATGGCGCGCGAGACCGACCCCTACGATGGGGTGCGCTCGGAGGCCACCGCCGCGCTCAAGCTGCCCGCCCACCAGGCGGTGCTGGATGCCAACCCGGTCTGGGTGGAGCAGTTGCTGGCGCTCTCGCACGTGCGCCAGGCAGGCGTGGTGGCGCAGGAGCAGGAGACGCGCAAGCGCTCGCGCGCCGCGGACGGCATCATCACTTTTGGCGTGATCGTGGCCGTGATCGGCGCGGCAGCCCTGATCCTGCCCGCCTCCGGGCATTATCTGAGCTACCTGGGCATCACCCTCAAGGACCCGCTCTGGAATGCGGTCATCCTGGTCGCCGGCCTGGCCCTGACCGGCTGGGGTATCTGGAGAAAGCGAAATTCGTAAATGAATGGTCTGTTGATTGAAAATCAACAGACCAAAAAGGTATACTGGCGCCGCCCGCGTTGTTTAGCGCGGGCGGCGTTGAATTTTTTATTTAATTAGGTTCGGCGCTATAGGCCCTTGATCGCGTTCGCGAGTGCCAGCAGTACCAGGCCGACCAGTGCAACCAGCCAGGCCCAGATGGGAGCAGCGGGCAGGGCGAACCACAGCACCAGGGCAACGATGCCCAGGATAACAGCGATCAACCACGTGATGAATTTCGGTTGCGATAGTTTCATATTCCCATTTCTCCTTATTGAAAATGATGAACTGATATTACTCATTGTAGTGATTTTGTCCAAAAATACAAGTGATTTTGTGTAGACAATTTGTGTAGATTCCTGCAAGGCGCAGGTTGGGTCGAGCGGAATGAACAGACCCTCCTGATATCCAGCCGCGCAGCGAAAACCAACCCTCCCTGCGGCTAAAAAGAGCCGAATTGGAGATCGCTTCAAGGAGCGGCACTGCTTCACAATGACGCCCGGCTGTCATCCCGAATTGACGTTGATGGACTTACCGCAGTTCCGGGACGCCGTTGACGATCTCCACCGCCTGGGTCTGCCAGTCCAGCACGCCCTGCTTGCCCAGGCGCACGCGCAGGATCTCCGAGCGGTTAGACTCGGCCTCGAAGTCGTCAAAGACGAAGTTGCCCAGCGAGTAGGCGATCAGCCCGCCGTGGTATTCCACCACCGGCTGGAGCACGTGCGAGTGGCTGCCGATCACCAGGGCTGCCCCGGCGTCGATGGCCGTTTGCGCCAGCGCCTCCTGCTCGGGGCTGGCGTAGTCCACCCCCTCGTAGCCGAAATGCAGCAGCACCACCACCAGGTCGGCCTGCTCACGCGCCGACTGGACCGCCGCGCGCACCGTCCCCGTCCGGCCCCAGACGATCCCCGGCCGGTCGGCAGAGGCCTCCCAGGCGTGGTAGTCGTAATTGCCGATCGGCACATCCACGTAGGCCAGGAAGGCGATGCGCAGCCCGTTGCGTTCCACGATCAGCGGCGCGGCGGCCGCGGCGGAATCCATCCCCGCCCCCAGGTGCAGCACCCCGGCCCCATCCAGCGCGGAGAGGGTGTCTTCCAGTCCATCCGGGCCGTAATCCAGGATGTGGTTGTTGCCCAATGTGACCAGGTCGAAACCGGCCCAGGCCAGCGATTGGGCCCCCTCGGGCGGCGCGGCGAAGGTGTAGGCCTTCGGCTCGGGCGTGCCGCGCAGGGTCAGGGCGCATTCCAGGTTGCCCAGCGCCAGGTCGGCCGAGGAGAGCGCTGCCTGCACGCCGCTGCCGCTGAAGGGCGCGCCAATGCCGTTGACGTAGATCAGCCCGCCGATGCCGCGCGCCAGCATGATATCGCCTACCGCGGCCAGCTCTACCACGTAGGAAGGCGTGGGGGAGGCCGTCGGCGTGATGGTCATTGTAGGGGCGGCCGTTGGGATGTCTGTCGGCGTAATGGTCATTGTACGGGCGACCGGCCGGTCGCCCGTACCCGTCGGGTCGCCCCTACCCGTCGGGGCGACCGGTGCCGCGCACGCGCTTAGCGCGGCCAGCACCAGGCACAGGGCCGGGAGCCAGACCCAAAAGGCCTGGAAGACCTTTAGGGTCTTTGTTTTGCTTGTTTTTTCCTTAAGAAACGCTCGATCTGTGCGCATCCGTGTTCATCCGTTCCATCCGTGTTAAACGGTCTTCGTTCTGCTCTTCCACGCCTTCAGGGTCTTGGGTTTGTCCCTGAAAACGCTCGATCCGTGCGCATCCGTTAAATCCGTTCCATCCGTGTTCAAAGGTTCTTTAACCAAATTCTATCTCCACGAACGGCACATCGTTCTCGATCTTCTCCTTGCGCTCTTTCATAAAGCTGGCGCACCAGGGGTCGAGGTTGTTCAGGTCCATGCTGCGGTGGATGGCGATGTACAGGTCGATCTCGCGCAGCTTGAGAAAGGAAGGGATCTCGGCGATCCAGCGCGGGGCCAGATTGTATTCTTTCGTGTAGCCGTCCAGAAGCTGGGAGAGGGCATCCCGCGCGAAGGTGCGTTCCTTCTCGCCGCGGCAGTCGTGCGGCAGGACGTAGAAGAGGGCCATGGCGATATCCATGACGAACCAGCAGTACTGGCAGTCGTCGAAGTCGAAGAGCGTGATCTGCTCATCGTCGCCGACGAAAAAATTGCCGCCGTGCGCGTCCTGGTGGATCAACCCATAGGCTTCGCGCGGGGTGGGCAGGGCGCGCAGATGCTCCAGCAGGGCGTTGTATTTGGCGATCACCTTTTCCTCGGAGGGGGGCAGGAACTTCTCGGCAAAGCCAACCTCCTCCACCCACCACTGCGGGCGCACCGCGCCCGGGTTGGCGGGGACGAAATCCACCGCCAGGCGGTTCATCTGCCCCAGCAGGCTGCCCACCCGCCCGAGCAGGCCGTTGACCCAGTCGGAGTGCAGCGGCGGGCGCCCCGGCGCCTTGCTGAACAGCGCGGCGTGGAAGTGCGAGCCGTCCGCAGCGGGGATGGCCAGCGCCTGCCCCTCGGCGCGCGGCACCGAGACGCCGTGCGCGTGCAGATAGTTGATCCATTCGATCTCGGCCGCCACCTGCGTGCCGTTGCGGTGGTAGTCGTGACCGATGCGCAGGATCAGGTCTTGCTTGCCGCGCTGCACGGCGAACATCATGTTCTCGAAGCCGTCCAGGGTTTCCACCAGCCGGAGGCCGTAACCGTCCAGGGCGGTTTGGAGGATGTTGTCATTGTAGAGGTCGCGGATGCGTTTTTCCATAGGGAAATTGTAACCGATTCCGCAAAAACCTTGGACACGGATTGCACGGATCACACGGATCTACACGGATCCATCTTGTGTAAGGCGGTAGATTGGGTTGAGCCAAGTAGCTCATAGCTGATAGGTGATAGCTTATAGCAAACAAGGGTAGGTTGGGTTGAGCGGAAAAGGCGCGGTTCCAGGCTGATCAGTCCGGCCAGCGAAACCCAACAATCCCATGCTAAACCGGTTAACAAAGTCCCGCCCGCGGCCCTTTTTAAAATCCTTTTGTGTGTTTCGTGATCCTCTTTTTAACCACGAAACACACGAAGAAATCTTCCAGGTTCCTTCGTGATTTACGTACCCCAAAGGGGCATCGCGGCCGGCATGGCGGCTAATTTTCGCGGAACAAGATAAATACGTTTACTTCGGGATACGAACCTGTGGGTGTAAGGATCAGCATCGAGCCAAGTGAGAATAGATGGTAATTCTCATCCATGAACCCGGAGATCGAGATCGTATTCTCGGAGATAGAATAACTCTTCACCCCGTCCCATTCTTCGGTATAACCGGGATAGAAATCCATGCTAACCGTACTATCCCCGAATGTCCATCTACCGGCTTCAACATACGTATAGGTGGCAGGCGACCCAAAGGATTTTACAGGCGCTGTGTTTGTTTCCGGATTGAAATTGGGATCGGCAACCACCCAGGTTCCCACTACATCTTTTCTCAGATCGCCTGTGCTGGTGTTCCGGGTCAGCAGGGTAAAATTCAATTTCTTCCTTGGCTTGCCTTCCTGATCCATATACCCTTTTGCGGTGCTGCCGTTCATTTCCTCGATGGTCAGCACATAATCCAGGCCGTTATGGTCGCAATCCAGCTCCAGGGACTTATCATCAATAAAGGTATAGGTGGAAGAGATGCGTTGAGACCAATCACAGCCTGGCATGACCTGATTGTCATTAAAAAAGAAGATATATCCCATGAATCTATATTGATCTTCGATTCCCGCGGCTGCGTTTTCCTCTTTCCAGAGGCCGTTCGCAAATTCTTTAATTTTATTTTGGCGAGGCGCAAGTATCAAAATAAGAAGAAGTAAAGCGACGGCGATGCCAGCAAAAATGAACCATTCGCTCAATGGGTTCTGGCGTGCGCTGGTTTTCACCTGGGAATAAACATGGACATTCACCGGGGCAGGTTCCGGCTGAGGTTGCGGTCCGGGCACGTAAGCCGGCGGGGGGGCAGGTTGCGGTTTGAGCTCAGTCGCAGTGGGTCGGACGGCTGCGCGGGGCGGGGGTGTATAAGGTGGAATTGGCAGCGGGGCAGGATTGGCAGGTATCTGGGAAGCCGGCGCGCGGGCAGGGATTGGCGTAAAGCCCGGGGGAAGTTCCGATGCAGGCGCGGCAGCGGGAGCGGGTGCAGGCATTGGAGCAGGTGCCGGGACGGTTGTGTGGGTCCGCGGGGTTGCGTGATCCGCCAGGTAGGCGGAAGCCTCCATATTGAAGGGATCTCTGGCGAGCACCTGGCGGTAGCAATCCAGCTTCTTTTGCGGGTCATCCAGCATGCGTGCCAGGATCAACCAGGCAGAAATATAGTCCGGGTTCTGGCGAAGTTCGAAAATGAGGATCTCGATCGCGGCGCTTTTGTTGCCCCGCTTGAATTCTCCATTGGCTCGTTCGATGGCGGTTGGTTCGCTGTTAGATGAATCGCACATGGCACTTTTCCCTCGCTGCTTCTGGCAGATGCGTATCGTATTGTATTGATTGTACACCGATTTCCCGGAAAAATCCCCTGCTGCGCAGGCGTAGGTTAGTCTGAGCGGCTCCGACCAGCCGGAATTTCGGTCACGGCTGTCCGCTGTCCGCTATGCGCTATCAGCCATCCGCTTATTTATGATACAATTCCCCATTATTCTGACCCTTCGAGGTGTACCGTGAACGAACCGATCCTGCTCTGCGTTGCCTGGCCTTATGCCAATGCCGAAATTCATGTGGGCAATATGACCGGGGCTTACCTGCCCGCCGATATCCTGGCCCGCTACTACCGCATGCGCGGACGGGATGTGTTGATGGTCTCCGGCACCGATTCCCACGGCACGCCCATCACTGTGCGCGCTGACAAGGAAGGCCGCTCGCCCGAAGAGGTCTATAAATATTTTCACAAGAACTTCATCGAGATGCACCAGAAGATCGGCATCTCCTACGACATCTTCACCACTACCCACACCTCCAACCACTTCAAGGTCAGCCAGGCCATGTTCACCGCCCTGGTGAAGAACAAGTTCCTCTACGTGGACCGCAAGAACCAGTGGTTCTCCACCGCGCAGAACCGTTTCCTGCCCGACCGCTATGTGACCGGCGACTGCTACGTGTGCGGTGCGCTCAACCAGCGCTCCGACCAGTGCGAGAAGTGCGGCACGATGTTGGAGGCTGAGAAGGTGATCAACCCGCGTTCGATCATCGACGGCTCCACCCCCGAACTGCGCCCCACCGACCACTTCTACCTCGACCTGACCGCCCTGCAGACCCAGATCCGCGCCTTTCTGGAAAAACGCCAGTCCTACTGGCGCTCCAACGTGGTGCGCCAATCCCTGGGGCAAATGGACGTGGAAGGCCTGAAGGGGCGCGCCATCACCCGCGACCTGGACTGGGGCATCCCGATCCCCGATCCGGCCTGGCCGCTCTCCAAGCGCCTGTACGTCTGGTTCGAGGCGGTCATCGGTTACCTCTCCTCCACCCTGGAGTGGAGCGCCCTGCGCGGCACGCCCGAGGCTTGGCACAACTGGTGGCACAATCCCGAGGCGCGCGCCTATTACTTCATCGGCAAGGATAACATTCCCTTCCATTCGATCATCTGGCCCGGCGAGCTGATCGGCGTGGGCAATGACCTGGATAAATTGATCGGCTCCTCCTCCGATAAACCGCTGACCCTGCCCTACGACATCCCCGCCAACGAGTTCCTCAATCTGGAGGGCAAGAAGATCTCTGGCTCCAAGAACTGGGCCATCTACATCAACGATGCCCTCTCCCGCTACGATCCTGACGCGCTGCGCTTCTACCTGACCGTCAACATGCCCGAGGCGCGCGACGCCGATTGGAGCTGGGAGGAGTTTTACAAGCAGAACAACGACGTGCTGGTCTCCAACTGGGGCAACCTGGCCAACCGCGTGCTGTCCTTCACCTACAACAAGTTTGACGGCGTGGTGCCCGAACCGGGCGAGCTGACCGATATGGACCGTCAGCTGCTGGCGACGATCGAGGCGGGCTTCGACAGCGTGGCCGCCGATCTGGAAGCGGTGCGCCTGCGCGCCGCCCTGGCCGAGGTGCTGCGCCTGGCCACCGAGGTCAACCGCTATCTCGATCAAACTGCCCCCTGGCAGGCGATCAAGACCGACCGCCAGGCGGCTGCTCGCTCGCTCTACGTGGCGCTCAAGGCGATCGATTCGCTTAAGATCCTCTTTGCCCCCTTCCTGCCCTTCAGCAGCGACAAACTGAACGGCTTCTTCAGCTACCAGGGTTCGCTCTTCGGCACCTCGCACACCCAGACGGTCAAGGACGACCTGGGCGAGCACGAAGTGCTGCTCTACGAACACGGCAGCGCCACCGGCAAGTGGGAGCCTTCCCGCCTGCAGCCCGGACAGCCGCTCCAGCCGCCCAGCCCGCTCTTCAAGAAGCTGGAGGCGAAGATCATCGAGGAAGAACGCTCCAAGCTGGGCACGCCCCCGGAAGATTGATTTTTAATATAGGGGATACGATGAATATTCCTCCTGAAAAATTGAACCGGGTTGTCGAACTGGCTCACGCCCTGGCCGAAGCCCTGCAGGGCGGGCAGCGCGCGACGATCCTGGCGGCCCAGCAGGCTCTCAGCCAGGAGGTGGAAACTGACTGGGCGGCTTTCGAGGCCTCGGATGCTTCCCCCAAGGACAAGGCCGTGGCGCGCCTGCTGGCGGCCGGCGCCATCCGCGAACTGCCGCAGGCGATCCAGGACCCGGCCAATTATCCGCAGATCCTGCACGAGCTGCGCCTGTTGAAGAATTCGCTGGTGCTGCTCAAATAATGAAATTTCTGTATGGTTTTTGGCGGCGAAGCCGCCAAAAACCATACAAATTACCCTTCTTCTTTCCTACCCCGAATACATCGCGCCCAGGATCACTACCGCGCCTGCGGCAGATTCGGCATTTTCCACCGCCTGGGCCACCGCCTCTGCCACCGGTTGGCTGCGGGTGAGCGCCTCGATCTGCTGCTTTGCCAGGCGCTGTTCCTGGCGGGTGAAGAACAGCGGCAGCAGTCCTGCCGCCTGCGCCAGGCTGAGCAGGGTCTTCATCTGCGCGTCCAGCGGCTCGCCGTTCAGGGCTGCCCCGCGCAGGGCGGTGTAGGCCCACATGCGCGGCGCCAGGTCACGCTGGACGAGGACGGTATGGGGAAAGATGCCCAGGGCGCGCCGTTCTTCCTCAGCCAGCAGTCCCCGGTCGAGCAGGCGGTGCAGTACGGCCCGGCGCAGTTTCGCCGAGGCCAGTTTTTCGATCCAATAATTCAGAGCGCGGGGCTTGGGGGAATTGCGCACCTCTTCCAGCGCTTCGTCCAGCAGCGGATCGGATGTGAAGGCGGTCTTATCGGGCAGCAGCGTCCCATCCGCATCCAGCTTTAACTTGCCCTGCAAGAGCAGTTCGGCCATCACTGCCCCGGCCAGGCCGTAGTTCAGCCCGCAGCCGGACGGGTCGGCCAGCTTGCCGTTCTCCTCGTCCAGCGCCAACAAGAGGAATTGTTCAGCGAGGGATAACATGGTCACCTCCGTGGGGATTGGGGATTTTCCTTCCCATTTCATTATGCCACGCCAAGGTGAACAATTTGCTATCGGAAGGTTAAGGTTTTGTTAAGGCCTCGAATTGCCGGGAGATTCATCCCCCGGCAGCGAAAAAACCAGGCCACAATTCAGACCCTGAAGGCCCCGGCGGCTTTGAGAGCCTGGCGCTGCTGCATGACCCTCACAAAAACGATTTATCCGTGCGCATCCGTTACATCCGTTCGATCCGTGTTCAAAGGTTTTTATCTTACGGGGATCGAATGGCACTGCCTATCCCCCTACCTGTCCCAAACCCGTTTATTCTTATCCTGGTCTAATGCAACTTCGCCCAGGGCGAGGTAAAATATAATTGGATAATTTATATCCGAATAGTAGAGAGGATGCCTATGACCGAATCGATTCACACAATCATCGTCGGCGGCGGGCAGGCCGGGCTTTCTGCCAGCTACTTCCTCAAAAAGCTCGCATTGGAACACCTTGTCCTGGACAAGGCTGCCCAGCCCGCGGATGCGTGGCGCAACCAGCGCTGGGATTCTTTCACCCTCGTCACCCCCAACTTTTCTTTCCGCCTGCCCGGCGCCGAATACCAGGGCCCGGACCCGCATGGCTTCATGAAGCGCGAGGAGATCGTCCGCCGTTTTGAAGATTACGTGCGCGAGAACGAATTACCGGTCAGTTACGGGGTTGAGGCGCAATGCGTCCAGCCGGAAGAGGGGAAAAGCGGCTGGTTGGTGCGTACCGCCGGGCGAGATGGGAAAGGCAGCTGGCTGGTACGCACCTCCCAGCGAGACTACCGCGCGCGCAACGTGATCATCGCCAACGGTTGGTTCCGGGTGCCCAAGACCCCCGCCTTTGCTGCCCGCATCCCCGCTTCGATCCGCCAATTACAATCCGGCAGCTACCGCAATCCTCAATCCATCCCGCCGGGGGCGGTGTTGGTGATCGGCTCAGGCCAGACCGGCGTCCAGATCACCGAAGAGCTGTACCGCTCCGGCCGCAAGGTCTATCTGGCCACCGGCGGGGCGCCGCGTTCGCCCCGGCGCTACCGCGGCAAGGATATCTTTGAGTGGCTCAGCCAATCCGGCTTTTTTGAACGCCCGATCGAGATGTTCAGCCACCTGCCCGGGCGTCTTTTCATCGCCCCGCAGGTTACCGGCCGCGACGGCGGGCACGGGCTTAACCTGCATCAATTCCACCGCGACGGCGTCACCCTGCTGGGCCACGCCCGCGATTATATCGACGGGCAGATGATCTTTGCCGCCGATCTCAAAGAGAATCTAGCCCGCTCCGACCAGGGGGAGAAATTCCTCCTGAAGAACATTGACGACTACATCCAGCAGGCCGGGTTGAACGTGCCCGAAGAACACCTGCCGGCCCTCGACGACGGCTACCAGGCCCCCGAGATCACCTCGCTCGATCTGCAGGCAGCCGGGATCACTTCCATCATTTGGGCCAGCGGTTTCCGCTATGATTGCTCTCTGGTGCGGCTGCCCGTCCAGGATGAGTACGGTTACCCGATCACTCGCGGCGGGGTAAGTTCCTACCCGGGCCTGTATTTCCTCGGCATCCCATTTCTCTCCAAGCTCAAGTCCGGGTTCATTTTTGGCGTTTCCGAAGATGCCGCTCATATCACCCAGCACATCGCTGAGCGGGGATAGGCCGGAAATAAGGAATGCAGCTTATGGAACAACCCGTGAAAATTAAAAGAGGCGCCCCAACCCGGCGTCTCGGTTCCAGATACCAGGCGCTCTTTTTTCCGGTGATCATGGCCACCGCCATGTCCTTTGTCATGTCGCTGGTGATGACGCTCTTCCGGCTCGGATTTGGTCCGCAGTGGATGCCGGCCTGGCTGACCACCTTTGCGGTCGCTGCCCCGGTAGCGATCCCGATGGTGATCCTCCTCTCCCCGCTGGTGGAGCGGATCGTCCGCGCCGCGCACCGCCCGCAGGACGCGCCCTGGCTGTTCCCGGCCGTGATGGGCTGCCTGATGTCCTTCTGCATGACCTTTGTGATGACCATTGTGCGCCTCGGGTTCCCGGCCAATCTGGTCTCCATCTGGCTTGGTTCGTTTGCCAGGCTGGTGTTCGCGGCAGTGCCGGCCGCTATTCTCATTGCCCCGCGCGCGCACCGGTTGGTGGACTATATCACCTGCCCGGCGGAAGAATAGCTTCCAACCTGAGTTGGGTTGGGAGGCATCTCATTCAGAGGGCGCACCTTTGTTGCGTTCATTATCCTCTGATCCAACATGGCGGTGCGCCCCTACCCGACCCAAGGTTGCCCCTACGGGTTCTCTTCGTTCTCTAAGAAAAGACCCTGAAGGATTTCAAATCCTTCAGGGTCTCAGGGACGTTGCGCAGGCGCTCTGCCCTACCTCCGCACCACCGGCAGGTAGATGATGCGCGGAGGGTTGCCCACCACCAGCAGGTTATCGCTCACCTTTGCATCCTGGTAGCCCTCGTCATACCCGGCCCCGATGTAGAAGCCCTCGAAGGGGTAATTCGCCAGGGTCAGCCCGGCCGCGTAGGTGGCGCCGGGCGCCACCGTGAGGGTGACAGAGCTCAGCGGCAGGCTGCCCGGCTGCGGCGGGCGGTTATACAGCCCGAGGGTGATGTTCTGCGCCGTGCGCAGGCCGTTGTTCTTCACCCACACGCTCACCAGCAGGCTGCCGTCCGGCTGGAGGGTGGTGAGCACCCGCTCGGTCTCCAGGTTCAGGTCGGGCAGCACCGCCGCGGCGGTCCAGGCGGAATTGTTGCTCCGGTCCGACTCGGCCGGCGCGCCGCCCGGATTGGCCACGGCGTAGACCTTGTAGCTGCCGTCCGACGCAGCGGCCGGGTTCCAATCCAGCGAGACCAGCGTCTGGCTGCCCACCTCCAGCGCGCCGACCGGCACACTGCCCAGCAGCGTACCGCTGGCCGGGTCGTCCAGGCGGAAGTCCAGCGTGGTGGCGGCTGCGGCGCTTATGCCGTTGTTCTTCACCACTGCGCTGAGGGGGATGGTACCGCCCGCGGGGGCCGCGGCGGTCACATCCGTCACTTCCAGGTCGGGCAGCGCCAGCGGCAGGACGGCCTGGTTGTTGGTCTCGTCGGATTCCGCCACCGTTCCAGCCGCGTCAGCCGTGGCGTAGATGGTGAACGGCGCGCCGCTGGCGGGCAGCGTGGTTTCGATCGAAACGGTGGCGGTGGCCCCGCCGGGCAGCGCTTCGGGCGGTTGGACGGTGCCGATCAGGGTCATGCCCAGGGAGGAGTCCATCACGTAGAAGCTGACCGCGGCGGTTGGCACGGCCTGGTCGCCCAGGTTGCGCAGCACGGCGTATACCTTAACCGTCGAGCCGGGGGTGGGGTCGCGCGGGATGGCGCGCAGGTCGGCGTCCGCCAGGGCCAGGTCGGGTCCGAAGGCGTGGCTGAGCAGGTACAGGTCAGTCTGCCCCAGGGTGGTCACCTGGGTGATGACCGTACCGCTGGCGGTCTCGTAGGTGCTGTCCACCAGCTCGGTGCGGTTGAAGGCCATCAGCAGGTTGCCGTCGGCGCCGATCAGCGGGGCCATGAACTTCTCCAGCGGCCGGTCGTGGGTCAGTTGCAGCGCCTGGCTGAAGAGGGCGCTGGCCTCGTCATAGGCGGCATAGAAAGCGTCCACACCTTCCTCGGAAAGCCCCTGCCAGACCAGCACCATCCGCCCGGCCGCGTTCTGGGCGGCGGCGTAATCCAGAATGCCCGCCGAGGCATCCAGCGCCAGCGGCTGGGGCGTGCCGGAGAGGCTGCCGAGCAGGCCGACCATCTGGTCGCCTTTCAGCCACACCAGGCGCGGCGAGCCGTCCGCGGCGTACAGGAAGGTCGGGTGGCGGTCGGAGAGGGCGTCGTTGGTCAGGCGCTGGGCGGCGCCCCAGGCGGTGCCGGTCCATTGCTGGAGATACAATTCCTGGTCGGCATCCGTGGTCAGGTCGCCGTCCAGGTCGCGGGCGTAGGCAATGGCCATGGCATTCGCGTCATAGCGGGCAGGGCTGACCGTTAAAATGCCCGTCCCGCTGGTCACCAGGTATACATCCTGGAAGCCTGACCCGTCCCAGATTGTGCTGAAGAAAATGTCGGAGGCGGCGCTGCCGAGCAGTTCCCCGGCGGCGTTCTCCCGCCAGACCAGCAGCAAGTTGCCGTCTGCGCCCTGGGCCAGCACGGGAGCGTGGTCGAGCACGGCGTTATCGGTCAGCCGGGTGATCGGCGACCAGGCGGAGCCGTTCCACAGCGACCAGACGATCTCGTAGCCGTTCGTATAGGTGGCGGTCAGGTCGGCGTCAGCGGGCTGCTGGTTGCGGTTGCGCTCCCACACCAGCAGCACGTGCCCGTTCTTGTCCACCGCCGCCTGGGGGGCGAAGTCCAGCAGGGTATCGTTGGTCACCCCGGCGGGTGGGCTCCACGTCCCGCCGCTCATGCGCGAGAAGTAGATCTCCTTGCTTTGCAGCACCGGCAGGGAGGTGTTGTCGTGTACCCAGAAGAGGAAGATGTCGCTGCCGGCGCGCACCACGGCCGGGTTGCCCTGCGGGTAGACGTTGCTGGCCATCAGGGTCTCGGTCGTTTCGCCCAGTCCGAGCGGCTTGGCGTTCCAGGCGCTCTTGTTGGCCTGGAAGACCGCGTAGGTGCTCGCGTCCGCGCCGTAAGCGCGTTTTTCCGGCGCCCAGCCGGAATCGGTCGTGCCGATCACGCCCAGCTCGCCGCCGTCCTTGGCGCTGGGAGAATAGACCCACTCATACGAGGTTTCAAAGGTGCGCTCGAAGGCAAAGACCTTGAACTTCAATCCGCCGAACAGCTCGCCTTTCAGCTCTTTCAGGTAGGAGGGGTTGGGCGGGAACCAGAGGGTCAGCGTGCCCTTGCCGCCGCCATACACCTCGGCGGTCAGCTGGTCTTTGATGAACTCGAACACCAGCGAGAGGGTCAACTTGAGACTCAGGCTGCCCTCGCCGCTTTCCCAGGCCAGGCCGCCGGCCTCGCTGCGCAAATTGGCGGTGAGGGTGAGGGCCGGCTCGATGGTCAGCTTGATCTGCGCGGTCTGGTTGATCAGCTTCACCAGCCCGCCGATGATCGGCCAGGCTTCGGCGTCGCGCAGGCGGCAGGCGCCGGCCGTGGCCGCGCCGCAGATCAGTTCCACCACCGGCTTGGCCAGCTCGATCTTGCCGGCCAGCTCAAATTCGATGGCGGCCCCGGTCAGCTGCATCCCGTTCTCTGGGCTGATCTGCACCTTGCCGGAGCCGGTCAGCTTGCCGGTGATGGTCGCCCCGCCCGCCTCGAAGCCGGTCTGCCCGAAGATGCCGATCGAGCCTTCGCCGCTGCCCTGGATCTCGGCTTTCAGCCCGGCCTGGGTTTCTTTGATGCCCAGCGGCTTGCCGCCGATAAAGGGGAACCAGGTGGGCGGGGTGACCTTGCCCTCGAAGGCCGGATTGGGAAAGACGAACGTCGCTTCCAGCTTCTCCGGTTTGTTCTGGCAGAAGGATGGGGTGGTGACGGTGATGGTACTGAAGGGCAGCCAGGTGGGCACGTTCACTGTGTAGGCGTTGAAGGTGAAGGGGTCCGAGACCGCCCCGTTGGCGGCGCGCGCTGTCACGGTCAGCGTCCGCAGCGGATTGAACGGGTTAAACCCAAAATCGTTGGTCATGCTGTAGGTGTGGCTGACCGTATCCCCGCTGGCGGTCTCCACGCTGTCCACGTCGTGCAGCTTGAAGGTAGCGCTCTGTGGGGTGAGCGACTGCCAGTTGATCGCAGCGCTGAAGGTGTTGTCCAGCGCGCCGATGGTGGGGAAGTAATACGGTCCGCTGATGCAGGGCGTCACCCCGGTCACATACGGCTTGTCGGGGTCGATGGCAGGCGGCTCATCGTTGGAGCCGGGCGGGTTGGCGCTGCCGGGCACGCCGGTGAAATCCACCCCGTCCTGCCCCTGCGGGAGGGTCACCATGCTCCAGGAGGGGGTGAAGCTGAAACCGCCTTTGGCCGGCCTGGCCCAGTAGGTGCCGTCCGTGGGCACGTACACGGCATAGTAGCCGTAAAAGGTGGACACCGCCGAGGCGGTCCCGACCGTGACGGTGGCGCCGGAAAGCCCCACCTCGGTATTCCATACCCGCCCGGCGACAATGTGGGTCGTATCGGTCGTGGCGCAATTCAACCCTGAGTTGTAACGGATCTCGATGTGATCGTGCCACTGCGTGAAGGCGGGGCTGGGCGGTTTGCACAGGTTGGTGTTGTTGTAGCGCAGGTCGAACATGGGCGTGTGGATCAGGGTCAGCGGCAGGCTGCCGGAGAGGTTGTTGTATTCCAGGGAGAGATATGCCAGGGATGTCAGGTTGCCCAGGGCGGGGGTGAGGCTGCCGGTGAGGTTGTTGCCGTTCAGCAGCAGTTGGGTCACATGCCCGCTTTCGACCGTCACGCCATACCAGGTGGAGGGGGCGCTGCTCACCAGCCAGTTGCTGTTGTCGAACCAGCCATCCCCGCCGGTGCTGTCATACAGGTCGGCCAGCACCTGGCATTCGGCGGGGGGGATCTCCGTCACCGCCGCGCAGGAGGAAAAGCAGGCGATGCCCGGGCCCCCCAATAGCCGGTGACGGTGGCTTTCCAGGCCTGGAAGGGCGCATCCTGCGGTTCGCACAGGCCGGTGTTGGTGAAAGCAAACACCGCCAGGTGGGTCAGGTGGACGAAATTCTGCGGGATCGACCCGGAGAGCAGCGGGTTCATGAAGATGGAAAGGGTTTGCAGGTTGCTCAAGTTGCCCAGTTCGGAAGGCAGGCCGCCGCTTAGCTGGTTGTTGTACAGGTACAGGTAGAACAGGTTGCTCAGGCTGCCCAGCTCGGGCGGGATGCTGCCGGTCAATTGGTCGCCGGAGAGGGACAGGTCCTGCAGGTTGGTCAAATTCGCCAGTTCGGGGGGGATGCTGCCGCCCAGCGGGTTCTCACTCAGGTTGAGCGAGCGCAGGGTGGTGATCAAGCTCAGCTCAGGCGGAATGCCGCCGGTCAACTGGTTGGAAAACAACCCCAGCACCTCCAGGCTGGCCATATTGCTCAGTTCGTGCGGGATGTCGCCGCTCAGGTAGTTATAGCCCAGGTCCAGATATTGCAGGCTGTCCAGGCTGCCCAATTCGGGCGGGATGCTGCCGTCCAGGTTGTTGTTGTTCAGGTACAATGTTTGCAGGTAGGGCAGGTTGCCCAGTTCGCCTGGCAAGTTGCCTCCCAGGCTGTTGTCGTACAGTTCCAGGTTGGTCACGTGCCCGCCGCTGACCGTCACCCCGTACCAGGTCCCGGCGGTGGTGGAGGAGAGCCAGTTATCGCTGTGGGTCCATTCCGAGCCGATGTTGTTGTTATACAGCGCCACCAGCGCCTGGCATTCGGCCAGGGGAATATCGGTCACCGTGGCGCAGTCGAAGACCTTGACCCCCTGCGCGCTTGCAGCGGGCATCAGCATGGCAAGGACGAGGAACAGACGGAAGATAGCAGACATGATCCACCTCCTGGGCAAAAAACGCTTCAATTCAATTGATCTGCGAGGGATACCGAAAACAGTGTAGCATATTGCCGGGAAGAATACAATCAGCCGCCGCCGAGGCTGGGGAGGGGCGGCCCGCTGTGGCATTTATCTCCTTCCGCGCGGGCGAAGCACCCGGAACCTGGAAGCTGGACGGCAGCCGCGAAGGTTCCCCGGGTGCTGTCGCCCCTACGGGGGCTTCTTTGCGTTAAGGTCTTCTTCGTGTTCTTCGTGGCAATGCGCGGGCGGGGCTTTGTTCATTGGATCACCTCTCACGGAACATGGCGCCCCGCCCCTACAAGGACGGTCAGCACTGCCTGTTCCGATGGAGAACCAATATTTGCTGTAAAAAAGGCTTATCCGTGCGCATCCATTCAATCCGTTCGCGTAGCGTCCGTGTTCAAAGGTTGTTTCTTTGTACCCTTGCGCAGGGCTCCAAATCGGTCGAAATCTACACCGAATGGAAGAAGGCGCATTCCTCGTCATTGCACAGGGCTGCCTCCGCCAGGCGCACGTTGCAGTGGAAGACGTGCCCGATCTCCTTCTGCCCCACCCCGTACATTTTGAAGGTATAGCGGATGCCCAGCTCCTTCAACTTCGCCTCCATGAAAGGCGCCTGGGGGCGGGCCAGGTCGTGCTCGGCGGTCATCAGATAGGTGGGCGGGAAGGCGGCGGTCAGCTGCCGGCAGGTGTTGATCCGCTCCAGGTCAGCGGCGGTATAATGCGGGCCGAGGTAATCCTTGAATATCCCCCGCATCAGCCCCATTGCTCCGCCGTTCATCTGCTGCGTGTCGTACACCCCGCAATTCAAGGCCAGCGCGCGCGGCGCGAAACCCTCCGGCGGGCGGAAATCGAACCCCCGCGCATAGTCCGGGTTGGTGCACAGGCTGGCATACAGCGCGGCCAGGTTCGCCCCGGCCGAATCGCCGACGAAGTAAATGCGCTGCAGGTCGAAGGGCAGCTCCCCCGCCTGGGTGTGGATCCAATGCATCACCCGGTTCAGGTCCTCCAGCGGGGCTGGGAAGCGGTTGGCCGGGGCCAGGCGGTAGTTGAAGTTCACCACCGCAAAACCGCGCTGGGCCAGGCTCATCCCGTAGAACTGGTAGACCTCTTTGGTGCCGTAGACCCAGCCGCCGCCGTGGATATTGACGATCAGCGGCAGGCGTGCCGGGCGCTCGCGCGGCAGGTATACGTCCAGCAGGTTCCATTTCCCGTGCGGACCGTAGGAGAGGTCGTCGCGGCGCTCCACATCCGGCGGGGTTTGCAGCCCCTGGTCGCGTTTCTTATCGGCCGAGGCAAAGACGCGGTTGATCAAGTAGCTGAGGATGGACATAGCTCCCCCTTTATCCCAGCCGCTGGCCGCACTGCTGGCAGAAATTGGCCCCGGGGATGTTCTCGTATTTGCAGATCGGGCAGACCTTCGGCCCTTCCGCGGCGGGCGGCTCCTGTACTTCAGGCAGCGGAGCGATCTGTGGTGGCGGTGGAGCGATCGGCTGCGGGTACTGCTGCGGCGGGTAATAGCCCGGCGGGGGATAATAGCCCTGGGGAGGAACCATGGTCTTGCGCCGCTTTTCCTCGCGCAGGATCAGCCAGACGAACACGCCGCAGGTGGGCACCGCCAGCAGCAGGCCAAAGAGGAACCCGGCCACCACGCAGGCGGCGAACCCGCCCAGCCCCAGGCTGAGCTGGTCGCGCCGGATGCCCATCACCAGCGGCGCGATTCCGCATACCACGCCGACCAGCAGGGCTCCGATCACCACGCCGGAATTAAAAGGACTCATGCGAACCTCCTTTGCAGCAGGGGAATACGGAATAGGTTTATTTTACACCCGAGTCGTAAGGGCGGCCGCTCTCACCCCGCGCCGGGGCGCTTGAAGGTGTATTTCATCTCGGTCACAAATTCGTCCGTCACTGCCGATTCGGGCTCCCATTTTGCGTAGATCCCCGGGCCCCTGGAGATCGAGCGCCGGCCGGTGGTTTGCACGCTGACCAGCTCCCAGCCCAACGCCCCCAGCCTGTTCAGGCGCTGCTTGGGTTTGATGATCTCGGTCGTATCGCTCCATCTCCACTGCTCTCCCCTGGAGTCCAGATAATACAACAGATCCAGATATTCCCATTTTGACATGGCGGCCCTCCTGAACGCAAATTCCTGCCGATCTCGAACTGACGTTATTAAGTTAGTCGGAACGAAAGCCGGTTTCAGGTCGGGGTTTGAACAGGAGGTTTAAGCCCCTTGTTCAACGCAGCCTTCCCTCACGGGATGAAGCGGGTCTCAGACGCCACAACCGTTTCATCCACCACAAGTTCAATGGTGAATTCCCTGCCCCATCCGCCGCCGGTCTTCGAGACCCGGACAGCCTGGTAGGGCGAGGTGATTTCATCCGCCTTGGGGTAATCGGGTCCGGGCACGGTGAAACGGGCGCTGACGGTGATGGTATCCCCGCTCCGGCTGACCGCCTCGATCTCCACACCGTAGCCGTGGGTGCCTTTCCGCCCCTGAAATACCACGATGACGAAGGAAGTATTATAGTCGACCCGCACCAGCTTGCCCACCAGCGCATCCGAGGCTTTCCAGGCAGCATAGATCACCTGCGGCCTGGCCGTCACCACAGTCAGCGCCGGATCATGCCCCTCGTAGGCCTTTCTTACCGTGCGCGGCCAAATATCCTGCTCGAGGGTCGTAAAAGGCAGCCCGGTCGCTCCCGCTTCCGTCGGTTGGGCGGCGGATTGGCAGGTGCACAGCAGGCCGATCAGGGCCAGGATCATCAGGAAGGTGAAGGTTTTGGACATATCTCGTCAGCCCGGTCAGCGGGCCTGGATCTGTTTGCCGGGGGTTGAAACCCCCGGCGGCAATCGGCCTCATCCCTCCGCGGGGCGCTTGAAGAAATATTTATAATTCCCCACGCCTCCGTAGGCGCCGGTGGAAACGGTCACCGAGACCAACTCCCAGCCCTGCGAGCCAAGCAGGTTGGCATAGGCGGCCATGGTGGTCTTCTTATAATCCGCCACTGGGGCGCCGTTGGCGAAGGTCGGGCGCCATTGATCCTTTTCGAAATCGGTCGATACTTCCAAATATTCCCATTTTTGCATTGGTATACTCCTTATGAACCAGGGTTGTACAGGTCTTCATTTTCTTCATCTTCTGCCCACCGGCCGGGATTCCCGGCGATGTAGCTGCGGATGCGTTCCAAATCTTCCTGGTCGCGCACGATATGGTCGTAAAAATTGCGTTGCCAGATCGGCGCGCCGGGGGTTCCTCGCGCCGCATTGATCCGCACGGTGACCGCCGATTTAAATCCCGCCGCCCATGCGCCCAGGGACCGCGGCCGTGGGCCGTTGGGTGGTTGCCGTTGCGATAGGGGCGACGGTTGTTGTTGTAGGGGCGACCGGCCCCCTGCGGGGATCTTCGACCGGTCGCCCCTACGCCGGTCACGGGTGGAATCCCGGTCGCCCCTACGATTTCGGCGCGAATCCATACCACGGCATGAAAATGATTGGGCATGATCACGAATTCATCCAATTCGATCTCGGCCCGGAGCTGCGCGGAACGGCACCATTCCTCCTCCACGATCTTCCCCAGGTCGTTCAAATGCACCGCGCCGTCCTCGACCCGCCCGAAAAGCGATTCCCGTTGGTGGGTGACCAGCGTGACGAAATAGGCGCCTGCCTGGGCATAATTAAAGCCCTCCAGGCGGGTGGGACGGCGGTTGCGCGGGGATTGGGAGTTGGGCATGATCGATCTGCTATCCTTTCCCCTCCACCACGCGGATCTCCTCCTCGGTCAACCCGTACAACGCGTACACCCATTGGTCGACCGCGCGCCATTTTTCGACAAACGATTTGGGAGTGATGGACGAGATGGGCATTGCGTTTCCGCCTTGATCTGGATATGGGTTAATCATATACCCGATTCGCCGGGGAGGCAAATGGGTTGCGGTAGGGGCGGCCGGGTGTAGGGGCGACCGGTCGAAGATCCCCGCAGGGGGCCGGTCGCCCCTACCCAGCCCCCTACCTTATCCGATAGAGAAGGAGAAGCAGCAGAATTCGAAAGGGTGGGCTACGGGGCGGCATGGTTTCGCGCCAGCAAGGAGGGTGTTGCACCGCCCCTCAACCCACCCTACGCCTTAAACTAAAAATGATCTATCCGTGCAAATCCGTTCAATCCGTGCGATCCGTGTTCAAAGGTTTTCTACGCATTTCCCTTGACAAATTAATTTAACTCATTAAAATATTTTTAAATACCCCCAACCTTTCCAACCCAAGGAGATCCCCCCATGCTCGAAAAATTGAAGCAATTGAACGAGAAGTTTGCCGAAGTGGCTGCCATCAGCGAGGCCGCCGCTGCCCTGGCCTGGGACATGCGCACCTACATGCCCGCCGGAGCCGCCGAATCCCGCTCCGAGCAGCTGGCCGTGCTGACCGAGATCGCCCAACGCAAGGCCACCGCGCCCGAGAACGGCGCGCTGCTGGATGCGCTGGAGGCCGAGGCCGCCGGGCTGGACCCCGACTCGGACGATGCGCGCATGATCGCCAATTCCCGCCGCGACTATGACCAGGCCACCAAGGTGCCGCCCGAGTTCGTCGCCGAGCAGGCCCGCGCCGTGGCCATGGCCCAGGATGCCTGGGTGCGCGCCCGCCAGGAATCTAACTTCAGCATCTTCCAGCCCCACATGGAAACCCTGATGGAGCTAAGCCGCCGCTTCGTGGGCTTCTTCCCGCCCGCCGACCATCCCTACGACACCCTGCTGGACCAGTTCGAGCCGGGGATGAAGACCGCTGATGTGAAGCAGATCTTCGATGTCCTGCGCCCCCAGCAGGTGGAGCTGATCCACGCCATTGCCGCCCGCCCGCAGGTGGACGACAGCTTCCTGCACCAGGCCTTCCCCGAGCAGGCCCAGCTGGATTTCTCGGTCAAGGTAGCCACCGCCTTCGGCTATGACTGGAACTGCGGCCGCCAGGACAAGACCGCCCACCCCTTCACCATCAGCCTGGGGCAGGGGGATGTGCGCATCACCACCCGCGTCTATCCCGATTTCCTCAACCCCTGCCTGTTCGGCACCATGCACGAGTCCGGGCATGCCATGTACGAGCAGGGCGTCAATCCCGCCTACAAACGCACGGCGCTGGCCAACGGCGCTTCGCTGGGCATCCACGAATCGCAGTCGCGCATGTGGGAGAACCTGGTCGGGCGCTCGCTGCCCTTCTGGACCCACTTCTACCCCGAACTGCAGCAGGCCTTCCCGGCCCAGCTGGGCAATGTGCCGCTGAAGACCTTCTACAAGGGCATCAACAAGGTTGCGCCTTCGCTGATCCGCGTGGAAGCCGACGAGGCCACCTACAACCTGCACATCATGCTGCGCCTGGAGATCGAGATCGCCCTGCTGGAGGGCAAGATCGCGGTCAAGGACCTGCCGGAATACTGGAACGCCAAGATGCAGGAATATCTGGGCGTGACCACTCCCAACGACGCGCAGGGCGTGCTGCAAGACATCCACTGGTCGCAGGGCAGCCTGGGCTACTTCTCCACCTACGCGCTGGGCAACCTGATCTCAGCCCAGTTGTGGGAGAAGATCAACCAGGCCATCCCCGACCTGCCGGAGCAGATCGCGCGCGGCGAGTTTGCTGGGCTGCTGGGTTGGCTGCGCAGCAACGTGCACGTCTACGGGCGCAAGTATAAGCCGCAGGAACTGGTCCAGCGCATCACCGGCGAGAAGATCAACCCCGCCGCATATATGCGTTATTTGAAGCGCAAGTACAGCGAGATCTACGGGCTTTAGGCATGGTCCAGCCGGACGATACGCTTTTCATCCGCGACCTGGAGACCCTGCGCGTGATGGTCGATCCGCTGCGTGGGATGATCCTGGAATTGCTGGTGCAGACCCCGCAGACGATCAAGGAGGCGGCCGAGAAGCTGGGCGCCACGCCCAACAAGCTCTACTACCACTTTGGCCTGCTGGAGAAGCACGGGCTGATCCGTGTAGCGGAGACGCGCCAGGTGGCGCACCTGCTGGAGAAGGTCTACTGCGCCTCGGCCCGCGCCATCCAGGTCGATCCGGCCCTGGTCAGCATTACCACCCCCGAGGGGCGGACGGGCATGCGCGAGGCGCTGCTGCCCTTGCTGGACCAGACCCGCGAGGACCTGCTGCGTAGTTTTCAGATCCGCTCGGCAAAGTTCGCTGCCCCAACCGGCGCGGCGGAGCCGGAAACCGCCCCGGCCCTGCGGCGGCTGCTGGTCTCGCGTGAGATCAGCCACCTGCCACCCGGCCGCGAGGAGGAATTTCTCGCCCGCCTGCAGGCGCTGGTGGAGGAGTTCGTGGCCGCCAACCAGGGCCGCCCGGACGCCGCTTCGCCCTCCTATGCCCTGACGGTGGCCTTCTACCCCAGTTTCTACTACGAGAAGTAGAATAAGTGAATCGGGTGTTTTTTCTCGGCGTAGCCGGGAAAAAACACCCATTCTATTTAATTTACGGGAACAGCACCGGCAGCGACTCGGGCGCGTACTGTTCCACCACCTCGTAGCGGATGCCGTTCTCCTTGCAGATGGCCGCGTACAGGTCCACACTCGGGCGGCGGATGCGCGCCTGCGTCTGCGGGTTCAGGCCCCACAGCCCAAAGCGCTGCGACCAGCCGCGCTCCCACTCGAAATTGTCCACCAGCGACCAGTGGAAATAGCCCTTGACCGGGATGTTCTCGTTCACCGCCCGCCAGACCTGGTGCAGATGCTCGACGATGTAGCGCGGGCGCAGGTCGTCGTCGGCGTCCTCCACCCCGTTCTCGGTGATCAGGATCGGCACCTTGAAGCGGCGCGCCCAGACCAGCGCATCGAACAGCCCCTGCGGCACATGGGCCAGAAAGCCCGTGTCGCTGAGCGGCGCACCCTTGGGGAAGGTGCGGCGGTGGAACAGCTCCTTGGACGAGAGGCGGAACTCCACCTCGTCCACCGAGTAGTAGTTCAGCCCGAAGAAATCCTGCGTGCCGGCCGCCTCGGGGATGAAGGCGCGGTGGTTGAGGAAGCCCAGCCGGCCGTTCACCAGCGCGTTGGCAAACGAGCCGTTATAGGCCGCATCGATCACTTTCACCGTCAGGCGGTCGAGGGGCGACCAGGCGTGTTTGGGGCGCAGGCCGCGGTAATTCAACGCGAAGCCCACCCGCGCCTGCGGCTGGACCTGGTGGATGACCTTGTAGGCCAGGGCATGCCCGCGCACCAGGTTGGCCAGCACCTGGAAAGCCAGCCCCAGGTTGTTCTTGTTGGGGGGGAAGCCCGCCCCCATCCAGCCGCCCAGGGTATACACATTCGGTTCGTTGATCGTCACCCAATACGTGCAATAATCCTTGAAGGTCTCCACGGCGCGGCGCACAAAAGCGGCAAAGAGGGCGGGGGCTTCGGGGTTTTCCCAGCCGCCGCGCTCGGCCAGCCAGAGCGGGTCGCTGAAGTGGTGCAGGGTGATCATGGGGGTGAGGTTGCGCTCGGCCATGCCGCGCAGCATCGTCAGGTAATAATCCAGGGCGCGTTCGTCCCAGGTATCTGGGGTGGGCTGGATGCGGCTCCATTCCACCGAGAGGCGGTGGGTGTTCTGGCCCGTCTCGGCGGCGCGGTCGAAATCCTCTTTCCAGCGCCCGCCCCACCAGTCGCAGGCCAGGCCGGAGCGGTCGCCGTTCAGGATACGCCCGGCCGGGTCGGTCTCCCAGGCATACCAGGTATTGTTGGTGTTTTGGCCTTCCACCTGGTGAGCGGCGGTGGCGGTGCCCCACAAGAAACCGTTGGGGAAGTGATAGGTTGCGGCTGGCATGGTTGATCCTCCAGGATTGATATAAACTACAAAACAGGCGCCAGGATCGCGTCTAAACGCCCCGTTGCCTCTTGGGGTACTTAGGGGGAAGGTATCTTTGCGGTGAGGTTTTTTCCATATCTTAAAAACCTTAGCGTTCCTTTGCGCCTTTACGTCTTTGCGGTTAAACGATTATACCCTCTGAAAAGTACAATTTTGGTCACTTTTTTCTGCTTAAAAGCGCACAATTTTGGACATTGACAAACCGTGAAAAAATGGGTATAAACTTATAGAACATTTATTCTATTTTGTTTGACTGCCTGAAAGGGGAATCCGGTTTGTCCAATTCGCTGCTTCCACCCAAATACTTCAACGTGCCGGTGCGCGTGCTGTTCGATTCGCGCTTCACCCCGGCTATGCGGGAGACCCTCATCCAGTTGATGAGCCTGGGCTGGAACCAACCGCGCGGACAAACCCCGCCCGTTTCGCTGGCAGTGCTCTCTCGCCTGACCGGTAAGCCCCTGCGCACCCTGCGCGGGCACATTGCCGCTCTGCGGAACCAGTATGCTGTGCTGCAGTTACAGCTTCCCGCCGACGGACTGATCGCCTTCACCTTCAGCGAAGAGCTTTATTCGAACCAGCCTGGCGAAATTCTGCCATCCCTAATAGAGGAGGAGGTTCCTTCCAGTCATTCCAAACCTGAAAAAAGATCCCGTAAAGACCCTCCTCCTCCTCCTGATCTTCTGATTCCGCGCGGCAAAAAACCGCCGCGCACGGCCAAATGCACCGTCTCGGCCGCATTTGCCGCCGAATTGCAGGCGGAGGGCGTCTTCCCCGAGCAGCTGCAGGAGATCCTTGCCGGGCAGTACAGCGAGGCCAGCCTGCGCGCGCTGCTGCGGCAGGTGCGCGCCGAAAAACCTGTCTCGGTGGCGGCGGTATTTGTCTATCGGGTGAAGACCGGGGCGGTGCCGGAGCCGTCCAGCCTGTGCGCGGAGTGCGGCTGGGGCGGCGGAAAGCATGCCCCCGATTGCGGGCGGCGCTATTTGAGCGGCGAATTCGCAGATTGGTTGGACCATTGATGACCACGATCATTTTCATTCCCGACAAGAAGACCACCCTCACGCTGTGGACCCGGGAGCCCAAGGAGGAACTGCTGGGGCGCCTGGAGCGCGGGCAATGGGAGCCTCCGCCGCCCTTCGAGGCGGTGCGGGTGGGCAAAGTGATGGCGGGCGAGGATTTTGTGGTGGTGATGGGCGAGTCGCTGCGCTCTCCGTTGGCGCGGGCCAGGCGCAAGGCGCGCGTGGCGCGGCTGCGGGTCAAGGGGCTGTCGCCGCGCTATTTGCGGGTGCTGGAGGGCTTGCAGGAGGGGCTGACCAGCGCGGAGATTGGCTGCAAGCTGGGGATCAGCGCCGTGGCAGTGGACGGGATCGTACGGCGGCTGCGGGAGCTGTTAGGCGGGACGAATCGGGCCCAGCTGCTGACGCGGGCGCTGGAAATGGAACTGGTGAAAGAGAAGAAGGAGAAGCAGTGAAAGCGCAAAAGGAGGAAAAATGCGCATAGACATGTTGGTTGAGGTAAGGAGGCTGCGATGAGCCTGCCCACCCTGAGCGATGCGCGCGGGCTGGTGCACGGCTTGCTGATGGACAGCGCCGCGCTGATCTACGACAATGCCACCCTCGACCAGTGCTTGCGCCAGGCCCTGGGCGACCTGGGGCAGGTTTACGGCGGGCTGCCGGCGCTGAAGGACCTGGACGGGGCGCAAGCCACCACGCTGGAGGCGCTGGATGTGCCTGCGCTGGTGCTGGGGGCAGCGGGCTACGCGGTGCGCGCCCGCTGTGTGGACCTCTCGGAGGTGCACAGCCCCACCGGCGAGGCGCCGCCCGCGCTGCGCGAGGCGGGCAAAGGCCTGCTGGCGGCCTTCTCCGCTGCGCTGGAGGGGATCCGCTTGCGCCGCTTGCAGAACGCCTCCGGTGTGCCGTATGCGGATGTGCGGGAGGAATTGGAAGATAGGGATTAGCGTACCGTCGTGGGAACAGGAAGATAACACTGACGCAAGATTGCAAGGGCGCATTGAAATCCCGAAGCAGCTGTAGGGGCGACAGCACCCGGAGCATATCGCGGCTGCTGCCCGGATTCCAGGTTCCGGGTGCTTCGCCCTTCTCCCTCCAGGTCTCCGAGACCTTCAGGGTCTGATTGGGGTCGTGAATCTTTTGCCTGGTTCGCGTTTAGAACCTGTCCTGACGGATCAGAACAGGAGGATCACGAAATATGCGAAAAAAACGAAACACACGAAAAAAAACCCAAGCCAATTCCATTGGCGGTCATGCGTAAGGGCGGGACGCCATGTTGCGCGAGAGGTCGACCGATGAATAAAGCCCTGCCCGCAGACCGCATTACCGGCGGGCGCGCCTTTGCTGCGTGCGTGACTATCCAAACCAACATGGCGGCGCGCCCCTACAAGAATCACGCGGTGAAAAAGGAAAACCTTAACGCAAGGGCGCGGGGTCCGGCGCAGGGGCGGATCCACTCACAAGAAAGCTGTCAACCAAACGCTGTAAATTATCAACTACTAAGGAGGGTCTATGAAAGCGGAATATCTGGCGGCGGTGCGAGATGGATTGGGGGAAAGTGGTATCAGCGGAGATATGAAAGCCGGCGGGGGGGCCTGGCTGGGAGACGCAGAGCAGCAGCCGGAAGCTCCCGGCTGTTTGCATTTGGATGGCAGTATACAAAAGAGTGAAGCAATCGGCTGCCGGGTGTATCGTGAGACTGACCAGGTGATTGGCTCCGGCTCCTGGACCGCAGTTAGCTTCTCCGCAGCGCAAAAGAACGATTTTGATCTATGGGTAAGCGGCTCAGACATTACCATCCAAAGACCAGGCTTCTACCTGCTGACGGGTTGTGTCACCTGGGAGAATGGGAGCGCCGTCACCTTGGGTCTGCGCCTGACGGCTGATGGGGCGAACCTGGCTGAAAACATCCAACCAGGCAGCGCCGTGGTGCAAGTTTCGCAGAACGTGAGTACAGCGGTTTGGCTGGATGAGGGTCAAGTCGTCAATCTGAAGGTATACCAGGATAGCGTTGGGAACCTGAGCTTGTACGCTGACGAAAGCGGCGCGTCTCCATGCCTGGCGGCGGTGCGTGTGCCATGAGGATTAATGTCGGCTCGTATGATCTGGAATGTTTGAGCACTTCGCGGCTGGTGTGGTCTGATGCCGGCGGGTGTGAGCTTGGAGAAATACACCTTTCTCCTTCCCTCTCTCCTATCCATGGGGAAGAGCTTGTTGGGCTCCTGGGTCAGGCGGTGGAGATATATACCTCTCCCTTACCCACCCCTAACCCCTCCCGAAGGGAGGGGTATTATGGGGGAGACAATCCGGCCTGGTGGGGCTTCCTCAATGCTGTGGAAGTAATCCGCGGGAAGGTGCGCCTGTTGTGGTCTTTGGACAACCTGAGCAATCGCATTCAGGTGGAATATATCCAACTGGATGGAGCTCTGGCCGGCGGCGGCGATCAGAAGCTAACTGGCTGGAAGGATGATCTTCTGTCTCAGCAGCGTTTTGGCGTCAAGGAATTGCGGCTCGACGATGGATGGAGCACTAACGCGCTGGCGAACCGTAAGCGAACCCTGGAGCTTGCGAAGCGCCGGCTGCCCTGGCCCACCTACCTCCCTTCTTCACCTACCCCTAACCCCTCCCGAAGGGAGGGGAACAATGGGAGGGAGATCATTCTTTACCTGTCCGGGTGGTGGCAGCGGCTTGGCTGGCGCTACATCTACCAGGACGCGGGGCGAGAAGTGTTTGATGAGCTTGGGATTGGCAAGGTCGATCTTGGCGGCTCGGCTGGTTATACCAGGCTGGCTCAGTCCTTCACGGTGGGGGCTGGGGGCTGGCGTGGAGAACAAGCTGCCTTTCTTATTCGCAAGTATGGCGCGCCGGCGGATACGCTGATAGCAGAACTCTACACGGATAACGCGGGAGCGCCTGGTACTTTGCTCGGTGCCGGCAACCTGGCGGGCTCTCTATGCTCCTCAGATTACCGCTGGGAAAGCATCCTGTTCGGAACGCAGCCGGTGCTTACAACCGGCGCGGTGTATTGGGTAGTGATACGGCGGTCGGGGGTAGCGGATCCCAACAATTTCTACCGGCTGCGCTGCAACGAAGAGCTCAGCACGTGGTATACGGGGAGCTTCCGCATGTGGAACGGCTCGGCCTGGGTGAGTAGAACGCCGAATTGTGATCTAAACTTTCGGGTTTGGGGCCTGGCTGAGATGAGCACACAAGTAACAAACATCGTCAATTATGCCGGCAGCCTGGGCACGGTGCGGGTTATGAGCACTTCTGGCGAATACTCTAACCCATACATGAGCGGCGCGGTCACCTGCCTGGAAGCAGCGAACAAGCTCCTGGAGCTTGGGGGCTTGCGTGCCCTGGTGCTGCCGGACAAACAAGTGCTGATCTCGGAGCGTCCCACGGAAGCCGGGGATTACGGTCTGAGCAAGGATGGGCAGATTATTCGGCTGGATGGTTCTCCGGCTGCGCCTGGGGTTGGAGTGGCTGGGGAATATCTGACGGCTCCGGGTTGGGGCTGGAACGCTGGGGGAGATATGAGCTCGCGCTACGTTGCGCGGGCGGGCTGGTCTCCTGCCGGCGGGTGGATGATCTACGAATAACCTACCCCTCCCTAACCTACCTACCCCTAACCCCTCCCGAAGGGAGGGGAACTATGGAGAGAGGAACTATGCGACAAGGAATTGATGTCAGTTTCTACCAGGCACGTTATGACAATAAGACCAGGAAATATATTACCCTGGATTGGGACAAGGCGGCGGCAGCCGGGGCTCGTTTCGCCATGGTGCGGCTAACAAGCTGCGAGTATAACCTACTAGGCCGGCGCATGTGGATGATCGTCGATGCACTGGCCGGCGCGCACACACAAGGGGCGCTGGATAGGGGATTGGAGACGAACGGCTACAGCCTGTTAGACTATACCGGCAAGTATGCGCCGGCATACCAGGCTAAAGTTGCCTTTAGTCTGGCTCCTGGCCTGCGCTGGTACTTTGCTGATTTTGAGCAAAAATATCTCTGGTGGCCTGGTCTGCCTTCAAGATCGCGCTGCCTGGCAATCCTGGAAGAGTGGAGAGAAGCCATGATCGGCCTGGTCGGGCTGGGCCGGCTGGGGTGGTATGGGAACCTTAGCTTGTGGCGCAAGCTGCAACCGCTGCCGGATTGGTTGGCTGAGATGCCTTTCTGGTTTGCTGGTCCGTCCTTCGGGTCGGTGCCGGCTGATGTCCGCTGCCGGTGGTGGCAGTATTCCTGGAAGGGAAGCGGCTCTGAGTACGGCTGCGGAAGCAAGAGTGTTGATCTGGACAAGGAAGTTTAACCTACCCCTAACCCCTCCCGAAGGGAGGGGAACTGGTTGAGGAGAAAGAGGAGTTATGTATCAAGTCAGACTATACCACGACGGCGCGAATATAAAGCTGATGGGGAACGCGATGGAAGCTCCCTACGCGGGCGGGAAGTATACGCCGTCCTCTGGAGATGGCGAGTACGTTACGGAAGAGTTTTCGGTAATACTAGACGGCTCCGATGCGGATATTACTGCGGCACTAGGCAAATTGGGTTCTTACCTGTACGATGCAAGGGAAGATTGGCACGAAGTATATTTGACGGTCGTGCCGGCGGCGGTGAGCGCAAGCGAATACCGCAGCCGGATAATTGCCGGCTGGGTGGAATACTTCCCACAGGTCGGCGGCACGATGCGCCACAACCGCAGCGAAAAAGTGACAATTCACATTGTCCGCTGCGACTGGTGGGAGATGGCGAACGAGGTTCCGCTGACGGTAAGCAATCCGCGGGTGTCACCAGCCACACAGGTCGGGCAAGTGCTGAACCACTTCGACACGGACACGGGCGATTGTAATTACCTGATGATCGACACAAACACCATACAAGGCGATCTTCCCGGTAGGTGCCGGATAGAAATAAAGAACAAGGATGCAACCAGGAATATCAGCAGCCTGTATGTCTTCTTGAATACCCACGGGAATTACAATCCTACCCTGGAAGGCGAAGCTGCAACCAGCAGCATTGGCACTAACACGCTGTGTAAGGACCACTGCTCCTATGGTTCTTACAAGGCTCTGAGTTGGTCCGCGGCTGGGGAGACTGTTCTGCTGAGTTGGACGCTGAGCACTGCCCTGCTGGCGGGGTTGAATGGGCGGGTAGTGCGTCCGATGCTGCGGTTACACCAGGCGGCGGCGCACACGGATCTGTTGTTGAAGTTGGTGGTGAAGAGCGGCAGCGTGGTGCTGTATAGCTCACCATACATGATCTTTCAAGCGGGGCACGAATTGCAGCGTATGCCGGCGGTGAAGCTGCCGCCGGGGGCCATGGGCCACACGTCGGGGTATGGGGCGCTGACGCTGGAGCTCGTCGCCTGGCAAACAGCAGCCACAGCCAAAGCCCTGGACGTGGATTATCTCCAATTGCTGCCGATGGACGCGGAGCGGTATTTGCTGGACGCTGCCGGCCACGGTCAAAACCTGGCTGTGGCTGATGACGGCATGTTGGGGGGCGGCCTGCTGTATGTGGTGGACGGCAGCGGTAACAAGCTGGGCTGCGTGTTCGGCTATGGGGAGCGGGCGATGCTCCTTCCCCTGGTGCCCAATTTCCTTTGGTTCCTGTGGGAGACCAGCAGCGGAGTGGCTGAGATCGATCATTCTTGCGAGGTGAAGGTTTGGTATCGGGCAAGGCGAAGAGTGATCTAACCGTAGCCCGAAACCCAACGAAAGGGAGTGTTGGGTTTTGCTGCGCGGCAGGATGGCAGGAGGGTCTGTTCGATCCGCCCAACCCAACCTGCGCCTTATGAGCTGATCTTCTTTGCCTTCTCTTCCAGGCGCTGGATGAAGCGCTCCTTGTCGATGATGAAGCGCTCGTGCTCGCCCTCAGCCACCTTCTCCACCTCGTCCCAGGCCTCGACGACAAAGCGCATGCGCCGCCGGTCGATCTCCACCAGGCGGGCGTGGAAATGCACCTGCATGCCCACCGGGGTGGCGGCCAGGTGGCGGATGTTCACCAGCGTGCCGACGCTGGTCTGCGTATCGGGCAGGTGGGGCAGGAGCAGCAGGTGGGCGGTGCGCTCCAGGTAGCCGATCACGCGCGGGGTGGACAGGACGGGCGGCAGGCTCTCGCCCCCCGAGGAGCGGGCGGTGTCGCTTTCTTGCACGGTAAAGGTCAATTCGTGGGTCATTCCGATTTCAATGGTCATGGATATATTATAGCGCACAGCGGACAGGGCAAAGAAAACCACGAAATATACGAAATAAGCGAACCAGGCGAAAAAAGCATTAAAAAGGTTTTTTCGTGTCTTTCGTGTTTTTCGTTTCTTTCGTGATCCTCTTTTAATCCCCCAGGGGGGAAAGCACGGCCAGGGTCTTTTGGGCGGCGAAGCGCTCCAGGTCGGCGCGGGTGTGGCGCAGCGGCAGGCCTTCCAGGTGGGTCAGCAGGCGGATGAAGAGGTTGCGCTGCATGCGGTAGGCCAAAAAATCGGCGATGCGGGCCGGGTCGCTGACCGCCTCGGCCGTGGCGCGGAAATGGCGCTGGCGTACCTGCACCTCCACCTGCGGATTGGCCTGCAGGTTGCGGTACCAGTCGGCCTGCGGGCCGCGCGCCGATCCGACGTAGAACTTGCCGTCGATCTCCTCGTACTGCAGGGGGGTGACGCGCGGCAGGCCGCTCTTGCGCCCGGTGGTGGTGAGCAGCAGGGTCACCCGCGCCGGGCCGATGCCTTTGGAATAGTTGCGGATCATGGCCGGGTTCATTTTCCGCGTCAGGCGGTACATTAAGCCGGGTTTAGATGGGGACATGAGAATATTATAGCGCTATTCAGCGGACAGTTTACAGCTTACAGTTAACAGCTAATGGCTCACCCCTGGCGGGGGCTACATGTGGCTTTAATCTTTTGTGAGTAATTTATTTGCCAGATTTTGACCGATTGCATTCCTTACAAAGCATCTGACAGTTCTCTGCCATTGTTTTGCCACCCAGATGCCACGGGGTGATATGGTCTGCTTCCATTTCCTCTAATGTAAAATGCTGCTTGCAATGCGGGCAGATGCCATGCTGTTTTTCGTAGGCCGCTCTTTTTTGACTTTCTGGAAAAGCGCGGATATTCAAGTGCTTTTCCTTGCGGTTTAATACATAGGAATAGATGCCCTTTTTGTTGGTGACATCCTCGTCCATCATCAGGGCCTGGATTTCCTGCTCCAGCTTATGCGTGTCAAACATTTTTTCTTTGAATTCACCGTACAGGCCACCCCAGTCAATGCCTTTCATTTCCCTGCGGTAGGTGGTGAAAGTTAACTGAATCCATTCAATAACATTTCTGAAATAGGTCCACAATTCATTCGCGTTCGGGTCGTGCTGGTGAATGGACATATAACTCTCGATCTCACCGTTTGTGATCCAGCTTAAAGCCGTTTGGAGAATTTCCTGGCGAATGGGAGAACCATTCACATAATCCTTTGCCAACAGATAGGCCGCGCAGTTGCTCTTGCTGAACTTCAATTTTGCGTCGGACAGCCAGGGCCCAGTATAGACGGCATTGCGCAATTCCTGGTCGGTGAGCCTTTCTCCGGCAATATTGATGATCCGGAACCAGTCCAGTTTTTCCTTGTCGTTACCCTCGCAAAAATAGATCATCAGCCTATAGTTTAAGATCTGCTCCTGTTCGGTCTTGGTCAGGTTGTGGAAAAATTGATTGTTTATGGAAAAATCGCTCTTCACATACTGGCAAAAGCTGATCGTCCGTTGCTGCCCGTCCAGCACTTCAAAGGTGCCATCCTCATTTTTCACCCAATAGATCACGTTAAGCGGAAAATCCTTGCGGATCGTATCCAGGACGGCATTGCGTTTCTTTTCGTCATAGACGAATTCGCGCTGGTATTTTGGGCGGATATTCAACTGGCCGTTGTAGCCCACCACGCCCTCTTCGGCGTTATCCACGTAATTTTCCGCCACCTCGCGAACCGTAATTTCGTGTAATTCGATTTTCATTGCATTGTCTCTTTCCGCTTGATAATTATCCTGGCATATATACTTGAATACAATTCCCCTGTTTCAACATCTTTGAACGCAGGCGGTTTAGTATCTCTACTAGGATTATACTTGCGGTACAAGTCTCCCTTTCCATTAATTGTATACTTTCCTGTCGGTTGTCCATTCTTCAGTATTTCCATTTTTTTTTCGCAAGAATATTCTATACTTCCTACAATTCCGAGTGCAATGATTTCAAATTGTTCAGGATTATATTTATCGAGAAATGTGATCGGAACGCCCATTGCACCATCGTAGTCATATGGTATTTCCGATACTTTGTCCACATTTATTGCGTCGTAACTGACATAATGAGGGAATTCTTCGGGGTTGAATTTTTTGTAAAGAGTAATAAATTCTTTATGTTTTTTAACATCTAAATTTGTAAACCAACAGGAAGTCGAAACTCGAACCAACTTTCGCCCATCTTGGATTTTATGGTAATTATCCCAATAATCTGGAACATAAAAAAACATTCCTACGTTGAAATTAGTATAACCTGTTCTTAACTTGTTTTCTTTGAATAACCTGAAAATTTCTTTGTATGTCAACGCATTTGTGTTCCCAATTATGATAAACTTTTTTTCATACTCCATTAACTGCACAACATACTCGCGGAACAACGAAAAGGGCGGGTTGGTGATGACGATATCCGCTTCTTTAAGCAGTTCGATGCATTCGGCCGAGCGAAAATCCCCATCGCCCTTCAACAAGGTTAATGCATTTTTTTTATTTTTAAGTAAATACTCCACATCCCCCAGGCTAACCGCCCCGTCCGCGTTCTCATCAATTACTTCGGTGATTTCAATCTTATACGCGGGCCTGGCATCCGGATTTTTTATATCTATACTCTTTATATCAAACAATGGCAGTTGCTGACCCGCAACCGGGGAGCCTGTAAAACTGGTTGCGATTAATTTTTTAAGCCCCAGGAAATTGAAGTTCATCGCGAAATATTTAAAGAAATTGCTCTCAAACGGGTCGTCGCAGTTGCAGAAAATGACCTTGCCGCGGAACTGCTCTTTATAATGGCGCATTTCCGTCTCAATATCGGGCATTTGTGTATAAAATTCATCTGCTTTATTTCTTTTTGCCTTATCGAATAGTTTTGAAGCCATAAAACCCCAAAGTCCTTGTCTGCATCCTGGAGATAATGTAATGACTGATCTTCGTATATTATATGGTAAACCGCAGAAATGCGGGGAAAAAATCCGCCGGGCAATCCTTTATCTGCATTAAAGCTCATTGGGCGGGCGGGCCTTTGTATACCGGTCAAACTTTCGCGCAACATGGCGGCCCGCCCCTACAAATGCTGCCCAACCCTTTTCGGCGAAAAAAGCAATAAAAAGGTTTTTTCGTGTCCTTCGTGTTTTTCGTTTCTTTCGTGGTTAAAAAGAATGCCACGAAATACACGAAAGAAGCGAAACAAGCGAAAATAGCATTAAAAAGTTTTTTTCGTGGCTTTCGTATTTTTCGTGTCTTTCGTGATCCTCTTTTCCCTGGTTGATTTCTCCCCGTTGATGTGGTTATAATGACCCTATGGCGCACTGCGCCGTAGAAAAGAGGACTGAAAATGAAAACCCGCATAGCTCTCCTGTGCATTTTTACCGTCCTGCTGGCAGCCTGCAATATCCCGGCCACCAACACCCCGGTTCCCCCCACCCACACCCCCGTTCCGCCTACCGCCACGGTGACGCCCACGCCCGTCCCGCCCACCGCCACGCCCGTCACCTTTGGCGCGCCGGTGGTCGGCTGGGTGCCTTACCAGTTCACCATGGTCAGCCCGGATGAGGGTTGGGGCACTGTCGAAGGCTATCTGCTGCACACCACCGACGGCGGCTACAATTGGCAGGATGTCACCCCGGCCATGATCGCCGGGACGGGCTCCTGGTTGGATGTAAACGCCCTGAATGCCCAGCAGGTGTGGGTGATGGTGCAGTCGCAATCCAGCCTGGACGCCGGAACGCTGCTGCACACCACCGACGGCGGGGCCAACTGGCAGAATATCGCCGTACCCTTCGGCAACGCCACCCTCACTGTGGTGAACGCCAACCAGGTCTTTGCGCTGGCCTTCTACGGCGCGGGCGCAGGCTCTTCGGCGGTGGCGCTGTGGGGCTCCAATAACGCCGGGGTGGACTGGGTCCTGCTGGCCGACGGGCGCCCCAACGACGCCAACCCGGATGTGCTGCCCTTCAGCGGGCAAAAGACCGGCCTGAGCGCCTCGGATGCGCAGCATCTCTTCCTGACCGGCGAGATTCCCATGGACGGCTTCACCTATGTATATGCGAGCGCCGACGGCGGACTGACCTTCACGCAGGAGACCCTGCCGCTGGAAGGCCCCTTTGCCGGGGGCATGACCGTCTTCTATCCGCCGGTCTTCTCCTCGCCCACGACCGGGGTGATGATGGCCCACCTGTACACGACCTCGCAAACCTACCTGGGCTTCTATTCCACCGCCGACAGCGGCGCCACCTGGAGCTTCAACGGCTCCACACCGGTGCTGGGCACATTGGCGGTCATCAACGACCAGGAACTCAAGGTGTTTGACGGCACCACTTTTGGCGCCAGTGCAGACGGCGGCGCCACCTGGACGACCTTCACCACCGACCTGCCGGCCGGGTATTGGCCGATGGGGATGCAGTTCCTGGACGCAAATAACGGCTATCTGGCGGTGGATTCCGGCGGCGGGGCGTATATGTTCTACCGCACCATCGACGGCGGCCACACCTGGCACCTGCTGGCCAACGGCGCGGGATAAGCGGTTGACGCAGGGACGCTGAAACGCAGCCCGAAAGCCCTGCCGCGGGATAAGGGTTTTGTTTTGGATCATGAAGGCTCTAAAGGTCTGGAAGACCTTTAGAGCCTGGTTTCTTTTGCTCCCACTTAACGAATCTCTAAGCTCACCCCGCTTCTTTTATCCCGTAATTATTGTATAATAAAATCAACATCGAACGAGGAAGAAAAACGTGAGCTCTGCCGACCGTCTCGCAAACCGTTTGCTCCCCCGCGCAGAACTGCTGGCGCAGGGCGGTGAGGTGTTTGCCCGTGCGCTGCGCATGGGCAAGCCGCTGACCATGATGGTGCTGGATATCGATTTCTTCAAAGATGTCAATGACACCTGGGGCCGCCAGGTGGGCAACACGGTGCTGCGCGGGCTGGGGGAGATGTTCGAGCAGAAGGTGCGCAAGCGCGATGTGATCGGGCGGCTGGGGGGAGATGAGTTCGGGTTCCTGCTGGTCGATACCGACCATGTGGGCGGGCTGGTGGTGGCCGAGCGGCTGCGCCGTGCGGTGACCACGCGCGCCTTTCTGCTGCCGGGGCCATTTGACGGGCGGGTGGAAGAGGGGCCTTTGCACGTCACCGCCAGCATTGGCCTGGCAGACCTGGTGGCGGGCGCGTTGACCCTGGACGAGATGATCCGGCAGGCCGAAAAGGCGCTCCGAATGGCCAAGGAAAATGGGCGCAACCGGGTGGAGGTGTATGCCCTTGCCAAACCGGCGGCGCATTGAAAGGATAATGAGAAGCGGATGGGTATCGACGATCCCGTACAGCGCAAATATATTTTTGATTGGAGCCTGATCGGCGATCTGCAGGTGGGCCGCCCGCACCTGGGCAGTTCCACGCGCCTGGAGAATTACCGCCTGTTCCAGTTCACCATGCGCGACGCCCTGGAGGAGCGCTTCGGCACGCAGACCGCCGACGAGATCTTTTACGCGGCGGGCAGGAAAGGCGGCGCGGCCTTCTATGAGCGCTACCTGTCCGGCTGCACCACGCTGGAAGAGTTCACCCGCCGCTTTTCGGGGGCCATGTTGGAGATGAACATCGGCATCCTGCGCATGGAACAAAGCGATCTGGAGCAGGGGGTATTCGTGCTGACCATCTCGGAAGACCTGGAGTGTTCGGGGATGCCGATCACCGACTACGAGACCTGCGTTTATGACGAGGGTTTTGTGGCTGCCATTTTGGAGCAGTTCACCGGCCGGCCCTTCCGCGCCAAAGAGATCGATTGCTGGGCCACCGGCGACCGCACCTGCCGCTTTCGCGTGACGGCGGAGGATTGAGCGGAGAAATGGCGCCGGACGAGATCGAAGCGGTACGTGCTTTCTTGCGGGCTCTCGCTGAGGGTAATCTAAGCTGCGCGTATGACGGCAAGGGCCCCCTGGCCGGGGAGTTGAAGTCGCTGCAGGCCAATCTGCGCCATTTGAACTGGCAGGTGCAGCAGGTGGCCAACGGCGATCTCAACCAGAGTGTGGACTGCATGGGCGATTTTTCGCAGGCCTTCAACCAGATGATCGCCAACCTGCGCAGCGCGCGCCAGGCCTTGCAGGAGAGCGAGGAGCTTTACCGCCTGCTGGCCGAGAACACGGGCGATGTGATCTGGCTGCTTGACCCTGATTTCAAATTGACCTATCTCAGCCCTTCGCTGACCCTGGTGACCGGCTACCTGCCGGAAGAGGCGTTGGGAAAGACCATCCAGGAATTTATGTCGCGCGGCAAGCTGCTGGAATTGCATGAAGCCCTGCGCAAAGTGAACGACCTGATGGAATCCGGGCAGCGCATCGAGCGGCTGGATTTTGAGATCGGCCTGGAGCGCAAGAACGGCGAGCTGCGCTGGCTGGAGACCTCGCTGAACGGCGTATATGACGAGGACGGGCAGTTTCGCGGCATCCGCGGGGTGGCGCGGGATATCACCGGCCGGCGGCAGATGCAGGCCGCCGAGCGCGAGCAGCGCATCCTGGCCGAGGCGCTGGCCGACACCGCCGCAGCGTTGAACAACGCCCACACCCTCAACGAGGTGTTGAGCAGCCTGCTTTCCAACATTGGGCGGGTGGTGCCGCACGATGCGATCGGCATTTTCCTGATCGATGAGCACCGCGTGGCGCGCATGGTGGCCGGCTCCGGCTGGGAGCAGGCGGGCGGACTGGCGACCAAAGGCCGCAAGCAGTTCTGCCTGCCGGTGGACGAAACGCCCAACATTGGTACCATGGCGCGCACCGGCAAACCGGTCCGGCTTGAAGATGTGCGCGAGTCTCCCTGGCGGCGCAATCCGCAGACCGATTGGGTGCGTTCCTACCTGGGCGCGCCGGTGCTGATCAAGGGCGACCTGGCCGGTTTCCTGGGCCTGTACAGCGGGGAGGTGGGCTTCTTCACCGCCGAGCATGCCGAGCGCCTGACCAATTTTGCCAACCAGGCCGCTGACGCGATCGAAAAGGCGCAACTGATCGAAAAGCTGACCCAGCTTTCCATCACCGACGGGCTGACCGGGGTGTTCAACCGGCGCCACTTCATGGAACGGGTGGAGGTGGAGCTGGAGCGCAGCCGCCGCTACAACTATCCGCTGTGCGCGATGATGCTGGATGGCGACGATTTCAAGAAGATCAACGACACCTACGGCCACCCGGCCGGGGATATGGTGCTGCGCGAGATGTCGCGTATGTGCCGGTGCAAGCTGCGTAAGTCCGATCTGATCGGGCGCTACGGCGGGGACGAGTTGGTGGTACTGCTGCCCAACACGACCCTGACGCGCGCCAGGCTGGTGGCCGAACGCCTGCGTCAGGCGGCCCTGCATCACGTGGTGGCGGTGGACGGCGAGCAGATCATTGCCACCATCAGCATCGGCGTGGCCGAGTGGCGCCCCGAGCAGGAATCCGCAGCCGGGCTGCTGACCCGCGCCGACAATGCGCTCTACATTGCCAAACAGCACGGCAAGAACCGGGTGGCGGTAGAAGAGGTCGGTAAAAGCTCATAGCTGATAGCGGAGGTCTCCTTTTCGTGGACAAGGTGACCCATATTCAGGAGGTTTCCGTGGATATTCCAACCGGTTTCGTTGAGGGAAAATTATTCGAGTCGCGCTTTGTGGAGGCGCGGCGGGTGGATCTCTGGTTGCCGCTGCAGTATGAGGCGGGCGGGCGCTTCCCGGTGCTGTATATGCACGATGGGCAGAATGTACTCGTCCCGGAGCTGTCGTACCGCGGGGTGGATTGGGGCATCGACGAGGCGGTGGTGCGCCTGGGGGACGCCATCCGTGCGCCGATCGTGGCGGCGGTGTGGAATACTCCCCGGCGGGTGAACGAATACCTGCCCTGCCGTCCGCTGGCCGAGGATTTTAGCGCAAGCAGCGAAGCGATCCCCAACAAAGGAAGCGATCAACCCACCCAAAACAAGATCCGGCGCGGCTGTGGGGACCCGGCCGTGTTGGAACGCTACGCCCGCCGCCTGAAGGGCCCGGTGCTGTCCAACGAGTACCTGCGCTTTATGGTCGAGGAGTTGAAGCCGTGGGTGGACCGCACCTTCCGCACCCTGACCGGCCCGCAGGATACAGCGTTGATGGGCTCCAGCATGGGCGGGCTGATCTCGCTCTACGGGCTGTGCGAGTACCCGCAGGTCTTTGGCGGGGCGGGCTGCGTTTCCACGCACTGGCCGCTGGGCGGGCTGCGCTACATGCCCTACCTGCGCGCGCGCCTGCCCGCACCGGGGCGCAATCGCATCTACTTCGACCACGGCACGGAGGACCTGGACGGGCTGTATCCCGGTTTTCAGCGCCGGGTGGACAAGATCATGGAAGAACGCGGCTACCGCCAGGGGGTGGATTGGCTGACGCGCGTTTTCCCCGGCCAGGGGCATAACGAGGCCGCCTGGCGCGCGCGGGTGGACGAGCCGCTGAAGTTCTTATTTGGCAAGGAGCTTTGAACCCGGATGGGACGGATTTCTATTTATAGGATGTGTCAAGCATCCGTTTAATCCGTGCGCGCAGCGTCCGTGGTAAAGGCTTTTATTGGGCGGTTTGGGCGGCGCTGCCGTTCTTCCTGGCGCGCACGCGGGCGATGACCAGCGCCCAGAGGAAGCCCCCGGCCACCTTGGCGGCGAACTGTCCCAGCACGATCAGCGGCATGAAGGAGCCGAAGGCCAGGGTGGGGAAGATCAGGCTGTCGGCGGCGGCGCTGAAGACATTAGAGCCGTTGGTGCGCACCAACCAGGGATGCCTGTGCAGCAACTGGTAGGTCAGCGCATCCACCGCGCCGGAAGCGGCAAAGGCCACCAGCGAGGCCAGGGCGATCTGCCCGGCGTCCTTGTTCAGCAGCCAGGAGATGAACGAACCGGTCGCGATCAGCGCGGCCATCTTCGGCCACAGCCACTTGCCGCCCCAGGCGTCATGCAGCTTGTCGCGGCTGGTCAGATCCAGGCCAATGAAGAGAAAGGCGTTGGCAATGGTGGAAGAGGGGCCAAAGATCGCCACGGACAGGTTGGCCAGCACAGCGGCCAGCAGATAGATACCGATATAAAATTTCTTTTCCATAAGTTCCTTTAAGGGTTCAGTCACCAGGTCTTCTAGTGAATGTCAATCCGTACTCAGGATGACGGTGGATCACCCTGCATGTCAGCGAAACAGGGTAGCCACGGAGGTTCTCTGCGCCTCTGCGTGAGCAGGTTTTACTTCGCGTATTCCGTCGGGTCGGGGACGCCGGCCAGCTGGAAGGCTTCCTTGCGCTCCACGCACGTGCCGCAGGTGCCGCAGTGCAGCGCGCCGCCCTTATAGCACGACCAGGTCTGGACATAGGGCAGTCCCAGCGCGGCTCCCTGGCGGACGATCTCCGCCTTGGAGCAGTCCACGAAGGGCGCCAGCAGGTCCGGCCCGCCCTCGTTGGAGAGCTTCTCCATCGCGGCGAAAGCCTGGATGAACTCCTTGCGGCAGTCGGGGTAGATGAAGTGGTCGCCGGAATGCACGCCGATGGCAACCGCGTCCAGCTTGCGGGACACAGCGATGCCGAAGGCCACCGCCAGCATGATCGCGTTGCGGTTGGGCACCACTGTCACGGCCATGTTGGGCGCGGCATAATGCCCGTCCGGGACGGGGATCTGGTCGGTGAGGGCCGAGCCTTTCAGCAGCGCGCCCACCCCGGAGAGGTCGACCACGTCGATGGGGGCGTCCAGCGCGGCGGCGCAGGCGCGGGCGTATTCCAGCTCCTTCTTGTGGCGCTGCCCGTAGTCGAAGGACAGCAGGCGCAGGGTATAGCCCTGGCTGTGCAGCAGGTAGGCGAGGGTGACGCTGTCCAGGCCGCCGCTGACGATCGCCAGCGCGCTAGGCATGCTTGATCTCAGCCACGGCGGTCATTTGCAATCCGCCGCGGATGTGCTGGACCAGCTGCACGCGCACCCACTTGGGCTGCAGCTTGTCGCGCAGGTCGGAGGCGATCTGCGCCGCCAGTCCCTCGCCGAAGATGCGGTCTTCGCGGAACGACCACAGGTACAGCTTGAGGCTTTTGCTCTCGACGCACAGGGCGTCGGGTTCATATTCGATGGTGACGGTATTGAAATCAGGTTGGCCGGTGACCGGGCAATTACTCTGTAATTCGTCAGAGGTGAAGCGCACCAAAGTGACGTGCGCCGGGGCCGGGAATGTGTCCAGGTCCTTGCTCGGCTGGGTCATATTCTTCCCCAGCTTGGTGAATTCTTGCATTCGGTTTTTCTCCTTCTGGGCGGGTTTTCCGAGACCGCCTATAACGATGTGTGCGAATGAAATTTCGCGCCGTTATTATACCGCAAAAAAAGATTTACCACGGATAAACACGGACACTTGCATATCATCCCCGATAGGGGACTTGCATGCACACTTGCATATCATCCCCGATAGGGGACCTGCATGCACACTTGCACCAGCATGCACACTTGCACCTGCATGCAAGTGCAGGTGAGTGCAGGTGAGTGCAGGTGAGTGCAGGTGTGAACACACATAAGCCCTAGAACAACCAATAAAACCAGACCTCAAAGGTCTCGCAGACCTTTGAAGTCTATCCTCCCTGTGTCTGTGGGGAAAAGTTGATTCAATTCTCTATTTGCGGTAGTACAATAGATACAGGGTTACCTGATTCCTGGTAAGACACCCACTCCCTATCGGTTTCATTTACTGTTAACCTCTTATATTCTTTTAAGGCCACTTTTCTAAGAAAAAGGAGGTTGATATGGCAATGCATGGAAAGTATCTGGCAGGCATGTGCCTGGCGGCGTTGATCCTGTGCGCCGTTGTGCGCAGCAGCCCGGCCCAATCCACCGGCAGCGGGGTGGGCGAGGCGCCGCGCCAGGGCATCCAGTCGGCGGACTGCGGGGCGGTGCTCTTCAGCGACGATTTCAACGACGGCAACGCCGACGGCTGGATCTCCAGCGGCGACGGCACCTGGTACGTGGATAACTACGAGTACGTGGTCGATATGGGCGAAGGGTATGACCTGAAGGGCATCTCTTTGAACGGCGACCCTTCGTGGACGAACTACGTATTCGAGATGGATATGGGCGCAGACGTGGGGGCCGATAAGGCCTACCTCTTTCGCTATATCGATGACGAAAATACATACGGGGCGGATGTGGTCGGGATCGGGGCTGAATTTAGCTTTGCCAACCTGGTCAAAGTGGAAGCAGGCGCGGCGCAAACTCTGGTTACCGTGAATTATGAGCATGACCTCCTTGCCTGGCATCACGTCGTCACGATCGTGCAGGGAAACCGGATCATCGTCACGGTGGACGGCGATCTGCTGTTCGACTACACCGACGAGGGTTCTACTCTCACCCACGGGCAGATCGGCCTGCAGGGCTGGACGGGTGGCTGGGGAAGCGATTCGGTGCGCTACGATAACATCACCGTCCGCTCGCTGTGCCAGGTCTTTTTACCGGCGGTGATCCGCTAGATTCGGAGGAAATATGCGTAAGCTCATGGATTGGATCCGGAGACATCAAGTCACTGCCTTCTTCATCCTTACCTTTGCCATCACCTGGGGATTGGGATTTTCCTACGGGGCAGTCATAACCCAAAACCAGTATTTCCTGGCGCCGTTGTTGGCGGTCGCCACCTGCGGACCTGCGCTGGCGGGGATCATCCTCGCTGCCATTACCAACACCTCCCCCAGGAAAGGCAGAAAAAGAACTTACTGGATCGCTTTCCTGGCTGCCTGGGTCATCTCCGCGCTGGTATTTCTTGCCCATAATACTTTCATCAACCACGCTCCGCTCACCCCTCTCATGGCCGGCCTGACCTTTGTTGTTGTTCTGCCGGTGGCTTTTGTGATCAGCATGGCCTGGTCGCGCATTCCCAACGTGAGGAATTTGCTTTCCTCCCTGGTCCGCCCGCGAAGGGCGTGGGGCTGGTGCTTTGTGGCGCTGGTCCTGACGCCTGCTTTGATCCTGCTTTCGGCCCTGGTCAGCAGCCTGCTTGGGCGGGAGCCCCTCAGCGCCAATAAATTCCCGGAGCTGACCTGGACGCTGGCCGGGCTGATCCTGGTCGCATTCCTCTACCAATTCTTCTTTTTCAATGCCACCGGCGAAGAGGCGGGCTGGCGCGGATTTGCCCTGCCCCGCCTGCAATCGTTCACCAGCCCGCTGATCGCCAGCCTGGTCCTGGCACTCTTCTGGCCGCTGTGGCATTTCTTCCTGTGGCAGGCGGAAGGGGCGCCGGTGCTGACCCTGGATTATTGGCTTGGACAGTACATCCTGCATGTCCCGGCAACCTTTACCCTCGTCTGGATTTACAACCGCAGTCAGGGCAGCATCCTGGCGGCAGGCATCGCCCACGCGGCGGGCAATACCGCCTTCGCATTTCTATACCTGGCGGATCAGCCGGTCTACAATTGGACCGTGGTAGGGGTGGTGCTGGTGATGATCCTGGCCGACCGGATGTGGAAGAAGCTGCCGCCCGGCCACCCAGCTGTATACCAGGCGCCCGAAGCCCCCGTCCAACCCGGCGGGGAGGCTTGACCCGCCGCGCCAATTTTGAGAAAAAGAACCCTGTTCCTGGAAAGGATATTATGGAACGCAGCGAATGGCTGAAGAAGATGCAAAGGAATTTTGTAGGGGCGAAGCAATCCGGGCAGATCGCGGCTCTAAAAGGGGGGGACTTCTTCGGATTGTTTCGCCCAGACTGTGTGTAAATTCAACCCCAAGAGATAGGCGTCCCTTTGTTGCGTTCATTTCAGTCCAATTTAACATGGCGGGCTGCCAAGTCGGATTGGATGGTCACACCTTCACAAAAGCACGCCCGTATTGATCTGTTAAAGGCGGGCGCCACTCTGTTAAGGTCCTTGCTCCCTGATGCAACATGGCGTGGCGCCCCTACGGGAGGAAATGTATTGTAGGGACAGCCCGCAGGACAAGGCCGGTCCGCCGGTTTTTCCGGAATGCTTGCGCGGGTTGAGGGCAGCCTGCTTTGTGGAACCATATAGATTTTTTCACATGCCCCATTGATGAATCAGACCTCAAAGGTCTTGGAGACCTTTCAGGCCGGATTGCCGGTCAGCCGTCTGGCATCCCAGGTCTTGGAGGCCCGGGAGTTCTTTCTCATTCAGGATTTGGATTTTTCTTTTGGCAGATCGTAGCGAAATTTCTTGAAATACAGCTCGGAAATTACAAAAACGAGCACGATGGTGCCGAAAAAGGCCGGCAGGTAGTAAGCAGACTGAAGGCGTTGGAATGCCTGCAAGAGGATATCTTCAATGACCCACAGGATCGCCATACACTGCACTTCCAAAGACGAGGTGCGCATGACCCCTTTCGGGAGCGTCTCCAATTGAGGGGAGCCGCACAGGAAGAAAAGCCAGCGGGGAGGTTGGACAAACCGGGGGGTGATGTTCTTGGGATCGTTGGGATCGCGCGCCTTGCGGTAGGCGTAAAGCCAGATCATGGCGGAGCCGAACAACCAGATATAGAAGATGGTCGGGGTGGTGTCCATGGGGCGGCCCTAATCCATCACCACTTCGGGGTTGAGCATGCGGATGGCGCCAGTGGGGCAGGCGGAGGCGCACAGGGAGCAGCCCAGGCAGGAGGCGCGTTTGGCCAGGTAGGGCACCGGCTGGGAAGCGCCGGGAGCGCTGAACTTACCGGGTTTGAGCGCCAGGGCGCCGGCCGGGCAGGTTTGCACGCAAATAATGCAGGAATCGCATTGCGTATAGACGAAGGTCGGGTAAGGCCACAGCTCGCGTTCCAGGCGCTGGACCGGCTCGCCGCGCGAATCGCGCACTGCGCCGAAACCGCACACCCGCCCGCAGACGTCGCACTCGATGCAGCGGGTCGGGTCGATCGCCTGGCGGATCGTCCGCCTGCCGCGCGGCAGCCCGTCGATGGAATGGATGGCGTCGGCCGGGCAGTAGCGCAGGCACAGCCCGCAGCCGTGGCATTCTTCGGTGATGGTGTTTGGCATGGGATGATCTCCTCAGAGCGTTTCACCGCAGATGAACGCGGATAAGAATATTTAACCACAAATGAACACAGATGAACACTGATGAAAAGAAGATAAAAGGCGACTATTCATCAGGTTTAATTTCGATCGATCAAATATAGGATTTTTAACCACAGATAAACACAGATAAACACAGATGAACAGAGATGAACAGAGAAAATAAAGAAAGCTTTAATCCGTGTTCATCCGTTCCATCCGTGGGCGAAGCATCCGTGTTAAAGCTCTTTTGGATTTAGATAAATAGAGAAAAAAAGTTCTTATCTGTGTTCATCCGCTCTTATCTGTGGTTAGATATCTTATCTCTTCGCTGTATAATCAATAGTATGGACAAGAAACTGGTGGCGGTCTTTATCCTGGGCGGGATCGTCAGCGTGGCCGCGGCGGGGGCGGCGATGTTCCTGGCCGCCGGGCGGATCGACTGGGGCGCGGCCTGGGCGGTGATCGGCGTGTGGCTGGTCTGGTTCGCGGCGGAGGATGCGATCCTCTTCCGCAACCCGGCCTTGATGCGCGAGCGCCTGGCGCCGCCCAAGGCGTCCAAGGCCTGGGACAAGGCCATCCTGAGCACCAACCGCCTGGTCCAACTGGCGCGTTACATTCTGGCCGGGCTGGATCTGCGCAACGGCTGGACGGTCGGCTTTCCGGCCCTGGCGCAGTACGCGGCGCTGGGGGTGGCTTTGCTGAGCGTGGCCTTCTTCATGTGGGCGATGTCCTCCAACGCTTACTTCTCGCAGGTGGTGCGCATCCAGTCGGAGCGCGGCCACGCGGTGGCGACTGGCGGACCCTACCGCTACGTACGCCACCCGTCCTACCTGGCGGTGATCCTCTTTGAGCTGGGCCTCTCCACCCTGTTGGGATCGTGGGTTGCCATCCTCGCCGCGGGGGTGTGCGCGGGGTTGTTCATCCTGCGCACCGCGCTGGAGGACCGCACCCTGCAGGCCGAACTGCCCGGCTATGCCGAGTATGCCCGCCGGGTGCGCTACCGGCTCGTACCGGGCGTGTGGTAGAAAGAATTAACCACAGATAATATATTCACCACAGACGCTTCGCGCACAGATAAGAACGGATCAACACAGATAAGATTTTAAATATTCTTATCTGTGTTCATCTGTGTTCATCTGTGGTTAAATCTTAACCAGGAATATATTGACCACAGATAAGAACGGATCAACACAGATAATATATTTAATATTCTTATCCGTGTTCATCTGCATTTATCCGTGTTCATCTGTGGTTATTATTTGTGGTTAAATCTTAACCAGTTCTTCCACGGCTGCGGCGGGGGGCGCGCCGGTGGCGGGATCCCAGCCCATCTCCGTCCAGTACAACCGCTTGAGCTCCTCAATGGGGATGCTGCGGCCTTTGTTGGCGCCGTTCGGCAGCGGGGGACGCCCGAGCGGGCGGTCGTTGATGGCGTGCGCCAGGGGGATGCGTTCGCGCTGGTTAAAGGCCTGACGCAGGGTCTGGATGTTCCAGCCAATTTGCATGTACTCGTCGGGGGTCTTGTTCCAGCCGGAGGCGGCGTTCAGCCACTCGAAGATCGGGTAGCGCTGCACGCCGAACATGGGCGCGAAGAGGCAGCCGCCCGCCCCGTTGAGCAGGGCGGTGAACTGCGAGCAGAGCGCCGCCCACTCGGCCTTTTCGCGGTCGGAGCGGTACTTGCTGCCCTTGGGATAGAACAGCGGACGCACGGGCGGGGCTTTCTTCACCCGCCGCCAGAGCTGGAAGGTCTCGTAGTACAGATAAGCGCCGATGGTGTGGCGCCCGGGGGTCGGCTCCACCACGGCATGCAGGCCAAAACCGGGATCGTTGCGCGGGTCGTGCATGGCCAGCTCCTGCCCGCCGGCCTGTACGGCGTACTGCGCCGCGCCCTGCCCGATCCGTTCGGCCGCCTTGCGCGAACCGTCGGCCAGCAGGTCGCCGATGCCTTCGCGGCGGATGATCAGCTCCAGCAGCTTGAGCATGGCAGCCGAATCGCCCCACTTCAACTCCAGCCCGCCGGTGTCCTCTTTGGTGATCATGCCGTGCTGGTAGCATTCGAAGGCGAAGGCCAGCGTGCCGCCGGCGGAGATGGTATCCATTCCGGCCCGGTTGAGCATCTCGTTGGCGACGAAGATGCTTTCCAGGTCGTCGTTCATCAGCATCCCGCCCAGCGCCAGGACGGTCTCGTATTCCGGCTTGTGCGACTCGGATTGGCCCTGGTTATAGGTGGTCATCCCGCCGCAGCCGATCGGGCAGGAATAGCAGTGATACTTGACGAATTCGCGTTCGCGGATGCGGTCAGGGTTGACGCTGCGGGAGCGGGCCGGGGGCAGGTCCACGTTGCTGCCGCCCCAGTTGCGGATGGGCGAGTCGCCGGTCTCGATCGAGTACTGGTTGAGGCCGCTGGTGCCGTATTTCTGGAGGAAGATCTTGTAGAGGATGCCGTCCTGGCGCATCTGCAGGGGCAGGATGCGCAGGAGGGTCCCCAGCACCTGCGCTCCGCCGCCGTTGAGGAAGGGCGGCTTGAAACGCGCCACGCGGGCGAACTTGCCGGTCAGGCGCTTCATCTCGGCCGGGTCGGCCGGGCGGATAGGGTAAGAGCCCTGCAGGGCGATCGCCTTGAGCTGCTTGGCGCCCATCACCGCACCCAGCCCGGCGCGGGCGGCCATGCGGCCCTGGTCGTTGGAGATGCCCGCGATCAGCGAGCGCTTTTCGCCCGCCGGCCCGATGCAGGCAATGGCGGTGAAGCGCCCGGTGTGGCGCGCTTTGAGGGCGGACTCGGTCTCGCGGGTGTCCTTGCCCCACAGGTCGGAGGCGTCGCGCAGTTCGGCTTTGTCATGCCCCAGGTAGAGGTAGACTGGTTTGGGGCTGATGCCGGTGAAGAACAGACCGTCGTAGCCGCACTGCTTGATGGCTGGGGCCAGCGAGCCGCCGCAGTTGGCGTCGCCCCAGGTGCCGGTGAGCGGAGACTTGGCCGCCACCATCCAGCGCCCGGTCATCAGGCTGCCGGAAGCGGTCAGCAGGCCAGGGACAAAGGCCAGGATGTTGTCCGGCCCGAGCGGGTCGGCCCCGGCAGGAATGTGGTGGTAGAGCACCCAGGCTGCCAGGCCCATCCCGCCGAGGAATTTTTCATACACCGGCTCGGGGATCTGCTCCTCGCGCAGCGCGCCGGAGGTCAGGTCGATCCATAAGATCTTGCCCATGGCTGAATGCATAGAGGTTATTCCTGTAAAGAAGAAGTATTTGTGGGGTGGTCTTAGACTTTCAGTGAGCCGCGGAAGCCGCGCACGCCGTAATAAGAGGATGCGCCGTTGTGGTAGATGAAGACGCGCCCATAGCGGCGGTCGCCGAAGAGCGCCCCGTCCAGTTTGCGCACCTCGGCGGGGGTACTCAGCCAGCTGGAGGTTTTCAGGTCGAATTTGCCCAGCTCCTGCAGGGCGAAGTATTGCATTTCGCTCAGCAGCTCGATCCCCATGGCGGCCGCCATATCCAGGGCGCTGTCGCCCGGCTTGAAGGATTTCCTGGAATCCAGCGCTGCCCGGTCGTAGCAGACATTCCGGCGGCCTTCCGGGGTTTCCGCCGAACAATCATAGAAGATGTATTCGCCGGTCTTCTCATCCAAACCGACCACGTCCGGTTCGCCGCCGGTCCGTTCCATTTCACTGAGCGACCAAAGCTTCTCTGGATTGGCTTCCAGCCTGGCCTGCACTTGGGCCCATTCCAGGCCTTTATGGCGGCCCATGTTCTTCTCAAAGCGGGCTTTCAGCGTGCCGAGCAGGGCGTCCCGTTGGTCTTGCGGAATCTGGTTCATGGCTTGAGCATACCTCCTTCGAACAGACGTATGAGCGAATCATAGCACAAATTGGTTAAGATTCAACCCTTAACCGCGATACTTGGCGTCTGGCGAAGCACTCCTTGCGGGTTAGCGGTTTAAGACCTCTGCACTTCCCCGTAGCGGAAGCAATCCACGGTGTGGTCGTTGACCATCCCGACCGCCTGCATGAAGGCGTAAATGATGGTCGGGCCGACGAAGGAGAAGCCGCGCCGCAGCAGGTCTTTGCTGATCTGCTGGGAGAGGGGCGTCTGGGCGGGCAGGTCGCGCAGGCTGGTCCAGGCGTTCTGGATCGGCTGGCCGCCGACAAAGGCCCAGATGTAGGCATCGAAGGAGCCGAACTCGCTTTGCACCTGCAGGAAAGCGCGCGCGTTCTGCACCGCGGCGACAACCTTGCGCCGGTTGCGCACGATACCCGGGTCGGCCAGCAGCGCGGCGGTTTTGGCCTCATCGTAAGCGGCCACCGCCCGCGGGTCAAAGTTGTCGAAGGCCAGGCGGTAGGCGGGGCGCTTCTTGAGGATCGTCTCCCAGCTCAGTCCGGCCTGCGCGCCCTCGAGGATGAGGAATTCGAACAGGCCGCGCTCGTCGTGCAGCGGCACGCCCCATTCGGCGTCGTGATATTCCAGGGAGAGCGGGGTTCCCGCCCAGGCGCAGCGGATCTTTTGCATTTTTTTTCCTATCTTTACCACAAAGGAACAAAGAAACGAAGGGACACAAAGGATTTTAAGAATATAGCCACGAAGAGCACGAAGGTTTAAAGGTTTTTCTTATTTCTTTCTAGCCACCTGACAGTTTTAAGCTCATAAATCTTGCGTCATTGCGAGGAGGGCTTTAGCCCGACGAAGCAATCCCAAATTAGGCACAAGAGTTAGAATTTCAGGGAGATTGCTTCGCCCTGGGAGGGGCTCGCTACGCTCGCAATGACGTATCCAAACTGTCAGGTGGCTAAATTTCTTTCTTTGTGCATCTTTGTTTCTTGGCGGTAAGGAACTTTCTTAAAAAGCCTTATGGGCCAATGCGAGGGCTTCGGCCGTGTTCAGGTCAACCGGGTTCATCAGCGAGGAGGCGTCGTTGATCGCCATTTCGGCGATGGCCTGCAATTGCTCTTCCTTCACGCCCGCCTCGGAGAGGGTGCGCGGCAGGCCGCACAGCTCGTACAGGTCCTCCTTAAGCTGGTGGACGTCGTTGATGGTGCGCTCGGCGCGCCGCCCGGCGGGGGTCTCGGCATACACCTGCGGGCCGGAAAGCGGCAGGAGCAGTTCGCCGATCATCTCGCGGCGCTTCTCCAGGTTGTACTCCAACCCGAAGGGCAGGAAGATGTTCATCGCCACCCCGTGCGGGATGTGCCCGACCGCGCCTGCGGAGTGGCCCATGGCGTGCACCACGCCCACCATCGCGTTGGAAAAGGCCGCCCCGGCCATCGTGCTGGCGTTGGCCAGCGCCAGGCGGCCTTCCTTGTCCTGCGGGTGTTGCACCACCTGGCGCAGGGTGGAGCCGATCAGGCGCACCGCCTGCCAGGCGTAGGCGTCGCTGAGCGGGTTCTTCTGGATGCTGAGGGTGGCCTCCATGGCATGGGTTAGCGCGTCCATGCCGGTGGCGGCGGTCAGGCGCGGCGGCAGGGTGAGGGTCATGCGCGAATCGAGGAAGGCGGCGCGGGGGAGGAGGAACTCGGAGGAGAAGAGCATCTTCACCCCCTCGGCGGGGTCGGCGATCACGGCCGAGTTGGTGGACTCCGAGCCGGTGCCGGCGGTGGTGGGGACGGCGTAGAGCGGGCGCAGCGGGCCGGGCAGGCTGTCGGCGCCGCGGAAGTTGCGCACGTCGTGCCCGTCCAGCGAGACGAGGATGTTGACGCCCTTGGCGGTGTCGATCACCGAGCCGCCGCCGACCGCCACCAGGCAGTCGCACTGCTTGGCGCGGTACAGCACGGCCAGGTCGTTCACCACCAGGGTGGAGGATTCGGGCGGGGTCTCTTCGTAGAGCGCGCCAATGGTGATGCCCGACTCGGCGAAGGCGTCCAGCACCACGCGGATCAGCCCGGCGCGCGCCACCCCCGCATCGGTGATGACCATCGGGCGCGAGACGCGCGCGGCGCTCAGCTCGGCGGGCAGGTTGTTCAACGCCGTGTGCCCGGAGATGATCTTGACCGGGAAGTTGAATTCATAAAAAGAAGGAAGAGGGGACATAGGATTTACCATTTGCGATTTCAAGTGTTGACGTTTGACGATTGGTAGCTGACAGTCCACGGCTCACAGCTCACAGTAAAACCTTTCCTTCCTGTCGGCTGTCACCTGTTTGCTGTCAGCTCTCATATTCCGAACGGCACGCCGAGGCAGTAGGCGCGCAGGCGCAGGCGCCATTTGCGTCCCAGCGGGATGGGCGGCAGGCGCTTCATCAGGCGAGCGGCCAGGAAGGCCGGGAAGAGGTAGGCGACGGTGATGTTGAGCGCGCGCACCACCGAGAGAGTGTGCGAGAGGTCGCCCTTGGCGGTCATGCAGTGCTGGGCGTAGGCCTCGTCGATGCCCAGCCGCCCGGTGAACATCCTGAAGGCCGCTTCGATGTTCTTGAAGTTGATCACCACTTCGGTCTGGTCGGGATCGTACTTGCTGCCCAGGTAGGCCAGCCGTCCGCCGGGGCGGGTGACCAGCGCCAGCGAGCCGCCGGCCGGGGCAACGCCCATCATCAGGGTGAAGCCCTCCGGCCAGGTCTGCACCTCCTGCTGGATGAGCGGTTCGCGGCGCGAGAGGGATTGCAGCGCCCGCCCCACGATGAACAGCACCGTCCGGTTGACCGTGCGTTTGAAGGCCTTGCGGCGAGGGGGGATGTCGGGGTATTTGCCTGGATCCATCGGGACCTCCCTGGAGGATTTTCGATTTACGATTTGCGATTGACGACCCCCTACGGGGGCAAGTGTTGGCAGTTGGCGAAGAGAACCTGAATCATTATGGCATGCCGGAGGGAAAAAAGCAAGGGGGGAGGTAGGGAACAGTTGACAGCGGATGGCAGACAGCGGACGGCGTAGGGGAGGTCGGCAGCTCACGCAGAGCCGCGGAGGCGCGGAGAAAAAAAGACCTCGAAACGCTTCGCGCGAACCAATCTTTTGTAGGGGAGACAGCAACCCGGAAACAACGTGGGGAGCATGGATTAGCTTGGCTCCGGGTTGCTTCGCCCAGAAAAGAAAGACCTCAAAGGTCTGGGAAACCTTTGAGGTCTGGTGCGGCCGGGCGCCACTGGTTGTTCGGAAGAGACCTTTCACGGAACATGGCGTGGCGCCCCTACCGATGGGCCGGGGAGTGGTAGGGGCGACAGCACCCCGGGCGGATCGTGGCTGATCTGATCCCATCTGTCTCCGGGGTGCTTCGCCCGGAAAATAGAATCGCGGATATATTTGAAAAAAGCAAGACCTTTGAGGTCTGGTGCGGCCGGGCGCCACGGGTTGTTCGGAAGAGACCTTTCACGGAACATGGCGTGGCGCCCATATAATTACATTGCGCGCTGCCTCCTACCGCAGCACGGCCGGCAGATAACCGAACTCGAACGGGCCGAAGAAAAGCGCCGAGAACTGCGAGGTATTGCTGCCGGCGTCGGTGGCGGTGGCGGTCAGGTAGGGCAGGTTGACGCGCAGCTCGGTCAGCGAGAGATCCCAATCCCCGGCCGGCCCGGCGGTGACCTTGCCCAGGTACACCTCCCCCTCACCGTCTGGCACGCTGCTGCCAAAGACCTCTACGATGCAAAAGGGGCAGGCCGCGCCGCTGACCGTGGCGGGGGAATAGACGGCATCATAAATGACCGGGGCAGGCGCGTTGTCGTTGCCGACCCCGTTCAGGTTGATCCCCAGCCCGGCGTTGCGGGTGATCAGATTGCCGGTGATGGTGTTGTAGTCGGAAGTGCTGGTCAGCACGTCCACCCCGTCCCCGCCGTTGCCGCTGATCAGGTTCTTGGGGCCGATCCAGTTGTTCAACGCCGCCAGCCCGATGCGGATGCCGTCGTCGGTGTTGGGCAGCGCCACCTGAATATCCACGCGCAGGCCGATGATGTTGCAGGCGATCACATTCTCGGCCACCGAGCCGCCCACAATACCGATCCCGTAGCCGTTATTCCCGGAGATCAAATTCACATAGCCGGAATCCGCGCAGTCGCCGATCACGTTGCCGGTGGTGGTCTGAGAGAGCCAGATCCCCGCGCCGCTGTTGGGGATGGCAAAGTAGCCGGTCGGGTCAGCGCCGATGATGTTACCCACCACGCGGGTCTGGGTTGTGCCGATCTCGTAGATGTGCACCCCGCCGGAGGGGTTGCCGGAGATGACGTTGTGGCGCGCGCTCTCCAGCCCGCCGATCAAAGTATTGTGCGGGCCGCTGCTCACGTCCACCCCGTAGACCCCGTTGGGGATGGCGTCCGTCCCGGCGGCGTTGATCCCGATCCAGTTGCCAGCCACCAGGTTGTTGTCGCTGCCGGCGCCGTACACGCGCACGCCGTTGCGCTCGTTGCCAGAGAGCAGGTTGCCCGCCCCGCCGGTGTTGCCCCTGCCAACCACGTTGTCGTGTGACTTGCCGTAGATGTAGACGCCATCGTAGTGGTTGCTGATGGCGGCATCGCCGGCGGCGTTGGTGCCGATGTAGTTGCCCTCGATGTGGTTCAGCTCGGTGTACTCGCCCCACAGGCTGACCCCGTCCCAGCCGTTGCCGGAGAGCACGTTCCGGTCTCCGGGCAGGTCGCCGCCGACCCAGTTGCTGGAGGCGCCGTTGCCGATATAGACCCCATCCAGGCCGTTGCCGCGGTCGAGCGTGCCGGAGGGGTCGGTGCCGATGTAGTTGCCGACGATATAGTTAAATGAAGCCACATCTGCGCCGCTCAGCTCGGTGATGGCGATGCCGTGCGAGGGGAAGCGGTTGATCGCCAGTCCGCGCACGCCGTTGTGCGAGGAAGTGATGCCGATCCCCACGCTGAGCGTGCTGACCGGCAGCAGCGAGCCGTCCAGCTCGATGGTGATCACGGCCGGGCTGGAGACAGAGGCGAAGGCGGAGCCGGGTTGGCTGTAGCCGTCGATCAACAAGCCTGCGTCGTCGGTCAGGGTGGGCAGGGGCGTGGTGGGCTGGATGGAGTGCACGCCGCTGCCGGGGATGGCGAACACGATCGTGTCGGCGCCGGAGAGGATGTTGGCGGCCAGGATCGCCTCACGCAGCGAGCAGTGCAGTGCATTGCAGGCGCCGTCATCCGTGTCGTCGGCGGAATTGACCGTGATGGTGGCGGCCTGGACGGGCAGGGGCGGCAGAGCGGCGCACAGGACCAGCGCCAGGGTCAGGGCAAGCGAAAAAATACGTCTGGGTGACATGGGTGTACCTCCCGGGATGATTTACGATTTACGACCCCCTACGGGGGCAGGTGTTGACGATTGACGAGTGGGAACCTGGATTGATTATGGCATGTCGGGAGGAAAAAAACAAGGGGGGAGACAGCCGACTTGAATTTGTCCAGACAAAGACTATAATGGATTCGGGTCCATTCGAAATAATCGATTGTTTCATCGATCTCAATTGCCGCCGCGGACAGGGCGGCTTTTTTCGTCTTGGAGGAGGTAACCATGAAAACGAAACTGCAGATCGCGCTTGGAATTTTCATACTGCTTCTATTGCTGGCGGTCGGCACGGCGCTGGCGCTGGCGGCACCGTCCATCTCCTGGCAGGTGATCGCCGGGGGTGGGGGCACCTCTTCCGGGCAGGCCCCGGCCGGGGAGGCCAAGCGCCCGCCGGACGTGGTCAGCTACCAGGGCTATGTGACCGTGAACGGCAGTCCCTACACCGGCTCGGGCTACTTCAAGTTCGTCATCACTGACCGCTACGGCACGACCAGCTACTGGTCGAACGACGGCAGCTCCTCCGGGGGTGCGGAACCCACCGGAGCGGTGCCGCTGACGGTCACGAACGGCATGTTCAACGTCCTGCTGGGCGATTCTCCTATGTTCCCCCTGGATGTGAGCGTGTTCGACCTGCTCGACCGCTACCTGCGGGTGTGGTTCAGCAGCGACAACGCGACCTTCGTTCTGCTGGCGCCTGACCGGCGCTTTGCCCAGGTGCCGTTCGCCCTGCAGGCCATCCAGGCCGAGAACGCGGATACGCTGGACGGGCAGCACGGTGCCTTTTACCAGCAGCGGGTGGGCGGCACCTGCGCGGCGGGCAGCACGGTCAAGGAGGTCGCCGCCGACGGCTCGGTGACCTGCCTGCCGGTGGAACCGCGCCCCGGCTTCACGGTTTCCTACCCCAACAGCGAGGCATGGGGCGGGCAGTACACGTCCATCACCATCGGCGCGAACGGGTTGGGATTGATCAGCTACGGGGGGCTGAACGTGCTCCACTGCGATGACCTGGCCTGCACCGCCGGCACGCCCACCCGGCTGGACACGGTCGGGCAGGACACCTCCATCACCCTCGGCGCGGACGGGTTGGGGTTGATCAGCTATTACGATGCCACCAATGGCAACCTGAAGGTGGCGCACTGCTCCAATGCCGCCTGCACCGCCGCCACGCTCAGCACGCTGGACAGCACTGGAGATGTGGGCGCCCACAACTCGATCACCATCGGCGCGGACGGCCTGGGGCTGATCAGCTACGCGGACCTCACCACCGGCAACCTGAAGGTGGCGCATTGTGAGAACACGGCCTGCACCACGGCGACCCTCTCGGCCCTGAACAGCGGCGGGGATAATGTGATGTGGACATCGATCACCCTCACCGCCGAGGGGCGTGGACTGATCAGCTATTTCGATTACAATGGCTTTGACCTTAAGGTGGCCTATTGCAACAACACGGCCTGCACCACGGCTGCCTATGCCAAGGTGGAACTGGCCGAAACTATAAACGCGCCCATCATGATCACCACCGGTGCAGACGGCCTGGGGCTGATCGCCTATTCCGGACCACCGATGGTTCTTAGGGTGGCGCACTGCGAGGATATGGGCTGCACCACCTCCAGCAATTTCACCATCGACGCCAATATAACAGTCATGCCCTCGATCACGATCGGCCCGGACGGGCTGGGGCTGATCAGCTACCGGGATGACGACGGAAACAACCAGGACCTGAAGGTGGCCCACTGCCGGAACCGCGAGTGCAGTTCGGCCGACCTGGCGGTGGTGGACACCCCCGGAAATTTGGGCTGGTTCTCCTCGATCACCATCGGGACGGACGGGCTGGCCTTGATCAGCTATTATGATAACACGGCCAACAAGCTGAAGGTGGCCCACCTGTCCAACGCCTTCGGCGTGCCGTACTGGCGCAGGAGGTGAGATAGCCCACAGTTTACAGCAAACAGCTCACAGCATGCAGATTTGTAGGGTGGGTTGAGCGGCGATGGAACTTCATCTGCTCCGGTGCTTTTCTTTGCCGCCCCGAAACCCACCATTGCTTTGCCACCAAGAACACGAAGATACACGAAGGGAAATGCAAACCAGTTGGATTGTAGGGCGCGACGTCCTATTAACCACGAAACATGCGAAACGCTTCGCGCGAAAAAATCTGCGTAGCGGGCGCCACTTGTTCTTCGGGCGGGAACCTGAACGGAACATGGCGTGGCGCCCCTACCGATGGGACGGGCGTGGGGTAGGGGCGGGCTGCCATGTTGGATTGGAGGGTAACAAGTTAACGAAAGCCCGCCCGCTGCGGCCACACGGGCGCCACTGGTTGTATGGGAGAGACCTGTCACGGAACATGGCGTGGCGCCCCTACAGGGGGAGGCAGCAGACAGCGGGCGGCTTTCGATTCCACCGGAAATCATCATCGTTCCCGGGCGCTTCGCCCTGAACCACGAAACACGCTCTTCCTCTCTTGTATTTGTTTATCCCGCCGCTATAATGGATTTGATTCCCCTATTGAATCTCTCCCGCATGAGGAGGCAATTATGAAACGCAACCCGTTCAATATTCTGGCGGTCGTGGCCTTGCTGCTTTCGGCTGCCTCATTTGGTTATGTGGCCCTGGCGCAGGACAAAAAAGCGGCCACTGCCGCCCCGACGGTGGTCAGCTACCAGGGCTACGTGACCGTGAACGGCGTGCCCTACACCGGCACCGGCTATTTCAAATTCGCCATCGTGGATGGGGCCGGCACGACCAGCTACTGGTCCAACGACGGCACCTCCAGCGGGGGCGGCGCGCCAACCGCCTATGTGACCCTGACGGTGACCAATGGGCTGTTCAATGTTCTGCTGGGAGATACCACCTTGAGCGGGATGACCCAGCCGCTGACCGGCGCGGTCTTTAGCGGGCCTGACCGCGCCTTGCGGGTCTGGTTTGCCTCCTCCAGTGGGGGGCCCTTCACCCACCTGACCCCCGACCGCAAGTTTGCCAGCGTGCCGTTCGCCCTGGTGGCGGAAACCGCCGCCAGCGCTGCCTACGCGGAGAACGCCGGTCTTCTGGGTGGGAACCCGCCCGCCTGGTACCAGCAGCGGCTGGGGAGCGCCTGCCCACCTGGTTTTGCCGTGCTGGAGGTGCTGGCAGACGGCACGCTCACCTGCAAGACGGTCGAAGACCGCCCTGTCTTTTCGCGCACGTCGCTCGACAGCTCGGGCGACGTGGGGTCATTGAGCACGCTGGTGATCGGCGTGGACGGGCTGGGATTGATCACCTACTATGATTATTCCAATAGCAAATTAAAGATAGCCCACTGCAATAACACCGCTTGCTCCACGGCGGCGGTCAATACCCTGGATACCGTCTATTCCGGGGACCCTTATTCCTCGCTTGCCATCGGCGCGGATGGGCTGGGATTGGTCGTTTACCAGGATTTCAGCGCCTCGAGAATGAAGGTGGCGCACTGCAATAACCTGGCATGCACAGCCCCCACCATCACCGCCCTGGACGGCATGGGCGATTCGAATCGAGATTTCTCGATCGCTATTGGCGCGGATGGATTGGCGCTGATCAGCTACAACAACGATTCGGGCGGCCTGTTGCGGGTGGCGCATTGCAATAACACGGCCTGCACCTCAGCTTCGGTGGCCAATATAGACAGCGGGGCCAGCCTGGGCCTCTACACCTCGCTCGCCATCGGCGCGGACGGCCTGGGGCTGATCAGTTACCGGGCCGGCGGCAATCTGCACGCGGCGCATTGCAAAGATATCTCCTGCAGCGCCGCAGAGCTGGCCACCCTGGACAGCACCCTGGGCGTGGGCAAGTATACCTCGCTCGCCATTGGCGCGGATGGGCTGGGGGTGATCAGTTATTATGACGAAACCAACACAGCCCTGATGGCGGCGCATTGCAGCGACACCGCCTGCACCAGCGCCACCCTGACCGCCCTGGACAGCGATGGAACAATGGGGTTGTACACTTCGCTCACCATCGGCGCGGACGGGCTGCCGGTGATCAGTTATTGGGATGACACGAACAAGGATTACAAGGTGGCGCATTGCACTGACGTGCTTTGCTCCGCGGCGGCCCTTACCGTGCTGGACGACCTGGCGCCGGTGGCATCCGGCAACTCCACCTCGATCACGATCGGTACCGACGGGCTGCCGCTGGTCAGTTATTACGCGGCCGGCGCATTAAAAGTGGCGCACTGCTCGAACACGCTGTGCATACCATACACGCGCGCATGGTGAGCGCAGTCGTTTTTGTGAAGGAGGTGTTGGATGAAACGCAATGGCTTTAATCTTGTGGCGGTCGTGGCCTTGCTGCTTTCGACGGCCTCGATTGGCTATATTGCCCTGGCGCAAAGCGGGAAGCCCGCCGCCGCCCCGACGGTGGTCAGCTACCAGGGTTACGTGACGGTGAACGGCGCGCCTTACACCGGCACCGGCTACTTCAAATTCGCCATCGTGGACGGGGCTGGCACGACCAGCTACTGGTCGAACAACGGCACGTCCAGCGGGGGAGGCGCGCCTAATGTGGCTGTCCAGTTGACCGTCTCGGGCGGGATGTTCAACGTCCTGCTGGGCGACACCAGCCAGGCAGGGATGACCCAGCCGGTGACCACGGACGCCTTCGGCGGGTCCGACCGGCGCCTGCGCACCTGGTTCGCCACCTCCAGCGGGGGGCCGTGGACCCAGCTGACCCCTGACCGGGTGATCGCCAGTGTGCCGTTTGCGCTGGTGGCGGAGTCCGCCGCGAGCGCCGCCTACGCGGAGAACGCCGGCCTATTGGGCGGCGATCCAGCCAGCCTTTTCCAACACCGCGTCAGCGGCAGCTGTGCGCGCGGCAGCACGGTGTGGGCGGTCAATGAGGATGGGACGGTCGCCTGTCTGCCGGTCCAACCGCGTCCGGCGTTCTTGCTCACTTCGCTGGATATTCCGGGGCTGAGCTACGATCCCTCGCTGGCCATGGGTACCGACGGGCTGGGCCTGATCGCCTATTTCGAATTCGGCTATGAGAACCTGTGGGTAGCGCACTGCGATGATCCCGCCTGCACCATGGCCACCGCCTTCCAACTGGACAACGAAGGATATGTGGGTTCAGATCCCTCGCTCATCATTGGCGGGGATGGGTTGGGATTGATCAGTTATTCGTATTATGACGGTGCGAACAGCGCTTTGAAGGCGGCGCACTGCCAGGATACCGCCTGTAGCACGGCTACCTATGCCAGCCTGGATAGCAGCGCGAATGTTGGCTGGATGAGTTCGATCACCATCGGCGGAGACGGGCTGGGCCTGATCAGCTACCGGGACACGACCAACAGCGATCTGAAGGTGGCGCATTGCAACGATGTCGCCTGCGCCTCCGCGGCGGTCCAAACGCCGGACAGCGCCGGAAATGTGGGCGAATATAGCTCGATCACGACCGGCGCGGATGGGCTGGGCCTGATCAGCTACTATGATTCCGCGCCTAATTACGATCTGAAAGTAGCCCACTGTGACAATGCCACCTGTTCGGTCGCCACCACCACCACGATCGATAACACGGGCGGCACGGTGGGCATGTATACCTCCATCACCATCGGATCGGACGGGCGGGGGTTGATCAGCTACGTCGGCGACGGCGATCTGCGGGTCTTCCATTGCGGCAATCTCGCCTGCAGCAGCGGAACATCGACCACGCTGGACAGTGCGGGAATATTGGAATACACCTCGATCACGCTCGGGTTGGACGGGCTGGCCCTGATCAGCTATTATGACCTGACCAACCGCGACCTGAAGCTGGCGCACTGCAACGACACGGCCTGCACGGCTGCGGCGATCACCACCCTGGACAGCGCCGGGGACGTGGGTTTAACCCCCTCGATCACCATCGGCGCGGATGGGCTGGGGCTGATCGCATACCGGGACGTCACCAATTTCAAATTGAAGGTGGCGCATCTCTCCAATGCGCTCGGCACGCCCTGGGTGCGCAGGAGGTGAGGAGGCGGATAGCTAACAGCTAACAGCAAACAGCTCACAGGATACAGCGGGCAGGTCAAACCCCAAAGGCATGTAGGGGTACCCTTCGGGCACTGCCATGTTGGATTGGAGGGTAACCAGTTAACAAAAGCCCGCCCGCTGCGGTCACACGGGCGCCACTCGTTGTATGGGAGAGACCTGTCACGGAACATGGCGTGGCGCCCCTACCTGTCGATTGGGGAGGGGTAGGGGCGACAGCACCCCGGGCGAATCGTGGCCAGTCGGATTCCACCTGTCTCCGGGGTGCTTCGCCCGGAAAGTGTGAAGGACGATGGGGACAGAGACCTCAAAGGTTTTGGATACCTTTGAGGTCTGAAGTGGGCGCGGCGTCCCTGCGGATATTGCATTTTTCCCCTTCCTGGTTATAATGAATTTATCCCTGAATCGATCTGGAAAGCGAGGCGCACATGAACCCGAAATTGAGAATCGCTCTGGCGGTGGCCGTGCTGGTGGCGCTGGTGGGGGTGGGCGCGGCGGTGGCGGCAGCCACCGGGCCGCAGATCACCTGGGATGTGGTCGCGGGCGGCGGGGGTGTCTCCACCGGCACGGGGGGGATCACCCTGATGGACACCATCGGCCAGCCGGTGGTGGATGTTTCCAGCGGTACGGGGGTGCAATCCGGCGCCGGCTTCTGGTACCTGCTGGCGGTCAAGTACAACTTCTACCTGCCGGCGGTCATCCGCTGAGAGGTTTTTCCATGAACGCAGAACCGTGAACGGTGGGCAGGCAGGGGGCTGCTGGCTGTTCACGGTTTTTTGTTTGCCAAGGATCTGGAAAGGAGGCCGAGCTATGAGAACCCTTGCCCGCCTGGGATGCGTTCTCCTCCTTTTGGGCTGCCTGGCGCCGGAAGGCGCTGCGCAGGCGGACGTCAGCGATGCGTCCTTGTTCTATCTACCGCTGGTGGCGAAGCAATACGCCCCGGGGATGGTGTATGTGCCTGCCGGGACGTTCCAGATGGGCTGCGACCCGGCCCACAACGCCGGGTACACCACCTGCACTTCCAGCTCGAATGAATACCCGCTGCACACGCTCAACCTCTCCGGCTACTTCATCGACATCTACGAGGTGACCAATATCCAGTATGCCCGCTGCGTTTCCGCCGGGATCTGCCCTCCGCCGGCTAACACGAGCTCCGCCACCCGGCCCACCTACTACCTTGACGAGGCCTACCAGCACTACCCGGTCATCTATGTCACCTGGACCGGCGCGCAGGCCTACTGCGCCTGGCTGGGCAAGCGCCTGCCGAGCGAGGCGGAATGGGAGAAGGCTGCCCGCGGCCCGGCCGATACGCGCCCCTTCGTGTGGGGCGATGGCCTGCCGGACTGCTCGCTGGCCAATGTGAACAACTGCCTCCACGATACTTCCGCGGTGGGCAGTTTTCCGACGGATGCCAGCCCCTACGGCGTGCTGGACATGACCGGCAACGTGGCCGAGTGGGTCAACGACTGGTTCAGCGGCAGTTATTACGGCGTCTCCCCGGCCGATGATCCCACCGGACCCGCCACCGGCACCAGCCGGGGCATCCGCGGGGGGAGCTGGGGCAGCGGCCTGTACTTCACCCGCCTGACTTACCGGTATTTTGGCACGCCGGACAACTGGGGCAATTTCTTCGGCTTCCGCTGTGCGCTCTCGGGGCCGTAAAGCGCAGGCGGCTGACAGCAAACAATCCAAAGCTGTTTGCTGTCAGCGGTTACCTGTCAGCTGATCAGGCGGCTTCCTTTTCCCACTGGCCCATCAGGTCTTCCAGAGTGCCCTGGGTGGAGGCCACCTCCAGGCTGAGCGAGCGGATCTTATCGCCGGCGTTTTGCGCATAGGCCTTCTCGAGCTGCTTGTAGAGGTCTTTCAGCTTGCCCTCCGCGGCGTGGATGCGCTCCTCCAGCAGGGCCAGGTTTTGGGCCTGGCGGCGGGAGGCCTTCTCGTTGCCCTGCAGGATGGGCTTGGTGGCCAGCAGCAGGCGCGAGGGTTGGGTGGAGAGCGAGGTGCTCACCCGGCTGAGGGTGTATTGCCGGTAGGTTCCGGCAAAGACGACCAGCTTGCCGCCGCGCAGGTCCCATATCTGGGTGGCCAGCTTGTCGATGAAGAAACGGTCGTGGCTGACCAGCAGGATCGTGCCGGGGAAGTCCTGCAGCACTTCCTGGAGGGCTTCCTGGGCGGGGATATCCAGGTGGTTGGTCGGCTCGTCCAGCAGGAGCAGGTTGGTCTCGTCCAGCGCCAGCAGGGCCAGCGCCAGGCGCGCGCGTTCGCCGCCGGAGAGGGCCGAGACCAGCTTGAAGACGTCGTCGCCGCGGAACAGGTAGGGCGCCAGGTAGGCGCGCGCCTGCTCGGGCAGCATCTCTTTGTGTTCGTTCAATTCCTCGATCACGCTGTGCGCGCCGTTCAACCCATCGTGGGCCTGGGCAAAGTAGCCCACCTTCAGGCTGGAGCCCAGGCGCACCTCGCCCTTGAGCGGCTCCACCTGCCCCAGCAGGGTCTTCAGCAGGGTGGTCTTGCCGCTGCCGTTCGGCCCGATCAGCGCGGCGCATTCGCCGCGGCGCAGCTCGATCGAATCGGCGTTGAAGAGCGGATTGCCCGGCCAGCCGATGACGGCCTTTTCCAGGCGGATGACCAGGTTGCCGCTCACCTGCTGGCTGACCAGGCGCGGGTGCAGGCGCGGCGGGCGCGGCATCTCAGGCTGGATGGCGTTGACTGCCCGCACCGCCTCGATCACATCCAGCGGGCGCTCGACGTGCAGGTCCAACTCGGCCCACTTCTTGCCGGAGCGGAAGGCCATCACGCCGAAGTTCTGCGCGATGGCGATATCGCGGCTGATGCGGCGCAGCTGCCCCAGGGCGCGGGCATGCGTGCTGGCGCGCACCCAGTTGCGCTGGATGAAATCCACCTCGTGCAGCAGGCGCGATTTTTCCTCCTCGAAGACGCGCTGGTAGTATTCCCAGCGTTCCTCGCGGGCGATCAGGTAGGCCGAGTAGCCGCCGGAGTAGCTGTAGATCTCGGTGGGGGTCATCTCCCAGATGGTGTTGACCGTGCTGTCCAGGAAGTAGCGGTCGTGGCTGACGATCAGGATCGCGCCGGGCCACTCCTCCAGGGTATGCTCCAGCCACTCCACTGCGTCGATATCCAGGTGGTTGGTCGGCTCGTCCAGGAAGAGCAGGTCGGGCTGTTCCAGCAGCAGGCGCGCCAGCAGGGCGCGCGTTTTTTGCCCGCCGGAGAGGTGCGCCAGGGGCATTTCCCAGGTGTCCTTGCCCAATCCCAGGCCCTGCAGGGTCTGCTGGATGCGCAGGTCAAAATCGTACCCGCCGGAGGCCTCGAAGGCGTGCTGCAGCGTGCCGTACTGCTCCAACAGATCGGGGGAGTGGTCCCCGGCGGCCATCTGCGCTTCCAGCTCATTCAGGCGCGCCTGCTGTTCGATCAGGCTGCTGAAGGCGGTCAGCATCTCGGCGTAGACGGTGTTGCTGCGGTCGGCAAAGGCGTCAAAGGCCTCCTGGCGCAGGTAGCCGATGCGCTTGCCGCGGGCGAGGAAGATCTCACCGGAGGAGGGCGGGTTGATCCCGGCCAGGATCATCAGCAGGGAGGTCTTGCCCACCCCGTTGGGCCCGATCAGGCCGATCTTGCTGTCGTTGGCGATGGATACGTTGATCCCGCGGAAGAGGTCGAAGTCTCCGAAGGAAAGGCTGAGGTTGTTGGCGGATAAGATAGACATGGCGTACTCCGAAGGGCGTCATTGCGAGGAGGGCGTCAGCCCGACGCGGCAATCTCCTTCCTGTGTGGAGATCGCTTCGGTCGCTGCGCTCCCTCACAATGACATAAACAAAAAAGACCGCGGGGCTCTGTGCGCCGCGGTCATGCAATCCGAGGGGATTGCGGTTAAACAAAAACAGGCGCACCTGAGAAACACAAACTTCACCGAAAATGGGGACTTCCCCACCGGCAAGGTGCAACCTGTGAAAGCTGGTCTAATTTTATGGGAAAAGCGGGGAAGTGTCAAGGGAAGGTGCGAACCTGAAACCGCTATACCCCAGTCCCCGTAGGGGCGCCGCGCCATGTTCCGTGAAAGTTCTCTTCCATAGAACCAGTGGCGCCTGGCCGCGGTCATTGTCATCCTGAGGACTTGCAAAGGCCGAAGGATCTGATCGGTGGATCCTTCGCCTTCGCTTTGCTACGGCTCAGGATGACGGTGGATTGGTTGAGTTTCGCTTACCCGGTTGACAGAATGGGAGGTTTTCGGTCCCGCTCAACCCGACTTACACCTATCGCCATTCGTTTTTGTAGGGGCAGGTCTTAGACCTGCCCCTACACGGGTGACAGAAAGCATTTTTCAAATATTACGCGATTCAATTTTCTGGGCTGTCGCCCTTACCCCTCCCCGCTCCCAGGGTTTTTTCGCGGGTTTCGTGGTTGTGTTGCGGGCGGGCTTTGCTTTCCCTCTCACCTCGCATCCGTCCTGGCTGTGGGCTGTCAGCCCAACTTATCGCCTCCTCAACAATTTGTTGAGATGTTGCAGGGGAATGTTGAAGGTTAATATGACATTATTCCTGTTATTTTTAATGTCCATACAAGAGAAATCGTCTATAATATTAACACCCACGCAATTCCAGACGTACGCTACCAATTGAATCCAGTCAAACGGGCGCACCATTCGGCCCGCACCGCAGCCACTCTCCCCGCCCGGCGGGGAGAAGGATAATCGTTCTCATGAATCCATGGATCGTGTCGTATTAGCCCCTGCCCGACCGGCAGGGATTTCATGCACAGGGAGGTCACTTGACATTGCTTGCATCCAACCCATCTAATCGGTTCGTTTCAACTCATTTTACCCATATCCCTAGGAGGATCAAATGAAACATCGGAAATTCTTACAAGTCGCCACGACTTTGTTCGTGGTGGTCATGCTGGCGGTGGCCGTTTTACCGGCTTATGCGGCTTCCATCCCGCCGGCTGAACAACGGCCGGCTTATTCGCTGGCGGTCAGCGGGGCGAACGCATGGACGTCCCAGTACGCCAGCACCACTTACCCAACCGGGACGGTCAATGCAACCTACACCGTTCCGGCAGGCGACAACCGCATGTTGATCGTGGCGATCGCCTCCACCCGCACGACAAATGGGAACCAGACAGTTTCTGTCAGCTACGGCGGGCAGACGCTGACCCTGGCGGCTGGAGATGCGGGGGTCACTACCCAGGAGAACCACTCGTATATCTATTATTTGAACGAAGCGGGGATCCAGGCCGCCTCCGGCACCGCGCTGAACGTTACCATCACCGGGGGCACATCCCACTATACCTTTGTGTATGCCCGGGTCTACACCGGCGTGGACCAATCCACTCCGGCAACCGCGAACGCTGCCAGGAATTTCAATAGCGGCGGCACTAATAATAATACGGTCGGCCCATTTGCTCCCACCTTGGCCATTGCGGCCAATGACCAGGCCATTGAGATTGTCAACCTGGCTAGAGATACCACTGGAGCCACAGTACGATCAATTACCACCTGGGCTGCCGGTTGGGGAACGGCGGGGATAGATCAAACTTATGATCCTGCTTTCAACGCCATTACTTTACATTTGTATATCCGCGACAGGAATATTTTAACTGCCGCGAATGACGGTTCTCAGCATACAGCGGACAGTAACGGTACCTTGGATTCCATGAGCGCGCTGAGCATGAAAGCCGCCCTGGCCCAGGCCACCCTGACCATCACCGGGCCGTCCAGCATCACCTACGGCAACACCGGCACGATCACAACCACCGGCGGCTCCGGCACGGGGGCGATGTCTTACAGCGCGGGGGCTTCCACCGGCTGTACGGTCAACTCCTCTACCGGGGTGATCACTGTCACCAATGCCAGCGGCACCTGCTCGGTAACTGCCACGAAAGCAGCCGACGGAACATACAACTCGATTACCTCGATCTCGTACTCGGTGACGCTCAACAAAGCCGCCCAGACAGCCATTTCGGTTAGCGGGCCATCCGACGTGACCTACGGAACGACCGGCGCGCTGACCTTCACCGGCGGCTCCGGCACGGGCGCGGTCACCTTCGATGCGGGAGTTTCCACCGGCTGTAACATCACCGGCGGCATCACGCTGAACGTGAACGATGCCAGCGGCACCTGCGATATCACGGTCAGCAAGGCGGCCGATAACAATTACCTGATCGCCACCTCTGCTTCCTATCCGGTGGCGCTGCACAAGGCCAACCAGGCGGCCCTCTCGGTCACCGGCCCGGCCAGCGTCACCTACGGCGCACCCGTTGCCATCACCACCTCGGGTGGCAGCGGCGGCGGCGTGCTCTCCTACAGCGCGGGGACTTCGACCGGTTGTACAGTGGACAGTGGCACCGGCCTGGTCACCGTGACCGACGCTGACTCTACCTGCGATGTGACCGCCACCAAGGCGGCCGATAATAATTACAACGAAACCACTTCCGATCCATACAGCGTGGGCCTGTTGAAGGCCGACCAGGATCCGCTGGTGGTCAGCGGGCCTGCTTCGCTGACCTACGGCACGCCCGGCACGATCACCTACACGGGCGGCTCGGGTAGCGGCGCGGTCACTTACAGCGCGGGCGGCTCCAGCGGCTGCACCGTGGATAGCGGCACCGGCGAGGTGACGGTCACGGACGTGGGCGGCACCTGCGAGGTGACCGTTTCCAAGGCGGGCGACAAACACTACAAACCCGCCACTTCCGCTTCCTATGCTATCACTCTCAACGCCAAGCACATCACCGGCACCTTCACCGCGGATAACAAGGTCTACGACGGCGATGCCGTCGCGGATGTGCTCACCCGCGGATTGGTGGGGGTGGTGGGTACAGATGACGTCTCGCTGAGCGGCGGCACGGCTGCCTTCGCGGATAAGAACGTTGCCAACGGCAAGACGGTCACCCTGACCGGCGCGACCCTGACCGGCAGCAAGGCGGGCCAATACATCCTCGACTCGGTCGCCACTACCACGGCGAATATCACCGCCCGGGATCTGACCGTCACCGCCACAGGCGTGGACAAGGTCTACAACGGCCTGCTCACCGCCACGGTGACCCTGGGCGACAACCGGGTGGCGGGGGATGTCTTCACCGTCAGCTACACCGGGGCCAGCTTTGCCGATAAAAATGTTGGCTCGGCCAAGCCGGTCAGCGTCTCCGGCATCGCCATCGCCGGGACGGATGCGGGCAACTACAACCTGCTCAACACCACCGCTCTCACCACCGCCAATATCAATG
>CAYRHN010000019.1:0-65473 GCA_964424115.1 uncultured Anaerolineaceae bacterium
TGTCGACCACGCCGCTCAGCAAGCGGGTGAGCACCGTGGCGCTGGTATTGCCGTCATACACCTTGTTACTTGCGGTGAAGCTGCCGGTCAGGTGCTTTGCGGTGATATCGGCGGTGGTGGTGGCCACCGAATCGAGCAGGTAGTTGCCCTTGTCGGTGCCGCCCAGACTGTAACCGGTCAGGGTGACCGTCTTGCCGGTGCCGATATCTTTGGTGTCAAAGGTTGCCGTGCCGTCTGTCAGACTGACCGCATCGCCGCTAATAGCGCCGATCAGGGCACGGGTGAGCACCGTGGCAGTAGTATTACCGTCGTACACCTTGCTCTCGGCAGTGAAGCTGCCAGTGATGTGCCTGGCAGAGATGACGCCTGTGGTATCGTTGGTAAATGTCACGTGATAGTTCAGTCCGCTATTGCCGTCGTTTACTGTGCCGGCAGGGATGAGGCTCTTACCGGTGTTGACCTGTTTGTTGTCAAAGGTCTGCGTCCACGCAGCGGTATCCCCGATTGCCAGGCCTCCGGATGTGATGGTCGGTGTGCCGGTTGAGACGGAGGTTGAGTCGTATATCTTAGCATCTGTGACAGCAGTGACCGTGATCGCCCGAATAGTGATGACGCCTGTGGTGTTGGTCACAAAGGTCACCGAATAGTTCAGGCCGCTGTTGCCGTCATTCACTGCCCCGGCGGGGGTGAGGGTCTTGCCCGTATTGACATGTTTGTTGTCGAAGGTCTGCGTCCATGTAGCCGAGTCACCGCTTGCCAGGCTGCCGGAAGTGATAGTCGGCGTGCCGGTTGAGACGGTGGTGCCGTCGTAGATCTTGGTATCCGTGACTGCCGTGACCGTGACTGCGCGGGCAGTGATCTGCAACTGCGCGCTGCCGGTACTGGCTTCATAAGTGGAATCTCCCGCAAAGCTGGCGCCTATCCCGCTGGCGTACGTGCCGACATTGTCGAGCAGTACGGCAGTGCAGCTCGCGTACCCACTGCTATCCGTAGTCCCGGTGCAGGCTGCTGCGCCGTTCAGGGTGAAGCTGATGGTCTTGTTGTTCACAGCGGCTCCGCCAACAACACGGGTCAGGTTGGCCGAAAGTGAGGCCGTGTTACCATAGACATCCGTGACCGGATAAGTGGTCAGGTTAGTGGCAATTGGGATTTGCCGTTCATACGCGCCGCGGTCGTCATAAGTGCGGGTACCGGCGCCGTTGTTGGGCATGGCTGGGTCATCCATGCGTTCCTTGCCTTCAATATCGGTATCTGGCCAATTGGTAGTACCCGAATTGGCGCTGTCGATCGCCGGGGAGAGAGCCAGCAGGTGATAATCGCCGCCAGTAGCGCCGACAGTTTGGGTCGCCAGGGCAGCCGGAGCGACAAACAGCGGATCGCCTTCCAGCCCGTGCAGTTCTTGCCCAGAAACAGCTGCTTTGAAGGCTGCTAGGGTAGGATATCCGGTTCCATCCCACTTGATCTGGGTGGTGCCGCCACTCCGGTAGTACAGGTTGTAGTCAACCGTAGTTCCTGCCAATGAAGTGTCGTCTACATACAAGTTGCCTATCTTTCGGCCGGAGGTGCCGGTGTCCAGGCCATTGTTGGACATGATATTGTTGACGACTGTGGCGCCGCCGGAATTCAATTCCAGGTTGATCCCAGAAGTGTAATTGCCGTGGACTGTGTTGCCATTTATGTAGTTCCCCGATGAGGTATTGTTATCGATGCCGTGATCGCTGTTGCCATAGACCAGGTTTCCAACGATCCAGTTGTTATTCGAGCCGTCACCGGTTGAAATATAAACATTGATCCCGGAATCTTCGTTATCGAAGACGATATTGTGAAGGATCAGATTGTTATCGCTGTCATCCAGCTCGATCCCGGCTGCATCGGTGATCGGATTTGTCCCGTCTGCCGAGGAATTGCCCCAAGAGGTGTTATTGCTGACCACATTGTTATTGCTTTGATGCGTCAGGCGAATGCCTGTACAGGTGTTTTCTTGAGCAATATTGCCGGTGATCGTTGAATTCACAACAGTTTTGAAGTGGATGGCTTGCTGGTGCTCGCCGTACACATGGTGTCCAGAATCCACGATATGGTTATTCGAAATGGTGATGTGATCGGAGTTCTGCGCATAGATACCTTTAAAGGCTGTGCTGGTGACGTGAAATCCGTCAATCACAATGTAACTTCTACCGCTGATGTAAAAAGCTGCGCCGTTGGTTGTGCTTCCGTTACCACTCATCACCACTGTGGGGTCGGCCATGAAGGTGATCGGATTGCCGGGCGTGCCGTTGTAATTGATCAGCCAGACGGTTTCCGCGTAGGTACCGAACAGGACGTGCACGGTATCGCCGGAACGGGCTACCGTTTCACCTTTCGAAACAGTACAGAAGGGTAGAGAAGGCGATGTTCCTGGGCCGGCATCGGTGCAGGAGGGATTGGTGTTATCCACATAGTAAATATCTGCAACAGAGTTGACCGTGACATTGACCGTGACCGTGTCGAACAAGCCACCACCGTCCGCCACCCGTACGGTAAAGGTATCCGAGCCGTTGTAGCTTGCCGTGGGGGTGTAGGTGATCGACTTTGAGGTACCGGTGCCGCTTGCCCCGGTGACTGTGCCGTGCGCCGGGCTTACAGATAGGCTCCAGGTCAGGGTGGTCGCGGCGTCCTGGTCAGTGGCATGCAGCACCAACGGCGTCGAAGCGGTATCTTCATCTGTAACAATGACTTGCGGGTCGGCTTCTGTGATCACAGGAGCCTCATTGGCATTGGTGACCGTCACAGCGATGGACTGGCTGTCGGTCAGCGTGCCGTCAGACACCTGCACAATGACATCGTACACATTGTTTGTGCCGGCGTCAGTGGGCGCCTCAAAGTTCGGCGCATCGATGAATCTCAGCTCGCCGGTGGAAGAATTGATGGTGAACAAAGCCTGGTCAGCTCCGCCGATGATCGAGAATACCGGAGTCTTGGCAGGATCCATGGTGACAGTGACGGTGGTGACTGCGGTGGTGTTCTCCGGAATGGAGATGCTGGCCGTATCGCCGCCGCCGTTGGAGGTGATCACCGGGGCTTCGTCAACATTTGTGACCGTCACCGAAATGGCCTGGCTGTCGGTCAAAGAGCCGTCCGAAGCCTGAACAGTCACTTCATAAACGTTATCGGTATTCGCATCGGTTGGCGCTTCAAAATTCGGGTAGGTGATGAAGGCCAGGGCCCCGCTGCTGGAATTGATCGTAAATTTCGCCTGATCCGCTCCGCCAATGATCGAATAGGTGATAGTTTCTCCCAGATCCCCATCAGTGGCCTGCACGGTGGTGACCGCGGTGGTGTTCTCCGGCATGGAGATGCTGGCTGTATCACCGCCGCCGTTGGAGATGATCACGGGGGTGAATTCATTTACATCGGTTACCGTTACCGATATCGCCTGGGTGTCGCTGGATGTGCCGTCTGCCGCTTGAACCACCACTTCGTAAACATTATTGGTGTCAGCATCGGTTGGCGTTTCGCGATCTGGTGCAGTGGCAAATGCAAGTGCGCCGCTGGTCGGATTGATTGTAAACAAGGCCTGGTCTGCTCCGCCGCTGATCGAGTAGGTGGCGGTCTTGCCAGTATCCACTGTAGCAAAAACCGTGGTCACAGGGGTGGTGTTCTCCGGGATCGAGACGCTGGCGGTAGCACCGCCGCCATTGGAGGTGATCACCGGTGCTTCATAAACATTAGTGACCGAGATGGTAAATGCTTTTTCATAATAGAGGCCGTGAGAATCAGTGCTGCGCACCCGGATGGAGTAACTGTTCTTGGTCTCATAATCGAATACCGCGGATGTGCGTAAGTTGGCGCCAGAGATGTTAAAAGATGCGTTATCGGTGGAACCGGTTCCTGAAACCAGGGTATAGGTGAACGTATCTCCAGCGTCAGGATCTGTGGACGTGAAGGCGCCGACCGTTGTATTGATCGCGGAATTTTCTAATACAGAACTGTTGGATAAGGTAATGTTTGTTGGTGGTTGATAGTAGGTGAGGGTGATGGTGATGTAATCCACCGACGCCGTACGGTTGTTATTTGAACTTACGGAAAGGACTACGCCGAAATCCGTATCGGTAACATCCGCAACAGTGATGCCCGCATTCCAGTTATCCGTTGTTCCGCCATAGGATTGGGCAGCTTCGGATGTTGGCCATTCTGTAGTGGTCAGCGCTTTGTTATCTCCGACTACCGTTCCGGCGCCGTTGACAAGTCTGACGGTAACATCCCGCACGTCTGTCCCACCACCGGTGCCGCTTTCAAACCGGCCGATCGTTACCGTAATTCCAGTGATGGTGGCATCGGCGGGAATGGTGGAAAAATTAAAATTGGATGCCCGCAGGTAATGCGATGTCGAATAAAAGACGCTAACAGTCGCATATGAATTATCGTTTCCGGTAATCCTTGTCGGATTGGACCAGGTCGCGGATCCCCCTCCTGAATTCCAATCAGCTCCTGTTCCAGGATATGTCGGTCCCAGGCCGCTGGCAATCACCACCGAGCCGGGTGCGGTAAGGAGCATGGTCAATACAGTCAAGAAAGTAAGAGCGACCTGCCAAGTTTTTCTGGGGTTCATTTATTCCTCCTGTTGGGTGAGTGAACCAAATCAAATAAAGAAATGAAGTTCATGCTTTCAAGTGGGTGAGGGGCCGGGTTGCGATCCAACGATATTCCTCCCTTTCTGGAGTCAATAACCAAATACATGCTTGCTTTCTATCTTTTCCCACCTTGTGGAAAGGTTCATGTATTGGTGAAAGCGCACGAATAAGGAGACAATAAAGCAATCTCACAGGCATTCGAAACGGTTTGGACTGCGGTGTTGGGAAAAGGTTTACCAGAAGTTCAGGCGCCGATCTTGAGATCGGTTTCCCTTGTGAAGCCTTATGAAAATTTAATCCTATCTTGGTTGTTTTTATTGTAAATGAATCACGCTAGAAAAGCAAGCATGTCATCCATCATCTTATCGATTTCTTCTTTGTCACGACCCGGGCTCGTTGCGCGCCCCCAGTTGATCAGCTTTCAAATCCACGCTTATTTCCCGCCCCCCTGCCAGCAGTTTCAACAGAACCCGCACCCGCTCGCTTCCATTCAGGTGTACGTCGAATATGGCTTCATAGCCTGCCAGCGGTCCGGATCGAATGATCAGCGCGTCGCCGGGCTTAAATCTTACTTCCGGGCTTGCGTCGGCGCGGTTTAACAGCTCCAGGCTATTTTGCAGTTCTTCGATCACCGCATCCGGCACCACCGCCGGTTCGCCGCCAAAGCTCACCATCCCGGTTGAGAAAGGCATCCATTGGTAAGAGACTGCTGCCGGGGCGCTCAGATCCAGATGCACAAACAGGTAACCCGGAAAGTACGGCAGCATTTTCCGCGCCCGTGGGTTGACCGGGTGCGCGTGGATTTGCGGGAAAAAGCTGTCCAATCCCAGGTTCAGCACATACTGGTGCAGGGCTGCTTCTTTCCGTGGATGGCTTTGCAAGGCATACCACTTGAGCGACTGATTCATAAGTTGGCAGGATTGTTGGATCTTTTGAAGATTTGGAATGACAATAAAAAATTATAGCATACTACCATCTGGTAATCTCTCTGAATTTCGGCTAAAATTCCAGGATGAAATCGAGGTTTTCCCGCATCGCTATGGATTTCCCTGCCCTGATCCCAAATCTGCTCGTCCTCATTGTCTTTGTCGGCCTGGATGTTTTCTGGTTGTTTTCCCTTTCTGGATGGAGGATTTCTTTTGGGCCGCGCGCTTTGCCGGTGACCATGTTTGCGGTCTTACGCGGTGCTTTATTTGTCATTTGGATTGTGCTTCAGGCGCGGGTGATCCGAAACGCCCCGGTTCAGCTATCCTTTTATACCTTCCTGGGCACCAATTTGCTGCTTCTGGGCCTGGGAATCTACGGCTTCTGCATTGAGCCTTTTCAGTTGACCCAGACGCGCATCGAAGTGTCCGTTCCTGGTCTCAGTCGTCCTTTGCGCATGGTCCAGCTGAGCGATCTGCATATTGAGTACACCACTCGCCGCGAGGAGGAAGTATTGGCTTTATTGGAAGAACTTAAGCCTGACCTGATCGTAATGACCGGCGATTACACCAGTGAGGCGTACACCAACGATTGGCAGACCTACGATGACTTGCGGAAATTTGTCTCCCGCCTGCATGCTCCGTATGGTGTCTATGCGGTCAATGGCAATGCCGAATCCGAGTATGTGATGGGGCTTTTGTTCGAGAATATGAATGTTCGTTTGCTAGAGAATCAGGCGGTGCGTATCCCTGGCCTGGAGAACGAACCCATCCTTTTGTTAGGGCTTAGTTATATTGACACACTGCGCGATGAACAGGACCTCCTGCTCCTGGCATCCAAGGCCAAAGCAGACGATTTCACCATCCTGCTCTATCATAAGCCAGACCTGGCATATGCTGCCCGTGACCTGGGGGTGGATTTGTATTTGTGCGGTCATACCCACGGCGGGCAGGTGCGCCTGCCTTTCATTGGCGCCATCTACGCTAACTCCCGTTATGGAAAAACCTTCGAGATGGGGCGCTACACCCTGGATCAAATGACCCTGTTTGTCAGCCGCGGCCTGGGATTTACCGGCGGTTCGGCGCCGCGAGTGCGCTTTCTGGCCCCACCGGAAGTGGTGGTCATTGACCTTGTCCCTCAAAAATAGAACCTGAGTGGATCGAAGATCCTCGGAATTCTCTAATCAACTTATTATTATTGTATAGGAATTCTTGTGGATTGTTTGCTATAATGATTGAAGTCCCAAACCTTCTCACCAGTTCGCCCACCCAAACGAACCCTTTGGCAGCGCTCATAAACAAATGGACAGGATCGAAGCCCGTGGTTTGGGGCTTAATTTAATTGAGCATTAAAATTCCGTGGTTGTCGGAAGGGCGGAGCGTGCTAAGGCCCTACTTTCTTCAAAGGAAGCCAATATGAAAAACGAAAATTTTGTCGATTTCTCCTGGCTGATTAATGTAGTTACGCGCCGGAAATGGTTTATCATCATTCCTCTGGCTGTCGCGGCGTTGATTTCTTTGTTTATCCTGATCATCCTGCCGCCTGGCTACAAGGCTTCCACCACGATCATGGTGGAACCGTCTGAAAGCTCCAAGACCAGCGAATTGAACGTCTTGATGGCCGGCGAGCGCATGGCGCTGACCTACAGCCAGATTATCAATAGCCGACCTATCCTGCAGGATGCCATTACCCAGCTCGATATGGAATTGACCGTCTCTCAACTGGCCGATATGGTCAGCGTGCAGCCCATTGAGAACACGCAGTTGATCCAGATCTCGGTCACCAGCTCTGATGATGACAAAGCGATCGCGATTGCGAATGCGATTGCGTCATCCTTTATTTCCTATATCAAGAAACTTTCTATCGAGAGCTATAATCAGGCTCTCACCAACAACCAGGCCAGCATTGATACAAAACAAAGTGAGATCGATAAGATCATCTCCGATACGAACGTTCAAACCAATTTAAAATCCGACCTGGAGGCCGAGAGGACCAAGCTGGATTTGACCATGTCGCGTTATAAGGATGATTATTTAGCTCTTCAGCAAAATATCCAATCGCTTGAATTGGCCATCTCCGCCAACACCAACAAAGTGCGCGTTGTGGAGCCTGCTTACATCACCAGTGCAAATGTGCTTCCCTATGTGGCTTCCTTGAACGTTTTCTTCGCCCGCGAAGTCATCACCGGCAGCACCGATGTGACCCTGAATATCAGTGGTCAGATTGCGCAGATCTACGGCCCCATGCTCACCCAGGATTACCTCTTGAATGAGGTGATCGCTCGATTATCTCTTAATGAAACTCCCGCTTCGCTGGCCAATCGTATCACGTATGAGTCTCTGGCCGGTACACAGTTGCTGCATATCAATGTCAGCGATAACGATCCCTCACAGGCCACTTTGATCGCTGACACACTGGCGCAGGTATTTGTGCAGCAGGTGCAAAAGAATCTTTCAATCTCCGACAACCAGCTCCTGGTGAGCTTGCGGGCGCAAATGGAGGATCTTTCGAGCCAAATGAACACTGTCCAGGAGCAGATCAATGCCAATAATGCTCAGGCGATTCCCATTGATCTGGAGATCGAACGCCTGAACAACGAACTGGGCGCAAAGTATTTGGATCTCCGCAGCCTGCAAACCAACTATGACCAGCTCACTCTGGAAGCCGGTCAGGCCAAGAACACGGTGGTGATTTCGGAACCTGCCACCCACGCCAAGACCATTCAAAATAAGTTCATGTATGCCGCCATTTTGATCCTGCTGGCAGCGGTCGGAAGCCTTGGTCTGGTCTTCATCCTGGAGAATTTTGACGATCGCGTCCGTTCTCAATCGGATGTTATCAGTGTTCTTGGCTCGAAGCCGATCGGCGTGATCAGCCATATTGCCCGCGGCAAGGATAAATTTGTCTTTGGAGATAATTCCTCGCCGCATGTTTCGGAAGACTTCCGCAAAATGAGTGCGGGTCTTCGGCCGACCTTGCGTGAAATCCCGGTAAAAACTCTCCTGGTCACCAGTCCGCACCCCGGCGAAGGCAAGTCGATCATAGCCGCCAACCTTGGCCTGGTTTTTGCCAAGACCGGGACCCGCGTGATCATCATGGATGCCGACTTGCACCTCCCCCGCCAGCATGTCCTCTTTGATGTCGATATTCAAAATGGACTTTCCGACTGTCTGCTTTCCAACTTGACTGAACCCAATTTGCGCGAAACAGATACACCCGGCCTGCGCTTGCTCACCAGCGGCAACCAGCCTGGAGAACCGGCAGAGCTGCTGAGCCGGCCAACCCTTGAAAATGTACTGGACAAATTGTCCGGCAGCGCAGAATTGGTGATCATCGACTGCCCACCCATCGTCACCCTGGCAGATGCCTCCTACCTGGCTCCGTATGTTGACGGCGCTTTACTGGTCATCCGTTCAGGCGTCACCAAGCGCAAGGAAGCTCTGGAAGCGGCCACTATTCTCAAGAATGCCGGAATCAAATTTGTGGGTGTGGTGCTGAACGATGTATTGGAGACCCCTGAAGGCTTCTACCAGTATTATGATGCCAAGGCAGGGGGGTAGCTTCGTTACGGGATAAATTCAGCAGCTCCCATATCCGGCGCTGTTCCGCGGGCATCTCCAAAATAATCCCGGGGCACTTCTGACATCAACAAGGCTGCGTTGATCCCAGGTGAGGTGCCCAGTAACCGGTACCACTCCGCCGAGTAAGCTGAGCCGCTCTTCACCAAACCCGGATCACCTATCACATCTCCGCTGCCCCTGACCGCGTTGATCGGGTTCTTGGACCACAGATTGTGTGAATAAGTCACCCCGGCCTGTACCACTGTGTCGATCACCGGCAAGGCATTATCTTGCGCCACGATATTGTTCACAAACCGCACATTCACATTAACTGCCGGGTCAAGGATCACGTTGCTGTTCCCATTGCTGGCATCGCCCGAGCCGTTCACAAAAGTATTGTTCGCAAACAAGACATTGGTCATCCCCCCACCCATGTCTCCCGTATACCAAAATAAATTGCGGTGATTGCCGTAGGCGAAATTGTTGATCACGCGGATGTTCATGGCCACCGGGGGGGAATATTCCTCTCCCATCATAATTCCAACCTTTGGACCCAGGTTTCCCATATATGCATTGTTCGCATCCATGTAGATCAGGTTGCTCTGGCAAAGCACATTTGAGATATCATGGATATAAATATTGGCCGTGTAATTATCATGGCTGATGTTTTCCTCAATGTTCACCTGGTCAGCATTATGAACATTGATCCCCTGGCCCCAGTTCTCCCAGATCTCGTTCCCGCGGATCATTGCGTGTTCGGTCACTCCATTCACGCTGTCCCGTGAAGCCGCAATTCCGGAACTGCCCGAAGCCGCCCCGTATTCGCTGCGCATGGAGTTGCGCCACACCCGGCTGTCCTGGATAGTGTTGAAATCGCCATTCAAATAGACTCCGTTGCGCCAGCTGTGATGCACGTATACATCAGTCAGCGTGTTGTGTTGGCCGTAAAGGGCGATCCCGATATAAGCGGAATTGGTTACCTCAAGCCCATAGATTTCCACCCAATTCCCGTCGATGGTCAGCAATCCGTCCTCGCTGTTTGGCAGCTTGTTTTGACCGTCCATTACCGGGGTTTCACCCGGATACGCATAAAATTGGATCGGCTTGCCCTGCGTGCCGCTGCGAGCGATCGTTACATATTCGATATAGGTTCCCCCCCGCAGGTACACCTGGTCTCCGGGCGAAACGGTGTTGGCCGCTTTGTTGATGGTTCTCCAGGGCTGTGAGAATGTCCCCGGGTTTGAATCATTCCCCTGTGGAGAAACATAATAAGGCGGCTTGCTCAGCTCTAACATGGGAATGTATAAATAATAAGGAGCTTCCGGACTGTTGGCGGACACGGTCATTTGTCCGGTCAACCCGCCGAACGCCGTGCCTGGGGTGAGCAGCAAAATGAGCAAAACGAATAGGATTTGTGTCGAATGGGATTTTTGCATGGGCTGTCTCCGAAATTCATATTCCTGTAGAATTAGGGAATAAGGCGATCTACAAATAATTGGCTGTAGTGCGGAGACGGATGTGGGTAATCGAAATTTACCACACTCCACCCACTTATGGAAGGTAAAGCGGCTTTCTGCTCCTGAGATCATCCAGTCCAGTTTTGAGGTAACAGATCTGGATGGCGCATTGCAGTATCTCTCTGAGGAATTTAAATGGTTGCATCTAAATCGGTTCCTGTCCTGATCCTGGTCAAACGGTTGTGCGACGCTTTGGCTCAACAGAAGATCAATTATTGTCACTGGAAAAGCAACGCCGCTCTGGATCGTTCTGCATGCGGCAAGAATGACCTGGATTTGCTGGTGGACCGCGCCGACGCTCAGGCATTCCTCGCGATCCTGTTCCAGCTTGGTTTTAAGGCCTCTCATTCTCCCGCGGATTTCATTACCCCCGGCATCCATAATTATTACGGTTGCGATCCTGCCGCGCAGACCATTGTCAATGTGCATGTCCATTTTCACCTGATCCTCGGCCATGACCTGACCAAGAATTATCACCTCCCGGTCGAAAGGGCATACCTGGCTTCTTCCACTCAAGAGGAATTGTTTCGCATCCCCGCTCCTGAATTTGAGTTGATCCTGCTGGTCTTGCGCCTGGTCATCAAGCATTTCACCTGGGATACATTTCTTCTTGGTCACGGAAAGCTTTCATCCTCTGAGCAAAACGAATTGGATTATCTGCGCCGCAAGGTCACCGTTTCCAGGTTGGCGGCGGTTTTGGTGGAGGATTTCCCTTTTATCGATAGTTCGGCTTTCAACACCTGTCTGGAACGGATTTCCACCTCCGCCTCTGCCTGGCAGCGTTGGCGCACCGGTGAAAGGCTGATCGCCTGCCTGGATGCTTTTGCTCGCCATTCCCGCGTCGCGGATGCCTGTTTGAAATTCTGGCGTCGTTTCAAGTGGCCTTTGCAGCGCCGCCTGTTGGGCAAGGATTTTCGTAAGCAGTTTCGCAACGGCGGATTGGTGGCTGCTATTGTTGGCGGAGACGGTGCCGGAAAGACAACGGCGGTGGATGGGGTGATAAACTGGCTATCAGGTGATTTTTCTGTTCGCAAATATCACATGGGCAAGCCTAAATGGTCTTCCCTCACCGTTCTCGTGCGGGGCTTGATCAAGATCGGCACCTTTCTTCACCTTTATCCATTTGAACGGGCGGAGATTGAATATACCGATGATCCCTCCCGCCTGATTTTTCCAGGCTATCCCTGGATGTTCCGGGAGGTTTGCACCGCTCGCGATCGCTTTCTCACCTACCGGCAAGCTGTGCGCTGGGCTGCCAAAGGGGGAGTGGTGATCTTGGATCGCTTCCCGCTGCCCCAAATCAAGTTCATGGACGGCCCGCAGGTGTCTCGCATGACTGCAGGGATTCCCTCTAACCACCTGATCCGTGCTATGGTTCGCCTCGAGGAGGGGTATTACGGGCGTATCCTGCCGCCTGATCTGCTCATGGTCTTGCTGGTTGATCCGCAGATCGCGGTCGCAAGAAAGATTGACGAGTTGGAGAAGAATGTCTGTGCGCGCTCCGGCGAGATCTGGCGGATAGATTGGTCTCAAACTTCTGCGCAAGTCATTGATGCATCCCAGTCAAAAGAAGCGGTTCTGGGCGCGGTGAAAGACCAGGTTTGGGCCAGGTTGTGAGGGGAATTCCAGCATTATGACGAACTCTCATCGAAGTCTGGTGCTCGAGATCATTGGACCGGCTGGAGCCGGCAAGTCCACCTTGGCAAAAGCTCTGGTACAGGTAGATACCCGCTTTCATAGCGAATCGCTGCCACCTGTGTGGCAGGTAGGATATGCCCCTTTTTTTGCCTCGAATATTCTGGCCCTCTCGCCTATCTTGCTGCGAATGATCGGAAAACCGGGCCGCAGGCTTTCTCGCCGAGAACTGGCCTGGATGGCGATCCTTAATGGTTGGCCTGATCTTCTGAAAAAAAAGAAGCCTGATGAATGTCCGCTGCTGCTTCTTGACCAGGGGCCGGTTTTCTTATTATCTGTTCTTTCCGGTTTTGGCCCGCCGGCGCTCTCTCAAGCTTCCTTTCAAGGTTGGTGGCGGGCGCGCTATCAGCGTTGGGCGCAGGCGTTGGATTTGCTCATCTGGTTGGATGCCGCAGATGAGGTGCTCATTCAACGGATCCGCGGTCGCGCCAGCGACCACCTGATCAAGGATCAGCCGGAACCTGAAATGCACGAATTCCTTACCAGGTTTCGTTCCTTGTATGAAAATACCGTTGACCATCTCACTGCTGCTAATCCTTCCTTGCAAGTGTTGCGGTTGAACAGCGGGCAATCCCCGGTGGGTGAATTGGTCGGGCAAGTCATCAATCATTTACCTTTACAGATCAGGCGGTAATTTATTTTGGCCAAAATAACGCACATTATTAATTCAATTTCCAGGTTGTTCCAAGACACCAGCCTGACCAACAAGGCCTTTCTCAATGCGCTGGCTTCCGCGCTGGATTACACGGCCAAGATCATCGTCTCTTTTGTGATCACCCCCATCATGGTCTCCACTTTGGGAGATTATTTTTTCGGCGCCTGGCAGATCCTCATGCGGGTGGTCGGCTATATGACCCCAGCCACAGGCCGCCCCACCCAGGCCTTGAAATTCGTGCTGGCTAAGGAGCAGCACCAGACCGACTTTGAGCGTAAGCGCATCTATGTCGGCAGCACTTTCTCAGTTCTGGCGATCTTTTTCCCGCTGCTTGCCATACCGGGAGGGGTGATCTCCTGGTTTATCCCCTATTGGATCAATACCCCGCAGTCTGATATTTGGGTGGTGCGAATTGCCTGTGCCTTGTTGGTCTTTAATTTGATTGCCATGACGCTGGTGGCGGTGCCGCAAGCGGTATTGGAAGGGGAAAACAAAGGCTATAAGCGCATGGGAATGGCCACGCTGCTTGTCTTTGTTGGCGGTGGATTGAGCTGGTTGGCATTGTATTTGAATACCGGCATCGTTGGCCTGGCCGCGGCAGCGCTTCTCCTCTCGATCATCCAGATGATCTTTTATCTGTTGGTTGTTCGCTCGGTGGTGCCCTGGTTTGGGTTTGCTCGTCCTTCGCGGGGAGTGGTAGCAGACTTTCTCAAGCTGAGCGGCTGGTTCATGGCCTGGAATCTTATCATTAACCTGATCACATCCTCTGATGTGGTCGTTCTGGGGTTGTTCCATTCCGTTGAAGCGGTCACTGCATACACCCTGAGCAAATATGTGCCGGAAACCTTGATCACCGTGATCGCGATGATGGTCTTTGGGATCTTGCCCGGCCTGAGTGGGATCATCGGCAAGGGAGACATTTCCCGGGCTTCCCGTCTGCGCGGTGAGATCATGGCAATCAGTTGGTTAATCCTCACCGTGATGGGGGCTTCAGTGCTGCTTTGGAACCGCACTTTTCTCACCTTATGGGTTGGCGGCGAGAAATACGTTGGCGATTGGCTCAATCTGCTGATCGTGGTTTCGGTCATGCAATTTGTGTTCATTCGCAATGACGCCAATGTGATCGATCTGACCTTGCGTTTGAGGCAAAAGGTCATTTTGGGGGCAGTTTCGGTGACGGTCTCCATTGGAGCAGCCTGTATATTGGTCTATTTCTTCAAGATGGGCATTTTAGGTGTGGTCCTGGGTGTCATGGCGGGTAGGTTGATCCTCAGCATTGCTTACCCAATACAGGTAGGACGGCTGCTGAATGTTGGTTTTGCTTCTCAACTAAAAGCCTCGCTGCGGCCCGCTCTGGTCACTGCCCTGCTTTTCCTGGCAGCTACCCTGGCGGCCGGGTACCTGCCCACCCAAAATTGGCATTCCCTCTCCGGTTGGCTTTTGTTTTTACTCTCAGCCCTCGTGACCGCTGTCCTGGTGCTTGGGGTTGCTTTTCTTGCCGGCTTGACCCGTAAGCAGCGCCAGATGGTCATCAATCGTTTCCAGGCGCTTCTTCATTCTCAGGCGAAATGACCATGACCTCTGAATCAACGGCTCAAAAATTTCCGAGGATTGCAATTTTCCTGCCCAATCTGGTGGAAGGCGGTGCAGAGCGGGTGATGATGAACCTGGCGGTGGAGTTTTCTAAACGCGGCTATCCAGTGGATTTTGTTCTGGCCCAGTGCGAAGGGGCGTTCATGTCCCAGTTCCCCGCCTCGGTTAACCTCGTGGAACTCAACCGGGTTCATTTCAAATTCGGCCGTTCTGTGTTCAGCATCCCCGCACTGGTGAGATACCTGCGCCGGGCACGCCCCGCGGCGTTGCTGTCTGGGTTGCACGCCAATATCATTGCCATCTGGGCAAAGCGCCTGGCCCGCGTTCCGCTTCGCCTGGTCATTGTGGAACATAACACGCTTTCCCAGAACCGCCGGACACAAACACCTTTTTTTCGCACCCTCTTGCCCTGGCTCATCCGCCACAATTACACGCATGCCGATCAGATTGTCGCGGTCTCCCAGGGCGTGGCGGAAGACCTCGCTGCCACCGCCAGTATTCCGCGCGAGAAGATCAGCGTGGTATTCAACCCGATTATCACCCCCGAAATGGTTGAAAAAACACACCAGAAGCTCGACCATCCCTGGTTCGCGCCGGGAGAACCCCCGGTCATTCTCTCTATCGGCCGCCTGACAGAACAAAAAGATTTTCCGCTGCTCATCCGTGCTTTTGCCGGGGTGCATGCTGTCCGTCCGGCGCGTCTGATCATCCTGGGAGAAGGCCCCGATCGGGAGGCGCTGACGGCCCTGGTTAACCGGCTTGGCATGGACAAGGATGTCAGCCTGCCCGGTTTCGTCCCCAATCCATACCCGTACCTGGTGGGGGCGGCGGTGTTTGTGCTTTCCTCGCAGTGGGAAGGTTTGCCCACCGTGTTGGCTGAGGCGCTTTATTGCGGCACCCGGCTGGTTGCCACCGATTGCAAGAGCGGCCCGCGGGAAATTCTCGCCGGGGGAAAATATGGCAAACTGGTCCCGGTGGGAGATGAGAAAGAACTGGCCGAAACTATCCGGTCAGCCCTGGATAGCCCTCGCATTGATCCACCTGCGGAGAGTTGGACATTGTATGAGGCAGATCATGTCGTTGGGCAATACCTTAAGGTATTGTTGGGTGAATCTGCATGATACGAAAACTGGCTCAGATCTCGGCTTTGTTTTTTATTTTCACCATTCCGTGGGAGAACGCTTTCACCCTCGGTTCGCTGGGTTCTGTTTCGCGTCTGGCCGGCCTGGCGGCTGCCGGATTGTGGGTCGTTTCGGTGATCTTTCGGAAAGGCGTGCGCTCTTTCAATATTTTCCATCTTTTCGTTTTTGCTTTTCTGCTCTACAACGTTTCTACCATTTTCTGGACGTTGGAATACGATTACACCCGTGAACGTGCCACAACCTATTTACAAATGGCGATCCAGATCTGGATGCTGTGGGACTTGATCACCACCGAGAAAATGTTGCGGTCAGCTATGCGGGCCTTCCTCTTGGGGGCGTACGTGACGATTGGCAGCACTATTGCCAATTACCTTTCCGGCACGTTGATCTCGGAGTGGGAGTACGGGCGGTTTTCGGGCGGCGGACAGAACGCGGTAGAATTGGCCCTCATCCTCTCCCTGTGTTTCCCCTTTGCCTGGCATCTGGCGTCCACCCAGAAACCTGGTAAATGGAGCACTTTGCTCAAGTTCTTTTATTATTTGTTCATTCCGGCCTCCCTGTTTGCCATCATCTTAACTGGCAGCCGGACCGCACTTTTCACCATTGTCCCGGGTTTGCTGTACATCATGATCTCCTTTGGACGGTTTAAGCCAGTCTACCGCATCATCGGCTTGTTTGTTTTCCTGGTGGCTGTGTTTGTGGGACAATCCCTTCTTCCCCAGGCCACTCTGGAACGTTTGAGCACGATTGGCAGTTCCATCGCCTCCGGCGACTTGGGGGGACGCATGGCTTTGTGGCGGCAGAGCCTGGAGATCTTTGTCGATCATCCAATTCTGGGAATTGGCAGCGGTTCTCTGGCTGCGCCGGATCAGTTGGGCGCTGTGACCCATAACACTTTCATATCCATTCTGACCGAAACTGGATTGGTTGGCTTTTCTCTTTTTCTCGGCATTTTGGTCACTGCCATCTTGCAGTCACTCAAACAACCGCGGGCATACATCTTGGTGTGCATCACCACATTGCTCACCTGGGTTGTTGGGGTCCAATCTTTGACTTATGAATATACCAAGCCAACCTGGTTTTTCCTCAGCCTGATTGCCATCAGCGCGGGGGTGATTGATCGAGTAACCGCAGCGAAAGAAAAACCGGAAGCGCTTCTGGCTTCTCCGGAAGGAAGGCGGGTTGTTTCTCGTCCCCGACCGGCGTTCAGATACCCCTATTCAGAAAGGCGTATCAAAACCACGAAAACAGGACGATAATTCATTGATGCTGTAACCTGGCGGGCGGTTCGTGGATCTTCATTCAAGGGTGTGGATGGTTCATACCCTATGAAAAGGAGGTTCGTATGGCTCACTTGGCGAGCAAGTCGCTTAAGATCCTGGTGATCTTAATGCCTATCTTGATCCTGGTAGGCATTCTCTTTTCGATCTTTCAAAAGCCTGGTCCCATCATCCCAGATACCGGGCATCTGGTCGATACCATATTTCTCCCCTTTTTTACCAAGTCTTCGACCCCTGCGCCTTTGGCGTTCCCAGGCGCAGAAGGTTTTGGTAAGGACACGCCGGGAGGACGTGGAGGAAAGATCATCGAGGTTACAAATTTGAACGATTCTGGAGCCGGTAGCTTCCGGGCAGCGGTGGAAGCCAGCGGCCCGCGTATTGTGGTCTTCCGGGTGGGGGGCACCATCGAATTAAAATCCACCATCTCGATTCGAAATCCGTACATCACGATTGCCGGGCAGACCGCACCGGGCGGCGGCATCACCATAAGGAACCTGCCAACCAACCACTCGCAGGCCTTGGGGATCCGAACCCATGATGTGGTTCTCCGCTATATCCGCGTACGTTCCGGCCCTCCGGATGTTACCGTGAGCGATGGAGATGCATTGGAGATCCTCGGTCCCGAGGCGTACAACCTTATGGTCGATCATTGCTCCTTTAGTTGGGGGTTGGATGAGACAGTCACAACCTGGTATGATGCGCATGACATTACCTTTCAGTGGAACATTATCGCTGAGGGGCTGGATTGCAGTAAGCATGTAAAGGGTTGCCACAGTATGGGATTGTTATTGGGCAGCCAGGGCGCCGGAGATATAACCGTTCATCACAACCTTTTTGCCCATAACGGAAACCGCAATCCGCTTTTACAGGTGACGGGTATCGTGGATGTTGTCAATAACGTGATCTTTGATGCCACTTATACACCGATGGAAATGAATGATGGTTATGGTGCAATGTCGGCCAATATCATCGGCAATCTTTATATGCGAACAGACAGCAATTCAGAATACCTTGTCAGTCCCAGCTCAGAGAGCGGGTTGGGAATGAAGATCTACCTGGATGGTAATATCACTCCCACACGCCCAACCGATAATTTGAATGAGAACCTGGTGGTTAAATCAAAAGGCTGGCAGTGGATTGTCAGCACCTGGATCGAGGTCCCGTCTGTCACTACCACTTCCGCTTATGTTGCCTATGAACAGGTGATGGCAGGAGCTGGTGCTACCACTGGACTGGATTCAATGGGAAATACCTTTACCCGCCGGGATTCAGTGGATGAGCGGATTCTCAACGATGTGAGGAATAATATTGCCCGCAGGGTGAACGATCCCTCTGAAGTCGGCGGCTGGCCAGTGCTCGACCCCGGCACTCCCTACGCGGATACGGACAAGGACGGGATGCCGGACGATTGGGAAAGGAAATACGGCCTTAATCCCAACTACGCTGCTGACGGCCCAGCAGACGCAGATGGGGATGGTTACACTAACGTGGAAGAATTCTTGAACGTCACCAATCCCACGGTCTGGTGATCGAGAAGCCTGGGGATAAACCCGGCATTTGTGCCGGCTCGCAAAAAGGATGATCGTTGAAATGGGCATCGAAAAACTGAAGATCGGCCTCTGGCTGGATTCATACACGGTTCCGGCCTGGATCCATCACGCGGTCGAGCGCATGCTGGGTGCAGATTGCATCGAGGTTGGCCTGGTTGTGATCGACCGCGTAGCTCCGCGTTCCCCCCAGCCATCCTTTATGTTTCGCCTGGTTCGGGCCTTGGATCGGCGGATTTTTGTGCGGGGGCCGGATGCCTGCGCAAGTAAAGATTTAAGAGTGCTCCTGCCTGGCATCCCGGTAGTGGAAGTAAACGCTGCTCAGGATGTTCAGCCAGGTGAAGATCCGGCATCTCCGGTGGAAAGTTTCCGGCGTGCCGGATTGGATATCCTGGTCACGTTAGGTTCCCGCCTCCCTCCCGGCGAAGTTCTCTCATCTGTCCGCTACGGGGTTTGGTCATACCGCTTTGGCGACCCGGATACGTTGAGCGGTCAATACACCGGCTATGTGGAAACCAACCGCGAAAAACCCCTCACCACGGCGGCGTTATGGTGTCTGGAGAACGGTGGTAAGGAACGGGTTCTCTACCGTTCGCAAATCGCCACTTATAAGCTTTCGTCGGCCCGAAACCAGAATTCAATTCTCTGGTTCGCTTCCTCCTTCCTTGCCCGGCAGATCAGATTACTGCACCGCTTGGGTTGGCAATCCTTCGTTGCGCATGTCTCCCGTGATGATCCTTTGCCGGTTTCTCCCCCGCCGCAAGCTGCTTGCGCGCCTGGCAGCCTGGACGCGCTTGGGGGGGCAATCCGCCAAATAGGGAGAGGCGCTGCCGAGCTGTTTTCTCGCCTGCGTTTCAAGGATTTCTGGTATTTGTTGTATGACCTGGGAGATCTTCCTTCTTTTGAGATCAAGCAGTACAAAAAGTTGATCCCTCCAGCCGACCGTTTTTGGGCTGATCCTTTTGTCGTCCGCACGGAAGATCAGTACCACATATTTGTTGAGGAGTATCCATATTCCCGGCATAAAGGGCATATTGCCGTTCTCAGTATGGATGATCAGGGAGAAGTATCCGGATCGAGCAAGGTTCTTGATCAGAGTTACCATCTTTCCTACCCATGTGTATTCCAGGCCGGTGGAAATTACTACATGGTGCCGGAATCCGGCGCCAACCGCACCATCGATCTGTATGAATGTGAGCTTTTCCCAGCCCGCTGGAAGCACCGTTTGACTTTGATGGAAGGCGTCCATGCGGTAGATTCCACTCTTTTCTACCACCAGCAGAAATGGTGGTTATTTACCGGCATCCGCGAGAAGCCTGGCGCCTACCCGGATGTTGAGCTGTTCCTATTCTCTGCCGATACCCTCTTCACCCGCGATTGGAAACCTCATCCATTCAATCCGGTGATCTCCGATATAACCTGTGCCCGCCCGGCGGGGCAGCTCTTCGTCCGTGAAGGCCGGCTCTACCGCCCATCACAAAACTGCTTAAAAAACTACGGGAACAGCTTTAATCTGAGCGAAATCCTCTGTCTCTCCGAAACAGATTACCGGGAAAAGATCGTTGCCACAGTCCAACCGGATTGGGATCCGATGGTGCGCGCCACCCATACCTACAATCGGGTAGAGCGTTTGTCTGTGATCGATGCTTATACTCGTCGTTCAAAGTTCCACCAATAAATCTTGCCAGGTTTGTCTCATCAAAGGTGCCCAGGATGAACCCTTCTGAAACAACGCCCGGCGGAAACCCCGCTGCCGTATCCCAAATTGAAAAGAAATTCTTGATCGTTGGTCCGCTGCCGCCGCCCATCGGCGGCTCTCCGCTCACCCTGATGGTCATGCTGGACGAGCTGAAGAAATATCCCGGCATCCAGGTCACCGTGATCAATACCTCTCCCGCGACGCATGTCAGCAAGAAGATGACCGGCTTCAACCTGGAGAAGGTCCGGCGTATGTTCACCATACTGGGAAAATTCCGTCGCGAGATCCATCCTTGTGATGCGGTGCTGGTTTTTGCCAACGATCTCTTTGCCTTCGTCCTGGTGCCTCTCCTGTTGTGGAAGGCCCACGCCAGCAAGAAACCCTTCTATATCAAGCCGGTCGGCAGCGGAATTGACCTTTTTATGGAAAGCCATGGCAAGCTGGTTAAGTCCGCCATGCTCAAAGTACTGCGCTCAGCCGACGGTATCCTGGCTCAGACCCAATATTTGACGGAATGGCTTCACGGGCAGGGCTGTCCAAAAGCATCTTATTTACCCGGTTGCCGCCCCTTCCAGCCTGTTCCGCCGGTCAACCGTCCCGAAGGGGGGCGTATGCGTATGGTCTTTCTGGCGCACATCACCCGCCTCAAAGGGCCGTTGATCCTCCTGGAAGCCTTGCAGATAATTGCCCGGCGCGGTGGCCCCCCGCTGCAGTGCGATTTCTACGGCCCGATCCACGACGATATCCAGGCGGAGTTCGATCAATCTCTCCAGGCCACGCCCTCTGCGCAGTATTTGGGCAGCGTGGATCCGGGTAAGGCGACAGCCACTTTGGCGGGGTATGACCTGGTGGTGCTGCCCACCTGTTATGATACAGAAGGCCACCCCGGTGTGCTGATTGAGGCCATGCAGGTGGGGGTGCCAATCCTATCCACGCAGATCAGAACCCTCCCGGAACTGGTGAAGCAAGGCGTCAACGGCCTGTTGGTTCCGGTTGGCGACAGCCAGGCCCTTGCGGATGCAATCCAGCAGCTGGCGCTGGATCCTGCTCTTCGAAAACGGATGGGTGAGGCGAATTTCCAGGCCGGGTACGAGTTCCGCTCGGATGTGGTGGTGCGCAAGCTGGTGGATTTGATCTTCCCAGATGGGAACTGGTTGGTCAAGCCGTGAATATTCTAATGATCGTTCCCCATTATGTGCCGGATCTTGGCCCCAGCGCGCCACTTTTTACCATGCTGGCCAACGAGCTGGAAAACCGTGGCCACCACGTGATCGTCCTCACCTCTGTCCCGCATTATCCCACGGGACAAGTACCGGAATCTTTTCGGAAGGGATTTATCCAGAAATCCACTGAAAATGGGATAGAGATCGTCCGCGTGCGCGTCCCTTCCCTCCGGCGCTCTAACTTCAGCGGCCGTTTGCTGCAGTTCATGTGTTATCAGATCGGGGCCACCTGGGCCGGGCTATCCAAAAAATATGAGGTCGCTTTTGTTGCCAATCCTGCTTTGTGGGTTTGGCTTCCCTTCACCTGCCTGTGCGCCTTCCGGCGCACGCCCGTTATTTTCTCGGTTTATGACGTGTACCCTGATGTGGGCATCCGTTTGGGGATTTTCAAGAACAGACTGGTCATCCAGGTGGTAAAAGCGCTGGAGCAATCCTGTCTTAGCCGCTCCAAGCTGGTGCGCATCATCTCCAATTCCTTTCGCCCCGGCCTCCAACGCCTGGGAGTGCCTGATTCAAAGATCCGCCTGGTCTATGATTGGGTGGATATCGACCTGATTCAGCCGCTGTCCAGGGAAAATCCATTTTCTCAGGCGCACGGATTAACCGGGAGTTTTGTGGTGCTTTATGCCGGAAATTTGGGGTTATCCCAGGGATTGGAGACCATCCTTTCCGCTGCCCAGCAGCTCGCCGATTATGCGGATATTCGCTTTGTCTTTGTGGGGGATGGGGCCGGGAAGCAAGAACTGGAGCAGGATGCACAGCAGCGCGGCCTTAAGAACGTGCAATTTATTCCTTTCCAGCCGCGTGAACATCTTCCTGAGGTCTTGGCCAGTGCGGATATTTCCCTGGTAATGTTGAAGAAGGGCATTGGGTTTGATTCGATCCCATCTAAGATCTTCTCGATCTTTGCCAGCAACCGGCCGATCCTTGCCAGCCTTGACCAGGGATGTGAAGCCTGGAATCTGATCCAAAAAGCCGGCGCCGGAAGCTGCATCCCTCCCGAGGATTCCACCGGGTTGGTCAAGGCAATCCTTTCTCTCAAGGAGAATCAGGATTTGCGCCTTCAGATGGGCGATAATGGAAGAAGATGGGCCTTGGAAAATCATTCACCGAAAATTGCTGCCGGGGTATTTGAGCAGCTCTTCCAATCCATTTTGCAGGATAATAGGTGAAAACTATGGATGCTAAAATTTTCGCCGAATGGCTCCGCCGTCAGGGCCACCACATTTATGAAACCGCCAGTTCGATGTGGTATGACGCTGGACCGCGTGTCTTGCAGGCTTTCCCTTATCATTGGCTGATCACTCCTTCCGATGAAGAGATCCGCAAGCTGATGGTGGAACACGGGATTTTAGCCTTACGCTATTCCACCCCACTGGAGGCGGCTGAGGGCATGGCCAGCTATCATGTTGTCTTGCATAATCCATATAATTTGGATATGCTGCGCGCCCAGGCTCGAAATGGGGTCAGGAAGGGCATGGGCCTGTTTCAGGTGGAACGTATTCCGTTTGAGCGGCTGGCAGATGAGGGATGGGCTTTGCAACAGGATACCCTTGATCGCCAGCGCCGCTTGAGCAGTATGACCCAGATTCAATGGCAGCGTATTTGCCTGGGAGCCCGCGATCTGGCTGGATTTGAGGCCTGGGTGGCCGTTCGAAACGGAGAATTAGGTGCTCTGCTGATCACTGCCCAGGTGGGAGACACTTTCTATGTGCCGTATGCAGCCAGCCACCGTAAATATCTCAACGATCATGTTAATAACGTTCTCTTCTACACCGTCAGCACCGATTTTCTTAACCGTCCCGGCATCAACGGCATGTTCTTTGGCACGCACTCTTTGGATGCTCCTCCCAGCGTTGACGAATTCAAATTCCGCATGAGCATCATTCCCCGTCCGGTCCGCCAGCGAGTGGTCTTCCATCCCTGGTTCAAATGGCTGGTCACACCGCGGATGCATCAATGGCTGGTGGGACTCACGCAACGCCATCCCACCAATCCAACCATCGCCAAGGCCGAAGGAATGATGCGCTTTTACCTGAACGGTAAATTGCCGCTGGCTTCTCAAGAGTGGCCGGAAATTTTATCCGAAGAAAAGGCAAAATTTATTGAAGAGCAAGGGGCGGCAGCGTGATCCGCCGATCATATTATGGAGGTTCCTATGCAACAGCTTGATGGCTGCCAGATTCCTTGTCTGCCTAAAATGTCAGAGGGAATGGATGACGCCCAACCGCAATCGTTGGTAAAGCGCTTCAAGCGAGCGCTGGCCGTCCCATGGAATTATACGGTTAAGAAAGGATTGAAAAACCTTTACCGCGCCTGGTCGAGCTGGCGTGGAAAGTCGTCCCGAGCGGCTTCTCCTGCCTCGCAATCCGCTGTTGCGCAACCCCCAGCCCTGGCAAAAGGGGACCTGGTGCGCGTCCGCACCCTGGAAGAAATACAGGCGACCTTGGATCCCTTCAAAGAGCTAAAAGGCTGCGCTTTCCTTCCCTATATGGCCGAGTATTGCGGCACGCAGCAACGCGTGCTTCAGGTGGTTCAACGTTTCCTGGATGAACGGGATTATAAAGTGAAGAAGGTCAGGGGGGTGGTGTTATTGGGAGGCGTCATCTGCAAAGGTACACCGGTCTTTGGCGCTTGCGACCGCTGTTGTTTTCTATTCTGGCGCGAGGAGTGGCTGGAGAAGATTGAACCGGATCAGTCCCCTGGTACTTAATGGAAAGAATGATTCTGAAAAAGGTGATTTCAAGTCATATGTCACGATCTCAACATCCTGCATAATTGCAAGTTTGACATTTTTACGATTATGTTATAATGGGTTTGGGAATACACCTTCCACCAAATCACTCAACTCGATGTAGAAAAGGGACCGTGAGGTTACCAGGCGTCGCCGACAGGAGCGTCGCATATTGATGGTGGCTACTTCTTGGATTTCTTAACGAAATCAAAAGAGATGCTTCACCAGGGGTTTGATAGATCTTTTCCCAGGCCAATCCTTTGGAAATATTGGTTTTTTTGGTGCATGCTAAACAGGTAATTTCTTATGGCCGAGACAACCGCACCCTCCAGAACAACTACTTCATCCGAATTTAGCACAACCGACGATCGTCCGCGAAATTTAAGAGCCAATTCTTTCTTCAAACGGGCTTTTGATATTGTTGTTTCGTTTGTCGGTTTGTTTTTCCTGCTGCCATTCTTTGGCCTCATTGGTTATTTGATCAAGCGCGATTCGCCCGGCCCCGTGTTTTTTAAGTGCCTTCGGATGGGCAGGGCTCAACGTCCTTTCAATATGTGGAAATTTCGGACCATGTACGAGAGGCCAAGCAGTTATGAAGGCCCTTGTATCACCTGCGAGGAGGATGAGCGGATTACCCCCATTGGTCGTTGGCTGCGTGATTCAAAGATCAACGAATTACCTCAGCTTTGGAATGTGTTAATTGGGGAGATGAGCCTGGTCGGCCCCCGTCCGGAGGATGTGGGGATTGCCAGGAATTGGAGCGAAGAAGACCGCCATCTGATTTACTCGGTTCGTCCCGGGATCACCAGCCCTGCCAGTGTCCTGTATCGAGACGAGGAAAAGCTTCTCTCCAAGGGAAATTTGATGGAGGATTATCTGCAAAATATCCTCCCGGATAAAATGCGCTTTGACCGGCTCTATGTTCAGAACCGGAACTTCACATCCGACCTGGATATCCTCTTCTGGACCCTGGCGATCATCATCCCCTATATGGTCAGGGCGAAAGTCCCTGAAGGATCCCTCTTTGCAGGTCCGATCACCCGCCTGGTGAACCGGTATGTCTCCTGGTTCGTGATCGATCTATTAATCTCGATCATCGTTCTATCCGTAGTCTCTTTCTTCTGGCGGATTCAGGCACCGTTGAATTGGGGATTTGGAAATCTGGTTGTCCTGGCCATTATGTTCTCCCTTGTTTTTAGCGGGTTAAATCAAATCTTTGGCCTGAATAAGATCCTCTGGCGGGGTGCCGACCTGATTGATGCCATCCGCTTGTCTATCTCTTGTTGGGTGGTCACCCTGTTGTTCTTGGTATTGAACTATTTGCAGGAGAGATTTTATCTCATTCCCTTACCGGCGCTGCCAACATCCATGATTGTGATTGTTGGCTTGTTTAACCAGATCCTGTTTATTGTCGCTCGATACCGTGAGCGTCTCATCACTACTGTTGCTTCCAGTTGGCTGGCCTTACGCCGGAACCGGATGGAGATTGGTGAAAGGGTATTGATCGTCGGCGCGGGAGATGGATTCAATACCGCCAATTGGCTGCTGAAACGCGGCGAATTCCAATATGTGTTTCATACCGTTGGCCTGGTGGATGATCATTACCTGGCCGATCAGGGAATGATCCTGAACGGTTGCATGGTGCTTGGTAAGGTGACCGACTTGCCTAAAATCGTGTCGGATTACAAGATCACCGTCATTGTTTTCACCACAAAGAATGTCCCTAAGGCGATTAAAGACTACATCGATGAACTGAAACAGAATTCCTTTGTAAGATTGATCTTCCTGGATAATGTATCAAAGATGATCAGCCAGCAAATGACCATCCCGTTACGCGCCCCTGTCTATTCTTTGTGGTCGGAAGACTACCATGAGGTAATGGGAATGCACGACAGCATCACCGGGCTTCCTAACCGCACCCTCTTTCAGGACCGTCTGATCCATTCTCTAGCCCTCGCCAGGCGTTATAAAACCCGTCCGGTGGTAGCTTTTGTAGAAATTGATGTCTGTAACCAGCGAGAATCGATCGGCAGGGAGCGCTGGAACCAGATCATGAAGCAAATAATTGACAGGCTGCAAAAGAATCGCCGCGAGAGCGATACGATCGCATTTCTGTGGGGCGGCGTTTTTGCCTTCCTCCTGGAAAGCGTTCCCGATGATAACGCAGTGAATATCATCGCGAACCGGCTGGTTGCTTCCCTGGCGCAGCCAATTCAGATTGAAGATCAGGTGATTCACTTGAAAACGACAATTAGCTTTAACCAGGAACTTGAGCAGGGTGCTAATGGAAACGGCACGAACGGCAGCGATTCCAAACAAAGCGGTTACCAGGGCGATTTCCTCGACCATATTTTTGCCAACCGGAAAGTGAAACAGGTTCTGCATGACTGAAGCAAAGCATTGGACGCAAAAACAAGTGCTGGTCACCGGCGCAGGTGGGTTCATCGGCAGCCATCTGGTGGAGGAACTGGTTCATCAGGGAGCGTTGGTGCGCGCATTTGTTCATTACAATTCGCGCGGAGACGCTGGTTTGCTCAAGTTGATTCCACGCCAAACTCTGGCGGAGGTGCAGGTTATTGCCGGTGACCTGCGCGACCCCTACGCGGTGAGAAAAGCCGTTGAAGGCTGCCGGGTGGTGTTTCACCTGGGAGCGCTCATCTCCATCCCTTATTCTTACCAACATCCCTACCAGGTGGCTGAGACTAATTTTATGGGCACGCTCAATATTCTCACCGCTTGCCGGGAACTGGGGGTTGAGAGGCTGGTCCATACCTCCACCAGCGAAGTGTACGGCACCGCCTTGCGCGTCCCCATTGATGAAACGCATCCCCTCCAGGGACAATCGCCTTATTCAGCCAGCAAGATCGGCGCCGACAAGTTGGCAGAGAGCTTTTACTGCACATATGCGCTGCCAGTGGTTACCATCCGGCCGTTTAACACGTACGGGCCGCGGCAATCTGCCCGGGCGGTCATTCCCACCATCATCACGCAGGCGCTTAAACAGGAAAAGATCAGCCTGGGAAAACTGGATACACGGCGCGATTTTACTTTTGTTTCCGATACTGTGGCAGGTTTTATAAAAGGTGCTGAGGCGCCTGGTGCCACAGGGAATACCTATAACCTTGGCAGTGGAAGTGAAATTCGGATTGGCGAATTGGCAAATATGATCATTCGCAAGGTCGGAAGACCTGTCGCGATCGAATGCGCCGCAGAACGTCTGCGCCCTGAGAAGTCGGAAGTGCAGCGGCTGCTTTCCAATAATACACTGGCGCGGAGTGCAATAGGTTGGACCCCGCAGGTGGGCCTGGATCAGGGGTTGGATCAAACCATTGCCTGGATCAAGGATCACCTGGATTTATATCAGCCAGGGCGGTACGAGTTCTAAGGAGGGATTATGAAAGCAGTGGTACTTGCAGGAGGTAAAGGGCGGCGATTGTTGCCCTACACGCAGATCATCCCCAAACCGTTAATGCCGATTGGGGATAAACCGATTCTGGAAATCTTGCTCCTTCAGATGAAACGCGCGGGTATTACCGACGTGGTTCTGACCGTTGGGCACCTGGCGGATCTATTGCGTCTTTTCTTCCAGAATGGCGAACGCCTGGGAATGAACATCCAATACAGCTATGAAGAAAAACCGCTCGGAACTTCTGGCCCGATTGCTTTTGTGGAAGGTCTGGATGATACTTTCCTGGTCACCAATGGAGATGTGCTCACTACCCTGGATTTGAAAGAATTGCTCACCTTCCATAAGAACGAAGGCTCCATGATCACCATTGCTACCCATACCCGCAAGGTCAAGGTCGATTTGGGGGTAGTGGTGACAGATGGGGACCACCGCGTAACTGGGTATATTGAAAAGCCGACTTATGATATCCAGGTCAGTATGGGAATTTATGTGTTTGAACCTCACGTCCTCCAATATATCCCGAAAGATGAATATCTCGATTTCCCCGACCTGGTGTTGCGCCTGATCGCTGCGGGGGAGAAGGTCTCTGTATATCCTTTTGATGGTTATTGGGAAGACCTGGGCCGCCCTGACGATTACCAGCGTGCCAGTTGTGATTTTGAAGAACTTCGTAAAGTCATCTTACCTGAGGAATAACTATGAATTGGAGCGTTCCTTTAGCCGATTTAGATTATGGCCCGGAAGAAGAGGCCGCGGTCATCTCTGTCCTGCGTAGCAAATGGCTGACGATGGGTGAGGTGACGCAGCAATTTGAAGCACAATTTTCCGCTCTCGCCGGTTGCAAACACGCCTTTGCGGTCTCTAATGCCACGGTTGGACTGCACCTGGCCTGCACGGCGCTTCAGTTGGGCCCTGGCGATGAGGTGATCGTCCCTTCGCTTTCCTTTGTGGCCACCTCTAACGCAGTCCTCTATACGGGCGCGGATATTCGTTTTGCAGAGATCGTTGGGCCAGATGACTTGACCATTGATCCTGCCGCGATCGAGCAGGCCGTCACGCCGCGCACCAAAGCGGTGATCGTCATGCACTACGCCGGCTTTCCCTGCCGGATGGCGGAGATCATGGCGGTTGCCGAACGCCGCGGTCTGGCGGTAATTGAAGACGTGGCCCATGCCCCGGGCGGTTTCCTCGATTCGCGCGCGCTTGGCACCTGGGGAAAGATCGGCGTGTTCAGTTTCTTCTCGAATAAGAACCTCTCCACAGGAGAGGGCGGGATGGTGGTCACAAATGATGATGCGCTGGCTGACCGTATTCGCCTGCAGCGTTCGCACGGCATGACCAGCCTGACTTTTGATCGCCACAAGGGGCACGCTTTTTCGTATGATGTGGTCGACCTCGGCTACAATTACCGTATCGATGAGATCCGTTCTGCCTTGGGGTTGGTACAGCTCAACAAGCTGGCTGAAAATAATGCCCGCCGCCGCGACCTGGTGCAGCATTATTACCGGGAATTGGAACCGTTGGGTGTTGGGCTGCCCTTTGCCCATTCCAGCCGGGGAAATCCCACTCATCACATTTTTCCCATCCTGTTGCCGCCCGGGCATGACCGGCAAGCCTTTATGACTACCTTGCGCGACCAGGCCGTCCAATCCAGTATCCATTACACACCCATCCATCTGTTTACTTACTACCGCCAGAAGTATGGGCAGCTTTCATTGCCGGTCACAGAGGCTACCGCCGCTCGTGAAGTAACCCTCCCCTTGTACCCCACCATGACGGAAGACCAGCTTCGCCTGGTGGTGGAGGCGGTCAAAGCGGGATTACAGGCTTCTAAATAATCATCTGTTTGAAAAGCAGGTAAAACAAGCGCCAGGGCAACCTGGCGTTTGTGTTTAACCCGGCAATTCTCTACCGAGAAATGGTACAATGAAGTGTGTAAGGACAAAACCTAATTTAAAAAAAGGATAAAGGATATGACCAATACAGAGATCAATTCTGTGCCTGGTTCTCAACCCGGGGATTCATCTATCCGTCAAAAGACCTACGAAGAAGAGATCGCTGAATGTATTGCCAACAGTGAGTCACCTGACCCGCGTAAACGCTCAGCCGCCATCCGACGCCTGTGCCAGATGGGTCAGGGCATTCCGCAGATCATTGCGGCCATGTCTGATTTGAACTCCTTTGTGCGTACCGAGGCGGCTGCCTCGATCGGGTTCATCCTGAAGGAAGCCACGCCCGAGGTGGAAGAATTGCTCCTGGAATGCATGGAAGACGCCAATGGTTTTGTCCGTTCCGCGGCCATCCTTTCAGTGGGAAATTTAAAGGTGACTGCGGCGCTGCCGCTGGTCCGTCAGGCGCTGGAGGATGAAAATAAGCATGTGGTCTCGCGCGCGATCAAAGCTCTGGGGCGGATGGGGGATCAGGAAATGCTGGAACCCTTGCGAGCTTTCCTGGAGGACCCCAACATCTACCTGGTCGGTGCTGCTGTGGAAGCCCTGGGGTTATTGGAAGACCGTTCCTCCGCCGGAAAGATCATGGAAATATTTGACCGGATGGCGACCTATCCACAGAAGAATTCCATCGAAGTTTCTAAGGCCTGCCTGGCTGCCCTTTCCAGGATTAATGACGATCAGGCGGTGCCTTTCCTGGTGCGGGTTGCCACCACCCAGGTCGGCATGCGCACTGTTGCCATCGATGCGCTTTCTGCTATGAATGTGGAGCCTTATATCCAGGATCTTCTTCCGCTCCTGTTAGATTCTGGGGAGAGCGTGCGCACTCACATGGTTTCTTTGATCGTTGACAAGAAGATCCTTGCTGCTCTTCCGATGGTGCACGAGATGTTCAAAAGCTTTAATGCAAATGTCCGTCAGAGCGGCGTGTTGGCGGTTTATTGGCTGAAGGATGAAAGTGGACGCAGCTTGCTCTATGAAGTATGTCTGGCCGATAAGACCCCCCATCTGCGCGCCCTGGCGGTAGAGAAATATATTCAGCTTTTCGGCGCGTCAGGGATTGAAGACCTGCTGTGCCTGGCTTCGGATCCCAATCCGGAGGTGCGCCGCAGGTTGGTGGAAGGGATCTGGAATTCCCAAATAGTCACCCCCAGCGGACTGGCTGCCGTGCAGAAAATGGCCCTGGATGAGATCCCCGAGGTGGCGGATATGGCAAAATTGATCCTGGAGGCCTTCCCGCAGCCAAATACTGCGCCGGTCCCGGTCCAAATGTGCGGACCGGATTGCCTGTTCCCTGCCCGACTGGCCTCTCAGGCACCTGCGCTGCACAGCTTGCTGGTGGAATGGCGAAAAGAGCTTCCTCGCCTTTTCTCTATTGAAAGACGGGAACGCCTGGATGAGATCAACCGGGCCCTGGAAGCCCTTATCCGGGAGATCCCTAAAGAGTAGTTCTTAAGGCCAGGATTTTATTTCTTGCGCGGGAACCAGGGCACAAAGGCGCTGGTAGTCTCGATATATTCCTTATATCCAGGGCGGCTTTCCATCGTTTTCTCCAGCAGCGCCACGCCGGAAACCCGCAACAGGAAGAGGGTCATCAAGATTGGGCTGAAGATAGACCACCAATTATCGGTCGCTGCTGCGATCAGGAAGTATCCCCACCACTGGGCGGAATCGCCGAAATAATTCGGATGGCGGGTATAACGCCATACCCCACGGGCCATCACTTTGCCTTTGTTCTCCGGTTTGGATTTGAACTGCGCCAGCTGCATGTCGCCCACCGCTTCAAAGAAGAAGCCCACCAGCCAAAGTAAAATTCCAAGTACATCCAGTATGGTCAAAGCCGAGGGGTAGCGGTTATATTGAGCAACCAGCAGGGGAGCGGAAATGATCCACATCAGCACGCCCTGCAGCAAGAAAACCTTGAACAGGCTTTTCCAGCCCCAGCTTTTCCCGGCTTCGTTGCGCCATTTTTGGTAGCGGAAATCTTCGGGTTTGCCCAAGTTTCTGCGCAGGATATGGATCGAAAGCCGCAGCCCCCAGATGGTGGTCAGGCCGCTGATCAACAGCTTGCGAACCCAATAACCGTCCGGGGTCAGAACAAAGTACAACCAGGTGGCGATCACAAAACCGGTCCCCCAGAAAATATCCACGATACTGGAATTCTTCATCCGCAGGCTGACCAGCCAGAGGAGCGTCATGAGCGTCAGGATCACTCCCAGGCCGATTAAGTAAATTAACATGAAAGGCATCTAGTTACTCCCTTACTTATTTTTGGGTGATGCAGGCAAACCCGGCTACATTGGGACCGATGTGGGCGCCCAAAACTGGATTGATGATTCCAAGCCATTCTTCTTTTCCGGGGATCAGTTGGCGCACCTCGTTTTGAATTGTCTGTATGGACGCCAGCCCCCCTGAATGCAGAAACGCAATCCGTTCCAGCGGGCTGCGGGATTTGATCATCTCCACCAGACGATCGATCGTCCTGTGCCGGGTGCGCACGCGTTCCACCCCCGAAACCCCATCGTACATCTTGAGGATCGGCTTGATCTGGATCAGGTCGCCAATTCGAGATACTGCGCCGTTCATTCGTCCGCTTAAGCGCAGGTATTTGAGCGTATCCAATCCGGCCGCCACATAGGTACGCTTTATCTGGTCTTCCAGAACCGGAAGGATTTCCTTGACCGATAGACCCTGCTGAGCCAGCTCTGCTGCTTTTTGTACCAGGAAGCCGGTTCCCAGGCTGAGCTGGTGCGAGTCCAGCACGGTCACTTTGGCAGATGTGGTTTCCTTGGCCGCGGTTTCGGCCACGCTCATCACCCCGCTCAAAGTGGCGGAAATATGAATGGAGAGGATCTCATCCGCTCCCTCGCTGGCCAGTGCATCATACATGGCGTGGAATTTTGCAGTGGAAGGAGCTGCAGTGGTGGGGTGGTGGCTGAAGGTGGGCAGTTTTCTGTAGAATTCTTCCCGGCTGATGTCAATGCCGTCCAGGTAAGCGTGATTTCCCACATGGATGTACATGGGTATCACATAAATACCCAGGCGGTTGATGATCTCGGCCGGAAGGTCGCAGGTGCTGTCGGTGAGGATACGGACCGTCATGGAATTTACCTCAGGATGAGAATTATTCCAAAAATAACCTCGATTGCCAGGCTGATCCAGTTTGATGATGCATGTGATTTGTCCAGAAAGATCGAAACCAGGCGTACCAGCGCGATCCCCAGATATCCAATGCCCAACATCAGGAAGCCGGTCTCACCCAGGACAAGCGGTGCGATGCCCAGCGCAATGAATAACCCGCCGAAGATGGCGCGGATCTCTGATATGCCGCGTGGTCCTTCGGCCTTCAGGCCGGTGAAGCCGTATACCGAGGTGGGTTTTACCAGTGCCAGCAGCCCGGTGCCGATCGTGCCAATGGCAGCGATGATCTTAAGGATGTCGATAAAATTCATATTAGCCTCCATTAATCATATTGATTTCATCTAATAATTTCAAGACCTCTTCGTTTTCCGGAATGTCCGACATGGAATGGCCGTAATGAACGAAGCGGACTACCCCTTGCCTGTCGATGATCACCTGGGCGGGCATCCGACCCAACTTGAACAGGTTAACCTCTTGCCCATACAACTTCAATACGCTGGCCTTTGGATCCGGCAACCCAGTGAAAGGAAGATCGTGTTCGCTCCAGTAGGCCGCAAAAGCCCGCTCATCTTCTGGACCGATCACCACGATGCGCGTCTGGCGCTTGACAAATTCCTGATAGTCCTGGCGCAACTGCGCCATATGCCGTTGGCAGAATGGTCAGACGAACCCTCGGTTGAATACAAGCAGGAGATTCGTCTGCCCTTTTAATTCAGACAAACGAAATAATTTTCCCTCGAAATCCTGGAGGGTGAAATCGGGCGCTGGGGTATTCAGGGATACTTTTGGCATCGCGTTTCTCCTTTCTGATTGAACGTTGTTATGATAATTATACTTCCTATCTTAGCAAATAGTATCGACTTTGTCAATATATATCTTGATAATATATTGACAAAATATAGACAATATTATATACTAGGCTATAAGATATTGGATTGTCGTGGACGATCGGAGAAGAAAATATGACCGAGCCCAATCGAACGCCCCTCTACAACCTCAGCGCAGTTTTACGAGAAACCGGCTTACAGGCCGATGTTCTGCGCGCTTGGGAACGGCGTTACGAGCTGCCTCAACCCCAACGCAGCCTTGGAGGTCACCGCCTGTACTCGGAATATGATCTCCTTACGATCAAGTGGCTCTGCGCGCGCCAGGCGGAAGGATTCAGGATCAGCCAGGCTGTGGAATTATGGAAGGAGATCGCCACTGCCGGACGCGATCCTCTTTTCGAATATACACCGCCCTTGCCGTTGATCTCCGCCGCTGGAACCACATTGGAGATTCTGCAGAAGGAATGGGTCAAGGCCTGTTTGAATTTCGATGCCCCTAAAGCTGAGGAAATCGCCGCTCAGGCTTTTGCTATGTTCCCCGTTGAGACAGTCTGTCTGGATGTGCTCCAGAAGAGCATCAGCCAGATTGGCGCGCTGTGGTATCAGAACGAAGCTTCAGTGCAGCAAGAACATTTTGCCACTGCCCTGGCGGTCCAAAAGATTGAAGCCCTGATTAGCGCCTTGCCAAAATCCGCCCGTCCGCAGACGATCCTGATCGGCTGCCCGTCCGGTGAGTGGCATACGTTCCCTGCGCTGATCCTCTCTTTTCTTCTCCGCCGAAAGGGCTGGAATGTGGTCTATCTCGGCGCTAATGTTCCTTTAGACCAGATGGAACAAACTGCAGCCATGATCCGTCCTTCGTTAATTATCCTTGCCGCCCAACAGCTCAGGACGGCTGCTGCCTTGCATTCTGCGGCCGTCCTTTTCCTGCGCCTGGGTATTCCTCTGGCTTACGGCGGTTTAATCTTCAGCCACTTGCCGGAGATACGCGACCGTATTCCGGCCCATTTTCTGGGAGATGATCTGCACGTTTCTGTCAACCGCATTGAGCAATTGCTGGCTTCGCGCCTCGCGGCTCCGGCGGCGGTAAGGATAGAGGATATATATTCGCAAACCACCGAGGCCTTTCGCTCCCGGCTGCTTATGATCCATACCCGGGTGATGGAACAGCTCTCCCAAGAGAGTTTGCCTGTTGAGAGCCTTCTTGAGGTTAATGATTTTTTTGCGACTGCCATTCTTTCAGGCCTGGAATTGGGCAACCTTGCCTTCCTGGAGTTTGACCTGGAGTGGCTTCGTAAACTCTTGATCGACCGGAATATCCCCGTCGAGAAGATGACCCCCTACCTGGATGCTTACCGGCAGTCTATTGATCTTGAAATGGGCCAGGCCGGCCTTGTCATCACAGCCTGGATGTCTGCTTACCAGGCCGCGCATCATTCGTGAATATCAATCAATTGGAGAAAATATGCCCCGAAAAAGAAAAATTCAATTCAATCAAATGGCTCCTGATCTGACCCTCCTTGACACGTCAGGGATCCCGGTCCAGCTTTCCAGTCTGTGGGCAAAGCAGCCCCTGCTCCTGGCTTTTACCCGTCATTTTGGCTGTACCCAATGCAAGGAGATGCTGGAGGAATTGGTGGCGGGCAAGGAAAAAATTACCCGAGCCGGCCTGAGCATCGCTGTGGTCACCCAGGGTACACCTGAGACCGCTGCTGCTTTTGCAAAGAAATTTGCTCCCGGCTTGTTGTGCCTGGCCGACCCGGATCGAAAAGCCTATCGGGCTTACGGTTTGGAGCGTGGCACACTGTTTCAGACTTTCCTTAATCTAAAGGTGCTTACTGCGGTTTCCAATTCCCGAAAGAAGGGTTATGCTGTGGAACCGCCTCCTGCGGGACAGGATGCCATGCAAATGTCGGGCACTTTCATCGTCAGTACATCCGGCAAAGTTCAACTGCCCTATTACTATGACGACATTGCCGATCATCCGCCGCTGGACCTTTTGTTGAGTGGGGTGCTTTCTACCCGTTGGGACCAATCGTTTGAAGGCCCTGTTGGGCCAGGCATGAAAAACGAATAAATTACTAATTGGAGATTAATTAATGAAAAAAACTTCGACCTTCCTGTTGATTTTTATTGCGGTCTCGATGATCTTGTCCGCTTGCAGTTCTAATTCCGTTTCGGCCACCGCTGTGCCCGAATCCACCCAGCCGCAAGGGCTGATCGCCGAAGGCCGTCTTCTGCCTGCGAACTCGCTCGATCAATACTTTCAATCCCCCGGTCGGGTGGCTGAAGTGATGGTCAAGGATGGCGATTCCGTATCCGCCGGTCAACCCCTGGCTCGTCTGGTGGACTTGCCGGATGCCGATGCAGCCCTGGCGCGCGCCCAACAAGAAGTTCTGGCTGCTCAACAGGCTTTGGATGACCTCAAATCTTCGCCAGACCTGACTCTGGCGAAAAGCCGCCTGGCTGTGGTTCAGGCTCAGTCGGCCCTGGATAAGGCGCAGGAGGCGGTGGATAACGATGCCACCGACGAAAACAAAGCGCTTTTGGAAGTGGCTGGTGCCGTCTTGAAACAAACCGAAGACAGACTGGCCGTTCTGGAATCCGCCGGGGGGATCGATCCCGACCAGATGGCCGCCGCCGAAGCTCGCCTGGCTTCCGCTCAAGCTGCTCTGGCTGCTGCCCAGGCGGCCGCCAATTCGCGCGTGCTCACCGCCGCGCTGGACGGCACGGTCGTTGATCTCTCCTTGCAGGCAGGCCAGCAAGTCTCTACGGCCGCGCCTGCCCTGGTGATCGCGGACTTATCCAGCTGGGTGGTTGAAACCGATAATCTGACGGAATCCGAGGTAGTCAATATCAGCCTGGGCCAGCAGGTGGAAGTGGTTCTGGATGCGCTTCCATCTCGTACCCTCACAGGAGAGGTTACCCACATCAATGCCCGTTTTGAAGAAAAACGCGGTGATATCACCTATTCTGTGACCATCCGCCTGGCAGAGGCTGACCCGCAAATGCGCTGGGGCATGACTGCCGCGGTGCATTTCCTTCCCTAAACCTTCAGGATGTGCAGGATGAGACAAATGTTATCCATTTCAAGCTATCTGGCCGTCAAGGAGATCTGGCGCAATCGCGGCCGCTTCTTCCTGGTCAGCCTGGTCATCGCCCTGATCACGCTCCTGGTGCTTTTCATTGCAGCGCTGGGCGAGGGATTGGGCAACGGCAATCGGGAATACATTTCCAAGCTGGATGCCCAATTGATCGTCTATCAGGCCAAGACTGAATTCCTCATTGCTCCCAGCCGCCTGGGTCGCGACCGCCTGGCTGCAGTGCGGCGGGTGGAGGGAGTGGCGGATGCCGGTATGCTTGGCACGGCCAGTTCGACGATCATTCTTCCCGGCAACACTGCCCCGTTAAAAGTCGCTCTACTTGGTGTGGAACCGGGGCATGTTGGAGAGCCCAAAGTGGTGGAGGGGCAGCAGCTCACTACCGATTTGGCCCAGGAAGTCATCATCGATCGGAACACCGCTCTGCGTAGCAAGCTGGTCCTGGGAGACACCCTCACTTTGCGGGTTACCCAGGGTACGAAGGACGAGTTCTTCAAGCTGCGCATTGTTGGCATTACCGACGGTCAGCAATACTCTTTACAGCCTTCTATCTTTGTGCCGTTCTATACCTGGGACCGCATCCGGCCCAAATCTGAAGCGGAAGTGAACAGTTCCAATCCTGTCGCGAATGTTGTTTTGGTCAAATTGCAGGATCCGGCAGCGATCGATCAGGTGAGCGCACGGCTGGTAAATCAGGTGGATAACATCGAGACCGCTACCCTCAGTCAGGCCGTCAATGCCCTGCCCGGATACTCGGCCCAGCAAAGCACGCTCAATACGCAGGGTGGGTTCACCCTCTTTATCGGTATCCTGGTCATCGGCGGCTTCTTCCAGATCCAGATCTTGCAGAAAGTGGCCCAAATTGGTGTGCTGAAGGCAATTGGCACATCCAACCCAAGCGTGGCGGCTGCCTCAGTGATCCAAATCACAGTGGTCACCGTCATCGGAGTTGCCATCGGCGGCGCCTTTGCTCTGCTCTTCTCGCTCACCTTCCCTCCTACGGTGCCGATCATCTTCAACGGTACCACATCCGCCATCGCCATGGCCGCTCTCCTGCTCATCGGACCTCTGGGTGGTCTGGTGTCAGTTCGCTACGCAGTCCGCATTGAGCCGCTCAAGGCCTTGGGATTGTCTTCATAACAGGGATTTCCATGACAGCTTATGCTCTTGAAACCAAATCGGTCGTAAAGACCTATCAAAGCGAATCAGGTACGATAAACGCGGTTGACAATGTCTCGCTGCAAGTGGCTGCCGGCGAATTTGTTGCCCTCGTGGGGCCAAGCGGCTCCGGAAAAACCACCATGCTCTCCATCCTGGCCGCGCTGCTCAAGCCCTCCTCAGGCGAGATCCTGTTGGACGGGCAAAACCTGGCGGAAATGAACGATGTCTCCCGGGTAGCTATGCGGCGCGAGAAGATCGGGTTCACCTTCCAGGCCAACAACTTGGTGCCCTATCTGACCGCCGTGGAAAATGTGGAATTGATGTTGCGCTTGAACAACAAGCTGGATAAAACCGGTAAGCTGCGGGCGCGTGAGCTGCTGGCCCGTCTGGGTCTGGGTGAGCGTCTGAACAATTTGCCCGGCCAGATGTCTGGTGGGCAGCAGCAGCGCGTGGCAATTGCTCGCGCCTTGATCCATAATCCCAGCCTGGTGTTGGCTGATGAACCGACCGCCAGCCTGGACACTGAACGTGCCTACCAGGTGGTGGAGACCTTCGCCGGGTTGATCCACGAACAGGGCCGGGCCGGCATCATGGTTACCCACGACCTGCGCATGTGCGAATTTGTGGACCGTGTTTTGCAGATGCGGGACGGCCAACTGGTAAAAATCTACTCTACCCGCGATGAGATCATGCAGCTGGCCAGTGGCGGTCGGGATTGACCTGGCTAATGGGATGATCTTCTTCTTCACAAACGGTTGTGGAGGCTTGCAATGAATATCTGGTGGATTCGGCGCGACTTGCGGCTTGAAGATAACCCCGCACTTACGGCTGCCCTGGAACCCGGCACAGGTGTTTTGCCAGTTTTCATTCTCGATCAGCACCTCCTATCAAAACCCGCTGCTCCACGGCAGGCCTTCCTTTTTGACGGGCTGCGCGCACTGGATGACAGCCTGCGCCGGCTGGGCTCGGGCTTGATCCTCCGCCAGGGCGATCCGCTTCGCGAGCTTATACTGCTGGTTGCGGAGAGCGGCGCGCAGCGGATTTATGCAGAAGAAGACTACTCTCCTTACGCCGTCCGCCGCGATGCTGCTGTTTCCCGCGCGCTGGATTTGCACCTGGTGCATGGCCTGGGGGTGCATCCCCCTGCTGCGGTGGTTCGCCCGGATGGAAAACCGTACACGGTTTTCACTCCCTTCAGCCGCACCTGGAAAGCGCTGCCTTTCAGCAGCGCCCTCCTGTCTGCTCCGGCTGGTCTGCCGCCTCTCCCTCGCCTGGCATCTTTGCCTTTGCCGCAGACTCCCAATCCGTCCATTTTCCCTGCCGGAGAACGGGAAGCGCGCCGAAGGTTACAAATCTTCATCAGCGGCCCGATTGGCGTATACGGAGAAGGCCGTAACCGGCTTGACCTGGATGGGACTTCTGCACTTTCACCTTACCTGCGTTTCGGCATGTTGTCTGCCCGCCAGGCGGTTTCGGCTGCCTTGCATGCCATTCAATCAGCCCCCAATGCGCTTTCTCGTGAAGGTGCTGCCACGTGGTTGAATGAATTGATCTGGCGCGAATTCTTCCAGTCCATCCTTTATCACTTTCCTGGCGTGCTCCGGTCTGCTTTCCGGCCTGGAATGCGCGCTATCCCCTGGCGCGACCAGACTCGGGATTTGCAAGCCTGGCAATCCGGGCTGACCGGCTATCCGGTCGTGGACGCGGGGATGCGTCAGCTGGCAGCCACCGGCTGGATGCACAATCGTGCCCGCATGATCACCGCCTCCTTCCTGGTCAAGCACCTGTTGATCAACTGGCAGGAAGGCGAGCGGTGGTTCATGCAGAATTTGGTGGATGGCGATCCGGCGGCCAATAACGGGGGATGGCAATGGGTGGCCGGCACGGGCACGGATGCCGCGCCGTATTTCCGTATCTTCAATCCGATCTTGCAGGGGCAGAAATTTGATCCACACGGCGATTATGTCCGTCAGTGGGTGCCGGAACTGGCCGCTGTCCCGTCGCAGTATATTCACACGCCCTGGCAGATGCCGCCGACTGAACAACAGGCCTGCCGGGTGGTCATTGGTAAGGATTATCCCGCCCCCATCGTGGAACACGAAACAGCCCGCCGCCGCGCATTGGACGCTTATTCGGTCAAATAAGGTGGTGATCTGAAATATGCCGTGGATGCAGGCAGTCAGCTTGGGAACTGCTGCGCCAGGTGGTTGGCTGGTTGCAAATCCTGCCTGTCTTACTCCGTCTGATCGCCCAGGGAGACGAACGCTGACTGCCGCTTAATCCTTGGGCTTTTCCTTTGCGTCTTTCATTTGTACGATCAGCAGGCAGCTTAACACCAACAAACAAGCCGCGAGCAGCAAGGCGGGGGTGAAGGCCCCATCTGGGGCTTTCAAAGCTTCCATGATATAAACGAAGACCACCGAAGCTTGCCCAAAGAGCTGGATCAATCCGTTCGATGTGCCCTCCGGCGTTGGTTGGGTGATCTCGGCAGCGTACTGCATTCCGATCGGATTGGCGCTCACCAGGAAGAAGCCCATCCCAAAGGCGGAAACAAACAACAACCAGGGCTCGGTGGCAAAGGTCAACCCCAGCAGCCATGGGATTGCCAGCGCAAAACCGAATAGAATATAGCGAATGCGTTTTCGCTGCCGGTCGGAAAAGGGCGGGATCAACACTGCGCCCAGCACGCCGCCGGCCAGCATCAATGCCCCCAAAGTGCCGGCATCGTCAGGGGTAAAACCGCGAGGGCGGATGATGTTCTCCACCCAGGTGGTGACTCCGTTGAAGATTCCCATGCCGATGAACGAGATGACCAGATAAAGCCAGAAATCTTTCACTTTCAGGGCATGCTTCAATCCGTCCAACATCAGTGCACGTACCTCCTGGCCAGGAGGGCAGGGGGGCGTGGCAGGTTTTTCACGCGCAAAGATAACGAACAACACCGCCGAAAAGGCGGCAATTCCACCGTAGATCAGCTGTACCTGAGGAATAGGCATGCTGTCGATCAGCGCAGGCGTCAACACCATCCCCAGCGCAGTGCCGACCAGGTTGGACAGCGTAACCAGCCCCACGGCGGTCGCTCGCTCCTCGATCTTGAACCACTGCGCCGGGACTTTAGTCCAGGCGTTCAGCAGGAACGGTTGCGCAATGGCGATCCCGATCGTGCTGAGCAGCACCAGCGTGTAATCTGCCCCCGCCAATCCGCGCAGGACGCCAAACAATCCCATCAGAATGGCACCCAGACTGACCGTGCGCCGGAATCCGTAGGTGTCGATCGACCAGGAGACTGGAATGGAGAGCGGGATGAACGCCATCATAAAGGTCATCGCCAGCAATCCGATATCCAGGTCGGTAACCCCGTAAAATTTGGCTGCCACTCCGGTGATGGGCGCATAGGAGATCCACAGGATCTGGATGGTCAGGTTGATCAACATAAATACTCCCAGCACCACCCAACGGTAGGGATACAAGCGATAAGATGAATGGGTCATTTAAGGCTCCTGAGGGGAAGGATCGTTGCTTTAGCCGTTCAACCGCCGATAAATTCCACGCATCTGACGGTAGATTTGTACCAGCACCTTAAAGCGCTCTTCGTAAACGTCAAGGTTTTCTGGCTGCGGTTCGTAAATATGTTTGAATTGTATCATTTTGGGGATATCCTGAAAGCCGATCTCGCCCAGTCCAACGGCCCCGATCCAGGTAGCTCCGCGGGCATTGGCATAGATTGGTTCCGTGGTCTGCTTAACCTGCACCTTCAATACGTCGGCGAAGATCTGGCACCAGACGTCCGATTGGGCGCCTCCGCCAACGATGTGGATACAGTCCACGCGTCTCCCTAAGAATTTCTTGACCGGCTCAAACACCCAGCGCGTGTTCAGGGCGATCCCTTCCAGAAAAGCGCGGATAATATCTTCGCGCGAATTGTTCAACGAGATGTTATACAATCCGGCGCGCAGGGTCTTATCTTCCACCGGGGCACGTTCCCCCCAGATCCAGGGGGTATAGATCACCCCATTCGCGCCTGCCGGCACCCGTGCTGCAATTTGATCCAGCACCTTGAATATATCTGGCACCTGGGCTTCCTGCAGAAGCTCGTCTTTGTTGTACAGGACCTTGTCGCGCAGGAAGGTCAGGTTCCCGCCCGCAGTGGCTTGCAGGGCGGTCAGTAAATAGCGATCCGGCAGCGCGCACGGCAGTGATGCCAGCGAGTCGATAATATCCGTCTTCTTGAATGGAACATGCGCAGTGATCCACGAGGAAGTGCCGATATATAGGTGGGGCAGGTAATCCTCAATGGCTCCCGCGCCAATGGCTGCTGCGGTATTGTCGATCGCCCCGGCAATCAGGCGGACATCCCTGGCCAATCCCAACTGATCCGCGACCTCTTGCTTGATTGTCCCCAAGACTGCTGTGCAAGGGACGATCTCGGGAAATTTCTCGGGGGCGATCCCGCTGGCCTGCACTAATCCTGCATCGTAGTGAATATTTCCCGGGTTACGGTTGTCGGTCACCCACGAGGTAATGATCGAATCGGCAGTGGCTGCGGCGCGCCCGCACAGGCGCAGGTTCATATAATCCAGCACATTCAGAAATTTATCTGTTCGTGCATAGATTTCGGGGAAACGGTCTTTGACCAGCAGCATATGCGCGGCTGGGTCTTTGCCAGAGACGGAGGGCATGCCGCCGGTCAGGCGCACCCAGCGCAGCACATTCATTACCCCTGCTCCGGATACGTTGACCAAGCCATGGAACTGCTTCTTCAGCTGTCCCGCGCCGCGTGTGTCCATCCACAGGATGCAGTTCATCAGCGCTTGTCCATTCCGATCGATCGGAATGGTGCCTTCGCCCTGGGTGGAGCAGCAAATACCCCGCACTGCGCCTGTCGCTACCACTTCGCGCGACAGCAGTCGCTTGCCTGCACTCAGGAAGGCATTCCACCACTCCTCCGGCGATTGCTCCACCCCTCCATCCGGGGTCATCAAAAGCTGCACCGGCTGGCTTTCCCAATCCAAGACGCGCCCATCTACACCTACCAGGGCCACCTTCATGCCGGAAGTGCCCAAATCTACCGCCAGGATCACGGGGTCATTTGGCTTGTTCATGCGATATTTGAGAGCACTGCGTCAAAGCGTTCCAGGGCATTGTCGATCACCTCATCAGTGTCTGCCAGGCTGGTGTACATGCGGCTGCCGGCCAGGGTGACCAACCCGTTTGCCATGTAAGCCGCACCCATTTCTTCGATCATATGTTTACGCGGCTTTAGTTCCCTGAGCAGCCGCACGGGATTGTGCAGGTCAAGCAGCATTACCCCAGAAGTTTCCAGGTGTACGATCGAACCCTGGTTGTAAGCTACATAGGGCAGGTCGTATTTCTCGATCATTTTCTGCAATCCGCGAGTCAGGCGGTCGCCTGCCCGGCCGGCGATCACCGGGGCGTTGGTGCGTTCCATTTCCAGCAGCGCATGGTAACCTGCCACGCACGAGATTGGATTGGCTGAAAGGGTCCCGCCGATATACGCGCGTTCTCCGGTGCCGCCGATCCCGGCCGCGAAGCGCATGATCACATCTGCCCGGCCGCCTACCCCACCTGCCATTGGGTATCCGCCGGTTATGCATTTTCCGAACACGGTCAGATCCGGCTTGACGTTGAAATACCCCTGCGCGCCGCCCAATCCCAGCCGAAAGCCCGTCACCACTTCGTCAAAGATCAACAAGGCCCCAAATTCATCACATAGCTCGCGTACTTTTTGGTTGAAATCGTATGGCACCGGTCGCGTGCCGCTCTCAGGGCCAACCGGTTCTACGATCACCGCCGCAGTCCCTCCCAGCAGGCGGTTAACGATCAGCCGCCGCTTCAATTCTCCCAGAGCGTTGGGGAAGATCTCCTGCGTATTAGCGGTTGCGCCGCGCGGGATGCCTTTAGCTTCCAATCTCCCCGTGCCAGGAACATGCAAGCCGTAGATCATCGAATCGCTCCAGCCGTGGTATGCGCCACCGACCTTGATGACTTTGGCTTTTTTAGTGAAGGCGCGCGCAGCGCGAATGGCAGCCATCACGCCCTCGGTGCCAGTGCCCAGCATGCGGAACATTTCAATATTGGGCATCAGGCGGTGGATTACCTGCGCCAGTTTGAGTTCATACTCGTGGAACAGGCCGGTGACCGGGCCGCAGCTCTGCAGCATCTCGATCACTTTCTCGCGCACCGGTAAATAATTACTGCCCAATACGGTCGGTCCACCGGCCTGTAAGAAATCGATGTACTGATTACCGTCCACGTCCCACAAGTGCGCTCCATCCACCTTGTCGATTGCCAGCGGGAAGGGATAGTTGAAGGCCAGGTTATGCTGTACGCCGCCTGGGATCAACTTCTTGGCTTCTTCATTGAGCGCCTTGGAGTGGGTGCACTTTCCATCAAAATAAGCCAGGAATTCGTCCATTTTTTCCCGCTTGACGGTGCGCATCGGTTGGGAGATCAAGGCGTTCAACTGGCGGTACACATCCTGGACATCCAGGTATTCAGAGATGGCATATTTTTGTTCGGTATTCATGGGTTCTCCTGAATTTGATGGATTTTAATTCTCGGGGCTTGATCCAAGGGCCTGTGCGGCCTTTTCCTGATCCTTGCGTAGTTTGGAAAAGGCAATTTCACGTACCAGCAGGGGAATCTTGCTGATCTTTTTTTCACTGCATAAGGCCAGCAGGTAGGCCAATGCGCATTTCTCCAGAACTTCCACATTGTGCATGGCGCGCTCCAGGTCGTGCCCCAATACCAGCGCGCCGTGATTGGCCATCATGTAGGCATTGTGGTGGTTTTGGACACACTTTCCAACCCCATTCTTTAACATTCCTGTACCCGATGGGGCGTATGGAATGATCTCTACCTGGCGCCCCAGGAAACGCACTTGTTCATCGAACAAGGCCGGGATCGGGGCGTTGATGATCGCCAGGGTGCTGGGATATACCTGGTGGGTGTGTATGACCGCCCCGGTATCCGGCCGGGCGAGATAAATAGCGGCATGCATCCCGCTTTCCACCGAAGGCGTGCGCGTCCCTTCCATCACCGTCAGATCCATTTTCAGCACGCAAATATCCTCCGGCACCATTTTCATATAATCATAATTGGATGGGGTAATGGCAAAGGCATTTTCGCCGGCAATACGCATGGAGAGATTTCCCCCCGTTGCGCTTAAAAATCCTTTATGGGTCAGGCTCTGTGCTGCCTGCACCACCTGGGTCTTCACCTGGCTGTAATCGGTCATGGAAAACCTCCATAGATAATCTTTACATTGTAAAGATTATAGAATAAAATCTTGACATTGTCAAGATTATCATATACCATATAGATATGACAAAAGCTGCTTACCATCATGGGGATCTGAAGAATGCTCTGATCAAGGCCGGTGCAGAGCTGTTACTGGAAGAAGGCGTTGGCGCACTATCCCTGCGCAATGTGGCTGCCCGGGCCGGTGTCAGCCATTCTGCACCGTATGCCCACTTCAATGACAAACGGGCCTTGATTGCAGCCATATCCATCGAGGGCTTTGAGCAGCTATTTCAGTGCCTGGAAGCGGCCGCGAATGCTTCTCTGGACGATCCCCGCCAGATGCTGGTCGATGTTGCTTATGCCTATGTGATGTTCGCGCAGCAATCCCCCGCTTATTTTAAATTGATGTTCTCTGGCGTTCTTGAAAATGAACCTGTTGTGCCAGATTTTGTGAACGTCTCCCGCAAAAACTTTCAGTTGTTGGTCAGTCTGGTTCGGCGTTGTCAACAGGCCGGCGTGCTCCCTTACGCGGAGTCCGAAGAGATCCTGGCGGTGCGTTTGTGGAGCCTGGTGCACGGCTTCACGGCCTTGCTGCTGGAAAAGCAATTCTCGCACACGCTTTTGGAGCGGTACAGCCTGGTTAATCTGCTCAGCCGCATGCTCTCCCCCGTCACCGCTTGAAGTTTTTTACAATCCCGGGTATCCCGGAAACCAGGAGGATGGCGTCAGAGTAGGGGTTGGCGCACCGGTTCCTTGCTGGCAGGTTTGCAGTAGCAAAATCCCCCCCACGAAAACCACCAGCATAAAGATCAACATTCCCAGCCCCAGGGCGCGGTCGGAAAAGCGCCTGCTCTGTGGAGCAGGTTTTGGCTCCAACGTTTTCAAAGGGGTGGTCTGCTCCTGGGCATACGCAGCCAGTTCGTGCGTTTTGCGCAGTTCCCGCCGCAGACGGCGCACTTCGGGATCTGCTTCACTGTGCGGTGAGCGGATGATGAGCGTAGCGATCTGATCTTCGATCCGTTCCCCCTCGCGGACGAATACCTGTCCCAATCCCACCCAGTCGATTTCTTGCGCGGCCGTACCGGACGCAGCAGGCACGGCCAGGTGGGTTTCGGTCAGGTGGATTGCATCACCCTGCAATTCGCCCACTTCCATCATCAGCGATTCCTCTGCTCCTTTTCCGCCCAGGCGCACAAAGGCGGAGCAGGCGCATTGCTTCCAGTCCTTCCCGGCGGCTACCGGGCGCTGGCAGATGGGGCATAGATGGAGTGTGGGAAAATATTGCTCGGGCACGGTTGGTTACTTTCCCGTTGTGGTTGGTAGCGCTTGTGCCTGCCAGGCGCTCATGCCGCCCGTCATGCTGGTCACCTGAGTAAAGCCGGCTTGCAGAAGAATATCCCGTCCCTGCGCGCTGCGTCTTCCAGAACGGCACACGACCACAATATTTTGATCTTTCGGCAATTCGCTGAGCCGGTTCGGCAGGTCACCCAGGGGGATCAGGGTTGCCCCGGGGATATGACCCTGTTCCCACTCGCTTTGTTCGCGCACATCCAGGATGAACGCGCCTTCATCGCGCATTTTGGCCGCGTCGGTCACGCTTACCTCAGACGACAGCCCCGAGGAAGCGCTGGGGTTGGATGCGGTCGGCTGTGAAAGTTGGATGATGGCCAGCACGGCCAGGCCCAGGGCTGCTGCCGCCAGTAAGATCCAGGCCCAGACCGGTAACGATCTTCTCTGTTGGATAGTTTTTTTCTTTGTCATAGAAGGTTCCTCAAATTGTAATACAAAACCGCGATCTTATGCGGAAGGATCAGTCGTTTTTCTGCTTTTTGAAGAGATTTTTTACCCATGAGGTGACTGCTTTGTAGATGGGACAGCGGTCGTAAAATGAGCTGAACAGCACCACCGCGCCCATACCCATGATTAACAGCGAGTGTCCGGTGAACCAGCCGATCACGATCAATGCAATCCCAGCCACTGAACGGAACATCCGGTCGGCCGGCGCCACTGGCAAATTAACCGGCTTGCGCTGATGCAGGGTGGCGTCAAAGAGGATATCCAATGCTTCGACCGATTGCACGCCCGTCCGCCGGACGATCTCCTTCCCTCCGGCAAAACCGATCACAGTTGGAATGCCCCTCACTCCCAACGAACGCAGTACCTCGGGCGAGTCGTCTGCATTCAGCTTTAATACATCAACTTCTCCTTTGTATTTCTCGCTGATCTTCTGAAAGGCCGGTTCCATCGCCCGGCAGGGGCCGCACCAGGGTGCCCACAAATCCACCATAAAAGGCCTGGGATTATTTGACACAAATCGGTTGAATTCGTTGAGTTTCATGATCACCTGAAAAATTTAATCGGGATATTTTCAGCTGGATAAGCCGCCAAAAATATCCCGATTTGTTGGATGAGCTCGAAATTAGCGCTTGTTGGTATTGATCTTCAACAAGGAGTAAAGCGGGCAAAAGCCAATAATGCCAGTAAGCAAAGCAATTGCGGCCAACACGATGAAGATGATCCCCAATGTCCCGCTAACCACGTTGGTGAAGTACAACACGAGCAAGAGGATGCCAAAAACAATTCGGATAATCCGATCGGTATTCGATTCGTTGATCTTCATAATTATTTTCTCCTTTAATCTATTTGATAATCTAGCAGGGTAGAAGTTACATCCGGGTGGCGTTAGATACCCTTAAGACGCTTTGGCGGGTGCAGCCACGGAAAGGAACTGCTCCACCACCTGGCGCAGCGCCGTTTCAGGCATGGCTCCCACCTGGGTGTGGATCACTTTACCGTTGGCGACAAACAGCATGGTCGGAATACCTTGCACGTTGTATTTCATCGCCCATTGCGAATGCTCGTCGGTGTTGACCTTGGCTACCACCAGCTTGCCATCGTATTCTTTTGCCAGCTTATCCAGGATTGGAGCCACCATGCGGCAGGGACCGCACCATGGCGCCCAGAAATCCACGATCACCGGCAGGGCGGATTGTAAAACCACCTTTTCAAATTGTGCATCGCTGACATGTACGGGTTCGTTCATTTTCAATGATCTCCTTTTGAGACTTTTTTCTTGATTCTTCCTGATCAGGGGAAGTCCTTTATTTCGACCAGTCGACCTGCATTTGCTTGCGCCCGCGCAGGAACTTTTCCACGGCAATTCCAGCCACCGCGCCTTCGGCAGCGGCGATCACTGCCTGCTTGATATGCTCGCATAATACATCGCCAATGGCATACACGCCTGGCAGCGTCGTTTGAAATTCACGGTCCACCACCAGACAGCCCGTTGGGGTGATCTCCATCTGACCTTCCAGGAAGTCGGTGATCGGCTTTCCACCCTGCAGGTAGATGAAGGCGCCATTTACCGGAAGGGTTTGCTCCGGCTGCCCGCGTTGGGCGAAACGTACGGTTCGCACGTGATTCTCCCCGCCGATCTCCTTCAAGCTGGCGCCGGTGTAAAGTGTCACCTTGGGATTTTCCGACAATTGTTTCACCAGTTCTTGGGGAGCTTTTAGTTCCGGGGTGGGGCAGAGGAAGTGCACCCGTGATGCAAAGCGGGTCAGGAAAAGTGCTTCTTCCACAGCTTCATCGCTGTTTCCGGCCACAGCCAATTCCTGGTCGCGGAAGAAGGCACCATCGCAGGTGGCGCAGTAAGAAACCCCGCGCCCAAGCAGGGCATCTTCGCCTTTCACGCGTGTGCCGCGTCCCATCGAGCCGGTGGCGATGATCACTACTCGTCCGGTGTAATCGCCACTATTGGCGAAGATGGTCTTTTCTGCATCTGTCAGATTCACCCCGATCACCTTATCAGAGACATACTCGGCCCCGAAAGAGCGTGCCTGGGAGCGCATGCGTTCCAGCAGTTCGGCCCCGCTCACCTCCTCGAGGATACCCGGGTAATTAGCGATCTTGCCGGTGATCCCCAGCGCACCGGCGGTCAGCCCTTTGTCGATCACCAGGGTCTTTAATCCGGCTCGCGCAGTGTAGATGGCGGCAGTGCTGCCCGCAGGGCCACCGCCAATAATGATGACATCGTAAGCCCCCGGTTTCCCGGAACCAGCCAGTTGAGAGTTTAGTTCAAGGTTCATCGTATTCCTTTCGATCTAAGGAGCTTTATCCAGCATAGTGATCATATCCATCACCAGCTTCTCCCGTTTGACCCGCTGTTCGTGACCTGGGGCCTGTGTGGCTTGTGCGTCCATCTCAGTCAGGCAAGAGGTGGCATATTCCTGGAGGAAGATGCGGCTGGCGCCCTGGACCGCGGAATGGATCGCTGTCAGTTGCTGCATGATCTCGCCGCAGTCTCGCTCGGCTTCCAACATGCTTTGCACACCGCGCACCTGGCCTTCGATCCGGCGCAAGCGCTGGATCAATTTTTCTTTGGCATCCGGATTTTGAATTTTCATCAATCCTATTCCTTTTATGTGCTCTTAACCAGTACACGACCGGTTATATTGGTTACCCCGCTCAGCTAAAGCCGCCTCTCGAACCGCAGCTGCTGCTTGTCGAAGCGCTCGATCCCGATTCAGAGCTGCCAAAAGATGCCACTGTTGAGAGCTTCTTGCGTGTGTTGGCGCTGGCACATCCTGGGCAAAGTGGGGAGAGGTCTGTTTCGGAGAAACGTACCATCTTTTCGAATTCATGGCCGCAATCATGGCAGCGATATTCATACAAAGGCATAGTTACTCTCCTGAATAAGAATAATATACTATACCCAAGTATAGCATATAACCAGAAATTGTCAAGATGAATCCATTCCCTGTCTTTACGGCATCATGCAAATAAGTAAGAATCGGTTATTTAATACGAATAAGGATGATCTACATTCTCTGATAAAAGGAGCTGCATTTGACAGATATTCTGGAAATGAGTTCCAATAAATTCCTCCTCATCATTAATGAGGCTCCCTATGGCATAGAAAGGCCGTATTACGCTCTGCGCCTGGCACTGAACCTTTCGAAAAGAGAAGGAGTGCTTGTTTCGGTCTTTCTGGTAGGGGATGGTATGGCCTGCGTCCGAAAAGGCCAAAATCTCCCGAGGGATATTACAATTTAGAACGCATGGTACAGACGCTTACCCGTAGAGGCAAGGTGGCTACTTGAGGTTCCTGCCTGGAGGCCCGCGGGTTCGGGCCTGAAGACCTTATCGAAGGTGTAACGAAGGGTACCATGGATTTGCAGGCCGATTGGATCCTGGAGGCAGATCAGGTACTGGCGTTCTAGCGTGATCGCTGTGCGCAGATAATAGGAAATCCTATCCCTCCCTGGTGGTAAGGTGCGCAGCTGAGGGGATGGACTGTCTCACGTTGCCAGGCCGGATTGGATCCCTACTCTCCCATATATCGCCAATATCGGTTACCATAGAATGGTGACCATTCTTCCCCTGGGGTGAATCCTTGAGCAATCCTTCGCCGATCTACGAAAGAATCCTGACCGTCCAATCGTTTGAGTGCGATCTCAACCAGCGCTGGAAACCGGCGGCTATTTCCCAACACCTGACTGAAGCCGCCGTGGAACATGCCGCAGCTTTAGGAGTGGGGTTTGATGCCATGCTTGCCCAGGATCTTTACTGGGTGCATTCGCGGATGAAGATCCGCTTCTATTCTTTCCCGCGTGTGAAAGACCGCCTGACCATTCATACCTGGCCGAAGACCATCCAGCAGAAGCTCTTTTACATCAGGGATTTCGAGATATTAGATGGGGCTGGGGAGCGTATAGTAGCAGCAACTTCTGCCTGGCTGGTGATCAACGCTGTCACCCGCCGCCTGGTTATGCCTTCATCCTTGAATATGGAATTGCCCTCGCTGCCTGACCGGGTCGGCCTGGCAGAGCCGCTGGAGAAACTGAATCTGACTGGGTTGGAAGAGGAGCGCCTGCGCGTTCGCGCCGGTTATTCGGCAGTGGATATGCTTGGGCATGTAAACAACAGCCGCTACGTGGAATGGATCTGCGATGCGGTTCCCTTTGAGTTATTTTCCACTGGGCGCCTGGACTGGCTGCAAATAAATTATGACCACGAGGTTCGCCCGCAGGAAGAGGTGGCGGTGCTTGCCTCCCCCTCCTTGCGGGATGCCGGTTTGTGGGAGGTGGATGGGCGTAACCTGGCTAACCAGAGCCGTGCATTCGAGGCAGCTTTGCATTTCAAAGATTAAGGAAGACGTCAAACCCGAATGTCGCCGGGTTGGATCTGCCATCCTGTGCCTTCAACTTATAATTTGATCGGGGTAACGAAAGAAGCATGATAACAGGATACATTTCGATTTCTGTGCTGCTGTGAGTATTATCCACGGCTGACGATCTCGAACCAAAATTTCCTTGAAATCGATGGGGGCAAGAGTATGTCCTGAGAAATAATTAGAAAATAAATGAGTAAACCTGTTTATGTTACAATAGGCAACGTTGAGGGTTGTACGGTCTTCAGGGAAGGCTGACTTTACGGGAACCAATTGGATCGGAGCTTAATTCTTTGAGGCGTATTCTTAGCGTTGCTTTTGGCATCATTTACCTGTTTGCTTTTTTGTTCAGCCTGGTTGTGTTGATCAAACCAGGCTCTTCAGTATTTTATAAGAAAATTCCGGTTCAGCCCCAGGAACTTGCCCGCGAGGGGCCCGTTTTGACCTGTTCGTTTGATGTGGATGTGCATGTATTTGATCCGCAAACTACGATGGTGTGGGAAGATGGAAAGCCTCTTGCATCTGTCTATGTCAAGGATCTCTTGTCTGGAGAAAGCGGCATCTTTGCATTGAAAGAGATCACCAGCCAGCAGATCACAGTTTCCTTTGTGCCTGCAGATATTTCAGGTGCAGCTAACAGCGGGCATTCTTATCTGGTGTACATCCGTCCCTATCTGATCAACAGCAACACTGCGGGGCTTATTTTAATGCTCCTGATTTTGGTTGGGGCAGGCTTTTGGGGCCCCCTCCTGACTCAGTCGGAGCGTCGCCGGGCGGTGTTGGCTTCTCCCCTGGATGCATGGCGTGTCCGCTGGGCTGCGAAAGGGCCTGCGGTTTCTGCAATTCAGCCCCGATCTCAATCCATCAAACAGGGTGCCACGAATGGTATTCTGGCAGCTTTCCTTTATGTTTTTTTAGAATGGATATTTCTGGTCACAAAAACATCCTTCATGGATTATCTGGACTGGGGTCAGAAGATTCGCATCCTTTTAATCACCGGGTTGGGATTGTCCCTGCTGGTTCTGCTTTCTTTGGTCCTTCTCTTCCTGGTGGAAGTGCTTGCCAACCGGATCTTTCCTGGGTTGCGCGCATACATCTATCATGTCCCCGCTGCATTTTTGGCTGCCTGCCTGATCTTGATCTTGGTGGATAATTTTACCTACACGATTTTTAGATTTGGCATTGTAGATTCGATAACTCTGGTGCGGATGCTTTATGCTCTGACCGCATGCGGGGTTTTTCTTTATTTATTGCGCCAGTGGGCAAGACCAGCAAACACCGCACGATTCAAAATGATTCTTGCAATTGTCTTGTTAGCCGCCTCCGGTACCCTGGCCGTCTTTACATTCAATCCGCAGGCGGGTGTGGCGATCGTGTCAAATTCAGCTTCCACATTGACCCATAAACCCAATATCATTCTCTTGAGTATTGATGGAGTCAATGCCGACCACATGTCGGTCTACGGGTACCAGCGCGATACAACGCCCTTCCTCAAGGAATTTGCAACAACCTCTCTTGTCAGCCAAAATAATTTTACCAATGCCTCCACCTCCCCCGGTTCCGAAACTTCACTGCTCACCGGAAAATTGCCGCTTGCCACTCACTTCCTCTATCCACCGGACACTTTGAAGGGCAGCGACGTCTATCAGCATCTTCCCGGCTTGTTGAAATCTTATGGTTACCGCACTATTTCGCTGGGATTGGAATATTATGTAGATGCCAATTATGCGAATTTTAAGAATGCCTTTGATTATGTCAACGGGCATGAAAATCCCGCCGATGATCTGACTGGACGTATCTCGGGTCTCGGATATGGTGAGGAAGTATATTTCTTTACTTATCTTGAGGATCGGATCGAAGTTCGGTTAGGGCATATCTTTTTTATCAAGGATATGCAGAATATTTACTCCGCGGCAGTACAGCCTAGCAGATATGGCGTCACGGATCAGGAAAGGTTGGACACCCTCACCGCATTTCTGGAAGACTCTCGCCGGACCGGTCAACCTTTGTTCGCTCATCTCCACCTGATGGGAACTCACGGGTCGGAATTTGACCCGGATGTGCGCGTATTTTCTGCCGGTGAAGTCCAGGATCAGGAATGGATGACCGATTTCTATGATGATGCCATTCTAACTTTTGATAACCAAATGAACCAGTTGGTCCAATATTTGAAGGAAAGTGGGCAGTACGATCATACACTCCTGATCTTTTATACCGATCACGGCCAGCAGTGGATGGTGGACCGCAGGTTGCCTCTCCTCCTTCATTTCCCTCAATCCGAACATGCTGGGATCCTGACTGAGAATACCCAAAACCTGGATATCGCCCCAACCATTCTGGATTATCTGGGAGTTCAAAAACCGGCATGGATGCAAGGCGACTCGCTGTTGGGAACACTTAATCCCAATCGATTGATTATTGCCGCATTGACAGATTTGGAAGCACGTCAAAGAAGCGGAGATAATTTGATCCTGGATCCGGAGGTTTACCAACCGCCCTTCTTCCAGTTCTCCAATCTCGCCGTCATTCAATGTCAGAATATCTATGCATTCAACTTGCAGAATTTAACCGTCCATACTTCGCAAGTCCTGAATGATCAAAATCCCTGCTCGCCGAATGATCTGGATTCGGAAGATGAAATTCGTTCCAGGCTTGGCGAGTTGTTGGAGCAGTTGGGTTATCAAATACCTGAAAATTGGTGAGACAGCCTGAGAGAAGTTTTCCACAGGCTGAATCCAAAAGATCAATCTCTAGTGAATTTTGGATAATCAATTATAATTTGGAAGTGAGGTAAAACAAATAATGTATATTGATCCTGGAACTGGAAGTGTATTATTACAAGCCATCCTGGCGGCAGCGCTTGGCATAGGCGTCTTTATTAAGCTCTTTTGGAAGAAGATCAAGGGGCTCTTTGGCAAGAAGGATGTGGAACCAGCCGATACGGATACAGACGAAAAAGTTCAAGAATAAATTTACCCACGAATAAATTTGTTATAAAAAGGTGAACCTCAACCGGGGAGAAGTCAAGAGTATTCTTTCGGATTCGATCTTGCTAACTTGCTCTAGCTTATTTTGAGTTTAACGGAAAACCTGGATCTTGAAACGTTCATTTCAAATCGCTCTTGTGTTGATTTACCTGGCTGCAATTTTATGCAGCCTGGTTGTCTACTTTAAACCTGGCGCTGCCTTCTTTTATCGCAAGATCCAGATCCCAAACCGGGCACTCCAACGGGATGGAAATGCTTTTGATTACACGGTAGATTTTGATATCCGTTTCTATAATCCAGATACTATCATGGTCTGGGAAGATGGGAGCGTGTTTGCCTCAACCTTCGTCAATGATCTTCAGTCGGGCAAGGATGGCATTTTTGCCCTGAAGGAGATCACGAGCCGGCGGATAACGGTTTCTTTTGTTCCGAGCGACCTTTCCGATCCAGGCTCGAATGAGCATATTTACAAGATCCTTATCCGTCCCTATCTGGTGGATAGAAAGTTAGCGTCAATCTCCCTGGTGATTCTCTTGATCACCGGTATGGTATTCATTGCTTCCATCCTGGTCCAACCCGAGAAACGCCTTGCCTGGTTTGCTTTTTTGCGCGGCAAGTGGCTCACTTTCTGGACTGCAGATGCAAAAGCGGCCAGGTCGGTGGCAATAAGCAGAATCCCCTCCAACATAGTTGCCTTGTTTGCAAAACCAGAAGTCAACAACACAATCTTGTTAGCCTTCTTGTATGTTTTCATGGAATGGGTCTTCCTGGTTACCAAGACTTCGTTCATGGGATATATGGATTTTTGGGGTAAGTTCCAGATCTTGATGATAGCGGGACTGATCCTGGTAGTTGTAAGCCTGCTTGCTTTTCCGATCATTTTCCTTCTGGATATGGTATTCCGTCGCGTTTTTCCAATCTTTAGCAAATACATGTACCATATCCCGGCTGCTTTTCTGGCTACTTGCCTTTCTATCATCTTGATCGATAATTTTACTTATACCATCTTTAAATTTGGCATTGTCAATCTGGTCGTTCCATGGCGGCAGCTATACGCTCTGGCTGCCTGTATTATTTTCGCCTTTTTTCTGCGTTGGTTTTCCCGGTCATTTCTACCTTCACGTCGTAGAGTGATGGCGGCATCACTTCTGATGTTGTTCTCTGTGCTTTTAACCATTGTTGCTTACAATCCTCTTGATAAACACATGGCTCAGGCAGCGCAAAACACTACATTAACCAGTAAGCCTAATATTATCTTATTAAGTACCGATGGACTGAACGCGACAAAGATGTCTGTCTACGGATATGAGCGTGACACGACCCCCTTCATCCGCCAATTAGCGGGGAGCTCCTTGCTGGCTGAGAACAATTTCACCAATGCATCCATATCCGCAGGATCCGAGATTTCCATTCTGACTGGGAAACTTCCCCTCTCCATGCATTACCTGTATCCCCCGGATACCTTAAAAGGCGAGGATATGTATGAGCATCTCCCCGGCCTGCTGAGATCCTACGGCTATCAGACGGTCTCGTTGGGGGTAGAATACTACGTGGATGCGAATTATGTAAATCTTAAAGGCGGATTTGACGAGGTAAATGGAAGGGACAACGGGGCGGATGATCTATCCGGCCAGTTGTCTATCCTGGGCTATGGAGATGACATCTATTTTATTTCCTATATAGCCAATCGGATCAGCGACCGCCTTGGGCATATTTTCTTTTTCAAAGATATGGCCAATGTTCACGAGGGCGTGACTCAGCCGATGACTTACAATGCGACCGATGAAGATCGCTTGAGCGCTTTGCGAACCTATTTAGAAGATGCCAGGCAAGCTGGACAGCCGTTGTTTGCTCATGTGCACCTGATGGGCACTCACGGCAGTTATTTTGATCCCCCGCTGCGGGTATTTTCTGCGAACGAAACACAAGATCAACCCTGGATGGAAGATTTCTACGATGACGCTATTCTGACTTTCGACACCCAGGTAGAATCGTTGGTTGAATATCTGCGCGATCAGGGTCTATATGATAATACGATATTAGTGCTGTACACCGACCACGGACAGAAATCGACCGGGATGCGAAGGCTTCCTTTGATTATCCATTTCCCGGGTAATGAAAAAGCGGGGGCCATTTATGAGAATACACAAAATTTGGATATTGCTCCCACCCTTCTGGATTATTTGGGGGTTCGCGCGCCGGATTGGATGGGAGGCGATTCTTTGTTACATAACCTGGATCCAAATCGGCTCATTGTTACTGCTGTAGTTTCAAATGTGGAATACAATGAAGGCACCGGGAATTGGCAGCTGACGGAAAAGGCCTACCAGCCCCCCTTTTACCAGTTCAACAGCCTGATCGTCATCCAGTGTCAACGGATTTATTATCTCGATTTACATGACAAAACAATGATTCAAGATGAGGTTGGGAAATACCAGCGCCCTTGTCCCACGGAAACCCTTGACTCCCCGGATGTGATCCATGAAAAGCTGGGGCGGTTGTTGCAGAAGCTGGGCTATCAATTGCCCGCTGATTGGTGATCATTTTGTTAGCCTTCATCCGGAAAAATATTTGATCAGAGAGGACGAAAAAAGAATGACTGAAAAACTATCCGCATCATTTCGTGACCCCAGCGGGGTGGTGTTCAAGCGCGAAGGCCGGCTTTATCGCCAGGTCAATCAGGTCTACCAGGCCGATTACGATCTTCTGATGTCATCCGGATTGTACGACAAGTTGACTAAAAAGAAATACTTGATCCCGCACCAGGAGGTGGAGCAAACCCCGCTGGTTCCCCATGTGGCCTACCGAGTGATCGAGCCGGAACCCATCCTGTTCATTTCTTATCCATACGAATGGTCGTTTTCCCAATTAAAAGATGCTGCTTTGCTCACCCTGGAGATCCAAAAACTGGCCTTGAACGCGGGAATGACTCTCAAAGATGCCAGTGCTTACAATATCCAGTTCCACCGTGGCGCTCCGATCCTCATTGATACATTGAGCTTTGCTAAATACGAAGAAGGCGCTCCCTGGGTGGCCTACCGCCAGTTCTGCCAGCATTTCCTGGCTCCGCTGGCGCTCATGAGCAAAGTAGATGTGCGCCTGAATAAACTGCTGCTCGAATACATTGACGGCATCCCCCTGGATCTGTGCAGCTGCTTGTTGCCCGGTTCCACCCGCTGGAATTTTGGCTTACTCTCGCATATTCGTCTGCATGCCAGCGCGCAGGAACGTTACGCGGGTGGCGAAGAAGCCCCGGCCTCTGCGCAAAAGACTTCAGCTGCGCGCGTCAGCCGCAATGGGTTGTTGGGCTTGATCGGCAGCCTGGAAAATACAATTAAGGGGCTGAATCTCAAGATCACCGGCAAACAGTGGGCAGACTACTATGCCAGCACTAACTACTCCGATGAGGCTTTTGAGGGGAAGAAGAAGCTAATCCATGAGCTGGTCCAGGCTCTTCATCCCGCCCTGGTTTTGGACCTGGGTGCCAACACGGGCATTTTCAGCCGCGAGGCGGCTGCCGCCTCCGACTGCCTGGTGGTATCTGCCGATATTGACCCCGAAGCGGTGGAGATCAATTACCGGCAGGGTAAGCAGGAACGGCAAAAGAAGCTCCTGCCTTTGGTGATTGACCTGACCAATCCCTCTCCAGCGATCGGATGGGATAACCGTGAGCGCGATTCTTTCTACTCTCGCGCGCAGGGAGACCTGGTTTTAGCTTTGGCCCTGATTCATCATTTGGCCATTGCCAATAATGTGCCCCTGCCGGATGTTGCCCGCACCTTGGCCGGTGTGGGGGAGCGGCTGGTGCTGGAATTTGTCCCCAAAGAAGACTCCCAGGTGCAGCGCTTACTTCGTTCTCGCGAGGATATATTCGATCAATACACCCTAACGGGATTGCTGGAAGCCTTTGCCCCGTTCTTTGAGCTGGAACAGCAATTGCCGGTTCAGGGCAGCGTGCGCACCTTGCTGCTCTTCAAGAGAAAATCTTAAGAGAAGCTGGAAAGCATCGCTTTATTATCGATTTATTACCTTTTCTAAATCGAATTTAAATATTCTCTTCTTATACTGGAAACATGCGAGATAAGAGGATACTCTGGAGCCAGAGCAAATAATAATAAGGATCTCGGCTTGTTATTTCGGCTGCGCCGACACGTTCTATGCAATGGCAATCCCAGGTAACGAATCAGCTTTCTAGGTGGAAAGCAGGGACTGTTCGATCCCAGGGCTGATATAGATCGAAACAGTTATCCACCTGGAAATTGCTGCGTAAATTCGCCCTTATTGGAAGGGGAATGATCATTCCTTCCGCTCAAAAATGATCTTCACTGCACTTAAAAATGCGTAGGCTACCATAGTAAAGAGAGCAGCCAGTGCACAGGTGAACAGCATATCCTGTAATTTCCAGGTTGTGCCGGCGGCATCTACGAAGATCTCATTGGTATGGAGGAAGACGGGGGTCAGTACCACCGCCAGCCCTGTCACGCCGTACACTGCCGTGGCCTGCAGCCAGTACTCTTTTCCCAGCTCGCCGCGTTTCTCCCTTCCACGCATGTAGAAGGAAAAAATTTGGTAAAAGATATAAACGGTCAGATACCAACCGAGGAAATTACTGAACGGTACCCCAAAATAACTGCCACCATCCTTCCATGTCCAGGCTTTGATCACGTTGGCCATTAACGGATCGAAGGTCAGATCCCAGGAAACCATCAGAAAGCCTGCCAGCAGGGGCACAGTGAAGACCAGGTTCCCGGAGGTACGTTCGCGCGTATCGCCAAGCAAAACGCGTGCCAGCGCCCATGCGCAGTAACCGTAGCCAAAATAAGCCACGCTGATCATGACCGGGACAAGGAATACTTTTGGCCCTAAAACATTCGTGTAGTCGTAATTCCCGAACGGAAATCCGGTCAGGATGCTGAAATTTTCGAAGAAGTTGCTCACCACCAGCGTGATTCCAAAGAAGATCAGCATGTTCCTGACCCCGTAACTGGCAATGCCATGCATCCAGGCAAACAGGAACGGCAAGAAGGTGACCAGAATCATGGCGCCCGGGATCTGGTTCCCGGGGAAAAGCACGGTTGCCAGACGGATGGCAATGAACAGGCCGACAACAATCCAAAGACTGAGGTAGAATCTTCTAGACATGCAGGGCCTCCATAATGAATAATATGGGAGAAGCATCGGCAGTAAAGGAATTTACATACCTTGTGCAATTAAGATGATTATAGCAGGATGATGTAAAATAATTCTTGGAATTATTGGAAGGAGGAATATGATAAAAGCAGATGGAATTAACCAGGGAGGGCTGCTGACACTTTATTCATATAACGCCTATGCCAACCGGTTGCTGCTGGATACGGTGGGGCGGCTGAGCCCCGAGCAATTGGAACAGGACTGCAGTCCCAGCCATAATACAGTCCATCAGCTGCTTGTGCATATCTTGGATTGTGAGGCCTTCTTTCTAGTTAGTTGCCAGAACCGGGATCTTATAAAGTGGGGGGAAACGCGACCAACCATCCTGGAAATCCGCGAGCGCTGGCATATATTGGAGCAGGCGCAACAAAGCTACCTGAGCGAATTGGAAGAGGGTGAATTAGCCCGGATGGTGGAGATCCACCCGCGCGGCCGGGCTCTCCATTTCTCAGTCAGGCAGTTATTGTTGCAAGCGGTGATTCACTCCATCCATCATCGCGGGGAACTATCCATTGTGCTCAGTGGGCTGGGTTTTCCGCTACCTACTCTGGATATCTTGCTGCATTTCATTCAGGAAAGTGGACAATCCTGGGACTGACGAGGCGTCAAAGAAGAGCTAACCGTCTTCCCATCTCGTAAGCCTTTTGCATCAACTCCGGGTTCTTCTGCGCGTCGCCGATCTCGGAAAGCGAACCGTGCACCCACTCCACATGCTTCACACCCAGGAAGCGGAACATGGTTTCCAGGGTGTGGACGGCGTTGATCCCGCCGGAGGTGTCCAAATCGGTATCTCCGTAGGTCAGGATCACGCCAAAGGACTTTTGCTCAAACAGGCTGTTTTGGGCGTTCCAAGCGGCGTACCAGCGGTCAATGAAGATCTTGAGCTGTGCAGAGTAGGTGAACCAGTAGATCGGACTGGCCAGCACAATAGCATCTGCTGCCAACAGGCGAGGATAGATCTTTTGCATATCATCCAGCACCAGGCAGTCGCCGCCCTGACGGCAAAAATCACATCCGTCGCATGGGCGAATATCCATCCCCGGTAGGAAAAAGGTTTCCACGTTCGCCCCGGCTTGCCTGGCTCCGGCGGCAGCCTGTTCAGCCAGGGTAGCGCTGTTGCCAGCACCACGCGGGCTGCTCTTGATGACCAGGATTTGTTTTGGCATGACAGATCCTCCTGAATTGATTATAGCGGATTGTATCGGGATGAGTGAGCTTTTATGATCTGATGAATTGTGTACTACGAAAATGATAAAATTAATAATTAGTACAAAAAATACTGGCTGGTTAATTGATAGAAAAATTTGCCCTAAAAAATAAACATTTGTTATATAATTTATCAGATTATTCCCCCTGCCGGAGGTTTTTATGGGTTTTAACAAATTATCCTGGTTTTGTAGATCTTTGACCCGGAGCGTTTTTCCATTAATTCTAGCGATAATGATGGCCGTCTCGCAATTTCCGCTTCAGCAGGTGAATGCGGCTGGAGCTGCTCTGACAGCCACCCCTCTCACCTGGAATGTGGTTGGGCTGGATAGCAACAATGTGAACGTCGGCCCCAGCGATTTTCCGGTAGGGGCGCGCGTGTGTAATACTGGTTCTGTGCCGGTCACCAACCTGACCTCCGAATTCAAATGGATAAATGCTACCAACCAGTATTATATCGATCTCCGGCCAAATACCGCATCTTCATATACAGTTGGCACCACCCTGGCAGTTGGGGCATGCAAAGATTACTATTATGAGATCGAGGTCAGGAGGGACTCTGGCGCGTATGACAAAGCGCGCCGCTATTCGATCGAATTCAAGGGGTATGATGGGGCTACACCGGTCACCACCAGCACCCCGACCCCGCGCGAGATCTACGTGGAGCATTTGGTGTCTCAAGCGCGTAACTCGGTCTTGGATATCAAGCTGGATGGAATTTCCTATGGTCCTGGCGATACGATGATATTGATGGTCGGCAAGACCTACAATATCACCCTCATTGGAAGTACCTCCACGGGGTATAACCAGTTGGAGACATTCATCAATATCCCCAATACGATATTCCGCGTCAATTCCGTTCATTCTACATATGGTCAGGTCAGCCTTGCGCCGGCCACTTCTACATTGCTGTATGCTGATTCCTGCGGATGGGATCCCAATCCTCTCAGTTCTACATACCGATCTTGTGTGATCAGCGATGGCAAGTCCGGCGGATTGGTCACCGTTCAATATAATGTGACCATCCTGAGCGGCGTGGGCAGCACCTATCAGATCAACTCCCTCTTCTACGACTTTTCCGGAAGCAGCTATCACTATGATTCAGACTTTTCGACCAATTTCCGTTTTGCAACGATCACCGCTCCGGTGACAATCAGTAAGAAATTTGATGACCGCTCTGTCACGCCCAACAGCGATACCGTCCTGGAATTTACTTTGCCCAATTCGACCAATCAGGATGTGGCCCCGGTGACCTTCACTGATCCACTGCCCAATATTTCTGGTTACACCATGACGGTGGCCACCACCCCGAATGTCACTTATTCCGCAGGCTGTACGGCCACATCGACCCTTACCGCTGACTCAGGTGCAACCAGTGTGTCCTTTAGCGGTGGGGTAAAGGCGAACAGCACCTGCACCATCCGCGTCAGCGTGCATGTGCCGGCTTCCACACCAAACGGCACGATGGTTAATACCACTTCACCTTTGATCGTGAACGGCATCGATACCGGGCAGACAGCCAGCGCTAACCTGAATGTATCCTCGGTGTCGAGCGGAACTGGGATATGCGGGGTAAACATGGCTACCTGGGCGGTACCGACCGGAGACACCAATCCTCCAACAGCGGTCAAGAATACCTATCTAGCCACAGCTACCGTGGCATTAGGGTATGTGTCTGCCGCAAACCAATTAACAGGAGCAATCGATACTACTGCCGCAGATGGAAACCCGGCGCCTTCCTGGTCGATCACCGGCTTCCCCAAAGCAGCGTTAAATACCTCTACGGATCCCTATGTTCTGTTCGCCATCGATTCGCGGATGTTCTCCGAAGTGCACATTTCGTTTGACGCCATGCGCAGCACCAAAGGTCCGGCGAATGTACAGATCCAATCTTCCACCAATGGTACCACCTGGACTGTAATTGGTACTTTTACCATCAATACTGCCTACGGAGGTTCTCCATTCGTTGACACGACTCCAACCGGGATTGCCACCAGCACCACCGGGGTAACATATATTCGTTTATATGGATATAATGCGTCAAATACTGGGAATGATGCAGTTTTGATCCTGGATAATATGAAGTTCACCGGTTGCGGTCCGGCTTCTATGCCCACCATCGTGAAGAATTTCAATCCCACCTTGATTGCCGAGAACATGACCTCCCGGTTAACCTTCACCCTCACCAATGCCAATGCGGTGGATTTGACCCAGGTGACCTTTACCGATACCCTGCCGGTTGGCCTGCAGGTTTCAACCACCTCAGTTAATACCAATACCTGCGGTGGGACATTTACCGCCAGCGGCACAACCATCAACCTGACTAATGGTACGATCCCGGCCACCCCCACATCTACTTGTTCGATCAGTCTGGATGTGGTCGGCAAGGCGGCGGGGCGTTTTGAAAATGTCAGCGGTTATATCTATTCGAAGGAATCCGGCACCAATAACACCTCCAGTGGTTATGCCACTGCTACCCTGACGGTGATAGTTCCGCCAGTATTTGACAAGAATTTTTCTCCCAGTCCAATTTATGCTGGGGATGTCACTACCCTGACCTTCACAGCCTATAATCCCAACTCGGTCCCGCTTACCGGAGTGGTTTTCACCGACACTCTGTATACCGATGCGACGAATGGCAATCTAACGATCGCTAATCCTTCCGGTTTGGCTTCCAACGGCTGCGGTTATTCCTCCGTGCCGGTCTTGACCGGCGTCAGCGGTACCAACTTGGTTAGCATGACGAACGCCAGCATCGGCCCCGGCCAATTGTGCACGGTAGTTGTAAAGGTCACCGCGGATAAAACGTACATGTTCCCGAATGCGGCCAATTTGGGGGTCGGCAGCATCATCGGCATACCACCCCAGGTCGCTACGGACACGCTCTCGGTCATCCCGCATTACCCCGGGATCAGTCTGATGAAACAAATCTCGCTCAGCCCGAGCGGACCCTGGTCAAGCTTCCTGACCACTTCCCCCGGCAGCGATGTTTATTACCGCATCCAGGTGGAAAATACTGGTGATGTGACTCTGAGCAATCTCACCGTCAGCGATCCAAATATTAATCTTACTTCTTGCATCTGGCCCCCCAGCCTCCCTTCTGCCGTTTCGAGCAATTTGGATCCCACCGCCAGCTGCGTGGTAGGGCCGGTTACCGCAAGCAATGCAGGCGTTTTCACCAATACAGCTTCCACTTCTGGATCTTACCTGGGCACTCCCTATACTGCCACCGATACCGCTACCTACGCGATTTCAGATCTGGTACTTAACAAGAATGTTACCGAGTCCTATTTCACGGCAGCGGGAGATCTCCTGCATTATGTTTATACAGTAACCAATACCAGCACAGTTCCGCTCCTTGGGCCGGTGTCAGTAGTTGACAACCGGGTTGCACCCGTGACCTGTGACAATGTGAACACGGTAGGAGATTTGGATAATTACCTGGATCAGTATGAAATTGTAAGCTGTACCGCTACGTATACGGTCACGGCGGAGGATGTAACCACTGGTCTGGTGATCAACACCGCTTATGCCACAGCAGGTGGAATCACATCGAATATAGACCGTGCAACGGTTTACATCAAGAAAGCCGACTTGACCGTTTCCAAGACCAATAATACCGGCGACTACGGCACACAGACTCTTCCATTTACATGGACCATCCAGGTGCAGAATGTCGGTCCAGTGGATGCTGATTTTGGCATTGGAACGACCATCTTGAGCGATCCACTGCCCGCTACAGCTACCTATGTGAGTTCCACACCGTTCAACCTTACTTCGATCGGCGGCACGGGGAGCATATCTTGCTTGATAAATGCCGGGCAGCTGGATTGTACGGCCAACGGTGGAAATGTCATCATCGGACAAAGTACCGGCGCATTCTCGGTGGCACTGACTGTGACTCCTTCTTCAACAGGCTTGTTCACCAATACAGTCACAGTGGATCCGAATAATGTGATCACCCCGGAGAGCAATGAGACCAATAATACGGCGACTGATCAGGTATTTGTTGCTTCGGCCACGCCGTCCATTTCATTGACCAAGACTGCCAATCCCGTTACTTATATTGCTGCAGGTAGTGTCATCACCTACCAGTACGTGATCACCAATACCGGTAACACCGTCATCAACGATCCTTTCAGCGTGTTGGACAACAAAACAACCGTTACCTGCGATGCTGTTCCGGTTGGTGGATTGGCTCCTTTGGCAACTTTGAACTGCACAGCCAGTTACACGATCACCCAACTGGATATGGATTCCGGCAGCGTGACCAATACCGCTACCGCTACGGTGGGAACCCTTACCTCGAACATTGCCACTGCCACCGTCACCGCCAATCAAAGTCCTGCCTGGAGCCTGGTTAAAACGGCAGGTCTGACCAACGTGAGCGCAGCCGGGGATGTGATCCCCTATACGATTACATTGACCAACACCGGCAATGTGACCCTGACCAATGTGACTATCAGCGATCCGCGCCTGCCCTCGTTGAGCTGCACGCCTGCCCAACCGGGCAGTGTGGCGCCCTTGGAGACGATGGTTTGCACAGGCAGCTACACGGTCACCCAGGCGGACATCGATGCCGGGCTGCCGATCCTCAACTCCGCCATTAGCGATTCCGACCAGACCCCTACGCAGACCGCCAATACATCCATACCGGTCGCCCAGAATCCTGCCTTCACGATCGCCAAGGTGGCGAGTGTGACCAGCGTGAGCGCGGCCGGGGATGTGATCCCCTACACGATCACGCTGACCAACACCGGCAATGTGACCCTGACCAATGTGACTATCAGCGATCCGCGCCTGCCCTCGTTGAGCTGCACGCCGGCCCAACCGGGCAGTGTGGCACCCTTGGGGACGATGGTCTGCACGGGCAGCTACACGGTGA
>CAYRHN010000020.1:0-47409 GCA_964424115.1 uncultured Anaerolineaceae bacterium
TACCTGCTCGAATCGGTGGCCACCACCACCGCCGATATCACCGTCAAGCACCTGATCGGCAGCTTCACCACCGAAAACAAGGTGTACGACGGCAATACCAGCGCCACGGTGCTCACCCGCTTGCTGAGCGGCGTGGTCGACAGTGAGAACGTAACCCTGATCGGCGGGGCGGCGAACTTTGATACGAAGAACATTGGCACCGGCAAGATCGTCACCCTGACCGGTTCCAGCCTGGATGGCACCGACAAGGGCAACTACCTGCTCGAATCGGTGGCCACCACCACCGCCGATATCACCGTCAAGCACCTGACCGGCAGCTTCACTACCGAAAATAAGGTGTACGACGGCAATACCAGCGCCACAATCCTCACCCGCTTACTGAGCGGCGTGGTCGACAGCGAGAACGTGACCCTGAGCGGCGGGGCGGCTGCCTTCGACACGAAGAACATCGGCACTGGCAAGACTGTCACCCTGACCGGTTACAGCCTGGGCGGCACCGACAAGGGCAACTACCTGCTCGATTCGGTGGCCACCACCACCGCCGATATCACCGCCAAGCACCTGACCGGCAGCTTCACTACCGAAAATAAGGTGTATGACGGAAATACCAGCGCCACAGTGCTCACCCGCTTGCTGAGCGGAGTGGTCGACAGCGAGAACGTGATCCTGAATGGCGGCACAGCGAACTTTGACAGCAAGAACATCGGCACCAACCGGACTGTGACCCTGACCGGCGCAACCCTGTTTGGCGTGGATAAGGGTAACTACGTGCTGGATACGGTGAATGTCACTTACGCAGACATTACTGCCAAGCACATCACGGGTACCTTCTCCGCCAGCAATAAGATCTATGACGGCAACACAATCGCGACGATCCTCTCACGTTCGCTGGTAGGCGTAATCGGAATCGAGGATGTAACCCTGGTTGGCGGCACGGCTGCCTTCAACAACCGCAATATCGGCAACGGAAAGACTGTCACTCAGTCTGGGATGATCTTGAACGGCGTGGATATTGGCAACTATGTGCTTGAATCGGTTGCAACCACCACAGCCAATATCACCCCGAAACACATCACCGGTAGCTTTACCGCCAACAACAAGGTCTATGACGGCAGCACGACTGCCACGGTAGCAACCCGCTCACTGAGCGGCGTGGTTGGCACAGAAGATGTGGCCCTGGCAGGCGGAGCGGCGAACTTTGACACGAAGAACATCGGAGTTGGCAAGACCGTCGCCCTGACCGGTTACAGCCTGGGCGGAGATGACGCGGGCAACTACCTGCTCGACTTGGTGGCCACCACCACCGCCGATATCACCGCCAAGCACCTGACCGGTAACTTCACCGCTAACAACAAGGTGTACGACGGCAACACCAGCGCCACGGTGGCTACCCGCTCGCTGAGCGGCGTTGTCGATAGCGAAGATGTGACCCTGAGCGGTGGAACCGCCACCTTCGATACCAAGAATATCGGCACCGGCAAGACCGTCACCCTGACCGGCTACAGCCTGGGCGGCACTGAAACGGGCAACTATATCCTGGACGGGGTGAATACGGCCAATGCGAATATTACCGCCAAGCACCTGACTGGCAGTTTCACCGCCAGCAACAAGGTGTACGATGGGACCACTTCCGCGTTTGTCCTCACCCGCTCGTTGAGCGGCGTGATCGGATCAGAAAATGTGACCCTGATCGACGGCACAGCCAACTTCAACAACAAGGATATTGGGACTGGGAAGAGCGTAACTCTCACCTCAGCCATCCTGGACGGCACCGACAAGGGCAATTACGTGCTCGACTCGGTCACGCCCACAACCGCCAATATCACCGAACGGCACCTGACCGGCAGCTTCACGGCCGGCAACAGGGCCTATGACGGCACCACTACTGCATCTGTGTTAACCCGCTCATTGACCAATGTGGTCGGCACGGAAGATGTCACCCTGTCGGGAGGCACTGCCAACTTCAACAACAAGAACGTCGGGACGGGTAAGCCTGTTGCCCTGACCGGATACAGCTTGAGCGGCGCAGACAAGGGGAACTATGTAGTCGACTCGGTTACCGATGCCACCGCTGACATCACCGCCAAGCACATCAGCGGCACCTTCACAGCTGAGAGTAAAGTGTATGACGGCACCGCTACGGCAACCATTCTGACCCGCTCTCTGGTGGGCACGATCGGCGGAGACAGCATCTCGCTGACCGGCGGCACCGCCACCTTTGCCGACAAGAACATCGGCACGGGTAAGGTGGTGACCTCGAGCGGCATGTCTCTAGGCGGCACTGACGCAGGCAACTACGTCCTCGATTCGGTTGCCCCCACTACTGCCGATATCAACGCCAAGCACCTGACCGGTAACTTCACCGCTAACAACAAGGTCTACGACGGTAACACCAACGCAACTGTGGCGAGCCGGTCTCTGAGCGGCGTGGTTGGCAGCGAGGATGTCACCCTGACGGGCGGTACGGCAACCTTTGCCAATAAGAACGTCGGCACCGGCAAGATCGTCACCCTGACTGGTTACAGCCTGGGCGGTGGCGCAGCGGGTAATTATCTGTTGGACTCGGTCAATACGGCCACAGCTGATATCAACGCCAAGCATCTGACCGGCAGCTTCACTGCCGCCAACAAAGTTTATGACGGCACGACCAGCGCGAATGTATTCTCCCGCTCGTTGAGCGGCGTGATTGGGAGTGAGAATGTCAGCCTGACCGGTGGAACCGCAGCTTTTGACAACAAGAACGTCGGCACCGGTAAGGCGGTGACCATGAGCGGCGCGGGATTGGGCGGCACGGATGCTAGCAACTACATGCTCGACTCTGTGGATGCAACCACTGCAAACATCACCGCCAAGGAACTGACCGTCAACGGGATCAGCGCCAATGATAAAGTCTATGATGGAACGGATGCCGCCGACCTGGATGTTAGCGGTGCCGGATTGCAAGGTGTAATCGGCAGCGATGATGTAACCCTGGTGACCACCAGTAGCACGGCAACCTTCGACAACAAGAACGTTGAGACGAACAAACCGGTGACGATCACAGGGTTGAGCCTGGACGGCACGGCCAAGGGGAACTACACCCTCACCCAACCATCAGCCTCGGCGGACATCACTGCCCGCGACTTGACCGTGAGCGCCACCGGGATCAACAAGGAGTACGACGCCACCACGGATGCCACCGTTACCCTCTCGGACGACCGGGTTTCTGGAGATGTGTTGAGCGCCAATTATGTCAGTGCGGCCTTTGCGGACGCAAATGCCAACACCGGTATCCTGGTCAATGTGAGCGGTATTTCCATCGGCGGAACCGATGCCGGGAACTACCACCTGGCGAGTACAGAGGCTGTGACCAGCGCGGACATCACCCCCAAAGGGGTCACAGTCACGGCGGACAGTGGCCTGACCAAGGTTGTTGGAGATGCCGACCCTGTGTTCACCTACACCTCCACCGATCCGGCAGCGCCATTCACTGGCGAACTCGGCCGAGCGGAGGGCGAAATGATCGGCACCTATGCGGTAACGCAAGGCAGCCTGACGGCTGGAGGCAACTACTCCATCACCTTCATCCCCGCCTACTTCACCATCACCGGTTCGGGGATCTACCTCCCGATCATTGTCCGGTAAGTTTAGATAAGTAAAGAAAACCTCCTGTGAGAGTCAATCTCGCAGGAGGTTTTTTATTGGCTGCCAGGCATTGCGGTGTGGTTAATAACCGCTGGTATTGCTGACGCCGGTTTCCAACATCCTCATAAAAGCAGTCACTATCGGCGGGTCAAACTGCGTGCCGGCCTGCGCCTGGATATACTCTTTGGCCTGTTCGGGCTTCCACGCCTTGCGGTAAGGCCGGTCAGAAGTAAGCGCATCCCACACATCCACAACTGAAAAGACGCGCGCCTCCAGCGGAATTTGTTCACCTTTTAACCCGTAAGGATAGCCTTTACCGTCCCAGCGCTCGTGATGGTAGTGGGGAATATCCAAAGCGGGTTGCAGATATTCAATCGAACATAGAAGATTATATGCATACTCGGAATGTTTGCGCATCACCTTCCATTCCTCGTCAGTGAGTGGGCCTGGCTTCATCAATATTTCATCGGGAACCCCCATTTTACCGATATCGTGCAGCAATGCACCCCAGCGCAAATGGATCAGGTGTTCTTCACTGAATGCTTGCAGATAGCGCGCCAGCCCAATGGTCATCTCTGCCACCCGGCGGGTATGTCCTTCTGTATCGCGATCGCGGAGTTCCAGAGCATGAGACCAGCCTTCGATCGTTGTATCGTACGCAACCGCCAGTTCAGAATTCATCCGCTGCAAATAATCAAATAACTGGACACTGTCGATGGCAATAGCCGTTTGACTGGCAAGCGTCTCTAGAAAATCCAACCAATCCGAATCCGGATTGAAGGAATTGCGGAAAAACAATTCCAAAACCCCTTTCACCCGGCCCTTGGCAATCAACGGCACTCCATAATACGTCTTATACACCTCGTCGGTTGATAAGAATTGCCGCCCCGGCTCGCTGATCGATTTATCCGGGATAGAGGTAGCGATGACGCGCCGCTCGAGCGCCACTCGCCCCGCATAACCCTCTCCCATGCGCATTTGCGAGTGCAGGGTATTACTGAGCGGAAAACCGCGCACGACAAGCGTTTCCAGGATATTTGTGCGTTCATTGAGTAAGAGCACATCCGAAGCGTGCGCATTCAACTGACTGATAACCTGTTCCAGCGTGACATCCAGGATAACCCGCAAATCTTGGCTGGCTGTAATGGTCATATCGATCATGCGCAAAGCATTCAGCCGCTGGACATGCCGCTCCGTTTGAGCGTGCAGGCGCATGCGGTGGATGGCATTGCCGGCGATTTCGGATAGAATGGTCAACAGGTGAACTTCTCCCGGCTGCAACTGACGCGGATGCTGGACAGCGACATAAAAAATACCGGTTGTCTCTGCGGGCGTGCGAATGGGCAGGCACACGCCGCACCAACCCGGTGGAATTGAGACTCGCGAGGCAATAGCGGTGGCATATTCTGGAATCCATATGGGTTCGGATGTGGAGAAGGCAATTCCCCCGGCACCTTCCCCCGGCTTGACAGGCGTCTTCCCGCATAAGATAAACCAATCCTGGGCTGCTTCAGAGCGCAATTCCCCCGACGAAAAATCATACAGGTAGATCGCCCCGGCAGATGTGTTAATCATCTTCAAGGTCTCGTAGAGGAAACGCGGCAGCATTTCCTCCAGGTCTTGCGCAGATCGCAATGTGGTGGAAAGGTGATTAACGGCTTCCAGCTCCGCCAGACGCTGCAAGCGTTCTTGCTCCGCCTGCCTCCTCTCGGTAATGTCGCGGATAATGACCAGGTCGGCAAGTTGTCCCTGATATGGAAAAGTCCCGGCATTGATCTCCACATCAATCAGGCGCCCATCCTTCCGATAAACCTCGGTAGCGTAGGTGGAAGGAATATCCTCCCCAGCAATACGCTTGCGGTAATATTCAAGAATTTCAGCCGCCTTGACAGTAGAAAGGTAATTCATAAAAGAGCTGCCGAGGATCTCTTCCAGAGAACCTCCCCAAATTTCGGCCAGGCGCTGGTTGGCAAAAACAATTTGCTCGCCCTGGATAATAGCAATCCCATCGTTCGCGCGTTCGACCACGTTGCGGTATTGCTCTTCGCTCTCACGCAAAACAATCTCGACCTGTTTTCGGATCGAAACCTCGCGCAAGGCCATGATACCGTATGCCACATCATTCGCCATTTCAATCAAGAGGTCAATCTCTTCATTAATGAACATTTCTTTTTGCGAAGAAAACACATTGACCGAACCAAAGGCGTGGCCGTGGGATAGCATCGGCAAGGCTATGAATGCAGCAAAACCTTGCTCCTGCGCAGCCCGCCGCCAGGCAGAGTATTCCAGATCTTTTGCAAGGTCCTGGACCACCACCGGCCGGCCAGACTGGAGCGCATCACCAATCGGGCTGCTGCCCGGCTCGGAATTTGCCCAACTAGCCGATGCGGCAGCGATTGCCTCCAGGCTGGAGCCAGCCGCAGCCAGAGGGAGAATTCCTTCCGTCAGATTTGGCTGGGATGCTGCAATCCAAGAAAGTCGGTACCCACCCACCTCCTCAAGAACTCGGCATACCTTGCCCATCAGATCGCTTTCGTCCACTGCCCGCACCAACGCCTGGTTAACCTGGCTGATGACTTGCAGCATGCGATTGAGCTTGCGGATCTGATCCTCGGAGTGTTTCCGTTCGGTGATATCCTCGATCATGACCTGCAGCAAGCCAACCTGGTTATCCTCATCCAGAATGGGAATGATGTGGTAATGGAAAAAGACCTCCACTCCCGTCCGGCTTATGTAGGATCGTTCCATTGAGATGGAATTTCCTGTCTCTATGCAGCGCTGCGCATCGCCTGAAAATCCCATGTGAATGAGAGGGGGAAAGGTAAGAATGTTAATACGCTTGGTAGCCTCAACCGATGGCGCGCCCAGGATCTGTAAGGTGGTGGGATTGACCTCCACCACCTCCCCGCGCGTATTTGCCAGGAAGATGCCGACTGGGGCGTTCTCAAACAGGAGCCGGTAACGGTCCTCACTGGCGCGCAAGGTGGTTTCCACCCGTTTATGCTCGATCAATATGGCAACCTGCGTGGATATCAAGAAAAGCGTATCTTGATCCGCCTGTGTGTAATGGACAGCAGGCGAGCAGGTCTGGGCTACCATTAGCCCGATCACCCGGTTGGTAGTTTTCAAAGGCACTGCCAACCAATCTAAAGAAGGCCCACCCACCGGTTCTACCTCTCCCCTTTCCAGCAACTGGCGGTAAACCTCCGGGGTGACCAGCAGCGGTTGTCCATTGCGCAACACATACTCGGTCAGACCTCTGCCAGGCTTTTGGGGAGAACGGCTGGCATGAAATTCTCCAGCCGAATAAGGCACGTTGAGATGGTTGGCTACCTCGTCATAAAGGGCGACAAAGAAATTTTGGGCAGGGATGAAGCCGGCGATGATGGTGTGGATGACCTGGAAGAACTCCCCCATATCCTGGGTCTCTTGAGCTGATATCGAGATTTGGTGGAGGGCAGCCTGGATCCTGGCCGCTCGCTCATTTTCGTTAACATTCATGCTGGTTACCTGCGGTTTAGGTTTAGAATTTTCACTTGAAAGACAACGGGCGAAGATACAGCGAATATTCACAGATACCGGCATGCTAAAATCCATGCGGCAGCGGTACAGGCTATATCCGACTTAATGTCTTACCAGTGAATTTAGCGTACCCCTTATGATGCAAGGAATGTGCCAGAGAAAGTCGCCAATTGATAGATTCGAGAGGAAAATTCGGAAAAATGTTGACTTTTCCTAATTACTCAATAAAATTAAGGTGTCTTATCCAGTCCAGAAAGACGGATTGAACTTCATTTCCCATCATATTCAATTGAAAAGGAGAAGAAAATGAAAGATTACTTCAAAGTAACCACGCGAACCATTGTGGCCACCGCCATTGGGGCAGCCATCTTCATGCTGCTGTTTATGTATGTAAAGATACCCTCCCCCATCCCGGAAACCAGTTTTCAAACCGCCTACGGCTTGAGTTCCTTCATGGCCACTTTGTTCGGACCGATCTGCGGCGGATTGCTGTCCTTCATCGGCCACGCCTTGAGCGATGCCGTGCAGTATGGCTCTCCATGGTGGAGCTGGGTGATCGCCAGCGGCATTTCGGGTTTCATCTTCGGTTTTGCTTTCAAGCGCACCCGTGTTGAAGAAGGAACCTTCGGTCTCAAGGATATTCTTACCTTCAATGTGATCCAGATCATTGGCAACGCTTTCTCCTGGATCCTGGTTGCTCCCATACTGGACATCCTGATCTACCAGGAACCGGCCAACCTGGTCTTCACCCAGGGCGTGACCGCTGCGATCATGAACGCGATTAGTGCAGGCGTGATTGGCACATTGCTGCTGGTAGCCTATGCCGCCACGCGCACCAAGAAAGGCAGCCTTAGCAAGGCGCAGTAAGGAGCCTGGCTCAACCGCAATGAATTTCAAGCTCAGACTCGCTGGTTTCGGCGAGTCTGAGCTTTGAATGGCATATTCCTAGATCCCAGTCGTAAAAGATTCCGCTTCAATGCCAAAATAGATTGCAGGATATTCCAGGTCGTATTAAAATCTTCTCATTCCTCTAACCCAACGCAGGCCGAATGAATCAACAAGCCATTATTGAATTTGAAAATTTCTCGTTTCAATATTTCAGCCAGGCAGAACCCACGCTGCATGATATTAACTTAAAAATCTACGCCGGTGAGAAGATCCTCATTGTAGGTCCCAGCGGAAGTGGAAAGAGCACGATTGGGCATTGTCTGAACGGGCTGATCCCGTTCTCCTATAAAGGAGAGATGAAGGGCAGCCTGCGAATTCACGGCGTGGAAGCGCACGAGCAGAATATTTTTAAACGCTCCAAGCTGATCGGCACCGTGTTACAGGATTCGGATGGGCAGTTTGTTGGGTTAACAGTCGGTGAGGATATTGCCTTTGCCCTGGAGAACGACCGAGTTCCCTACGGAGAAATGCATGACCGGGTGAAGAAAGTGGCAGAAATGGTGGATATGCACCATTTACTGGGTTCTTCTCCATACGAGTTGTCCGGCGGGCAGAAACAGCGGACATCCCTGGCCGGGGTGATGATCGATGATGTGGACATCCTGCTTTTCGACGAACCCCTGGCAAACCTGGATCCTGCTACCGGGAAGACCGCTATCGAGATCATCGACGATATTCACAAACAATCCAACAAGACCATTATCATTATCGAACACCGCCTGGAGGATGTGCTGTATCGGCATGTGGATCGGGTAATCGTGATCAACGAAGGGCGGGTTATTGCAGATATGGACGCGGACTCGCTGGTCTCCTCCCCTATCCTGACTGAAACAGGCATTCGCGAACCGCTTTATGTGACGGCTCTAAAGTATGCCGGTGTTAAGGTCACCAGCGAAATGCACCCCGGGCATATCACCACCCTGAAGACAGATACATGCAGCGAAGCAGTCCGCACCTGGTTCAAAGGGATCGAAGCGGACCGGCGCAAAAATGACCACGCGTCCATCCTTAACATGGAAAATATTTATTTTTCCTATGACGGGATGCGCCCCATCCTGGCGGACATCAACTTTGATATCCGTGAAGGGGAGATGGTCTCCATTGTTGGCAAGAATGGCGCGGGGAAATCAACCCTTTCCAAGCTGCTGTGCGGTTTTGAAAAACCCGACCAGGGAACGATCCGTTACCGCGGGGAGGACATCCAGGATAAAACGATCAAGGAACGGGCTGAAATTATCGGCCTGGTGATGCAAAATCCTAACCAGATGATCTCCAAGCCCATGATTTATGATGAGGTTGCGCTAGGGTTGCGGCTGCGCAATGTACCCGAGGAAGAAATCGCCACGCGGGTGGAAAAAGTGCTTAAGGTATGCGGGTTGGCGCCCTTCAAAAGCTGGCCGATTTCTGCACTGAGTTATGGGCAAAAGAAACGCGTGACCATTGCATCAATCCTGGCGCTGGATCCAAAGGTGCTTATCCTGGACGAGCCAACTGCCGGTCAGGATTTCCGGCATTACACCGAAATCATGGAATTCCTTGTCGAACTCAATAAGCTCGGCGTGACCATCATCTTGATCACCCACGATATGCACTTGATGCTGGAATATACCCCGCGAGCAATCGTGCTGGCAGGGGGACGAAAGATCGCCGATACAGCCGCTTCTGTCGTGCTGACCGACGCGCAAGTGATCGGCGAAGCAAACTTGAAAGAGACTTCGCTCTTCAGCCTGGCGCAAATGGTGGGCATCCCAGATGGAACGCAATTCGTACAAGGATTCATTGATTACGAAAGGGGGTTGAAGAACCGATAAGCATGAAAGCCCGCCTCTTTTCGTATAATTTTATCGATACCCCTATCCACCGGCTGTCCGGAATCACCAAGTTGATCTGCTTCTTGTTGTTGACCTTTGCTGTGATGTATTCATATGATCTACGAGTGATCCTGGTAGTGATGGCCTTCTCTTTTTACATTTTGCGCCTCTCAAAGATCCGCTTTTCGCAGATCCGCCTGATGGTGATCTATGTGTTGATCTTCCTGGTCACCAATGCAGTGATCTCTTTCTTCTTTTCACCGGAACAAGGGGTATCCATTTACGGCACACGCCATAATATCGTGAAGATCTATGGACCCTACTGGCTGACCTGGGAACAAGTTTTTTACCAGGTGACCAAGTTCTTCAAGTATTCCTCGGTCATTCCGCTGGGGATCATCTTCCTATTGACCACCAATCCAAGCGAATTTGCCTCTGCGCTGAACCGTATCGGGGTGCATTATAAGGCGGCATTCGCCCTGGCGCTAACCCTGCGTTACTTTCCCGATATTCAGCGGGAATATCACGACATCAGCCTGGCGCAGCAGGCTCGCGGATTGGAATTATCGCGCAAAGCCCCGCTGGCAGCCCGGTTTAAGAATTCGCTCTTGATCATCATTCCTTTAATTGCTTCCTCGCTGGAGAGGGTGGAATTGATCAGCAATGCCATGGATCTGCGCGGCTTTGGAAAGAGCAAATCCCGCACCTGGTATACCGCTAACAAGCTTACTGGGCCAGATTGGTTCGCCCTGATCCTTTCTGCACTGATCCTGGTCGGGACCATTCTGGTGTCTGTATTCATCAACCACAGCCGGTTCTACAATCCCTTTATTTAGAGACTAAAGATGAAACCCATTCTTGTTTTTCAAACCGATTTCACATATAAAGAAGGCGCCGTTTGCGCCATGTACGGCGTGGTTAAAAGCGTGGACTGCGAATTGGAGATATTTGACGGCACGCACGAGATCCCGCAATACGATATTTGGAGCGCCTCTTACCGGCTTTACCAGTCCATGCGTTTCTGGCCGGAAGGGACCATCTTCGTTTCGGTGGTGGATCCCGGTGTGGGTACCCCGCGCAAAGCCTGCGTGGCCAGGACCGCGGACGGTTATACTGTGGTCACCCCCGACAACGGCACGCTGACCCATCTTAAAGCGTGGGTGGGAATCTTGGAGATAAGAGAGATTGACCAGACGGTCAACCGGCTGAAAGGCAAGGATACTGAAGGAGTCAGCGTATTCCACGGGCGGGACCTGTTTGGTTACTGCGCGGCGCGGCTGGCAAGCGGGGTGATCAGCTATGAACAAGTTGGCCCGGCCTATCCTGTGGATGAGATTGTAACCTATCCGATCCAGGAACCAGCGCGCAAAGGCAGCAGAGTACACGGGATCTTCGAGATCGGCGATCCCAATTTCGGCAATTTGTGGACGAACATTCCGCTTTCCATTTTCACACAAGCCGGATTTGCCTACGGGGATCACCTGAAAATGACCATCCGACATAATGGAAAAGCCGTATTCTCGGAACGCGTACTTTTCCACCAATCCTTCGGGTATGCCCAAAAAGGCGAAGTGATCATCTATAACAACGAATTGATGAAAGTATCCGTGGCGGTGAGCCAGGGTAATTTTCAAGAGCAATATCAGATGGATTTCGGGCCGGATTGGGAAGTGGAATTCGAAAAATAGCGTATCCTGATCGTCCTTGCAGGCCGGCGGGCGTTGGCTTTCTCCTCTCTTAAACGCAGTGGAGCACGCCGCCTGGCGTTATTTACATACTTCTAACAGCTCGTTAATACTCCTCAGACACTTCAGCAATATGATTCAAGCTGAAATGATTCTGTAAGGAGCAAGTTATGAATTTTGAGAAATTCACCCAAAAATCACAGGAAGCCATTTTTGAGGCACAGCAACTGGCAGCAGGGCTGAACCATCAGGTGATCGAACCGGCGCACTTGTTGCTAACTTTGATTCGCCAGGATGACGGTATTGTTCCAGCCATTGTCACCAAAGTAGCAGGTGGCGTGGATGCCCTGCGCGACGAACTTCAACATGAGCTGGACAATCGTCCTAAAGTCTATGGCGCCAACGTGGATGTGCAGTTGGCCCCGGTGACTGCCAATGCGCTGACGGCTGCCGAACGCTATGCGAAGGGCATGCGCGACGATTACGTCTCCACCGAGCATATCTTGCTTGGATTGACCGATTCTCCCGAAGGTAAGCGATTGACCGCCTACGGCCTGACCAAGGATGCCATCCTGCTGGCCTTGAAATCGGTACGCGGCTCACAACGGGTGACCAATGCAGAACCAGAATCTACCTATCAATCGCTGGAAAAGTATGGACGCGATCTGACAGATATGGCGCGCAAGGGCAAGTTGGATCCGGTGATCGGCCGGGATGAGGAGATTCGCCGCGTGGTGCAGATCCTTTCGCGCCGGTCCAAGAACAACCCGGCATTGATCGGTGAACCGGGCGTAGGTAAGACCGCTATCGTGGAAGGCCTGGCTCAACGTATTGTCAACGGAGACGTGCCGGAAGGATTAAAGAAGAAGCGCCTGTTCCAGTTGGATATGAGCGCATTAGTGGCGGGTGCTAAGTACCGCGGCGAATTCGAGGAACGTCTGAAAGCAGTATTGAAGGAGATCACCGAATCTGAAGGCGATATCCTGCTCTTTGTGGATGAAATGCACACAGTGGTTGGCGCAGGCAAAGCCGAGGGTGCCATGGACGCAGGCAACATGCTCAAACCCATGCTGGCTCGCGGCGAATTACACATGATCGGCGCCACCACCATTGATGAATACCGCAAATACGTGGAGAAAGATCCGGCCCTGGAACGCCGCTTCCAGCCGGTATTGGTGGAAGAACCGGATGTGGAGGATACCATCAGTATCCTGCGCGGATTGAAGGCGCGTTACGAGGTGCATCACGGTGTGCGCATCACCGACCCGGCTGTGATCGCAGCAGCCACCCTGAGCCACCGCTACATCTCCGACCGTTTTATGCCGGACAAGGCTATCGACCTGATTGACGAGGCCGCGGCGCGCCTGCGCACAGAGATTGATTCCAAACCGCAGGCTTTGGATGAGGTTGACCGACAGATCATGCAATTAGAGATCGAGCGTGAAGCCCTGAAGAAAGAAAAGGATAAGGCATCCAAAGAACGCCTGGAAAAGCTGGAGCAGGAACTGGCCAATCACCGCGAACGGTCCAATGCCCTGACTGTCCGCTGGCAAAGCGAGAAGGCCGCTATCACCGAATTGCGCGGGTTGAAGGAAAAACTGGAGCAAACACAAACAGAAATCGAACGGGCCGAGCGGGCAGTTGACCTGGAAAAGGCAGCCCGTCTGCGCTACGGGGAACTGCGCCAGATCGAAGAGCAAATTCGTTCCGCGGAGCAACGCCTGAAAACGTTACAAGGAGATGCTCCCCTATTAAAGGAAGAGGTTGACCCGGAAGAGATTGCCGCCATCGTAGCCAGGTGGACGGGAATCCCGGTATCGCGTTTGCTGGAAGGAGAAACCCAGAAACTGATCCACATGGAAGAGCGCCTGCATCAACGCGTGATTGGTCAGGATGAAGCCGTGCGGGTGGTTTCCAACGCAGTCCGCCGCGCCCGGGCCGGTCTGCAAGACCCCAACCGCCCAACCGGATCGTTCATATTCCTCGGCCCTACCGGGGTGGGGAAGACCGAACTGGCCCGCGCCCTGGCAGAATTCATGTTCGATGATGAAAGAGCCATGATCCGCATCGATATGAGCGAATACCAGGAGAAACACACCGTCAGCCGCCTGATTGGCGCGCCTCCGGGCTATGTCGGTTATGACGAGGGCGGGCAGCTCACTGAAGCTGTACGCCGGCGTCCTTACAGCGTGATATTGTTCGACGAGATCGAAAAAGCCCATCCCGAGGTGTTCAACGTTCTGCTGCAACTGCTGGACGATGGTCGCCTGACCGACGGGCAGGGACGTACGGTCGATATGCGCAACACGTTGGTGATCATGACCTCCAACCTGGGCAACCAGCTTTGGGAAGGCGGACACCACGTTACCCGCGATGAGATCACCCGCGTGCTGCAAAATCAATTCCGTCCCGAGTTCCTCAACCGGATCGATGAGATCGTCATCTTTCACCCGCTGGGGCGGGAACATCTGGCCGGGATCATTGAAATCCAACTGCGACGCATGGCTGCGCTGCTGGCAGAAAAAGGCTACGGCTTGCAGGTGAGCGAATCGGCACGGGATTACCTGGCAGAAGTCGGCTATGATCCAGCCTTTGGCGCCCGCCCGCTAAAACGCGCCATCCAGCGCGAATTGCAAGATCCCCTGGCAATGCGCATCCTGAGCGGAGATTTTCCCGAAGGTGTCACCATCCACGTGGAACGCAATGGGGAAGGATTGCAGTTTCTTTAAAAGGCAGATAAAAGATCAAGTTAAGACCGCGAGATGTTCACTCACCTCGCGGTCTTTTTCTAGAACAGGTAAGGGATGAACATTTTGCTGCGTTTCGTGTATTCGATATATTCGTTACCAAAATAGGCAATATTTTCCCGCTCTTCAACCCGGGCAGTTACATAGAGAAAGCCAGTGCAAAGCAAGGCCAATCCACCATCTATCCAGGAAGGGGATTTAAAGAAAATCCCCCAATCCAGAAAAAGCAACGAACTATAAAGGGGATGGCGAATATAGCGATACAATCCGACCGTCACCAACCGGGAGGTTTTCTCCAGGCCAAGAAGGGAAGTATCCTTACGTTCCGCATCCCGCTTGCCGATCTCCCTCAGCAGCTTAAATCCCAGAGCAACCTGCACCAATGAGATGATCAAAAAAGCCCAAGAGATCAACTGGTACCAGATCCATGGATCTCGGAACCAATCTTTCAGGTTGGTCAGAAGCAGGATCAATAAGATCTCCCAGACAAAAGAACGATAGAACCCATGCGAGCGGGGATGGAAAATACAAAATCGCGAAACATAAAGAATGACAGCACTACCAATAAAGAAAAGGATGCAAAGCCAGGTATCCGTGGTCATTTCTTCTTACGCAGCATGGCCAACGCTTTGAGCAGGCGTCCATTCAAAGCTTCCACAAGCTCTTCCACCTGCGCGATCGAAAACCCGCCCGATTCATCCGTGCTCATCATGGTCAGGAAACGAAGCGGCGCATCCATGATCATTTTTTCGGCCATCAGTTTGAAGTCCGGGTCATCCTTCCCCATTTTCTCAACCTGCCTGCGGAAAATGCCTAACAGGAGCTTGCCTAACCACCTGTCCTGGATATCGCTCATGGTAGAGTTGATCGTGTGCGGCGAACCTTTGGCACGTTCCCGCGGTGGGATCGGCCTGCCCAGCAATGCCGTGAATTCCTCATCGGGAACTCTGATCCCATTTTCAAGATGATAGTAACAGGGGGCAATCCTGCGGAGGTCAGGCAGGTTTGCAGGCCGCGTGCTTTCTACATGCACTGAAGCCAACAGACGGATATCCCGGCTGGATGAACCAAGGCGGATCTCATATTTTCCGCTCTCCACGTGCCAGTCCGCGATCTCCGTGTTGTAATAAGCAAAATCCCGCCTGGAGAGAACAAAGCTGACCGACCGGCTTTCACCAGGTTTCAGGTATACTTTCTCGAACCCTTTCAATTCCTGATTGGGACGGACGATGATCGATTCTTGGTGCGCCACGTAGAGTTGAACCACCTCGCTGCCGGCAACCTGCCCGATATTTTTGATCGCGCAGGTGACGGTTAATAAATCGGTATCCTGCAAGCTGGTGGAAGACACTTCCAGGTCGCTATACTCAAATTGGGTATAAGAGTATCCGTGTCCGAACGGATAACGCACCGGCCTGTGGGCGGTATCATAATAGCGGTAGCCAACAAAGATTCCCTCGCGATATTCCACGGTCAGGGGGTAGCCGGGGAAATACTCGTAGGATGGGGCATCCGACAGGCTGATGGGCCAGGTTTCAGCCAGCTTTCCACCCGGGTTGACTTTGCCAAGCAGGACATCCACGCTGGCGCTGCCGGTCGTCTCACCTCCCAGATGCATCAACAAAATACTTTGCGCCCGTTCAATCCAGGGGATTTCCATGGACGAACCGCCGTACAGCACCACCACCAGGCGGCGATTGGCCTTGCTGACTGCCTCGATCAACCGGGTATGGCTGTCGGGCATGCTCAATTTCTCACGGTCAAAGGACTCGGCCTCATAACGATCAGGTAGGCCGGCAAACAGGTAAACAATATCCTTTCCGGCCGCGATCCGACAGGCCTCTTCGATCAACGCAGTATCCGTCGCATCCGACTCCAGGTGGTAACCATCTGCGTATTCAAAATCCACACCAGCACGGGTGAATTCTTCCACAGCAGAATCCAAACGGATCGGCGCCACCTTAGAGCTACCGCTACCCTGGTAGCGGGGGAACCTGGCAAAGGCGCCGATCACAGCTGCTTTGGCAGAGACCTTTCCAGGAAGGAGAGCGCCATCATTTTTTAGGAGAACCGCTGACTGGGCAGCGGCACGTCGGGCAAGGGCGCGGTGCGCATCCACATCATACTGGAGAGGTTCTCGTCCTTGCGCACGCAAAATCAAAGCCACGATCCGCTCCGCTGCCGCATCCAGGGCTTGCATGGAAAGCGCTCCAGATTCCGCACCCTGAACGATACGGGAATCACTCACATCGCCAACATTGGGCATCTCCAAATCCAGCCCTGCCGCAAGACCTTTGACGCGATCGACGACCGCGCCCCAATCAGACACCACCAGGCCGTCAAAGCCCCATTCCTCGCGCAAGATCGAGGTAAGCAAGCGCCTGTTTTGGCTGGCGAACTCGCCGAAAACGCGGTTATAAGAACACATCACCGTCCACGGCCTGGCCTTGGTGATCGCGCGTTCAAACCCGGCCAGGTAGATCTCCCGGAAGGTGCGCTCGTCCATGACCGAATCGACTGTCATGCGGCGTTTTTCCTGGTTGTTGGCCGCGAAATGTTTAAGGGAAACCCCCACGTTTTGACTCTGCACGCCATCAATGAATGCCGCCGCCAGCTCGCCGGAGAGGTACGGATCCTCGCTGTAATACTCAAAATTGCGGCCACAAAGCGGAGAACGTTTGATATTAATACCCGGCCCCAATAAGACCGACACATTCTCCTGGCGGCATTCTTCGCCAAGCGCCTGACCGATCTCTCGCAGCAATTCCCGGTCAAAAGAGCAAGCCATTGCCGAGGCGGTTGGAAAACACACAGCGGGGATACTCTTAGTGATCCCCAAATGGTCGGCCGACGAGAGCTGTTTGCGCAACCCATGCGGCCCATCCGTAACCATGATCTCAGGCAAACCAAGCCGTTCAATGCCCTTTAAGTACCAGACATTCTTGCCAGAACACAGAGACGCTTTTTCAGCGACGGACATTTGGGCAACCAATGCTGCAGCCTGCTCACGAATATCCAAGGCAAACCTCCCGTTTTTTAAATTACGAACCAGCTTCTATTATTTTACGCAAGAATCTTGGAAGGGCTGCATATCTTTGGGTGTACAATCGATGAGAGTATTTATCTACCGGAAATAAAATGAGGAGGCGCCATGTCAGTTTTAGAGTATCCTTTCTCCTTTCAAGAGGATCTCCATAGCCAGATTCATGGAATGCTCGAACTGGATGAACCCCTGCCCTATTTTGACGTGTGGGGAAAGGATGCGGCTTTCCGCCAGGGCAAATTGAAGCTGGCGGATGGGAAGAGCCTGGATCTGGTGCTTTATCACAACAGCGCCACTGCCCGGTTCATCTACTTGCGCACCTGTCCGGTGGACCAGCAATTATTGAAAATCGTTGGCGTGGAGCCGGAATTAACCGCAGGCGTCAGCCATCTCCAGCTCCCCGGCCAGCTTTGCCTGGGGGCAGACCGCACCGGCTTGATCGGGGAGGCGATGAACACGCTATTCAAATCCCCGGTTATTGCCCCGTTGTTCAAGCTATATAGCCAAGATAATTTTGCCATCTTCCCCATCGCCCGAGAAGGGTTGAAATACCAGTTGGTGGATGCTATTTATGAGAATTATGGATTTTATTGCGATGAAATCGTGCTGGACGCCCACCACGTATTTGACAGCTCTGTTCCGGTTTACAACCGCACGGTGGAATTGACCCTTTTCAAGGACAAAGACCTGGACCACGAACAAAAAGAACATATTGCAGTGGCCTTCTTTGCAGACAGCATCGCCAGCGGGCTGGTGATGAAAGAGGTGATTGCCCGGGTAAAAGAACGTTTTGAGCAATTGAAGCAGGTGGAAGTGGTAGCTCCACTTGCGACAATCCGAGGATTATGCCGGATCGTCCAAACAAGCCTGCGGGAGAATATTCGCGTGCGTGTGCATGTTTTTGAGACCTTATTGAATGCACTGCCGCCAGACTTCTATTACTCCGCCCACTTCAGTGATCCGAATTTCCATTTCCTGCCGCAGTTGGATGCCGAATACCGCGACTGGTGGGGAAAAGACAGCCACGGGAATGACATCGCCGACACTGCCTGCGCCGGTTATGGGTGGAGCGAGGTGTTTTATTCGCCGCGCAAGCAAATCCAAATGATCAACAGTCAATTAGAAGCCCGGCACAACCTGACCATTGCTGATATCGTCAAACGAAACATCGCGCATTCGTGATCTTTGCTGTTTAAAAATCTCATCCCCGGAGAGTCTTTGTGCTTTCCGGGGATGATCCAAGAGAGTTTAGTTCAGGATTATTTCTTGCTGGTGCGAGTGGTCACATCGAAGACCACAGCCGCAACGAGCACGATACCGCGCACGATGTATTGCACAGAAATATCGATGCCCATCAGGTTCATACCGCTGGTGAGAGACATCATCACCAACGCACCGATGATGGACCCGGTGACCTTGCCCACACCGCCAGCAGCGGACACACCGCCTACATAAGCCGCGGCAATGGCATCCAATTCAAACAGGGTGCCTGCGGTGGTAGTGGCCGACTGCAAACGCGAGGTGAACAAAATACCAGACAGGGCTGTAAGCATTCCCATGGAACCAAAGACGATATAGGTGATCTTCTTCACGCTGATGCCGCTTAATTCGGCTGCTTCAGGGTTGCCGCCCACCGCGTAGATATGGCGTCCCAGCACAGTTTGGGTAGTGATGAAGTAGTAGACCGCAACCACGATCGCCACGATCACCAACGTCCAGGAGAAACCGTTGTAGCTGGCGAGCACGAAGGTCACCCCGCCCACCAAGAGGGCCACAAAGACAAGCTTCAGGATGAACATATCCATCGGCAAGACTTCAAAATTGTAAGCCTGTTTCTTTTTGCGGGAGCGGAGCTCATTGAAGACGAACAAAATGATCGCGATAAGGCCAATTAACAGGGTCAACTTATGGACACCGGGGAGGAAATTCTCCAGGCCGGGAAAGTCCGGGATGTAACCGTTGCCAATCGCGTTAAAGGTCTTATCTGGAATAACAATCGTGCCGGTCTTGATCGTTGCCATCAACAGCGCCCCACGATAAATCATCATCATTGCGAGAGAGGCAACAAAAGAAGGAATTTTCAGTTGGGCTACCGGGAAGGCCATGATCAATCCGGCAATTGTCCCTATCACCAGCACCATTGGAATGACAATGATCAACGGGAAATCCCAAAAAACCAGCGCTGTGGCAGCCACGGCGCCCAGGAAGCCCGCCATAAAACCGACCGAGAGGTCAATGTGCCGGATGACAATCACCAGCGTCATACCCACGGCCAGGACAGCGATGTAACCGGTTTGATTGATGAGGTTACTGAGATTTCGCGGCGAAATGAAAACGCCTTTGGTGGTGTATGTAAAAATCGCCATGATGACGAATAGGGCGATATACATGCCGTATTCGCGGATATTGCTGCGCAACAGCTTCTTTGCATTATCAAAAAACGACATCGTTCACCTCCTCAATTTGTGGCCAGATGCATAATCTTTTCCTGCGAAGCTTCTTCAATGGGCAATTCGCCCGAAATTCTTCCAGAAGAAACTATATATACTCGATCGCTCATTCCCAAGATCTCAGGCAATTCGGACGAGATCATGATGATGCTCATCCCTTGCTCCACCAAACCCTTCATGATGGTATAGATCTCATATTTAGCCCCGACATCGATGCCCCGAGTGGGTTCGTCAAGGATCAGAATTTCAGGTTTGACGAACAGCCATTTTGCCACCGATACTTTCTGCTGGTTGCCACCGCTCAGGTTTCCAACAACTTGTTCAATAGAGGGGGTTTTAATATTGAGCGATTTCACATATTGATTGGCAATGCCGATTTCTTCGTTGCTGTCCACCACACCTCGCGTCGCAATTTCTCGCAGGTTGGCCAGAGTAATATTTTGCATCACGTTTTGGATCAAGATCAATCCATTGCCTTTTCGATCCTCAGTCACATAGGCAATGCCTGCTTTGATAGCTTGTTCTGGATTAGAGAAATGTACCCTTTTCCCATGGATGTACATTTCACCATGAATAATGTACCCGCCAGGATTTCCAAAAATGCTCTTGGAAAGCTCAGTACGGCCAGAACCCATCAACCCAGCAAAGCCTACAATTTCGCCTTTGTTGATATGGAAGGCGGCGTTTTTTACAACGGGCCGTCCCAAGTTGGGGTCATAGGCATTCCAATCTCTTACCTCAAGCAATACTTCGCCAGAAGGTTTTCGTTCCCGGGGCGGGTAAATATTATTAATTTCGCGCCCAACCATGTGCTTAATCAGCACGCCTTCGGATACTTCACCGTTCCTTGCATCCAATGTACAGATCGTTTTGCCGTCGCGCAGCACTGTTACTGTATCGGCAATAGAAATGACTTCCTTGAGTTTGTGGGAGATCAGAATGCAGGTAACGCCCTGATTTTTCATTCCTCGCAGCAAATTGAGTAGATTTTCGCTGTCAGTTTCGTTAAGGGCTGCGGTGGGTTCGTCCAGAATTAATACCTTGACTTCTTTACTCAAGGCTTTGGCGATCTCAATTAACTGCTGCTGGCCAACCCCCAGGTCTTTAATGATCATTCCAGGATTGATATCAAGGTGTACTTTAGCAAGTACATCAATGGATCGCTTGATCGTTTCATTCCAATCAACAGTGATCCCATTGCGATTTTCATTTCCAAGGAAAATATTTTCGTAAACGGTTAAATCTGGAACCAATGCCAACTCTTGATAAATGATCGCAATCCCGATCTTTTCGCTATCGCGAATGCCGGTGATCTTTTGTGGCTGCCCATTAAATATGATCTCACCGTTATAAGATCCATGTGGATAAACGCCGCTCAGGACCTTCATTAAAGTAGATTTCCCCGCGCCGTTTTCACCAACAAGGCAATGAATTTCCCCTTCCCGTACGCGAAAGCTGACATCATTCAATGCCTTCACCCCAGGAAATTCTTTGGTTATGTGTTTCATCTCCAAAATGGGAGTGTCCATAAACAACTCCAAGTGCAAGGATATTTTCTTACTGATTATTTTACTGTATTTCACCCACTGTTATCCATGGATAGTGGCGTTAAATCCGCCACTATCCATGGAACGATCACGAGAACGAAAGTTTACGGAAGACCAGTGAAGTCGCTGGCAGGCCAGTAACCAGAGTCGATAACGGCGGACTTGACATTGCTCTTGTCCACGGTGATCACGACAGAGGGTTTGGCAGGAACATCGATCTTGCCGTTGTTGTAGGTGTTGGTCTGCTCAGGCGTTCCACCGTTCAGGTAAGCCAGGGCAGCAGCGATGGCATCGGAAACCAGCGTGCGGACGTCCTTCAGCACGGTCATTGACTGCTTGCCGTCAATGATGTACTGGACGGAGGCTTCTTCGGCATCCTGGCCGGTCACCACGTAGCGGATCACATCGGCATCAGCCGCGAAGGCATCCGCAATGGCGCGCGCGGTGCCATCATTGGGGGCCAGAATGAAGACGCTGCCCTTGTCGGCCTTGGTCGCAACCGTCAGGTTGGCTTCGGCGAGGTTCTTGGCGGTGTTGAAGTCCCAGTTCGTGCTCACCTGCCCGATGATCTTGCCCATTTCTTCACGGGTCAAGGTGGCCTTGCCCTGCAGGGCAACCGCTTCACTCGAGTTCTTGATCACGAACGTGCCGTCAGCGATCTTCGGCTGGAGCACATTCCAGGCGCCTTCGAAGAACAAGAAAGCGTTGTTGTCAGAAGCAGCACCCGCATACAGGTACAGCGGATTGCCGGTGCCAGTGGCCTTGTCGACCAGGTATTGAGCCTGGGCGGCACCCACAGCAACACTGTCGAAGGTCACGTAGTAGTCAACGGCTTCGGTGTCGCGGATCAGGCGGTCATAGGAAATGACCTTGACACCCGCAGCGCGCGCAGCTTCAGCAGCGGCGGCAGCAGCAGCACCGTCCTGGGGGCAGATGATGATAACTTCAACGCCCTTGGTGATCAAAGCTTCAACGTTCTGCTTTTCCTTGGCGGAATCGCCCTGGCTGAAGAGGATCTCTACATCGTAGCCGGCTTTGGCGAATGCGTCCTTGAAACGGGTCTCATCCTGGATCCAGCGGGGTTCGTCCTTGGTCGGCAGAACAACGCCCACCTTGCCGGTGATGGTCGTGAGAGTATCGAGGCCAGTGAAGTCAGCGGCCGGCCAGTAGCCAGAGTCGATAACGGCAGCCTTGACATTGCTCTTGTCCACGGTGATCACGACAGAGGGTTTGGCAGGAACATCGATCTTGCCGTTGTTGTAGGTGTTGGTCTGCTCAGGCGTTCCACCGTTCAGGTAAGCCAGGGCAGCAGCGATGGCATCGGAAACCAGCGTGCGGACGTCCTTCAGCACGGTCATTGACTGCTTGCCGTCAATGATGTACTGGACGGAGGCTTCTTCGGCATCCTGGCCGGTCACCACGTAGCGGATCACATCGGCATCAGCCGCGAAGGCATCCGCAATGGCGCGCGCGGTGCCATCATTGGGGGCCAGAATGAAGACGCTGCCCTTGTCGGCCTTGGTCGCAACCGTCAGGTTGGCTTCGGCGAGGTTCTTGGCGGTGTTGAAGTCCCAGTTCGTGCTCACCTGCCCGATGATCTTGCCCATTTCTTCACGGGTCAAGGTGGCCTTGCCCTGCAGGGCAACCGCTTCACTCGAGTTCTTGATCACGAACGTGCCGTCAGCGATCTTCGGCTGGAGCACATTCCAGGCGCCTTCGAAGAACAAGAAAGCGTTGTTGTCAGAAGCAGCACCCGCATACAGGTACAGCGGATTGCCGGTGCCAGTGGCCTTGTCGACCAGGTATTGAGCCTGGGCGGCACCCACAGCAACACTGTCGAAGGTCACGTAGTAGTCAACGGCTTCGGTGTCGCGGATCAGGCGGTCATAGGAAATGACCTTGACACCCGCAGCGCGCGCAGCTTCAGCAGCGGCGGCAGCAGCAGCACCGTCCTGGGGGCAGATGATGATAACTTCAACGCCCTTGGTGATCAAAGCTTCAACGTTCTGCTTTTCCTTGGCGGAATCGCCCTGGCTGAAGAGGATCTCTACATCATAGCCGGCGGCCGTGAGAGCATCCTTGAAGCGGGTCTCATCCTGGATCCAGCGGGGTTCATCTTTGGTCGGGAGAACAATGCCCACCGCCAGCTTGCTTTCCACTTTAGTGGGGCTACGGTTTCAGCGACCTTGGTCGGTGCAACAGTCGGGGTGGCGCAGGCTGACAAAACAGTGGCCACTACGAACAGGACCGAGATCAAAATATAGAGCGAACTTTTCTTATTCATTTATATCCTCCAGAAAGATTTAGGGAACACTTGACTGATCAAACGGATTTGTGACTTGGGAAGAATATATCTGGCGCACGAACCTCCTGTTCTTACGCAGAAAAATATATAATATAATTATAGTGATGGGAATTAAGGGTCTCAACCCTCAAATCCCCTATTTTGTCCTAGTATTATCCCCCGATTGATTGGGGGATTCCCCCTAAGAAATTGAAGGTGCCCTTTAGAATGCAAACCGCTAGAGTTTTAATAGCTGATGATCATGCCCTTATCCGAGCCGGATTGCGCGACGCGCTGACCGGTCTGGAGGGCATTGTTATCGTAGGCGAGGCAGGCAACGGCAGAGACCTCTTTCAAGCCGTGGAAACCCTGCAGCCAGACCTGATCCTGATGGATGTCAACATGCCGGATTTCGAACCGGTGGAGAGCGTGAAACGGATTCGCGAAAATCATCCGGCAATAAAAATCCTGGTCGTCACAGCTTATGATGATCAGGCTTACGTGGTAGGACTGCTTTCTGCGGGTGTTAACGGGTACCATCTGAAAGATCAACCGCTTTCCGACCTGCAGCTTGCCATTCACCGGATCCTGGACGGCGGGCGGTGGATCTCAGATCCATTGTTGAACCGCCTTGTCGACCATCAAATGGCGAAAACCGAATCGACCATACATCTCACCCGCCGTCAAAGAGAATTGCTTTTCCTGCTGACCCAAAGTTACAACAACCAAAAAATTGCACTGGTGATGGACCTGAGCGTCAAGACCGTCGAGAACCACCTGACAGCGCTTTACCGCGCAATTAGCGTGGAAAGCCGCCTGGAAGCAAATAATTTTGCCATGCACCATCCCGAACTGCTATCCATTCCGGGCGGGAAAAAAACACAAGGAAGCGACGAACAAAATTCCAGCGAGACCCTTTCAGTTCTCCTGGTGGATGATAACCCCAGGTACCGGGCGCAATTAGGAAAATTACTAAAGAGAAACTGTCCCGAATCCGAGATCTATGAAGCCGAAGATGCAGATGAGGCCGTTCGAATCTGCGAGCAAAGCAGGCCCAAACTGGCTTTCATTGATGTGGTTTTACGCGACGAGGACGGCATTCAATGCGCCCGGAGGATCAAAGCAGTTTCTCCCGAAACACGCAGCATCCTCATCAGCGCATACCCGGATCGGGAATTTCACAGGTTGGGTCAAAGTGCCGGCGCAGTTGCCTTCCTGGACAAGAAAGATATCGACACCGCCACAATTCGGCAGGTTATCGAAGACGCCTTGGGGATGGAGCTCACGCGGTAAAAATTGGATAAGGGCTGGGAATCTCAATCAAGAGGTTCAGGCCACCCAACGCAGGGGATTCAACCCGCATGGTTCCCCCCAATAAACTAACCCGCTCGCTAACCCCAACCAGCCCAAAGTGTTTCTCTACAGACAACTCTGCCAAATCGATGGGGGTGGTCATCCCCTGCCCATTATCCTGCAGTTGCACACACAGGCTGGCGTTCGGAGTACGATACAAGCGCATCTTCACCAACGAAGCATGGGCATGTTTCCTTACATTGCTCAATCCCTCCTGAATGATACGGAACACAGACAGTTCGATCGTTTCCGGCAGCCGTCCCAATCCGGGATCGATATCCAACTCCACTTGAATGCCGGTTTGCTTGGACCACTGAAAGGCCAGGGAGCGGATCGCAGCGGAAAGCCCGTGACTATCGATGGTCGGCGGGCGCAGGTCGCTACATATCTCCCGCAGACTGCTCACCACCTGACGGATCCCGGTACGGATATCACTCAAACCGTCGCGAAGTACTTCGTCGGCCATTTCGGTTTCTGCTTCTTCCAATTGGTAATTGAAACTGAGCAGGTCCTGAATCACCTGGTCGTGGAGTTCACGAGCCAGGGCTTTCCGTTCGGTCTCACGCTCGGTGATCAGGCGGCGGTTGGCCTCTTGCAAGGCCAGGTTCAGCTTATCAAGCGCTTCCATCTGGTCGCGCAAGCGTTCAAACAAAGAACGGTTAAGCGAGTCTTGCTCCTGTAAACTCTGGCGGAGAGCCTGCTGCGCCCGGCGCAATTCTTCCGCCTGCTGTTGGGCGCCATAATAATTCTCGAAAGCCCAAATGACCGGTGTGACGCGATCCTGACGGTTGGATCCAACGATCAATTCCACGATCTCACGCGGTGTGGTCTCAGAGGTTAACCTAAGCGATGCCTGATGTCCTTCGTACAATACTAATATGCGGTTGGTGACGGCGAAGATATGCTTCAGGTCATCGCTGCTAATCACCACCCCCACGTTTTGAGCTGAAAGCTCTTTGATCTTATTGAGCAATAACTGTTGGCGGGGGAAGCTGAGATCGGCCAGGGCATCATCCAGCAACAAGATCTTATTCGGACGGCAAAGAACCCGCGCCAGAGAGACAATCCGGCGGTACTCGGTAGGCAGGGTACCGGTATTTTTCTCGACAAAATCCGGTGGGAGATCGAAATCCTTAAAGAACTTCCGGGCGATCTCCGCCATTTCGCCATCTTTCGGCCATAATTTCAAATGTCTTTCCCAGCAAATCTCACGCCCCAGGAAGACATTTAACAGAACATTTAAATTATCCGCCAGCACCGTGCTTTGATGCACCGTATCGATCCCGGCTTTTTGGGCCTGCGAAGCGGATTTGAACACAACCCGCTTTCCCAATAATTGGATCTCCCCATTTGAAGGGGAATAAACGCCGCTCAGAAGTTGGAACAGAGTCGATTTTCCCGAGCCGCGTTGCCCGACAACTCCCAACACATCCCCGGGCTTCAAATCAAAGTTCACCCCTACCAAAGCCTCCACCGACCCGAAGGATTTGGACAAATTGCTTACCTGGAGAAGAGGTTTGAAATCAATCACCACGGAACACCTGGAACCCAATTACCATCCGGGTTCCATTGTATTATACAACACGCAAACGATTCGATCCGCTGTATTTCAATTTTCTTGCCGCGCACAAAAAAGAACCGCGGTCCAAGAGCCGCGGTTCGATCAAGCTTGGCAAATGAACAACGAGGGGTGCTCGTTGCTTTCGTTCAGGCAGCTGAGCTTTCCTTGAACTCTTTAATGCGTATTTGTGCCCATTTCAGGCGCCTGAGTGATTCTTCGCGTCCCAGGATTTCCGCAATTTCGGTCGCCCCACCCGGAGTGGAAAGCAAGCCCGACAAAGCGATGCGAATAGGCCACATCACAGTGCCGACTTTTAGCGCCAGGTTCTCCGAAAAATTGCGTAACAATTCTTGAAGGTTTGCATGACTCCAAACCTGGACATCCGTCAGGAGCGGGATCACCTTATCCAATATCAGCAGGCTAGAATCCAGGGATGATTTTGATTTGTCATGGATAAATAACTGCAGATCATATTCAGGCAATTTCAGGAAGAAATCGATCATCGCCGGAATCTCGTTAAAACGGATGACGCGGGGATGGATCAAGGCGCTGATCTTTTGAATATCCAATTTCTCCACGGCTTGCGGGGGATAGAAGGGTTTCGAAAGCTCAAAGAACTTTTCTGGAGTCAAAGCCCGGATATGGAGGCCGTTGAGCCAATCCAGCTTGGCCGGTGAAAAACCAGCGCGAGACTTGTTGATTCGATTAATATCGAATTCCTGAACCAGATCCTCAATCGTAAAGAACTCGCGGTCATTGCCTGGATTCCAACCCAGCAGGGCAATGTAATTTATGATCGCTTCCGGCAAGTATCCGCGCGCCACCATATCTTCGAAGGAAGCATCCCCTTCACGCTTGCTCAACTTGCGCCCATTCTCCTTAATGATCAACGGCAAATGGACATATTCGGGGATCGTCCAACCAAATCCTTGATATAACAGGTTATATTTTGGTGTGGAAGATAAATATTCCACGCCGCGGATGACATGCGAAATTTCCATCAAGTGGTCGTCCACCACATTGGCAAAATTATAGGTGGGGAAACCATCCGATTTGAGAAGGACCTGATCGTCCAGATCTGCATTGTTAACTGTAATATCTCCAAAAACATGATCGTGGAATGTTGTTGTACCTTCGTCTGGGATGCGCTGGCGAATCACGAAGGGGATGGATTGATCCAATTTCTCCTGCACCTGATCCGGTGAAAGAAAACGGCATGGATCTCTCCGCTCAATTTCTTTAACATTCTTATTTGAGTCATCTCCCCTGGAGCAGAAACACCGAAAAGCATGACCCCTGTCAACAAGCTCCAATGCATAGCGCAAATAGATCTCTTTGCGCTGACTCTGCACATAGGGACCAAAACCGCCGTCTTTATCCGGCCCTTCGTCGTACTCGATACGGGCAAGTTTCAGGCTGTTGTAAATGACGCGCACAGCCTGGGGCAGGTTGCGTTTCCGATCCGTATCCTCGATCCGCAAGATGAACTTCCCATGCTGTTTTTTGGCGTAAAGATATGCATAAAGCCCGGTCCGCAAGTTACCAATGTGCATATATCCGGTTGGACTGGGGGCAAACCTGGTTCGAACCATAATCAACTCCTTTATGATCGGGGGAGGTAACTCTTGACCAATCGCCTGATCCCGCGTTCTTACTTATTCTCGATCTTCGCCCATTCATCTTTAAGACTGACGGTGCGATTGAAAACCAACTTTTCGCTGGTACTGTCAATATCAACACAAAAATAACCCAGGCGCTCAAACTGGAACTTATCTCCCGGATGAACCTCTTTCAGGCTGGGTTCCAACAAGGCGTTTGGCAACACTTTCAGCGAATTTGGGTTCAGGTCAGCGATGAAATCTCCGCTGTCCTCGGGGTCGGGATTATTGAAGAGCCGGTCATAGAGGCGAACCTCGGCCGGGATGGCGTGCGCGGCCGAAACCCAGTGGATGGTAGCTTTGACCTTGCGCCCGTCAGGGGCATCGCCGCCGCGCGTGGAGGGATCGTAAGTACAATGCAGCTCCACAATATTTCCTCCAGCATCCTTGACTACGCTTTCGCACTTAATGAAATAAGCATAGCGGAGCCGAACCTCGCGGCCGGGGGTCAGGCGGAAATACTTCGGCGGGGCATCTTCGCGAAAATCATCCTGCTCAATATACAACACCCTGGAGAAAGGCACTTTGCGAGTGCCGGCTGTTTCATCTTCGGGGTTGTTGATAGCGTCGAATTCCTCCACCTTCCCTTCCGGGTAATTGTCGATAATGACCTTGAGCGGCTTGAGGACAGCCATCTTCCGCAGAGCATTTTTGTTCAACTCGTCACGCAGGCAGGCTTCCAGCAAAGATAAATCCACAAATACGCCCGAGCGCGAGCTGATGGTCTTGGCAACCCCAGCGCGCTGGACGAACTCTCGGATAGATTCGGCGGTGAATCCGCGGCGGCGCATGCCGCGCAGGGTGGGCATGCGCGGATCATTCCAGCCGTTTACATGGTTTTCTTCCACCAGGCGGCGCAGCTTGCGCTTGCTCATCACGGTGTAATTCAAATTGAGACGCGCAAACTCGATTTGGCGCGGTTTGTTCTCGATCTCCAGTTCGTTCAAGAACCAATCGTAAAGCAGGCGGTGATCTTCGTATTCGATGGAGCAGAGCGAATGGGTAACGCCGTGCATGGCATCGTTCTGTCCCTGCGCCCAGTCGTACATGGGGTAAATGCACCACTTCTTGCCGGTGCGGTGATGGGGTGGTTCGTGGATGATCCGGTACATAATGGGATCGCGCATGTTCATGTTGCCGTGCGCCATATCGATCTTTGCACGCAGGGTCTTGGAGCCATCCGGAAATTCCCCGTTCTTCATGCGCTCCAATAAATTCAGATTCTCCTCCACGCTGCGGTTGCGCCAGGGGCTTTCCACGCCCGGCTCAGTCCAAGAGCCGCGATTCTTGCTGACCTCTTCGGGACTCTGGTCATCGACGTACGCCTTGCCCTTTTTGACCAATTTGATCGCCCACTCGTAAAGGAGATCAAAGAAATCAGAGGAAAACAGGACACGCTTCCACTCGATGCCTAACCAATGGGCATCTTCCTGGATGGCATCCACATATTCCGTTTCTTCTTTGGATGGATTGGTATCATCGTAGCGCAAATCCAACTCGCCGCCAAAATCTTTGGCAACGTTATAGTCAATTAAAAATGCTTTCACATGACCAATATGCAAATATCCATTTGGCTCAGGTGGAAGACGGGTCCGCACATAAGAAAAACGGCCGTTCTTAAGATCTTCAGCCACAGCTTCATAGATAAAATTTGTGCTTTTGGGACTGGTGTCGGTCATATTTAATCCTTTTTGATTCAATAGCCCTTAAAATACTGGTTTTATTATAACAAACTATTGAGCGATTCAAAGATGACCTGTTTAAACTTCTCCTCCGGCCCATCGATGGGCCGGAGGAGAACCTTCCATCTCACGGCATGGCGGACTTTGTGATCCTATCCGGCACGCACGGAAATAACTTTACGGGACAAGCACGATCTTTCCAAATGTGCGTGGATCGGCATAGGTCCGTATCAACGAGGTGGATAACATCACCTTCTGGCCTTGCGCAGCATCATCCGCGTCGCTGGGGCTCACATTCATACCAAAAGATGCCCCGTCTGCAAGGGTGATACCTGCCATATCTTCTTTGGGCACAAAGACCTCCAAAATGTAGCCTTCTTCCGTCGAGGTATAGGCCATTTGGATCGTATTGACCAGCCCTGGAAGTCCAGGACCGTTGAACCAGGCAAAAGCTGCCGGCGGCACTTTGGCGAAATCTCCCAGCGAAAGTCCGATCTGGAAATCATCATCGTTCATCCCCGGGTTGGTGTAATCTTCATCCAGGCGGGTATCGAATTGCAATTCCACGTGATCGCCATGCCAGAGGTCGGAATCCGCTTTGGGCTGCACATGCTTATCATCCATTACCTTAAGGGCGAAATACAAACCGTCGACCGACCATCCAACCCAAATCTTAGCAGAGAGATCTTGCGGACCGCCCCAACTTGTGGGAGCCAGTTTATACGCAATCTGGACCGCCTGGTTTAGCTCTATATCGGGATTCTCAGGCCAATCATTCAGTAAGCCGTCCAGGGTGATTTGACCAGCGGCATGGATCTCTTGTTCAAAGGGACGTGGAACCTGCACCACGGGCGTGGGGGTTGGGCGCGGAGGTCCGCCGGTTTCAAATCCTTTGTAGATGGCATCCAACAGGGTTTCATCGCCTTGGCTGATCTCCCAGATCATGATCCCGGACAGGCCAACATCCCGCGCATAACCGGCCTTGGCAGTGATCGATTGCGGATCGTCATAACTGATAAAGATCTTGCTTTGCGGGTCATACAGCCACGGTACTTGCGCCTCAGCACTCCAGAAGCGTTGGGATTGGCTCAAGAAATTTGCTTGAAGATCGTTATACGTATATGATCCGGCTTCAAAGGTTCCTGGCGCCGCTCCAACGGCAGATTGGTATAGGCCATTGTCTGTGGCAGCGACACCCGACCAACCCTTGGCGTAAAATGGCACCCCAAGGACCAATTTTCCAGCCGGAACCCCTCCAGTCAGATAGCTCTGCACCGCAGAATCGATGTTAAGCCCTGCATCCGCCGGATCACCAGCAGCACGGAAAAGCGGAGCGTTAAAGTTGGTGGAAGTCTCCCACGTTCCGTGAAAATCGTAGCCCATTAAATTAATCCAATCCACGACTTCGGCAATCTTTTTTAATTCCAGGTTACGGATATTCCCAGGACCAACCGGCGCGGCAATGGTGAGCAGATAATGGACATTATCCGCTGCGCCTAATTCATCCAACTGGCGGCGAAGCTCAGTCAAAAGTAAGGTGTAGTTTATCTTATCTTCTGCCTTGCCAGGATTCAATCCACCGCTGACCGGGTATTCCCAATCGATATCCAGACCATCAAAGACCCCATTGTATTGCTTCAGGTACAGGTCAATGCAGGAGGCTGCAAAACGCCGGCGCGAGGCATCATCCTGCGCTGCGGCAGTGAAATTACCCGACCACGACCATCCACCAATGGAGATCAATACTTTCAGGTGCGGATATTTCCTCTTTAATTCAAGCAACTGGTTGAAATTCCCGTGGAAAGAAACCGATGCATCATCGGCGGTCCCACTGACGCCTTGGTCGGCGGTGAAGAGCTTTTCTACATCCGCGTTGACATCCCCCAGGATACATTCTCCGCTGCCGGAGACATTGGAAAAAGCATAATTGATATGAGTTAATTTTTCCGCTGGAATATCCTTCACCAGCGCCCCACGCCCGGCAACCCAAGACGGATAATAGGCGATGATAAATCGGCTTCCCGGTACTGGAACCAGGGTGGACACAGGAGAGGGTGTTGGCAGCGCAGTTTCTGTGGGAAGGGGCGCAGGGGTGGGAGCAGGAGCGCAAGCGCTCAGCAGAAAAACAAGGATCAAACCAAGCTTTGCGAGAGGCGCTTTGAACTCAGCCGCTTTTTGCTTCATGGTATTCCTTTCCAGTATTCTTGCGATTCTTAGGCCCCAGTAGGCTGGATCTACTTGGTCTCGGTGATCTTACTGATGATGCGGGGTTGCTCGGGGTCGTATCCTTTGGCCAGAGTGAGATGATTGGCAAACAATTGCGCAGGTAAAATGTTAATGAGAGGAGTGATCCACTCTGGCACGCCTGCAGGGATGGGGATGGGTGTTTGGGCCAGCGCCAGAGTCTGCGGATCGTCGGAGATGATGACCAATTCCACCTCGAGTTCATTTTTCAGGCGTTGGATCATCTGCATCATCGAAACGTGCACCTTGCCCTGGGATGCCACCACCATCACCGGGAAGCCTCTCTCCAACAGGGCTATCGGTCCGTGTTGGAAATCGGCGGAAGAGTAGGGTTCAGCAATGATGTAGCACAGTTCCTTTAATTTCAACGCCCATTCGTATGCGGTCGAATAATTGAACCCCCGCCCCAATACGACCGTCTGGTTGATGTAGCGGTAACGCTGCACCGCCTGGGCAATAAACTCGTTCTGGGCAAGCGCCTGCTCCATCCACCCGGAAACCCGCTCCAGTTCATTCCAATTTTTCGAATCGCCGCTCAGAGCAGCCGCCAACATGGCAACAGCCATCAATTCGGTGGTGTAGGTCTTTGTCGCAGCCACCGCTTTTTCCGGACCTGCCTGGATGTCCAGGATATGCTCTGCATTTTTTGCCAGAGGAGAAGCGGGCTCGTTCGTGATTGCCAGGGTCAGGCATCCCTGCCGCTTGCCTTCCTCGATAACACTGACGATATCTGGGGATTGGCCGGATTGTGAGATGCCGATCACCAATGCATTCCTTAATTTTGGGGGCTGATTGTAGAAAGTGAATAATGATGGGGTGGCAAGCGCCAGCGGCAAGCCGTTCATGGCACCCAACAAATAATTGGCATACCGGCCCGCGTTGTCAGACGTGCCGCGCGCGGCAAGAAACACATACTGAATATCCCGCTTTTGGATTGCCGCTGCGATCTGCTGGACGGCCTTTCTTTGCGATGCCAGCAAGGAGGCAATCCGCTGAGGTTGTTCAATTATCTCGGAATGTAAAGACATAGCTACTCCTTTGGGTTTATGCTCCTGCGATGGATTCAATCCCTGGAATGGTTACCGGCAGGCGACCGGTCATCGGAGCCTGGCCAAAGAGCGCCCCGGCCAAAGCACGCATGGATGGTTCCAGGATGCTGTATGTACACAAATAAGTAGAGACCATCGGGAAGGCCGCCAGGTCATAGGGCAGGCGCAACGCTACCACGATCAAGGGTATTTGTAGCGAAGCCGCAGCCCGCACCAGTTCCGCCTGCTCCATTTGGGTGAATGCGTTGATCGTCCCAATCACGATCATATCGTATGCTTTCATTCTCTGCAATAGCGCGGTGCGATCCTGATCGGAGGGAGCAAAGGGGATAAATACCTCATCGACACGCGGATGGTAGGCGCGCAGGGAGGTCGCTAATTTTGGCGTGATATACGAAGATGTATCGGCAGGGGTCAGGTCTTGCGGCTGCGGCACAACTACAAGGATCTTTTGATCTGGCGAGAGATGGATCGGCAGATATCCATGCCGATCCTGCACCAGCGTGATAGAACGCCGTGCAATCTCGTTTGCCACCCTGAGATGGGATGAACTTTGGATAACGCTCAAATCTGGCGCAGAAGGTTGCGCAGCCAGCCAGGTCTTCAAGCGGGCAATACGCATACATGAATCGCGTAGATCATTGGGACGCAGAACGCCGCTGGATGCCGCCTGCTGGAGCGCTTCATAAGCCCGGGCGTGATCCAAAGGATCGCTGGTGATAAGCAGCAGGTCGGCCCCGGCCTGGGCGGCGCGTACAACATCCTCGCCCAGCAGCTCGCCCTGACGGATGGCGCGCATATCCATGGCATCGGTGACGACCACCCCATCGAAACCCATTTCACGACGCAGCAGGCCGTTGATGATATTTGACGAAAGGGTGGCAGGGGGTGCATCAGGGCCGTCGATGGCAGGAATACCAAGATGGGCGGTCATCACCATTTTGACGCCGGTTCTCAGGGCAGCTGTAAACGGTGGAAGATCGACATTGCGCAGATGCTCCAACGAATGCGTCACCAAAGCGCGCCCATGATGCGAATCGCTGGCAGTATCTCCATGGCCGGGAAAATGTTTGACGGTCGCAGCCACTCCCTGAGATTGGACGCCCTCAATGACCGCTGCAGAAAGTTCACCTACCAGGAAGGGGTCCTCTCCAAACGAGCGGGTACCTACAACAGGGTTGCGCGGATTGCTATTGACATCTGCGCAAGGAGCGTAATTGACATTGATGCCCAGCGCAGCCAGTTCTCTTCCCAGCACTTCACCGGCCTGGCGGGCCAACTCGGTTGAACGAGCAGCGCCAAGGGCCATATTTCCGGGGAGCGGTGTGCCGTCCCCCACTGCCATCAACTGCCCCCCTTCCTGGTCAATGGCAATCAAGAGAGGAGGAAGACCCAGAGAGTGGGCCAGGCGTTGGAGAGATTCATTTAACTCCTTCAACTGCGCAGGAGTGCCAACATTCAAGCTGCGAAAAAGAGAGACTCCCCCGGGCGAATAGCATTTGAAGCTCTGAATGATCTCAGGAGAAAGCCTGTCTTTGCCGTGGAAGGCCACGAGCAACTTTTGTCCGGATAGTTGTTCAAATTCCATGCCGGTTTACCCCTTCAAACCAGTGACGGCCACGCTGTCCAAGATGAAGCGCTGTGCGAAGAAGAAAATGATCAGCAAGGGAGCGGTGGTCAGCACAGCAGCGGCCATGATGGTGGGCCACGGCTGGACGGTCTTATTGATATTGTAGAGGGTCGAGACGTAGACTGGTAGCGTGTACAGATCGTTGGTTTGCAGGTACATCAGCGGGGTCAGCAGGTTGTTCCAAAAACCGACAAAGAGGAAGGTGGCAATGGTGGCCAGCGGGCCTTTGACCAGCGGAATGATGATTTGCCACCAAATCTGAATGTGGTTGGCGCCGTCCACAAAGGCGGACTCATCCAGCTCCTTAGGAATTTGCATCATCGCCTGTCTTAACAGGAAGACCATCGCCGCCCCGCCAGCGAAATAGCCGGGAATGATGATGGGGTTAAAGGTGCCCACCCAATCCAGTTTATTAAAGAAAACATATTGCGGGACGATCAACGCCTGGGCCGGGATCATCATGGTAGAGAGCATCAGGAAGAAGATCACATTCTTACCCGGCCACTCCACCCGGCTAAAGGCATATGCAACCGCGGCAATTGAGATCAGCGTGCCTACCAGCGCAAGGGTTACATAGAAGATCGTGTTAAAGTACGAGCGCATGAAATCCGAGTTTTGGAAAAGATCGATGAAGGCCTGGAAGGACACTTCCTTTGGGAACCAGATGATGCCGGGCGAGTTCGTTTCTTCGACCGTCTTTAGCGATGAGGAGATCATCCAGAACAAAGGGAAAGACATTACCACGGTTGCGCCGGTCAGCATTGTGTACATGAAAATACTTTTGAGAATTGGCCAATAGCGTTTCATTTGCATCATCCTATGAAGAAGGAACCTATTCAGATCAATAGAGATCGTAGTTGACCCAGCGCTTTTGCAGCCTGAACTGGATCGCGGTGATGATCAAAATGATGACCATAATCACCCAGGAGATGGCCGAACCGTAGCCAATCTCAAAATGGCTGAAACTTTTTTGCCATAAGTAATAGACCATTGAAATGGTGGAAGAGACCAATGGTTGATTATCTCGATACAGGACAAATATTGGTTCGAAAATCTGCAACGCAGCGATCATTCCCACCACGAGATTGTAGAAAATATAAGGGGTGAGCAACGGGAAAGAGACTCTCCAGAATCGCTGCCAACCCGAAGCTCCATCCACTTCAGCAGCTTCGTGCAATTCCTTGGGAATGTTCTTCAGCCCGGCCAGGAAGATCAACATCATCGCCCCACATCCCCACACCATCAAAAGAATAACGGACATTTTTGACCAGAGGGGACTTTGCACCCACAGCGGAACGCGGTTTTCGGCAGGAAAGCCAGCTTCAACAACTTTAGAGAGGAGGTTAAACTTGCCTCCCGAATTCAACCCCAGGAAGAACGCCGTGGTCACTTCCTGGGCATAAATTCCTGCCCGATTGACATATCCCATGACAGGTGCAGCGGTGGTGACACTGCGAATAATCTGATTGATAATTCCTGTACCGGTATTCAACATCAGGCGCCAGCAGAGCAATACCGCAGTGTTGAAACCCAAGACGACCGGCAGGTAAAACGCCATGCGAAAGATGCGCTCTCCGCGCATTTTTTGATTCAATAAGACCGCCAACAGCAAGGCTACCCCCAATTGCAGCGGCAGCCCGATCACTGTGATATACAAAGTATTGATGATCGAAGCGCGGAAGGTATCATCCTTTAACAATAAGGTGCTGTAATTTTCCAGCCCAATCCAGCTGGCGGGTTCTTTTGCCGTGACGCGATAATCGGTGAAACTCCAATATAGAGAGAAGGCCATGGGAACAACGATGAAAATAATAAAACCCAGAATCCACGGCGCAGAAAAGAAATATCCTGCAAAGGTGTTGGCCTGTTTCTTCGGGGATGCGCCGCGTGCCTTAACGATCCAGCGAGCAAGGGAAGCCAATCCGATAGCGCCTGCGATGATGAATACTATGGTCAGTCCAGCCGTGATCAAAACACTCAGATATGGATCTTTCGACATAACGCTTCCTCCGAGATTCATAGAAACAAGGTTGGGCAGGGAAACTCCCCACCCAACCTTGCCAGGAATACTAACTGCTTACTTGAGAGCCTCGATGTAGTCGGCCTGAATCTTGGCGACTACTTCTTCGGGGGTGAGTTCTTCGGTGATCAATTTGCCAAGGGCATCCTGCATGATAGTGGAGAGCTTGGCAGCTTCCTTGATATTGGCGAAACCAATGCCGTATTGGGAAGCCAGTTCAGCCTCGCGCTGGAGCTGCGGGGAATCGGTCACATAGCCATACATGGCATCCGTGCGGGCAGGGATCAGGCCCATGGTCTCGTTCCATTTGTGGTTGGCTTCCTTGCTAAAAGCCAGCTTCAACCACTCGGCGGCCAATTCTTTGTTTTGGCTGTAATCGGCAACCGCCAGCCAGTCATTGAAGGCCAGCACGACCGGCTTGCTGTTGGGGAAGTTCTCAGGATCGCCAAAGAACGGATCGATGGTGACCTTCTCCCAGATCGGGCGGGTGAAGGCAGGAGCTGCCCAACCAGAGTGAGCCAGGCAAACCGCGCCGTTGTTAGCGCCGGAGGCATCGTTAACATCGATGACTGAACCCTGGCCGGCAGGCAGAGAACCAACCGCGTCCGCCGCAGAACCGTAGGTGGCCTGGCGCATTTCCAGGAGGAACTTGGTGGCAGCCAGGGCTTCCGGAGAATCAAAGTTGGGGGTGCCATCGGCCTTGTAGAGTTCTCCGCCAATGGAGTAGTACACCAACAGCCACCACTGCCAGTCAGCCATCGAACCAGCGTCAACCGGGACCAGCGCTTGCTGGGTAAGGGAATTGGTGGTGGGATCGATGATGGTGGCTTTCTTGGCAAAGTCGATCCATTCAGCGAAATTCTTGGGCGTACCAGTGGTCCATCCAGCGGCTTCCATCAAGTCGGTGCGGCAGAAGACATAGCGGGGGGCGGTGAAGATGGGCAGGCCGCGCAGGTGGCCGTCATAAGTGGCGTTTGCCAGGGCAGGGCCGAAATTCTTGATATCAGCCCAGGCAGCTTCGCCCAGATAGGGATCCATATCAGCCAGGCTTTCGCCGTAGAGAGTATTCATTTCAGAGCCGAGGTTGATGATGTCGGGGCCTTCGCCGGCAGCAAAGAAACCGGCAAAAGTGGTATCCCAACCGGACCAGGAACCTTCAGTGATCTCAACAACGACGCCGGGATGCGCAGCTTCAAAAGCGGGATTGATCTCGCTCTTGAGCCAGGCGATGGTATCCGCAGTGTAGTCGAGCAGATAGATCTTCAGCACAACCGGCTCACCTGTGGGCACTGCGGTGGGCACAGCAGTAGGTTCTTTGGTTGGTTCTTTGGTCGGTTCTTTGGTAGCAACCGGCGCATTGGTGGGAACGGCGGTAGCAGCCGGCGCTGCGCAAGCCGAAAGCAGCATGCTGGCTACGAGAATCAGCGACAAAGTTACAAACAGTTACTTTTGCATTTTCCTTCTCCTTCAAAATGGTTAGGTGTGAAAGTGTCGAAATGGGTATTGCGCTTTGGTCAAAATTCGATATCTTATTTCCCTTACACATTCTCCTTTCTGATGGATGCCAGAAATTTCAAGGATGAGGTCATCTCAATCTGCTGATACGGCTTAGCACTTCCAGGTTAAATCGGTCGAGGATTCCTTGAATATATCCAACCGGATCGTCCGTCTCATCGTTCATCAGGGGAGTCATATCCAATGCGTATGACAGACCACTGGTGATATCCACGCCATGGGATTCGAAATAGGTGGCATTAGCCCGGCGCCGCCCCATGGAAGCCAGGTCGTACCGTTTGCCGCCGACAATCTGCGAATCGAACACACCCAGCAGAGCGGCCTGCAAATTCTCGTGTTCGGAAACATTCATCAATACCTTGTCTTGATCCGCCAGCCAATCCAATCCCCGCCAGACCTCGCAACCCAACAAACGTTGCGGGCGTTCAGATGGGTTCAGCTTACGTAGCGCTGCGATCACGCGCAACGCGGTTGCCACATGTGTGTCATGCTTGTCGGCAAGATTGTGAGTATAAACCACCTGCGGTTGGGTAACGCGCAGGATGGCCAGGATGTCATCCACCGGCTCCAACCTGGAGGGGTCTTTGACGACCCGGCTGGGGTAGTCCAACATGATCTGCGCGGCGTACTCGCCGATCAGGGCGGCCTTGCGTTGTTCTTTGAAACGCACCCGGCGCATTTCTTCGTCGTCATAATCCCGGTACAGGCCATCCCGGGGGGAACCACGGCCATCCGTCACCACCACGCCGGTGAACCATTGATCCTGGCGTTGAAAACATTCCAGGATGGGTTGAGCGGCCATGATCTCGATATCATCCTGGTGGGCTGAAAAGCAAATGTGGGTAGTACGCTCCAGCGCGGTCGCAGCATCCAAGGATTCGCTCTCAGGAAGATAGATTTCGGCAGTTTTCATGAAGAAATTCATCGCGTTTCCTTTTATTAAGCCCTCAAAGGCACTAAGATTTTGAACCAACGGTTTGCAACACTGGCAAGCTGGCAGCAGCTACCGATTGACCAACGCGGCGGATCTTTTCATCCGGCAAATGCATCTCAATCTTTTGCAGCAATTCGGGAAATTCTGCTTGCCACACTTTTCTGGCGCCTTCCAATAACAGAGAACCTCCCTTGCCGCTTGTACAGCGACCAAGAATCAACAGGTGGCGGATTGCATAGAAATCGGCATAATGTGCAATGCCGTAACCCAGGTAGGTGCCCATGCTCTGCCAGATCTTCAGCGCGCCGTCATGGCCGGCCTCGAGCTTTTCCTGGACGAATTTCAGCTTTTCGGCGTCGTTCAAATGCGCGGGAATGTCGATCCCGGCAGACCTGGCCAGGCGAAAAACGCACTGTTGAGAGAAATACGAAGCCCCGCAGCCCGTATCCCCAGACCATTCCTCAACCGGAGCGCTGGGACTGTAATCAACTGGGGCAAAGGCCAGTTCATTCAACCAACCCATGATGTGTCCCTGCGAATTGACATACCCGCTGGCCTCGCTTGATCCAAGTGCAACGCCCAAAATCCCGGTATCATCAATGGCCATGGAACCCGCCAGGGCGGTGACATCCCCATCGTTGATCACCTCCAACGGAACCCCCATTTCTTCGCGGATGCGCAGGAACAAATTCTCGATTTCGCCAAATCGCTCGGGGGGAACTCCGCGGAAGAGGGAGGCTACCCGGGGGCAATTATCGATATAAATACCGGCCGAACTTCCGCCAATGGCATCCACGCGGGGCATTTTACTCGCCGCGGAACGAATGGCGGCCATGATCTCGCGGTAATGATATTCGGGGTCCGAATGGTTGCGTGGCTCCCAAATCACTTCCTCGCTGTATACCGGGATGCCATCCACCACTGCACTCACCTTGCGATCAGAAGCCCCCAGGTCAAATCCTATTCGGCATCCCTCAAGATTCCGGCCCAATAACTTCCCCTTTTCACTCTCTTCTGGTACCTCGTCCACCGTGCAGTCAATCACAGACAGATCATTCTCATACACCTGCCGGCTGATAAAGTGATAATCGAATTTTCGAGCCCCGACAGGGGAATATTCACGGCGGATATAATCGGCAATCTTGCGCGGGCCGCCAAAATAAATTTTATAACCGCCGCGCTGCCAGAGAAGGAATTTGATGATCCGTTCCAGATAAGAAAAATTCAAGTCAAATTCGGGATGATCTTGCGGATAGACCAGGGTTTCGAAGCGTGAAATCTCGCCGCCTGTCCTTTCAAGGGCGATGACTGCCCGCTCGCCAACCGGTTTCAGCGATTGTTGGAAATGATGGGTGGCCAGAACCGCGGGACGGAAATTGGGGTCAAGCGGGGGGATAATACAGGGAGGGATCAAACGGATGGACATTAATTTTCTCGCAAGAAAAGAACAGAATAATCATCGAGCAAGAGGTAAGCAGAAGCGCCAAGGATACAAGCACGGTAATCCAGTGTGCCAAATTCAAGGTGAGTGTTTTCTACCAGGCGGGTCAGCGCTGCACTGTGCATAGCCGCTGCCACCATTTCCAACCAGGCATTTCCAAAACGGGTCATATCGCCGGTGAGGATGATCTTTTGAATGTTCAATGTGCCGATCAGGTTAGCCAGAGAAACGCCGAAGTAATGCGCAGCCTTGGCCAGCACCTGCCGGGCATTTGGGTCGCCGGCTTCATAAGCAGCCCGTGCCTGCTCAATGGAAGTCATTTTCAACTGGCGCAGCACAGCATAGGCGCTGGAAACCGTTTCAAGGCAGCCTTGTTTGCCGCAGCGGCATAGCTCTCCTTGTTCCTGCACCACCACGTGCCCGATCTCACCGGCACCGCCCCCATCTCCCTGGAATAAACGCCCATTGATCAATATACCGGCACCAATCCCATGTTTGACATTGACCACAACCAGATTTTCTTCATGACGGATCGTCCCGCCATAAACATACTCGCCGATCGCGGTCGCCTGACTGTCGTTCAGAATATAAACAGGAATTTTGAATTTTTTATACAATAACTGTCCGAGCGGAAGGTCCTGCCAATCCAGATTGACCGCATTGAGCACCACCCCTTCCCGCGTATTGACCAGGCCGGGCGTTCCTACACCAATGCCGACAATCGGCTTGTTCTTCTTTACCAACTGGCCGATGATCTGGTACACATATTCCAGGGCGGTCTTGCCGTTTGTGTCATTAACGGGGATCTCAACCGTTTCCTTGATCTCCCCACGCAAATTGACAATGGATCCCATGAACTTATCCTGAGCCAGGTTCAAGCCGATCAAGTAGCGCGAATCGGCGACAATGCTGAGCAAGATCGGCGACTTTCCACCGATGGACTCACCCCGACCAACTTCTTCGACCAAACCCTCAGCAAGCAATCCATTGGTCACATCGGATACAGTGGTGCGCGTGAGGCTGGTGATGCGCGCCACTTCAGCGCGGCTGATGGATTCGTTGGCAAAGATGGTGCGCAATACAAGATCGCGGTTGTGCTGCTTGGTTTGCAGCGATGTAGCTTTTTTCATAGGTTTCTCGTCCGGGAAGAATTTGAAAGACTTTGTAAATCCACTGTACTAACAAACTAATAATAACGAATTAATCCCTAAATGTCAAGTACCTATCTTGTCCATTTGGACACGGTTTTAACCAGTTTGAAAACCTTGATCCTTACCCCTGCCCCAAGACGAGGGGAAAATGAGATTTTGAGATGTACAGTATTCTTATCTCCCCCTGGCCAACAAGTTGGGGAATAACCCCTCCCCTTTTTCCTCCCCCAGCACTTCTGCAGCAGCCCGGAGCGTTAGCTCCCTGTACCGGCCCCAGTCCACCTGGCGCGGATCGGGCGGGATGGGCTGCCCCCAGGCATGCACCCCCGGCTCGCCAAGAGTGCAGAGGAAGCGCACACGCTGTCCGGGGCGCAGATTGCGCCCCATAGCGGCCAGTTGCAAGGCGGCGCGCGCGGCAGGCGAGGGGCTGCGGTAATCCTCCAACTTACGCGAGAGGCGCTGGGAGAGCACCAACCCCTCCAGTGGGACCCGCCCAGCGCGCAGATCAAACAGGCGTTCAGCCAGCACCTGGCGCGCTTCTTTGTATCCTTGCGAGGGATGCTCATAGCGCGCCAGAATCTGCAACAACTCCATTTGCACATTGGCAACCCAGGCAGGGGTGTCGTGCCGCCGGGCAGCCAGGCCGCGCACCTTGAGCGTGCCGTCCTGGAAAACGCCAAAGTAGCGGTTGGCAACTGAACGGTTGGCGCTCTGGCGCGAGGCCAGGAAAACCACCCAGCGGTAGATGCCGTCCAGCGCGATAGGCAACCCGCAACGCAGCTCAACTTCTTCCAGCAAGGCATCGTAGTCTTTAGGCTGATCCCAGCCCGGGCGGTGGATCCACAGTCCGTCCACATACATGTGCAGCACCTCACCGTCCATGTCCTCGGCGGCCTCCTTGGCGCGCAGCAGCAGCTCGCGGCTGCAGGCGGTGACCGCCTGGTGTGCCTCGATGCGCCCAAAGCGGGCGTTCTTATAGCCCAGGTAGCCAAAGCAGGTGACCAGCAGCCACTTGAGTGCCGAGGCGCGCGCCTTCAGCTCCCCCAGACGCGGGTCCCAGGCGGGCAGGGAGAGGATCTGGCGCTTGAGGGCAATGCGGCGGGTGAGGATCGGCTCCAGCGCCAACGGGACAATACCCCGGCGAGCGTTATTCACGCTGAGGTCTACCCCAGGGATGGGTTGGTCATACTGCCCCGAAGGGCCGACTGTCTCGGGCGAGAGGTTGTAGTAGACCATGATGGCCGGGTACATTGAGATGAAGTCGATCTCGGCTACGTCGCGGTGCAGCCCGACCAGCGGCTGGTAGACCAGCCCACCCTGGTCGGCGGCAAATTGCGCTGAGGCAGGCTTGAGCGCCTCGGGCTGCTGCTTCTGCCAGGGGATGAGCACGCCCTGGCGCAAAGCGGTGAGCATCTGTACGGCGGAGATGCCCGTCCCCGGCGAAGCGCGTGCGGCGGTCTGCACCGGCAGACAGGTGGCGCGGGCCGATTCCAGGACCCCCTCCAGACCGTAATCTTTCCAGAGCATGGCGTTCTGGCGGTCGATATGCCAGCGCCCGGCAAGGTGCACCTGCGCGCCGCGGTAAACGATCTGCCCATAAGAGAAGTAGCTGCGCTCGTCGATGCGGCGCACCCTCGTCAGGCCGAAGCGGTTGAGGTTGAGGCCGAGGTCCAGCAGGCGCGGCAGTAGCCAGGTGTCACCCCAATCGGTCAGGATCAGGTCGGGATCGTGGCTGCGCAGCAGCGCGTTGAGGTTGGACAGCAGTGCGCGCGGAGGAAAGAGGCGCAGGTGGCACTCTTCCGGGGGTTGAAGCCCCCGGCAACAAATGGCTTTGGGTTCGCCAAGGGCCGGATCGCAATCCGGGGCCAGCTCCAACACGCGCAGCGGGGGGAGGGGAGGCGAGGTCTCCAACGGCTCGATGAACTGCACACACCCGTCTTGCAAAATCAGGCGGCAGGCAGAAAGAACGCCCACCCCGGTCTCTGCCGCATAGCGCAGGCTGAAGGGCAGGTCGGAATCGGCATATTCGAGGTGCGGGAAGCGGTGGCTGGAGAGACGAAAAAGACCCTCAATGTCGCGCGGCTGGCTTTCCACAGAAAGCACCGGCACCAGCTTGCCGGAGAAGGCCTCCATACGCAAGATGCGGGTGAGGGTGGGCGGAAATTCCAGTTGGGCGAGAAAGCGCATCAGTCCGTCCAGTTGGACGGGGTCGCCGTGGGCGTAGAAGCGGGAGCGCATGGGGTGATTGAGACGCAGACGCCGGCCATCCTGGTCAATCAGCCATAGCGCCGCGCCGCCCACGGGGTCAGGGTCGGTTTCGATCAACCAGCCGCGCAGTTCAGTCGCCAGAGGAATGGTCTGCCTCCAGCAGCACGCGCAAGCGCTGCACTTCCTTGTGTTCCTCCAGCAGCATGGCAAGGAGGATGATCTCCATCGGCAGGGCGTGCCCGGCATAGGCTGCGGCAGCCAGGTGCTGGTGAGCAGCGTCGAACAGCTCGTCAAAGGCAAGTTGGTCAGCGCGGCGTAAGGCGCGGCGGAAGCGCGCCAGGGATTGCTCCTGCTGGAGAAAAACCTGGGTGACGGACGGGAGGGTGCGGCCCATCTTATCCTCCGAACAGGGCAGGCTGGACTGCAACCACCGGCGCGGGCGGCTCGATCTCCCAGGTTTGCCCGGCGTAGCGGGCCAACGCACGCAGCATGGGCGCGGATTGCCCGGGGGTGAGGCCGTGGTTGGGGCGCGCCCAGACCAGCAGCGGGGCATGCTGACCGGCGCAGCGCAGGCCAGAAAGCGCGCGGGAGAAGAGGCGCAGGCGCTCACTCAGGCGCACGCCCTCATCGCCAAAGGTAGCCAGCAAGTCCAGCACCAGGGTTGGGGTGCGGGCACTGGCGGCCTCCTCGAGCAGCAGAACCATCTGGTGGCAGGTGAAGGCGCGTGCCAGTTCCACGCGTTGCAGGGTGGGCTGGTAGTCCACCAGACGGCGGCGCAGGGATCGCGCCAGTTCATAAACATTGAAAGTATTGCCGCCATCCAGCACGCGCAGGGGACCCCGGCAGGCCAATTCGGCAGCCAGCTCAAACAGGCCGGGCAGGCACTCGCGCGGGGCAAGCAGCAGGCTGTAGGCGCCGGGAGTGGGAAGCGGAATCATTTTCATGTTGAGAGGATAGCGCGGCGGCAGGACGAATGCTATCCCACTTACGGGGGAGAAGGCGGGGATTGGCGGGGTAACCCGTTGGGGGGAGGGGAAATCTTTAACCGCGAGGGCACGAAGAAAACGCGAAGGTTTTCGAGAGAGGAAAAACATAAAAACTTTGTAGGTCTTAATTACTTCGTTTCTTTGTGATGAGCCTGTTTACTCCCAGGTAGAGAAATCCCAGCCAGCCAGGCAGGTACGCAGGTCTTCCTTGGTGCGCAGGCCGAGCCTGGCCAACAGGTTGCGGAGGTGGGTCTTGACCGTCTCAGGGGAAATGCCCAGGCGGGCAGCGATCTGACGGTTGGTGTATCCCAGGCAAGTCAGGGCGGCCACCTCCTGCTCGCGGGGGGTGAGCGCACGCCAGAGTTCCAATCCTGCGGCAGCCTGGCGGCGATCCTCTAACGCAACCTGAAACAGGCGCGCGGCAACCTGCTCTGGCCGGCGTTTCTCCTGCCGTGCCAGGTCTTCCAAAAAGGCGCGCGCGGGGGTGTCCAGATCAAAGTGCAGGGTTTTGGCAGTCTCGCGCCGCAACCCCAACCAGCGCATAAGAGTATTCAAGAAGTTCATGCAGTTTCTCTGGATATAGTATAATAGAAAATTTGTTCTTATACAAGATAAGACACAATGCTGACAGATCACCGGTTTGTTGGGTGACCCCCAGCAATGAAATAGGTTGCCCCTGCCCTCGCAACACTTCTACTCCCCGCGGCTTGCCAATTATCTCTTCAGGGGTGTATACTCTTTTTGCTGTTCATAATGGTCTTTCTGCTTAGTCTGAAATCCGCATTCACTTTATTCCGGGATCAATCATTGGGGAAGAAAGCCATATCAAAATGGGTTGTAAAATTATTCTGTTAGAAGTGATCTGTGATCTCAACCCGTCGCAGGCCTGCATTCCACCGTGGCCAGCGCAAGGAGCTGTGTATGCCCATTCCAGATAGCTGGCTTCCCGCTCTGGAGAGCGAAACTACCCAATCCTATTACCAGGACCTCTATCGTTTTGTAGGCGAAGAACGCCGCAAATATCGGGTTTATCCACCAGGAGAAGATGTATTTAATGCTTTGCGCTATACACCTTTAGACCGGGTACGCGTGGTGATCATTGGCCAGGATCCATACCATGAAGAAAATCAGGCCCACGGGTTAGCGTTTTCGGTGCGTCCGGGGGTAGCACTTCCTCCCTCGTTGGTGAATATATTCAAAGAATTGCATGATGATACCCAATTTCGCATTCCTAACCACGGCTGCTTGATCCCTTGGGCTGAACAGGGGGTGCTGCTCTTGAATGCCGTACTGACAGTGCGAGCTCACCAGGCTAACTCTCATCAAGGGAAAGGCTGGGAGAATTTCACCGACGCCGTGCTGCGCGCAATCAACGCCAGAGACAACCAGGTGGTCTTTCTGCTCTGGGGAAGTTATGCCCAGCGGAAGGCCGAATGGATTGATGGAAGCCGCCACACCATATTGAAAGCACCCCACCCTTCACCGCTGTCTGCCACCCGCGGCTTCTTTGGATGCCGCCACTTTTCCAAAACCAACGCGGCTCTCCAATCAGCCGGGTTGCCCCCCATCGACTGGCAACTGCCGGATTTGAAGTCTTAAAATAAGTCCGGCATTGAGGTTGAACTTCGCCAGCCCGGCGGTCTGAGATTCCGCAATGTACCTACGAATTGCAATACCTTAACTGCTATTGCAGGGACGGGAGAGATAGCTCATCCCTTCCTTACAGGCGGGCTTCCAGGTACATTTTGAGCGCCTGGGCATTATTATGCTCCCTGTCTTGGGCAGCGTACAGCAAGGTCACATTACCTAACCGTGCCGCCTCCACAACCAGCTGCCAGACTGCGGGTTTGCCATCCAGTTCTGCAAAGTACAGGCGGCAGAATTCCTCCCACCTGGCAGGATCGTGTCCGAACCAGCGGCGTAAGTCCTCACTGGGAGCAACCTCTTTCAGCCATCCCTCCATTTTCAGCGCTTCCTTTTTCACACCACGCGGCCAAAGACGGTCTACCAGGAAGCGAGTCCCATCATCTGGAGAAGGCGGGTCATATGCACGTTTGGTCTGGATCATTGTTATAAATCCCTTATATAAAATTAACAAAGACAAATGCTTTTCTCAGGGAGCGAACCGAATTGTTAGTCTTTGCCATCAGTACTGGCACACGCACCTTCTAACAACGCGGTTTTTTTCTCTAATCTCCTTTTGTCCTAATTGTACAGCAATTTTTCACAACCATATTATCTAAAAGAGATTCGCCATCTGGAGGTAGTGTATCTTTAACACATGAAATGTTTGGCAAGGGACAAATCAAATTCAAT
>CAYRHN010000021.1:0-43426 GCA_964424115.1 uncultured Anaerolineaceae bacterium
CTCCCGCCCTCCCCCCACCCCCCTTCTTTCCCCCCGAAGGGGGGACAAAAGAGGGGGAGGGAGACCCCCCTCCCCAACCCTCCCCCCGATGGGGGGAGGAGGTATAATCAAAGTATGGGCAGACCTGCAGAATTGGAACACGAGAACAAAGAGCGCATCCTGCGCACCGGCTGGGAGCTATTCCAGAAAAAGGGCTACCGCGGGGTGACGATGGACGACCTGTGCCAGCAGTGCCGGTTGACCAAACCCACCCTGTATTACTACTTCAAGGACAAAGAGGATGTCTTCGTGCAGGTGCTGCGCGCCAAGCTGGAGAGCTTCCACGCCTCGATCGACCAGGCCGGTACGCTGGCGGAGCGCCTGGAGGCGGTCGCGCGGGCCATGCTGGAGAACTTCGAGACGGAGTACACGCTCTTCATCCGCGACTGCGAACACCTGAAGGACCCCGCCAACCTGGCCGCCATCCGCAGCGCCTTCCGCAGCGAGCTGTTCCACCCCCTGGCAGCGCTGATGCAAAACGGCATCGCGCGCGGCGAGCTGCGCGGCGAGAACGGCCAGACGCTGACCCTGCTCTTCCTGGGGGTGATCAACAATTTCATCGGCAAGGAAGCGGAGATGGGGGTATCGCCCTCCGAGCTGGCCGCCCGGCTGGTGGATTTCTTCCTGCACGGGGCGCAGAAATAGCGCAGGAATTCTCTCCGGCTTGCAGAAGCCGGCGTTTTTTGCTAAGATGAAACAAATCTCCACCCTGGCAATTTAACCTACTGGTACAGATCACGAGGCAAGGGAATGAAATCTGACGAAACGGAGCGTTACAAGAGCTTGTTCGAATACGCACCCATCTCTCTTTGGGAAGAAGATTACAGCGGCATCCTGGGCCTGTTCGAAGACCTGCGCGCCAGGAAGGTGTCCTCGCTGGAGGACTACCTGGCGAAGCACCCCGATTTTGTGGAAACCTGCATGCGCCAGATCAAGGTGCTGCACGTGAACGAGCAAACCCTCAAGCTGTTCAAGGCACAGTCACAGGAGCAATTCCTGGCCAACCTGGGCAACATCTTCCGCGACGGCATGCGCCGCCACATGCAGAGCGAACTGCTGGCCCTGTGGAACGGCGACCTGCAGTGGTGCGGCGACGGGGTCAACTACGCCCTGGACGGCAGCGCCGTGGATATCCTGCTGCACTGGCGCATCCTGCCCGGCTTTGAGCAGACCTGGCGGCGCGTGCTGGTGACGATCGAGGATATCACCGCCCGCAAGCGGGCCGAACGGCGCCTGGAGAATCTGTTCGAGGCCTCGCCCATCTCCCTGTGGGAAGAAGATTACAGCGCCGTGAAAGCTTATTTCAACGAACTGCGCGCCGGGGGAGTGAGCGACCTGAAGGCCCACCTGGTCAGCCACCCCGAGACGGTGGCGCGCTGCATGAAGCTGATCCAGGTGCTGGCGGTGAACCAGAAAACCCTGGAACTGTTCGGGGCCGACTCGCAGGAGCAACTGCTGGCGAGCCTGGACCAGGTCTTCCGCGACGAGATGGGGACGCACTTTGCGCAGGAATTGATCGACCTGTGGAATGGGCGGCTGGTGTATGAGCGCGAGGGGATCAACTACTCCCTGAACGGAGAGCCGATCCATATCCTGTTGAATTTCCGCGTCATGCCGGGGCACGAGGAGGATTTCGGCTGGGTGCTGGTGGCGATCGAGGACATCACCGCCCGCAAGAAGGCCGAGCAATACCTGCGCTACCTGGGCACACACGACGTGATGACCGGCCTGTTCAACCGCGCCTTCTTCCAGGAGACGCTGGCAGCCCTCGAAAAAGACCGCCGTGAGCCGATCAGCGCGATCATCGTCGATCTGGACAAATTAAAGATCACCAACGACACCTACGGCCACCAGGCCGGGGACGATCTGATCCGCCGGGCAGCCGAGGTGCTGAAGGCCTGCTTTAAGGACGAGGCCGTGGGAGGCGAGCCGTTGGTGGCGCGCATCGGCGGGGACGAATTTGCCGCCCTCCTGCCGGGGCAGGATGCCCAAAAAGCCGCCGAGGCCGTCGAGCAGCTGCGCAGCCTGGTGGAGCTGAACAACCAGTATTACCGCCAACCCACCCTGAGCCTCTCCGTCGGCGCGGCCACCAGCCGGGCGGGCATGCCGCTCGAAAGGGTGATCAGCCTGGCCGACAATGCCATGTACGCCGATAAATTGTCCCGCTCCCACCCGGGCGCTTAGCCGCGCGGGCCCGGGGGCTTTCCTGAAGTCATTATTTGGGTAGTTTTGCCCCCGAAGGGGGCAAAACTACCCAAAAATAAAATATTTCCTCGCCTCAGGGCGGGGGCAGGGGGGTGGGAAATTCCCATGCGGCCCATGCCTTTCGGCTTTAAGAAAGGCGTTGGTCAAGCCATTTTCCCCTCTTGACTTGTCTGGTCATCCTATGTTATAGTCATTCACAGTAAGCCACAACCGCATAGCGAGAGAATTAGCGGCTGAGTCTCGCCCGCGGGCGAGATGACGAGGTGGAGGTTCTTCCCCGCGAGGGGAAGCTAACCCGGCAGCAAGCCGGCCGGGGAAAATCGAACAGATCAGCGGATGCCTCTGGAGCGTTCCACGCGCTCCCTTTCTCCCTTCCGAAACAAGCGTAAGGCCAAAAACAGCCGGCGACGGCTGCGCCAAAGCCCTGCAGCGTGGTTTGACCGCCAGGTCAAAGCTTCTATTGGAAGGGCTTCCCTTTTTAAACGCAACGGTTCGCCGGTTGAAACGGGTATGCCCTGGGTGTACCCGTATTTTTGTTTACCTGCCGGAGGTGAAAAAGAATTTATGAAGAGCTTTGAACACGGACGCTTCGCCCACGGATATCACGGATGCACACGGATAAAAAAAGATCTCTTGAGCCTCTTAATGGCTCTACCCGTGAAGATCCGTCCGATCCGTGCCATCCGTGTTCCAAAAAAATCTTAAAGGTTTTATCAGTGTTCATCTGTGTTCATCTGTGGTTAATTGCTAAATCTCAATCTGGAGGCTAAAATGGATCGTAAATATTTGCTCGCGCGCGCGAAGGAAGACGGAGTGAAGTTCATCTCCTACCAGTTCACCGACGTGACCGGCTCGGTTAAGAGCGTGGACGCGCCCATCGAACAACTGGAAGGCGCGCTGGAGAACGGCATCTGGTTCGACGGCTCGTCGGTGGAGGGCTTCGCCCGCATCCAGGAATCCGACATGCAGCTGCGCATCGACCCAGACACCTACGCCGTGCTGCCCTGGACGCCGCCCGACATGCGCCGCGCGCGCCTGTTCTGCGACATCTACACCCCCGACGGCAAACCCTTCGAGGGCGACCCGCGCGGGCTGCTCAAGCGCATGGTGGAAAAACTGCGCGCCCGCGGATGGGTCTTCAACGTCGGCCCGGAGCCGGAGTTCTTCCTCTTCAAGCGCAACGGCGGTGAGTCGATCCACCCGGTGCCGCACGACATCGGCGGCTATTTCGACTTCTCGCCCGACGACGAGGCCGTGCGGGTGCGCACCGAGCTGATGTCGGCGCTGAACACGATGGGGCTGGAGATCGAGGTGGGGCACCACGAGTGCGGGCTGGGACAGCACGAGATCGATTTCCGCTTTGCCGACGCGCTGCGCACCGCCGACAGCGTGCTGACCCTGAAGTACACCGTCAAAGCCATCGCGGCGCGCAACGGGCTGATCGCCTCTTTCATGCCCAAGCCGATCTACGGCATGGCGGGTTCGGGGATGCACGTGCACCAGTCGTTGTTCGACCTGGAAGGCAAGAACCTGTTCTTCGACGCCGACGACCCGATGAACCTCTCCCGCCTGGCGTACCACTTCATCGCCGGGCAGTTGGAGCATGCCCGCGCGCTAGCGGGGGTGGTGGCGCCGAGCATCAACTCCTACAAGCGCCTGGTGCCGGGCTACGAGGCGCCGGTCTACGTGGGCTGGGCGCAGACCAACCGCTCGGCGCTGATCCGCATCCCGCGCTACACGCAGGGCATGACCAAGGCGGTGCGCTGCGAGCTGCGCTTCCCCGACCCCTCCTGCAACCCCTACCTGGCCTTCACCGCCATGCTGGCGGCCGCGCTGGACGGCATCGAGCGCAAGCTGGAACCGCCCAAGGCATTGAACAATATCAACCTGTACCACCTGGAAGACGCAGAGCGCAAAAAGCTGGGGGTGAAGGAATTGCCCGGCTCGCTGCCGGAAGCGCTGGGCGAGCTGGACCGGGATGCGGTACTGAAGGATGCGCTCGGCCCGACGATCTACGGGGCTTTCCGCCGCGCCAAGCTGGACGAGTGGGAAGAGTACCGCGTCAAGGTGATGGATTGGGAAGTGCAGCGGTATTTGGAGAGCGCGTAAGGGATTTACGATTTACGATTAGCGATTGACGATTGATCAGTTGACAGTAAACAGTTCACAGCGGACAGGAAAGAATCTGCTCTTGCTGTGAGCTGTTTGCTATTAACTGTCAGCTATCCTTTGTCAGCTATGCGCAATCAGTTTGCAAAAGCCGCACAGACCCGCCGCCTGGGTGGGCTGGCCGCAGGAGGGGCAGCGGCGCATCGGGACGCCTTCGGCTCCCTCGCGGGTGGTCTCTTCGGCAGCGCCGAACATCTGCGCGCGTGCCCGCAGGAAACCGACGTAGTAGTTGAGCTTCATCCCAGGGTGGTCAGCCTCCATGCGGTTGAGCACGGCCTTGCACTCCAGCAGGGTCGAGCCTTCGCTGAAGGGGCACTCCTCCTCGATGTAGTCGATCCCGCGCAGGATGGCGTAGGCGGCGGTCTCGCGCTCGTAGAAGCGGCAGAAGGGCTTGGCCTTGCGCACGAAGCCCTCCCCGCCTTCCAGGACCGGGTACTGGCGGCGCAGCAGGTCCATCTGCCAGTTGAGCATGTTGTTGTACAGCACGCCCACCTCGTCATCCAGGTTGTGCCCGGTGACCAGGGCCTCGTAGCCGTGCTCGAGGGCGTAGCGGTTCATCAGGTAGCGCTTGACCAGCCCGCACACGGCGCACGGGCGCAGTTTGCCGCGCTGGGTGCGCGCCGCCATCTGCGGGATGCTCTCGCCGTAGCTGCCTTCCAGGTTGATCACGTGCAGGGCCAGCCCGCGCTCTTCGGCAAAGCGGCGCGCGGCGGCCTCGGAGGCGTCCGAGTAGCCGATCCCGGCTTCAATGCCCAGGTGGATGTAGAGGCCGTCCACGCGATAGCCCAGGCGCCAGAGGGCGTCCCACAGGGAGAGGGAGTCCTTGCCGCCAGAGACGGCTGCCAGCAGGCGCGCGTCGGGGGGGAACATGCGGTACTTCTTGATGAAGCGCGCGGTCTGGACCAGGATCCACTCGAGGAAGTGTTCGCGGCACAGCACCAGGCGGTGCTGGCGCAGGTGGATGGAGGCGCGCGCGCCGCAGGCGTGGCATTTCATCACTGCGCCGCGGTAGGTCATACCTCCCCCCTCCCCCCTCCAAAGGAGGGGGAGAAAACCCACCCCCCGGCCCCCTGCCTGTCATTGCGAGGAGGGCGCCGGCCCGGCGAAGCAATCCCCCTGCTCCACCCCCCAACCCCCTCCTGAAGGAGGGGGAGAAATTTAACAGGGTGTTTTTGGGTCTGCTGCGCAGACCCAAAAACACCCGAGTGGCAATTTAAAAGAACCGGTGACTTTCTCCCTGTCCCCTGCCTGTCATTGCGAGGAGGGCGCCAGCCCGACGAAGCAATCCCCACCCCCTGCCTGTCATTGCGAGGAGAGCGCCGGCCCGACGAAGCAATCTCCGCGCCCCACCCCCCGGCCCCCGCCCCAAGGCGGGGAAGGCGATCCATGAGAGTGGGAAGAAAGGCGAAAGAGGGCATCTTAACAGAACTGGTTCTCAATAGGCTGCTTTCCTCTGCGGCTCGGCGGCTCAGCGTGAGCTTCTCAGCCCCCGGAGATGGTGGCGACGAGTTTGGCCACGTCGCCGTCGCGCAGGACATCCCGCTCAGTGAGCAGTTCGCCGTCCCGCACGACCAGGTAGCTCTCCTGGGGCAGGCCGAGCTTTTCCAGTGCGTCATGGACGGTGATGGTCTGGCCGTCGAGGGTGAGGGGCTGCTTGCGAAGGAGGAGGGTGATGGACATGGGATGATTTACCGCCTGGCGACCACATAGGCATACGGTTCCAGCGAGAGGTGCGCCTGAAGGGAGAGCGGGCGGCCGGAGAAGGCGTTCTGCCAGGAGGTGTTCTGCAGGCGGGCGGGCAGGGCAAAGTCCAGGGTTTTGTTGCGCACGTTGACGATCACCAGCACCTCCTGGTCGGGGGTGGCGCGGGTGAAGCAGACCACGTCGGCGGTGGAGCAGTCGGTCAGGCTGCCCCCCTGCAGGGCGGGGGACTCATTGTAGAATTTGAAGATGGCCTTATAAGCAGCCAGCATGTCGGGATTGGCGCTCCAGTCGATGGGCGACTTGCTGAAGAAGGGGGTGGTGTCGGCCCGCCCGACCTCCTGCCCGTCGTAGATCATCGGCACGCCGCCCATGTAGGCGGCGATGACCGAGGCGGCCAGCGCGCCTTTGATCCCGCCGAAGAGCGCCACCGGGCTGGCGTCCCAGGCCGATTCGTCGTGGTTGGTGGTGAAGCGCAGCTTGCGCGCGCCGCTGGGCAGCCCGTCGGTCTCGACCAGGTGGGTGGTGTAGAGGCCCGTGGCGGGCTGTTCGGTAAAGACGCCCTTGAGCTGATTGTAGAAGTTCCAGGCGTAGTTCATCTGGAAGCCGGCGGTGAAGTGATCCTCGCGCGAGCCTTCCGCCAGCCAGATCAGCTTGCGGCCGGGGATGCTGTTAAGAGTGGAGATGGCCTCCTGCCAGAAGTCGAAGGGGACCATGTCGGCTGCGTCGCAGCGGAAGCCGTCCACGTTGGCCTCCAGCACCCAGTAGGTCATCGCCTCGATCATCGCGGCGCGCATCTCGGCGTTGTCGTAGTTCAGGTCGGCCACGTCCGCCCAGCCGGTGCCTTCGGGCGAGATGATCTTGCCGTCCTTCTGGGTATACCAGTCCTTGTTCTTGATCCAGGGATTATCCCAGGCGGTGTGGTTGGCCACCCAATCCAGGATGACGGCTATGCCGCGCTGGTGGGCAGCGTCGGTGAGCGCGCGCAGGTCGTCCAGCGTGCCGAACTCGGGGTTGACTGCCAGGTAATCCTGCACCGAGTAGGGCGAATTGACCGAGTTGATCTTGCCGATCGGGTAGATCGGCATCAGCCAGATGGTGTTCACCCCCAGGGCTTTCAGCTCATCCAGGCGGGCGGTCACCCCGGCCAGGTCGCCGGAGGCGCTGAAGGCGCGCAGGTTGACCTCGTAGAGCACCACATGGGCAGGCAGGTTCTGGAGCGGCTCGCCGTACTGCTGGAGAGCCGTGCTCTCCGGCGTGGCAGCGGCGGTCGGCAGCGGAGTGGGGGTAGGCGCAGCGGTGGGGGCGGGAGCGCAGCCAGCCGCCAGGCAGAGAATGAGGAAGGCAAGGAAAAGACGGTTCATATACGATTTACGATTTACGATTTACGATTTACGATTTACGATTGATGATTGACCATTGACGATTGACGAATTTGGATTGACGATTTTGGATTGGCGAGAGAAGGTTTACGCCTCACGATCAGGAAGACCGTTCCTCTCGTAGCAGAAGTCGCACAGCGAGTCGCCGCGGCCGAGGGTGCCTTTACGGCGCCAGCGGATCTGGGAGGGGAAGCTCTCGGCCAGGCGGTCATCCGTCTCGCAGAACATGGGGGTCAGCTCCGGCACGCCGTAGGCGCTGAGCACATCCAGGTAGAAGCAGCGCGAGATGTTAAAGGCCATGCGCTGGGAGCTGTCCTCGTCCCAGCGGATCTCCCAGCCGGTTTCAGGGTAATAGAATTTCATCTGCTGGCGCACGATCCCGCGGAAGGCGCCAAAGGGATTGGGCAGGTGGGAGAGGGCGCGCAAGGCAATGGTCTGCGGGCGCAGTTGGGCAGAGAAGAGCACGGAAAGCTCCTCCTGGATGGAGCGCATGCTCCAGCCCTCGGCCTTGAGGGTTTGATAGATGGCAATGCCGGGCAGGATATTGCCCTCGTAGTGGCTGCGCAGGGCAGCGTTGCGGTACTGGCGGCGGTTGGCCATCAGGCCGTCGTAACGCTCCTGGGCGCGGCGGATCAACTCCAGGGCATACCAGTAGCCGTGCCGCCCGGTCATCAGGCGCTGCCACAGGTCGTAGGCGGGCAGTCGCCCCTGCAGGCGGCGCCGGCGGACGAAGTAGTACACCACGCCCAGCGTGGCGGAGACCAGCACGATCTTCTTGGTATAGTGGGACATGGGAAGGCTCCTTACACGGGAAGGATAGTTCTATTATAGCGCATAGTTCACAGGGGAAAGTTAACAGCGGACAGTTAACAGCAGACAGGGAAAAAGAGGACCACGAAACACGCGAAATGATCGATAGTATTTGCTTCTTACTTTCGCCTATTTCATTCTTCTTCGTCTGTTTCGGGATCCTCCTATCAATTCCTGTACTTGAAAAGGCTCTCGAATCGACGGATAATGAAAAGAGCTGAATTTCCCATCCACTCTTGTGGCAAATCATAAGATTGCCATCCAAATTTCATAAGGAGTATGCCGCTATGTCACGCAAAACCTTGTTCGTGATGTTATTTGTGTCTGTTTTGGCTGCGGCGCTGACCGTCAGCGCGGCAGCGCAGCCACCCCCTGCCAGCGGCCCCACACGGGTCTTCACCGGCGCCCTGGCGGACGCGGGAGGCAAAGCGGTCCCCGACGGCGCGTACGACTTCCTCTTCACCCTCTACGCGGCGGAAAAGGACGGAGAACCGCTGTGGACCGAAACCCAGACCGGCGTCCCGGTCAAAGCAGGCAGCTTCACCGTCGCGCTGGGCCAGTCCACCCCCCTGACCAGGGAACTGGCCGAAGGCAAGGGGCTGTGGCTGGCGGTCAGCGTGCGCGGACCCCAGGACAGCGTCTTCACCCTGCTGGAGCCGCGCCAGGTGTTGGACGCCACCCAGGGCGAGGTCAAAGCCCTCGAATGCCCGCACAACCACTTCGGCGACTATTGGTATGGAAGTGCCTCTTTAACCGGCCTGATTGTGGAAAACACCGGCAGCGGGGATGCCATCGATGCGTACAGCAGAAGTACTGTCTATAACTACGCCGCCATATATGCCGTTAACATCGCCACCACGGGGGTAGGGACCGCTGTTTTCGGGTCAAGCGTGCACGGCAACGGCCTGTATGCTTCCAGCTCTTCGAACGATGCCATCCAGGCGGTAACCGACGCGGACGGCAAGAGCGCCATCTATGCGCATGCGGTGGATTCCAACGGCGTGTGGGCGGTCAGCACCAACCGGCAGGGTGTACACGGCGGCAGCACGAATAACTTTGGCGTGGTCGCGGCCGGTGGTGGAGACGCCACCTATTCTGACCTTATCGGCGACCTGCTGCTGGGCGGAAACCGGGGAGAAATATTCGCCACCGGAGACGTCTTGGCGCTGTACAGCAACAGCTTTATCGCATTCGACCTGGATAATGATAATAACAGCGCAACCCAGTTCGAGATCTGGAACGGCGCTGATTCCCTGGTGTTCTCCCTGAACGAGGGTGGGAACTTAACTATCAGCGGCAACTTGAACGCCAGCGGCACCAAGTCGGGGGTGGTGACCACCAAGGACTACGGCAACCGCCTGCTGTATGCCGTGGAAAGCGCCGAGGTATGGTTCGAGGACCTGGGTACCGCCCAACTGACCCATGGCGCGGTCACGGTGACCTTCGAGCCGGTCTTCGCCGAGACGGTCGACCTGAGCGTGGATTATCACGTGTACCTCACCGCCGTGTGCGAGCAGCCGGTCGTCCTGTACGTGAGCGCCAAGAACGCCGCGGGCTTTACCGTCCAGGGTGTGACGATGGACAACCAGCCCAGCGCCTGCGCCTTCGACTACCGCGTGGTGGCCAAGCGCCTGGGCTACGCGGACGTGCGCCTGACCCCGGCGGATACTAAAACACCCAACAGCAGGTCTCAGGCAGGGAATTGACCATGAACACGCGCAAAGTGCTGTTGATCCTGATCCTGGCGGCGGCCCTGACCGTCCTTTCCGCCTCCTCTAGCCTGGATGCGCGCGCCAGCGCCCGCGCGCCGGGCGTGCTGGCGGGCGGGGATTACCTGCTGACCATCCGGGCCGCGGGAGAAAGCCAGCCTCCCGCCTACCAGTGGCTGAACAGCAGCGAAACGAAGGATACTTCCGGCTGCTGCTGCGATTCCTTCCTGCCCTGCATCATAAGATAAGAAAATAATAACCACAGACGCTTCGCGCACAGATGAACGCAGATAAAAATTTTAGATCCTTATCCGCGTTCATCCGATCTATCCGCGGTTAGATCTCCAGATCCATCCCCATCTTGCAATCTCCGCTGCGGTTCCCTATACTATAAACATCCACGCTTTTTTCGGGAGGTAAAACATGCACACCCTACGATGGATGATCCTGATCCTGGTGCTGGGGGGACTGGCATTAGGCAGCACCTCGGCCTCCGCTGATCTGCCGCCCTACCCGATGGGCACGGCTTTCAGCTACCAGGGCTATTTGAAGATCGACGGCGCGCCTGCCAACGGGCAGTACGACCTGCTCTTCCAGCTCTACGAAGACGACGCGGGCGCCTCGCCCGTGGGGACGGCGACGGAGTTCCTGGAAATTCCGGTGACCGACGGCCTCTTCAGCGTCCTGCTGGATTTCGGGGCGCAGTTCGACGGTTCCGCGCGCTGGCTGAAGATCTCCGTCCGCCCAAGCGGCTCAGGCAACCCCTACACCGCGCTCAGCCCGCTGCGCCAGATCACCCCCGTGCCCTACGCACTCTTCGCGCAGCAGGCCGGGCTGATGGCCTGGAGCGGGCTGACCGGAATGCCTTCCGGCTTTGCTGACGGGGTAGACAACGACACGCTGTTCACGAATGGGACGGGGCTGACCCTGAACGGAACGGATTTCTCCATCCACCCCTCCTTCCGCCTGCCGCAAAGCTGCGATGGCGGGCAGACCGCCAAGTGGAGCGGCAGCGCCTGGCAGTGTGGATATGACAACAACACGCTCTACTCCGCCGGGCCGGGTTTGACGCTGAGCGAGACGGATTTCTCCATCCTTGTCTCCTACCGTCTGCCGCAATTCTGCACGGGCGGGCAGGTGACCAAGTGGAACAGCAGCTATTCGCAGTGGGTGTGCGGGGACGACCAAAACAGCACCTACTCCGCCGGGTTGGGGTTGGAGCCGGTGGGCAGCGCCTTCCAGATCGCCGCCTCCTTCCGCCTGCCGCAGACCTGTTCCAATGGACAGGTGATCAAGTGGAACAGCGGCACGTCGCTGTGGGAGTGCGCCAATGACATCGACGTGCCCTACACGGCCGGGAAGGGGATCGACATCACCGGCCACACCGTCAGCGCGGAGGGCACGCCTTACCAGAACGTGGTCATCGTTGCCAAGTCCGGCGGGGACAATACCAGCATCAATTCAGCCGTGGGCAGCATCAACGACGCCTCGGCCGATAATCCCTACCTGGTGTGGGTCGCGCCGGGAGTGTACAACGAACGGGTGACGATGAAGCCCTACGTAGATATCCAGGGCGCGGGGCAGAATGTGACCACTATTTATTCGGGCGGGTCCAATGACGCGTTGAATGGGGTGGTGAGGGGGGCCGACCACAGCGCGCTGCGCGACCTGAGCATCCTTTCGGATGTCGCAACCGGGGGAGGCACGTATCCGATCGGGCTGTACCTGGACGCCGCCTCGACCACCGTCCAGAACGTGAGCATCACCTCGCAAAATGGGATCCCTATTGGGCTATCCATACGCTTTTCCAGCCCGCGGATGGAAAATATCAACGTGACCTGCACGGCCACCGATTCGATCGGCATTTATTGCGTGCATATCCAAAACTCCAAACCGGTCATTCGCGATCTCACCATCAGCGCTCGGAATACCGGTTTTTCAGAGCTGTACGGGATCTACAACACCTGGAATTCCCAAACGCAGATCGACGGCTTGAAGATCACCCTCTCCGGCTCGGGTGGGACGGAAAGCGCCGGCATCCGCAACCGGGATGATGTGGCAGACACCAACCCCACCACGCTGGAAGCCCGCCATGTGCAGATCGAGAATAACGTCTCGGCCTCCAGCTACGCGGACATGGGCGTGTGGAACATGGGCCAGGACGCGTTGGTCCGCCTGGAGGACGGCACGATCACGGTGTTCTTCGGTACTCAGAGCTGCCGGGGGGTGCAAGCAGAGACCGGCACGATCAACCACCTGGATGATATGGATATCGAGGTGGAATGCAGCATGGGCAACTCGAACCATTCCGCGCTCTACCTGTATAACGCCGGCGCCACGGTACGGGGCGGGACCCTGGACGGCTGGGCCAACGAGGGCGTGGTTATGGAAAACGCCACCCTGGATGCGCGCGGCACGCAGATCAGCGGCGGGGCGAACACGATCTACACGGTCGGCACGTTCTCGATCCGCCTGGCGGACGTGCAATTGGACGGCGGCGACCGTTACCACCACGACGCCGGCAGCATCATCTGCGCCAACGTGTACGACGAGAACTTCACCGTGCTGGGCGCAAACGTCTGCCCACCATAGGATTCTTAACCACAGATGAACACGGATAAGAGCTGATCAACACAGATAAGAAAAAATAAACCGCAGATAAATGGAATGAACGCAGATAAGATCTTATAAAAATTCTTATCTGTGTTCATCTGTGTTCATCTGTGGTTAATTGAACGACTGCCCACAGAAAAAATTCTTACCACAGACAAACACGGATAAGAGCTGATAAACACAGATAAGAAGAAATATAAACCGCAGATAAATGGAATGAACGCAGATAAGATCTTATAAAAATTCTTATCTGTGTTCATCTGTGTTCATCTGTGGTTAAATCTTATCTGTGGTTAATTGAACGACTGCCCGCAGAAAAAATTCTTACCACAGATAAGAGCGGATAAGAGCTGATAAACACAGATAAGATATCTAAAATCTCTTATCTGTGTTCATCTGTGTTTATCTGTGGTTAAATCTTATCTGTGGTTAATTCTTAAGTGTGATCTCCACCACAAAGCGGTCGGCCGCGCCGAAGCGGTACTTGTAATCCTCATTGCCGCGCATGAAATCGAAAGCGGCGCGCTGGTGCTCGTTGGCCCACTGCAAGAGGTACCCCAGCAGCACCCAGCCGGGGGAAAGCTCCATGAAGGCCCGGTCCAGCCCGGAGTTATAGACCAGCACCTCGTTCTGGTAATCGAAGTTCAGGTACATGGCCGCCTTCTGCCCGCCGATGGTCAGGAAGGCCAGTTGGAGGTAGCCGCCCTCGAAGGCGGTGCGCATGAGCGACTTCATCTGGGTGCGCATGGCGGGAGTGAGGAAGGCTGCCTTCTCGGGGTCGAAGGCCATCAGGCGCAGGGCCTCCTCGGCCTCGGCCTCCAGCGCAGCCGGGTCGGAGGCGATGTACCAGCGCACGTCCTGCCCCGATTCCTCGGCGCGGCGCATCTTGCGGCGGATCTCGTGGCGCTGCTTCTTGTCGATCCCGGCCAGGTAGGTTTCCCAGTCGCCGGGCAGGGCAATGGCGGGGCAGTGCTGCAGGCGGTCGGTCTGGTGCGCCCAGCCCAGGCGCGCCGCGGCCTCGCGCAGCAGGGGCAAGGAGGGGGAATCCTCCAGCAGGTTGTGCAGGTGGATGGCCGACCAGGGGGGCAGTTTCGCGGATGCCAGGAACGGCAGCAGGCCGTCGATGAAGGCCGGCAGGTCGGCTGGGCGGGCGATCAGGTCCAGGTAATCGGAGATCTCCACCGCGCCGAGCAGGTAGAGCGCGCCGTCCGCCCAGAAGAGCGGGGCGATGCCGCGCAGTTCCCCGCCCTCTTCGGCGGTGACGATCGCCAGGCGGGTGGAGTTGGCCGGCCATTCGCCGCCGCCGCGCGTCTCCCACCAGCCGCGCAGCACTTCATAGCGCAGGAACGGCACGTGGGCAGCGGACTGCGCCAGCAGGTCGTTCCACGCGGCGCGGAGGGGTTCAGGAAAAGAGGGGTGAAGGGTGTAATTCATAGCGATATTAACCACAGAGAAGAGATTTTAACCACAGATATACACAGATAAACACGGATAAGAAAAGATGTCAGGGTATGGTTTCCATCCCGGGGGTAATGATACCATCAAATTTAGCCGGGAAGAGAAAAACCCTGGAATACGGACGCTTCGCGCACGGATCAGACGGATGAACACGGATAGGCGGGTAGGTTGAAAGGCAGGACAGAAATTGGTTTGATCGGCAAGCGAAACCCAACAGGCAATTGACGATTTACGATTGACGATTGACGATTTCAGACCGGTAGGTTGGGTTGAGCGGAAAAGGCAGGATAGATATTGACTCGATCGATAAGCGAAACCCAACAAAAAAAGAGCTTTTAACACGGATGGCACGGATGGAACGGATGGCACGGATCAACCTGATTTGATCAGGGGGGTGTGTAGCCAGGCGTAGGTTGGGTTGAGCAGGACTAAAAACCAACTCGTCCAGCAAACCGGGCAAGCGAAACCCAACAAAGAATTAACCACGAAACACACGAAAAAAACCGAACTACGCGAAAATGTCTGGAAAGAATGATACACAAACGCAAATGGTTTTTGGAGGAGCGCTGCCAGCTAAGGCAATGTATCCTACCACTATGGTGGTGCTACTTCCAACTTCCAGCCGCCAGATGATTCAACTACAAATTGATATTTTGTATCTCCCGCAGCCTGAAAAGTAAATTGGCCTTGATAAGATTCTCCTTTTACAGATACTTTCAAGGTTTGAGAATCTTGTCCATCTTTCTTAATAAAGACTTTGAAGGATGTGACGATTCCGGAAATTTCATTCTGATATCGCTGATTTTCTTTTGCAAGAGCATCGTTGTACTCTTGGATCGCTCGATTGCGACCTTCCAGCGCCATATGATAGGAAAATGCATCCCCGTAAATAATCGCTTCATTCAAGAGACCCGTATAATAATTGTAGTCAATATTATAGATATTGGTGATGTAGTTGACCTCAATCGCGTGCCAGTTGGCAGCTGAGGTCAGCCTGGATTTTTCTCCGGCGCCTCCGAAGTAAGTCCAATTGACGACATGCCGTCCGCTCTCCAGCAAATATGGCATCGTTGTGAAATTCATGTTCCCGATCACGGTGAAAGGTTGGCCAAAAACAATCGGTGTAGGGGTTAATTCTGGTGTGGAGCTTGGCAAAAGCTCAATGGGAATTGGAGTTGCGCTTGGTTCTGGTGTCCAGGTCGCCGGGAATTTCACGGGTTCACGCGTTGGTCTGGGGGTATGCGTTTGGGTTGGGATGACAACCAAAGGGGGAAGCGTCTGCGTCGGGGCCGTCTGGAGAACATAAATGTATCGTCCGCCAAAGAATAGAACAATGCCTGCAATGACTACAAAAAGGAGCATTGTTATGATCTGGCTTCTTGTCATACCAGAATGTGGCTTAATGGCTTCTTGATTTATTGCCTTTGGGTTTACTTGCGTCTGGGGCAGAGGAATATTCGGAGTAGTAGGTGGCTTTGGCGCTGGTTGAAGTCGTTCCAACGCCTGGCGAGCCTGGATATTGTTAGGATTGATCTTCAACACGCGTTTTAGGCAATCAATTCTCTTTTCGGGTTCTTCCACACAGGCAGCCAAATATAGCCAGGCAAATTCGTTGTTCGGATCCTGTCCAATACATTGGATCAAGAGCTTCATTGCTGTGGCTTTGTCGCCGGACTTGAAGGAAATTACCGCCTGATCTAGAAGAGACATAAAGGATGCTGTTTTCTCATTTCTTTATTAATTCTAATCTCTTTGAAGCGCAGGTGACTGGCTTCGAGGAACACGCCAAGAAAATGTGGGTGCTTGGTTAAGTTACGCGCCCTACCCTACTGGTTGACGTTCTTATAATGTTTATTGTATTCTTTTTGTTTGTTCGTCAAGGTTTCTTGAGCTTTATGTAAAATCTGCTTATTACTGGCAGCCGCTAAGAATACCACTCCTGCTATGATAAAAAATATAGCTAATGTAAGACAAAAGGTACCGGTAGAATCTGATGTTTTGGCGGCTAATAAAATCAGTCCTGACACCAGGAATACGATCCCCCGAACTTGAGCCTCAAGTATCCTCTTTTGTTCCGCCTCGATCACTGTATTTAACTCTTTAATCTCCTGGCTGAGGCGAGATAGAGCCAGTTCTGATGAAGTTCGATCTACTCCATGGGAAATCCTATTTAACCCAGCTACAATTGGCTGCAAAGTAACCATTCCCCCGCTGCGCCGGACGATATGCTCATTCCCGCAAGCAGAGCAGGCAAAGCGGTCAATATCCGGGGTGATATCCAATTTATTTCCACAACTCGGGCAGGCTAAGGTAATAAAGTTTGAGACCGGGCTTCTTTGCAGGGTGAAAGAAGGTGCCGGGGTGCTTGTGGCGGAGGGCCTGGGATTTTGGCGCATTGGAGGAACCGGCGAGGCTGCTTTGGGCGGGTCGCTAAAAGCTTGCAGGCCTTTCAGGGCAACAGCATGATTGGGATCGATACGCAATACCTGGCGATAGCAATCCGCTTTCCTGGCGTTGTTATCCATAAGTTTGGCTAATAATAACCAGGCATCGATATTGCGGGGATTTTGGCCCAGAATGGCAGCCAGTTGTTTAATCGCGCCTTCTTTATCGCCTGATTCCAACAGATTTTTTAGTGATTGGTATTGATCGGTCATTTTTTCTCCGGATTCCCTCATAAATTCTATACCAAGTATAATTCTTTTTTCCAGCCAATAATTTGCAAAGATGTAAGTTTTTCCGCGGCAATTCTCGCTATCTATTCCGATCTAGACCAAGTTTTACGATTCTCAACCGAATTGCGGATGATGTTCTATCCAACAAGACCGAGAGCTTCTCAACAGTCTCACCTTCGTGAAAATGCAGAGAGAGTTTCTGATCCTCCGCGCTTGTCCAGGGTTCATAGGCTCGGGGATAGGATTTGCGCAATTCCACAATTTGGGCGGGGATGCGTTTGGATGGCGTTTGGGGTTCACGATCCTCGCCTTTAGGGGGATGCCCGTAGAGCAGGTTATAAGATTCTCTACGAAGAATTTGGTTCAGAACGGTCTTTCTTTGCGGCAAGGCAAGCTTGCGTAAAGCCGTTTTTTCTTTTTCCGGTAGTTCTCCCCACGGGATATCAAGGTCTTTGCAGGTTTCCCAATCTCTCAGAGGCGGTGTTCCCAGCAGCCCGTAGCGGTCACATAACAACCCCCAATAAACATCGGCATCTTCGCGTTTATTTATGAATCCCATCCACACTTCCAGGATCAGATTAATGATCTCCGGCCAATGTTTCTCTTCCAACTCGCGAATTTGGGTGAGATACAGCCCGCATGATAATAACAGGCCATTCACGCGTTCTCCTGAGCCGGATATTTTCGCTAGTTTTTTATAGGTCTTGGCGAGAATTTGCTCGATGCCCGCTATTTGGTAATCCAAAGGGGTTGGATTTTCCATTGGCAATTGCTCCTGTTGGTTGGGGTGCTGTGAATTGGTCGTCCGCTATCCGCTCTTTCCAGCCCGCTCCAGATTCAACGCCAGCAGGCGGGAGAGGATCTCTTCGTCGGAGAGGTCATCCGTCCAGCCGTAGGCGGCAAAGACGGCCCGGTCCAGCTTGCGGTGGGCCATGCGCCTAGCAGGTGTCATTCAGGGATGGGCCGCTTGAACCACAGGCATTTCCATTTTATATCTTGCGTTTCCATCATTCCCACCATTTCCCATCCTTCAGCTCCCAAATAGGCGATGAAATAATTTAAGAATTCCCTTTCGGTAGCGTTTCGCCATTCAGGAACTCTGTTTGCTTTATTACTTTTCTCCAGTGAGGTGACTACCGCCCCGTCCAAAGACAGATATGTAAAGGACGGGTGTGATGGATCATGTCCTTCAATTCCGCCACCACAACATCCGTCAATAAAACCATACTCGTATCTTTGCATCGTCTTCCCTCCTTCTTGTCCAAAACCATCTACTCCACCGGCCATTTCGGTATGGCCGCGTCGATCTCCGCCATCAGGCGGATCGTCTCCTGCAGGGCCACCACCACCTTCTGGTAGTGCGACAGGTCCTGGAAGGTGAGCAGGCGCCCGCGGCGGTCTTTCAGCCATTTGTCCAGCACCTGGTAGCCGCCGATGTGGAACTGCCACACCTGCGGCGGGACGCCCTCGAAATATTGGTTGGGATTGATATACACCCGCCCTTGGGGCTGCTGGGGGGTGGGTTCGACGTAGCGCGGGTAGCCGCGTTCCACGCGGTTATCCCCCGGCGCGGGGTAGCTGGTGACGAACTGGTTGACCTGCGGGGCTTCCAGCAGGTGCAGGGCGGTCAACTGCGCGCCCAGCCCGCACAGGCGGCGGAAGAGGGCCGCGTCCGAGGTGAGCGGGATGCGCGGGAAGTCGATCTTGAGGAATTCGGCATAGCGGCTGCGGTAGGTGGGCGAATGCAGAATGGCGTAAATATAGTGGAAGATGTCTTCCGGGCCGAAGGTGGTTTGCAGGTCGCCGCATGCTTCGGAAGAATAGGACAATCCCAAGCGATTTGAAAATCCAATTACAAATTCAGAATTTAAATTCGGAAACCGTTTGGAAGTGGTTGAAGAATTTTCAAAAATTGATGTTTGTTGATATTTCTTGCTAGTTTCATCAGAATAGAGATATAGCGGTGAAACGGAACAGGCATCTTCAATTGATACAGCATCCTTGCCGATCAATTGATTAGTGACAAATACATGTTGATATTCATTCGTTCTTATTCGGCGCATGTATAGCAAGGCCAGATTAGGTTTTCTCATGTGTTCCATAACCTCTGGCCTTGGTAATTCAATGACATCTGCATCAAAATATATTGAGCGTGAATCAAAAGGACGATATAAACAATTTTCAAATTGAGATTGCCATTTATCGTTATTGGATAAACTAAACCTTCTTAGGTGGAGTTTCCAATCGCGTGTGTCAGTTAGGTTGTATTTTTTACTAATTGCTTCATCACTTACTGCCAAATTACGAAATTCACCAATTCTTTGACTTAAGATTTGAAAATCAAAATCTAATGCAAAGTGATCCCGATGGGTTTTTATACCGGTGGAATACACGTGAAAAATATCAGTAAGTTTCCATCCTTTTTCATACTCGGGCAGCAATTCAGCGTCTTGCGGTTTGAATAGATAAAAAGGAGCTTGCGGGATTACCTTTTGCCAGGGAGTGGTCTGCAAGTCCATATCTTCCAATTGCGCGTACTTCGCGGAGCGCAAGCCGTAAAGATAGGCATGGTACACTCCTTTGGTTTGCGGTTTTCCAGCCGGAAGTTTGACAAATATCCCGATGGAAACGCCTTGCTGGATATCGAACACGTTCTCGTCCTTGCCGCCGTCCGGGGCGGTCTCTTTCTTGAGAGTACTGCCATGCAGGTCGAGCAGGTAAATTTCATCGAAGGTCTGCATCAAGGATTGGCGCATGCCGCGGAAGGTCGGGTTATCCAAATAACCGTTATTGGTGATGAAACCCAAAATCCCTGCGCCGGTCTGTTCAATGCGCCATTGCGACCAGCGGATGAACTTGACGTAATCGTCCAGGAGCATCTTGAGATTGGCTTCCTTGATCTCATCCTTGGGGTAGTAACTTCCGCGCACCAGGTCGGTGATCCATTTGCCGGTATTGGAAGAGGCCACCGCATAGGGCGGGTTGCCCAGCACGACCATCACCGGCAGGTCCTGCTTGACCCGGTTGGCCTGGCGGGTCTCCTCGGCCAGGAAGGAGCCGAAAAGCGGCAGCCCAGCGTACTCGTGCGGCTCGTCCAGAGTGTTGGTCAGGAAGATGTTCAGGCGTTCGTTTCCGCCGAAGGCGTAGGCCCAGGCGGCGCGCTGTTCGGGCGGCAAATCCAGCCCGGCCAACTGCATGGCCAGCTTGAAGTGCGCCACCGCGTAGGGGGCGATCAGCAGTTCAAAACCGTGCAGGCGGGGGAGAAGTTGCTCGCGCACGTAGCTCTGCCACAACCCGGCGTTATTGCGCTGCATGAAGCGCGAGCGGATCAGGTCAATCACCGTGTAGGGGAAGGTGGCCGTCCCGGCGGCCGGGTCGAGCAGCAGCACTTTGGGCAGCGGCTTCTTGGCGCCCTTGGGCGCGCCGGGGGTCGGGTCAGGCACGCTGACCGTGGCCGTATCCGCCAGTCCGTCCGGCAGGTTGAAGCGCGTCTTCAGCAGGTCGTCGATGGCGCGCACGATGAACGAGACCACCGGCTGGGGCGTGTAATACACCCCGCGCAGTTCGCGCAGGCGCGGGTCGTAGGCGGCCAAAAAGGTCTCGTAAAAATGAACGATCGGGTCTTCCTGCCTGGTGCGCTTGCCAAAATCGGCCAGCACGGCGAGCATGTCGGTGTTTGCCAGCAGCGCCACCAGGTCGTTCACGTACCCGGCAAAGGGTTCATCGTCCAGGTCGGGGCCGGTAATGAAACCGAAAAAGGTGCGCAGGAAGGGATTGGTTCTGGGGATCAGCTTTTGGGCCTCATGGATCGAAAAATCGGGGGTGATGTCCATGATGCGGGCCGAGAACAAGCCGTAAGCCAGGGTCTGGGCAAACATATCCGCGAATTCAGGCGCTTTTTCGGGCTGGTCCAGCCCGGCGATCAAGATCTCGGCAAACCCCTTGCGCAGATCGTGCAGCATCGCCGAGGCCTGCCCCTGCTGGAAGGCCTGCAGCACGCTGTCGCGGATCAGGTGGGCCAGGCGCGCCAGGCGGCGGGCCAGTTCACCGGGGGTGTTGATCGGCTGGGGGGTGTGGGCCAGAAAGTGTTTTAATAATTCTTCCACCCCGGCCGGGCCGTCCTTCAATTTTGCCAGCTTGCTGCCGTTCCAGCCAGCCAGGCGCGCGGTGAGGCGCAGTTCGCCGTCCACGTACCAGCGGAATTCCAGGTAATCGGTCAGGATCAAATTACGCAGGCCGGAGAGGTAGCGCTTGAGTTGTTCGCTGCGTTCCACCTGATCCAGCCCGATGCCCACATCCTTGGTCTCGATATAGCCGAGGGTAAAGCTCTCGCCGCCTTCCGGCTTGGTCACCAGGAAATCCGGCGCGCCGCAAGCCACGTGCTTGGGTTCATTGGTGGCCTGTACGCCGGGGAGCATTTCTTCCACCAGCGCCTTCAAAGCCGGACGGTGGGTGTGTTCGGTGGCCTGGCCTTGCACCAGCGCACTTTCGATCTTTTGCAGGTAAGAACCGATGGGAGAAATGGGCATTGCGTTTCCACCTTGAACGGGATGATGGGTTAATCATATACCAATTTCCCCGGCGGCGCAAATGAGGCCCGGCCGGGGAATTCGCGCAGAAAAAAAAGAGTTTAACACGGATCGCACGGATTGAACGGATCGCACGGATAAAACTTTTTTGATCAGTGCCGAAGGGGCGACCGGCCCCCCGTGGGGAAATGGCCGCTGCCCTTGCGTAAATATTTTCGTGTGTTTCGCTTTTTTCGCGTGTTTCGTGGTTCTCTTTTTGGGATGAGGGCGAAACCCCTACCCAGCCCCCTACCTATCCCGCTACCTAGACCCCTACCTAGACAGCTACCTAGACCCCTACCCAGCCCCCCTCCTTATCCGATAGAGAAGGAGAAGAGAAAGAGAAGAGAAGAGTAGGAGAAGAGAAGCAGAAGCAGCAGCAGCAGAATTCGCGCGCGCAAGAAAGATCCCCTGCGGCTGCGGCTGCTTTTCTCCCCCCTCCTTTTTTGGCTGGCAAGATCTCCCCCCCGCCCCGGGATCGGAAGGCCGGGCGGAGGGACCTTGCTCCCCTCGTGAAAATGGACAAAATTGGTCGGTCTTTGCTGCACAAAAGTGCACAATTTTGGAGACTTGTATTTTCTTCCAAAGGTTGTATAAATAGAACATAATTTCTAACAGGAGACCGGCATGGAAGAAACCCCTTCGCCCCAACCCAAAAGACGCCCGCGCGGCGGAATGTTCAGCGACATGCTCACCCGCGGCGAACTGCAGCGCTTGAAGGAACTGCGCCGCAGCCCCGCCACCCTGGCGGGCGAGATCGACCTGCTGCGCGTGGGCGTGCGGCGCATGACCCTGGCGCTGAATGACACGCCCGAGCCCTCCCTGGAGGATTACCGGCTCTACCTGTCGGCCCTGGGGCAGGCCTGCACGCGCGTGGCGCGCCTGATCGAAGCCCAGGATGCGCTGGAAGGCGGGGACGCCCTGCTGCAGGATGCGCTTTCGCTGACCCTGCGCCGCCTGCTGGCCACCTGGGACCTGGGCGGGCGCCAGGTGGGAGAGTGATATGCCGTTGATGCCGCTGCTCTCCGACCCGGAGCGCTTCGCCGAGGAAGTGGGCGGGCTGCGCCTGCGCAGCTATCAGCGCCAGGTGATGCGGGCGGTGATCGACTCGATCAGCCGCCGCCAGGGCCTGTCCTTCGTGGTCATCTTCCCGCGCCAGAGCGGCAAGAACGAGCTGCAGGCCCACCTGGAGAACTACCTGCTGACGGCGATGCAGATGGTGGACACCGAGGTGGTCAAGCTCTCGCCCACCTGGAAGCCGCAGTCGCTGAACGCGATGCGCCGCCTGGAGCGCGTGCTGGGGCGCAATGCCCTGCTGCGCGGGGTGTGGCGCAAGGAATCCGGCTATATCTACCGGGCCGGGCGGGCGCGGGTGCTGTTCCTCTCCGGCGCGCCGGAAGCGCACATCGTCGGCGCCACCGCCACCGATCTGCTGGAGGTGGACGAGGCGCAGGATATCCGCATCGACAAGTATGACAAGGAGATCGCCCCGATGGCGGCCAGCAACAACGCCACGCGCATCTTTTGGGGCACGGCCTGGAGCAGCGACACGCTGCTGGGGCGCGAGCTGCGCGCCGCGCGCGATCAGGAGGAACGCGACGGCATCCGGCGCGCCTTCGTGCTGACCGCCGACCAGGTCTCGGCCGAGGTGCCGGCTTACGGCGCCTTCGTGGCCGAACAGGTGGCCCGCCTGGGGCGCGACCACCCCTATATCCGCACCCAGTTCTACTCCGAGGAGGTGGACGGGCAGGGCGGGTTGTTCCCTCCGGCGCGGCGCGCGCTGATGCAGGGCGACCATCCCTACCAGGAATTCCCCACCCCCGGCAAGCTGTACGCCTTCCTGATCGACGTGGGCGGGGCGGCGGATGAGTTCGCGGCTGAGCTGCCCATCGGCAGCCAGCTGCCTTTACCGGGGATAGGCGGCTCGGGGATCTCTCCCCACTGCCGCTTGCCTATCGATCCCGCGGAATTGGGCGGCGGGGGGATGCACGCCCCTGCCCCGCGGGAACAGGCCGGATCGCGGCGCGACATGAGCGTGCTGACGATCGTGCAGGCAGATCTTGCCACGCTGGAAGATCCCGCCCGCCGCGCACCCACCTACCGGGTAGTGTCCCGGCGCGCGTGGTCCGGCGCCGGCCAGCCCGCTCTCCTCTCCCAAATCCAGGCCGCGGCCGCAGTGTGGCAGCCGCGCGTCCTCGTGGCGGATGCCACCGGGCTGGGAGCAGGGCTGGCCGGTTTTTTGGAAAAATCCTTTCCGGGGCGGGTGGTGCCGTTCGTCTTCAGCCAGGCCAGCAAGAGCCGCCTGGGCTGGAACTTCCTGGCGCTGTGCGACGCCGGGCGTTACCGCGAGTTTGCCCCGCCGGACGCGCTCTTCTGGGAGCAGGCGCGCGCCTGCCGCTTCGAGATGCTGCCCGGACCGGGGCGCATCCTGCGCTGGGGCGTGCCGGACGGCTCGCGCGATCCGCTCTCCGGGCGCCTGCTGCACGACGACGCGCTGCTCTCGGCCAGCCTGTGCGCTCTGCTGGACGAGGTGGCCTGGACGATCCCCGGCGGCACGCGCATCATCCCCGCCCGCGATCCGTTGCAGGATGTGGGCTGGTGAGGCGATTGACGAATGACGATTGGTAGGTTGGGTTGAGCGGAAAAGGCAGACAGCAATTGACGATTGACGATTGACGATTGACGATCGGTAGAAAAAGAGCTTTTCACACGGATGGCACGGATGGAACGGATCGCACGGATCAACCTTTATGAGGATTTGCGATTGACGATTTTGGATTGACGATTTCAGATCAGTAGGTTGGGTTGAGCGGGATAGGCGCGGTTCCAGGCCGATCAGCCCGGCAAGCGAAACCCAACAATAGCTGATGGCTGATAGCTGATAGCTCATAGGAAACAATGGTAGGTTGGGTTGAGCGGAAAAGGCAGACAGCAATTGACGATTTACGATTGACGATTGACGATTTCACACTGATGACAGGAGCGCGAGAATGCTTAAACGGCTGTTTGGGATATTTGATCGCCGGGAGCGGCGGCAGTTCGTAAGTGAGACGGAGAACACCTTTAGCATCGGCACGAATTGGGAAGGTAGTGAACGCGACCGGCAAACCTACGACAGGGAAAAAGTCCTGGATGATGCCCTGGACGCCTGGCGGTTCAATCCGCTGGCCCGGCGCATTGTGGGGCTGACCAGTCAGTATGTCATCGGCAGCGGCGTGGAGCTTTCAAGCAAGCATGAGGGCACGCTGCGCTTCTTGCGGCAGTGGTGGGACCATCCGCTTAACCACATGAGTACCAGGATGGTGGAAATGTCCGATGAGCTCAGCCGGAGCGGCAACCTGTTCATTCTGCTATCGACCGACGCAGCCGGTATGTCTTATGTCCGCCTGGTGCCGGCAAGTGACATTGATCACATCGATGCGGCTCCAAACGACGTAGAGCAGCCGCTTCGGTTCTGGCCAAAAGCCACAAACGAGAACCCTGACCCTGAACCCTGGTGGGCGTATACTCCTTACGTCGATAGCTTCGACGAAACAGAACCAGGCTCCCCGGTCTTCCGGCCTGTCATGCTGCATTATGCGGTGAACCGGCCTGCCGGCGGGCAGTGGGGGGAAAGTGACCTGGCTCCTGTGTTGAAGTGGTTGCAGCGTTACTCTGGCTGGTTGGAAGACCGGGCACGGCTGAACCGTTACCGCAATTCTTTTCTTTTCGTGGTCAAATCACGCTTCTCTTCGGAAGCTGACCGGGCAACCAGGCAAGCCGCTCTTGCAGCCACACCACCCACACCAGGCAGCATTTTGGTGTGTGACGAAAGTGAAAGCTGGGAAGTGCTGTCTGCAAAGCTGGAAAGCTCCGACGCGAACCAGGACGGCCTGGCGCTTAAGAAGTTGATCGCGGCGGGGGTTGGTCTGCCGCTGCACTTCCTCTCAGAACCTGAGAGCTCCACCAGGACGACCGCGGAAGCGGCGGGCGGTCCAACCTTCCGTTACTTTGAGCAGCGGCAAGAGTTCTTCCTGTGGTTGGTGGGAGATCTGGCGCGGGCTGTGGTACAGCGCCGGGCGCGCGTGGATAGGAAAGTTAAACCCCCCTCCAGCTCCCCCCGAAAGGGGGAGGGGATTGAAGTGGTCGGCTCGGACATCTCAGCCCGCGACAATGTGAGCTTGTCCATGGCGGCAGTGAACACCATGACGGTTATTCAGTCGATGCGGGAGCGGGGATTGATCGACGACACAGAAGCCCTGCGCCTGGTCTATAAGGCGATGGGCGAGACCGTTGACCTGGAAGAGATGTTGGAGCGGGGGAAGCAAGCGGGCAAGTGGGAGATGAGCTCACGCGGAGACGCGGAGACGCGGAGTGATAAGAGCGTTTCGAAGCGCGGAAGGCGGGGGAAGATCGACCCTGAGACCGGCGATCTCTCGCCGTCGGCAGAAGGGGAAGTGAAGGAATGACGATTGACGATTTACGATTGACGATTGAGGTGTGCGGTGTTTCAAGTCCTGTATGAGTGGCGCACGTGGGACACGGGCAAGCCAAAGAAGGGAATACCAGGTGCGATTGAGAGCACTGGTGTTCACATTCCTACGAAGGGCGAACCCTGTCCACGATGCCGGGAACTGGAAGGCAAGAAGCGCACGATGAACGAATGGTCTAAGCTGCGCTGTCTTCCTCCTCTGCATCCGGGCTGCCGCTGTTATCTTGTACCAGTGCCGGGCGTCTCGGATGAGAAGCCGGCTGAGGGGATAGAACCGATAACGTTAAGCGAGGAGTATTTATTGGACGAGCAGCATGTAAGGATAAACTTAGCGGAAGTTACCACCAGCCCGGCGGGTGGGGGTTTTGATGCGCTGTTGATCAGCGCGGGCGAGGGGAACGGCTGGGCTTTTTCGCCGGATGTGCTGATGTCTTCGGTGCAATTGTGGGAAGGGGCGAAGTGCTTCATAGATCACAGTTGGGAGAAGCACAGCCTGAGAGACCTGGCGGGCGTGTTCGAGGGTGCCCGGTGGGACGATGGCCGGCAAGGTGTGGCTGCGAAGCTGCGCCTGGTTGGCCCGGCTGCTCCGCTGGCGCGCGACCTGGGGGAAGCGATGCTGGGAGATGGAACGAAGCCCAATGTGGGGTTTTCTGCCGATGTGGTCTTTTCGGCGGTTGATCGCAAGGTAAGCAAAATATTGAAAGTCCTCTCGGTGGATGTGGTCTTGGACCCTGCCCGCGGGGGAAAGTTCTTGGCGAAGTTCTCACAAAACGGAGGTATAACCATGGAAGAGAACCTGAACGTTCAACCCCTCCCCGAAGGGGAGGGCGCCGGCGAATTACGCCGGCAGTTGGAAAGCGACCGCAAAGCGGTTGAAGTGCTGATGAGCAAGCAGAAGGAAGCGCAAGCCCTGGCTGAAGAAGCTGAGAAAGCTCGCGCTGTCCGCGTGGCGATGTGTCAGCATTTGTTGGATACTGGTCTGACGGCAAGCAAGCTGCCCAAACCTGCCGCGGAGAACGTCCGCAAGCAGTTCGAGGGCAAGCTCTTTGAACCGGCTGAGCTTGACAAGGCAATCGAGGACGCGCGGCAGTTGGTCTCTGAGCTTACCGGCGGCCTGGTGGTGAGCGGGCCTGGTCGGATTTCGGGCATGTTTAGCTCGGAAGACCAGGTTACCGCTGCGGTGTATGATCTCCTGGAAGCGGAGCGCCCGGAAGGGCTGGAGAAAGTGAAAGCGCAGAAGCTCTCCGGCATCCGCGAGATGTATACCCTGATGACCGGCGATCACGAATTCCATGGCGGCTTTTACCCTGACCGCGTGCAATTCGCGGTGACGACCGACCTGCCTGGCGTGTTGAAGAACGCGCTTAACAAGATCATCGTTATGCAGTGGCAAGAGTTGGGCCGCGCCGGCTATCGTTGGTGGGAAAAGATCGTCAAGGTGGAGCACATGAATAGCCTCCACGACGTGACCGGCATCCTGGTCGGGGAAGTGACCCTGCTGCCGACGGTTGCGGAAGGTGTTGATTACACCAGCCTGGCGGTAAAGGACAGCCCTGAGACGGCTTCCTTCGTCAAGTATGGCGGCTACATCGGGCTGACCCTGGAGATGTTCGAGCGCGATGAGACACACAAGCTGCGCGACTATCCGCGCAAGCTGGCAAGCGCCGGCCTGCGCCGGATTAGCTCCCTGGTTTCGGAAGTCTTCACGGCGAACACTGGTGTTGGTCCAGCCATGGCTGACACTTACAAGGTCTTCGATGCAAGCCACCACGGCAACCTGTTGACCGCTGCCCTGGCAAGCGACAAGTTTGAGATCGCGTCTGCGGCGATCTACAACCAGGCGATGTTGGTCGGCACTGCCGGCACGGCTCCGAAGCTGGGCCTGGATGCCAAATACCTGCTCGTCCCGCGTGCCCTGCGCCTGACCGCGATGCGCATTCTGTATCCGTCGTTTGAACGCGAAGCGACGATCTTCTCTGAGAACCAGCAGCGCGGCGAGATGGGCGACGTTGTGACCGTGCCCGAATGGACTGACGCGAACAACTGGGCCTGTGTGGCTGACCCCCGCCTTGCTCCTGGCATTGTGGTGGCTGAGCGGTTCGGGCTGATGCCTGAGATCATCCTGGCGAGCGACCAGACCAACCACGCTGTCTTCATGGCTGATGAAGTGCGCATGAAAGCCCGCCAGTTCGTGGCGGTGTCGGTGGTGGATTACCGCCCGCTGCACAAGAGCAACGTCACGGACTAAGCTCTTACCTCTCCTCTCTTCTTCTCTCTCCTCCCCGGCTCCCTTCGGGAGTGCTACGCAAGGGGAGGAGAGAGGGAAAGGTTGAAAAATGCGACAAAAAACTGATGTCATCCCGCTGACCCTGGCATGGGACCGCGACGGTTTTACCCTGGCGGGCGATGGCGGCGTGCTGAGCGCTGAGACGACCCTAAAGGACGATGGCGGCTTGACCGTGGTGCCGATCTGCTTACCAGGCTCCGACCGTTACCGGGAAGGCCGGCGGGTGCTGAGCGTGGGAATGTCCTACGAAGTGGGCACTTCGGACGCTTTTGATATTTCCCCGATAGTGTATCTGTTGGACGTTGAATCGAGTACCACAGAATTGGACATTACGTCCGACGATGCCACGCCGAAGGCGACGGGGGTACACGTGGCGACCCTGACCCTGGTTGAACCGATTTACCTGGCGGCTGGGGAAAGCCTGACGCTATCCATTCAATACACGGTGGAGACAGGCTCCAGCCTGACGTTCTATGGTTTCCGGGTTACTTACGAACACGAGGAATAATACCCACCCCTAACCCCTCCCGAAGGGAGGGGAACCAGAGTGGAAAGAGAGAAAGGTTGAACATGAATTGGTCAATTTTCAAGTCTCGGAAGTTTTGGGCGCTGGTGCTGGCAATCCTGGCAGCGGTGGCAAGCTACGCGACCGGGCAAGTCGATCTTTGGCAAGCTCTTCAAGCGGTGATCGTTGCCCTGGCAGCCTACACAGCCGGCACGGCAATCGAGGACGCCGGCGCGAAAGCTGGTTGTAAAGTTACCACTTACTCCCCGGATGGGGGAGATAATGGGACCTCCGGGAAGTAAGGAGGGTGGTTCAATGGCTGGCAGTTACCAGGTTCTGCAAGAGCACATTAACGCGCTGGGGGCAACCATGGAGAAGGGATTTACTGAGATCAAGGGCCTCCTTTCGACCTACGAAGCCCGGGTGAGAGCATTGGAGCAAGCAGAAGCGGGCTGCCAGCCCATTATCACCAGCCGGCTGGATGGGGCTTACTTGCGGATAGCTGACCACGACGGATTATTCAGAACCATGCGGGAAGAGATCGCTGTTATGCGGAAGCAAGTGGAAGGTCTGGAAGCGAGTAACAGAATTCTAAAGTGGTTTGCCGGGGTGGTTGGTTCTGCCGTGGTGCTGTGGCTGGTGGCCAGTCTGTTGGAGATGGTTTGAGGAAAAAAGCAGGGGTGGGTTTGAGGCCCACCCCTGCAAAGCACATCCAAATAGAAGCGTCTAGCGCACGATGGACGGCAAATAGATCAGGCTCTGCTGCTTCTCGCCCATCAGGGCAAATTCGCCAGATTGGCAGATGGGCAGCGAAATGGTGTTGGCCGCGGTATCGCGGGTGTAGCTGCCGGGCGAGGCGCAGGTGGTCAGCGCGTCCACCCAGGCGGCGCCGTTCCAGACATACAGCTTGAGCGTATCCTCTTTGACCGCGAACAACTGACCCCAGAGGTCATATTGCTGATCGACCGCCAACTGGTCGTACGTGATCGTGACCGTCACCGGCTGGGCGAAGGTGTAGGCGGATGCCTTGCCAGCCGTCACCTCCACGCCAAAGGCGCGCCAGACAAACCCTAGGTTATCGGGGAGCAGGTTGGTCAGGTAAGGCCGGGGAACCAGGGTGACCGTGACACTTCCGGATACACTGCCGGAGGGGAAGGCCAGGTGGATGGCGCCGTCGAGAGAATACAGGTCGAAGGGCGCGGAGGGCGTTACCGTTCCGCCGGCCGCCTGGGTCAGATACCAGTCAGGATCCTTGATATCCAGGAAATCCGCCAGCGCCTGGGGAGTGGCGGGCACGCTCAGGCGGTTATAACCCAGATCGAGGCCGTACCAGCCGTAGGCGGTGTCAACAGCCAGGTTCACCAGGTTGGTGAAGCTCTCCGGCACCGCGCCGTTGAGCTGGTTGTGGCTCAGGTCCAGGTATTGCAAGGCGGTCAGGTTGCCCAATTCGGCGGGGATGCTGCCAGTCAACTGGTTATTGTACAAATAGAGAGAGTAGAGGTTGGTCAGGTTGCCCAGCTCGGGCGGGATCGCGCCGCTGAGCTGGTTACTTCCCAATTCAAGCCATTCCAGGCTGGTCAGCCCGCCAAGCCCGGATGGGATCGTCCCGGACAGCTGGTTGGCATACAGGTAGAGCGTTTGCAGGTTAGGCAGGTTGCCCAGTTCGGCGGGGATGGAGCCGGTCAATGCGTTGCCGCCCAAATGGAGCCACATCAGATTGGTCAGGTTGCCCAAGGAGGCAGGGATGCTGCCGGTCAGTCCATTCCTGAGCAGGTACAGTTCCTGTAATTGGGCCAGGCTGCCCAGAGAAGCAGGGATCGCCCCGGTCAGGTCGGGGTTGTAGTAGAGATCCAGATACTGCAACTGGGGCAAATTGCTCAGCTCAGAGGGCAGGCTGCCCACCAGGTTGTTACGGTAGATAGAGAGCCCGATCACATGCCCGCCGGAGACGTTCACGCCGAACCAGGTGGCCGGGGTGCCGTTTTCCAGCCAGCCGCTGTGATCCGTCCAGCCCGGGCCGCCGGTGGCATTGTAGAAAGCCGTCAGCGCATCGCATTCCGAGGCCGGGATGCCGGTCACTCCCGCGCAGGAGGTCCAGGGCGTCCACTGGGTGTCCTTCCAATCCGGGTCCTTAGCGGCCAGGAAGGCATCCAGGGCAGGCGAAAGGCCAGTGGTGGTCAGGCGGTTGAAACCCAGATCGAGGCCGTAGTAATTCCCCGGATCGATGTACAAATTGACCAGATTGGTGAAGCTCTCCGGCACCGCGCCGCTGAGCTGGTTGTGGTAGAGGGCCAACTGCTCCAGGTTGGTCAGGTTGCCCAACTCAGGGGGGATAGAGCCGGTAAGCTGGTTGTAGGAGAGGTACAGGCTGTACAGGTTGGTCAGGTTGCCCAATTCGGGCGGGATCGCGCCGCTGAGCTGGTTACTTCCCAATTCAAGCCATTCCAGGCTGGTCAGCCCGCTCAATCCAGTGGGGATCGCGCCGCTGATCTGGCAATTCGACAGCCCCAATCCGCGCAGGTTGGTCAGGCCAAGCAGCCAGGCGGGGATGCTGCCCAGAGTGAGGTTGTTGTAACTGAGGTTAAAATAACGCAGGTTGGTCAGGTTGCCCAGTTCGGCTGGAACCGAACCGGTCAAACCATTGCCGCTCAAATACAGCGATTGCAGGTTGGTCAGGTTGCCCAGCGAGGCGGGGATGCTGCCGGTGAGCTGATTGCTGTCCAAATACAGGCTTTGCAGATTGGTCAGGTTGCCAAGAGAAGAGGGAATCTCCCCACCCAGCCCGTTGTAATTGCCGTAAAGGCCCAAGGTGGTCAACTGGCCCAAGTCGCCCAACTCGGCCGGCAGGCTGCCAACCAGGTTATTGTTCCAGCCCAGGCTAAGCCCGGTGACATGCCCGCCGGAGACGGTCACGCCGTACCAGCTGCCCGGCGTGCCAGATTCCAGCCAGTTGGTGTGGTCATCCCAATCGGGGCCGCCGGTGGCATTGTAGAACGCCACCAGGGCGTTGCACTCGCTAGTAGGGATCTGGGTCACATCCGCGCAGGAAGTCCAGGGCGTCCACTGGGTGTCCTTCCAGTCGGGGTCTTTGGCGGCCAGGAAGGTATCCAGCGCGGGGGAAAGACCGCTGATGCTCAGACGGTTGAAACCCAGGTCGAGACCGTAATCGTTGTACTGCGTATTCACATACAAATTGACCAGATTGGTGAAGCTCTCCGGCACCGCGCCGCTGAGCTGGTTGTAGCTCAAGTTTAGCCAACTGATATTTGTGAGGTTACCCAATTCAGTGGGGATCGCGCCACTCAACTGGTTGTTATTCAAATAGATACTGGTCAAGTTGGTCAGGCTGCCCAGCCAGGCGGGCAGGCTGCCGGTGAGCTGGTTAGCCGCCAGGTTCAGCCACCCCAGGTTGGTCAGCGCCGCCAAGCCGGACGGGATCGCGCCGCTGAGCTGGCAATTCGCCAGACCCAATCCGCGCAGGCTGGTCATGCCCATCAGCCAGGCGGGGATGCTGCCCAGAGTGAGGTTGTTGTAACCGAGATCAAAATAACGCAGGTTGGTCAGGCCGGCCAGTTCAGCAGGGATGCTGCCGGACAACTGGTTGTTGCTCAAATAAAGCTCCTGCAAATTGGTCAGGTTGCCCAGCGAGGCAGGGATGCTGCCGGTAAGTTGATCGATCTGCAAATCCAGGCCGACCAAATTGGTCAGGTTACCCAGCGAGGCGGGAATGCTGCCGCCCATCTGGTAATTGCCGGTCAGAGAGAGGAATTGCAGTTGCGGCAAATTGCCCAGCTCGGAGGGCAGGCCGCCTACCAGATTGTTCCAGTTCAGGTTGATCTTGGTCACGTGCCCGCCGGAGACGGTCACGCCATACCAGGTGGCCGGGTTGCCGGATTCCAGCCAACCCGTGTGATAGTACCAGTTTGCGCCGCCGGTGGCGTTATAGAGCGCCAGCAGCGCGTTGCACTCGCTGACCGGGATCTGGGTCACCGCCGCACAGGAGGTCCAGGGCGTCCACTGGGTATCCTTCCAGTCCGGGTCCTTAGCGGCCAGGAAGGTATCCAGCGCGGGAGAAAGGCTCGTGGTGGTCAGACGGTTGTAGCCCAGGTCGAGGCCGTAGATCGAACTGTTGCAATTCATCATCCCCGGAACACATAAATTGACCAGGTTAGTGAAGCTTTCCGGCACCGCGCCAGAAAGTTGATTGTGATCGATCTCAAAATACTTCAGCTTGCTCAGGTTCCCCAGTTGAGATGGCAGACTGGTAAATTGATTGTAATGGGCATAGAAATACAGCAAATTACTCAAGTTGCCAATTTCTGGGGGAATACTGGTAAATTGGTTAAATTGAATTTGAAAATTGTACAATTGGGTTAAATTGCCAATTTCGGCCGGCAAAGCGCCGCTCAGGGAATTCCCGCCCAGGGTAATACTGGTCAGATTGGTGAGCTGACCGATCTGGGCCGGAAGGCTGCCGGTCAATTGGTTGCTGTACAAAGCAAGTTGTTGCAAGGCGCTCATCCCGCCGATCTCGGGCGGAATGGCTCCGCTCAAGCGGTTACTGGCAAGAATCAGCGATTGCAAATTCACCAGATTGCCCAGGGAGGCAGGGATGCTCCCATTCAGACGGTTGTAATACAAATCCAATTCCGTCAAGTTGGTCAGATTGCCCAATGAAGATGGGATCGGGGTATCTGCCAGACCGGCATAATTTTGCCTGATCCTCAAGACGGTTAGCTGAGGCAGGTTGCCAAGTTCGGCCGGCAGGTAACCAACCAGGTTGTTGCTGTTATAGCCAAAATCTAAAGCCGTTACATGCCCGGCGGAGACGGTCACGCCGTACCAGGTGCCCGGTTTTCCCGAGTCCAGCCAGCCCGTATGATCAACCCAGTTTGCACCGCCGGTGGCATTGTAGAGCGCCACCAGCGCGTTGCACTCGCTGACCGGGATCTGGGTCACATCCGCGCAGGAGGTCCAGGGAATCCACTGGGTATCCTTCCAATCCGGGTCTTTGGCGGCCAGGAAATTATCCAAGGCGGTGGAAAGTCCAGTGGTGCTCAGGCGGTTGTAGCCCAGGTCGAGACCGTAACAAAATGGGTCGCCCCCGCCCGGGATGCACAAGTTTGTCAGGGCGGTAAAGCTCTCCGGCACCGCGCCGGAAAGCTGGTTGTTATTGATCCAGAAATTCTTGAGGGGGGTCACATTGCCCAATTCAGACGGCAGGCTGCCGGAGATCTGGTTGTATTCGGCAAATAAGCTATCCAGGCTGCTCATGCTGCCCATCTGAGCGGGGAGCGTGCCGCTGATCTGGTTGTATTGGATCTGGAAGTCTACCAGGGCGGTTAAATTGCCAATTTGAGACGGAATACTTCCGCTCAAATTATTGCCGCCCAGCGTGATCGACCACAAGCTGGTGCATTGGCCGATCTCGGCCGGGATGCTGCCGCTCAACTGATTGCTATATAAAGAAAGCTGGTACAGAGCGGGCAAGTTCCCAATTTCGTGAGGAATGGAGCCGCTGAGTTGGTTCTGGGGCAGGTTGAAATAGGTCAGGCTGGTCAGGTTGCCAATCTCGGTCGGGATCGTGCCGATGAGATTATTGCTGACCATTTGAATCCCGGTGACATGCCCGCCGGAGACGGCCACGCCGTACCAGGTGCCGGCGGTGGTGCTGGAAAGCCAGTTGGTACTGGTGGTCCACCCGGCGCCGGTGGCGCTGTTGTAGAGGGCTACCAGGGCCTGGCATTCCGCCAGGGGAATATCCGTGACCGTGGCGCAGTCGAAGGACTTCACCTGCGCCTGGGTGGCGGCGGTCATTTCTGCGCTGGGCGGGGTGTAGGCGCGCGCCGGTGCATTCACTTCTTGCGCGCCGTGCAGCACCACGCGGGCGGGTTCCTCAGCGCGCTGGGATTGCGTCACGGGCAGGGTGTGCAGTTTCGGCAGGGGGATCTCCTCCACCACAGCCGGTTCGGCTGGCGCGCGGACGGGCTCACTTATTTCACGCGCGCCCCCTCGTTCCACCAGCGCCTGGCTCGGACGCGCCAGGCGCTGCGGCAGGCTGCCCTGCAGGGCGTTGCCGTCCAGCTCCACATAGCTCAGGCGGGGCAATTGCTCCAGCGCAGTGGGCATCCTGCCCGTCAGGCCGTTGTTGGCCAGCCTCAGGGCCACCACGTGCCCGTTGGCAACCGATACCCCGTACCAGGTGGAGGGGGTGTTGTTTTGCAGCCAGCGGGTGTTCACCTTCCAGGCTTCCCCGTTGGTCTCTTCATACAATAACACCAGGGCGCGGCACTCGTCCTGGGGGATCTCCGTCACCGCCGCGCATGAGAAAGCCTGCGCCAGGCGCGGTTGGACTTGCTCAACCGGCTGGGGCGGGAGCGCCTGCGCGCCGGTCCCCAGGAGCGGGGAAAAGGCCAGCACAGCCGCGCTGAATAGCGCCAATAAGACACGTAAGAACGAACCCATAATATTCCTCCTGGTTTTTCACACAATCAATAAGGATTTTGCTTACCGGGGGCTGCGATGTCCCCCTGGACGAACGATCCTAATCATTATACAGCAGTTCCCCCCCTCGATTCAACTGGAGAATCATCACCTTTTTGGAGAACGAAATCACTGCCCGGGCCCGGTATAAAAAACCTCCCAGGTCGTGAAGGCCTGGGAGGTTCGAGAATTTATCTTCCAATGCCGTAATTGAACCCGACAATGAATCCAATGATCTGCGCCAGCAGCCACAGCCCCATGATCACCCAACCGTTGGTCTTGCTGGGCTTGTGGTTGATCAGGACAATGGCGAGGACGAAAGTGAGGATCTGGAGGCCGTAGCCGACGAGGACAAGATCCGGGTCAATGTAAAAAAGGGCAAAGCCGGCAATGAGGGTCAGCCAGGTGAAGAAGATCAGCCCACCGCGCTTGCTTTCCGGCTCAGGCTGATAGGCGGGGTAGGCGGGCAGGGGAGCGGGAGCCTGCCTGACCGAAAGGGCCGGCTGGGGCGGGAGGCTCTGCGTGGGAGCGGCCGTCTGGAGGGGACTCGAGGGCTTGCGGGCCGGGGTTTCCGCGCGCGCCGCCGCTGGCGCGGGGGAGGGCAGCGGAGCGGATCTGGCAACCTGCGGAACGGCCGCCACCGCTGCAAGAGGGGCGGCGCCACTTTCCAGGGCGCGGTACTCTTCGATCTTCGCGTACAGGTCGTCTGCTTGCCCGGCAGCAGGCGGAGCGGGCGGCACGGCGCGGGGAGCAGAGTCAGCCGCCGGAGCGGGGGCCTCCTGGCGGGCGGCGGGCTGAGCGGGCCGGTGCAGGTCACATCCGCAGCGGCGGCAGAACAGGTCGTCGGCGTCGCGCTGTTTTCCGCAGCGCGGGCAAAAGTTGACCATCTCCGGGGCGGCCGCCGGGGCTTCCGCCGCAGGGGCCGGGCGGGGGGCTTCGGTTTGCAGCGTGGGTGCAGGGGCCGGGCTGGCGGGCGGGGTCTCTTCCGGCGGCTGGGTCTCCACCAGACAGCCGCAGGCCGGGCAGGTCAGGCCTTCCTGCCAGCGTTTGTCGCCGCAGAAGGGGCAGCCGGGCTGCTCGGGTTGGGGAATGGGGTGGGTGGGGTCGAAGCCGCAGGCCGGGCAAGGTTCGCCCATCTTCCACAGGTTGGACCCACAAAAGGGACAGGCGGGTTCAGGTTCGGAAGGACCGGCGGGGAACAGCTCAAAGGCGCAGCCAGGGCAGGCTTTATCGGGCGTCCACAGGGGGCTGCCGCAGAAAGGGCAGCCGGATTCAGGCTCCGGCTCCCCCTGGTCGGCGGGGGCTTCGATGATCTGGACGGGTTGCGGCTCCGCGATGGGGGCGGCGGCAGGCGCGGGAACGGCGCGTTCCAGGGGCGCATCTGCCGGAGCAGCTTCCCGCTGGGCGGAGGTTTCGCCCAGCGGGGCAAGCAGCTCCAGCCGGTCGGGGTAGAACTTGCGGGTGAATTCGTAGCGGAATTGCTCGAAGGGCTTGTTCCCGCCGAAATAGCGGTAGATCAACTGCCAGGCATCGGGGTGCAAATAGCTGCGCGCCAGCACCCTGGCCAGCAGGACAGCGCCGCCCTTGCGGTCGCCGGATTCAAGCGCCGCCTGCGCCTGGTCGAGCAGGTCCTGCAATTCAATCTTGGGGTCCAGGGATTCCATGTTGTATTCCTCCCGCTGTTTATGGAGATAGCTTAATTATATAATAATTTCCGCCAGATGGGAATTTGGAAGTTCTCACCGCAAGAAAGCCAAGAGGATCCTATTACGCCGGATGTGAATGCCTCCCTTACGAGGCGCGAAGGGCCTATCCCAATGTCTTCTGCATACAGTAACGCGTGCGCCCGGCGGGCATATCCGCCAGCTGGCCGTAGACGGTGTAACCCAGCTTCTGATAGAAACCCAACGCATCGTGCGTCTCCAGGTAGGCGTGCGCGCAGCCGCGGCGCAAGGCTTCCTCTTCGGCAGCCTGCATCATCCGCACGCCCCAGCCCTGGCGGCGCTGCGGTTCGGCGATCCACAGGCGCGCCACGTACAGCCAGCCCCAGTGCGTGCTGCCGGTCAATCCGCCCAGCAGCGCCCCGTTCTCGTCGCGCAGGAAGACCCCCAGCGGCTGGTAGGCGATCGGCACGCCCTGCGCCTCGTAGTAGCTGTTCAGCCCCTCGCGTACAGCGGTGTCGTCGGATTTGTCGATCTTGTCGGTGAGGGTGATGTGCATAGGATGATTGTATCACCAGCCGTGCCTTCGCTCGCCCGAAAACCTATGAATACGGACGCTGCGCGCACGGAGGAAACGCACACTTACACCTGCATGCCAGTGCTGGTGTGGACACGAATAAGAGTTAGAAACGAAAGGATTCTTGTGTAGGGGCGGGAATTACTTCTGGCAGGCCGGGCAGAAATACACATTCGCCCCCAGGATGCTCTTGCCCTGGATGGGCGTGCCGCACTGGGGACAGGGTTGGCCTTTCAACCGCCCGCCCATGGCGCGCACGTAACCGCCGCTGGAGCCGAAGAAGTCCTTCTCCTCCGCCGAGCCGCCCTGGGCCAGGGCCGCCTGCATCACCCGCCGGGTGGCGGCATGCAGCGCCGCGAACTCGGCCGGGCTGATCTCGCCTGCCTTGCGCTGGGGATGCACCCCGCACAGGTAGAGGATCTCCTGCCAGTAGCCGTTACCCACCCCGTGCGCCTTGTATTGCACGCGGAACATGTTCATCTGCTTGGCGATCTTGCGCTCCGCTTCGGCAAAGGCGCGCGCCAGGTACTCGGGCGTGAAGGCCTCCTCCAGCGGTTCCACCCAGGTGGCGGGCTGGAAGGCCTCCAGCTCGGCGGGGGTTTTGGCCGAGCAGTAGCCGTACAGCGAGGGGTTGTAGGAGAAGGCGGCCTCGTCGTCCAGCTCGAGCAGGATGGTGGCCTTGGGCGGGCGCTTCTCCCCCGGGGCGTGATAGAGGATCTTGCCGATCATGTCGCCAAAGACCAGCGCATAATGGCTCATGTCGATGAAGATGTAATCGCCGTGCTGGCGAATGCCGCGGATCGTCTCGCCGCTGATATTGACCTTGTCCAGGTTGGAGAAGCCCCAGCGGAAGGCGGTCGATTTCAGGTTGGGAATGATCACCTCCACCACGCTGCGCCCCGGCAGCACCTGGCGCATCTGGCTGGAGATGACCACCGCCTCGGGATATTCGATTGCCATGACATGCCTCCGGAAAATAGACTATATGTTCTATTATACAACCAATGTCAAGAGAATTAACCATAGATCAGGGAGGAAAACCGCGGATAAACGCAGATGAACGCAGATAGCTGAGTTTAACCACAGATGAACACAGATAGGGATCAGGGGCGAAAAGATTTATCCGTTAGGGGTCGAAGATGCCCGAAGTCCCGCCCGTTGGAATTAGCGGCGGCATGCGGGAGAGGATTTAACCGCGGATGAACGCCGATGAACGCAGATAGCAGAATTTAACCACAGATGAACACAGACGCTTCGCGCACGGATAGGGTCAGGGGTGAAAAGATTTTTCCGGTAGGGGCGAAGCAGCCCGGGAACTACGCGGAGATTTCCGATCAACGCGGCCGCGGGTTGCTTCGCCCTTGCTTCAAAGCGACACGAAGAAATATTTAAACATAGGTTCTTCGTGTACCTTTGTGACCTTTGTGGCTAAATATGAGCTGTCAACCGTCAGCTGTAGGCTGTCCGCTACGAGCTATCAGCTATACGTTATAATACCCTTATGAGAAAGCTCCTCCCCATCCTGGCGCTGGCCTTGCTGCTTTCGGCCTGCGACCTGCTCTTCCCCCAGGCGACGCCTGTGCCGCCCACCGCCACCCTCCCGGCCGAGACGCTCACCCCCAGCGCCTCGCCCACCTTCACCCCCACCATCACCCCCACCCCGCTGCCCACGCCCCTGCCGCAGGTGCGCGTGCAGCGCGGCGACGCGGCCGTGCTGGCCGGGGATTACTACCAGGCGCTGGACGAATACGCCCAGGCGCGCGACGCGCTCGAAGATGTCCAGGTGCAGGCCGCCGCCTGGCTGGGCATCGGGCGCACCAACGACGCGATGAGGAATTACCAGGCCGCCATCGATGCCTACCGCGAGGTGGTGGCGCATTATCCCGCCCCAACCCTGGTGGCGCAGGCGCATTTCCTGCTCGGGCAGGCCTATAACCGCCTGTACCGCTACAGCGAGGCCGCAGCCGAGTTCCAGGAGTACCTGAACCTGCGCCCCGGCGCGCTGGACGACTATGTGCAGATGCTGCGCGGCGACGCGCTCTACAACGCCGGGGATTATCCCGCCGCGGTGGAGGCCTACCAGGCTGCCCTGCAGGCCGGCGCCGATTCCGACGCAGCCAACGCCGCCCTCGGCCAGGCCTATGCCGCCCAGGGAGATTGGTCCAACGCCGTGCGCCTGTATCTGGCGGTGTATGACACCACCACCAACGATTACACCAAGGCGCACATGAACCTGCTGGCCGCCGAGGGCTACACCGCCCTCGGTTACACCGACCAGGCCAACGCGCGCTATATGGATTCGGTGCTGAACTTCCCCAAGTCCTACGACAGCTACACCGCCCTGGGCGAGGTGGACAAGGCCGGGCTGGAGGTGAACGACCTCTCGCGCGGGATCGTCTATTTCTACGCTCACGACTACGGGCTGGCCATCCAGGCCTTTGACCGTTCCATGGACAGCAATCCCGAGCACGACGGCACAGCCCATTATTTCAAGGCCTATGCCTATTACAACCAGGGGGTCTACGACCTCTCCCTGGCCGAGTGGGATCGGTTGATCGCCGACCACCCCGACGACCGCTTCATCCCCACCGCCTACGACGAGAAGGCCTATTTGCAGTGGACGCAGTACGACAAATATCCCGAGGCCGCCCAAACCCTGCTGGACTTTGTCACCAAATACCCAAAAGCAGCCGAGGCGCCGGGCTACCTGTTCGAGGCCGGGCGCATTTACGAGCGCAAGGGCCTGCTGAGCGAGGCCGCCGCCACCTGGGACCGCCTGATGGACGAGTACGCCTCGCAGGAGATCAGCTACCGCGCCCTCTTCCAGGCCGGGCTGACGCGCTACCGCCTGATGCAGTACGGCCCGGCGCTGGTCACCTTCCAGCGCATGCAGGTGCTGGCGGTGAACGGCGAAGACGAATCTCAGGCGCTTTTCTGGATCGCCAAGACCTATGCCGCCCAGGGCAAGCCGACCGAATCCGCCGAGGCGTATATGACCGCCGCCGGCAAGGATCCCACTGGCTACTATTCCGAGCGTGCCCGCCAGATCCTGGACGGCCAGCCGGCCCTGTTTGCCTCCGGCAGCTACGACCTGGCGGTGGACTGGAACTCGGAGTATATCCTGGCCGAGGGCTGGATGCGGCGCACCTTCACCATCCCGGCCGGGGCCGACCTCTCCAGTCCCGGCACGCTGGCCTCCAACCCGCTCTACCAGCGCGCGGAAGCCTTCTGGGAGCTGGGTCTGCTGGAGCAGGCTGAAGCCGCCTACGAGGCGCTGCGCCTGGCGGTGGCCTCCGACCCGGCCGATTCCTTCCGCCTGCTGCCGCACCTGCTGGAGCGTGGCATGTACCGCTCAGCCATCCTGTGCGCGCGCGGCATCCTTGACCTGGCCGGGATGGATGACGCCGGGACGCTTTCCGCCCCGCTGTATTTCAACCATATCCGCTTCGGCACCTATTACCAGGAGCTGGTGCTCAACTCGGCCCGGGTGGAGAACCTGCATCCGTTGCTGCTCTTCAGCCTGATCCGCCAGGAGAGCCTCTTTGACGGCGTTGTGCGCTCCTCGGCCGGGGCGCGCGGCCTGATGCAGATCATGCCCGCCACCGGCGACGAGATCTACGCCTGGCTGGCCTGGCCGGATGGCTACACCGCCGACGACCTCTACCGCCCGCTGGTCAACATCACCTTCGGCGCCAGCTACCTGGACCGCTGGCGGGATTACTTCAACGGCGAGATGCTGGTAGCCCTGGCGGCCTACAACGCCGGGCCGGGCTATGCCGATACCTGGTGGCAGCTCTCCGGCGGCGACCCCGACCTGTTCGTGGAGGTGGCCCGCTTTGATGAGACGCGCACCTACATGAAGCAGATCACCGAATTCCTGTTCATGTACCGCAAATTCTACGAGATCGGGGAATAAATGAGAAACAGGGTGTTTTCAAATAACACCCTGTTTCTTTAACAAAGTGTGGTACCTTTCTTGCAACCTCTCTCATGCTATAATGAATCAATTTCCATAGGAGGTTCCTCTATGTATTCCGACACCCCTCAACCTGACGGTGAGACCAAACCCGTGCAAACCCAGCCACCTGCGCAGCAGCAGCCGTATGCCTACGGATACCCCCCGCAGCAGCCGGTCTATTATCCGCCCTATCCCGGCGTGCGCCCCGAGAATCCGCGCGCGGTGGCGGTGGGCATTCTCAACCTGGTCTTTGCCTTCCCCTACCTGGCCCTGACCGTCTTCTCCCTGCTGGGCGCTTCCAGCCTGACCTCCAGCCTGGGCCTCAGCTCCGGCTACAAGATGGATTTTTCGACCATTCTCAACCTGGCCGGGATGGGGCTGGGCGGCTTGCTGCTGCTGATCGGCGGCGCCAACCTGTTGGGGCGGCACGCCAGCGGCAAGGCCCTCACCCAGTGGGGATCCTGGATCCTGATCGCTGTGATGACCTTTAACACCGTCTATACCCTCACCAGTGTGGGCAGCAGCTACATGGGCACGGCCCTGCTCTCCACCCTGATCGTCGCGGCGCTGCTGCTGGTCTATCCCATCACCGCCGCCATTGTGATCAACCGCACCCCGGCCGAGCTGGGCCTGGACTAGCGGAGGCCGCCATGACGCAAAACGGTTCGCCCAACGGCCTGCCTTCCTATCCGCAGGCTTACCCCTCCCAAAATCTGCTGAAAGGCCCGGAGAGCACCCGCACGGTGGTGGTGGGCATTCTGAACATCTTCTTTGGCGTGGTCTATGCAGCCGTGACCGTGCTCTTTTTGAGCGGCAGCGCCAGCAGCATTGCCCCGGGTGCCTATCAGGGCATTTTGCTGCTGCTGGCCCTGGCCTGGGCGGGTTTCGGCCTGTTCATCGGCGGCATCTTGCTGCTCAAGCGCAGCGCGGGCGGGGTGGGCCTCACCAAGAGCGTCTTCTTCGTCCTGTTGGCAGCCCTGGCTGTGTTGATCCCGACCTCGTTAAACGGCATTCCCAGCCGCTACCTGGGCGCGCTGCTGATCTCCTACGCGACCGTTTCCATCCTGATCCTGTATTATCCCCTGATCGCTCTGCTGGTGATGAGGAAGAAGCGCGAAGAATTGGGACTGTAATTAGAATCTGGCCACCTGACAGGTGGCCAGATTAAAAATCATTAGCTGCCTGCTATGCAGGCAGCTAATTTGTTAAATTGAAACGCTACTCCCCAAAGGGGAATTCTTCATTCAAACACACCGGTTGGGTGGTGGGGGAGAACAGACAGGAAATGGTGAAACCGTTGGAAAAACGCACCCTGACCAGGAAGGCGTTGAGGATGTCCAGGTTGGAGGCGTACTGCCCGATAAAGTTCTGCCAGGTGTCGGAGTATTCCAGGTAGTAGGTGCCGTCCGCGCCGCTGGGGAATTGCCACACGTTTTGGAGCATCTCCGGCACGTCCCCGGTCAGGCCCACCTGCACGGCCTCGGAGGTCTGGCGCAGCGCGTCGCGCACGTTGGTGGGATACAGGGCGGTCAGCCCAAAGGCAAAGAAAAGGGCGGTGGCAATGACCGGCCGCCACCAGCGCGAGAAGCGCACCCGCTCCAGCGGGTGGGGCGGTTCCATGATAAAGGTATTGGCGGCAAAGCGCGCCAGCAGGGCCGCCGGCGAGAGGATCAACGCCATCGGCAGGAAGGAGATCAGCGTCACCAGGGTCATCCCGCCCATCCAGGCGGGCGTGCCCAGCATGCCGACCCAGTTGAGCGCCAGGATGATCAGCGACCCGGCTGCCCCGCCCGCCACCGCGCCGATCAGGGTGGATTCAGGCCAGCAGCACACCAGCCCCAGCACCACCCCGGCCAACAGGTAGCCGATCATATAGGCGAACAGGCCGCCGGAGGGTTCCGCCAGCGGGACGTTCGGCAGGGCCAGCCGGTTGACCGATTCCACCACCAGGGCATACAGCCCCAGCAGCCAGGCCCCCATCACAATGCCTACCCTGCGCAGTTGCCAGCGCATCTTGTCATCCATGCGGGCTATTATAGCACATCGCGTGCGGCTTACGCTGATCGGCTCTTTTTCCCCGTTCGGGGAGGGGTCAAAAACACCCCCTGGAGTTTGGCTATATTCCAGGGGTAGTTGAAAAAAAGAAGCCTCTTGA
>CAYRHN010000022.1:0-42988 GCA_964424115.1 uncultured Anaerolineaceae bacterium
TACTCAAGAGGCTTCTTTTTTTCAACTACCCCTGGAATATAGCCAAACTCCAGGGATTTTCTTATCTCTACGAAATTCTAATACCGGCGTGTGCCGCCGCCGCGATCACCGCGGTCGCCGCCGCGATTACCACCACTGCCACCCGGGCGGCGTCCATAACCGCCACCGGAACCGAAACCACCGCCGCCGCGGCTGCCGCCTTCTTCACGCGGACGCGCCACGTTCACACGGAGCTGCCGGTTCCCCAGGCTGTAGCCGTTAAACAACTTAATCGCCTTTTCCACATCCTGCTGAGTTGCCATGGTCACGAAAGCAAAGCCCTTGGATTGGCCCGTATCGCGATCCTTGATCATTGCAACTTCAGTGACTGTGCCTGCCTGCGCGAAGAGCGTGCGCAGTTCTTCCTCCGTGGTGGAGTAAGAAAGATTTCCGACATACAATTTGTTATCCATTTTCTTTTCCTTCGGTCCGGCTACATTGTCCGGGTAATAAAATTTTGCCGCCTTCCCTATCAGGATTGGCGGCATCGGCACACAACAAACCTTACTAGAACACTATTGATTGTACCACAATCAATCCATTAAATCATCAAATAATTCCATGGGAACTACCGCAGCGCCGACAATTCCCGGGCCGGTATGCACTCCCAAAACCGGGGTAACCCGCTTCATCTCAAGGCGGGCAATGTTCAAGCGTTCTTTCAACATCCCGCTCAAGGCTTCGGCCGGGTTGGCGAATTGTCCGTGAGCCACACATACCCACACCCGGCGCGAATCGTATATTTTGTTCAGATGGTCGGAAATGGCTGAAAGGGCGCTCTGGATCGTTCGCGAACGAGCCACGATGCTGTATTTGCCGTCATCATGCGCCACATGAATGACCGGCTTAATCTTGAGCAGACTGCCAGCAATAGCAGTCACCCGTCCAATGCGGCCGCCGTGCGAGAGATAATCCAGCTTCTCCAGGGTGTAAATGATCTCGGTTTGTTCGCGGATCTGCTCCAGGCGTTTGATGATCTTGTCCAACGGCCAACCGCGTTTGGCAGCCAGCGCCGCGGCAACAACCTGAAACCGCTCGCCCACCGAGAGGGTCATACTGTCAAACAGGGCCACGTTCGCAGCGCCATCTACATCGGTGATCGCCAATTGAACCGACCCCTGCGTGCCGCTAAGACCTGAGGAAACCATGACCGCCAGCATATCGCGGTCGGTTTCAGCCGTTTCTCGAAAAAGATTGGACATGTAGCCTGCCGAAGGCAGGGAAGTGTAAGGGATCTTGGGGAAATCTTCTTCCAGGCGGGCATAAAAAGCATCATAACCCAACTGGGCGGGATCCACCTCCCCCTCCGGGAAACGGATCTTTTGCACCACTTCGATCACACCAAGTTCACTCAACTCCTCGCGGGACATGTCGGCAGCGCTGTCGGTAAAGATCTTCATTCCATAATCTCCTTAGGCCAAGAAATCATCATCCGTAAAATCCCAATATACATATTACCCGGGGAAAAAGAGACTGTGATGTGTCTCAAGTCATACCCCGGGTCATATTTGGGAATATGACCAAAAATCAACTTACTGGCTGATCTTCAGGTCAACCGGATGTTGGCGGATGTACAGCGCGCGCGGATTACCGATCACCTGCCCTACCAATCCTTCCGGCACATCCACCAGGGTATGTTGATCTTCGATGAAGATCTTTCCGATGGTAGAGCCGGGGATACGGGCATGCGCTGCAATTGCGCCAACGATATCATTGGGTCGGATGCCGTGCCGGCGGCCAAGGTTGAGGTTCAAACGCACCATGCCCGCCTCGTGCGAATGCGCATCATAGCGGGGCGATCTATCTCCACGAGGCGCGCGGGGAGCACGTTCGGTGCGGTCAGCGCCTTCTCCTGAGCGTTCAAACCGGCTGCGGCGCGGGAAGCGTTCGCGGGGTTGGGGTTCGACCACTTCGCTGATCGCGGCAATGGGGCGCTGTTTTTCATCCGCGCGAGCGATCTTAATCGCCACGGCTGCCACTTCCAAGGGGTCGTGTCCTTCAGCCACCAACTGCTCCACCAGAGCACGCTCCGCGCGGCAGCGGCCACGCTGCAACCAGACCGAAAGCTGGTTAAGCAGGCGTTCCTGGCGGTGGGCGCGGATTTGATCTTCGGTGGGCAGTTCAGCGCGGACCAGCTTGCGTTTGGTGAAGGCCTCCACCTGGCGCAGGTCACGCTTCTCGAAGGGGGTGACCAGCGAGATGGCGATGCCGGTCTTGCCGGCCCGCCCAGTGCGGCCAATACGGTGCACGTAGATCTCCGGATCATCCGGCAAATCATAATTGAAGACATGGCTGATGCCGTCGATATCCAGCCCGCGGGCGGCCACATCCGTGGCAACCAACACGGTGATCTTGTTCTGGCGGAAGCGGTTGAGAGTATATTCGCGGGCTTCCTGACTCAGATCGCCATTGAGAGCCTCGGCCGGGAATCCCCGTCCGGTCAGCTCGTTGGCCAGTTCGCCGGTACCGACGCGCGTGCGGGCAAAGATCAAAGCGCGTTCTATCTCTTCCATTTCAAACAGGCGGGTCAGCGCGGCGGTCTTGTCCGCTTCATTGACCAGGTAGTAGCGCTGCTCGATCGCTTCCACGGTGACCTGTTCGGCCTGAATGGAAATCGAGGTGGCATCATGCATGTATTTTTCCGCCAGACGGCGGATCTCAGGCGGCATAGTGGCCGAGAAGAGAGCGGTCTGCCGTTCAGCCGGGGTGGCATTCAGGATGGTTTCGATATCCTCGATGAAGCCCATGCTGAGCATCTCGTCGGCCTCGTCCAGCACCACGGTGCGCACCTGACTCAGATCCAGGATCTGCTTGTTAATGAGGTCCAGCACCCGGCCAGGCGTGCCGACAACGATATTCGCCCCGCGCTTGATCTGAGCGATCTGCGGAGAATAGGACTGCCCGCCGTAAACCGCCACCACGCGCGCGCCACTGTACGCGCCATACTCGCTCATTGCCTCGGATACCTGCAAAGCCAGCTCGCGGGTGGGCGCCAGAACCAGGGCCTGTACGTTGGGGCGGCCGGCTTCCAGGTTATGCAAGATGGGCAGGGCATAGGCAGCCGTCTTGCCGGTACCGGTCTGGGCCTGGCCAACCACGTCCTTGCCGCTGATCATCAGGGGAATCATCGCAGATTGGATCGGCATAGGCGCGGCATAGCCGCGCTCGGTCACCGCCTGCACCAACTGCGGGTGCAGGTCTAATTCATAAAACTCGGTCATCAAAACTCCTTAAAATTTTCGAACCGTTTTGATGACTCCGCTATCGTTCCCAGTCTGCCGACGAGCCCGGCTCCTCCTCGCGGATGAAAGCCGATTGTCATGTTCCCTCGCAGGAACAAAAAACCCGACCAGTGGAATGTCGGGCAACCATTCGGATACATCAAAACAATTCCCAGCAATATGCGGCCCTTTTAGGCCGCGCGCAGAGTATACCACAATTGGGACAATTCGTGTTGTATTTGCGGCCTCGAAGCCGAATACAATCCATGACTCATTGCGCGTTGGGTTCGGGCGCCTGGTAGCGGTTGCGCTCCACGAACTGGCTCATCAAAGCAGTGTCAGGTGTATTCAGGCGCATGATCCGGCCCCAAGAGGTGAGTGTGAGCGGCACATCGGTCATCGAAGCCCAGGGAAAGGCGATCAGCTTGACGCCCTGGTACTTATCCATCACTTCTCGAATGGATTGCTTGAGTGCGGTGCAATCCAGGCCGGGAGTTGCGGCGCAGTTATACCAGAAGATGACATAGCCATGTTCGAGGTTATGCACCAAGTAGCCCTCGGGATACTTGGGCAGGTTAGCCAGGTCGCCTTCCTGATAGAATCCGGCGCTGAAGGTGGTGGGGAAATGCCGGCCCCCGGCTGGCGGATTGGTGGTGTAAGGCCCAGGTTGGGTATCCACCGGAACATGCTCGCGGGAATCGACCACTACCACATCCCCCATCGGGCCCTGGTTGGCCTGGCTGAGCAGCAGAATGACCGCAAGTAACACCAGCCCACCACCCAGAACCGCCAGAATGGCCACCCACCGGTTGGATTTACGCTGACGTGACCGGATTCTTTGTCGTTTATTCATGAGAAACTCCTTGTAATTAAGATAATATTACTCCTAATTATATAAAATATCAAATAAGAGTTCCCTAAGATTATCAGTGCAATATCTTTCATCACATGTTCGGCAGGTTCATTTGGAGATACAATAGAACATATTCTTGTTGGAGGATTCCCATGGACGTAACCAAGTACGCGACCTATCACCTGGTCAAAAGCGAAGATCTTAATCACCATGGCACGCTATACGCCGGGCGCACCGCGGAATGGTTCGTCGAGGCCGGCTTCATCGCTGCTGCCAGCTTGACCAAACCCGAGAACATCGTCTGCCTTAAGATCCACGGCCTGACCTTCACCCGCCCGGTCAAACGCGGCGAGGTGCCTCAATTCGAAAGCCGGATCGTTCTCACCGGGCGCACCCGCCTGGTGGCATATATTGTGGTGCGCGCTCAGGGACAAGTAGTAGTGCGCGGTTTTATCACCTTCATTCACGTCGATCTGGACGGCAATCCAATTCCGCACGGCGTGGAGGTCGTCCCAACCTCCGAGGAAGATATCGCCCTGGCTGCGGAAGCCAAGACCCTCTCTTAATGCCGGAAGAACCACAATTCAGCAACTGGCGCGACGCCTGGGAATGGCACGCACAGCAGACCGCGGATCAGCTCTCTCAACTGGGAGAAGAAGCGCTGCTGGCCATGATCCAAGCGCGCCGGTATGATCCTTACTATCAGATCTGGTACACCCTGCGTGAAAAAGGGAGCCTGGCCCGCTGCGCCCCCGTCCTGCTGGAAGTGCTGCGGCGCGAAGCGGGCGAGGAAATGATGCTGGTTCGCTACCACTGCGCCGCGGCGCTGTTCCACCTGATGGGCTACCCCGATGAGCCTATCCCCGAATTGCGCGCGCGGGTGCAATGGGATCATCAGGGGGAAGAAGAAAGGCAGAAAGCGATTAACGATTTACGATCGATGATTGACGATTAACGACCCTCTATTCCAGGGTCGGCTACTCGCCATTCTCAGCGATCTTACCCTCATAGATGCGGTAGCGCCGCAGGGGACGGGCACCCAGCTTGACGATGGCGTTGTTCATCGGCCCGTTGTCTTCGAGTACATAGTTGATTTCCATGCGCATTTCGGGGCTGAAAACCGATTCATACAAGGCTCGGTAGAGCAGGCTGTCGATGGCTTTGCCGTGGTACTCGGGGATCACGCCCAGGGCGAACATGCGGTAGGCGGTCAGGCGGGGAATGCCCCACAGGAGGCGCAGCCAACCGAAGGGCAGCATGCGCCCGCGGGTCTTCTTGAGGATCACATTCACGTCCGGGATGGTGATGCCAAAACCGATCGGCTTTCCGCTGGCGTCCTCGGCAAAGATGACCCCCTTGGGCTGGATGACCGGCTTGAGATCGTGGGCCATGGCGCGCACTTCATCCTCAGTAACTGGCGAGTAACCCCAGTTGTGCTCGAGACTGGAATTGGAAAGGGCGATGATCGTCTCCACCTCCTCGTCCAGGCGTTTCATATCGATCGGGCGCACGCGCACCCCGTAGCGCTGGGCGACCTTGTCGGTGAGGGTGAGGATGCGGTCGGGGATGCGGTAGCCCTCTTTTGCATCGATGAGATATACCAGCAGATCTTTGACCTTCTCCAGGCCAAAAGCGGTGAATTGGTCGTTGTAGTAAGGCGGGTTATAAGGCGCCATCACCACCGGCGAAGGCTCGTAACCCTCGATCACCGCGCCCCATTCCTGGGAGACAAAGCTCCACGGGCCGCGCATCACCTCCATGCGGTGTTCCACCAGCCAGGCGCGGGCTGCCTCCAACAGCAGGCGGGATGCCTGCGCATCCGGGGAGCACTCGTAGTAACCGAACAGTCCCACCGGTTGACCCCAAAAATCGTTCGCCAGGGTGTCAAAGAAGGCAGCAATGCGCCCGACCGGCTGAGCATCCTGCCAGAGCAGGAAAAGAGCATATTCGCAATGATCGAGGAAGGGGTTGGTCTTGGGATTGAACTGTCCGTGCAGATCGCTGCGCAGCGGCGGCACCCAGACCGGGTCAATTTTATAAAGACGGTAAGGTAAATCGATAAAGATCTGTTTGTCGGCTGGTGATTCGACCCGGGTGATTTTCATAAATACCGCCTTCCTAATTGGGATGATCTATCTTATCATAGTTTATCTGGTAGAATTCCATTATTCCTCTCCCAATCAAGCAAACGATGAATTATTCTAGACGCAGTATCTTAACGTGGTTGTTGATCGCAACCTTGCTGTTCCTGCGGCTGCCCTTCCTCACCGGCCTGCCCATGCTGGTCAGCGGGCCGCTACCCTGGCTGGATCCTCTTTTCCAGATCATAACCTACGGCCTGACTGCTTTCATAATCTGGTGGGAACGCGGGCAGTTGGCAGACTTTCATATCGACCGATTGAGCATCTGGATCATCCTGCTTTTCAAACCCTTGGAAACGCTCATCCTGGCAGCCTGGGGATTGGACACCCCGTTGGCGTTTCCCAACTTGCCCAGCCTTGCCTTTTGGCTGATCGCCATCCTGCTTGGCCTGGCGCTTTGGAAGAATCGCTCCTTACTCCCTAAATTTCAATTAAAGAGCCTGGGCTGGTTTGCCCTTGGCGCTGGAACGGGGATCTTCCTGTCCTTCGTGTTCAGCCTGTTAACCATAGTCCTTCTTCATCCCGTCGGGAATCCGCTACCTGCGGATCTTCCAGCCTTTTTCCTGGCATTTCCTTACCAGCTTGGCTACGCTGCCGTGGATGAAGAGCCTCTTTTCCGCGGTTTCCTGTGGGGGGCACTGCATACATCCCGGTGGCGAGAGCTTTGGATCTGGCTGCTCCAGGCGGCTCTCTTTGCCGCAGGGCACCTTTTCTTATTATCCACCCAGCCGTTCCTTGTTCTGGAAATATTCTTCCTGGCCCTGGCATTGGGCGCACTCGCCTGGCGCAGCCGCAGCCTCTCCAGCAGCATGGCTGCGCACGCATTCTATAACGGAATTGCGCCTCTGCTAAGCTATGTTCTCCTCAACAGCGGAATATTTTCGTGAGCAGTGAACTGTAACCAGATCACTGCTCACACGTATTTCGCCTTTACAATTCCTCTTTCTCGAACCGCCGGACCGCAATATAAAGAAAGACGACAATGAACAGGATGGTACACAGCACCGGCATGAAGTTCAAGCCCTCTTTGCCCATGGCCAGGCCCATCGCCAGCGAAATACCGTTCTGTTCCGGCGAGACGGTGAGGCCCCAATGGGTGTAGTTGGCAATAGCCGGGGCAAGGCCCAGGAAAAGCTGGTAGCCAAAGATCAATCCCATCGGCAGGCCGATCACCAGCCCGCGCGCACTGCTGAGGGTGCTGAGCATGATCGCCAGCGCCAGGTAGAAGATGATCTGCAAAAAGCCCGCCAGCGTACCGGCTAAAAACTGCAGGATATTGACCGGAACCCCGGCCAGGGCGAACAATCCAACACCCACGACCATCGGGATCAGCACCATGGAGACCAGGATGCCGAGCGCGTTGGGAAAGAACTTAGACAGGATATAGCCCGTGCGCGAAACCGGTTTGGAGAGCAGCCAACCTGCGGTGCCTTTCAGCTTTTCATCCAGGATGGCGTCCTGCCCGGCGATGACCGCGCCGACCGCCGGAGCCATGCCGAGTATCATGAAGAACATGGTAAAGCCCAATGATTGATTCACCACCACCGCAAGATGCTTCTCCTGGGCATCGATCTGCGGCACCATGAACAAGACCATCGCCAACATGCCGTCGATGATGGCGATCCAGATCAACGCCTGGTGCCACCAGGTTCCAGTCTTGAACCAGGACGCCAACTCGTTGCGGGACAAGTTGCGGTAGCCCTGCAGTTCGCCCTCGTTCTTCGCGGGGATCAATTCTCTGTTACCGGCCATGTTCGCTGCCCTCCACGATCTTCAAGAACACTTCTTCCAGGTCAAATTTCTGGCGTCCAAACTCGCTCACCTTCACCCCCGGATCGGCCAAGACCAGGCGCAGCAGTTGGTCTTCTGCCGCGGCCTCGTCGGAAACGCTCACCCGCCATAAAGCTGCGTCCTGAACCGGGCTGACCTCCAAATTGGAGACCCACGGCTGAGCTGAGACTCGCGAGCGAACATCATCCGCCTGCCCCTTGACCTTGATCTGGTAGACCGCATTGCCCGTCCCGGCCAGCAGTTCCCCGATCGGCGCCTGGGCAATCAATTCACCCCGGTTGAGGATCGCCACCGTGTCGCTGACGCGCTGAACATCGTCCAGGATATGGGTGGAGTAGAATATCGTCGTGTACTTGCGCAGGCGCTCCATCACCTCCAGCACATCGTGGCGTCCCTGGGGATCCAGGCTGGCAGCCGGCTCATCCAGGATGAGCAGGTCGGGGTAGTTGACCTGCGCCTGCGCAATGCCCAAGCGCTGCACCTCCCCGCCAGAAAAGCCTTTGATCGTGCGGTCAGCCTTGTCATCCAATCCGACCAGCTCCAAGGTTTCCTGGATGCGCTCCTCGATCTTATCCTTGGGGCCGCCGAAGAAGAAGTTGACCGTGAAGCGCAGCACCTCGCGGGCCGTCATGTAATCATAATAGCGCGGCGTCTGCGAGAGATAGCCCACCCGCTTGCGGATGGAAACGCTTTCGCGCTGGATATCGTGACCGAAGACCTGGGCCGTGCCGTTGGTCGGCGCAGCCAGGCCGAGCAGCAGGCGAATAGTAGTGGTCTTGCCGGCACCGTTGGGACCCAGAAAGCCAAAAATGGAGTGCTGGCGGACCTGTAAGTTGAGCGACTTAAGCGCCTGCACGCCTTTATAGGCCTTGCTCAGTCCCTGGGTTTCAATGACCAGAGGAGCAGTTGGTTCCATAAAGACCTCTTTCTTTTATAATTATTCAAGAATTGAATGCTATTAAAGTATAAGTCAATTCTCGCCCTTTGCATCAGCCAAAAATACGATTTTTCTCTGACGATGGGGATAATCCCGCTATAATTAACCCGCCAATGAAAAATAATCTACTCATCGTTTTCCTGCTGATCCTCTTCCTGGGGATCGTAGCGTTCTCAGCCAAAGCGTTCTTTTCCCGCTACCCGGAGCTGACCAGTGAGAACCTGGATGCCTTCCTGCGCAGCCTGGGAGGATGGGCCGTGGCGGCTTTCGTCTTCACCTATACCATCGCCTCGCCGATCCCCTTCCTGACCCCTTTGCTTTCGGCCACCGGCGGACTGCTCTTTGGGCCGTGGGCGGGGCTGTTGGTAGTGGTGCTGACCGCCACCGCTACCTCGCTGATCCCTTTCTCCATCGCCCGGCAATTGGGGCGGGAATGGGTGCAGGCTAAGTTAAAAGGCGGCAAGGTCGAGAACTTCATCTTGCGCATCGACGGGGGTAAAGGGTTCAGATTCACCCTGCTGCTCAGGCTGGTGGCCGTGTTGCCCTTCGAGATGCAAAACTATATTGCCGGGGTGAGCAAAGTGGATCTGGTTCCCTATTTAATGGCCACGCTGGTTGGCATTTTGCCGCTGCGCTTCGGACTGGTGCTGGTCGGAACAGCCGCCCGCCAACCCGGAAGCTGGCAGTTCATCGCTTCGTTGGCTTTGCCGGCCCTGGCACTGCTGATCCCGACGGCAGTGGTGCTGATCCAACTGCGGAAAAATGAAAAGCCCGACACCGATCCTGATTCGGCCTTATAATCCACCTCACACCCATGAAAAAGAACCTGCCCATCTATATCTTGATCGTCATTTTTGTCCTCATCATCGCGCTCTCGGCCAGGGCTTATTTCTCGCAATACCGCGAATTGACCAGCGAGAACCTGGATGCCTTTCTGCGGGGATTTGGCCCGTGGGCGCTGGCGGTGTTCATCTTTACCTACCTGATCGCTTCGCCCATCCCGCTCATGGCCACACTGCTTTCAGCCACAGGCGGGCTGCTCTTCGGTCCGTGGGTGGGGATGCTGGTGGCCATGGGAGCCTCGATCGCCACTTCGCTGGTCCCCTTCTACCTGGCGCGGCGGCTGGGACGCGAGTGGGTGCAGGCAAAGATGAAAGGCGGCAAACTGGAAAGCTTCCTTGCCCGGGTGGATGACGGCAGCGGCTTCAAGTTCATCCTGCTTTTACGCCTGGTGGGGGTGTTGCCGTGGGAAATGCAGAATTACGTGGCAGGGGTGAGCAAAGCCAACCTGCCCACTTATTTCCTCGCCACGGTGTTGGGCATGACCCCCATCACGGTCGGGCTGGTGTTGGTGGGAACCACTGCCCGCCAGCCGGGCTCCTGGCAGTTCATCGCCTCGCTGGCCTACCTGGGGATCGTCTTTCTGGGCCCAATCCTGGCGGTGTTCCTGCAGCAAAGGAAAAAGGTGTGAGTAATCAACAAAAAAGTTCCAGCCAGAGGCCGGAACTTTTTTAGTTGTTCAGATATCTTACTCGTGTTTGCGCTGGAAGTCGGCCATGAAATCGGCCAGGGCTTTAGCGGATTCGACCGGCAAGGCGTTGTAGATGGAAGCGCGCAGGCCGCCCACTGAGCGGTGGCCCTTCAAGCCGATAAACTCGGCCTTCTTGGCTTCCTTGACGAACAGCTCTTCCACCTCTTCATTGGCCATGCGGAAGGGGATGTTCATGATCGAGCGAGCAGGTTTAACAGCGTGGCCGCGGTAATAGCCGCCGCTCTTGTCGATGGCGTTGTAAATAATCTCGGCCTTTTCATGGTTGATCTTTTGGATGCCAGGCAAACCACCAATCTCTTTCAGCCACTTCAACACCAGGCCAACCATGTAGATCGACCAGCAGGGAGGCGTGTTGTGCAGCGAGCCGCTTTCGGCCAGCAACTTGTAATCCAGCATGACTGGCATCTTCTCCGGCACGCGCGCCAGCATATCCTCGCGGATGACCACCACCACCACACCCGCGGGGCCGGCGTTCTTCTGCGCCCCGGCGTAGATCATGGCGTACTTGCTAACATCCAACGGCCCGGAGAGGAAGTCAGAGGAAACGTCGCAGATCAACGGCACACCGGCCGGGGGTACCGGTTCGGCCTTGAATTCCACACCGTGGATGGTCTCATTGTGGCAGAAATGCACATAGGCCGCATTGGGATCGAATTGGAGTTCGTTCTGGGCGGGCAGGCGGGTGAAGTTCTCGCCTTCGCCGTTGAAGATGATGTGCGTGGCGCCCAATTTGGAGGCTTCCTTGGCAGCCGTCTTGCTCCATGCGCCAGTGACGATGTAATCGGCGGAGGCGCCGGCGGGGCGCAGGTTCATCGGCAGCATGGCAAATTGCAGGCTGGCGCCGCCCTGCAGGAACAGCACCTTGTAATTGGCAGGGATGCCCATCAGCTCGCGCAGATCGGCTTCCGCGGTCTGGATGATGCTTTCGAATTCCTTGGAGCGGTGGCTCATTTCCATCACCGACATGCCGCAACCCTGGTAATCCAGCAGCTCGGCCTGGGCTTTTTCAAGCACAGACAGGGGCAGGATGGACGGACCGGCATTGAAATTGTGGACACGCTTGACTGGACTCATATCGTTTTCGCCTCTTTTATTGTGATAGTTGAAGATCGTACTCCATTTGACATCTTTATAATGATACCGCAAGCACGCCGGTTTTGTCACCTGCTTTTCATCGCCTATCCGGCTTGACAAAGCTCTTAGATTGTTACAGTTCGCGGTACGCCAAATCCCTGAAGAAACAGTATAATTGCCCGCATGAAAATCCTGGCCTTCCACAGCAGCTACCGCAAGAACGGCAACACTGCGCGCGTGTTGGATCTTTTGGAACAACGCTTCAAGACATTGGCGGCTCAAGCAAACATGCTGCTGGAATTTGAGGAGATCGCTCTGGCCCAAATGGATATCCGGCCCTGCCGTGGCTGCCGGGCCTGCTTTGACCGAGGCGAAGAAAAATGCCCGGTTCAGGATGATGTTTTGGTATTGAAAGACAGAATCCTGGCTGCCGATGCAGTCCTGTGGGCCTCGCCGGTCTATGTGGATGATGTGAACGGCACAATAAAAATCTTCATGGACCGCCTGGCGCACGTCTGCCACCGGCCCCAGTTCGCCGGGATCAGCGCCTTTGCGCTGGTCAGCAGCGGCACCAAATCCACCTCGCACGCCCTGTCGACCTTCCGTACGGCCTTCATGACCTGGGGCTTCCATCTGCTGGGCGGGGCAGGATTCGTCACCGGCGCCTTGATGAACATCGACGAGATCGAACAGCGCAACCGGAAGAAGCTGGATAGAACCGCCACGCACATTTTCACCAGCCTGCAGCACAAAGATGCCCTGCGGCCTTCGTTCCTTTCCTTGATGGTGTTCAAGATCCAGCAGCGCGCCTGGACACTCCACCCGGACGGCTCATTCGACTACACCTACTGGCAGGAACAAGGCTGGCTGGATCCGGACTGCCATTTCTTCATTCCCCACCACGCATCCCCGTTCAAGGTCTTCCTGGCGCGGGCGGCCGGGGCAGCCCTTGCGCCTTTCGTCAGCTAGCCGGTTATACTCATTTCCGAATCCATGCTAAGATAAAGCATGGATATTCTCTCCATCAAGTGGGGGACTGCTCCGCCGCTGCTTAATTCAAGCGGCAAGTTGGTGCGCGCATTTGGCACAGCGAGTGCCCGGGTGAGCGACCCGCAGCGCTTCGCCGCCGCCTGCAGCGCGGCGGGGATCGCAGCGCAAGACGACCCTGCGCCTGTGTTGCGCGCTTGGATCCGCGCTGCGTTGAGCGCCTGCCTGGAACTTCCCGCGCAAGACCTGGACGCCCTCAGCCAGGCGGTCCAAGAATCTGTCCGGTCGGAGTTTGAGGCTGCCGGACTGGAATTGACAGAACTGGTGATTGAATCCTGGCAAATTGCCGAAAATCCACCTCTTACCAGGGATATGGGCGATCCCGCTCCCATCCCAGCGAGCGGCTTTTCGTTCAACCTTCCTCCAAGTATGCTGACCAACAACCTCGTCCCGCCGGTGGGGGATTTTGATCTGCCAATGCAGCTTCCCGCCGCAGCGGCTTATGCGCAAGTGACACCTGAGGAGCTGCTGCGCCTGATCCATGAAGGCGTGCTACCTGCAACAGCCGTAGACGGGCAGTATTACATCCTGCCTTCCAACCTGGATAAGTTAAAGGGAACCCCATGAGCGATGAATTCTTAACCTTCAGCCAACCCTGGTACGATGAATTCTACCGCCGCGCGGATAAGAGCCCGACCCACAGCAAGTTCTGCGAACAGGTGTACGGTCGCGACCTATGCCAGCATGGAATGATGGATATGCAGGAACTGAATTTCCTCATTTCCATGCTCCAGCCTGGCAGCCGCATTCTGGATGTCGGCTGCGGCAACGGCCGCATCAGCGAATACATCCAGCGCTATTCCAGCGGGCATTTGACCGGGATCGATCTCTCCAAAATGGCGATCAACCAGGCCAAGACCCGCTACAAAGGCAAGCCGGGATTAGAATTTCACTGCCTGGATATCACCAGCCAGGATCCCCCAGCCGGCCCATACGACGCCGTCCTGTTGGTCGATTCGATCTATTTCCTGGGCGAACCAACCACCACCCTCCCGCGCCTGGCTGACCTGCTGAAATCCAGGGGACGAATGATCATCAGCGCCATGCAAACCCGCGAGAAAGGCGATCCGAAGAATATTCTCCAGGCCGACCACACCTTCCTGGCCAAAGCCCTGGATAAACTAGAATATCGTTGGGCGGCTTACGATTTTACCGCCTCGGTGCGCAAGCATTGGTTGAGCAATTACCAAATAGCTGAGGAATTAAAACCGGCCTTCGAAGCAGAGGATAACCTTTTCCTCTACGAGGCTCGCCATGAAGAGAATGTTCCCTTCAAGAAGCACGTAGAAGAGGAAACCATCACCCGCTATCTCTATGTGATCGATCCTCACAAATAATCAAGTTTCCCCTTGACATTAACGTTACGTCATAGTGTATACTGGGCGGCATGGAGAAACTCAGCCAAACCCACACCGTTCACCAGCTGGCAGACCTGGCCGGGGTCAGCGTCCGGACGCTGCACCACTACGACCAGATCGGCCTGCTGCGACCTACGGCGCGCACCAACGCGGGTTACCGCCTGTATGCCGGGGCAGACCTGCTGCGCCTGCAACAGATCCTCTTTTTTAAGGAAATGGACCTGCCGCTGGGTGAGATCAAAGCCATCCTGGACGATCCCGGGTTCGACGCGGTCCAGGCGCTGCGTTCTCACCGCCGCATGCTTGAACAGCGCAGGGAACGGCTGGCGCTGCTCCTTAATACCATCGATAAGACCATTCTGTCATTAACGGAGGAAACCATGACGCCCTTAACCGATAAAGAATTATATGAAGGCTTCACCCAGGAGCAGATCGACGAATATACCAGCGAAGCCAGCCAACGCTGGCCCGATCAATACGCCGAAAGCAACCGGCGCGTACGGGCCATGTCGCGCGAACAGTGGCAGGCGATCAAAAAAGAAGGCGATGAGGTCACCCGCGGCCTGGCAGCTCTGATGGGTAGCGACCCGGCCAGCCAGGCGGTGCAGGCGCTGGTTGCTCGCCATTACGCCTGGGTGGCGCAGTTCTGGACTCCCAACGCTGAAGCCTACCGCGGGCTGGGGCAGATGTATACGGAAGATGCTCGCTTCCGCGCCAATTATGACAAGTACCGCCCCGGCCTGGCCGATTTCATGTGCGCAGCGATGAATATCTACGCGCAAAAGAACATGAAATAAATCAAATTGAGCCGTATGGCGCTCCGCGCCATACGGCTCAATCCATTAAAATGCAGTCAACAGCATTTCCCTCGAGGATGCCGATCCGAACAGACGTGCTCTGACGACCTCGTCATCCGCGGCGCCCAGGGGGTGAAAATCCAGGTGCTTTCCCACCGGGAAAGCAATCCGGGCTGACAACCGAAAGACCTCATAGATCCTCTCGGCGATATCATCCGCCGCGATGCGGTTCAGCGAGAACTTATTGCATTCCACGCACTGGTGCACCAGCATCAGCTCGCCCTGGCATAAATGCCCGTATTTCTTATTCCGCCGCTTAAAGGTCAGGCCAACTGGCCGCATAGCGCCCTTGCAGGCGCACAGGCGGTCACCCGCCTCATACAGGTCCAGGTGGCGCGACCACAAGCAGTAAGGGCAGTGATTGCGGTTATTCACCGCGCTTAACGTGATATCTGCGGAGACGACCACACGGCAATGAATGCAGCGAAAATCTCCGAAGGTGTTCGAACGGAAACTCATACTTCCTCTAACAATCTGGTATAGCTCTGGTAGCGGCGCGGGCTGATATGACCGTCCATGACGGCCTGACGCACCGCGCAGCCCGGTTCTTCATTGTGCAGGCAGTCCAGCCCAAAACGGCAGAGTCCGATAAAGCGGCGCATCTCGGGGAAGGTAGAGGCCAGTTCTTCCGCTTCAATATCCCACAGGCCGAACTCACGCACGCCAGGGGTATCCACGATCGCGCCGCCAAAATCCAGGGAGAACATCTCTGCAGCGGTGGTGGTATGCTTGCCTTTGCCCACCGCGTTGATCTGATTCACCCGCAATCCCAGCCCCGGCTGGAGAGCATTCAGCAGGGAGGTTTTACCCACCCCAGATTTACCCAGCAGCACCGAGAGCCTGCCTTGCAGGGCCTGGCGCACTTCTTCCAATCCCTCGCCGGTCACTGAACTGACCAGCAGCACCGGGTAACCGATACGGCGGTAGGTTGCCACTTCTTCAGCCGCCTGCAGATCGCCACGAGCCAGGTCGATCTTGGTAATTACGATCACGGCCGGGAGATCATTTGCTTCGGCCGTCACCAGGTAACGATCCAGCAGGTTCCACTTGGGCGGCGGGGCGGCAGCCGCAAAGACCGGCACAGCCTGGTCCAGGTTGGCCGCCACCACCTGCTCAAAGACATGCTTGCCTGCGTCCGGGCGGGACAGCTTGCTGCGACGCGGCAGGCGCTCCACAATGCGGTGGCTGCCGTCACCGGTGCGCACAAAGGCGACTTCGTCGCCAATGGCGATCGGGTCGACATGAGTGACCGCCTGGCGGTCGCCTGCGAACAGATCATTGCGCAGGCGCGCGCCCAGAATGCACACCACTGGCATGCCAGCATGCATCACTTCATACGTTTCTTTTGTTTTTCGATAGACCATGCCTTGCAGCAACTGGTCGGGTTGTCGATTAGGTTCCATTGCAGCGTTCTCAACTTCTTAACACAAAAAGCCGGCCACGAGATATCCCGTGGCCGGCAGGTTTCGATGGGATGGGTCGCTGTTCCGCTCAGGAAATGAGGGAAACTCGCGGCCTTCGATTAAACACAAAGCCACGGGGGTACGAACCCACCCGCGGCTAATAAACGCTGGAAAAAAGCAGAGCGTCCTTCCTGGATCAAGGCCAGGGAAACGCGGCTAAACTTTTAATTCGGTTTAATTAGACCAGGCGCGTTCGCACTTCCTGAATGTGAACAACGACCAATCCTGATTTAATAGACATGCAACGCGCCTCCTTCTAAATAGAATAACGTACCGACTAAATTTAACCGAGTTTGGGGCAGATGTCAATAGTCTGCCGCACCATACTTAAGGATGATTTACCTTTTAGAGCAGATCTTAAAGCGAGCGTCCCGGTTTTCAAGGCACCGGGCTGCTCAAAGAAAAATCTGGTAATCTGGCTCAGGGATCGATCCCTATACCTGGTAGGGAACCTCCACGATCACCAATCCGGGCTTGAATAGCAGAGCAAAACGCAGCAACAACGCGGTCTGGTTATGTAGAAGGTTTTCCCACCAATGAGAAGGGATGAACTGCGGAACGACAATGGTGAGAAGTTCATTCGGCTGACGTGCTGCGCGCATCTTTTCAATATAATCCAACACCGGTTCGATCAAGAGGCGGTAGGGGGATTCGAGGATCACCAGGCGGGTTCCTTCACCATATATATTCCACTTAGCGCGGACTTTCTCCGATTCAGCCGGATCCACCGATACATGTACCGCTGTAACATCGGAACCCAGTGAACGTGCATAGGCCAATGCAGCAAGGGAACCTCGATGCACCCCGGCGATCAAGACGAGCACGCGGTGCCGTGCCAGGCGCGGGCGGGCGGTGAAGTTCTCCAGGGAAAGTTTCCTGGCCAATGACTTGTAATGGTGATGGATCGTGAAGAAAGTGGACACAAGCAACGGGATCAGGAGGATGATCAACCAGGCTCCGTCAGCAAATTTGGTGACCGCGAATACGATCATCACCACAAAGGTGCAAACAGCGCCAAAACCATTGATGAGCATCTTAACCTTCCAGCGCCTGTCATGGGTAATCACCGATCCCGGCTCCACGATCTCTTCTTTAGGCTGCAGATGTCCGGATTTCCACCAGCGGCGGGCCATGCCGGTTTGCGAAAGAGTAAAGGAGAGGAAAACGCCAATAGCATAAAGTGGAATCATGCGCGTGACGCTGGCCTGGAAAATGATGATCAACAGCGAAGCCAGTACAGCCAGGGCCGCGATACCCCAGGAATAGACCAGCCGGCTTCCCCGGAAAGTAAGCTGCCGCGGCAGAAAGCCATCCCCGGCATGCAAAGCACCCAGGCGCGGAAAATCGGCGAAAGCCGTATTGGCAGCCATGATCAGGATCACCGCAGTGCTGGCGATTGCGGCCAAGTAGAGAAAACCCTGGCCGTTGAACACAGTGCGCGTTAATTGCGAAATAATCGTTTCTCCTTCGGAGGGCACAGCGCCGATCCTCCCGGAGAGGAAGGAAATGCCGAGGAAGAGCGTACCCAGGATGGATGACATCCAGATCAGCGTGATCCCCGCATTCTTGCTGCGCGGCTCGCGGAATGCGGTGATCCCGTTGGAGACCGCCTCAATTCCGGTCATGGCTGAGGTGCCGCTAGAAAAGGCATGCAAAAGCAAAAATGGCGTCACGGTGGCGAGGGTCTCGGTGACGTGTTGGAATTCAGGTGGGCTGATCACGGCACCCAGGTTGCCGCCGATCGTACGCGCGATGCCCACTCCGACTGTGACAAACATCATCACCAGAAAGAAATAGGTCGGGATGGCAAATATTTTGCCAGATTCCTTCACGCCGCGCAAATTCATCACCATAATGAACAGCACCATACCGACCGCAATCCCAACCCGGTAGGGATCCAACGCTGGAAAAGCAGAAATGATCTGCGCAACGCCGGAAGAAATGGACACTGCCACGGTGAGGATATAATCGGTAAGCAAAGCAGCCCCGGCTGTCTGAGCCGGAAGCTCTCCCAGATTGTCCCGCGCAACAATATACGCGCCCCCGCCGCCAGGGTAGGCATGGATGGTTTGCTCGTAAGAGATGCTGACTACGATAATCAGGGCGACGATCGCCAGAGAGATCGGAAAAACATAGGCCATCGCCCCAGCCCCGGCCACCGCCAGGATCATCATGATCTCCTGTGTTGCATAAGCGGTGGAAGAAAGTGCGTCGGAGGCGAATACAGCCAGACCGACCGTCTTGCTGATGGTCTGGTGAGGAGCATCAGCGGTAGCTAAAGGATTACCAAGTAACCATTGCCGCCAGGTTTTCCTGGGCAATTCTTGCGTGTTTTCTTGAAATATCGTGGTATTTGTAATATGTTCGATGCGCATGATCTTCAATGCTTTCTAAGTTATATTTTCGGAATGCGATTCCAGGCCAATAAAGATCCGAATTCAAAGCAAATCACAACAAACAGCAGGCCAATTCGCGCAAACCCCTGAACAACCTCATCAATCTTTATCTCCAGCAATGTAAAGCCTGCCAGGATCAACAAACAGCCTACCCAGAAGATGAATCCCAAGACCCATTGGCGCGTCAATTCCCTGCCGGGATGGTAGAAGCCGGAAAGCACGCGGCAGGAAATTTGCAGATCTTCTTCCAGGTATTCCTGCATGCTGCGCGTTTTTAACAAACCGCTGGCCACGTTTTGTTCCGCCTGACATACCACAACATCTCCAGGCTGGATGGTCGTTTTTAAAACTGACAACCAATCCTCCCTGGGAACCAACCTGGAAAAGACGCGCGGCGGCTCGCCGGTCGTTGCAGCGGCCATGGTTGCCATGCGGCGCATGATGCTCAATCGGTTGGCCTCATCCTCCATCAGGATCAGATAGAGTACATTGCACTGCTCGCGACTTGCCAACCAATAAATATGGTGCGCCAGGTTCATGCTGCCAGCCAGGCTCTCTGGCAACAAGACGATCAGGCGTTGTTTCTCAACCAATTCAGCAGATTCCATAACACTCTCCTTACCTGCTGAAGAGTATAAAAACAAGTCATAAATTACTCAAAAAGAATTGAGCAAGTTTATAAAGAAAAAATAAATGAATTGTGCGAGTTTATTCGTTGGTGCGAAATCGGTAGCCGATGCCCGGTTCCGTCAACAAGATTTGCGGTTCATCCGGGTTAGTCTCCAGCTTCTTTCTTAATTGTCCGATATATACCCGCAGGTATTCTACATGATCCAGCTCCGTGAACCCCCATACGTGGTTTAAGATGGCTTGCTGGGTTAGAACGCGATCTGGATGGGCAGCCAGGTAAGACAGCAGGTTAAATTCTGTTGCCGTCAAGCGCACTTCCTCCTCCCCGCGGGTAACGATGTGCCTGGCCAGGTCAATGACCACCGGACCAGCTTTGATCAGGTTCTTGGTATTGCCCAAGGATTGCTCCGAATGGCGCAGCGCCACCCGGATGCGCGCCAGCAGTTCCTCAATTCCAAAAGGTTTGGTCAAGTAATCGTCTGCCCCCTGATCCAAAGCTGCCACTTTATCTTTTTCATTGTCGCGCACTGAAAGCACAATGATTGGCACTCGCGACCATTCCCGGATCTGTTCGCATACCTTGATCCCATCCATATCTGGCAGGGTCAGATCGAGAATGATCATGTCCGGTTGCTGCGCCACTGCCAGGGCAATGCCCTGTTCGCCGGTGGCAGCGGCATCGACACGGAAATGGTTGGCGGTCAGGATGGTTTTTAATGCGCGCAAGATCTGCGGTTCATCATCGATCAAAAGGATGAGCGGAGCCTTATTCATCTATGGTATCCTTCGGATATTCCGGCAGTGCGCCGTTAAGCAAGAGCGGCAGCTTGAAATGGAAAACAAAATGCCCGGGCTGGTTCTCCGCCCAAATCTTTCCGCCGTGCGCCTCAACGATCCCTTTGCAAATCGACAACCCCAGGCCGGTGCCGGTGATACGATCTGCCGCAGTGACGCGAAAGAATTTATCAAATATTCGTTCCAGGTGCTCGACGGGGACAGAAGGACTTTGATTCGCAACCTGGACATGCAAATAATCCCCCTCCTGGGTTGCTTTCAACAGGATCGAGGTGTTTTCCGGAGCATATTTGACGCTGTTACTGATCAGGTTGGTAAATACCTGCCCGATCATGACATAATCAGTGGGCACCAGAGGCAAGTCCTTGGGAAAATCGATCTCCAGGTGGTAAGCCTGTAATTGCTTACGCATTTGGGTCACGACGCCCATCGCAATCTCACCGACCGAATTCCACCTTTTTTGCGGCTTCAACGCCCCCGATTCTATTCGCGACATATCCAACAGGTTTCCAACCAACAGGTTAAGGTGGTCGGTCTCTTCCTCGACCGTGGCAAGCAGCTCCTGGCGGGCGGCAATATCCCAATCCACGGCCCCACTGCGCAAGCTGGAGACCGAGGCTTTGATCGCCGCCAAAGGGGAACGCAGTTCGTGGGAAACCGAATTCAAGAGGGATGATTTTAGATTATCGCTCTCCTGAAGCAAACGTGCAATATTTTCGCTTTTCGCAAGGCGAATGCGCTCTAGAGAAAGGGCACCCTGGCTGAGGTACGCTTCCAACAAACGCCTCTCTTCCGGCAAAAGAGCAGGATCAGCAGTCCATACCTGCATTTCCCCTTCTTGCCCGCGAGCGGTTTTAAGGAACAGCTTCATGGCAGGCAGCATGGTCGGAGCACCACCAGCCTCGGGCGAAACTGCTACACAAGAACTGGCTTTCTCCTGATCGTAGATCACAACCTCAACGCGATCAAAGGCAAAGGTTTCCCGGGCATGATTGGCCAGCTCTTGGGCAATGGACATGCTGTCCGGCAGGCTGGCCAGGGCTGAGATCAATTCATACATCCGGGTGGCTTCTTGCTCCCGGCTGCGCGCCAACCGGACGCCTTCACGCGCACGCCCGATCAATTGGCTCATCACCACTGCCACGATCAAGAAAATGATCAAAGTAATCAGATCCTGATTCTTATGCACTTGCAATGTGTAGTAAGGGGGAATAAAGTAATAATTGAATGTTAAAAATGCCAGGAACCCGGCCAACACACCGGGTGTGAGCCCCCATAATACGGTGCTGACCATGACGGGAAGCAGGAAGAGCAGCGCGATCAGTTGAATTTCCAGATAAGGCTCGAGCAATTTGAGCACGAACGCTGTCAGTGCAATACAAACTAATGCCGCCAGGTGGCGAACCAAATGTAGTAAAATTCGGTGTTTGTTCAAGAACCTCATCGAAAAATATTGTACTACCAGTGTTATCGCACGAACGATCTTCCACCCAGATCCTGGTTTCTTCCTTGACACTTTCTTGACACAAACGCATGATATATTGTCGTAATCTTGATACAGGCAAGGGTATAAGTAGCGATTGCTTGTTAAAAATAGCAGAAAGAAGACTTATGATACTCGAAGAAAAAGATCACGTCAGCATCGTGGATACCAGTCTTTCGGTAAAGCCCAAGGCTTCCTGGCAGGACTGGGTGATCGGCAAGCCGTTGGCTACCGATCAGGCCGCCCATCAGACCATCAATAAGATCGTCGGACTGGCCGTCTTCTCTTCCGATGCGCTTTCCTCCGTTGCGTACGGCCCGCAAGAAATGATGCTGATGCTCATCGCTGCCGGCACCGGCGCATTGAACTATGCCATGCCGGTGGCGATTGCCATTGTTATCCTGCTGGCTATTCTGACCATGTCGTACCGCCAGACCATTCATGCCTACCCGGGCGGCGGCGGGGCCTATATCGTAGCCCGCGATAACCTGGGCGAGCTGGCCGGGCAAACCGCCGCGGCAGCTTTGCTGACGGATTATATTCTCACCGTGGCAGTCTCCATTTCCTCCGGCGTCGCCCAGATCACCTCAGCCGCGCCCAACCTGCTTAATTTCCGGGTGGAAATTGCGATTGCTATGATCCTGTTGGTGATGGTGATCAACCTGCGCGGCGTACGCGAATCCGGGATCACATTTGCGATCCCCACTTACTTCTTCCTGATCATGATGGTGATCACCCTGGTGATCGGCATTATTCAATATCTGACCGGAACGCTGTCGTCGGTGTCCAACCCACCCCACGTTGTGGTGGAGAACGTACAGCAGATCAGCCTGTTCCTCATCCTGCGCGCCTTCGCCAATGGCACGTCGTCGGTAACCGGCGTGGAAGCCATATCTAACGGCATTCCGGCTTTCAAGGAACCAAAGAGCAAGAACGCAGCCACAACCCTGACCTGGATGGCGGTCATCCTGGGATCGTTGCTGCTCACCACCACCTTTCTGGCGCGCCAGATCGGCGCCATGCCCTCTGAACAGGAAACCATCATCTCGCAAATTGCCCGCACCGTCTACGGCAACGGCGGCTTCCTCTACCTGGCACTGATCACCGCGACCACTGTGATCCTGATGATGGCTGCCAACACCGCCTTCGCTGATTTTCCCCGGCTGAGCGCCCTGGTTGGCAGTGATGGTTTCCTGCCGCGTCAGATGGCATCCCGCGGCAGCCGCCTGGTCTTCTCGCGCGGCATTATCGCCCTGGCATTAATCGCCTGTGTGCTGGTGGCAGTTTTTCAGGCGCAGGTCACCGCCCTCATCCCGCTCTATGCCATCGGCGTATTCCTCTCCTTTACCCTTTCGCAAACTGGAATGGCTCGCCGTTGGTGGAAGATGGGACACCTGAAAGCAGGTGAAGAGTTCGTAGAAAAAGGTTCCACCCTGCGTTACGAAAAAGGCTGGCAATATAAGATGTTGATCAACGGGTTTGGCGCCTTCTGCACCCTGATCGTGGCGGTCGTTTTTGCCATCACCAAGTTTGCCGACGGCGCATGGATCATGATCATCCTCATTCCAACTTTGATCACTATCTTTTTCTCGATCCACCGCCATTATAAGAACCTCGCCCGCCAGCTTTCTCTCGACACCGGGGGCGTCCACATCCGCCGCGGCACTACGCGCGTGATCATGCCGATCAGCGGCGTGCACAAAGGCACCTTGCAGGCGCTGCATTTTGCCCGCACCCTCTCGAATGATATCACTGCTGTACATATCTGCACTAATCCCGATGATATGGAAGCCATCCGCACCAAGTGGGCCAAGTGGGGTGAAGGCGTACGTCTGGTGACGATCAATTCGCCTTACCGCTTATTCCTTGAACCGCTCCTGGAATACATTAATAAGGTCGATGCTGTGCGCAAGAAGGATGAATTGATCACTATCGTTGTGCCGCAGTTCGTGTCTCGGCATTGGTGGTCGAGCTACCTGCATGCCCGCACCGCCGACAGTCTGCGGGATGCGCTGCTGCAGCGTACGGGCGTGGTGATCACCGAAGTGCCGTACCAGGTGGAATAAAAGGATTTTTGGATATTAACTTGCACAGCGGCGGAGAAGAGCCCCGCCGCTGTCATTTTGCCATCCTTCTTACGATATAATATTCTTATGTCTGAAAATGGGTGTCTGAAGATCTTCCTGGGCTATGCCAGCGGAGTGGGCAAGACCTACGCCATGCTGGATGCTGCCCGCCAACGCATGAACGAGGGGATGGATGTGGTGGTGGGCTACATCGAACCGGGGCTTTCGAAGGATGCCAGCGCCTACTTACAGGGGATGCCAATCGTCCCCCTCCGGCAGGTGGGGGAGGTCTCTGATGCATCGCACTTTGAGATGGATATCGACTCGCTTTTAACGCGGCGCGCCCAACTGGTGGTAGTGGATGAACTGGCGCACACAAATGCCCCCGGCAGCCGCCACCCGCAGCGCTACCTGGATATTGAAGAATTGCTCCAAAGCGGGATGGATGTGTATACCACAGCCAACATCCAGAATTTGGAAAGCTTAAAAGAGATCGTGGTCCGCATCACGGGCAAAGCGCCCGTTGAAACCATCCCCGACCGCCTGCTGGATGAGGCCGGGGAGATCCAGTTGATCGATATTTCACCCGAGGAGCTGCTTAAACGCTGGGGAGAAGAAAATTCCTCCGACGCCTCACATGAAACTCTGCGGCCGGGGGAGCTGGCCGCACTGCGTGAGCTGGCCCTGCGGCGTACTGCCCTGCGCGTGGACAATCAGGCTCGCGGTTATGCCGTGCGTGGGGGATGGGCAGGTGGCGACCGGGTGATGGTTTGTATCAGCACCCACCCACGCAGCCAGACCCTGGTACGCGCCGGATACCGCCTGGCCCAGGAATTGAAATCCGAATGGCATGTGGTTTATGTAGAAACCCCCTCTGGGGTTCCGCTCTCAGAACTACAGCAGGCTCAACTGGGGCGAACGCTGGAATTGGCCGAGACCCTGGGGGCTGTTACGCACACGGTGATCGGCGAAAATATTCCCAACAGCCTGATCGATTTTGCCGGGGCGCACCAGATCAACAAACTGGTCATGGGAAAGCCGATCGGGCGCCGCGGAATCTTCAACTGGCACGCTTCTGTTCTTGAACAAGTGCTGCAGCGCAGCAGCGCTCTGGATATTTACGTGGTCGGCTCGGAAGATCAGCCCACCGCGCTGCCAGTTCAGCGCTTCATGCGCCAACGTTTTGACCTGTTCCGTTATCTACAAGCCACCTTTCTGGTTGGATTAGTTACTATATTAGGCCTCTTCCTGCGCGGCGCACTTCACCAGACCAATCTGGTCATGTTGTACATGGCCCTGGTGGTAGTGGCTGCGCTGTTTATGGCTCGCGGAGCCGCCCTATGGACAGCCTTTCTGAGCGTGTGTGCTTTCGATTATTTTTTTGTTGACCCCCGCTTCAGCCTGACCGTTGAGGATACTGAATACCTGCTCACCTTTGCCGTCTTCCTGGGCGCGGCGCTGGTGATCAACAAGCTGGCCGCCACGGTGCGCGAGCAGGTTCGCGCCAGCCAACAGCGCACGATCCAAACCACTGCGCTAAATTCGCTGAGCCGCGACCTGACCGTGGCTATGAACCTCGATGAAATGCTGCAGGCGGTCATTGCTCACATCAGCCAAACCTTCAGCCGCGAAGTGTTCGTGTTGATCCCAGAAAATGGCCAATTGCAGCTCAAAGCTTCCTCCAGGCAAGTGACCCTCACCCCTACCGATCAGGGTGTAGCTGCCTGGGCTTTCGAAAATGGGCATCCTGCCGGGTGGGGCACGCTCACCCACCCCGACTGCACCATCCGTTTTGAACCGCTGCGCACTGCCCGCGGCACGGTAGGTGTGCTGGGGGTAAAGCCGCCTGAAGGGGCAAGGTTGCTCTCTCCCTCTCAACGGCAAATGCTGGAAAGCTTCACCAGCCTGGCAGCCTTAGGGATCGAACGCGCGCAACTCAACCAACAGGCCAACCAGGCCCAGGTGTTGGGGGCTACCGAGCGGCTGCAAACTGCGCTGCTGAATTCCATCTCGCATGATCTGCGCACCCCGTTGGTCTCTATCCAGGGCGTGCTGGAAAGCCTGATCGAGGTGGAACAATCCCAGGGGAACCAGTCCGCCGGGCTGCAATTGGATCACGCCGCCCGCATGGATATGCTGGACAATGCCCACGAAGAGACCCTGCGCCTCAACCGGCTGGTAGAAAACCTGTTGGACATGACCCGTCTGGAAGCTGGAACGCTTAAGATCATTCTTGATCTGGGTGATATTCAGGATGTGATCGGCTCCACGCTTAATCACCTGGCCATGTATCTTTTCGACCGTCCGGTGGAGGTAAAGATTGCGCCCGACTTACCGTTGGTGCCGATGGATTTCGTTTTGATCGAGCAGGTGATGATCAACCTGCTGGATAATGCGCTCAAGTATTCTCCGTCCGGCTCACGGTTGGGCATCCAGGCCTGGCAGGTGGGCAGCGAAGTGCTGGTAGAAGTGAGCGACGAGGGTTTGGGGATTCCCCCGGAAGACCTGGAGAGGATCTTCAATAAGTTCTACCGGGTGGAACGGCCTGGTGGAGTAAAAGGCACCGGTTTGGGACTTTCCATTTGCAAGGGGATCATTGAAGCACACAGCGGGCGCATCTGGGCGCGCAACCGCGAAAGCGGCGGGGCTGCTTTTACGTTCGCGCTGCCTGTTCCTCCCTCAGAAAAGGAAAATGCAAATGAATGAAAATGGTCAGGTGATCCTGGTGATCGATGATGAACGTCCGGTCCGGCGCTTTTTACGCACCTCTTTAACCGGACACGGGTATACCGTCCACGAAGCTGAAACCGGACAAATGGGAATCCAGGCAGTTGCTGCGGTCCACCCCGACCTGGTCATCCTGGATCTGGGACTGCCGGATATGGACGGAACCCAGGTCACCCGCCAATTACGAGAGTGGACCCAGGTGCCGATCATCATCCTCTCGGTACGCAACCGTGAAGAGGATAAGATCGCCGCGCTGGATGCCGGAGCTGACGATTATTTGAGCAAACCCTTTGGGCCGGGGGAGCTGCTGGCGCGCATGCGGGCTGCTCTGCGCCGGGTGGTTCCATCTGCCGCCGAAGCGATCTTTCGTTCCGGAGAACTGGAGGTGGATCATATCCACCACTTGGTGCGCCTGAACGACCTGGAAGTCAATCTGACCCCTACTGAATACGATCTGCTGCGTCTGCTCACCCAAAATGCTGGGAAAGTGCTCACCCATCACCAGATCCTGCGGGAAGTGTGGGGCGCCGCTTATGAAGGAGAAAGCCACCTGCTGCGGGTCAATATCAGCAACCTGCGTAAGAAAATTGAGGTTGATCCCACCCGCCCGCAAATGATCCTCACCGAACCGGGCGTGGGCTACCGCTTCAAACTGTAATATTCCTAAATAGACATTCAAAATATCATAATAAATCTTAAATAACACTTGTATTTTATTTATTTTGTGATAAAATATATAAAGTATTTTATATTTCTTATAAATAATCTTAATATTCGATTTTAAAAATTGTACACTTGACGGATGACAGAACAGGCAAATTCCAGTATGCTTCCCATGTCCCAGTCTGTTTCTTCCCAGCCCAGACCATCTACTAGAAACGGGAGTACTGTATGCGCGAATTGATCGAAAACGCCCTGAAACACAGCCGGGCAGATTACACCGAGATTCGGATCGAAGAAAAAGAAGCATCGCGGGTGGTCTTCCGCGGGAAAGAATTGGAGACCGCCGGAAGTACCCTGGATCGCGGCGGCGTGGTTCGCTGCCTGATCCGCAGCAAGGGCTGGGGCGTGGTGACCTTCAACGATCTGACAGACCTGCTCAAGAAGGTCGAACAGGCCTTCCAGTGCGCCGCGGCCATGCACAGCGAGAAACCGATCGAGATCGCCCCCGCTGCTCCGGTGCAGGAGATCATCACGGTTCCCCTGGCCCAAGACTTCAGAGATGTCTCCCTGGCCGAGAAGAAAGCCCTGGTGGAAGGGTATAACCAGATCGTGTTGGGCGTGAGCGACAAGATCGTTGACACGCAAGCCGTGTACGCCGACAGCTTTATCCGCGTTATCTACGCGAATTCGGAAGGCACCTATCTGGAAGAAGAACGCCCGTCCATCATGGTCGGCAGCTTTGCCATAGCCCGCGATGGAGATAACGTCCAGCAGTGGTACGAAGGCATTGCGGGACCCTTCGGCTTCGAGTTCGCTCAAAAGCGTGAAAAGATGATGGAAACCGCGGGGAAGAGAGCCGTAGAACTACTTTCCGCCCAACCGGTGAAGGGCGGTGTGTACACGGTGGTGATCAACCAGGGGTTGGCCGGGATCTTCATTCACGAGGCCTTCGGTCATCTCTCCGAGGCCGATTTCATCGCCCAAAACCCCCAGGCGCGCGAGATGATGGTGCTGGGTCGGCGCTTTGGCAAACCGATCCTGAACGTGTTTGAGGATGGGTCCATCTCCAATCTGCACGGCTCACACAAGTATGACGACGAAGGCACCCCCACCGGCAAACATTACCTGATCAAGGACGGCATCCTGGTCGGACGCCTGCACTCGCGCGAGACGGCTGCCCTGATGGGCGAAAAGCCCACCGGCAACGCCCGGGCCGTCAGCTACCGGTTTGCGCCGATCGTGCGCATGACCAACACCGCCATTGAGAATGGGACCACCTCCTTTGAGGACATGATCAAGGACATCAAGCTGGGCATCTACGCCTGCGAGGCATACGGCGGCGAGACCGTCCTGGAAAATTTCTCTTTCAGTTCCGGTTACGCCTATATGATCCGCGACGGAAAATTGGCCGAGATGGTCAAAGATGTCATCCTGGCGGGCAACCTCTTCACCACTCTGGAGAACATCGACGCGATCGGCAACGATTTCAAATGGGATTTTACTCCGGGAGGCTGCGGCAAGAATCGTCAGTTTCCCCTGCCGGTCGGCATGGGCGCTCCGCATATTCGCATTCAGAACGTGGCCGTCGGCGGTCAGTAGAGGAACCAGCCATGGATATCTTAAAACAACTCCAATCCCAGGCTGAACAGGTAGAAGTGGTCAGCCTATCCAATGAAGCCACCAGCATTGATTATGAGGCCAATTTACTCAAGAACTGCAAGGTGGAGGAGACCAGCGGCACAGCCGTACGTGTCATCCGCCACGGAAAGATGGGCTTTTCTGCCTCAACCGACCAGACCGCCCATGAAAAACTGGCCGCCTTTGCCCTGGAATCGGCGTATTACGGGGATCCGGCGGGTTTTGATTTCCCATCCGCCCAGCCATTCCCGCAGGTGGAAACCTTCGACGAGAAGATCGCCGGGCTGCCGATTGAGCGCCTGGTGGAGATCGGAAAAGAGATCGTTGATACCATTGTCCATTATGACCCCCTGGTTAAAGTGAACATATCCATCACCCGCAGTGTGCAAAAGATGTCCTTGCGCAATCAGACCGGGTTGGAAATCCACCTGACGCGCTCTCCGTTATCGATCAGCTATGACGCGCTGCGCGCTGAAGGGGACGACATACTCAATCTCTACGAGCTGTTTGGGACCACCCTTTGGGAGGATAATTACCTGGCACCAGCCCACCAAATCGGCCGCAAGCTCCAGCAGTGCCACGAAATTGTCGGGCTGCGTGCCGGGCGCATGCCGGTCATCTTCTCCCCGCTGGGAGGGCTGGTATTGCTCATACCGCTCATCGAGGGTATCAACGGCAAGAATGTTCTCATGGGAGTCTCTCCCTTGGGAAGCAAGCTGGGTGAGAAGTTGTTTGACGAAAAGCTTACCATCGTCGATGACGCCACCCTGCCGGGACGTTATTTCAGCGCCGCTTGGGATGACGAAGGGGTTCCACACCGCCGCATCCCGATCATTGAGAACGGCATATTGCAAAATTTCCTCTATGATCTGAAGACCGCCGTGCAAGCTGGCGCCCAACCCACTGGCAGTGGTTCGCGTATGCTTTTCTACCCCCCAGAGCCAAAACCATCCAACCTGGTTTTCCAACCCGGACAAACCGCTCTAGACGACATGATCGCCGGGATCGAGGAAGGCTTGCTGGTCGATTCGGTGCTTGGGCTTGGGCAAGGCAATATCCTCTCTGGAGCTTTCTCCAATCCGCTCAACCTGGCCTTCAAGATCGAAAAGGGCAAGATCGTTGGGCGGGTCAAGCAAGCCGCCATCTCGGACAACGCCTATGACCTGCTCAAAAATGTAGCAGCCATCAGCCGCGAAACGCAGTGGGTGAATAATAACGCCTGCATGCCCTACCTGATGCTGCCGGAATTGAATGTTGTTGCAAAAGAAAAGGAATAACCCTATGGAAAGAAAATACCTTCACACATTACGCCGCAACGCCGCTCTGATCGGCGGCTGGTTGTTCGGTCTGTATGCCCTGGTCTCTCAATTGATCAACCGCATCGCCTTACCGGATGTGCCGCTGGCTGATCCGCCGGGCGGGATGCTACTGCAAGTTTTGATCTACATGGGGATCGGCGCGCTGTTAGGGGTCATCAGCACATTGCTGGAATCACCCCTCTTTGGAGCTGCCTTGGCCGGGTTCTTTGGTGCGGCCAGCATCATGCTCTTCAATATGGTAGGCGCCCTCGATTCGCAAAACTGGCTGGGGGGCATGGCGATGGTCACTATGATCGCCGTGCTACCAATGACCTTGCTGCTCACGCCGGTCAGTTGGGGCGTGCGCTTCGCCGCCGATGCACTCACCCCGCACGCGTCATCCGGCAAGGTGCACCCGCGCTGGAAACGCGCCCTGGTAGTCTCAGTGGCCTTCATTTTGGTAGGGATCACCGCTCTTTACCCGACCTATGTGCGCGAAGCACTTCAGCGTACCAATAACATGGTCCAAAATGCTATCAGCGATGGGCAGATCTCCCCTACCATGCAAAAGGTGTGGGGGTTTCCTGAGGCTGCTCAGGGCAGCTACCAGATTGAGTGGTCGGATGACTGGCAGGGTTATACCGGCACCTACTCCGCCTCGCTGGACCAGTTGAGCGCCTTCCTGATGCGGGTCAAGTTCGATAACGGATTTATCATATCTTGCCTGGCTTCCGCCACCACCCAGCCGGTGTGCCTGAACGAGAATGCCCCCTTTGGGCAATGAGAAAGCCCATCGACCTTCACGCGATCCACGCCTATTTCAAGCGGCTGGAACAACAGGATCGATACTCCGGTGTGGTCTTGATCACCCAGGATCGGTCCGAGTTGTTCTCAGCCGCTTACGGCTATGCCAATCGAGCCTGGAAGGTCAAACCCACCCTCGAAACCCGCTTCGACACCGCCTCGATCACCAAGCTGTTCACCGCCATGGCAGCTCTGCAGTTGGTGGATCAAGGCCGGCTGTCCCTGGATACCCCCGCTGTGGATTACCTGGGGCTTCAAGGAACGGCCATCTCCCCCGATGCGACACTTTTTCACCTGCTCACCCATTCCTCCGGGATTGCCGACGATGCCGATGAAGAAGCCGGAGAAGATTATGCCGACCTGTGGATCAACAAGGCCAACTACTCGGTCACCCAGGCGGTCGACTTCCTGCCGCAATTTGCTCACAAACCCGCCAACTTCCCCCCGGGGCAGGGCGCGCGGTATTGCAATTGCGCTTTTGTCCTGGCCGGCTTGATGATTGAGAAGGCCAGCGGCATGCCCTATCGCGATTTTGTGCAGCAAAACATCTTTGCTCCATCCGGCATGACGCGCAGCGGCTTCTTCCGCATGGATGAGGTGACAGAAGATCTGGCGGAAGGCAGTGATCCCATTTACGACCCGCAAGGGCATCTCACCGGATGGAAGAAGAACATCTACTCCTTCCCGCCCATCGGCACGCCGGATGGCGGGGCGCATGTCACTGCCGGGGATCTGGTTAGATTCCTGCATGCCGCACAGGACGGCAAGCTGCTGGGGCCGGACTCAACGAACAAGTTCTTCACCCCACAGGTCTTCAAAGCAGAACGAAAATCCTTCGACCATTATTTTGGTTTTGGGCTTGAATTCCTATTGGAGAAGAACAGCCACAAGGTCATCGCCTACCACAAAGATGGTCAGAACGCGGGGGTCAGCGGGATCATCCGCCACATGGTGGAAACCAACATCAGCATGGTCTTGTTATCCAATATGGAAGACGGGGTTTGGGAACCGGTCTGGGAAATCTATGATATGCTTAACCCATGATCCCACCATCTTTCCTGCAAAGTGAACATATCTCTCTGCGCCCGCTGGAAAAGGCCGATGCGCCGCTGCTGCTGACCTGGTTTAATGACCCCGAGATCCGCGCTCTCACCGGTGAAACCTTGCCCACTTCATCAAGCGGGCTAGAGGCCTACCTACAACGCCTGGAAACCGATACCAGCCGGGTATGGTTTGGCGTTGTGGAGCGCTCCAACGAGCGGTTGATCGGTGAAACCGGCCTGCTGCGCATGTTCCCGGCCTGGCGCAATACAGATTTGTCGATCATCCTGGGCGACAAGTCCAGCTGGAGAAAAGGCTATGGGCGCGAAGTCATGCTGCTGATGTTGGATTTTGCTTTTGGAGCGCTCAACTTCCACCGGGTGGCGATTGGGGTGGTGGGCAGTAATACCCGCGCCCTGCGTTTTTACGAGAAGATTGGATTTCAGCGTGAAGGCATCCAGCGCGACGGATATTTCATCAACCATGCTTACCAGGATTTCATCATGATGAGCATCTTGGAGGATGAATTTCGCGCCTTGTACAAAAAAGGATAGGGAATATGGCTACGGCAAGAACAAAAGAGATCACCTGGCGCAGCGGCCCATCCGACGCGCCGCTTCCGCCTATGGTGCCCGGCCTGCCGGGGATCGGTTCCGCCCTGGAGATGTTCACTGATGTGCTTGGTTTCCTGGTCAAACAATACCAGATCATGGGGCCGATCTTCCGCGTGAAAGTGTTGAATGAGATCTACACGGTCATTGCCGGACCTCAAGCCAACCAGTTCATGAGCCGGGAGGGCAACACCCACTTCCGTTCCAAAGAATTTTGGGAACGGCTGGATCATGAAATGGGCGCCCAGACAACCCTGATCAGTTCGGATGGAGAGGTACACACGCGCCTGCGCCAGATGTCCAAGGCAGGTTATTCCCGCAGCGTGCTCGAGGCCCACCTGCCGGAGGTGGTATCCCTGACGCGCAAAGCATTAGAAAATTGGCCGATCGGTGAAAGCCGGCCAGTGTATCCGTTCTTCCAGGAGCTGATCACCGAGCAATTGGGCACCATCATCGTTGGTACAGCTCCGGGGGATTATACGCGCGACGTAGTAGATTTTGTGCGCACCGGCCTGCTCACTCTGGTTACCCGGCAGCGCCCGGATATCCTGCGCCAGCTTCCACGCTACAAAGAAGCTCGCGCCCGCTCTTTCGAGCTGGGCAACCGCATTCTGGAGTGGCATCGGCACAACCCGCCCGGCAAAGACCGCCAACCCAACCTGATCGATGATGCTCTGGGGGCGGCTCACCAGGGCGACCTGCTGAATGAAAGTGATTTGATGCCGCTTGCGCTCGGCCCCTACATCGCCGGGTTAGACACGGCTGCCAGCACCGCCGCCTCGCTGATGTACGCCCTCTTCAAATACCCGCAGATCATGCGCGGGGTATTGCAGGAGGCCGAGACTTTATTCGATACAGAAGGGCCTACCCCCGCCAAACTTCGCGAACTGGATATTCTCGACCGCGCCCTGCGCGAAACCCTGCGTCGTTACCCGATCGCCCCGGCCCTGCAGCGCACGGTTGTGGAACCATTCGAGTTCGCCGGTTTCCGTGTGGAAGCCGAGGGGCGTGTTTTCATTGGCACCACCGTGGCGCATTTCATTCCCGAGCTGCATCCCGATCCCTACAAATTTGATATTGACCGTTATCGGGATCCGCGCAACGAACAGCGCATCAGTGGTGGATTTGCGCCGTTTGGGCTGGGCTCGCACGCCTGCCTGGGCTCGGCGCTGGCCGAAGCACAGATCCAACTGACGGTTGCCGCTTTGCTGCATTACGGCAGCTTCATCATGGATCCGCCTTATTACCGGCTTAAGATGCGCAGCGCTCCCACCCCTGCCCCAAATTCCAGCTTCAAGATGCGCCTGATCAATAAGTGACTCTCAAGGAAATTAATGCTGCCGATCATCGAATGCGATTGTGTGGAAATAAACGGCACGCGTCTTTACTATGAGATGGCAGGAGAGAGCGAAATTCCCCTGGTGCTGGTGCATGCGGGGATTGCAGATTGCCGTATGTGGGATGGACAATTTGCTGCTCTGGCACAAGAAATGCGCGTATTGCGGTACGATATGCGCGGATATGGACAGAGTTTTCCTGCTACCGGTGAATTTTCGCACGCCGCTGACCTGTTGGGCTTGCTGGATCATCTGAGCATCCCACGCGCAGTGCTGGTGGGCTGCTCCAAAGGCGGGAGTGCTGCGCTTGATCTGGCGCTGGCCCATCCCCTGCGCGCCGCCGGGTTGGGGTTAGTCTGTTCGGCGCCGCCCGGTTTTCCATTTGAGGGTGAACCCCCGCGCCAGTGGGAAGAAATGACGGCTGCTTTCCGCCGGAGGGATTTCTGGCGGGCAGCCGAGTTGGATGTGGAAATATGGGTGGATGGTCCCCATCGAACTCCCGACCAGGTGAATGCATCGGTGCGCGAACTGGTGCGGGTGATGGATATGACCGCACTGGCCAATGAGGCCAACGGACTGGGCAGCGAAACCTGGCTGAACGCACAGGCTGCAACCTGCGTGGAGGAACTGCGCCTGCCTACACTGGTGGTGATCGGCGAGCTGGATGATCCAAACATTATCCGGGCCGGCAACTGGTTGGCCAAAACGATCCCAAACGCGCAATGCACGCGCTTTCCGCAGGCGGCTCACCTGCCAAACATGGAGCAACCCGAAGAATTTAACCGCATGCTGCGTAAATTCATACGCGGCATCCCAGAAAAGTAATGCATTGGTGGTAAAATTGGGACGTTTACTTTATCGCAAAGGAGATAAGAAATGAAGGTTCGTATTGATACTGATCTGTGCAGCGGCTGCGGTTTGTGCAGCTCTTCGGTTCCGGATGTCTTTGACATGGGCGACGACAATTTTGCCGTGGTGAAAGTTGCCGTGGTTCCCGCCGCCCTGGAAGGCGCCGTGAAAGATGCCGCCGCGGACTGCCCGAGCGAAGCGATCGTTATCGAGTAATTCCGAATGCATAGAACATCACCGGGTTTCCAATGGATGCCCGGTGATGTTTTTAATCAAGATTTTATCTTTTAGCTCGCAAAAAAGGCACAGCATGGGTTTTCCTTCTACATTCTTCACCCTGCAATGGGAATTCGCCCAACGGATGGCTGCATTGGAAGATCTGGAACTTCCAACCGCGCTGATGGCATATACCTATTATTACATTTCTTTTGGGTTAGGGCGGGACTTCGACCCGGAAAATCCGATCTGGCAAACCTATCTGTCCGGGCAGGAACGTTGCCCGGACGGCGCAGCCTGGAGCCACCAATTCTACCGGCAACGACAGATCGAACTACCTCCCCGCCAGGTGGAAAATGCTTTCGGATGCTTCTCCTATACCATGTAGCCGGAAAACCGCATCCGGCTGCATTTCCGCAACGCCGACCCAGAGGGGGTCGCGCCCCTAAGCGACGAAAGGCTGCCTACCCGGCTGGCAGAATTAAAAGCACTATTCTCTGCGCTGCGGCCTTTGGTAGGCGGGTCTGCAACAGTAATAGGCGGCTCCTGGCTGTATAACTTGCCCGCTTACAGACGCCTTTTCCCGCCCCAGTATCTGGGCAGTGCACAACCCAGCTACGAGGATTTCCCTTTCCTGGCGCTGTGGGGTCAATTCCTTGACCGGGAAAACGAGCTTCGACCCGGCCCCGCCGCCCAATTCCGCCCAAACCTGGCCGCTGCCACCTCCCCGCAGCAGGCCAGGCAAGCCTTCCCCTTCCCCATGCTCCGCGCGGCAGGGGAGATCACCGAGTTCTACCAATTCTATGCCTGCGGTTGAGATTCGTCCGATTTCTTGGGCAGGTGGAATTTAAACCATACTGGCAGGATTGAAAGCAGCGCCGCGCCAGCGGTCACCAGGAATGGCGAACGGGGACCAAATTTGGCCCACATTTGCGCACCCAGCCAGGGGGCAGGTAACGAGATCAATCCAATGCTGCTGTTGAAGAAACCAAAGGCGGTCCCACGCAAGTTCTCGGGAATTGCTTTGGTAACCAGGGAATTGTAAGCGGGAGACATCAAGGAATAGGCTAAACCCATCATCACGGCTGCCAGGATGAATCCGCTAAAACCACCTGCAGCGACGAAGACGATCATCGATAAAGATTCCAGGCCAAACCCGACCATGATCACCTTGCGTTCTCCCACCCGGTCAACCAACCAACCGGACAGGGTGGTAAGGATCATCATGGTCAGGCCGAGGGCAGAGGAAGTCAGCCCAATCTGCTCCACGGTCAGGCCGCCGATCTGTTGCAAGTAAAGCGGCTGCAGGTCATTGGAAAGCAAGTAGGCGATATCCCGCACCCCATCTGTGAAGAAGATCCAGGTGATAATCCCACCGGCAGTCAGCAAGCCCACCATTAGACCCAGGTTAGCCCGGAAACCGCCCAGGCTGAAGGGTTTTCCGGTGCCGGGCGCCTGACGTTGATAGCGGACAGCCATGCGCACCCGCAGTACCGCTGCCAGAACATAGAAAATCATGGCCACCAGGTAGAGCGATTTGTAACCCAGGCGCCCCGCCAGCAAACCGCCTAACGGACCGCCCACCACCGATACAATCATGAACAGGCTGTCGGTGAAGCCAAAAACACGCCCTCGTTGATCTTCGCTGCATTGCTCGGCCACAAAGGCCGCATAGGAAGGCCCGACCATAGAACTGGAAACATATTCCAGGCCAAGCGAAAGCAAGACCCACTCCCAGGAAGGCGCCAACCAGAAGCCCATGTAGCCGAGGCAGGAAATGGCGCTGCCGATGGCAATGGTACGCAGGCGGCCGATCGTGTCCGACATCCAACCGCCAAAGATCTGCATGACCATCGGCACCAGCGAGGCAACCGAAAAGACCGTTCCAATCTGCTCGACTGTAGCGTGCATATCAGCCAGGTAGACCGGCAGAAAGGTGTAGACCATCACTCCGGCTGTGTTGGCCAGGATCATACCGAGCATGAACCAGCGCATGGTGGGATTGAGCAGTCCGAAGGTATTGGCTTTAAGACGGGAGAACAGGGACATGGATCAAGTATAACAAGAAAACAGCAGGCCAGACGACATCCTCGCCGCGTTTCATTCTTAAGGATGAGAAAGAAATCGTGATATGATATTAATTTGGATCAGGTGGCCGAAAATACTCCCCTCCCTGGTCCCAAACGGACAAAAATTCCATGCAAAAATCATCTGCTTATCGCAACATACTGCCCACCCTCCCGGAGTGGGAACCCTACCTGCTGGCCGAATCCGGCCTGCCCGGGCCGCGCGGCAACCTGGAGCTGGCGTTTGTGGTGGCTGAACTGGGCGCCCCGGAATTTTTCCGCCGCTGCCTGGCCTATACTGCCGAACTGGCTCCCACCAACACGCCAGAGGAGTTTCTGGCCTTTTGCGGCGCGTTGGGACACGGACGCCTGCTGTTGGAGGGGGACCCATCTGCGCCGGCCATCTTGCAAGCTTGCGCAAACGATCTGCGCTGGCGCACGCGCGAGGCAGCTGCCATGGCGCTGCAGATAGTCGGCGACCGGGATATGCCGCGTGCCATCCAGATCGCCAGGGAGTGGAGCCGGGGGACACGGTTGGAACAGCGTGCCGCCGCGGCAGCTTTATGCGAACCACGTTTGTTAAAACAGGTGGACTCAGCCCTGGCTACGTTGGAGATCCTGAATGCGATCACTGCCACCCTACCTGGCGCAGAAGACCGCCTGAGCGAGAATTTCAAGACCCTGCGCCAGGGATTGGGTTACTGCTGGAGCGTGGCGGTGGCCGCTCTGCCTAACCAGGGAAAGAAGATGATGGAGAAATGGCTCACAAATCCCAACCCGGATATCCGCTGGCTGATGCGCGAGAACTTGAAAAAGAACCGAATGCAGCGCATGGATGCGGAATGGACATCGGAATGGACAAAACGATTAAATCTGTAATCATTCCCGGTCATAACAAGTAGCTATTTTTAAAATAGGTGCTAAGATAATTGTTTAGATACACACATGAAGATCACCGCTTTCTTTGCGAAACGCAGTAAATTCTTCTGGATTCTAGCCTGTATGGGGCTGGTCCTTGTTCTTGGTGTTTCGGATCTCATCACCGGCTATGAATACAGCTTTTCGCTTTTCTACTTGATCCCAATTGTAATGGCCGCATGGTACGTGGGAACACGAGCCGGCCTGCTGATTGCTGGCTTGAGCGCGGTGATCTGGTTCCTGGCAGACATCGGCAGCGGGAACCAATATTCTAGCTCGATCGCCTACCTGTGGAATGTACTCATCCGCCTTGGGTTCTATCTGATCGTGGTAACACTGCTCTTCAACCTGAAGCGGGCGCTAACCACTGAGCAGGAACTGGCTCGCCTGGATTACAACACCGGCGCGGTCAATGCACGCTATTTTTACGAACTGGCCCAGTTGGAAATTGACCGTCTAAACCGTTACAAACACTCCCTGGCAATGGCTTATATCGACCTGGATAATTTCAAACTGATCAATGACCGATTTGGGCACAGCATTGGCGATCAGGTTCTACGCCGTGTTGTGCAAATTCTACACGGCCAAATCCGGCGCAATGACATTATTGCCCGTATGGGAGGAGATGAATTTGCCTTGCTCTTATCGGAGATCGATCAAATAGATGTAGAACATGTTATAAAAAGAATCTCGTCCAACCTCCAGGCCGACATGGAAGAAAATCACTGGCCAGTCACTTTCAGCATTGGAGTAGTGAAATTTCAGACTTCGCCTGAAAATGTAGATGAAATGGTCAAAGCTGCCGACCAGGCAATGTATACGATTAAGAATGGGGCCAAGAATGGGGTCTTCTTCACAGATTATAATAAGCCTTCAACCACACCCGCCTTCGCGGCTATCACGACCAAACCGCGCAAGAACCCTTTCCAATAACGTGCTGACGCCTATCATCCAAAGGGTGATCACCCAAAATCTTTCTAAAACAATCTCTTTTTTTCGTTTATTTCTGTTGTTCTCAATCCAAACCACTATTTGAAGGAATTACCACATGGATTCTTTGATTAATCATGTTGCAGTGGTCACCGGTGCATCTCGCGGCATCGGACTGGCAATTGCCCAGACATTGGCACGTGAAGGAGCTGCAGTAGTTGTTTCTGCACGATCCGCGACCGCTGTGGAGCAAGTTGTAAACCACATCACCAGCCAGGGCGGAAAAGTCTCCGGCATAACTTGTGATGTCAGTAAGTTGGAACAGATGTATGCATTACGAGAACACGCCTTGCAAGTTTTTGGGCGACTGGATATCTGGATCAACAACGCAGGTATCTCGGGCCCTTACGGCCCCACAATGGGGGTCTCGCCGGCAGAATTCCACCAGGTTGTGCAGACCAACATTCTCGGTGTTTATCACGGTTCGCGGGTGGCCATGCAACATTTTATGGAACAACATGCGGGGAAATTGGTCAATATGATTGGGGCAGGAGCATCCTCCCCCACCCCCTTCCAGAGCGCCTATGGCTCCAGCAAAGCCTGGGTTAAATCCTTCACCATGGCCCTGGCAAAAGAAACCCGCGGAAGTGGAGTGAGCGTGTTCGCTTTTCAACCTGGCATGGTGACCACCGACCTTCTGATGGACATTCGCGTGATCAGCGGCAACGAACAGCGTCTGAATGTCTTTCCAAAGGTGATCCGCGTCCTGGCCCGTCCGCCGGAAGAACCAGCCAAGCAAATGACCTGGGTGGTTTCTTCCGCCACAGATGGAAAGACGGGGAAAATATATCGTATGCCCTTCTTCCTGCATGCCCTGAAAGGTCTGCTCGGATTGTTGTTCCACCCCAAGGATGTTCCGCAAGTAAAAATGACCAGTGTGGCCTCCTGGGAAAAGCGGTTCGATTGATGGAGGGTTATTTTTAAGATGCCGGACAATGAGATCATTTTTTGGGAATCCCTTGACCAGTTAATTGCCGAAACCCGCCTTGTAATCGATCGCCCACAGGGATCCCCCCATCCGCGCTACGCAGAATTGATCTACCCCTACGACTATGGATACCTGGAAGGCACTGCCAGCATGGATGGCGGCGGGATCGATGTGTGGCGCGGAAGCCTGGAAGGATCAGGACTGGCAGGTATCATTATCACAATAGACCGCACCAAGCGTGACAGCGAGATCAAACTGCTGATCGAATGCACTGTGGAAGAGATGCAGAATATTCTCGCCTTTCACAATGATGGAAAGATGTCCGGCATCTTGATCCTCCGACCTGACTAAAACGTCCGGCAGTGGGCACTCCTCGCATTCCAGGCACAATGACCCAAACCCGATAAAAAGTGCTATCATAAAGTTATGGATACTCCCCCAAAAATCATCGACTGGCTGTTGCAAGGTGATCCTTCTATCCGCTGGCAGGTGCTGCGCGATCTGCTGGATGCGCCGCTGGAAACGGTGCATGTGGAACAGCAAAAGGTAGTCATGGAAGGTTGGGGGGCTAGACTACTCGCCCGGCAGAATGAAGATGGACGCTGGTCAAAGGGATTGTACTCCCCAAAATGGACATCCACCACCTACACCTTGCTCCTGTTGCGTTCGCTGGGCCTGCCGCCGGGTCATCCGGCTGCGCTGCGCGGGTTAGATCAACTTCTGGCAGCTGCCGACCCCCACTATCCTGGGATGGTGATCTGGCGTTCGATTAAGCACTCCGATATCTGTGTGGATGCGATGATCCTTGCCATGCTGGCCTATTTCCAGCATCCGACCGATCAAGTCCGGCGTCTACAAGAGCATTTACTGGCACACCAAATCCCGGATTTCGGCTGGAATTGCGAAGATCACCGCGGAGTACACCATAGCTCTTTTCACACTACCATTTCCGTACTGGAAGCCTTATTGGAATGCGAACATAACGGGCAAGCAATCTCCGGTGCTACCCGGGCCATGGAAAGCGGGCGAGAATTTCTGTTACAACACCGTTTGTTCCGCTCCCACCGCACCGGAGAGATCGTAGACGAGCGCATGCAGCGCTTCTCCTTCCCTTGCCGCTGGTATTACGATGTACTGCGTGCGCTGGATCATTTCCAGGCTGCCCGTGCTCCCTATGATCCGCGGTTGGACGACGCACTTGAGTTGCTGCTCAAAAAACGTCTTCAGGATGGGCGTTGGAAGGTCGAAAATCGGCACCCCGGGCGAGTGTTCTTTGAAATGGAGGAGATTGGGCATCCTTCGCGCTGGAACACCCTGCGCGCACTGCGCGTTCTCAGGCATTTCAACTTACCAGCCTCCTAAAGCCCAAAGCAATTGATACAAAAAGCCGGGGCAGGGAATCTCCTGCCCCGGCAAAAAAACTTGGCTAAGATTGACTGGCTTTTCTTATCAAGAAAGCCGCAGCTCCAGCCAGGAGCGGGGCAAACAACAAGGTCATCAGAATCTGGATGGCGCTGAGAACAAAAAAGAAGTGCAAAATGAAATCCGGCAGGGTCCAGGTGGGCAACAGCCCGTCCAGGACAAACTCCGCCAGCAGGGGCAGCAGGATCAACATTCCAACAGTCAACCCCAGATCCAGCGCGGCCTCGGCAGCCTGGCGGCGCGTCCAGGAGCGCCAGCCTTTGCGCAATGCCAGCACCAGTCCTGCCAAAAGCAGCCCCGGCAGCGCGCCAGTCACGCCCAGCATGATCAAGTCGCTGGCGCCACCCAGGGTGCTGTAAGAAAAGGTGCGCGACGGATCAATAGCTATGCGCAAATACTGGATACCAAATGCCAGCAGTGCCGCCAACCAGACCCGCCGGCCGATCCAACGCCACGGGCGCACCAGTATCAATATTCCAACCCACAAGACGGCCGCCATTACAGCCCGCGGCAGGCGCTCGCTCGTTTTGCGCGTCTCTTGCGCCTGGGCTAACAGGCGCTGGAAATCGGAAACATTTTGAGCGGCTGCCAACGCGTCTTCCGCCACCGGCTGGCCGATAGCCTGGGTATACCGGGTGACAAGCTGTTCTTGCTGGCTGCGAACCAGGCCGGGCAACCGCGCAGCGGCCTGCGGATCCAGCGACAGCATCTCACTGCGCGGCTCGCCCTGCGCCGAAGCCAGAATATTCGTCCCCAGCAAGACTGCCACCGTCGGCGCAACGTCCACCTCCTGAATGTCGCCGTACTGACCGGGAACCACGTGCGCTCCCACCAACACAAACGGCTCGGTGACCGCTTCCGCCTCCGGGCCGCCGTGTCCGCCTGGATCGACCTGCCCGTGATCGGAAATCACCAGCAAATGATCACGAGAAAAATCCAGCTTCGCCGCGATCTCCGCCAGCATGGCATCTGCGCGCAAAGCAGCGGCGTCCCATCCTGGGCTGAGGGGACCACCCTCATGATGCCCGGCGTGGTCCACCTGGTCTATATGGATCAGGATCAGGTTGTACTCACCGGATTCAATCCATTCCAATGCGCGGCTCAACACCTCGCGGTCGGCGGCATCATCCTCGCCTTCAGTATAAAAACCAGCATCCGCTGAATCTCCCAGCAGCCCTTGAAAATAGACGTAAGCCGACGCGGCTGTTTTCAATCCGTACCGCTGGGCAGCCTTGAAGATCGTATCCTGGGTGATGGGGGTAATATCCTGAGGTACCTCGGGATTAAATGCCATTCCCCCGCTCATTTCCGGCCAGGCGCCAGTCAACAGCACCCCATAACTGGGAGTGGAATAAGAGGGCAGGCGCGAATGCATGACCGCGCTGGCGCCTTGGCTGCGCAACTGTGCCAACACCGGCATCACTGTCGGATCGGCAGCCGTGTCGGCGCGCAATGCATCGATCAATACGATCACTACTTGACCCCTGGAATTGCCCCCCACAGGGTCGCCCGCCTGCGGCGGGGTCTGATCCAGCACCGGGCGGTAAGCCAATACAGCATCCATCGAAGACAGCCCCCAGAACAACGAACCAAGCCCCAGAACCAGGCAGAGAACGATCTTTAATGCAATCCGCAACACAGGCCACCTCTAAGCATAGGAGTTATGAAAGTTCTTTAGCATACATGAAACTTCCTCCCCTGTCAAACGACTTGTATCACAAATATCTACGCTATAATTAATCAATTCAATACTCCCCCTCTTCTGCACACATGACCC
>CAYRHN010000023.1:0-41651 GCA_964424115.1 uncultured Anaerolineaceae bacterium
CGCTCTGTTTGTCATTGCTGTCTCCATCAACTTCATTTGGTAGCAACTTGAGTTATTTACCGCGATGACGCCCTGGGGGGCAGCTACACCCTGCTGCACAGCGGCGAATTGAGCCAACCCCCGAAATTATTCTTGCCCATCGTTCAAAATTGACCCACATTCGCAAAGGAGCCCCACCACCATGTTTGAATTCCTGCAAAACCCGGCCTCCATCCGCCTGTTCGGCATCCTGGGAGGGCTGCTGCCCTTACTTGCTTCGCTGTGCGCCGCGTTGGTCTACCGCGGCAGGCAAGGAGAACGCTATTCGCTGCGTAACCACTTCATCTCCGAACTGGGTGAACTGGGTGTATCCAAACTGGCCTGGCTCTTCAACATCGGCCTGATGGGCTGCGGGCTGGCCCTGTTGCCCTGCTGCATCGGTCTGGGCTTACTCATCCCGGGTGTGTGGTCCAAACTGGGTATGATCGCCGGCATCATCGCCGCAGTGGGAGTGTTCTTTGTGGGGGTATTTCCGATGAACTATCTCAAGCCGCACACCCTGGCAGCGATGACCTATTTCCGGCTGGGATTGGCTATGTCAATCTTCTTCACTTTAGCTCTTTTTACCCAGACGGAAGAGCCGCCTGCCCTGCCGCGCCTGCTCGGCCTGCTGGGAATCCCGGCAGTGATCGCCTATTCTTCCTTCCTGGTCTATTCGCATGTGAAAGCCAGAGAGACAGAACAAACCCTCGACCCGACCGCGCAGATCGAGCGCCCGCGGGTATGGATGATGACCGTGCTGGAATGGTCGATCTTTCTCACCACTGTGCCGTGGTTCCTGGCGATCGGATTATTAATCTAGATCGACCAGGCTTTCCAGCGTCTGCTCCAACTGCGCCCGCGCCCACTTTTTCTGCCGGTCATCTGCATAGGCGCGGTAATCACATTCAATGATCATGATCAGATAAAGATAGACGGCATACAGCTTGCGGCGCAGGCGTTTGGCAGGGGTGTCCTTCATAGCCAGGCCGTAGCCCAACATGAAAGGGCTGCCCTCTTCCACATACCCAAAATTGGTCTCCATCAGCGGATCGCCCCACAAGACGCGCTCAAAGTCAAAGATGCCGGTCACCCGGGCCTGGGATGGATCAATCAATACGTTGCCGTCCCACAAATCCCAATGCACCAGGCGCGGTTCAATGATCTCCGACAGGGCGCCGTATCCCAGGCGCGGCAGGGCAGCCAGTTGTTCATACGGCCAGGGTAATTGCGCCCCAATGGCTGCACCGTCCTCCAACACCCCGCCCAGCATGCGTGCAAAGGTTTGCGGCCATCCCAAGCCGGCCGGTTGGGACTGAGCAAAATACCCAAACGCCTCCCCCTGGATCTCGTTAATCTGGCGTAAATATCCGCCCAACTGCCGGTCAATCTCCGCCTGGGCCTGGATGGATAGCTCCGCGCGAACCTTATGCAAGGCTACCCCCGGCAGGCAGCTCATCAACAAGTAATCGTTGCCCAGCACCTGGCGAGAGGTATCATACGCCAACACGTCCGGTGCGGGAAGGGAAGTGCGCGCCTGCACCAGGCGCAGGGCTTCCACTTCAGCGCGCAGAATGTCCCGCTCGTAACGCAACACCCGCAGCCCGTCTGGAGGGGCCACCTTCAACACGCAGCACAAGCCGTCCGCCATTTGCATGCGGTAAGCCGCATTAAAAAAGCCATCGGTCAGTTCTTCAAATTGGACAGGGCGAGCCAGGCTGCCAAAATATCGGCGAGAGATCTGTTCCGCCTGGGCCAGGGAAACGGGGGTTTTGGATCGCGATGCAGGCATGGGGATAGGTTACCACAAAAATATGCCCGGCGGGGTTCGAATATCACCCCCCTGTGGGGCCTGCGACCAAAGGATTTGTAAAAAGTGGGCCCGGCGGGGATCGAATACTTACCCCCCTGTGGGGCCTGCGACCAAATGGTTATTCGAGATAGTGGGCCCGGCGGGGTTCGAATACTTACCCCCCTGTGGGGCCTGCGACCAAAGGATTTGTAAAAAGTGGGCCCGGCGGGGATCGAATACTTACCCCCCTGTGGGGCCTGCGACCAAAGGATTTGTAAAAAGTGGGCCCGGCGGGGATCGAATACTTACCCCCCTGTGGGGCCTGCGACCAAATGGTTATTCGAGATAGTGGGCCCGGCGGGGTTCGAACCTGCGACCAAACGGTTATGAGCCGTCCGCTCTAACCACTGAGCTACGGGCCCCAAAAGATATTCACTTCTTAATGCCCGTCCGCTCAACTCCCTACGGGAGCGCTTACGCGACCCCTGAGCTACGGGCCCCAAAAGCTTCTCAAATTATATCATGCCCCAATCCTGTCATGGGATTTTTGGCTGGCTTCGCCATCCCAAACCCCACTATTCCATCCCCTTCACTCCCTTCAGGCAGGTATTTACAAACCGCGCCCCTTCCAGATTCGCCCCGGTCAAGTCAGCATGGGTCAAATCAGCCTGTTCGAAATCGGTATGATAAAGATTCGCTCCGCGCAGATCGCAACCGGTGAGATCGCAACGCGAGAAATCTGCCACGCGCAGGTTGGCGCGGCGTAAATTCGCCCCTGCAAAAAAGGCATCGATCACCAGGCTTCCGCTCAAGTCTGCGCCTTCCAAATCCTGCCCCTCGGCCCAAACGCCACTCAGGTCAGCAAACGAGAAATTCACCCCGCGTAGATCCAGCCCAGAAAAGCGCTTATGGCTCAACGCGGCCTGTTTGCCCCTGGCGCCCAGGCCCTTGAACCCTGCGATATACACCCCAAAAGTGATCCCGGTGTCAAGACCTCCCCCAGCCACAAAGGTCTCCCAATGTCCTTCGCCCCCACCCGTCTCAATGAACAGAGCATGTTCTTTCAATATCTCGGCAAACTGCTCTGCGGAGAGTGGATCCTTATCCACGAGGTAAGACATCATTGGGTAGCGTTTCATCAATGATCCTGGTTCTGGCACAATGTATCCAGTAATAACTGCTGCCCTTGAGGATACTTTTGCCCCATCGCGGCTGTATCAGCGTCCAAAATCCGGCAAACCTGATGCCGGGTGTTGGGGTCATTGGTGAGGATCGGCGCCAAGGCCCGCACCCTGTCCTCCTGCCCGAGGTAAGCATACGCTCGAACAAAGGGGAACCACTCCATCCAATCCTGTGGAGAGAGTTCAAGCTCCTCGGCAGCCTGACCCAACTGGACAACCTTCTCCCAGTCGCCTCGCTGGGCTGCCAGGTCGGCCTGTTCATAGTAATAGCACCAGCCGTGCGCCGGTTCTGCGCCAAAGATCTCCGCCGGTGGTTGGACAGGCTGCGCCTGGACATCTATCTGCGCAATATTTGAATAAGGCCCAATCAGTAGAATTTCGTTTCTGTCCTGGCTGGATAACAATAACTGCTCTCCATCCAACGCATGGACACAGGCATCCTCCGAAGGTTGGCTGAGCACCAGCAGACGGCTCGGATCCATCACGCTGTATGTGGCGCGCCGCTTCCGTGTAGTTGTTTGATTTTCCAGAACTTTGAATATATCCTGTTGGTTTAAGGTCATTGCCGGGAGTGGAACATCCAGAAGCTGTTCGTTATCTATATAATCCGAATAATACATGAGGTTAGCCGGTCCCCAAATCGCGTAGTCTTCGGATATCGGCTGGCGCGCATAATCGGCTGCCAGAAGCGTTCCCGGTTCGATATTCGGCATTCGCCAGCTAACCTGCCACCAGAAATCGCGCACCACTTCCCAGTTCTTTACATATTTCATTGTGTTGGCCGTATGAGTGGCAATGGCGAGCGAGACTAACAACAGCGGAAGGATTGTCCGGAAGTTTCCGCGAACATAACGCGTAATAAAACCGGCCAACGCCATTGCTGCTCCAATTGAAGCAGGCAAGGAGAATCTTCCAAAACCTTCAAAACGAACATGTCGGTTTCCCAAGACCGCCGGAATCAGCGCACATACAATAACAAAAAGCCCTATCCAAATCCAATCTGTGCCAGGTAGGTTCTTTTTATTCTCATTTTCAGGCTCCCCGACCACCCGTGACATGAAGCCCCAGGTGATCCCTAGCCCAAGAAACAAAAGTCCAAACAAAACCAGAAAGTCTCTTAGCCGCAAAACACCAAGAAGACTATAGGCCGGCACAAACCAGGCCCCAAATAACACGGTGATAATATCCTGAAGCAAATAGATCAGCATCCAGACCAACATCAAAGGATTGCCGCGTAAACTTGCAAACATTCCTTGAATATCGGTGGTGGTTCGATCCCCCTCAAACAAGTTAATACGCCAGTACAGATATGCCAGGGCCAGGATCAGGTAGGGCCAGACAGTCTTTAGCAACCCCCACAATCTGTTCTTCCAATTCTTTTGATTTCCAAGAAGCTCAAGATACCCCAACAAAACAAAGCGAAAGGCTTCCAGACCAATGTAATACTCCATCAAGAGGGGGTAAAGCAAACCAGATAAACATGCCCCCAGGACAAGGAGAATTCGCGGCAGCAGGTGGTGGGAAAACCAGGCCCGGATGCTCAGGCCAATCGATAAGAAAGCCAGAAAGAAGCTCAACAAATGAGACTGATAATCGATCGCGTTGGGTTGATCCAAAAAACCTGGATAAATAGCGAAGAACACGACCGCCCAATAAACCGCCTTTTTCCGCTCCGGCCAGACCATGCGCAGGATCCACCAGGCGGAGAGAATGCTCCCCAGGCGCAGCAAATACCCACTCAGGCTGAACAACAGCGGCGAGGCACCAAAGAGCGAGAACGCCGCACTGACCACATAGGCCCGGGCTGGACGATCTTCAGCAAAGACTGAGATAAATCGTTCCCAGGAACCGGCGTATTTGATATAGACCAGATACCAATCGTCGTTGTAAAATCCCAACCTGGCAATGAAAGGCAGGTAGCAGATCCCAGCCAACGCAGCCAGGAAGAATATGCCAAAGAGCAATTCGTGCCGTTTGATAAAAGACGCGACCCGTTTCGTTCGATCCATGATCCGATTGAGCATTCTACAAACTCCCAGCCCGTAAATTATCTGAGCTATTTTACCTTAAAAACCGATACCCCCGCCCTGGAACTGTTTGTACATGCACCGGTTTCTCCGGGTCAGGTTCGATCTTGAGCCGCAGACGGCGCACCAACTGTGCCAGGCTGTCATCCCGCAGGCCTTGCTGGAAAATGCGATCCTCGCTCCACACGGCGCGGATCAGGTCATCCTTTTCGCACACCTCACCAACGTGGGTGCGCAGATGATCTAGCAGGCGCTGCTCTGAAGCGGTGAGGGTCTCCTGTACTCCTCCATCTCGGGAAAGCAAAGGATGATCCAGCAACCCGCTGCGCGACAGATCTTCAGCGGAAGCCCCTGCCAGCAATTCCGCAGCCCGGCGGCGGACAGACGGGTGAGCACGCAGCGCAGCGGGCTCCAGAGGCGCCCCATCCGCGTGCGCCTGGCAGGCTGCGCGCAAGAGCGAGGGGTAGCCCCGGCTGATCGAGACCAGCCCGGTGACCTCCTCGCCTGTCCAGGCCAAACCGGCGCGTGCGGCATAAGCAGCAGCGCTCCAGCGCGCATCGGACTCGGAGAGCGGCCCCAGCCAGAGGGTATGACCAAAGAACAGCTCGGCCAGTTCCCCACCCGGTTCGGGCGCCTGGCGAGCCGCCAGGACCAACACCAGCCGGTATTTGAATGCATCCCGCAAGGCGCGCAAGTTGCCCTCCACCTCCCGCGGCAAGCTGTCAAAGCGGTCCAAAAGCACGGCCAGGCGCTGGGGCGGGCCGGCCAAGCGGGCAAATAATTCGTTCTCAAGGGCATCCAGCGAGTCAGCGGCATTCTTATCTGCGCCCAAGGCGCGCAGCAGCACACGCCACAAACCGGCCGGGGCAGGCTCTGCCAGGCGATTGCAGTCCGCCAGCGCCACAGGCAGATCTCCCGCACCCCCATGCGCCAAAAAGGCCAGCAAATTACTCTTGCCGGCCCCACTCAGACCCAACACCAGCGAACATTCCCCCGCCCAGGCAGCGGCGAGGATGCTCTTCGTCTCGGCGGCGCGGTAATCATGGGGATAATCATTCCAGGCAGGCATAGCATCAGGATAGCATGAATACAGCCTTCTGGCAAATCCAAACAAGACGATAATTTGGTTTCGCTTTCACACCTAAGGAATTGACGTATAATATAAATTAATCCATCTTCTCCCTCTTGAAAACAAATCCATTTCTGCCCGCCACGCAACCTCCATCGGGGGAACTAATAAAACCTAGATCGTCGAGAAAGGGATTACCCATGCAATTATCATTTCCTTGCCGCCTATTTCTATCGGCAGTTTGTGCTATAGCTGTGTTTGTTCTCAGCCTTGGTCCAAGCAGTTCTCTCTCGGTCTCAGCGCAAACCTGGCTAGCGGACCAGTATGTTTCCACTGCATCAATGGGCCTGACCACGCAGGCTGAGATCCAGCGTCCCGCCAAGAGCGATGAACCCTCCATCCCGGGTCTGGATTGGCAGTTGGAGCAGCTCTATCGCGCCTCCCTCTCCCAAGATAAAGCCACTCTAGATACTCTGCGTGGTTTGCCGTCGGTCAACCTGGATTCTGCTACCGCGCGCGTGATCATCGAACTCGATACCCCCTCCGGCGCCAAAGCCGTCGGTGAAACCTGGACCGAGGTGGTCAAGACCGCCAATGGCTCATTGGCCGAGATCCATCACGCTGCGCCGATACGCATCAACGCTGACCTGGAGGCTGCCCTCAAAGCCGCCGGTGCGCAGTTCGAAACCGCCACCATGTACCAACTGCAGGTGGTAGTCCCCTTCAACAGCCTCGAAACCCTCACTCACATCTCCGGCGTGCGATATGTACGCCTCCCTTTCCCTGTACAACCAACCGAAGGCTCAAGTACCTCCCAAGGAGTTAGTGCCACTAATCTTAGTGATTGGCATAGCGTTGGGTACAATGGGACTGGGACTACCATTGGAATCTTTGACCTCGGTTTCAGCGGTTGGCAAACGCGCCAGTCTACCAATGATCTACCTCCGGCTGACCGTCTGGTTCTGATGGATTACAGTTCCGCCTATGATTTCGAACCGGACATCACCGCTCAAAAGCACGGCACTGCCTGCGCAGAAATAGCTTATGATATGGCTCCTGGCAGCACTATCTATCTCTATGCCTTCAATACTGAGGTGGAATTTGCCAATGCTGTGAGCGATTACATGGATGTGGAAGGCAAACGGATTGCCTCGTTATCGGTTGGCTGGGTTAATGCTGGGCCGTATGATGGCACTGGCTTGCTCGCGGATGTTATTACCGCCGCCACCAACGACGGCATCTTGTGGCTCACTTCAGCCGGCAACCAGCAAACTCAACACTGGTCGGGCATCGCCACCCAGTACGGAAGCAGCAATGCAATTGCATTTGCCGATGGCAATATTAATCTCTTTGGTCCGGATATTAACTACGTATGGAATATCTCAGCAGGAGATGAACTTTCTTTGTATCTGGAATGGAATGATTGGAACGGTGGCCGTACAGGCAATCAAAATCATATCGATTACGATATTGAACTTTATCGATGGAATAGCGGAAGCTGGATCCTGGTGTCTAAAAGTATGAACAACCAATGTTCCACATCCGCTTTTCCTATGGAAGCAATCGGATATACCGTTCCTTCCGGACAGGCTGGTTATTATGGATTTGCTATTTATCGCGTTACCTCCCGCAGCGGTACTACATGTCCTAATAATTTTGGGCACTGGCTAAACCTACATACTTACAGCGGATTTTTTACTTATGGCGTAGGCGCCAATAACAGCTTTTCCATAAATAATCATTGCAATAGCATCACCATCCCGGCTGATAGCGATAACAGTATTACCGTCGGGGCTGCAAATTTTTATACCAGGCAGGAAACTCCCACCTATGGATTGGAAACTTTCAGTTCTTTTGGACCACGCAACTCAGCTGGCGGCGGCGACCCTGGCCTAACAGTTAACAAACCTGACCTGGTCGCTTGGGATGGGGTTAACACAACCTCGTATGGACTTTCTCCAATATATGGCGGCTATTACGAACACGGCGATAGTGGGTTTTGGGGTACTTCAGCAGCTGTACCCCATGTTGCCGGGTTGATCGCTGTTGTCTGGCAGGATAACCCCACATTCAACGCCAGCCAGTTGCGCACCTATCTACAAACTCGCGCCACACATAAAGGGGATGGTGGTGCGTGTGGAGGAAATGTTTCAGATCAAAATAATCGCTATGGCTGGGGGTATCTTGCACATGGAAACCAAGCTCCGGTGCTTGATAACAGCAGCAATATGAACATGCCAAATATTGATGAGGATGACAAGAACAACTCCGGCATCTTGATTGCTGATCTTTTGAAAATTCCAGGCGGAGATCGTATCACCGATCCCGATCCAGATGCTTACGAAGGTATCATGATGTCACGTTCTAACGAATATGATGAGGAAACTATAGGGGTTTGGCAATTCTCTCAAGACGGCACCAACTGGCAGAACGTGAATTTTCAGAGATTTTCATCAATACATTTACTACCCGTAGACTCCTCCACCCGTATACGCTTTATTCCATCTGCGAATTGGAACGGGATGACTCAATTTGCATTATCCGCCTGGGATCAAACAAGGACAGCACCTTTTGATTTATTTCAACCAGGATCAATATGTCCCTTGAATTTCTGTAGCACCGCAAGCGCACAAGTCTTTATCACCATCAACCCAATCAACGATGCTCCCGTGCTCACCTCAATCAGGCCCTCTTTACCAGGGATCGCCGAAGGAGGAATCGACAATAGCGGAGTTTTTGTTTCTTCTTTGATACCAAACAATATCAGTGATGTGGATGGCAGCGGAGCCCAGAAAGGCATTGCGATCTACGCCAACAACCCTGGCAATGGCAAATGGCAATATGCTTTGAATAGCATCACTGCTTGGAATGATCTTGGTGATGTCAGCACCGATTCTGCACTGCTGCTACGGCCCGAAGACAAGGTTCGCTTTGTTCCCGATTTGTTTAATGGAACACACGCCAGCCTGTCCTATTTTGCATGGGATCAGACCAGCGGCACAGCCGGCAGCAATGCTGACGTAAATTCTCGCGGCGGAATCACAGCCTTCAGCACCACCAGCGACACCAGCCGGATTACAGTTACCTCGATTAATGTAGCACCTGTTCTCGCTGCCAGCGCTCCAGCCTTACCAGAAATAACGGAAGATGATGAACATAGTCTCGAAGTAACAGTTGCTGCATTGATCGGCAATGGAATAAGCGATGCGGATTATTATGATCCGCAAGGCATTGCTATTTACACTCAAACCGTGAAAGAAAGCCAATGGCAATTTTCTCTGGATAATGGTGAAACATGGATGAATATCGGCCAGCTCAGCCAGGATTCAGCCCTACTGCTGCGATCCGAAGATCTATTGCGTTTCATCCCGGACGGCAAAAATGGACTGATTGCTTCTTTGGGATATTATGCCTGGGATCAATCCGGCGGAAATCCAGGCAGCAAAGTAAATGCATCCACGCGCGGCGGATTTACCGCCTTCAGCATTGAGGAAGATATCCTCACAATCAATGTTACCTCACTCAACGATGCGCCGGTTTTCACACCCACCGACCTTTGGATGGTAAAACAAGGACACTCGCTTTCTTTCACAGTCACAGCCCTGGATGTAGATATTCCCATCGACACGTTAACCTATACGCTAGGGACGAATGCACCGAATACTGCCACTTTAGATGCTGCCAGTGGTTTGTTTGATTGGACCCCTAGCGAATCCGACCCGCCCGGAATTTATGCCTTTACTATCCATGTAACGGACAATGGCATCCCCGCATTGAGCGATTCCACTTCTATCCATATCCTCCTTGTGAATATCTTTTTCGACTTGTTCATTCCCTTTGTTTCAAGGTAACTCATGGTCTTACGACAATTGAAACAAGAAAGGCACCTATTATGTATTTGAGATCGATAACCAGATTCTTAGTTTCATCCTTATTGACCCTTTCTTTTTTCTGCTCAGGATCAAACCAGATTAATACTCTCCGGGTCTCGGCAACAACCCACCTTCTTAATCATCAACCCGTTTCCACTGCATCAGTGGGCCTGACCACGCAGGCTGAGATCCAGCGCCCCGCCAAGAGCGATGAACCCTCCATCCCGGGTCTGGATTGGCAGTTGGAGCAGCTCTATCGCGCCTCCCTCTCCCAAGATAAAGCCACTCTAGATACTCTGCGTGGTTTGCCGTCGGTCAACCTGGATTCTGCTACCGCGCGCGTGATCATCGAACTCGATACCCCCTCCGGCGCCAAAGCCGTCGGTGAAACCTGGACCGAGGTGGTCAAGACCGCCAATGGCTCATTGGCCGAGATCCATCACGCTGCGCCGATACGCATCAACGCTGACCTGGAGGCTGCCCTCAAAGCCGCCGGTGCGCAGTTCGAAACCGCCACCATGTACCAACTGCAGGTGGTAGTCCCCTTCAACAGCCTCGAAACCCTCACTCACATCTCCGGCGTGCGATATGTACGCCTCCCTTTCCCTGTACAACCGCCTGTCAATACCACTGCTATAACCAATACACAGGTGAAGGATTTCAATTATTATTTTTATGCCGGATATGACGGCAGAGGAATCAACATTGGGGTTTTTGATCTTGGCTTTACAGGTTGGCAAGCTCGACAATCCAACGGTGATCTACCCGCCGGGGACCATTTAGTACTGATGGATTATAGTTCCATCTACAATTTTACCCCCGATACCCCCAACTTAGAACATGGTACTGCTGTTGCAGAGGTAGTCTACGATTCAGCTCCTGGCAGCACTATCTATCTCTATGCCTTCAATACTGAGGTGGAATTTGCCAATGCTGTGAGCGATTACATGGATGTGGAAGGCAAACGGATCGCCTCGTTATCAGTTGGCTGGGTTAATGCCGGGCCGTATGATGGCACAGGACAGATTGGGAATATTATCACTACTGCAAAGAACGACGGCATTTTCTGGGTTTCAGCAGCTGGCGACCAGCGGTACAGGCACTGGTCGGGTGTAGCCACTCCATACGGTAACAGCAATGCGGTTAATTTTAGCGAGGATTACATTAACCGTTTTGGAATCGATAATAATAACCTTTGGGCTATTCCGGCAGGTTTTCAGATTTCCCTGTACCTGGAATGGAATGACTGGAATGATAACCGTACCGGCAACCAAAATCACATCGATTACGATATTGAACTCTACAAATGGAATGGCACAAGCTGGAGCTTCGTACAAAGATCGAATGGCAATCAGTGCACTACATCCTCTTATCCTACGGAAATGCTAAATTATACTGTTCCCTCTGGGCAATCTGGAAATTACGGCTTTGCTGTTCAGCGCGTTACTTCACGTAGCGGAACCAATTGTCCCAACAACTTTGGTCATTGGTTGAACCTGCATACTTTCAGTAGCTTTTCAAGCGATGGAGAAAATCCCAGTCCCAGCTTTTCCGTCCGCAATCCTTGCAACAGCATCATTATCCCAGCCGATAGTAATAACAGCCTGACAGTGGGAACAATACCTAATTATTATTGGGAATCAACTGGTTCATATGGACCTGCCAATGGAAACGGTGGAACGCATCCCAGCACTGCCAATGTTAAACCAGACGTAATTGGTCGTGAAGGAGTGACAACAGCCACGTATGGATCGGGAGACTACGGGGCAAAAGTTTTTCCGGGCAGTGCGGCAGCCGCAGGAAGCGTTGCAGGAATGGCGGCGGTCATTTGGCAAGATTCACCCCAATATACATTAAAGCAGTTACATAACTACATGACCGGAAACGCCTATATTGTCACCGACGATAATGACAACATGTGCGGAGGGGTAATCTATGGCCCCAACAACATCAAGGGATGGGGACGCGCCAGGGAATTTAACACAATGCCACGCCTGGACAAATCTAAAACGGTGAGTTTGCCGGCCGTAGATGAAGACGACGTTACAAATGGCGCACTGGTTTCCACTATCATCGACAGCGCAGATGTAGACTGGATCACAGATTCAGATGCTGAAGCGCTGGAAGGCATTGCCCTCCTTGGAGCTAATAAGGATCTGGGCACCTGGCAATATTCAATCGACGGTACAACCTGGATCGATTTTCTCAGATTGGAATACCAAACGCCGCTTACATTGGCTTCAGATGCTACTACACGCATCCGGTTCGTGCCCAACCCCAACTGGAATGGCATTGCCAGCATAACAATCCGCGGATGGGATCAAACCTGTTCCGCTCCTGGCGAAGTCATCGAATTCCTCCTGTGCGGTGGAGATAGCAATCTAAGCGGGGATTTTGGAATAGCCAACATCACCGTTAATCCAGTTAATGATGCACCGGTGATCACTCTCAGCACACCCAGGTTTCCCACTATAACTGAAGATGCCGTTGCGAATGCAGGCATCATGGTTTCCACTTTGATCGACCAAAGGATTTATGATATCGATGATGGATCTTTACAAGGTATTGCTATCTTCACGCAAAATCCCGGTAATGGTACCTGGCAATATTCCCGAGATTTCGGCAGTAATTGGGTAGATTTTGAGTCAGTCAGTTCCAGTTCAGCCCTGCTCCTGCGCCCGAATAATAAAGTGCGCTTCCTCCCTGACGCCATGAATGGCACCAATGCTACTTTCAGTTATTATGCATGGGATCAGACCAGCGGCACAGCAGGCAGCAAGGTGAATGTCGATGCGCGTGGAGGAAGCACTGCTTTCAGCACATCAGCAGATACAGCTTCCATAAATGTTATACCACTGATTGATGGACCGGCCTTAGTTCCAAATGGTCCCTGGTTGGTTAAACCGGGTAATACTATTACCTTCTCCATTCCTACCCAAAATGTAGATTTGCCAACAAGGCCCCTAACTTACACAATGGAAGCAGGAGCACCGGCAACAGCAACATTAGATTCCGCCAGCGGAGTTTTCGAGTGGACCCCAGGCGAATCCGACCCACTCGGAATTTATACAATAAATATCCACGTCAAAGATAACAATCACCCCGACCTGGAAGATTATGGAACAATCCAAATCCTCGTTACAGATATTATCTACGATCTGTTCTTACCGATCATGTTTCACTAAGCTTCCACTTCCAACAGAAACATTTTCTTCCTCCTGGCGTGCTATACTTGATCAAGGAGAAATTGATTCATGTCCCCTCGCGCGCGGCGCTGGCTGCTGATCATCGGTATACTGATCATGCTGGTATCCCTGGCATTGATCGTGGCTGTGCTGTCGCCGGGTGAGACCGGCCAGGCCCAGGCCACCCTTCAGCCAACCCTCTTCCTGCCGCCGGGAGGCGCGCCGTGAAAAAGACCGCACTGCTGCTGATGGCGCTGCTGGTGATCCTGATCCTGGCAGGTTGCGCCACCTCTCCAACCGTCAAAACTATTGAAGTAGAAAAGACCGTTGAGGTGGTGGCCACCCGCACTCCTCAGCCCACCGCTGCACCGACCCAGGCTGCCTTTCCTACCGCCACCCAGGCCGGGGCGGTCACTCCCCAACCGCAGGCCACCCCCACCCCGCGGGTGGAGGAGCGGGTGGTGGAACTGGAATGGCCGCTGGATATGCAGTTGGGCGAATCCGACCTGGTGCGCCTGGCGCTGATCCCGTCCGAGGACGGCTACACGGTGCAGGCCGAGTTTCCCGAGCACGCCGTGGAAAGCCAGCCGGTGCCGGTGGAATGGCAGGCCGGCTACACCCTGGCAGCCGTTGCCCGCCTGGACGGGGTGGGATTCGAGATCGAACCGGGCGACGACCGCCTGATCTACCTGCCGCCGGGTGAGACGGTGGTGTGGCGCTGGACGCTTCGCCCGCGCAGCTCCGGCCAGCAAAGATTATCCATCCAGCTGCTGCTGCGCTGGGAACCGCAGGCCCCCTCTGCCGGGGAGCCGCGCGAGGCGCTGGCCTTTTCGCGCGGGCTGGAGATCCGGGTCGATTCCTTCCTGGGCATGAGCCGCGACCAGGCCCTGGCTACCGGTTTCATTGGCCTGCTGGCCGGAACCGGACTGGCACTGGGAGCGGTCCTCTTTCGCCCGCGCACCCGCCTGCCTGCCCTGCGCCAGGCAACCCCCAATACTGCGCTGGTGATCGAACCCGCCGCGGGCATCCAGTTGGCAGCCTCCGAGCGCACGTTGATCTCGGCCCTTTTCAACCGTTATGCGCGCCTGGGATTGGAGCGTGAATTCCTCTCCGGTTACTCCGGCGCACGCACCTTCCTGGCCCAGCCGGTGCGCCGGGACGGGCGCGCCGACGCCGCCACGATCATCAAGCTCGGCCCGCAAAGCGACATTCGCCGCGAGTATGCCAACTACGAGGCTTATGTAAAGGACAGCCTGCCGCCCATCACTGCCCGCATCCAGCACGCCCCCGTCAGCGCACCCGGCAGCAGCCGCGCCGCCATCCAGTATACTTTCATTGCCGAGCCGGGACGCTTGCCCACCAGCCTGCGCCTGGCCTTGCTGGAAAACCCCGACCCGGGCCTGCTCTTCCGCCTGTTCGACACCTTTGGGCCGAACTGGTGGATGCAGCGCCGCCCCTATACCTTCCGCCTGGCGCAGGAATACGACCGGCTGCTGCCGGCTCACCTGGTCTTGCAGCCGGTGGAAGAGTCCACTCGACCGGTGGTGACCCTGGAGGAGAAGACCCTCCCGGCGCGTGCAGCCAACCTGCCAACCGGGGCGCTGGTGCGGGTGAAAGCTTTCAGGCAGATGGAGATCCGCGCGGACGGGCAGTCGCTCTCCCTGGCCGGTATTCCCCAGCCCGGTTACCCGCCCCTGCGCCTGCGCTGGATGAGCCTGCGTTCCCCAGCAGGGACCCTGGCCCGCGTCATCCAGACCCGCGCCGGGATGCTGCGCGAGGCATGCAGCGGGTTTGACCTGCTCGGCCTGCCCGATCCGCTGGCGCACCTGCCCGGCTGGCTGGAAGAGCGCACGGCAAGCACCCAATCGATCATCCACGGCGACCTGAACCTGGAGAATGTGCTCACCGGCCCAGGCGGGTTCGTCTGGTTGATCGATTTCGCCCAAACCCGCGAAGGCCCGCCCCTTTTTGACTTTGCCCACCTGAATGCCGAGATCATTGGACACATCCTGGCCGCACAGATCAACGACCCGGTCGAATACCTGCGCGTGCTGCGCAGCGGCGAGCATCCCCTGCTCTCTGCCATGCAATCCATTGCGGCGCGCTGCCTGTTCAATCCCAACCAACCGGGGGAATACCGCCTGGCGCTCGCGCTGGCCTGCCTGGGGGCGCTCAAGTACCCAAACCTGGATGCGCACAGCAAGCATTTGCTCTACCTGACGGCGGGCTATCTGGTTGGTTGAAAGCTTCTTGAACACAGATTTAACGGATATTCGCGGATCTTTCTATCTATTTTAGACATTTATGCGTATGCGAAGCATCCGTATTTGAATTCCCAATTTTGTCATCCTTTTGTCAAACGGGTGTCAAGACTTCTTTTCGCCTGCATGGCACAATACAAGCAGAAGAAGAAAAGGAGGTACGATATGAACACCCATCGTTTCTGGTTCATCTTTATCATTTTTGCGCTGGCTCTCAGCGCCTGCGCCGCAACTCCGGTGGTTAAAACGGTTGAAGTGGAAAAGACCGTCGAAGTGCAGCACATTTACCCCACCCTGATCCCCACCCAGGCGCCGCAGCACTACGCCCCGCTGCCCACTGCCACGGCTGCTGTAGGCGGCAATTACGCCCCCCGCCCGACCGCCATGCCACAACCCACCTCGATGCCTATGCCGGTGTATACCAATCCCAACTACCCCCAGCCCATGCCGCAGGATAACACCTTCCAGGATTACGGCGTCAATCCTTACGTCGGCACCTGGCAGGATCATCTTTCCACCTTCGGACTGGATGTGGACACCGCCGCCTACACGGTGGCACGCTCCTACGTGGAAGACGGCAACCTGCCCCCCTATGATGCCGTGCGCGTAGAGGAATTCGTCAACTACTTCCAGGGCGGCTATACCCCTCCGCTCTCGGATGCCTTTGCCATCTACACCGAAGGCGCCCCTTCGCCCTTCTTGAATGACGGCACCTATCTGCTGCGCGTCGGCATCCAGGGCTACGTGGTGCCGGAATTCGCCCGCAAGCCGCTCAACCTGACCTTTGTGATCGATGTATCCGGCTCGATGGCGGACGCCGGACGGCTGGAGCTGCTCAAAAGCGCCCTGGCCAACCTGGTGGTGCGCCTGAACGCCAATGACATCGTCACCGTGGTGACCTTCACCGACACCGCCAGCCTGGTGCTGCCGCCCACCCGCGGCGACCAACAACAAACGATCCTCAACGCCATCTACCCGCTCCAGCCGCAGTATTCGACCAATGTCGAAGACGGGCTGAACCTGGGCTACTACTATGCCATGCAGTCCTACCGCGCCGGGGCCGAGAACCGGGTGGTGTTGTGCTCGGACGGAGTGGCCAACGTGGGCGTGGTCGATCCGCAAGGCCTGCTGAACGAGGTGCACGGCTATGTCAGCGAAGGCGTCCGCCTCAGTTCCTACGGGGTGGGCATGGGCAACTTCAACGACGTGCTGCTGGAGCAACTGGCCGATAACGGCGACGGCAGCTATGCCTACATCGACGACATCGACGAGGCCAACAAGCTCTTTGTGGACGGTTTGACCACTTCCCTGCAGGTGATCGCGCTGGATGCCAAGGTGCAGGTGGATTTCAACCCAGACGTGGTGGCCTACTATCGCCTGATGGGTTATGAAAACCGCGCCGTGGCCGACCAGGATTTCCGCAACGACAGCGTGGATGCCGGGGAAATGTACGCCGGGCATTCCGCCACCGCAGTGTACGCAGTGCAGTTCTACCCCAACGTGCAGGGCCGCATCGGCACCGTGCAGATGCGCTGGCAGGATCCTGATAACCACCAGGTGCGCGAGATCAACCAAAACTTCAACACCTGGGATATGGCCCCCGACTTCTGGAGCGCCAGCCCGCGCTACCGCCTGATGATCGCCGTGGCGATGTACGCCGAGATCCTCCGCCAGAGTCCCTACGCGCCCACCACACTGACCGCCCTGAGCGAATATATCATGCGCCTTCCGGCCGAGATGGATTACGATCCGGAAGTAATCGAGTTTGTGAACCTGGTTGGCCAGGCAGCGCAGATCGCGCGCCGCAATGGCAGCCAGTGAACATTCCCCCTCCTCAAGCCCCCTTCCCAAAAGGAAGGGGGCAAATTTGCGTTTACAGCTATAATGGGATCATTCCTCCACTTGTTTCGAAAAAGGATGATCTGATGAATGCGAAAAGAATCGTCTTTTTTTGCCTGATCTTCACAGTATTGGCGCTTTCCGCCTGTGGAGGGCAAGGTCAGCCTGGCTCGCTGCCGTTCCTGTCCTCCCCCACCCCCAGACCGCAGCCCACCGCTTCATCCACCCCCGTGCCGACCTCCACCGGCACTCCCACCCCGCCGATGAAGCAGCCGGTGCTGATGGATACCGACATGGCCCTGGATGACTGGATGGCGCTGCTCTTCCTGCTGCAAAGCCGCCACGTGGAAGTGGTGGCGGTCACCATCAGCGGCACCGGCGAGACGCACTGCGCTGCGGGCGTGCAGAATGCCGCCGGGTTGGTGGCGCTGGCCGGGCACGCTCCCATCCCGATCGCCTGTGGGCGCGAGACCCCGCTGCAGGGAGATCACACCTTTCCCCAGGGCTGGCGGGATGCCGCGGATACCCTGCTGGGCCTGACTTTGCCGCCGGGCAGCAATCCGGTTGACCCCGGGCTGGATGCAGCCGGACTGATCCAGCAAAGCGCTGCGTCCGGCGGATTGACCATCCTTTCCACCGGCCCGCTGACCAATCTGGCGGACGCCCTGCAGGCCGACCCCAGCCTCAGCCGGCGGCTGTACCGCGTCTATATCATGGGCGGGGCGGTGGATGTGCCCGGCAACCTCTCCGACGGCCTTCCCAACCCCGACAACACCACAGCCGAGTGGAATTTCTATATCGACCCCAGCGCGGCCAATATCGTCCTTCATTCCGGGGCGAACATTCTCCTCGTCCCACTGGACGCCACCAACGGCGTGCCGCTCACCCTGGATTTCTACCAGCGCCTGCAAGCCGCGCGGGATACCCCATCCGCTGATTTTGTCTACCAGGTGCTCAGCCAGATCTACGACCTGGTCACCGCGGGCACCTATTCCTTCTGGGATCCCCTGGCCGCGGGCATCCTGGCGGATGAAAGCCTGGCGCAGGTGGAAACCCGCCGCCTGTGCGTGGAAGAGACCGAAGGGAACACCAGCGGCAGGCTGATCCAATCGGATTCATGCCCTGCTTTATCGGTAGCCGTTTCGGCCAACGCCGCCCATTTTGAAGAACTTTTCCTGGCCACCCTGCGCTCGGGAGCTGGCGCCGTCTCGGATACCTCCGCCCTGGCCGGCACCTGGCAGGGCACCGCCCACAACGGCGACCTGGCCTTCCAGATCACCATCACCATCCAGAGCGGATGCGCGGTTGGAAATGTCTGCGCCAGCTTCACCATCCCCGATCTTGGCTGCAGCGGCGACTACCGTCTGGAAGAGACCGCCGGCAGCCGCTACCGTTTCAACGGCGAGAACCTGAGCGCAGCCTGCACCCCAGGCTCGGAAGATTGGCTGGAACTGCTGCCGGACGGCACGCTGCTTTACACCAGCAGCCACCCCAGCTACGGCCAAAGCGAGGGAATTTTAAGTAAATAAGCATCCCCGCCGTCTTTTTTCGCAGGTATAATTAATCTGCGAGATAAAGCATGCCTGAACTGCCTGAAGTTGAGACGATTGTGCGCGGCCTGCGCCAGCAGCCTGCCCTGAGCCCCGGGGAACGTTTTACCGGGGGCGAAGTGCTGTGGGCGCGCAGCGTGGCCGAACCCACCCCTGCGGAATTCATCCTGCGCCTGAAAGGTCAGCCTGTGCGCCGGATCGAGCGGCGCGCCAAATTCATCTGCATCGTCCTGCAGCCAGACACCCTGCTGATCCACCTGCGCATGAGCGGCGACCTGCGCGTGGAGCCTGTCGCCTTCGCGGCCCAACCACACGACCGCCTGCGCCTGGCACTGGAGAACGGCCATTGCCTGGTCTTCAACGATGCGCGCAAGTTCGGCCGCGCCTGGTTAACCGATCACCCCGAGCATATCCTCGGCGGGCTGGGCCCGGAACCGCTGGATGAACATTTCAGCGCCGCCGACCTGTACGACCGCCTGCAATCCGTCCGACGCCAGCTCAAACCGCTCCTGCTCGATCAATCTTTTCTGGCTGGGCTGGGCAACATCTACACCGATGAAGCCCTGCACCTGGCCGGCCTGCACCCCCTCATCCCCTCCGACCAGCTCAGCCGTGAGCAGGCCGCCCGCCTGTGGTCCGCCATCCGCAGCGTGCTGGAAGAGGGCATCCGCCGCAACGGCGCCAGCATCGACTGGGTCTACCGCGGCGGCAGCTTCCAGAACAATTTCCGCGCCTACCAGCGCACCGGACAACCCTGCCCGGTGTGCGGCAGTGCCATTCAGCGCATCCAGGTTGGCCAGCGCGGCACGCATTTCTGCCCTCGCTGCCAGCCTGAACCCCACTCCCCTACGAGGTGACCATGCCCTCCGATCCCCTGGTTCTCATTTTACTTATTCTAGGTTGCGTGGTTTTTGGCTTTCTGTTCGGCGCAGGCCTGACCTTTGCCTGGCACCGGCGTGAAAAACGCGCCTGGGCGAAAAAATACGCTGCCCGCGCCGCCGAAATCCCCGCCCCGCCGGTGGAACAACCCGCCGCCCCCGCAGCCCCGCCCGGCCCGCCCCCGCTGGCCCAGTTGTGGCGCGGTGAAACAGCTCCATCTCTGCAGGTGGAGATGGAAGGCCGCCGGTTTGTTAAAGCCTCCGAAATGGACGCAGAAACCCGCGCCCGGACAGTTAACCTGCTGCGCGAGTGGGTCACCTGGCTGGGTTTCAACCAGGCAGCTGCCCCCGCACCGGCGAGACCCTCCGCACCGGCACCGGCTCCCCGCCCTGCCGTCCAGGCCAAACCGGCTGCAGCGCCCGCCGGAGCCGCCCCTGCAATACCAGCCGAAGGCGAAGTGAAGCCCACCAGCACCACGCGCAGCATGGTGGACCAGGTGGATGATATCCTGCGCGAAATGCAGGCCGACCTGCCCTCCAACGTTGAGCGGGTGAAGCTGCGAGGCGACCCGCAGCACGGCATCACCGTCTGGATCGGCCTGGAACATTACGACGGCATCGACAATGTGCCGGACGAACAGGCCCGCCAGCTGGTGAAACGCGCCGTGGCAGAATGGGAACGCCGCGCCGGATAACTTGAGCTACGGCATGCTGTTGATCGTCGTTTGAAGCTGTTCCAGCTCAGGCTTGGCGGAATCGGGCGCGCTGTTCAAGGCGCTCTGGATGGCATCCAGGGCAGCCTGCTTTTGTCCCAGCCTGGCGTACAACCCGGCCAGGACGCGGTCGATCTGCCAGGTATCTGAGGCTGAGAAGGCGTTCCGTCCGCGGTTGAAGGCGTCGATGGCCTGCTGGTATTGCCCGGTCTCGGAATAGGCGTTGCCCAGCGCCAGCCAGTAGGCCAGGCGGTCGGGGTTGAGTGTGACCGCCTGCAGGTAGTTCTCCGCAGCCAGAGCATAGGTCTGCGTGCGTTCATCGCCCTGCAGCGCCTGGCCCTTGTCGTTGTAATAGTCACCCAACAGGGCATAAGACATATCGCTGTTTGGATAGATCCACAGCGCACGCTGGACGCTCTCAAAAGCTTTTTCTGGTTGGCCGAGCAGCCCCAATTGCAGATAGGCCCACTTGTTCCACAGGTCAGAATCCTGCGGATTGAACTGGGTCGCCCTGGAGAAGGATTGGTCGGCCAACTGCACCAGGGCCGCCTTGCGGTCGGCATCGCTCACCCGCGAAGCCCAATTGCTGTACAGCGTACCCAGCGAGGCCAGGTATTCCCCGTTGACCGGGTTGAGGGCCAGGCCCTTCTTCAGCCAGGATTCAGACTTGGAGATCAGGGCATTGAATTGGGCCGAATCGGTCGCGGTGGTGGCCGCGCCCAGGTAAACCTTACCGGTCAGAAGGTAATAATTATCCATGGTCGGCGCCATCTCGACGGCATGCTCATACGGCTGGAGCGCCGCCGTATACTGCCCCTGTTGGAGGAAGGGCGAAAGCGCCGCAACGGCCGAATCGGCCTGGATCACGCGCAGGTTGGTGAAGATCACCATCAAAGCCGCTGCCACCGCCATCAGCGAGGCGGTGATAAAACCGCTCTGGCGGGGCAGCGCTGTGCGGCGCGGCCAGGGCTGAACCAGGGTCCAGGCCATGGCGGCCAACATCAGCAGGATAAAGACGTAATAGACGCCTAAGAAACCCTCAAACGAGGTCACCCGCCCCATCACTTCATCACTGGTCTGTACCATCTGGAGCAGCGAGGAAAGCAAACCGGCCTGCACCAGCCAGAACACCAGGCTGACCAGCCCGGAGGCCAGCACCATCCAACCGAATGGTTTGAGCCAGGCGCCAGGTTTCGCATCCTTGTGATCCTCCCAGCTCAAGATCAAACATCCGCCCAGCCAGCTGACCAGCACCATCAACAGCAGCGCCGGCCAGGTAGAGGTGGAAGCGCCATGCACGCGGGTCAGGCTGTCGCCAATGATGCGGAAAATGGAAGTGGAGGTAGAGATCTGCAGGAAGATATAGCCGAGGGTGGCCACGATCAAAACCACCAACAGCGCGTTGAGCAACATACCGAAGCGCTCTTCTGTCCAGAAGGCGGCCCATGCCCCGCTTGAGCGGGGCGCGCGCCGGGCAGCCTGGGCGGATTCCCCGCGCCGCTTGCCACGCCCTCCCACGGCAGATGGAGCCACGGCCTTGCCGGACACAACTTGCGGTTGCTGCGCAGCGGCAAGCGACTCTTCCACCGTGTTATCCTGGGCGGCGCTCTGTACGCGCGGCAATATGTATCCGCCCAACACGACCAGGGCGGCAAAGATGAACACCAGCATGCCGGTGGAGACAATCGTAAACGAAACGCTGAACTCGATCCAATGCGCCAACACCCCGGCCAGCCCGGCCATGGTCAGGATGGCATAGGGCATAGGCAGGTTCAGCGGCAATTTTTCATAGCGGGCAAACAGCGCCACCAGGAACAGGTACCCCAACACGCCCAGCACCACCCCGAACATGAAGCCCATCCAGCCGAAGTTCGCCCCCTGACGCCAGATCAGGAAGGCCGCGCCTGCCACCCCCAGGCCAAAGAACAAGCTCCAGAAGAGGATCTGCATGCGCCGGGTGGGGACCACCCCCAGCCAGCGCAGCGGCAGATAGATCAGGAAGGCGTAAAACGCGATCTGCAGCACCAGCCCCAGCCCGCCGGTGGTGACCAGCACATCCCACAATTCGTTGTGGTAGCGGTCGGTCAGCAGGTATTTGCCGGCGGTGCGGGTCAATTCCATCACGTAGAAGCGTGCCGAGGCCGCCCACTGCGTCTCCGGCCCATAGCCGATCACCTGGCGGAATGCGCCCAGTCCGTCGGAGCGCCCGTCCAGGTACTCGAACGGCTGGGTGTTGCTGAAGACATTGTCGGCGATCTGCCAGGTGACAATGCGGAAGCGCGCGCTGTCACCGGTCTCATCAAAGATCCTGGCGAAGCGGGTGAAGGTGTTGCCCAGGGTCTGGCTTTCCATCAGGCCCTGGAAAGGCCCGTTGGGCAGGCCAAGCAGGAAAAGGAAGGCAAACAGCGCCACGCCCAGGGCTGAGACCACGATCACCGGCCAGCGCTTGCGCCAGTACAGCGAAAGCAAGAGGAAGAATGCCAGCAGCCCGAGGATCAGGCCCAGGAAGGCCCCGCGGCTGCCGGTCAAAAGGACCGTGAAGAGCTGCGATCCGGCCAGCAGGAAGTATCCGCCTGCCAGCAGGCCGTTCAACAGGCGGCTGCCCTGGCGATGCACCGCCGCGCTGATGGATTGGATCAAGCGCATGACGGTCAGCTGGAAGATCAGGATCAGGTAGGCGGCCAGGAAGACCGGCGCGCCCAGGTTGGAGGTGACCCGCTGCCACTCGTTCTCGCGGCGGGTGATCACCAGCGGTTCCAATTCGTAACGCTGCAGCAACGCGTAGAGGATGATCGGGATACTGGCCAGGATGGCGGCTGAGACCAGCCGGTTCAACTGGCTGCGCTGGCGCAGGTTGCCGATCAGGGCCGCGAACAGCACCAGGTAGGCCAGCCAGGTGTACATCCCTTGCAAACGGTAATACGAGCCGCCCCAGCTGTCGTTGGGGACGACCGAGAGGAGGGTGGAGACCAGGTAGGAGAAGGCGATCCCCAAGGCGGGGACGGCCAGCGGCACGCGCAGCAAATTGCGCAAGTGCCCGCCCAGCGTGCGGGGCTGCTCCGCGCCGCCGCGCAGCGCATCCCAATGCACCCCGCGGTCGACCAGTTTCACCACCCAGGCTGCCGCGGCCACCAACGCCAGGGAGCGCAGCAGGGCGGCCTTATCCGGCTCGAAAATCCGGCTGGTATAGTTGTTGAAGAAGACCGGGATCAGAACAATGGCGGCCAACCAGGAGGCTTCGATCAAGCCTTCGCAAAAGCGGCTGAGCTTAGACGGCATACCACACCTCAAACAAGCAGGGGTAATTTACAGCTGAAACGCCTTGATTATAGCATACCCCCTCAGCCTTCCCGGGCAGTTTACGCGGACTCGACCCGCTCGATCTCCGGGAAGAACTGGCGGATGGTGCCTTCCACCCAGCCGTGCAGGGTGGTGGGCGAAAGCGGGCAGCCCAGGCAGGAGCCGCCCAGGTGCACTTTGACCACCTTGCCGTCGAAAGAGACCAGCTCGACCGAACCGCCGTGATACTGGCTGATATAGGCATCCAGTTGTTCGATCAGGCCGCGCATTTGTTCTTGGGCTGTATAATCGGTCATTTGAATACCCTCTTGGAACATTCTCCATTGCGGTCCACACCCTGGTTGAGCATCGCCAGGATCTCAGAATGCGTATTGCGCAGGCGTTCCGCGATCACCCCCGCCAGGCGGTCAAGGAAGATCGCCCCGGTGTCGGGGACGCGCTCGCACAGGGTGCGCAGGTCGCTGCTGCGGATGCGGTAGGCCTCGCTGGGCTGGGCCGTGACCGCCGCCGAGGTATAGACATCCCGACCCAGGGCCGCCGACCAGCCAAAAACCCCCTCGGGCAGGATGCGCGCCACGGTCAGGGCCGGCCCGTCATAGGGCTTGTAGCGCACCAGCACCTCGCCGGAGGTGAGGATATACAGGTACTTGGCGCTGGCGCCCTGCTCGAAGACCACCAGGTCGGCCGGGAACTGGCAGGGATGCAGGATCGGCTCCAGCGAATGGAGCTGCTCGCGGGAGAGCCCGTCAAAGATCGAGGGATGGTGCCAATCCTGTCTGAACATTATCTTTAATCTTAACCCATGCCATTTAAGGGTAAAAGTGGCATCCATCCTAAATCCAATATGCAAAGCTCACCCAGAAATGATGGCGGATGAATCAGCACATGTGACAAAAATTAAACAGGTGCGTTGCCCCTTCCGGAGGAAAACTCAGCGCACAAACCCTAGATTGCCCTCTTGACAAAATAGAATAAATGTTCTATACTGGTATCATCGGAACTAAAAATGATAATCAATTGTTCGGAGGCGATCCTATGAAAACCGGCATGCTGTGGTTCGATAATGACCCCAAGACCGACCTGCCCGCCAAGATCGAACGGGCGGCCGAGTATTACTTCAAGAAATACGGGCAGCGCCCCACCGTCTGTTTCGTCCACCCCAGCATGCTCAGCGGTGCGCAGGCCGCGCCCAGGGGTGTGACCCTCGAATCGAACCGGCAGGTGCTGCCCTTCCATCTCTGGCTGGGGATCCAGCCGCTCGCTTCGTAAGATCCAAGCTCTGCCAGGCTTGTTATTCGCATACGGTTAGCCCCGCTCCTTTGCAGCGGGGCTAATCTGTTTACTCCGCCTTCTTGAACCAGCCCTGGATCCTCTTCCACAGGTTGCGCAGCCAGGCGGAGGATTGGTTGGCATATCGGCTGGTGAAACTGCCCGCGGCATCTTCCAGGGAGAAATCCTTCTGGTAATCCTGGCGCAGGTAATACAGGTGCTCGATGATCCACAGGTACAGGTCGCTCTCGGTGCGGCCGGGGAATTCCTTCATCACCTGCTGTTCGCGGATCACCTGCACCAGCGGCAAATACACCTCGTCGTGCCAGCCGACCACCGCCTCGTCCGGGGTGATCTCATGGTGGCGTTCCTTGCCCATGAAATAGGCGTGCACGCGGATGTGCTCGGCCAGCTTCTCGTACCCGCCGGGGACGGTCAGCTCGATATCCGTCAGCGGGCACAACTCGTTGATGCGCGTTTGGGCCAGGAAATTGGCCTTCTCGCTGATGCGGATCAGGTCCTCCGCGCTCACCTCGGCATCCAGCCCGATCGGGGTATCGATCTCGATCACAAAGGCGTCGATGAAGGACTGCCCTTTCTCGCGCGCCACCGAGACGCGGTGGTTGCCGTCCTTCACAAAATAGGCTTCGCCGATCTTGTACACTTCGATAGGCGGGAGGATGATCTCACGGATGACGGCCGCATCCACGCTCTCCCAACGCCCGCGGGTGTGGGTCTGGATGGGCAGGAAGGCGCGGTCGAAATCCTGGTAGCGGCCCACGCTGCCGACGATCTTGTCGATCTCCACCTCGCGCAGGCCGATATAGTGCTGCCCGGTCAGCGGCAGGGTCTTGCGCACCTCGTCAAAGGGCAGCAGCTGGTTGTTGCGCTTGGAGAACCAGCTGAAGACCGAGCGCCAGAAGCTCTTGCGCCGGGCGGCGTCAAAGTCCTCCTTGGCGATCAGCTCGGCTCTGTGCATGCTGGGGTTGTTGGGGATGTCATGATCGTCCATCGTTTATTCCTCTTTCTTCCTGCGCGCGCCGCGGTCCGGCGGAACCTCCAGCTTGATCTCGCGGTAGCCGTAGGTGTTCACCACGCAAGTATTCTTCACTTTTTGTTCGGTGACCATATTGCGGTTATAGATATGGATATGCCCGTGCAGATGGTAGAACGGCTGGAAAACGCGTACCAGCCAGACAAAGGCCTTGATCCCCTGGTGGGGCAGGTCGTCCATGTCATTGATCTTCCACGGCGGGGCATGGGTGACGAACACATCCAGGTAGCGCCCGTAGCGGATGCGGTTGGCGATCAGTCCCGGCACCAGCGACCAGACCATCAGCCACATATCCGCCTGGGTGTACTGGTAGGGGCCGTAATTGTAGCGCAGGCTGCCTTCCATCCCGGCCAGCAGCAGCCCCGATTCGTCGCGCAGGGTGCGGCGGTGCAGGTCATTGGCGCCCCACGGCGCCGTGCGGTGCACCCCGCCGCTGGCGATCTCGGTCTTGCTGGCATGGTTGCCGCGCACGTAATAGAGCGGGCGGTCCAGCATGCTGATCAGGTATTCCAAATAGTAATACGGCAGGTCGCCGCAGCCGATCAAAATATCCACATCCCGGAAGCGCTTCTTCACCTGCGAGGAGTAGATGAAGCTCAACTCCACGTCGCTGACAGCCAGCAGCTTCATCTCAGGCTCCCACAGCCACCGCAAAGGCCAGGGCGTATTCCGCCGTGTGGGTGATGCTGAGCGACCAGGTTTCCAGCCCCAGCACAGCGGCGCGCGCCTGGGCTTCGCCGGTCAGGCGCAGGAGCGGCTCCCCGGCCGGGCCGCGCAGCACCTCGATCGCGTGCCAGCCCAGCGGGCCGATCCCGCAGCCAAGCGCCTTGGCGACCGCCTCCTTGGCAGCAAAACGCCCGGCCAGGCTTTGCGGTGAATCGCCCACCTCGGCCAATTCCTGGGCGGTGAAAACGCGCGCCAGGAAGCGCGCCCGAATTTCGGGGCGCTGCTCCGCCAGGCGGGCGATCAAAAGCATGTCCACTCCAGTGGCTAATCTCATTCCAACTCCGGACCGGAACTGATTATAGCCAATTTTTCCAGGTCCAGGTAGCGTTGGGCGGTATCCAGGATCATTTCAGGGGTGACAGCGGCGACCAGCGCCGGGTAGAGGCGGTAATAATCCAGGCCCAGGCCAAAGCGCTCGATGTTCAGCAGCGCATTGGCCACACCCTGGTTGGTTTCCATTGAAAGCGGCAGGCGCCCGATGAAATTGGACTGGCTGTCCTGCAGTTCCTCCCAACTGACCGGCTCGCGCACAAAGCGCCTCAGCTCGGCAAGCACCAGGTCGATCACTCGCTGCAGGTTCTGCGGGTTGATCCCCGCGCTGACCTCCCACGACCCCCCGGCGATCCAGGCGCTCAGGCCGGTGCTGGCCTCGTAGGCCAGGCCGCTCTGCTCGCGCACCACCCCGCCGATGCGCCCCATCATGCCGAACTGCCCCAGCACGCTGTTACCCAACGAGGCAGGGATGTAATCGGGGGATTTGCGCGGCGGGCCGTGCGTACCCAGCAGCAGGTCGGTCTGCGCTTTACCAGCCAGCGGCAGGTGGCGCCTGACCCCGGCGCGCATGGGCTGAACAAGCGGGAACTCCGGCAGGGCCTGCTGGAGGGGATTTTCCCAATCCCCCAACGCCTGCTGCACACCCTCCAGGGCTCGCTGCGGGGTGACCGCCCCCACCAGCACCACCACCAGCCCGCGCGGCCCGTAATAACGGGCGTGGAAATCATTCAGTTCCTGGCAGCGGATGGCGCGGATGGTCTCGGGGTAACCGTCCTCCGGGCGCCCATAGGGATGATCCGGGAAAAGCGCCTCGTCAAAGGCCAGTTCGGAGACCGCCTCGGTGTCCTGGGCACGGATGGCCAGGCCGGTGAGGATCTGCGAGCGCAGGCGCTCCACCTGGCGGGAGGGAAAAGCCGGTTGGCGCACCGTTTCGGCAAATAGTTCCAGCAGCAGGGGCAGGTCTTCCGCCAGCGCCCGACCACTGAAACCGGTGGTGTGCACGCTGGCGCCAAAACCCAACCCCGCCCCGGCCGATTCCAACACGTCAAATACCTGCTGGAAAGTGCGCCGCCGGGTGCCGCGCATCAGGGCCAGCGAAGTGAAATAGGCCAACCCCAGCTTGTCCGGAGGATCCAGGAAGCTGCCCACGCTCAGGTAGCCGCTGAGCAGGATCGAAGGGGCGTGAAAATTGCTGCGCACCAGCAGAACGATCCCATTCGGCAGTTCAAAGCGGGAGGTGTCCTCCGGGCCGGGCAGCGCTTTCCAATCGAATCCGCTCACCGCACCCTCCTTCCGCGCGGCTGGTATACCCCCACTACCCGCCGCGATGGGCGCAGGTACTGGCGCGCCACGCGCTGCACATCCTGCGGAGTGACCCGCTCCAGGGAAGGAACATACTGTTCGAACCAGCTGTAGCCGGCGAACATCTCGGCAAAACCCAACCAGAAGGCCTGGTTGGTGATGTTCTCGCTGCCGTAGGCAAACAGCGCCCGGGCTTGCTTGACTGCCCGCCTTACTTCCTCCTCGGAAGGAGGCTGCTCTTGCATGCGGATGATCTCCGCATCCAGGGCGGCCAGCGCATGGGCAGGCGACTTGCGCGGGCGCAGGGTGAGGATAATATCGTACAAATAAGGATCGATGGTGGCGCTGATCCCACCGTGTACTCCCACCGCCAGGTCTTGTTCCACCAGGGCGCGGTAGAGGCGGCTGGTCTTGTTGGAAATGCCTCCGCCGCCAAACATATTCAGCCCGGTAGGGCCGCTCAGCAGGCTATCCAGCACGGCAAAGGGGAAAAAGTCCGCATCGCCAGCAGCCGGGGCGCGGTAGGAAACCTGCAGGTAAGTGGTGCGCCCGGGGCCTTCCACCTCCACATACTGCTCGCTTTCCAGAGGCGGATCGAGGGGCAATTTAAGCGGGGCGTAACCGCCGCCCGCCAGGCCGCCATACAATTCCTCCACCCGCGCCAGCATCTTTTTACTTTCAAAATCCCCCGCCAGGGTCAACACGGCGTTCTGTGGCCGGTAATACTGGCGGTAAAAAGCATACAATCCGGCACGGGTGATACGCAACAGATCCTCGCGGGTGCCCAGGACCTCATTCCGGTAGGGGTGGCGGATAAAGCCCACCTGCTGGACTGCCTCGCCCAGGCGGAAGAGCGGCTCGTTCTCGCTGCCTTCCCGCTCGGAAAGGATGACCGTGCGTTCCGCCTCCACATCCGCCTCGGCGTACAGGCTGTTCTCCATCCGATCGGCTTCCAGGCGCAGAGCCAGGTCAATATCCGCCGCCGGCAGGGTGGCATAATAGGCCGTCCAATCCAGGTAGGTGAAGGCATTCCAATAGCCGCCCAGGCGGGCGATAGCCTTATCCAGCTCGCCGGCCGGGAAGGCAAGCGTGCCTTTGAACTGCATGTGTTCCACCCAATGCGAAAGCCCGCTCAGCCCGGGTGGTTCGTTGCGCGAACCCACCCGGTACCACAACCAGTGGCTGATGATGGGCGCGGTGTGAACTTCGTGCAAATGCACGGCCAGGCCGTTGGGGAGCACGCAGTGCAGCACCGCCTCTGCCATATCCGGCTCAGGGCACCAACCAGGTGCAGAGGGCGCCGGGATCCTGCCCACAGATCAGCTCGCGCAGTGAACCCGGCAGGTTCTTCAGCAGGTCGCGATAGGGACTGAGCACCTTCTGCAGCCCGACAAAAGGCGTGTGCAGGTCGGTCTGGTTGAGGGGAATATTGACTGCCACGTTGAGATTGACCGGGATCTTTTGGTCGACCGGCACCACCAGGGAAAGGTGCACCGGCAGCTGCGTCCCGGCCGGGAGGACAATGTTGGTGGGCGCATTGATAATGGTCAGCCCACCGGTATTGAGCGTTACGCGGGCATTATTGATGAAGGTGTCACTGGTGAGGGTGACGGTCGTATCGGTATCCAGCAACAGGTCGAACCTGGCCTGCACATAATCGCTGACCGGCACGTCCGCACGGATGACCGCCTGATCCATCAGGACAAAATTATCGTACAACCCGCCGATCAATTGATCCTTCAAAGTGGCCTTCAGACCGCCCAGGTTGCCGGCCAGGGCCAGCAGCACGCCGATCAGGATGACATTCACCACCAGCGAGATGATCCCGGTCACCGTCCAGAAGGCCGGGCCAAACTTGCCGGCCCAGAACCAGCCCGGCAGGGGCTGGACAGCGGGTTTGGAAGTAGTGGAGGGGGTTTTGGGTTTGCTTTCCATAGGCATTTTCAAATTGTAGCTTTTTTATCTTATTATTGATAGAATAGGTTACAAAGTTACACTTAAAATGATAACATAAGAAATCTAAAGACAAGTAATCAAAACAACCACCAACTCTGTTAAGGTGCTCCATGGATGAAACCCCCGCAAAAATGGTCGCCGTGATCGGAGCCGGACCCGCCGGATTATTTGCCGCGCGCGAGCTGGCCAATCACGGCGTACAGGTGGTGATCTTTAACCGGGATATCAAGCCGGGTGGGTTGGCCGAATACGGCATTTACCCTGATAAGATAAAAATGAAAGAAGGCCTGCGGGCGCAGTTCCGCCAGACGCTGTCCCTCCCCAATATCACCTATTACGGCAACCTGGCCGTGGGACAGCACGCTGCGCTCAGCCTGGACGACCTGCGCCGGATGGGCTTCCAGGCCATCCTGGTGACCGCCGGGGCGCAGGGCACCAAGTGGGCGGGCGTACCCGGCGAGCGCCTTCCGGGGGTCTATCATGCCAAAGACCTGGTCTATCACTATAACCAGCTCCCGCCTTACGCCGGGCAGGACTTTCGCATTGGGCGGAGGGTGGTGGTGGTGGGCGCCGGCAACGTGATGGCCGATGTCAGCCACTACTTGATCCACGAAAAGCAGGTGGATCTGGTGGTCGCCCTGGCGCGGCGCGGTCCGCTGGAAGTGAAATTCGATAAAAAAGAGTTGGAGAATATTGTTGCCAACCTGGACGAAGAAGCGCTGCGGGGAGAGATCGCGCGCGTCCTACCGTCGCTGCAGGAAATCGGGCAGGACCCGGCTCCTTTTTGGGATTTCATTCATGCCGCCCAGGCGCGGGCTGTGGCCAGCGATTCCCCCACCCGCTTCCAGCTGCGTTTCCTCGGTTCCGTCGTCGAGATCCTCGGCGATGAAACTCACGGCGTGCAGGCTGTGGAGGTGGAGGACAACCGCCTGGCCTTGGAACACGGCGAGGTGAAGGCGCGCGGCAGCGGGAGCAAGCACCGCCTGGAAGTGGATACAGTCATCTTTGCGATCGGCGACCGGGTGGATGACGACCTGGGGCTGCCAGTGCAGGGCGGGGAATTCGTCAAGAATCCCGAACCGATCTACCCGGTGGATGGGCAATCTTATGAGGCATACGACCCGCAGAGCAGACAGCCGATCCGGGACGTATTCATGGCCGGCTGGGCGCGCAAGGCCAGCACCGGGCTGGTGGGCGTGGCCCACCGCGATGGGGCCAACGGCGCCCGGGCTGTCCTGCTATCGCTGGAAGGCTTGCCGGGGGTGGATGCGCCTGCCCTGCTGGAAGGGGTGCACCGGCGCGTGAAAGAACTGGCCGGGGAGCAGCCGCTGGTGGACAAGGCAGCCCTGGCGCGCCTGGAGGAAGCCGAACGTAAATGCGCTGCCGATTGCGGCCTGCCGTGCTATAAGTTCTCCAGCAACCGGGAGATGTTGGAGATCATGAAATAATTTGGATCTGATCCATGTTCAACCCTGGCTAAACCTGAGTGGACAGCCAAACGGATGCTCAAGGGTCTTTAATAATCTGGGTTTGACTGCTCAAGCCGGTTTCAGGGCCAAGAGTTGGCCCTTCCGCCGCCTGGGCGGTTCTAGCAGGAAGGAACGCGGGGGGTAATTCTTAATTACCCAAAGCATAGATCACACGGGATCAATTATTCCTGCAAAAGATCACTTATTTTCTTTTTGTTTCTTCACATAGGGGATCATCAGGATGAAACCCAGGGCGATCATCCCCAGCCCGGCTTCCACACCGCGCGCCTGCCACTCGCCAAAGAAGGGCGTGTTGGGGAAGGAATTACTGCCAAAACCGAACACGTCCGCCATCCCGGCAAACACGGCGATCACATAGCCGGTGGCGACCAACCGCTGGCCAATATCCGCTGCAATGGTGGGGGCCTGTTGTTTCCACAAGGCCATCATACTGATATAGCCCCCCAGGCACATGATGGCCAACCCCACCAGGAAGACCGCGATCTGCACGAAACCGATAACCGGGCTGCGGTCCAGGCCAAACACTCCCGGGCGCGCGCCGATCAAAAAAACCAGGAAACCAGCCAGGGTCAACGCCAACCCAATCCGCACGCGGCGGCGGGAATAGGTGACCGGACGGGTGTGAATCAGGCTAGAGGCATCCACCGGCGGGGGGGTAACGGTCATAAGCCACACTCCATCATCATGGTAAGGCACGCTCCAGGTGACGGCGCCAGTTGCCGCCCAGGATGGCGGCCACATCCCCCTCGGAATATCCGCGACGCAGCAGCAGCGGGGTCAATTTTTGTATATCTGCGATCGTGTTCAGTTCTTCCGGCACATCCGGCCAACCCAAGCCACCGTCGAAATCGGTACCCAGACCCACATGACGGGTATTCCCGGCCATCTGGCAGATGTAATCGATCTGCGCCGCCAGCATATCCAGAGGTACATTCGAGCGCGGGTCGCCTGCCCGCCAGTCGGCGCGCAGGAAGGGATTGAAGGGTACCACCCCCACCACACCGTCCCGCTCGATCAGGCGCCGCAGCGCATCGTCGGTCAGGTGGCGTTCACCGTGCACGTCCTTAATGATCGCCCGCGCATTGGCATGGCTGGCAACCACCCATCCGGGATAGGCATCCAACGCCTGCAAGGCGGATTGGTTGTCCATGTGGCTGATATCCAGGGTCATGCCCAGCCCGGCCATGATCTCCAGGAGCTGATATCCATCTTTCGTGAAGGAGCCGTGCTCTCGGGTGCCACCGCAGTAGCGCGTGCCGGCCCAGACCGGACCAACCAGACGCACGCCGGCTTCCCAATAGCGCTCCATCTCGCGCGGGTCGCCCACCCCTTCGGCGCCTTCCAGCAGCATCACCACACCCACCGGATGGGTGCGCTGCGGGTAGTCGGCCGGGGCAGCATCCCAGGGGGCCATCACTGCCTGAAGAGATTGTCGATCCGTCACCAGGCGGAAATGTTCGGAGGATTCTTCATTCCAGCGGTGGTACACATCGATCTCGGATTGGTACATTGCACGCGACTGGTTGAAATCGGCAAAGGCCAGGAAATCCCATTCACTACGCTGGTACCGTTTGGGGGTGAGGAAGAGCGTGCCAAAGACCAGCGCCACCTGTCCGCGTTGATAATCCGGCCAACCCAGCAGCGTCTCCCCATTCAGGCTGGGAATGTCGGTAGCGGCTTCCAACGCGCGCGTCTCAGAGGCAGACCGGCGGTAATCCCGGTTGAAGGTCAAAACGTTCCAGGCCAAGTCTTCATGCGCATCGATCACAAAAGGCATATCCTGATTGTACTACAAAGCAGCTTCAATCATTGGGGTTTTCTCCAGAACCATTATCGCGATTTTTTTAAAGAGCCACCCCGCTTCTTAAGGCTCAAAAACCTCTGAAGCATTTTGATTGACTTTTCGGACCATTTCACATAGTATTAATTCAAGCTGTTGGCAGTGGATCTCTTATTTCCCGGCTTGCTTTTCCCCATAAGCGTTTTTTATTCGTAATTATTGAGCGTTTATGTGAAGATAGGGATCTTATGATGGACAGCCAAGCCAGACACAGTGCCAGACAGAAAAAACATTCTAAAACCGCCGCCCCCCAGGTTGAGGGGGTTTTGGATTCCCAAACCCCGGTTGATGCCGCCCAAGAAACCCGCCAGTTGCTGCGGGAAACAGAAGGCCTTTTTGAGGCAGCCCGCTCCATCCTGGGCGCCGGAACATTGGAAGATATTTGCCGCAACCTGGCCGAACAACTGACCCGTTTGGTAAACTCACACCACGCAGTAGTCTACCTGGTGGATCACAACCGGCGCGAGATCCTGTTGCGTATGGAGGCCGGGCACCCGCTCAACGATCCCCAGCCAATGGATTACGCGCGGCTGGAAGCGGGTATCAGCGGGGAGGTGTTTCGCACCGGCAGGCCGGTGCTCTCCAGCGCCGCCGACGACGGCATCGAACCAGAGGCCACCCAAAATCAGCGCACCAACCTGGGGATTGGTTCGCTGATCGTTGTTCCGTTGATCACCGGCGGGCAAGTGATCGGCACTGTAACCATGATGAACCTGGTCGGCCAGCCTTTGTTCACCCTCCATCACCAGGACCTGCTCATGTCGCTTTCCAGGCAGGCAGCCGCCGCCATCGACAACGTACGCCTGTTAGACGAAGCACGCAAGGCCCGTCAGTTCGCCGAAGCAACGGCTCGCGCCAAGAGCATCTTCCTGGCCAATATGAGCCACGAGATCCGCAATCCGATGAATGCCATTCTCGGCATGTCCTACCTGCTGCTGGATTCCCCCCTGTCCCCGCAGCAGCGCAGCCTGGCAGAAACCATCCGCAACAGCGGTGAGGTGCTGCTCTCCATCGTTAACGATGTGTTGGATTTCTCCAAGATCGAAGCAGGGCGGATGGAACTGGAACACACCCCGTTTGCCCTGCACGAGTGTATCGAGTCGGTGCTTGAACTGGTCGCGTCGCAAGCCACCTCCAAAGGGCTTTATCTGGGTTATCTGCTGGCCGCCGATGTCCCGCGCATGATCCTGGGCGACAGTCTGCGCCTGCGCCAGATTCTGCTTAATTTACTCAGCAACGCGGTCAAGTTCACCGAAAAGGGCGAGGCAATGGTGGAGGTGGAAGCCAAACCTGCCCCCCTCCAGCGGGACGGCAGCCATGAAGCGCCGCTGCATACCCTGCATTTCTCGGTGCGCGATACCGGCATTGGCATCTCTCCCCTGCGCATTCCGCGCCTGTTCGAAGCCTTCAGCCAGGTGGATGCACTCACTGCGCGCAAGTACGGCGGCAGCGGCCTGGGATTGGCGATCAGCAAACAGCTGAGTGAACTGATGGGCGGAAAGATGTGGGCTGAGAGCAGTGGTGAAGAAGGGCAAGGTACGATTTTCCATTTCACGATCACCGCTGAAGCCGTTCAACCGCGCGTGTCGGAGGAAGAATTCGACCGCTGGGCAGAACTGGCGGGCAAAAGGCTGCTGCTGGTCACCCCCAACTTCACCCAGCGCAAGGTGCTCATCCAGAACGCGGAGCAAGCCGGCCTGCGGGTGCGCTTCTCTCCTACCGGCTCAAAGGCGGTGGACTGGCTGTGCCAGGGTGAGCGCTTTGACCTGGCTATGCTGGACAGCGCTTTGACCGATATGGATGTACGCGCCCTGGGCGTGCAAATGCGCCAGATCCGCCGTGCGGATGAGATGCCGCTGGTATTGATCACCCCGCTTGGTTCCCAACCGGAGAACCTGGCTCCCGGGTTGTTTGCCGCGATGCTAAACACACCCATCCGGCGCGATCTGATGCGCGACACCCTGGTGGAAGCGCTAACCGGCCAGGCGCCTGTTTCGGCGGGGCCAGCCGGATCGGGAGTCTCCTTTGATGCCCGCATGGCCCAGCGCTATCCGTTGAAGATCCTCCTGGCAGAGGACAACCCGGTCAATCAGCAAGTGATCCTGCTGATGCTGGAGAAATTGGGCTATCACGCCGACCTGGTGGAGGATGGGCGCCGGGCGCTGGAAGCGGTCAAGGAAAAATCCTATGATGTGGTGCTGATGGATGCCCAGATGCCGGAAATGGACGGTGAAGAATCCACCCGCCGCATCCGCATCGAATTGCCCTCCCGCCGCCAGCCGTATATCATCGCGCTGACCGGCAACGCCAGCCTGGGTGAACGCGAATATTACCTGGGCGCGGGCATGGACGATTATTTGAGCAAACCGGTGCGCATGGAGACGTTGGTCAATGCGCTCGTGCACAGCCAATCCACCCGCCGCGCGGTCGCCCCAGCCCTGGGTTTGGAAGAGATCTTCCACAACCCCGAGAACAACGCGATTCAACCCGAGATTATCAATGAGTGGATCGCATCCATCCGCGACCTGAAAGCGTTCGTGCGCATCATCGACGTTTACCTGGAAAGCGCGCCGCGCCTGCTGGGGGATATCCGGGCCGGCATCGAGAGCCTGAACTTAAAGGATGTGGCGCACGCCGCCCACACGCTCAAATCCAGCAGCGCCACAATGGGCGCCGCCCGCCTGAAGGATTTGCTGGGTGAGATGGAGGAGATGGCCAGCGATTACGATTCTTCCGGCACGCTGCTGCAGGAAGAAATAGACCGCCTGCAGGCGGTCTATAATGAAATTCATTTGGAATTTCAGGATGTACGGCGCGAGCTGCTCAAGATCCAGCAGCGCCTGGCAGACGAACCTACTCTTTGAACATTTCGCCCACGCTGCGGCCCTCGTTGCAGCGGATGATTACCTCGCCGAGCAAGGGGGCGATGCTGAGCACTTTCAAGCGGTCGCCAAAGAAAGCAGCTTTTTCTGGCGGGATCGGGATGGTGTCGGTGGTGATGAACTGCTCCACCGGCAATTCCGCCAGCCGTTCGGAGGCATTCAGGTTGAGGCTGGGATGGACGAAAGAAACATAGATCTTGCGCGCGCCGTTTTCCTGGAGCAGTTTAACCGCCTGAACGATCGAACCTCCTGTGTCCACCTCGTCATCGGTCAGGATCACATCCCGGTCTTTGACATCCCCGATGACGGTCAGCGCCTGAGCTTTTGAGTCGTTGGCCACGCGGCGTTTTTCAATGAAGGCCAGGGGTGTGTTCAGCTTGGCAGCGTAGTTGCGGCCTTTCTTCGCAAAACCCAGGTCCACGGTCACTACCACCGGATTGTTCATATCGGACTGGATCACCTTCAAGTAATCGGTGAGCAAGTGGAAGGCGGTCAGGACGTCGCCGGGGATGGAGAAAAAGCCCTGGATCTGTCCGGCGTGCAAATCAAGCGTGGCATAACGGTCGGCCCCGGCCACTTCGATCATATCCGCCACCAGGCGGGCAGTGATCGGAATGCGCGGTTGATCTTTTTTATCGGAGCGGGAATAGCATAGGTAAGGCACCACGGCATTGATGCGGCCGGCTGAATCCAGGCGCAGGGTCTGGATCATGATGAGCAGTTCCATCAAATTACGGTGTACCGGCGGACAGGTGGTCTGGATCACATAGCAATCCTGTCCGCGCACGCTGCTGTGCAATTTCACAAAAATATTATCGTTTGGGAAGGTGACCACTTCGCGTTCGCACAGCTGTACGCCGACATACTGGGCCACGCTTGCAGCCAGTTCGGGGCAGGCGGTACCGGCATAGATCTTGATACTGCCGTATTTCATTACATCATGGCGAGAGATCACAGTTATAGGCATAAAGGGTCTCCTTTAGATGACCGCAGGTCTCAGATCTCGCTATCCTGCCATTCCTCGCGCAGGACGGACATTACCAACACATCCACGTATTTGCCGTTGAAGAACTGCGCCTGGCGCAGGCGGCCTTCGTGGATAAAACCCGCCCGTTCGTAGGAACGGATGGCGCGCGGATTGGTCTCATAAACATGCAAGAACACACGGTTCAAATTGAGGTGATCAAAGGCGAAGCGCAAGATCAGGCGCATGGCTTCGCGCCCGTAACCCTGGCTCCAATATTTCTTTTCACCGATAAAAACGCCCACCTCCGCGCTGCGGTTGATCTCTTCGATGTTTTGCAAACCGATATTTCCAACCAACTCCCAACCGTCGCTGGTAAAGATCTCGATGGCGAGGGGTTGAGCGGAGCGGGGCCGTTCCAATACGGCATCGAACCAACGCTTTTCCTGCTCCGTAGAGAGCGGTATGGTCTCCAACAAATACTGGCGCACCTCCTGGTCGTTCAACCAGGTAACGTAGCGGGGAATATCTTCCCGTTCCATGGCACGCAACCGAACGCGTTTTCCGATGATCATCTGACCTCCGATTCCAAATTAGCCACAAAGACGCCAGGCAGCCAAGGCAAACAAGCCCCATCCGAGCTGATATATCCTTCGCCTTTCCTTTGCGCACCTGTGACTTCGTGGTGCATATTCGCCTATGGATTCAGGCGGGTTGGCCCGCGGAATAGGAAAACCGCCTCGCGTACGTTGGGCAAGCCAAGCATGACCATCAGCAAACGCGAAAGGCCCAGGCCGAAGCCGCCGTGCGGCGGGCATCCATAGCGGAAGAAGTTCAGGTAGAACTGGATCGGCTCCAGGTGCAGCCCCTTCTCCAGCGCCTGTTGGGCCAGGATCTCGTAGCGGTGCTCGCGCTGCGCTCCAGTGCTGATCTCCAGCCCGCTGGCGATCAAGTCAAAGCTCTTGGTCAGGTTTGGATTATCCGCATAGCGCATGTGGTAGAAAGGACGGACGCTGATCGGCCAATCGGTGAGGAAGAAGAAATCGTGGTTGTATTTCTGTTTGATGTAGTCGCCCAGGGCGCGCTCGCCGCCCGGATCAAGGTCGCCCTTCTTATCAGCGGGCAGGGTGTAGCCAACTTCCTTGAGGATATTGAGCGCTTCGGCCATGGTGATGCGCGGGAAAGGCACTACCGGAATTTCAAGCTCGCGCCCAAGCAACCGTTGAATATCAGCCCCGTGCACTTCCTTTACCGTCTGGTAGGCATATTGCAGCAGCCGTTCAGTGAACGACATCACATCCTCGTGGCTGTCAATCCAGCCCATCTCCATATCGATGCTGGTGAATTCGGTCATGTGGCGCGGGGTGAAGGAGGGATCGGCGCGGAAGGCCGGACCGATCTCGAAGACCTTGTCAAAACCGGAAGCGACGCCCATCTGCTTATAGAACTGCGGCGATTGGGCAAGGTAAGCCTTGCCTTCGAAGTAGGCCACCTCGAACAACTCTGCGCCGGATTCGCTGGGGGCGCTCAACAACTTGGGCGAGTGAATCTCAATGAAATCATGCTTCAGCCAATACTCGCGCAGGGCATGTTCCAGGGTGGTTTGCACCTTGAAGATCAACAGGGCTTCTGGGCGGCGTAGATCCATGTGGCGCCAGTCCAGACGGAAATCGATCGGAGGCAGGATTTCGCCAAATGGATCGAAGGGTAGGGGCGATTCGGCGCTGCCGGCCACTTCCACTGTTTCCACCTGCACTTCCATCCCGCCCAGGCGGACAGAAGGATTGTCGATCACCGTGCCGGTGAGGGTCAGGGCGGACTCGGGGGTCAGACCAGAGATCTTTTCCGCCAGTTCCGGGTTGCCCTGTTTCCACAGAGATGCCTGCACAATTCCAGAGGGGTCGCGCAGGATCAGGAATTGCATTTTCTTCTGGTCGCGCAGGGTTTGCAGATAACCCTGGAGTTTGACGGTTTGACCGATCTTTTCGCGTAAGGTGCCGATCATGGTGCGTTCCATAAATTCTTCTCTCCTTATAAATTATATAAGAAATCACAGGGGTGTGTACCTGAGCAATGTATCCAATGCTTCAAACGGAGAAATGCGCCGTTCTGCCATGCCCGACAGCATCTCGTGGTACATGTTCTCCGGCGTGTTCTTGCGCCAGCGCTGCACCAGGGCATCCTGCAGCATCAAATCCAGCTCGCTCTGCAAGCGGTAGCGCTCGCGGCGCTGCCAATCGCCACTCTCGCGCAGGTAGGCGGCATGCTTTTGAACGGCTTCCAGCACCTCCGCGATCCCTTCACCCTTGGGAGCTACCGTACGCAGGATGGGCGGAAACCAGGCTGTTCTTGGGGCCAGTTCCAGGTTGCTGCGCAGGGCACGCTCAGCATTCTCCACACCGGGCAGGTCGGCCTTGTTCACCACCAGGATGTCGGCAATCTCCAAAATGCCGGCTTTGATGGCCTGGATATCGTCGCCCATTCCCGGTGCTTCCACCACCAGAACGGTGTGGGCCAGGTTGGCAATATCCACTTCCAACTGCCCCGCGCCGACCGTTTCGATCAGCACTACATCGTAACCGGCTGCGTCAAAGACCTGAGCCATGCTGGCAGTGGCGCGGGCCAATCCGCCCAACGCACCGCGCGAGGCCATGGAACGGATGAACACACCGGTATCGCCGCTCAAATCTTTCATCCGCACGCGGTCACCAAGGATGGCCCCGCCGGAGAACGGACTGGAAGGGTCCACGGCAATGATCGCCACCCGGCGGGGATTGCCGCCGTTCTGCGGGGCACGCAGCGCGCCGGCCATGCGGTTGACCAGCGAGGACTTGCCGGTCCCCGGCGAACCGGTCACCCCGATGAGGTGCGCCCGGCCGGTATGCGGGAAAAGCGCATTGAGCGCTGCCCGCCCTTCTCCGGTATCGTTCTCCACCCGGGTCAGCAGGCGCGCCAGCGCAAGGCGGTTGCCCGCCAGAACCTCATCGACCAGGTTCATGCCTTCTGCTGGACGGCTGCCTGGATCTCTTCGGCAATCTTGCCGGTGGCGGTGCCGGGACCATAGACCGCCGTCACGCCCATTTCCACCAAGGCAGGGATATCGCCTTCCGGGATGATCCCGCCGACGAACACGCACACCTTTTCCTGCCCGTTGGCACGCAGCAGTTCCAACACGCGGGGCACCAGGGCCATGTGCGCACCGGAGAGGATGGAAAGGCCGACTGCATCTACATCTTCCTGTAATGCAGCCTCGGCGATCATTTCAGGCGTCTGGCGCAGGCCGGTGTAGATCACCTCCATGCCGGCGTCGCGTAGCGCACGCGCTACCACTTTAGCTCCCCGGTCGTGCCCATCCAAACCAGGCTTGGCGACCAATACACGTATCTTGCCTTCTGTCATACTCTTCTCCAAGGTTAAGGGTCTTGCCTTGATTATACCGCAGACAAGGATGGAAGTCAGATGTCAGAGGTCAGTAATAGCTCATTGTTAAAGGCTGATGGGGGATTACTTCAAGCCATACACATCTCCCAACGAGATCTGACAAGGTCGCCCTTTTGGTTCTATGAACAACTTTCAAAATCCCCGTGCCTTTGCGTCTTTGCGTTAAGGTTTTTCCTGTGATATCATAGCAAGCATGCCTGCCCCCGCAGAACGCCCACATTTCACCTTTGATCTCTTGCTGACCATCTTTGGCTTTTGCGTGGTTTCGCTGCTGGGGTGGATGCGCTTCAGCAATGCCTTATGGCTGCAAGATCTTCTGGCTGAATACCACCTGACAGTCTCCCCGCTCTACCTGGCCTTAAGCGGTGCGGCCTGGGGGATCCTCTCCCTCTTCACTGCGCTGTGGTTGGCGCTGCGCCGTCGCGGCGCGCCGATGGTCTCCGGCCTGACAGCTACGGTAATGGTGGTATGGTACTGGCTGGACCGCTTACTGCTGACCCAGTCCGAGGCAGCCAATGCCAACACCTGGTTTGCGATTGGCGCCAGCCTGTTGGGGCTGCTCTTCGCCTGGGTGGTGCCTCATCTGCAAAAAGGCTGGGGAAAGTAAAATCCCACCGCAATCCCCCTGCGGGGCACTTAGACGCCAAGACCCAATAGAACACAATGGATTTTTACGAAATTATTTGAACTTCGTGTTCCTTAGTTTCTTTTTTCGATACTGTATCTTTAGTTCATGAAATAGGGGAGAGAAGAAAAATAGCTTGATCGC
>CAYRHN010000024.1:0-41625 GCA_964424115.1 uncultured Anaerolineaceae bacterium
GCGGGGAGGGCGGGATTCGAACCCGCGGCCGAGGTAATTCCCGGCACTCACTTAGCAGGCGAGCCCAATCGTCCACTCTGGCACCTCCCCAATCATCTGTTAACGCGCCGGCGGCAGTGGCGGAGGGAGAGGGATTCGAACCCCCGGTGGGTTGCCCCACACCTGTTTTCAAGACAGGCGCCTTAGGCCGCTCGGCCATCCCTCCTTAATTGCCGTGCCGAATATTTTATCATAGTTTGACCGAATCGGGAAAGAATCGCGCCGGGCGGCCAGGGGGAAATCCTCGATCCGCAATCGTTAATCCAAAATCGTAAATCGTATACAATTGTCCTATGCCCTTGTTATGGCTTTCGCTGGCGTTTATCAGCGGGATCGGAATTGCGCAAGCCGTGGGAGGCGTGTGGTGGGCCTGGGCGCTGCCGGGGTTGATCTTCACCGGGGCGGCTTTCATGGAGCGCCGCTGGCTGGGGGATACGGAGTGGTGGCCGCGCTGGCGCCAGCGCAGTTTTCTCCCGATCGCGGCGTTGGCTGCTGCGTTTTGCCTGGGTGGGCTGCGTTATGCGAGCAGCCTGCCAGCCTGGGGGCCGGGCGACCTGGCCTGGTACCAGCCCGCGTCCGTGCGCGTGCAGGCGGTGATTGCCGAGCCGCCCCAGCCGTTGGGGAACGGTACACGCCTCTTCCTCGAGGCGGAGCAGGTGGTGCTTATGGATGGGCAAGGCCAGGGGCAAGGGGAGGCTATTCCCGTGCGCGGGCGCCTGACAGTGTCGATGATGACCGACCAGGGACTTTGCTACGGCGACCGGGTGGAAGTAAGTGGCGAATTGGCGCCGCTGCCGGAGAGCCTGGGCGAATCGTACCGCCAGTACCTGGTCCGCAAGGGGATCTCCAGTTATATGGCCTATCCGCGCGTGCACTGGTTGGAGAGCAACGCCGGCAGTTCGCTCCTGACTGCGCTTTACCAGTTGCGGGAGAGCGGCGTGCGCACGCTGAACGCCATCCTCCCGCAGCCTGAATCCTCGCTCCTGGCCGGGATCCTGCTGGGGGAGGATGGCAACATCCCGGATCCAGTGCAGGAGGCCTTCCGGGAGACAGGCACGGCGCACCTGATCGCGATCTCGGGGTCGAATATTGCCATCTTGATCGGCCTGTTCATCATGCTCTTCCGCCGCTGGCTGCCGCGCCCCTGGGCGGTGCTGTTGGCATCCGCGGCGATCTTCCTGTATACCTTGTTGGTCGGGGCGCAGGCTTCGGTGGTGCGCGCGGCGGTCATGGGGGGGATGGGTCTGGTGGGGGCGGAGCTGCTGGGCCGCCGCCAGGCGGGCGTCAACTCGCTGGCTCTCACCGCCGCGTTGATGGCCCTGTTCGATCCGTTGGTCCTTTGGGATTTGGGCTTCCAGCTTTCGTTTGCAGCCACGCTGGGGATGATCTTACTGGGCGGACCGCTGCAGCTGAAGTTCACTGCCTGGCTGGCGCGCCGCCTGCCCTCCGAACGGGCGCAGCAGATCGCCAGACCGGTGGGGGAGTATTTCCTGCTCACCCTGGCAGCGCAGCTGGCCACCCTGCCGGTCATCCTGGGTAGTTTTGGCAATATTTCGCTCAGCACGGTGTTGGCCAACCCGCTGGTGTTGCCGGTCCAGCCGCTGGTGATGATCCTGGGCGGGATCAGCCTGCTGGCCGGGTGGATCTGGCTGCCCCTCGGGCAGTTGCTCGCCGGGCTGGTCTGGCCGCTGCTGGCCTTCACCATCCGCGTGGTGGAGTGGCTGGGCGGTCTCTCAGGTGAGGTCACCCTCACCGGGCCTACCGGATGGATCTTTGCGGCGCTCTTCTACAGCCTGATCTTCGGGCTGGGAGTGTGGCAGCGCGCCCTGGGACGCTGGTTCACCGCCACGCTGGGGATCGTTTCAGCCGGGTTAGCCGTTTTTTTTCTGGCGCGCATGGTCTTGGCCGCCCCGGATGGACGCCTGCATTTGCTGGTGTTGGACGGCGGGAATGTGCCTGTCCTCTTCATCCGCGCCCCGGCTGGGGACGCCGTGTTGGTCAACGGCGGAGGGAACCCTGACGAATTGGAAAACAGCCTGGGGCGCTGGTTGTCGCCGTTGGATACCTCCTTAGACACGCTGGTGGTGGTAGGAAAATCCAGGGAGGAAGTAGGCGCGCTGCCGGCGCTGCTGGGGGACCGTTACCGGGTGAGCCGGGTTCTGTGGAATAAGAAGAGCAAGGCCACAAATGCATCTGAAGACCTGCTGGTGGCCTTGCAAGCCCAGGGGGTACCGTTGGAATTCTTGCAAGCCGGGCAGGAGCTTGACCTGGGCTCCGGCGCGGGCCTACGCGTGGAGGCGGTGGCAGCGGAGGGCGCGGCGCTGCTGCTGGAGTGGGGCGATTTTGATGTGCTCATCCCCGGCGGGATTGCCCTGGAAGACCTGCCGGGTGGAATGTCCCCGGCGCTGCTGGTCCTGAACACGGAAGACCTGGCTAACAATTCGGCGGAGGAATGGTCGCGCCTGGAGCCGGGATTGGTGATCTGGGCGGGCAAGGATGCTCAGCAGGCGCAATACAGCGGGATCACCTGGGTGGCGTTGGAACACACCGGTTGGCTGCATTTCACCACCGACGGGTGGCAGGCCTGGGCCGAATCCGGCCCTTAAAAAGATGCTGCGCTGCCCGGCGAGCAGCGCAGCCGTATGAAATTAAATATGCAGGATCTCTCTCAACCGCTTTTCGTCGTAGTCCACCACGATCTGGCCGTCGATGTCGAAGGTGGGGGTGGTCTCGTTGCCGTTAGCCCACTGGCGCACCTGAGCGGCCGCGCCGGGGGTGACGGTGATATCCACCTCGGTGTAGGCCAGGTTGTGCTCTTTCAACCAGGCGCGCGCCTTGCGGCAATCAGGACACCAGCGCGTGCAGTACATCACGATCCCGCCGTGCGGCAGGGGGGCCGGTGCGTGCTCCACCATCTCGTTGGCGGCGGCCTGCGGGTCGATCTCGCGCAGCACGCGGCGCAGTTCATCGTTGCTGGGCTGCAGGTCAATGTCGTGGATGTCGATGTAGCGGATCACGCCTCCCTTGTCGATGACGAAGATGGCTCGTTCGCTGTAGCCTTCGTTGCGCAGTACGCCGTAGAGCTTGCTGACCTCGCCGTGCGGCCAGAAATCGCTCAGCAGGGGGTAGGTGATGCCGCCCAGGCTTTCTGCCCAGGCCTTCAAACAGGGAACATGATCGATGCTGATACCCAGAACCTGGGTATTTAATCCCGCGAATCGGTCCTTCAGAACCTCATACGACGGAATCTGCGCCGTTCATATCGGCGTCCAGGCAAGGGGGAAGAAAGCCAGCACCACGTTCTGCCCGCGCAGGTGGCTGAGCGTGACGGATTTTCCAAGCTGGCTGGGGAGGGTGAAATCGGGGGCAAGTTGCCCAACTTTTAAGTGGGTCATATGGTTGGTCTCCTGCTGATATTTTATATGATTTATATGAAAATGATCTTGGAATCAGAGGACAAATTTCTTTTTATAGGTACTGAGATGCTCAAGGGATTGGAAGCCCAGGCTGGTGTACAGACCTTTGGCAGGGGGATTATCGTCATTGGTGCAGACGCTGACGCTGGTCATGCCGCGCGCTTGCAGCAGGCGCAGCGCTTCCAGGATGACTGCCTTGCCCAGACCCCGGCGTTGAAAATCCGGATGGGTGCCCACCGGCTCCAGGTGCCCCCGGCGGGTGGATTCATCCAGCCAGGCGATGCAAAAGGCGCCGATCTGCCCCCCGGCGTCAACCGCGACCATATCGAGCGCCCCGGCGTAGGCCTGGCTTGCCATGAAGCGCTCAAAGCGCTGCAGGTATTGGTCGAAGGGCTTGCTGCTTCCAAAAGCCCCATATTGGGCCTGGGCGCGCGCAGACGCTTCAGCCAATCCCAGGCAGGGGCGGATCGTCCAGCCGGGGAGGGATAGCGGCGGAAGCGGTTGCTCCAGCGAACGCAGGAAGAAGGTATCGGTTGCCACTTCGGCAAATCCGCGGCTCTCCAGGTGTGCGCGCTGGAACGAGTCGTGCTCGGAGATCCACAGCTTGTTCAGGCTGGTCTCACCGGGCCGGCGCAGGCGCAGGGTCTCTTCTTCAACCCACAGGTACATCTGGCGGTGCAGGTCGCTGCCAAATAGCTCCGGCTGGACAAACAACTCCAGGCTTGGCCAGGTTGGATCGATCAACATCCACGCCAGCAGCCTGCCCGGTTGGGCGGGATCGTCCCAGACCCAGGTGGACGCCAAGAGATCCTCGCCCATGGGAGGGTAGAAAACCCACCACTGGATATCCCCGGGATGGACATAATGCCCCTTTACGCCTGACAGGATTCCCTGGCTGAGGACCTGTTTCATTGCCTCCAGATCAGCGAGATCTTTGTATAAGCGGGGTTTGAAGAAATCCATGGGGCACCTGTTGATGGAGAAATGATTCTTTCCAGAATGAGTGTATACGGAGAAAACCATCGCGTCAAGGTGCTGGCCGGGAATTCGGCGATGTTTGTGAGATTTGGCTCATCTTTGTGGTACACTTTCCCTGTTATGGACGAGAAGACCCTCACTACCCTGGAATATTTCAAGATCCTCGAGCGCCTGGCCGGTTACGCGGCTTTCAGCGCCTCAGCGGACCTGGTGCGCGAATTGCGCCCGACCAACGATCTGGAGGAAGCCCTGCGCCGCCAGGCGCGCACCAGCGAGGCGCGCCTGCTTCTGGACACCAACGCCGATATCACTGTGGGTGGCGCGCGGGATGTGCGTCCGCTGACCCAGATCGCCGAGCGCGGCGGGGTGCTGGATCCGGCGCAATTGCTGGATATCAAGGCTACCCTCATTGCAGCACGCACGCTCAGCCGCGGGCTGGAGAAGCAGGACCAGATCTGCCCTTCGCTCAGCGGGCTGGCGGAGCGGCTGATGCCGCCGGCCGGGGTGGTGGATGCCATTTCGCGCGCCATTTCCGAGCGCGGCGAGGTGTTAGATTCGGCCTCGCCCAAGCTGGCATCCCTGCGGCGCGAGATCAAGATCGCCTACGACCGCCTGATGGCGCGCCTGGAGCGCATTTTGAACGACCCGCGTATTTCGCCCATGCTGCAGGAAGCGATCATCACCCAGCGCGGTGGGCGCTACGTGGTGCCGCTGCGCGCCGAATTCAAGGGCCGCCTGCGTTCGATCGTTCATGACCAGTCCTCCTCTGGGGCCACGCTCTTTGTCGAGCCGCTGGTGGTGGTGGATTTAAACAATGAGTGGCACGAATTGCAGTTGGCCGAACGGGACGAGGTGCGGCGCATCCTGGCCGAGCTTTCCAACCTGGTTGGCGATTATTCCGCCATGATCCGTCAGATCGTGGATGCGCTGGCGGAGCTGGATATGGCCCTGGCCTGCGCCAAGTATGCCGAAGACTTGAAGGCCGCCGAGCCGGTCCTGGTGCCCATCCAGACCACGCGCGACGACCATCCCGGCAGCACTGTCGTGCTCTACCATGCCCGCCACCCGCTGCTGGACCCCGCCACAGTCGTACCGGTGGATATCGACCTGGATGAGAATACCTTTTCGCTGATCATCACTGGCCCCAACACGGGCGGCAAGACGGTCACCCTCAAGACGGTCGGTCTGCTGGCGCTGATGGCCCAATCCGGCCTGCACATCCCCGTCCAGTCCGGTTCGCGCCTGAGCATTTTCCGCGATATTTACGCCGATATCGGCGACGAGCAATCCATCGAGCAATCCCTTTCCACCTTCTCGGGGCACATCACCAATATCGTGCGCGTGTTGAGCCGCATCGACGCCAAGTCGTTGGTGCTTTTCGACGAGCTGGGCGCCGGCACCGACCCGCAAGAAGGCGCCGCTCTGGCGCGCGCCATTTTGAGTTACCTGCTGCAGCGCCGCGCCACCAGTTTCATCGCCACCCACTATCCCGAATTGAAAGCCTATGCGCACGCCACCCCGGGCGTGGTCAATGCCAGCATGGAATTCAACGTCAAGACCCTGCGGCCTACCTACCACCTGACCATCGGTCTGCCAGGGCGCTCCAACGCGCTATTGATCGCATCGCGGCTGGGACTGCCCCGGGAGATCATCGAGGACGCCAAGAGCGTGATCGACCCGAACGATCTGCGCGCCGAAGACCTGCTGGATGAAATTCACCATCAGCGGGATGTGGCCCGCCGGGCGCGTTCCGCAGCTGACCGCGCGCGCAGCGAGGCGGAGAATCTGCGCGCCGAGCTGGCCCGCCGCCTGGAAAAATTGGAAGATGAACGCCTGGCGGTGTTGGAAAAGGCCCGCCGCCAATCTGCCGACGAGGTGGAAAACCTGCGTGCCGAACTGGACGAAGTGCGCAAGACGCTTGCCCGCGCCCGCCAACCGGTGGAGGCCCTCGCCTCGGTCGAGGAAAAGATGGAAGCCCTGGAAGAGACGGTCCAGGCGCCGCTGGAACGCCGCACGGTGGAGACCGGCAGCCGTGGGGCTGCCCTGCGCCCGCTGAAATTAGGCGACAAGGTGCGCCTGCGTGCCATGAGCACTCCCGGCATCATCACCTCCCTGGGGGAGAGCGAGGTGGAGGTGCAGGTGGGCAACCTGCGCGTGCGCGCCCGCCTGAGCGACATCCAACGCCCCAGCCAGGAAGAAGAAACCAAGGAGCAATCCGCTGCGTCCGAAGCGGCTAGGCCGGTCTCAGCCCGACAGATCGCCCCATCTTCCTTCCGCGCCTCACCGGGCATGGAGCTGGATATTCGCGGTCAGCGCGCCGAGGACGCCCTGGATGCTCTGAACAGCTATCTTGAATCGGCGGCGCTTTCGGGGATGCCTTTCGTGCGTATCATCCACGGTAAAGGCACCGGGCGACTGCGCCAGGTGATCCGTGAAGAATTGCAGCACTCGGAATATGTGAAGAGCTTTGAGTCAGGTGGCGACAAAGAGGGCGGCGAAGGCGTCACCGTCGTGCACTTGCATAGTTAATAAACAAGTTCCGTTATGGCGGCCATGCCGCCATAACGGAACAGGTAAACTTACTTGGTTGGATCGGTCACCCGCCCGGCGAAAAGGATCGTGCCGGTGGTGTCGTCGCGGATGAGGAAGATGAAGGGCCGGTCAATGGTCAGCGAGACCGGTTCGAGCGGCATGGAAGTGACGCCCATCATCACCGCCGTGGCTGCAGCGGCTTCGGTGCCTTCTTCATCCACAGCGATGAAAGCCTTGTGCACCACGTTCGAGATGTACAGGTCTTTGTTGCCATCCATGCCGGAGAAATCCGCCTGGTCGGTGAAGGCTGTCGGCATGCCCAGGGCGGAGAGTACATCGCTCAGGCCGAGCGAGCTCTCGAAGGTGAACTTGGGCAGGCCGAGGTTCACCTGGGTGTAGGTGCGCGCGGCAAGGATCTGATCCAGTTTGGCGGCGTCCAGGCCGGCTTCGAAGGCCTCGAAGTTTCCGGCTTCCGGCACCAGGATGGTCATCACCATTTCACCGCCCACGTAAGGCAGTTCGACCATCTGGTAACCAACCCCGGCTCCGTAGGCGGTGTGGCTGCTGAGGTGCATCATTTTCACCTGCACCTGGCTGCCGTCCAGCAGGTTGAAGGCCTCGTCCTGGGTGGCCTTGGGATCGAACTGAGTGTTCCAGGCAGCCTTGAAGTAGATGGCGTTGGTCAGCACCAGGCGGGTATCGGTGGTGATGCTGCCGGAAGGGAGCAGGTCTTTGATCTTCTGCTCGGTCTGGTCATAGACCCACTGGTTGATGATCGCCCGGGCTGCTTCAGGGTCACTGATGAAATCCATCAGCGACATCCCGGCGGCGTAGTTCTCAGCCAGGGTGTCCAGGAAGTCGGGCAGGAAAGCGAATTCCTTTTGCCCCCATAGGGCGTTGGCGATGCGCAGGTGGAAGGCGCCGCTGGCAAATTCATCACTTACATTGGCGCGTTTATCCAACTCCAGGCTGAGGGCATTGAAAGCCGGGTGCAACGCGGATTGGGCGAGGAGGAAGTGCAGCGCAGCAGCCATCTGCGTCTCGGTCTCGCCGCGCGCGCCGGCATAGGTCATTGCCAGCGCCTGGGAGATGCTGTAGGGCGAGTAGATCAGGTTGCCTTCCTGGGTGCGCAATTGCTGGTAAAGCTGCAGGGCGAACTCGTTGTTACCCTGCACCAGTTCCTTCAGGTCGGCCTCCGGCACCTGCGGCTCGGCGATGCGCGCCTTGGTGGATTTTGCCACCGCGAAGCCTTCGTTTGATTCTACAGCGGGGGTGGGTTGAATAACCGGTGGGGTGGGCGTGGGCTGCGGTTCGGGCTGGGGGGTGGCGGCGGGACTGCAGGCTGCCAGCAGGGCAGCGATCATCAGAAGTGAGAACAAGCGGGATTTCATTTTATCTTCTCCTTTTGGGCTCCTGCGGAGAGGAGCAAATCGATCAGGTTAATTGCCGGCGGTGGGGTCAAGCACCCGCCCGGCGAAAAGGATGCTGCCGGTGCCGCGGTCGCGGATGAGGAAGAGGAAGGGGCGGTCGATGGTCAGGTAGATCGGGTCTTCCGGCATCGGCATGGATTCAACCATCACAATCACCGCGGTGGCCGCGGCGGCTTCGGTGCCTTCTTCGTCCACGGCGATCACGGCCTTGTGGATCACATCCGAGATATACAGGTTGTCCGTGCCGTCCATGCCGGAAAGATCGGCCTGGTCGGTGAAGGCCAGCGGCATGCCCATCTGCTTGAGGATCTCGCTCAGGCTGAAGGCGGCCTCGAATTTAAATTTCGGGAAACCAAGCTGGATCAACAAGGTGCCCATGGACCCGGTCACCTCATCCAGCCAGGCAGCGCTCAACTTGCTTTGGATCTCCTCGAACTTGCCGCTATCCGGCAGGATGACGGTCATCACCATCAGGTTGCCGACATAGGGCAGTTCCACTACCTGGTAACCATCTCCGGAAGCGTACGCAAAACGCTCCTGGATGTTCATCATCTGTGCCTGCACCTGGCTGCCGTCCAGCAGGGTGAAAGGCGCCTCCTGGGTGCTGCTCTTGTCGAACTCGTTGGCCCAGGCAGCCTTGAAGTAAATGGCGTTGGTCAGCACCAGGCGGGTATCCGGGGTGATGCTTCCCTCGGGCAGCAGATCCTTGATCTTTTGCTCGGTCTGGTCGTAGACCCACTGGTTGATGACCGCCCGGGCGGCTTCGGGGTCGCTGATGAAGTCCAGCAGCGACATCCCGGCGGCGTAGTTCTCAGCCAGGGTGTCCAGGAATTCGGGCAGGAAGGTGTAATCCTTCTGCCCCCACAACGAATTGGCAATGCGCAGGCGGAAAGCGCTTTCGGCAAATTCCGGGCCCAATTCGGCGCGTTTATCCAGCTCCAGGCCGAGGGCATTGAAGGCGGGATGCAGCGCGGATTTTGGCAGGGTGAAGCGCAGCGTGGAGGCCATCTGCGTCTCGGTCTCGCTGCGCGCGCCGGCATAGGTCATTGCCAGCGCCTGCGAGATGCTATAAGGGGAGTAGATCAGGTTGCCGTCCTGGGTGGACTGCAATTGCTGGTAAAGCTGCAGGGCGAATTCATTGTTACCCTGCACCAGCTCCTGCAGGTCGTTCTCCGGCACCTGCGGCTTGGCGATGCGGGACTTGGTGGATTTCGCCACCGAGAACCCGCCGGGAGCGGGGGTTCCGGTAGGCATATTATCAGATACGACGATATGCTCGGGAATACATGCCGCCAGCAGGACGGGAATGAGCAGGATGGACAGCCAACGGGATTTCATCTGAAGTTCTCCTCTTTGCAAAGGTGTTCTGAATCCTTAACGCACCCGGCTATGGCAAAGTTCCATTTTTAAGAAATTTCTTGAACTACGGTCAAACAATATCCCTTTCGCTGATCGGCGTTTATTGGATTCTTGGATCCAATACGCGTCCCATGAAGAGGATCGTGCCAGTTGGTTGGTCGCGAATAAGGAAGATGAAGGGGCGGTCGATTAATAGATATTTCTCGCCATGACTTTCGACCTCCTGTGTAACAATCACACCTGTGGCAGCAGAGGCTTCGGTTTTCTTCTCGCTTACCTTGATGAATGCGCTATGAAGGATATCGCTGAGGTGTAGATTATCTACACCTCCAATTCCACTGAAATCCGAGTCCTCGGTAAAGACGATTGACATGCCCAGCGACGAAAGCACATCTTTGAGGAAATACTCGGCTTTGAGTTCAAAGGGCGGCATGGTCAAAATGACGAGATCAAACCTCATCTCACGAAAAATGGTATTGAGGTTCTCGAGAGTCATATTCTCTTCAAATTGGTCAAAAGTACCGAGGTCAGGAACCAGGAGATCCATAACAATTTGTGAATCCTTATAAGGGAGTTCGATGGCTTTGTAGCCAGCCCCATCGGAATAATTGAATTCTGCCTCAGTTTGCATCATCATCAAATCAATTCCAGTGCCATCCAAACAGTTGAAAAACCGTTTTGCAAAAGGAGCGAAGGGATATTTCCAGGTGCCTTGGAAATATATGGTGTTGACGATATAAAGCCCGGTATCATCTGTGGGAGGTTCTTTGAGCAATTCGATAATGTGATCCCTGGTCTTGCCGCGCACCCATTCATTGATCGCCTGGCGCGTTCCTTCGAGATCGGCTTTATCCCACTGGTATATGCCGCTCCCGTAATATTGCGCCATGGTATCCAGGAAGTCCTCCTTTATGGAGTAGTCGCTGCGCACCCAGAGCGAGTTGGCAATATCCAGGGCTACATCGGGGTTGGTTTGAGCGGAGAGGCGCTGGTTCGTCGCGTTGAAAGCAGCATGCAGGTCTTCTTTGGGCAGTTCAAAATGAAAGCTGTTTGCGATCTCTTGGGTTGTCTGTGAGCGAGCTCCGTCGTAGACCATCGCCACCGCCTGGGAAATGCTGTAAGGCGCAAAAAGGATATTCTGGTGATCTTTGCTAAGTTCAAAGTACAGGTCCAAGGCGAACAATTGGTTGCTAATTATCAAATCTCTCACCTTGGTTGCTTCAACTTGAGGAACTTCAGAAAATTGTTTATTGGAGACCAGGGCAGGGGTTGGAATGATAGCCGGGACCAGGGTTGAGGTGGCGGTCGGATCGGGAGTTGTCGTTGATGTGGGAGTTGGCCCTGCAGTCGGCGCAGCAGAGCAGGCTGCCAAGATAATCGCCAGCAGTACAAAGGTCAATTTGCGGACCATTTTCTCTTCTCCTCGAGGTTTTGATAAAGTGCCAGTTTCGGGGCGGTCTCCCCCAATACTTGAAGTGTAATTCAGATGCATGTAAAATGAAAGCATACTATATGCAAGGACTCACGAGGTGGCATTATGAAGATCGCTCTCATACATTATACTGCTCCGCCGGTGGTCGGCGGGGTGGAAAGCGCCCTGGCGCGCCAGGCGGCCCAGCTCTCCGGAGCTGGTCACCGTGTGACCATCCTGGCCGGGCGCGGCGAGACCTGGAACGCTCATTATCCCGTGCGCATCATCCCCCGCATCGATCCGCGCCACCCGGATATCCTCAACCTGCGCGCCGACCTGGAAGACGGCAGCCTGCCGGCGGAATTCCGCCCGCTGGTGCAGCAGGTGGAGAACGAACTGCGCGAGGCGCTGGTGGGATGCGAGGTGGTCATTGCCCACAACGTGGCTTCCCTGCACCGCAATCTGGCCCTCACCGCCGCGTTGTACAATATTTCGCAATCTCCGCGTGCGGGGGGGCGCCCCCTGCGCATGATCCTCTGGCACCACGACCTGGCCTGGGCCATGCCGCGCTTCCAAGATGAACTGTATCCCGGCTGGCCGTGGGACCTGCTGCGCACTCCCTGGGGTGGCGTGCGCCAGGTGGTCACTTCTCAGGCGCGCCGCGAACAACTGGTGGGCCTGTTGGGCATTCCCGAGGATGAGATCGCGGTCATCCCGACCGGGCTGGACATGCCCGAATTCCTCGGCCTGCAGCCGCGCACGCTGCGTCTGGTGCAGGACCTGAAATTGTTCGAGGCCGCGCCGATCCTGCTCACCCCGGTGCGCATCAGCCGGCGCAAGAACCTGGAGCTGGCCCTGCGCGTGGTGGCGGAACTGCGCCGCGAGATGCCCAAGGCTGCCCTGGTGGTCACCGGGCCGCCTGCCAGCAGCCATACCGCCAGCCAGGATTATTTCCAAAGCCTGTTGAAGCTGCGCGACGACCTCGATTTGCGCGGCTGCGCGCATTTCCTGGCCGAGTTCGCTGCCGAGGGCCTGACAGACGTGGAACTTCCGGATTATTTCCGCCTGGCGGATGCGCTGTTCCTGCCCAGCCGCGAAGAGGGTTTCGGCACGCCCATCCTGGAAGCCGGGCTTTCGGGGCTGCCGGTCTTTTGCAGCGATCTTTCTGCGTTGCACGCCCTGGCGGGCGGCTGCGCCACCTATTTCGACCCGGACGAGGATCCCCGCCCGGTGGCGCGCCAGATCGCCCGCCGCCTGCAGGGGATCTCCACCTACCAGCTGCGCGTGCTGGTGCGCCAATCCTACACTGCGGAAGCGCTTTACCAGCGCTGGATCGCTCCGCTGCTGGAATCTTGATGGCCGAGCTGTGGCTGGCCCGTCACGGGCAAACCGACTGGAACGTGGAAGGCCGTTACCAGGGACATGCGGACGTGCCTTTGAACACGCTCGGCCTGCGCCAGGCGGAAGAGCTGGCGCAAAAGCTGGAAGGGCAAACCTTTGCTGCCCTTTTCAGCAGCGACCTGCAGCGCGCGCGCCAGACCGCTGAAAGCGTCTCAGCCCGATTAGGGCTGCCGGTGCGCCTGGACGCGCGCCTGCGCGAGATCGACCAGGGCGACTGGGAAGGCCGCCTGGTGCGCGAGATCGCCGACCTGTATGCCGAAGAGTGGCAAGTAAACCCGGCCGACCCGGAGAAGTTCGCCGCGCCGAACGGCGAGACGATCGGGCAGGTTTCCAGCCGGGTGAGCCAGGCCGCGGACGAGATCGCGCGGCTCTATCCGCGCCGGCCGGTCTTGATCATTTCGCACGGGCTGGCTTTGGCGGTCTTGATCTGCCGCGCGCGCAGGATCCCGCTCGGGCAGGTCTACCAGCACATTCCACCCAATGCCGAGGCCGTTCCGATCCAATGGGGAGGAAATTGATTAATAAACCCTCCCAGGCGCGCTTTTTTTGATACAATATGACCAGACAATTACGTGCGCGTTCCAGGCGCACGCCCTTTTCCCCAACTGGTTCAAGGAGGAACTTATATGAAGACGCTTTTGGTGATGCGGCACGCAAAATCAAGCTGGAAACACTCCGAACTGCCGGATTTTGAGCGCCCATTGAACAAACGCGGCCGGACGGACGCGCCCAAGATGGGCTTGCTGCTGCGCGACCGCGAATTGCTGCCCCAGTACATCCTGGCATCTACTGCTCAGCGCGTGCGCGAGACGGTGGAATTGTTCGTAGAAGCCAGCGGTTACCAGGGCGAGATCGCCTGGATGGCGGAACTTTACCTGGCCGAACCGGAGGCCATTCTGCATGCCCTGGCGGGCGTACCGGACGAATTCGAGCGGGTGATGGTGGTGGCGCACAATCCTGGGTTGGAGATGATTGTTCAACTGCTCAGCAACCGCATCGAAGCGCTCAGCACCGGCGCGGCGGCCTGCTTTGCCCTGCAGGTGGAACATTGGAGCGAATTGGATGAGAAATTGCAAGGCGACCTGATCGAGTTCTGGAAGCCCGGCGATCTAGATGCGATTGTTAAGGAGGAAGAAATGGGAAAAAAGGAAAAGAAAGAGAAAGAAGAGAAGAAGCTCAAAAAAGAGGAAAAAGAAGAAAAGAAGCTCAAGGCTGAAAAGAAAGAAGAGAAGAAAGAGAAGAAAGAAGAAAAGAAAGAAAAGAAAGAGAAAAAGGAAAAGAAAGAGAAGAAAGAGAAAAAAGACAAGAAGTAATATAAGAATAGAAAACTGCGAACAGATATGACGGAATTAATCACTTTGAACGAGGCTGAATTTGCCCCGCAGGTTTTAGAGTCTCCCTTGCCAGTGCTGGTGGAATTCAGCGCGCCGTGGTGCGGCCCCTGCCGGCGGATGGAGCCGGAGCTGGCGGAATTTGCCCGCCAGCAGGAGGCGCACCTGCGCGTGATGCGCATAGATGTCGATCAAGCGCCGGACATCGCTGCCAGTTACGGCGTGTTGAGCGTACCCACTTTGCTGCTCTTCGTGGGAGGCCAGCCGCGCCAGCGCCTGACCGGTTACCAGCCGCTGAAGAAGGTCGCGGAAAAGATCTTACCCGAGATCAGTTGAAATAAACGGGGTTTTGCGAGAAAAGAAGCGCAAAACCCCTTATCATCTCTTGGAGGTGTCCGTATGTCTCGCCAGATTCATCCCTACGGCCTGTGGGCCAGTCCGATCAGCGCTACCATGCTCAGCCAGCGCACTTCTTTGCAGGATGCGCAGTTCGACAGCGACGGGGAAACCTTGCTGTGGCTGGAGGGGCGCGGCGACCGCAATGTGCTGGTGGCGCGCCCGGGGAGCGATGCGCGCCGCGATTTGACCCAGGATGAGAACGTACGCGGCATGGTCGGGTACGGCGGCGGCGAGTTCTGCGTTGCGAATGGGATCATTTACTTCGCTGCCCGGGACGGGCGCCTGTACCGGCGTGGGCTGGGGGCGGAGCGCGCCCGCCCGATCACCCCGCCCTTCGGCGGAACGGCTTCCCCGGCGCCTTCGCCGTGCGGGAAGTGGGTGGTGTATGTCTTCAGTGACGGCAGCACCGATTTGCTTGGGTTGGTGGATTCCGGAGGGCAGGAATGGCCGCGCAAGCTGGCGCGCGGGGCTGACTTTTACATGCAGCCGGCCTGGCACCCGCAAGGAGATTTCCTGGCCTGGGTGGAGTGGGATCATCCTAACATGCCCTGGGACGGGACGCGCCTGATGCTGGGACGCATTGCGGGGGAGTGCCCGGCCCTGGCCGAGGTCACCTGCCTGGCGGGCGGAGAAAAGGTCCCAGCCTCGCAGCCGCGCTTTTCGCCGGACGGGCGCTACCTTTCTTATATCGAAGGGAATGGTAACTGGGAAAAATTAGTGCTTTTTGACCTGCAGAGCGGCGAGCGTTCCACCCTGGCGCAGGAAGAAGGCTTGCTGCTGGCTCCGGCTGCCTGGGGGCAGGGGCTGCGCAGTTACGTCTGGAGTGCCGACAGCCGCTGCATCTACCAATTGCGCTATGCGGCAGGATCAGCCAGCCTGTGGCGCTGCGATGTGCAAAGCGGGGCGGCGGAAAAACTGGACACAGCGCCCTACACCTGGCTGGCGCAGCCGTCCGTCTCGGCCCAGGGGCAGCTCGCCTTGGTGGCCTCGGCGCCGGGCATCCCGGAGCGGCTGGTACGCTGGGACGGGACGCGCTGGGTGGTGGAGGCGCGCAGCGAGGGCGAGAACGTGGCCCCTGAATATTTCAGCCAACCCCAGCCGGTCGCGTGGAACGCCCCGGATGGGATGAGGGTGTACGGCCTGTTCTATCCGCCGGCCAATCCCAATTTCGAGGGGGAGGGACTGCCGCCTGCCATTTTGAACATCCACGGCGGGCCGACCGGGCAGGCGGTGGTGCGCTACTCGGCCGAGACGGGTTATTTTACCTCGCGCGGCTATGCCGTTCTGGAGGTGAATTACCGCGGCAGCAGCGGCTACGGGCGCGCTTACCAGGATGCGCTGCGCGGGCGCTGGGGCGAGGCCGATTGCGAGGACGCCGTGGGCGGGGCGCGCATGCTGGCCGAACAGAAACTGGCGGACGGAGGGCGGCTGGTGATCAAAGGTGGAAGCGCGGGCGGGTTCACCGTCCTGAACGCGCTGGTGCATGCCCCGGGCACTTTCAAGGCCGGGGTGTGCCTGTTTGGGGTCAGCAATTTGTTCACCCTGGCAGCGGACACGCACAAGTTCGAAGCACATTACAACGATTCTCTGATCGGGCCGCTGCCGCAGGCGGCGGCGCGCTACCAGGAATGGTCAGCCATCTTCCACGCCGAAGCCATCTGCGACCCGCTGGCAGTCTTCCAGGGTAGCATCGACAAGGTGGTGCCGCCGGAGCAATCCGAGAGCATGGTCAAGGTGCTCCAGCAGCGCGGGGTTCCGCACATCTACCGCCTGTATGAAGGCGAAGGGCACGGATTCCGCAAGCCGGAGAGCATCCTGGATTATCTGCAGCAGACCGAGCGTTTCCTGCAGCAATATGTGTTGTTCACCGCATAAATCAGGGTAAGTTTTTCAGAAATTCCACAACCCGGCGCTCAAATTCTTCCGGGAAGGCCTGGTAATATCCCCCATGTCCCACGCCGGGGACGATCCACAGGCTGCGCGGCTCGCCGGCGGCCTGATATTGCCGTTCGGGCCGGGTGCGCGGCGCTTCCAACTCGCCGTGGATGAAGAGCAACGGGCGCGGGCTGATCTGCGGCAGCGCGTCCAACGGGCTGACCTGGGCGGGCGGGATGCCGGTCTGAAGCCCGTAGAAGAGCGCCACCAGTTGCTGTACCTGCCAGTCCGGGCTGAGCAGCGGAGCAGGGGTGTAGGTGATCTCCTCCAGCAGGTTGGGGAAATTGCCCATTGCGATCACCCCGTCGATGGCGGGGATCTGCGCCGCGCCGAGGATAGCGGTCACCCCACCGACCGAGAAGCCCATCACCGCCTGCTTCTCCACCCCGGGCTGCCCGGCGGCGTAATCCGACATAGCGTGCAGATCTTCCACCTCGCGCAGGCCCAACGTACTGCCTGAACCGGCGCACGCTCGCGAATCCGCCAGCAGCACCCCAAACCCGTTGCGGAGCAGCATCTCGGCTTCTGCCAGCATGCTGTCGCGGGTGGCGCCTAACCCACCCACCAACAAGACAACCGTCCCGTTCTGCGGTGCGCGCCACCAGCCTTTCAAAATCAGGCCGTCCCGCGTGGTCAGCGTGATGCTGGTCAGGTCGGGGCGTTCCTCTGCGCTGGCGGGGCAGCCGGGATGAAGCAGACGGTAGGTGTACAGGTAACTTGCGCTGCAGATTACGCACACATAAGCGCCGGCCAGCCCAACCAGGAACAGCTTGAACAGGCGGCGGAGCTTACTCTTCCCAGTCGTGCGGTTCGATGTGGACATAGGCGCGGTCGATCTCTGGCAGGGCTTGCAGGTTCGCGGCAACTTGATCGGAAATGATGTGAGCCTGGCTCACGGTCATGTTCCCATCCACATTGATGTGTAAATCGACCACCAGGCGGGGGCCGACGTATTCGGTCATTGTATGATGTACGCGGATCACCCCCGGCACTGCTTCGGCGGTCTGGACGATCTGCTGGCGTAGTTCTTCTGAAGCCCCTGCGCCGGTCAGGTAGCCCAGGTTCTCCCGCCCGGCATTGAACGCGGCGCGGAAGATCCACAGAGCTACCAGTATACCCGCAATCGGGTCAGCCAGCGGGTGAATGTATTCAGAACCAAAAGCACCAAGCAGGGCTGCCAGCGAGGTGAGCACGTCGCTTAAGTTATCCTGGGCGGTGGTATTGAGGGTGGGACTGCTGATCTTCTTGGCGATCCGGCGGATGGCAAGGAACATGCCCACCTTCACCATGGCGCTGAAGAATAGCACCAGGCTGGGCAGGCCGGGTTCCACGGCCAGACCGCCGATGGTCAGGCGTTCCAGCGAGGCGCGCGCCGCCTCAAACCCGGCAAAGGTCATGGAGAAGGTGACTACCATGCCCACCAGCGGCTCAAAACGGGCGTGTCCCTGTGGGTGGGAAATGTCCGGCGGGCGCTGTGCCATCCACAACCCCAGGACCATGAACAGGGAATAGACCACATCCGAGACCGAGTTGGCGGCGTCCGCATACAAGGCAACCGAGCCGGAAATGGCTGCTACGATGCCTTTGCTGGAAGCCAGCAGCAGATTTCCACCCAGGGTGATCCACAAGGCATTTCGATATAACCGGGAAGTATCCGGTTGGGGGGTGTAATCTCTAACCCAACGCATCAGGCTATTATATCAGAAGAAAAAGGCTTGCACCTTGCCAAAACGGATTGCCAAAGGTATAATCTTCATCACTCGGGGTGTGGCTCAGCCCGGCTAGAGCACACGGTTCGGGACCGTGAGGTCGAGGGTTCAAATCCCTCCGCCCCGACAATCAATTTGTGATCTGCGAATTACGATTGGCGACCCATGCGGTCGTCTTTTCGTTTTTATCGCTGTACGCAGCTTGTCTCTACCCGATGGTACGTTATAATAACCATTGTAAATGGGTATATATTCCATTTTGTTCGCAATTGAATTTCTTCCTTCAAGGATCACAAAGGAGCACGAAGTATGTCTAAGTTATTTCGAGGGATCGGCCTGCTGGTTATCTTGATCTTGGTCTTCACCAGCCTGGGTTGCGGTGCATCCCCACGCCAGGCGTTATACGGCAAATGGGAATACGTGGCGGGGGATACGGTGCATATCTGGGAATTCAAAGAAGACGGCACCTTCGTCATGCAGATCGATGATGGCACGATGGAGAGCACTTTCTCTTTTGTGGACGACGATACTTTTACCATTGCCGCCCCGGACGCCTTTGGCGGCGATGATGCCACGCTGGATTTTAAGGTGGAGGGGGATCAATTGACCTTGTTATCCAATGGAAATTCGATTATTTTTACCCGGGTCAAGTGACCTACATTCACCAGGAGGAATGAAATGAATCAAAAGGCACGCGTTTTCTCTCTATTGGCTGTGGTGGTTTTGCTGCTTTCAGCCGTTGGCTGCGGCGGCGCAACGGGCCGATCCGCTCTTTACGGAACCTGGGATTGGAATGCTAATGATTCCGCAATGACCTGGGAATTCAAGTCCGATGGCGCCTTCGTGTTGGAGCAATCCGGCGTCACCATCGAAACCAAATACGAATTTGTTGATGATGACACGATCAAGATCATTGCCCCTGCGGATATTGACGGCGAAGACATGATCCTGGATTTCAAGGTGGATGGCGATAACCTGACCCTTTCTGCCAATGGCGTAGATCAGCTCTTGACGCGCCATAAGTAATTGCGTATGGCCAAGGAACCTGCCGATATCCGGAAACAGTTGCTCCACGCCCTGGAACAAGATTGGGGCACTTATGTAGCGCGCGTTCGGCGCCTCTCGCGCGAGGAGCGGAGGGTTTACTTATCCACCCAGGGTTACGCCCGCCTGGCAGATCTGTTGGCGCACGTGATTGCCTGGTGGAAAGAAGGTTACCTGGCGCTGGACATCATGCTGCGCGATCCCAATTTCCAATCCCCGGATTATGATGATACGATCTTCAATGCCGCTGCAGTGGAGAGCGTCAGCCACCTGGATGAAGCCGAGGTCGTGGAGGCGTTTGAGGCCATGCGCCTGGCTTATTACAAGCGCATCGCCGACCTGCCGGCGGGAGCATTTCAGGATGAGCGCATTGCCAGGCGGTTACAGATCGAGATCATCGGGCATTACCACGAGCACGCACTCAGCTGATCATCCGGTCAGCCAGGGCTGCTTTTACCTCGTCGCTGGCGCGAAAAACGCCCTTGATGTTGATGGATTTAATCACCGCCCGGGCGAGCTCGGGTGACACGCCTGGCAGCGCAAGCACGCCCATTGCGCGAATTTCCAGCATCTCGCCATGTGCGCGGTATTTCTCCAGGTCAGCAGTGCTGTAGGAGATCACGCCGACGGCCATCGCGTGGCGAGTGATGCTTTGCTTGACCACTTCGCTGTGCTGGCTGATCTGGTTGCGGATAGCGGTGCGGATAAAATCGCTGCGGTTAGAGTAAAAACCTTCGTCCACCAGCAGGTCGATCTGACCCAGGTCAACCGCACTCATATTGATAGTGATCTTTTCGGTGTCGGTCATTCTGATCTCCTTCTTATTTTGTTAGTTCAAAAGAATCAACTTGCTGGATTTCGTCCCGGATCATCATCCAGCCTACCACATCCAGCGACTCGGGCTGCCCGCCGGCAGGGGGCTGGTAGTGGATCTCTCCCACTGCCAGGATGGTACGCTGGATCGTCTTGGGGGTCTCTACGCACAGGTTGATCGTTGCCATTTGTACTCCTTTTACCATCTATATACCATCCAATTGGATGGTATATAGAGTATAGCACGGGATTAACGGCTTGTCAACATCCAATTACCATCCATGTGGATGGTAAAATCAATATATCGATTACAAACTTTGTTATAGTTAATCCCGGACGGGATTTACATCACTCGGGAGCAATCCATGAAGAAAATGTCTTTATTGCTAGTCATCAGTTTCTTAATTCTAAGCAGTGCCTGCGGGCCGTTGCCTACTGCTACTCCGACGCTTACCCTAACACCTACATTGACCCAAACGCCAACCTTCACATCCACATCAACGGTTACATTGACGCCTACGCCTACTCACACGGCTACTATCACTCACACCCCCACGGTCACCCAGACCCCTACTGAGACGGTTACCCCGACGATTACACCCACCTCCACACCGGTTTACAACTTGCCCGGGGTGTATCCGATTGGTCGTTGCGTACAATACAATACTATTTATCAGGACAGCATTCCACATTCCTGGATCCTCTTTTGCGTTGATTCAGTCGAAATTCAAAAGGATCTCAAGATGATCGTTAATGTTTCCTGGACGCTAAAACGCAATAAGGATATTAGTACCTGGATTGCGCCAAGAATGATGATTCCGGCGATGAAAAGTCCCAAAATATATCTCACCGATAATCTAGGGAATCAATATTCTTCGCAGGCGGTTGGGGGTGATGCTTTGCAGTCAGTGCCATTGCCTACAGAAAAGCCTGTGCTTGGCTGGTTTAAATTTTCTGCTGCAAAACCGGGCGCCATTTATTTTTCTTTTCATGATGATAATAACAACCTGAACATTGATTCGATCTTTATGGCCACGGTAGAAATGCCCACTCCAACGATCACTCCAACATCCATAGCAGTCTACAACTTGCCAGGTTTATATTCGATCAATAAATGCACTAAAATCGATATTAAAGGTCTTTCCCGCGATCCTGAATATTCGGTATTCTTTTGTGTCGAATCGGTCGAGATTCAGAAGGATCAACGGATGATTTTTAATGTATCCTGGACGCTCAAACGGAATAGTGAGAAAAATTATGGATATGTAATTAAAGGTTCAGATTTGGCAAATAAGAACATGTATCTTAAAGATGACCTGGGGAATAAATATCCAGCGTGGGAGGTGGGCGGCGCAGCTTTAAGTTCAATGCTTATCGCCCCAGACGAACCATTATATGGATGGTTCAGGTTTTCTGCTGCAAAGCCGGGCGCCGTGTACTTTACTTTCCATGATGATGATAATAATGCAGCCATCGAATGGATATTTATGGCTACTATTAGATAATTTTTGATGCTCGGTTTTTTATATCTATAAGGTTTCCGGCAATCCCGACAATCCTGGGGTTTGCGTCATACGGCTTTCGCTCTCATGCGCCATTTCAATGACCTGGTGCATGACCGTATCGGCCACCCAGCGCACATGCTCGCGGTCATCCACGTTTCCGTTGAAGCGTAGCGGCGTGCCGGTGGTCATGTTGTAGGGTCCCTGCAGGTACCAGCGTGCATAGGCGATTTGCCCGCGCACATTGGAACGGACGATGCGGCAGCGCTCGCGTTCCAGGTGGATGCCAACCGGGATGACCGGCGCGCCGCTCAACAACGCCAGGCGTGCCACGCCGGTGCGTGCTTTAAGGAAACCACCCTCGCGCGGGCTCAGGTCGCCCTCCGGAAAGATCATGATCGTCTTGCCCTGGCGCAGGTATTCCAACGCTGCATCCATGGCTGACTGCCCATGTCCGGCCTCGACCGGGATGTGCCCGGAGCGGCGCAGGTATTCGCCCAACACTGGCACCTGGAAGAGCAGGTTGTTAATAAGGATGAAGGATTGCTGGCGCAGCATGCCGGCCACAAAAAAGGGGTCGGTGGTACTGGGGTGGTTGGCGGCGATGATCTTTGCCCCCTTGGGCAGGCTTTCGTGCCGCTTCACATCCATGTCCAACATGGTGCCGGTATAAGCCAGCACCATCGGGCGGGAGATCCAATACATTAATTTTTTTAGATTCATAATAAGGTCACCTGATATCGCACGGCGGGTTTGACCGTGGATAGTGCAATCATACCGGTAAAACCCGGCATCATCATCCGGCGTTGGACATATCCCCGCGGGGTGCCGGGACATATTCCGGCACCTGGGGGTCACATGACCAACTATGACCAATCAGGGGCGTGCATCCTCGCGCTGCGCACTTTTGCGACGTTTTTCGGCGTACATCTTGTTGTCTGCTTCGCTGATGGTTGGGGCTAATTTGCCGGGGTGTAATGCGGTGGCCGAGCCGAGCGACATGCTCAGCAGGGTACCGCCAGATTCCTGGTTGTTGAATTGGATATTTTTTTGGAGCCGTTCCAGGATGGATAAGGTGGTAGCGTGGTCAGTCTCTGGTAGCAGGATCAGGAACTCATCTCCGCCAACGCGTGCCACAATATCTTCGCTACGGAAGGATTTGCGCAGCACCGCGCCTGCGCACTGGATCAGCCGGTCGCCCGCGGGATGTCCGTGCGAGTCGTTGATCCCTTTCAGGCCGTCCACATCGGCCGCCACAATACTGATCGGATACAGGCGGCTGCTTTGCAGGCGTTCAGCTTCTACTTCGAAATACAGGCGGTTATACAGGCCGGTAAGCGCATCGTGGAAACTCAGGTATTTGAGCTTTTCTTGGGTTTGCTTGCGGATGGTGACATCTTCGATCAATGCCACCGCAAATTCAGGTTCGCCTTCGCCATTGCGCAGCAGCGAAACTGTCAGGTTGCCCCAGATGATGCTTTCATCGCGGCGCAAGAAACGGTTTTCGAATTCGTAGAAGTCCAGGCTGCCACCTGCCAGTTCTTGGAATCTTTCCTGTCCAGGTGTCCGGTCGTCGGGGTGGGAGAATTCGCGCAGACGCCGCCCAAGGATCTCCTGAGCGGGCAATTGGAACATGGTTTGCAGAGCGGGGTTACATTGCACAATGTGCTGGTCCAGGTCCAACACGGCAATACCGATCACTGCGGTCTCAATGATGGCTTGTAGACGGGTGCTGATGCTGCGCGTTTGTTCCAGAAGGCGAATATTCTCAATGGCGATGGCTGCCTGGGCGCTGAGCGCCATGAGAATATCAACGTCCCGCTGGGTGAAATCGCGGTGCCCGACTAGGTTGGCGGCGGTGTAGGTGCCGATCACTTCTCCGCGGAAGAGCAGCGGTACCACGATCACTGGCCCGGTGCCGAAATCCTTGCGGCCCTGGCGGGTGGCTTCCGGCTCAATGCCGTCATCTGCCTCCAGCGATAGCACCGGCTGACCGGTACGGAAGACAATCCCGCTGATCCCGGCATCCAACTGGTCATAGCTGAACACATTGCCCACCACGCCATCCCAGGCATGCAGAACCACCTTGCGGTGGGTATGATCGACCAGGTAGAGCGAACTGTGGTCTGCGCCCAGTAATTTATGAAAGGATGAATCCAGCTTCTGGACAATATTCTGCACATCCCGGGCGCCCAACACAGCCTGTGCAGCAGCAAAGATGTTTTGCATTTCCTGATCCGCCTGGCGCGCCTGTTCCACCAGGCGCACATTCTTCAATGCCAGGGCCAGCAGGGATGCAAAATCGAACACTGCTGCGGTATCCTCATCGTCGTAGGGGGTATCGTTGCTGCGTCCGACATTCAAAAGTCCGATAGCCTGGTCGCTAATCAGCATGGGGACACTGATGAAAGAACGGAGATGGCTGAAATCTTCTGGCAGTTGAAAATGAGTGTAGCGGGAAAGATCGCTGATCAACAGCGGACGCTTTTCCCACAAGGTTTGCGAATAGAGTGAATAGCGTTCGATCGGGATATGTTGTGGCAGTTGAATAACGTCTTCCGGCGCGGCAGAATGTTGCTCATCCCACCCGGCGGCCTCCACCAGCTCGTTTTGCTGCACCAGCAGCACGGCAGCATACTGGCACGGTACCAGTTTGACCAGTTTCTCCAGGAACAGATCCAGCACCAGGTTCTTATCCACTGCATTGCCTGCCACGCGCAGCACTTCATGCAGCACGCTCAGAACATGGCGGAGGCCTTCCTCACGGTGAATGGATTGCAGGAACAGGCGCTGGCTTTCACGCAGGGATTGCTCACTGGCCAGGCGTTCTTCCCTTTCCTTTGCCAGGTCTTGGAGGGCATTGCGCAGTTCGATATTGCGCGATTCCAGGATCTGTTGGAGCCGTTCCACCTGCTGGCGGTAAACTTCTATGATACCGCCGGAAGTTTTTTCACTTCCGGCGTTTTGGGCTGCGCCGCCAGGCGGAATAACGGGCTGATTGGTCATAATCTTATCCAGTTTAACCTAACCCCATCTGGTGCGCAACGTCTCATGCCTTCACCTTACAAGATTGTGAAGTCGGTGCATGGGAGGGCTGCCGAATTCCTTGCAGGTCGACGGGGTTGCTGTTAGACTTATGGACGAGGTGAAATGATGAGCGAATCGGCCAAGAGCATCTACTATTTTGGTTGGTATGTGTGCGTGTTGGGAGTGCTGCTGATCTTCATTCCCAATGTGCTGCTGGCCTTTGCTGCCATGCCACCCACCGGCGAGGTGTGGATTCGCCTGGTGGGGATGGTGGTGTTGATCCTGGGAACTTTCTATGTCATGGCGGGGCGCAGCGGCTTAACCGCCTTTTTCCGCTGGTCGTTGGTGACGCGCACGACCGCGGTATTTGTTTTATTGGGCTTTATCTTCGCCCGGTTGGCCTCGCCATTCATTTTGCTTTTCTGGCTGGGAGACCTGGCTGGGGCAGTGTGGACCTTTCTGGCCTTGCGCCAGGAGGGCAGGCTGCGCGGAGGCTAGATCGTCCGGTTGCGGGCAGGTCCGGTCAACTGTGCGGCGATCTGGGCGGCCAGGATGGCATTGTTGCGCAGTAACGCCAGGTTGGTGCGCAGGCTGGCCCCGCCGCTCAATTCGCTGACCCGACCAAGCAGGAAGGGAGTCACAGCCGCACCGCGGATGCCTTTTTCGGCAGCCTCGCGCACGGCCTGATCGATGACCGCGTCTACCTGTTCATGCGGCAAGGCGGCCTCGGCGGGCGGGGGTTGTACTACCAGCACTGCGCTGGAGATGCCCATCTCCCACTGCGCGCGGGCAATTGCAGCCGCTTCGGCGGGGGTATCCACCTGCACGCTCAACTTTAAGCCGCTTTTCGAGGAGTAAAAGGCCGGGAATTCGTCAGTCTGGTAACCGACCACTGCAACCCCCATTGTTTCCAGGGTTTCCAGCGTGGCCGGCAGATCGAGGATGGCTTTGGCCCCGGCACAGACCACCACCAGGGGGGTGGAGCCGAGCGTAGGCAGATCGGCGGACATATCGAAGGGCGCGTCGCGGTGTATTCCACCGATGCCGCCAGTGGCAAAGACCTTAATCCCGGCATGGTGAGCCGCGGCCAGGGTGGCAGCTACGGTAGTCCCGCCGTTTTCACGCCGGGCAACTGCCACGCCAAAATCGCGCACGCTGATCTTGCGCGCCGGATCCTTGCCGCTGGCCAGGTACTCCAGTTCATCAGCTGTCAGGCCAACATGCACGGCTCCATGCAGGAGCGCAATAGTGGCTGGGATGGCAGCCTGCGCGCGTACTTCCTGTTCCAGTTGCTGAGCCAGCAGCAGGTTCTCGGGACGCGGCAATCCGTGAGTGATCACAGCTGATTCCAGAGCGACCACCGGCTTATGGGCTTGCAAAGCGGATTTAACTTCTGTATGGATCTGGTAATGAGGGGGAACGGTCATTTTATTCTCCTTTTCTGACTGGCAACTATTAGATTAATTCGTCATATAACTTTTCAAGCGACAGGTCAGGCAGCACGCTGCCGGGATGTCGCAGGGTTAGTGAAGCAGCCGAAACGCCCAGGCGCACAGCCTCGTCCAGGGGAATGTCATTCAGCAGCCCAAATATCAGGGTGGCAGTCAACGCATCCCCGGCGCCGGTGGGATGTACGACCTGCGTGGCGATTGCAGGGGTGTGCCCGCTGATCTCTCCGGAGGCATACACCACGCCGGTCTTGGCGATCGGGATCACGGCAATCTCCACGCCCAGGTTGATCAGGCAGCGTGCCAGCAGTTCGGCGCTGGCCGGGGTGTGAGCGGGGGAATCGGCCTGGCAGCAAACGCTGGCTTCCGCACCATTGGCAGAGAGCAGGTAGATCTCCTCCAGGTGCGGGATCAGGCGTGGGGCCAGGCTGGTGGAAGCCGGGTCGGCACAGACCGGGATGCGCGCCTCGCGGGCCAGTTTGAAGGCGGTACGCATGCTGGCGGGGGGCAGGTTGCCGTCGATCAGCACCAACCCGGCCTGTTGAAAAAGTTCAGCACGCTCGCGCAGCACGGCGGGTGTCAACGCAGCGATCACATCCATGTCGTCCAGCCCAAACTCGAAATCCCCATTTGGATCAACCACGGCCAGGTAGGCGCCGGTGTGCCCGTGCGTAGTTTGCAGGCAGGCAGAGACATCCACACCCGCCCCGGCAGTCTGGCGCAGCAGTTCATCGCCGAAAGAGTCATGCCCCACGGCGCTGATTAGGCTCACCGGTTGTCCCAAACGAGCCAGGTTTTCAGCGATATTACGCGCCACCCCGCCAAAGCAAGGCTGCACATCCGCCGGGTTCGAGATGCCGCTCACGGCTGGATTTTTCAACCGCCCAACAAGGTCCAGGCCAGACGCGCCAATTACCAGGACATTTTTCCCGGGCTGCGGCAGAAAATGTTCCTTTTTCATGGTTCTCTCCTCTTTAATTGCCTGACAACTGTCTGATTTGCGGGTTGCATATGTCATTATTTTATCTTAAAAACAGCAATAGTTTGACAGTTCTTTTCGTCCGCGGTATAATCCACTTTTGCATGAAATTACTCTGGGAGTGTGTTGTATGGAATTAAGTATTCCGACCGAATCGACTGAGATCAAACAAAAAATGCATTTCACTGGAAAGGTGGTCAAGATCAGCCTGGCCGGCGCCCTGTTAGACCTGGGCAGCGGGCAATTTGGCGTGATCCACATCTCGCAAATGGTCTCGCCCACCGACCAGCCGATCAAACGCGTGGAAGACGTGATGACGGTCGGACAGGAAGTGGAAGTGTGGGTCAAGAAACTGCGGGAAGGCCGTGTGGAATTGACCATGGTCAAACCGCTGGACCTGGACTGGAAAGATATCAAGCCCGGCATGACCGTGCGCGGCAAGGTTGTCCGCCTGGAAAAGTTCGGCGTCTTCGTGGAAATTGGCGCAGAACGGCCCGGCCTGGTGCACATCAGCGAGATGGCGCACGGATACGTGCGTACCCCCGGCGATGTGGTCAATGAGGGCGATGAAGTGGATGCGCAGGTGTTGGAAGTGAATCGCCGCAAGAAGCAGATCAAATTGAGCTTGAAGGCCCTCCAACCCGAACCGGTCAAGGAAGAGCAACCCACCGAAACCCCCGCGTATGAGCGCAGCGACCGCCCTGAGCGTAGCGAGCGCAGCGAACGTGGTGACCGCGGTGGAGAACGCCGCCGCAAACCGCGCCGCAAGGATGAGATGGACGAAGGTTTTGCTGAAGGTCAGGCTTCAGATACTCCTGCAGCCGAACCTGAACCAACCGCCATGGAAATTGCCATGCGCGCCGCCATGGAACGCGCCAAGACCCGCAAGCCGGAAGATAAGGCTCGCCGCCAGCGCTCCTCTACATCCCGCGAACAGGAAGATATCTTCTCCCGCACGCTCGAGCACAAATCACGCACCAATTAGCTCTCTCCCAGAGACTTAATTGAGATATCGAGGGTCTCGGCGGGCAAAACAGCCCTCCGAGGCCCTCTCGATTTAGGAGGTCAAACCGCATGGCGACAAAATACATCTTTTTTACCGGGGGTGTGGTCAGCTCGGTTGGCAAAGGGGTTACCGCGGCAGCGCTGGGAAGGCTATTAAAAGAGCGCGGCTTTAAGGTAGCTGTGCAAAAATTAGACCCCTATATCAATGTCGATCCTGGGACCATGAGTCCCTATCAACACGGCGAGGTGTTCGTCTTGGATGATGGCGCAGAGACCGACCTGGACCTGGGACATTACGAGCGTTTTATTGACATTCGCCTCAACCGGGTATGCAATGTCACCACCGGGCAGGTGTATGCTGAGGTGATCAGCAAGGAGCGGCGCGGCGATTACCTGGGTGGTACGATCCAGGTTATTCCCCACATCACGGATGAGATCAAGCGGCGCATCGCCATGGTTTCCAAATCCACCGGAGCTGAGATCATCCTGGTGGAAGTGGGCGGCACGGTCGGCGACATCGAAAGCCAACCATTTCTGGAGGCCATCCGCCAGTTGCGCAGCCAGCTTGGACGCGAGAACACCTTTTATGTGCACGTCACCTGGCTGCCGTTCATTGGCGCCACCGAAGAACTGAAGACCAAGCCCACCCAGCATTCGGTGCGCGAGCTTCGTTCGATTGGAATTTCGCCGGATATGATCGTCGCTCGCTCAGATTACCCGGTTAATGACAGCCTGCGCGAGAAGATCGCCCTCTTCTGCGACGTGGAAAAGAAAGCCGTGGTGCCAATGGTAACCACTCCGGTGCTGTATGAGGTGCCAATGATCCTGGAGAGCGCAGATGTGGCCGGATTCATCCTGCAGCGCCTTGGGTTGGAACCGCGCACCCAACCAGATTGGACCGGCTGGAAGCACCTGATTGCCGAGGTGAAACGCCAGAAACCCACGGTCAGCATTGCCCTGGTGGGAAAATATGTCGAACTTCATGATGCCTATATCAGCGTGCGGGCGGCGCTGGAACATGCTGCCCTCAGCCTGGGCGTGGAACTGGATCTGCACTGGGTACATTCCGCTGACCTGGAAAAAGGCCGCGGCTGGGAGGAGTTAGAAAAGGTGAACGGGATCGTTGTGCCGGGTGGTTTTGGTTCGCGCGGTATCGAGGGGAAGATCCAGGCGGCCCGTTATGCCCGCGAACACAAACGCCCCTATTTGGGGCTATGCCTCGGCATGCAGTTGATGGTGGTTGAATTTGGACGGCAGGTGTTGGGCAACGAGGAGGTCAATTCCAGCGAGTTTGACCGCAATACACCCCACCCGGTGATCGACTTGATGCTGGACCAGAAGGGTATCACCGATATGGGCGGGACGATGCGGTTGGGCCTTTACGAATGCCATTTACAGCCGGGCAGTATTGCTGCTCAGGCCTATCCGCAGCCAGTGGTGCAGGAACGCCACCGCCACCGCTTTGAGTTCAATAACGCCTACCGTGAGCTGTTTGAACAAAATGGGATGCGTTTCTCCGGCCTTTCGCCCGACGGACGGCTGGTGGAGATTGCCGAGTTGGTCAACCACCCGTTTATGGTTGGTACCCAGTTCCATCCTGAATTTCTCTCCCGTCCCACCAACCCCCATCCCCTTTTCCGGGCTTTCATGCAGGCGGCCTGCCAGAATGCTGGGGTGAATGCCCAGGAACTGGAATTGGCTCCAAAATAGCGCGTAGAAATTTGCCTTGTTTGGATGATTTGGATTATACTAGTACGGTTGAAATCAACAGGCTATGCCTGATCTTTGAAAATTTCGAAAGGGAATTCCTATGGACACGACAATTGAACTGATCACCGGACAACAGATCCTCGATTCGCGCGGCAACCCGACCGTTGAGGTTGAGGTTTTCCTGGCGGATGGCGGCCAGGGGCGCGCCGCTGTGCCATCCGGCGCCTCCACCGGCGTCCATGAAGCGCTTGAAATGCGCGATGGCGATAAGACCCATTATATGGGCAAGGGTGTGCTTTCCGCCGTGGAACATGTCAACGGCGAGATCGCCGAAGCCCTGGTTGGCTGGGATGCCACCGACCAGATCGGCCTGGACAAGATGATGATCGAACTGGATGGCACGCCCAATAAATCTCGCCTGGGCGCCAATGCCATTTTGGGCGTCAGCCTGGCGCTGGCCAAAGCCTCCTCCTCCTCGGTTGAACTACCCCTCTACCGCTATCTTGGCGGCGTGTATGCGCATGTGCTGCCCGTTCCGATGATGAACATCCTCAACGGCGGCGCTCACACAGCCTGGCAATCCACCGACGCGCAGGAATTCATGGTCATGCCGCTTGGCGCTCCTTCCTTTGCCGAAGGCTTGCGCTGGGGCGCGGAGATCTACCACAACCTGAAGAGCGTGCTCAAAGCGCGCGGTTACGCCACTCTGGTGGGCGACGAGGGCGGTTACGCCCCGGCGTTGAAGGCTAATGTAGAAGCCATTGAAGTCATTCTGGAAGCCATCCACAAAGCCGGCTACAAGGCAGGTGAGGATGTGGCCATTGCCCTTGACCCGGCTGCTTCGGAACTGTATGAAGAAGAAACCAAGACCTATAATCTGCGCAAGGAAGGCAAAAAGCTGACCGGAGAGCAGATGGTTGAATTCTGGATGGATTGGGTGCGCCAGTTCCCGATCGTCTCCATCGAAGATGGCCTGGCCCAGGACGACTGGGAAAGCTGGAAACTGCTGACCAAGAAGATCGGCGACCGCATCCAGATCGTGGGCGATGACCTGCTGGTCACCAACCCGGAGCGTGTGCGCCGCGGCATCCAGGAAAAGGCCGCCAACGCCCTGCTGGTCAAGCTGAACCAGATCGGCACTCTGACCGAGACCATTGAAGCTGTGGAAACCTGCCACCGCGCCGGTTGGCGCGCTGTCACCTCGCACCGCTCCGGCGAGACCGAGGATTCGACCATCGCCGACCTGGCGGTTGCCCTGAACATGGGCCAGATTAAGACCGGCGCCCCCGCCCGCTCCGACCGCGTGGCGAAATACAACCAGCTCTTGCGCATCGAGACCGAACTGGGCGATACCGCCCGTTACGCCGGCTGGTCCGCCCTCAAGCGCTAACCCATTTTTCTCGAAATATCTAAAATTGGCGACAGTTCAACTGCCGCCAATTTTTATTGACAGGAAGGAGAATGTAATTTGGATTATAATCAAAACCAATGAGTCCGCAAACCATCCCTGCCCCTGTCTTTGTTGACCGGCCAGACCGCCTGGAGGCCATGGCGCGTTGTTTACAGCAGGTGGATCAGCTGGCAGTGGATACTGAGTCCAACTCGCTCTTTGCCTACCGTGAACGGGTTTGCCTGATCCAATTCTCCACCCGCGAAACGGACTATGTGCTCGATCCCCTGGCGCTGCGCGATCTTTCTCCGCTGGCGCCCATTTTTGCTGATCCCAAGGTAGAAAAGATCTTTCATGCCTGCGAGTACGACCTGATCTGTCTCAAGCGGGATTTCCACTTCGAGGTGAGCAATATCTTTGATACCATGCTGGCATCGCGCGTGTTAGGCCGCCCGGCGGTGGGGTTGGCGGCGGTTCTAAAAGAAGAGTTCAACCTGGAGGTGGATAAGCGTTACCAGCGTGCCGATTGGGGAAAACGCCCCCTCACCCAGGCCCTGATCTCCTATGCCCGCCTCGATACGCGCTATCTCATCCCTCTGCGCCAGCGCCTGAAAGAAGCGTTGGTGCAATCAGGAAGATGGGAATTAGCCCGGGAGGATTTTGTGCGCATGAGCCTGGTTGAGCCGGGCCAACCGGATGCGGTTTCCGGGCAATGTTGGCGCGTTCACGGCAGCCAGGATTTGACCCCCCAGCAGATGACCGTGCTGCAAGAATTGTGCGCCTACCGCGACCGCCAGGCGCAGCACGCCGATTTGCCGCCTTTTAAGGTGTTGGGCAACCAGTCTTTGATTGCAATTGCCGCGGCGCAGCCCGCCAGCCTGGCTGACCTGGATGGTCTGCGCGTGCTCAGCCCGCGCCAGATGCAGCGCATGGGCAGCGACCTGCTGGTGGCAGTGCAGCGCGGAATCAACGCCCGTCCTGTTCACCGTCCGCCCTCCACACGGCCCAGTGATGATTACATGAACCGGCTGGAGGTTCTGCGCGAGTGGCGCAAAGAAGCAGGACGCAAGATGGGGGTGGAATCGGATGTGATCTTGCCGCGAGAGGCAATGGAAGCCATCGCCTCGGCCAATCCGCTTTCTCACGATGAATTACGCGGGGTGATGTATTCCCTCCCGCACCGTTTTCAGTTGTTTGGCGACCAGATCGTCCATATATTGAAGCACGAGGAGGAAAAATGATAATCACATTCAACGGCGCTGCGCGCACCGTGACCGGTTCGCAATATGTCCTGGATGTTAATGGAAAACGATTGCTGCTGGAATGCGGCATGTATCAGGGCAAGCGTGATGAAGCCTACCGCCGTAACCGCAACTTCCGGTTCCCCATCGACAGCATCGATGCGGTCATCCTCTCGCATGCGCACATTGACCACAGCGGCAACCTGCCCAATCTGGTCAAGCAGGGCTACCAGGGCAAGATCTACACCACTCCCGCCACTGCCCGGTTGGGGGATATCATGCTGCGCGATTCCGGACATATCCAGGAGATGGATGCGGAATATGTCAATAAAAAGCGTGCCAAGCGCCGCGAACCTCCCATTGAACCGATCTATACCCAGGCGGATGCAGCCATGGTGGCGCACCAGTTCCTGCCAGTGGAGTATGACATGCCCTTCCAGCCGGTGGACGGGGTAACCGCCCGCCTGGTGGAAGCCGGGCATATTCTTGGTTCAGCGGCAGTGGTGCTGGATGTGGAGGAAAAGGGGCGCAAATTCCGCTTCTGGTTCTCTGGCGATATCGGCCGCATGGAGATGCCCCTGCTGCGCGATCCGGTGCTGCCTGAGGCGGTGGATTACTTGATGATGGAATCGACCTACGGCGACAAACCGCATGCCGACCCGCGCGAGTCTTATAACGAGTTCCATGATGTTGTCCAGAAGACGGTGCAGCGCGGAGGTAAGGTGATCATCCCCGCTTTTGCAGTAGGACGCACACAGGATCTGGTTTATATTCTAAATGAAATGATGAGCGACGGCACGCTTCCGCGCGTTCCGGTGTATGTGGATAGCCCCTTGGCGGTCAATGCCACCCAGGTTTTCCAGGAATTTCCCCAGTATTTTGACCGCGAGACAATGCAATTCATCCGCGCCAACCATCATCCGGCGCTGGCCTTTGACCAGCTGCATTACATCCAGTCGGTGGAGGAATCCAAATCGTTGAACGGGCGCAAGGATCCGATGGTGATCATTGCTGCCTCCGGCATGGCGGAAAATGGGCGCATTTTGCACCACCTGGCAAATAATATAGAGGATTCGCGCAATACGATCGCCATTGTTGGTTGGCAGGCCCCGGATACGCTCGGGCGGCGGCTGGCGGAACGCGCCACGCAGGTGAATATCTTCGGTGAGCCATATGTGCGCAAGGCTGAAGTAGAAACCATTGGAGGCCTTTCGGCGCACGCCGGGCAAAACCTCCTGCTGCAATATGCTTTGACCAGCAAGAGCCAGTTGCGCCAGATCCTCTTGGTCCACGGCGAACCGAAGGGCGCCGATCCGCTGCAAGAGTTGATCAAGGAAAATACCAAGACCCCGGTGGACTACCCGGACCTGTATCAATCGATGGAAATTTAAGCCCTTCTCTGTTATAATCGTGGCTTGCTATTGGAGAGGTGCCAGAGTGGTTGATCGGGGCGGTCTCGAAAACCGTTGTGGCCCTTACGGACCACCGTGGGTTCGAATCCCACCCTCTCCGCTGAATAACAAACCCCAAGGGTGAAAAGATTAACCATAAAGTCGCGAAATAACAATGAGACACAAAGCCCGTCTTTGTGTCTCATCTTTTTGGGGATGCTGAGGTGCCTGGCTTGTGTAACGAGCAAGGCACCCCAATAATGAACTTAGAAGCGCTTGCGCCACGGCTCGGAGATATCGTGTTCAGGACCCATCACCGAGAAGTACAGCGCGTTGGCAGCTTCGGAGTAGCCGCCGACAAAGGCCACCTTGCAGCCCATACGCTTCAGGCGGCGCAGTCCTTCAAACAACACGGCCTTGCCCAGCCCGCGTCTCTGGTGGGCGGGAACGGTGGCAACCGGTTCAATGTAGGCGGTGCGACTGACGTCGTCAAACCAGAATGTGGCAAAGGAGGCGATCGAACCGTCGGCGGCCAGGGCGACAATATCCAGATCGCGGCGGTAGAGCGGCGCGGATTGGATGTGATGGTACCATTCCGGGTGGTCGCGGTTATCGCGGGCGACGGCGATATCATCTTCGTGAAAACCCAACCCGGAGGCGTAACAGCGTTCGAGTAGCTCCAGCCCGTCGCCCATCGCGCGAATGGTGTAGCCGGGGATGGGCGCGGCCTCCGGCAGGGGCTCGTCCAGGGAGCGGCGGTGCTGGATTTCTTGTTGTTCGGGCAAATCAACCCGCTGAAAACCGCGCCGCGCCAGGATCTCCTGGCTCAAATTATCCTGCGAATCGATGTAATACCAGACGTTGCGCAGGCCATCCTTGCAGACGCCGCTCAAATGTTCCTCGGCGACCGCGATCACCTCTTCGATCAGTTCGGGAGTGCGGTAGGCAGGGTGGATTTGTGCATAGGCGGTTTCAGGTCCCTCAGGATTGAGAGCTGCCGCCAGCCGGCCTTGGCCGTCTTCCCAGAGGAAGACCTTTTGGGTCAGATCCATCTTTTCCAGGTCTGCATTGGCGAACCAGTACCAGTAGTCCAGGCGCGCTACGTGCCAGTTCAATTCACGCAGACCATTCAGGATCATTATCTCGCGTAACAAGGTACGCAATTTCCAATAATCTTCCTCGTTCTTATATTGGCGCATTATCAGGTTCATCAGGATTTCCTCTTAATTTTATTCTCACGGCATGGGATGACGCTGGAAGAATTCCCACATGAGGGTCGTCGCGTCTGGGTTGGGGGTGGTGCGCCCGGTGATGAATTCCGGCAGAGGTTTGCCGCCCGGCCAGGTATGCCCACCGCCGTTGATGGTGTAGAAGATCACCTCGGCATCTGGAGAAGCCCCTCGATAGGCTATCCCGCTGAAATCCTCGCCGCCAGGCAACGTGATGGGAGTAGGGTCGCATCCGTTATGCATTGCCAGTTCCGCAGCAAATTCCGGGATGGCCGGAAAGGCGATGTTGAATTGGTGAGAAGGGCCGCCCAAATAGGGGACGATCGGATCCGCGTTGCCGTGGAAGAGGATTGTTGGAACCGGGCGCCCCTGGGGATATTCACTCAGCGAGGGCAGGTAGGCTCCGGCCACACCACCAATCGCGGCAATGCGGTTGGAGAGGCGGCAAGCCAGCAGGAAGGACATCCCCCCACCGTTGGACATTCCGTTGGCATAGATGCGCGCCGGGTCAATGTTGTAGCGGGCTTGCAGGTGGTCGATCAGGTCAGCGACGAATTGCACTTCCTGAGTTTGCTCCACTTTACCTGCACCACCGAAGTGGCTGATATTCCAGCGCAGCGGGAGCCCGGTGCCGCAAGGATAGACGACGATGAATCCATACTGGTCAGCCAACTGGTTCCAATGACTCAAGTCGCGTTGGTGAGCCGGCCACTCGGAAAAACCGTGGATGCTGATCACCAGTGGGGTGGGCCGGGCGGGGTCATAGCTTTCCGGCACGTAAAGCAAGTATTTGCGTTTTTTGCCGGAGGAGAGGATCTGGCCATTGGTCTTGTTGGCGAGTGTAAAAGTAACGAACAGGACAGCCGGAATGAGGAGGAGAACCGTGCCCAGGAGGAGGAAAATCCGGGTGATCAGCTTTTTCATTTATCGCTCCAGTTTCTAGTGAGTGGTTCTTGTATTATACAATTTTTAATCATGAGCGAACATCATGCCTTTTTGCAGCGGAGCTTTTTCCAAATAAGAAACCAAAGGAAAATTAGCTGGTTTTGACCATGTGGGTTTCATTGAAGGGGATAGGGATATGGAACCGCTATCGAAGGCTTCCAAGGTATAATCCCTTCAGGAGCCCCAAAATGAAGATTATCTGTTTATCTTGTTCGAATGTGCAAAACAACAAAGACACCAGCGCCTCAACTCGTGCCTGCCATTTGCTCGCCGATTTACTTCATGAGCAGGCTCCCAACGGCGTTGACGTAGAGACGCTGGCGTTGATCGATTATGCCCTACAGCCATGCATCATGTGCGGAGAATGCTTTGAGAGCTGGATGTGCATCTATGATAAGGCGTTTAACGAGCTTTTTGCGCGCCTGACAGCGGCAGACGGTTGGTTCGTCGTGGTTCCTCATTATGCTCCGTTACCTGCCAAGCTGATGATCTTGTTGGAAAAATTGCAGGAATTTTCATATTTGCATTCCTTTAACGAATTGAAAGCGCCTTTCCCTTTGTCTGGCAAGCGGATTGGTTTGGTAGCGCATGGGGGGATGGAGGACTCTGACAGGGTGGTAGAATATTACCGGAAAGCCTTGCTAACGCCCCTATCTGGAGCATTTGCTGGCGTAGGAATGAAAGAGGTTGTTGCTGCTGAGAGCGGCGCACACGGCGTGGCATTTGGAATAAAAAGACTGTACCGCCGCAACGCTCATGATATCTTACCGGTCATTGAGCATGATTGGGAGATGGTTCGCGCGCGTTTACAGCCTTTGACAAAAGAAATGTTGTTGGATTAGCACATAAAAGGAGAATCCATGCGCACGATCGACCTGAAAACTTGGCCCCGGCGGAAACATTTTGAGGTCTTCAATACCTTTGATTATCCTCAATTCAACCTGTGTGCCAACCTGGATGTGACTGTCTTCTTCCCGGCCGTGCGCGCGGCAGGACTTTCATTCACGGTGGCGCTGGTGTATTGGGTGGCACGGACTGCCAATAGCATTCCTGAATTCCGCACGCGCATCCGCGGCGAACAGGTAGTGGAGCATGAGGTGGTCCATCCCTCCATCTCGGTCATGTCGGCCGGCGATCTGTTCAGTTTCTGCACGATCCCCTACCAGGCGGATTTCCCGGCCTTTGCCGCCCGCGCAGCCGAGCGCATGGCTTATTACCAGCAGCACCCCACCCTGGAAGACGAGCCGGGGCAGGACGATCTGCTCTTCCTCTCCACAATTCCCTGGGTTTCTTTCACCGGTTTGACCCATCCGATCCACATGCACCCGGTCGATTCCGTCCCGCGCATCACCTGGGGCAAGATCTTTGAGGAAGGGACGCGGCTGAAAATGCCGCTTTCGGTGCAGGTGCACCATGCGCTGATGGACGGGGTGCACGTCGGGCGCTACTTCACCCAATTGCAGCAGTCTCTTGACGAGTGGGCTGCTGAATAGGTTCCACCGGCGCTTTCTCCCGAAAGACGACAGCCGCGAAGGATTGTATCCATCCTTCGCGGCTGATTTAATCTCTCCGAGGTGCAAAGCACGTCGATGAGGTGTTCCTTAACTTCTCAATTTGGCTCCCAACACCTGATCCAGGCGCTTGATGATGCGTTGGCGGATCTGGGTGGCATCCTGATCGCTCAGGGTGCGCTCCAGGGCCTGGTAGGTCAGGCTGTAAGCCAGGCTCTTCTTGCCTGCGCCAATCTGTTCGCCGCGGAAAATATCGAACAGGCGCACGCCAGTCAGCAGTTTACCGCCGCCCTGGCGGATCACTTCGACCACCCGGTCGGCCGGCACTTCTTCATCCACGATCACGGCGATATCTTCCAGCACTGGCGGATAGGAGGAAACCTCAGCGGCTTCAGTACGTGCCGGCACCGCTGCCAGCAAGGCGCACAGGTCCAGCTCAGCGGCCAGCACCGGGGCAGCCAGGAAGTCAAAACGTTCTTTGACCAGCGGGTGCAGTTCGCCGAAATTGCCCAGCACCTGTTCGCCAGACAGGACCACCGCCGATTTGCCAGGGTGGTAACAGGTATCCTGGGGAGCTTCGTAGCGCAAGTTGGGAATATGCAGGCTGTCCAGCAGGCTTTCCAGGATGCCTTTCAGGTCGTAGAAATCCATCATTCCGCCGGCAGGCTGATCCCAGGCGGGGGAAAGGCGCACCCCGCTGACCGCCATCGCCAGGCGCGGAGCCTCATCCGGAAGCGGTTGATTCTCGCGCGGCAGGAAGACCGGCCCGATTTCGAACATTAACAGACGGTCACGCAGGCGGATGTTGTGTTCCAGAACTTCCAGCAGCGAAGAGAGCAGGCTGCGGCGCATCACCGACCGGTCAGGAGTGAGGGGATTGCGAATGCGCAGGTACTCGACCTCGGCCGGCGGCTGGCCGGGAGGAGTCAGGCGCCGCTCGCGCTCGGGGTTGGTCAGGCGGTAGTTGATCACCTCCTGCAGGCCCAGGGTCATCAGCAGGCTGCGCAGGCGGTTCTGGAAGACGCTCATCGGGTCGCTGTAAGCCTCGGGAAGCTCTTCTTCCATGCGCGCAGCGGGAATATTGGCATAGCCGTACATCCGCGCGATCTCTTCTACCAGGTCGGCCTTGACGCCAATATCCAGGCGGTGCGGCGGGGTTTTCGCATAGACCTGATCCCCTTCAACCCGGCAGGAAAACTCGAGGTTGGAGAGCAGGCGCGCGATCTCTGCGGCGCTCAATTCAATCCCCAGCAGACGGCGCACATCCGCCGGACCGATCTGCAGTTCGGGGTCGGCTGCCGGCGCCGGGTAGGCATCCACCAGTCCTTGGGCGATCTGCCCACCGGACCATTCCTGCATGCGCTGCAGGCCTAATTGCACAGCATAACCGGCCAGTTCAGGGTGAACCCCGCGCCCGAAACGGTAGCCTGCCTCGGAACTCAGGCGCTGGCTGAAGGTGGTGCGGCGGACATTGATGTAGTTCCAGCTTGCGCCTTCAAGGAGGATGTTGCGCGTTTCAGCGGTCACCTCGCTCTCCAGACCGCCCATCACACCTGCCAGTGAAAGCGGGCCGGCCGTGTCGCAGACGAGGATGTTGAAATCATCCAGGGTATGCTCCACACCATCCAGGGTGGTCAATTTCTCTCCGGCCCGGGCAGCGCGAGTGATGATGGTGGGCGCCTTGCCGCCTGCGCGCCGCACCAGCACGTCGTAATCGAAAGCGTGCAGCGGCTCGCCGGTTTCCAGCATGACGTAATTGGTGGCATCTACCAGAGTGTTGATTGGGCGCATCCCGGCCAGGCGCAGGCGGCGCTGTACCCAGTAGGAACTGGGTTGGGGAGCGACATTTTTGATCAATCCAAGGACAAAGCGCGGGTTGAGAGCGGGATCGGTGATCTGGATGGCGGCACGGCCCTGGATGGCGGGGCCGTCGGCGCGGTAGACCGGCTGCGGTTTGCGCAGCGGACGTCCGGTAGCAGCAGATAGTTCGCGCGCTACCCCCAGCACACTGGCGTTGCGGATCATGTTGGGGGTAATGTTCACCTCGAAGACGGCATCGCCGATCACGTCCGCCAGGGGCTTGCCCACCGGCGCATCAGGATCGAGGATGATGATGCCTTCATGTTCCTCGGAGATCCCCAATTCCTTCTCGGAGCAAACCATGGAGAAGGATTCCACGCCGCGGATCTTGGTGCGCTTGAGAGTGGTCAGCACCTGCCCAGGCTGGTGTCCGTCGTAGATACGCGCGCCTTCGCGGGCATATGCCACTTTCAACGGCTGGGGGAGGGGCCCAGAGCCTTTGTATGGGTAGAGATTGGGCGCGCCGGTCAACACAATATATTCGCTCTGCCCGTCGTTCAGGCGGCAGAGGGTCAGACGGTCTGCATTGGGATGCGGCATCACTTCATCGATCTCGGCGACGATGATCTTGTCCGGGTCCCACTCCAGACCGCTGCTGCGGAACTCGTGGCGTGTGGAGGTCTCTCGCATGCTGGCCGGCAGCGGCAGGCCCACAATGCGGATGCTTTCCACTTCCAACCCGGCAGAGGTCAACAGGCGGGCAATGTCTTCGATGGAAAGCCCGTCCAAAGAAATATAATCTTTTAGCCAGGAAAGAGGTATGTTCATTAGAATTGCTCCAGGAATCTCACATCATTGGCCCAGAAACTGCGGATCTCGCGGATCTGGTAACGCAGCATAGCGATGCGTTCCGGCCCCAGCCCGGCGGCAAAACCGGAGAATTGCTCGGGATCATAACCGCCGTTGCGCAGTACAGTGGGATGCATCATCCCGCAGCCGCCGATCTCCAGCCAACCGGAGGTCTTGCACACGGCACAGCCCTTTCCGCCGCACAGAAAACATTCCACATCAATCTCGGCGCTCGGCTCGGTGAAAGGGAAGTAAGAAGGGCGCAGGCGGGTACGCGTGCCACGCCCGAACATGCGTTGGACAAAATCATCGATGGTTGCCTTGAGATTGCCGAAAGTAATATGGCGTCCGACCGCCAGGATCTCCAGCTGGTTGAACTGGCTTTCGTGGCTGGCATCGGTCTGTTCGTAGCGGTAAACCATTCCCGGCAGGATCATGCGAATCGGCTGAGGGGCGAACTGGCGCATGGCGCGGATCTGCCCAGGAGAAGTGTGCGTGCGCAGCACCACTCCTGGCGTGACGTTGTGGAAGGTGTCCCACATGTCGCGGGCAGGGTGATGTTTTGGAATATTGAGCAATTCGAAGTTGTTCTCATCCGTCTCCACTTCCGGTGAAGGGTAGACCTGGAAGCCCATCAGGCCCAGCACGCGGCAGATCTCGTCCAGCGACTGCGTGGCGGGATGCAGCCGTCCAGGAGCAGGGCGGCGCCCCGGCAGGGTCACATCCAGGCGTTCGTTGGCCAGGGCTTGCTGCAAAGCAGCCGCTTTCACTGCAGCAGCCTTCTCTGCCAGAGCAGCTTCCAACGCCTGTTTGACCAGGTTGGCCTGCTGACCGACCTGCGGGCGCAGCTCTTTGGCAAATTGCGGCAATCGCGAAAAGACCTGCATCACCGGCGCGCTGCGGCTCAAATGGGCGCTGCGCCAGGATTGCAATCCGGCATCGTCTTCCACCCCGGCCAGCGCGGCCAGGGCAGCCTGCTGGATCTGTTCCAGCTCTTTCATGATCTCGGTTCCATCCATAGGACCTCCTCAAAAATAAAGCCTCTCTCCATCCAAGGGACGAGAGAGGCTCCGCGGTACCACCCTGATTGGCTGCCCAAGGGCAGCCCACTTGATCCAACGGCCGGGCTGATCCTGGCGATTGGTTGCGCATGGTAACGCTGCGCGCTGCGTCCCAGACTACTGGCCCTGGTGAGGGCGTTCCCCTGGGCGGCTCGGGAGCGAACTTCGGCTGGAGTCTGCTCGGGCGCGGGTCTCAATCAATGCCCGCGCGTCCCTGTCGGCTTCGGCCAACCTACTTTTCTCCGTCATCGCCTTTTGGTGTAGGTCGTTCTGCTTTCAATTATCTACGAAGCGGGGGAAATGTCAAGGGGGATGTTGGCGGGTGCTAATCTGCCACTGCTTTTAAGCTGAAGGTGCAGGGGAATAGCTCGACCTTGTTATCTTCCACATCGTAAGGCACATATCCGCCATAGAAATACTGGGGATATTCGTGCAGGAACTGGATGCGCAAACCTGCCTGGGCAAAGGCGGTCACCACCTGGCCCAACCGCCAATCCCATTCAAAGTTCTTGGTTTGAATTTCTAAACCCTGGGTGGTATAGTCGGTGAAACTGTCGTACTCCCAGCTGTTCTGGTTGAAATAATCCAGGTTGACGACCTTTTTGCCGTCCTCAAGGGTGCCGAGCACATTGCGGAAAGGGTGACCGTCTAAGATGTAAAAGAAGCCGCCAGGCTTGAGCAGCCGGCGGACGATGCGGGCGAATTGATCGATATCCGGGATCCAGCACAATACGCCGGTG
>CAYRHN010000025.1:0-37482 GCA_964424115.1 uncultured Anaerolineaceae bacterium
ATTGAATTTGATTTGTCCCTTGCCAAACATTTCATGTGTTAAAGATACACTACCCGACCTTTGAATGAAGACCCCTTGACACGTCCACACGGCGGTGGTAGACTTTAATCCGCAGGATATTTCCCAATCCCATCAATTTGAAAGGAGGCCTTGAAAATGTCAAACGTCCAATCGGTTCAAACGATATTCTTCAGCGCGCCTCCTGTGCGGAGCACCCTTTAACCCTGGCGGATTCCCGCCGGATGTTCGGTATCTCTCTCACCGCAGGCGCCTGGCCTGCGGTTTTTTTATCCGCAGGCAGCCGTGCCTGTTTGTTTGGTTTACCAGGAACTTCAAAGAAGGTTATGAAATCATCTGAACTTACGAAAATCGTGAAAGAGTTGGAATTCGATGAGTGCATCGACGACTTTTTGAAAGGCCGCGAGCGCCGCCGCCCGGTCAAGCATCTTTCCTCGCGCAACCAGCATTTCCTGGAGCAGCAGGATGACACGCGGCGCAGCTTCCAGTTCACCTACCAGGCTGCCCGCTTCGAGCAGGGCTGGTTGATGGATTCGCTGGGCCCATTCTACGAGGAGCGCTGGATCAGCGATGTGCTGCGCAAGATCAAGGCGGGCAAGGAAGCCTCGGTCTACCTGTGCCGCTCCGGCGAACGCATGGCAGAAAGCACGCCGCTGGTGGCGGTCAAGGTCTACCGCCCGCGCATGCTGCGCAACCTGCGCAACGACGCGCAGTACCGCGAGGGGCGCATCGAGCTGGACGAAGACGGCCGCGAGGTGCAAGACACCCACATGTTACACGCCGTGTTCAACCGCACCAATTTTGGCGAGAAGGTGCGTCACCAGTCGTGGATCGCCTATGAATATACCGCGCTGCAAGCCCTGTACGAGGCAGGGGTGGATGTGCCCCGGCCTTACGAGATGGCGCCCAACGCCATCCTGATGGACTACCTGGGCGACGAGACCCTGCCCGCGCCGACGCTCCACGAGGTGGACCTGCAGCCCGGCGAGGCTGAGCCGCTCTTCGCGCGCCTGGTGCAGGACCTGGAAGGTATGCTGGCCCGCGGGTACGTTCACGGCGACCTGTCGGCCTACAATGTGCTGTACTGGGAAGGCGCGCCGGTATTGATCGACTTTCCCCAGGTGGTCTTGCCGACGGTCAACCGCAACGCCTTCGAGATCTTCGAGCGGGACGTGCTGCGCCTGTGCGCTTACTTCACCGCCCGGGGGCTGGCGCTCCAACCCCGCGCGCTGGCCGCCGGGCTGTGGCTGCGCCACATCCCCGAGGTGATGCTGCCCGATCCCGACAATCCTCCCGGCCGCCGGCCGTGGATGCGCATCCTGTGAGATTGGCCGGAGATAATCTCCGGCCAATCACCCGGTCAGAGAAAGGACGATTCTCGGAAAATTATTCGTTTACTTTATGGACGAATATGTTATATTATTCCTATCATCGTTCTTCCCACAATTGAACAGGACAGCAAGAGGAGGAAAATATGCATATTCTACGAACTGCGCTTCGCCTGGTATTAGTTTGGATGCTGCTGGCCTTCCCGCTCCCCACCGCGGCCGCGGACGGTAAAGGCGCCACCCTCACGGTGAACACCAACGCCGACGGCGGGGATGCGGCGGTCACCGACGGCATCTGCGACGCAGATTCGGTCACCTCCGGCGAGCAGTGCACCCTGCGCGCAGCCATCCAGACCGCCAACTACCTCAGCGGCCCCAACCAGATCGTTTTCAGCGGGGCAATGACCATCTCGCCGAACACCAACCTGCCGCCCTTCTCCACCACCTTCGGCAATACCATCGCCCTGGACGGCGCCCTGCAGGTCACCCTGGACGGCAGCGGCGTACCCACAACCACCACTTCCATCGGCCTGCAGCTGGCCGGCGACAGCAGCACCGTGCAGGGATTGACCATCCGCGACTTCAACTACGGCATCCTGGTGGAAGGCAATCTAAACATGATCGGGGTGGATGACGCGGACGGCAGCGCAGTGGGCGAGCAAATGGTGATCATTTCCAACGCCAGCAGCAGCATGGATGCCGAGGCCGGTATCTACATCACCGGGGATTACAACATGGTCTCCGGCTGCCTAGTCGGCCTGACCCAGGCCGACGCGGCGGACGCGAACGAATACGGCATCTACATTATGTACGGCAGCAATAACATCATCGGCACCGACGGGGACGGCGCGCTGGACGACAAGGAACGCAACTGGATCTCCGGCAACGAGGCAGACGGCATCTCGATCCGCTCCGGCGCGAATGGGAACACCATTGCGGGCAATTACATCGGCGTGAACGCACTCGCTACCTCCGAGCGCCCCAATGGCGGCTTCGGCATCTATGTTTATGTGGCCGACGACCAGGTGATCGGCACCAACGGCGACGGTGTCAGCGATGCGCTGGAGGGCAACGTGATCTCCGGCAATGACAAGCCGGGTATCTACCTGGTCAGCTCCACGGACAACCTGGTGGCGGGGAATCACATTGGCACGGACAAGAACGGGACGACTGCTATTCCAAACACGGTCGGCGTCCATTTACAAGGCGTGACGGGCAGCGTGATCGGCACCAACGGCGACGGGGTGAGCGACGCGCTGGAGGCCAACTGGATCGGCGGCAATACCTCGGAGGGTATCTACTTACAGTATTCCGAGAGTAATTGGATCGCGGGTAATTTCATCGGGCTGGATTCCGACCAGGTTTCCGCCCTGCCGAATGCCTTTAACGGCATCAAGCTGGATGCCTCCAGCGATAACCTGATCGGTAGCGACGCCAACGGCATCTCCGACGCGCTCGAGCGCAACGTGATCGGCGGCAACGGCCAGAAAGGCATTACCGTGGACTGTAATTCCAGCGGCGGAGGGAATGAGATCGCCGGCAACTACATCGGCACGCGCCCCAGCGGGGATGTGGCTCTGCCCAACACCAACGAAGGCATCTTCATTGAGGACTGCCTGAACGGCGGCACGATCGGCGGCCCGCTGCCCGGCCAACGCAACGTGATCAGCGGCAACCTCGGCGGCGGGATCTTACTTAACCATACCAGCCAATACCTGATCCAGAACAACTGGGTCGGCAAAGGCACGGATGCCTATGACGCCCCGCTGGGCAACGGGGGCACAGCGGGCATTTATATCAAGCGCTACACCAGCGGGTTGGATTCCAATAACAATTGGGTCAGCGGGAATGTCGTCGCCCATAACAGCGGGATCGGGATCAAGGTAGGCCAGGATAACAGCAGCGACTTTTCCTCCGGCAACCGGCTGGACTTCAACACGATCTACGACAACGGCGGGTTGGGGATCGACCTGGGCGCGGCCGGAGCGAGCGGGATCGATGCCTTTGACTCGGACAGCGGCCCGAACGGGCTGCAAAATTACCCCGACCTGACCGGCGCCAGCTACAGTGGGATCGTCTTCAATATCAACGTCTATTTCCACAGCGCCGCCAGCCAGACCTACACCCTCTCCTTCTACCGTTCCAGCGCCTGCGACAGTTCCGGCTATGGCGAAGGCAAGGATCTGATCGGCACCAGCACGGTCACCACCGCCGCCAACGGCGACATTTACCTGATCAAGAGCCTGGCCTGGCCGGTGATCGCGCACAACGAGTACATCACCGCCCTGGCCACCGGTCCGGACGGCAGCACGTCCGAGTTCTCGGCCTGCCGCCAGTTCACCGGCACCCCGCCGGTGGTCTATCCCGTCTTCCTGCCAGGGATCTTGAGATAAATTGTAGGACGGGCTCATCCCTTACCCATAGGGGAATCTTCCTGGGGGATGAGCCTGTCATTTGAATGGCGGGCTGATGCCTATCTTGCGTGGCACCGCCGCCCAACAATTTCGTATTGGCCCAACTTGCCAGGTTGGGGGATAGCTTCTTTTTTTGTCCCGACCGTGCTATATTGTTTACATCATCATTTACGCATTAAATTGAACACTGCGCTTCACTGCACGATGAGCCCTTGTTGAAATTCCAGGAGGTGAATTATGTTCACTTCGCGTTTTAATGTCCGGCTGGGGCGGGTGGGCTGGCACTGATCTTGTGGTCGAACCTGCAGAGCGTGGATTTCTTAGAACGCTTTGGATCTGGAGGAGGAATAGAATGAAAAAGCAACTATGGTTGGGTTCAGCATTTCTTGTGCTTGCGGCCCTTGTGCTGGTGGGTCAATGGCCGACATTTGCCAATGGACCGGCCGCGGAAAGCCTGTCCAGTCCTAAGTCGATCGTCGTTCCCGGCTGGCAGCAGAGCAATTCCAGCGGTTTTGGCACTGCCGACAATAATATGATCGGCGCACTGGAAGTCTTCAATGGTCAAATGTATGCGGCGACCTGGAACGAATCCGGTGCGCAGGTCTGGCGCACGGATGACGGTTTGGATTGGACCCAGTTTACCCCCGGCACGCCGTTCACAACCACGGTCATTTACGATATGAAGTTGTTTGGGAGCAATCTGTACATCGGCACATACCTGGACACAGGCGCAGAGATCTGGAGGACGAACGGCACCACCCGGGAACGAGTTGCGGAAGCCGGCCTGGGGGATGCCAACAACGTGACCTTCTCGGCTTTTGGAGTTTACTCCGGCACGCTGTATGTGGCGACTGGCAACCTGGTTTCAGGGGTTGAGATTTGGCGCAGCCCAACCGGCAACGCCGATAGTTGGACGCAAGCCAATCTGGATGGATTTTCCGCAGGCGCAAGTTGGGATTCGATCGTGATGGAACCGTACGGCGGCTACCTGTATATTGGCATAGGCCGTGTGGTTGGCGGAAGCGGCAGCAAAGCGGAACTTTGGCGCACGAATAACGGTACCACCTGGGATCCGGTCTTTACGGACGGATTGGGATCTGCGCAAAATACCGTGGTCAGTGCGATGGCTGAGTACCATGGAGATCTCTACGTCGGATTGCGCAATGTCACGACCGGCGGGCAAATCTGGAGCTCTACGAATGGGACAACATTCACTTCCATTACGACCGATGGATTTGGCAACTCCAAGAACGCGCGTCCCTATGGGCTGTATGGGTTCGAAAACGCCCTTTATATTGTATTCAGCAATTATATTACCGGTGCTGAAGTGTGGCGGATAGATGGAACTGGATCCAGGGCCCCGGTCATTCAGGGAGGGTGGGGCGATAGCAATTCCATAAATGCCGATTATTTAGACAAAGCCGCGGTGGGATTCAACGGTTCGCTCTACATTGGAAATGGGAACGATATAACCGGCGGACAGATCTGGCAAATGCTACGCGTAGTCTATTTACCGGCAATCCATAGATAAAAAAGGGTGTTCCTACCCCTCCGAAGGGGGGTAAGAACACCCGCTTTCCTTATTCGTACCTCAGCGCCTCTACCGGCTGCAAGCCGGCGGCGCGGTTGGCCGGGTAGATGCCGAAGAAAAGCCCCACTGCGGTGGAGAAGATGGTCGCCAGCAGGACCGCGCCCAGCCCCACCGTGGGGTAGAAGGGCGTGTTGGCGGCGGCGGCGATGCGCCCCACCACCGTGGCGATGCCCCAGCCCAGGGCGATGCCGATCAGCCCGCCCATCAGGCTGAGCATGGAGGACTCGGTCAGGAACTGGATCATGATATCCTTGCGCCGCGCGCCGAGCGCTTTGCGCAGGCCGATCTCGCGCGTGCGTTCGGTGACCGAGACCAGCATGATATTCATGATGCCGATCCCGCCCACCAGCAGCGAGATGCCCGCCACACCGCCCAGGAAGATGGTCAGCACGCCGGTGATGGTTTGGGCAGTGGAGACAAAGTCCTGTTGGGTGAAGACGGTGAAGTCGTCTGCGCCCAGGGCAGTGCGGTGGCGCGTGCGCAGCAGGTCGGCGATCTCCTGCGAGGCGGCGGCGACCGAATCGGCGCTGACCGCCTGCACGTAGACCACATCTACCCGCTCGCGCGAGCGGCGGATCAGGCGCGCCTGGGCGGTGCTGAAGGGGATCATCACCACGTTGTCCTGCGAACCGAAGGACGTGCCGCCCTTGGATTCCAGCAGGCCGATCACGCGGAAGGACTGGCCTTCGATGCGGATGGTCTCGCCCACCACGCCGTCGCGCCGTCCCAGCAGCGATTCAGCGGCGTCCTGGCCGAGGATGGCCACCGAGGCGCGCCCCAGGTCTTCCTCTTCGGTGATGAATTCGCCTTCGATCACCTTCCAGTTGCGCACCTGGCTGTAGGAGGGGGTCACGCCCTGCACCTGGACGTTGATCTGTTCCTTGCCGAAGGTGACGTTCAGGCGGGCTTGCAGCACCGGCGCCACGGCTGCCACCGAGGGGCATTGGAAGGGGTCGGCCATCGCCTCCGCGTCATGCACGGTCAGCGGCTGCGAGTTGCGCACCGTTTCGGTCATGTTGCCGGAGAAGACGAAGAGCAGGTTGGAGCCGATCCCGCTGATCGAGCCGGTGATGGCGTCCTGGGCGCCCTGGCCGACCGCCAGCATGGCGATCACCGCGCCCACGCCGATCACGATGCCCAGGATGGTCAACCCGGAGCGCAGCTTGTTGCCGCTCAGGGATTGCCAGGCTTCGATAATGGCTTGTCCGAAGTTCATGCTGCCTCCTCGTCGATCAGACCGTCGCGCAGGCGGATGATGCGCTGGGTGCGCTCGGCTACCTTGGGGTCGTGGGTGACCACGATCACGGTCACGCCCTGTTCCTGGTTCAGGCGCAGGATCAGCTCAAGGATCTCTTTGCCGGACTTGGAATCCAGGTTGCCGGTCGGTTCGTCGGCCATCAGGATGGCGGGATCGTTGACCAGGGCGCGGGCGATGGCCACGCGCTGTTGCTGCCCGCCGGAAAGCTCGGTGGGGCGGTGGGTCACCCGGTCGGCCAGGCCGACCGTCTCCAGCGCCTGGCGGGCGCGTTCGGTGCGGCCTTTGCGGACGCCGGAATAGCGCAGCGGCAGTTCCACGTTGGCCAGCGCAGTCTGGCGCGGCAGCAGGTTGAAACTCTGGAAAACGAAGCCCACCTTATGGTTGCGGATGACCGCCAGCTGGTCGTCATTCAGCTTGGCCACCGGCGAGCCGTCCAGGATGTATTCACCGGAGGTGGGGCGGTCCAGGCAGCCGAGGATGTTCATCAGGGTCGATTTGCCGGAGCCGGAAGGCCCCATGATGGCCAGGATCTCCCCGCGCTGGATCTCAAAGGAGACCCCCGCCAGGGCTTTCACTTCCACGTGGCCCATGGGATAGATCTTGGTCAGGTTCTTGGCCTGAATAACCACATCCGACATGCTTACCTCCCCATCGAGAAGGAACCCCCGCTCATCGAAGTGAGGGTGGTCGGCGGGTTGAGCACCACCAGGTCGTCCACCTGGATGTCGCCGCTCAGCACCTGGCTGTATGTATCGGAAGAAACGCCGATGGTGATCTCCATCGGGGTGGGCACGTTGTTCTTTAAGATATAGACCACCCGCGCGCCGTTGCGCAGGCGCACGGCCCGGTTGGGCACCATGATCACGTTCTTGACCTCTTCCACCTGGATATTGACCGCGGCGGTCATGCCGGGCAGCACGCTGGCGTCGGGGTCTTGCAGTTCCACGGTGACGACGAAGTTGACCACGCCGGCCACGTTGGTGCCGACCGTGCCGACTTCCACCACCGTACCCGTGTAGGTCTTATCGGGGATGGCGTCGAAGCTCACGCTGACCGGCATGCCGGTGTGGATGCGGTTGATGTCCACTTCGGCCATCTGCGCGTCCACCAGCAGGCGCGAGAGATCGTCCAGGCGGAAGGCAGCCGAGCCGGGAGCGGCCTGGTCGCCGGGCATCACGTTCAGCTCGGTGATGGTTCCGGCGAAGGGGGCGCGGATGGCGGAGGCCTTCATCCCGGCCTCGATGGCGGTGATGCGCGCCTGGGCGGCAGCGATGTCGTCGGCGGGCGCGCCGTCCTTCAGGCGCTCCCAGTTGCGCTGGGCGTCCTTCAATTTGGCCTCGGCCAGGGTCACCTGCGCGTCGGCCTCCTGGATCTCCTGCGCGTCAGGCGCGCCGAGCATCCAGTTCAGGTTGGAAAGGGCCCGGTCGCGGGCGGCCTTGGCGTCCGCCAGGTTGCTGGCGGCCACGGCGCGGCGGGTGTCGTCCTCGGGGCGGTCCTTCACCTCGTCATAGGCGTCCTGCATGCGTTTCACTTTATCCTCAGCCAGGGTCAGCGTGGCGCGGGCGGCTTCCAGGTTGGCCTCGCTGGCGCGGGAGCGATTCTTGTCGGCGCGGGTCTCTTTGGCGTCGTCCAGCACCTTTTGGGCCTGGATCACCGCCAGGTAGGCCTGGGCGGAGGGAGTGTCGGAGTTGAGCAGGTCGTCCAGGGCCTTTCGCGCGCTGACCAGGTCGGACTCGGCCAGGATCAGCGACTGGGGCAGGCTGGTCTTATCCAGCTCGGCCAGCACCTGGTCGGCGGTCACCAGCTCGCCGGCCTGGACGTTCACGCTCTGCACCTTGCCGGTAGTCTGCCAGGTGAGCACGGCGGTCTGGTTGGAACGCACACTGCCGGTGGCGCCCACCACGGCCTGCAGGTCGCCGCGCGCCACCGCTTCGGTGGTGTACTGGGCGGCGCCGGCGGTGTTATCGGCGGTCAGGCGGCGGATCACGATAAAGCCGCCCACCAGGACGGCCAGGACAAGAAGGACGGTAAGGAAACGCTTCATGGGTAATACCTTTCCATTATCATTCGAAAATCTGGGTCAATCATACCATTAAGGGTATTTTTTTCAACCTGGATAATCTTAATCGATGAATGTGAAGTGAGTGTGAAGGAATCGGCGATATTGGTTGACAGAAGCCCGCCGCTCCTATAGAATATTTTTTTATACCAATCATGGAGGAATACAATGTACTATCAAAACAGCAAAACGGTCAGCGGCAGCAACAGCATCGGCACCATGATGAAAGTGATCGGCTATATCCTGTACATCCTGGGCTTCATCGCAGGGATCGTGGTCGGATCAACCGGTTCTTCATCCTACTATTATGCGTACACCTCTTCATATAGCTGGGGAGCAGCGGTCGGCATCTGGGTGGGCGCATTTATTGGCGGGACGAGCTGCCTGGCGCTGGGCGAGATCATCTCCCTGCTGCAAAAGATGGTCAATTTGAGCGTGCCGCCGGTCTATTATCCGCCCCAACCGCCCTATTCCGCCGCCAACGATATCAGCCAGTATCCCGGCGCGCCGCGGCAATAAAGCGAACCTTAACCCAGGGTTGCGATCAGCCGCAGGTCGAGTTGAGGGCAGGCAACGCGGGGATCATTTCCTGTTGGATATCCGCCCGAAACCCAACAAAGAGAGCGTTGGGTTTCACAGTTCGCGTCATTGCGCCAGGGGTGCGCACCGCGCGAGGAGGGCGCCAGCCCGACGCGGCAATCCCCATCCGCTCAACCCAACCTGCGCCTGCGTTAAGGTGTTTCCAATCCACCTGTGATACAATCTTGACTTATGCAACGCTTTTGGCTCTGGCTGGATCACGCCTGGTGGATCTTCAAGCGCCTGCTGGCGCTGGTCGTAGTCCTTTTTGCCCTCACCTATTCCATCACCGAGCTGGATCCGCTTGGGCGCGCGCGCGGCTACACCCGCGCGAAAGAATTCGACTTCGTCAACTGGACGGTGGACGCGCAGATGCTCAAGCTGAGCATGGGTGCGCTGGATGCCCCGCGCTACATGCGCGACCAGGATCAGGTGGCGCTCGTGCTGGATTATATGAAGACGATCCAGCTGATCAATGCCTATGAGAACGAGCTGGAGCGCATCTACGCCGACCCCAACCTGACCGACAAGGCCGCCCGCGTGGCGGATATCACCGCGCTGGAGAAACCCTTCCTGGAACGGCGCGACAAGGAAGCCCCCCTGGCCGAGGCCATCCTGCAGCAGCAGACCAACCAGGCCCTGGCCGGGCTGGGATTGACCCTGGGCGGGCAGTCTATCCCACCCCTCATCTACCGCGTCACCCCGCTGCCGATGATGCTGATCATCTCGCCCCGCGACCGCATCGAGACGCTCGCCACCATCCCGCTGGACGGCGACCTGACCCTGGAGCAGATCGTGGCGATCGAGGATGGGGTGGCCAAGGTGATGAACGTCTCCACCATGATCACCAACATCGGCGGGGTGGGGGTCTATCCGCCGATGGTGTACGAGACCAGCGACCTGACCTACCTGGCGCAGACCATTGCCCACGAGTGGGTGCACAATTACCTGACCCTCAGCCCCTTCGGCTGGAGCTATTTCGGCACCGGGCAGATGCGTACCGCCAACGAGACGGTGGCCAACCTGGCCGGTAAGGAGATCGCCCGGGTGGTGCTGGCGCGTTATTATCCCGATTACCTTCCGCCCGAGGAGCCCACCCCCACCGCCACCCCGCAGGTGACGCCCACACCGCAAACCACCCCGCAGCCTACCCCCCAGCCAACGCCCGAACCGCAGGGTTTTGTCTTCCGCAAGGAAATGCGCATTACGCGCGTGGAGGTGGACCGCCTGCTGGCGGAGGGCAAGGTGGACGAGGCCGAGGCGTATATGGAAACGCGCCGGCGCGTCTTTTGGGATAACGGCTATCTGATCCGCCGCCTGAACCAGGCTTATTTTGCCTTTTACGGCGCTTACGCCGACGATCCCGGCGGGGGCGCCTGGGGAGAGGATCCGGTCGGCCCGGCTGTACGCGCCCTGCGCGCCAAATCCTCCTCGCTGGCCGATTTCTTCAACCGTCTGCGCTGGATCACCAATTTTGGGGACCTGCAAAACGCTGCCGGCCAATAAGAGATTTAACCACAGATAAACACTGATGAACACAGATAATATTTGTTAAATTCACATCTGTGTTTATCCAAACTTATCTGTTTTCATCTGTGGTAAAGGTTTTTGAATCCCCATCCATAAAAGATTTAACCACAGATAAACGCAGATGGACACAGATAAAAGCAAATAATATTCTTAAAATTCTTATCTGAGTTTATCCGCTCTTATCCGTGTTTATCTGTGGTAAAGGTTTTTAAAATCCCCATCCATAAAAGATTTAACCACAGATAAACGCAGATGGACACAGATAAAAGCAAATAATATTCTTAAAATTCTTATCTGTGTTCATCCGCTCTTATCCGTGTTTATCTGTGGTTAATATCCCAATGCGTTTGTCTGTGGTTAAAATCCCAAATCCCCATCATCCGGCATAGAGGAGGCCAGGCCGGGCATGTCGTTTTCGATCCCGTCCGGGTCCTGCCCGGATTCCAACCGCCCCACCACCTCATCGAAGTCAGGGCCCAGGTCCTCGCCAGATTCCTTACCCATCTCGCGCATCATTTTCCCCAGGGCGCGCGGGTCTTCGTCCAGCCCGGACAGCGCGGAGGGGTCGGCCAGGCGGTCCAGGCGGCTTTCCTCCGAGCGTGCCACGCGGATGCGGTTGATCCGCCGGCGCACGTTACTGCCGGCGCAGCGCGGGCAGACGACCGGCTTCACGCCGTATTCGCTGTAGCTCATTTGCAGATCGAATTTCTTGTGGCAGTCCAGGCAGATATAATCGTAGATAGGCATCGGATAGGCTCACTTTTCACGTCTCACATTTTGCGTTTTCGATTATAATCGTTCTTATGGATTCAGTCGACCCGATAAATTTTGATGTATACCACCCGCAGCCGCTGCTGGTGGTCATCTCCGGGCCTTCGGGGGTGGGAAAAGATGCCGTGCTGCAGCTGCTCAAGCGGCGGCAGCGTTCTTTGTCTTTCGTGGTGACTGCCACCGACCGCCCCCCGCGTCCCGGCGAAGTGCATGGGGTGGATTATTTCTTCGTCAACCACGCGGAATTTGAGCGCATGATCCAGGCGGGAGAATTGCTGGAATGGGCGCTGGTCTACGACCAATACAAGGGCGTGCCCAAAGAACAGGTGCGCAGCGCGCTGGCCAGCGGCAAGGATGTGGTCATGCGCGTGGATGTGCAGGGCGCAGCCCGCATGCGCGAGGTATATCCCGACGCGCTGCTGATCTTCCTGGTGCCCGGGAGCGAGGCCGAATGGTATAAGCGTTTGCTGGAGCGCGCCACCGAAACCGAGGAAAGCCTGCGCTTGCGCGTCAGCACCGCATGGGAGGAATTGAAACGCATCGACATTTTCGATTACGTGGTTGTCAACGCCCAGGACCGCCTGAGCGAGGCGGTGGACGTGATCGAGCATATCATTGAAGCTGAACATCACCGCATTCCGCCGCGCTGCATCGCCAACCAGTTGTAGGCGGGGCTGCCCTTGGAAACCGTGATCGCGTTTCTGCGCGGCAATCCGCTGCTGCTGTTGTTCCTGGTGGCCGGGATCGGCTACCCGCTGGGGCGTATTCGCATCCTCGGCGCGCGGATGGGCGTGGCGGCGGTGTTGTTCACCGGCCTGGCCGTTGGGGCGCTGGACCCGGATCTGAAGTTGCCTGAGATCGTTTATATCCTGGGCCTGGTACTGTTCGTCTATAACATCGGCTTGAGCAGCGGCACGCTGTTTTTTTCCAATTTCCTGCGTACCGGCTGGCGCTACAACCTGCTGGGCCTGGGCGGATTGCTGCTGGCGGCCGGGTTGACCCTGGCGGCCGCGCGCTGGTTGGGGTTTGATCCGGGCCAGGCGGCAGGCATGTTCACCGGCAGCACCACCAACACCCCGGCCCTGGCAGGGGTGCTGGAGTATCTGAACCGCAGCCTGCCGCCCGACGCAGCCGTTCAGGCGCAAAGCGCCCCGGTGATCGCCTATTCGCTTACCTATCCGATGGGGGTGATGGCGATGATCCTGACCGCCAATGCCCTGCGCCGCTTGTGGAAGGTCAATTTTGCCGAGGATGCCCACCGGGCCAGGAACCTGGTGCCGGGATTGGAACCGCTGGTCAGCCAGACCATTCGGGTTCAGCGCAGCGGGGACGAGAGGGTGCAAGCCCTGGTGCGCGACCACGATTGGACGCTGATCATTGGGCGGGTGCGGCGCGGAGACGACCTCTGGCTGGCGAACGGCTCGACCGTCTTCCAGCCCGGTGACCTGGTCAATTTGGTGGGAACCCAGAGCGAGATCGACCGCGCGGCTGAATTCCTGGGCGAGATCGCCCCCGAGCGCCTGGACGCCGACCTGAATAAATACGACAAACGGCGCATGATCGTCTCGAATGCGCATGCCGCTGGGCGGCGCCTGGCGGAGCTGGAGCTGTTCACCCGTTACCAGGCCACGATCACCCGCCTGCGCCGGGGCGACGTGGAGTTCACCCCGCGCGGCGACACGATCCTGTACCTGGGAGACCAGTTGATGGTCGTGGCGCCGTACGAGCAATATGATTCACTGAGCGTCTTGCTGGGTGACTCGCTCCGCGCGGCCAGCGAGGTGGATATTCTGACCTTTTCGCTGGGGATCGCTCTGGGGGTCCTGGTGGGGATGATCCCCTTCCCGCTGCCGGGCGGGGTGGTCATCCGCCTGGGCACGGCCGGGGGGCCGCTGCTGGTGGCCTTGCTGTTGGGGGCAGTGGGGCGGCTCGGCCCGATGGTCTTCACCATCCCCTATTCTGCCGACCAAACCCTGCGCCAGATTGGGTTGGTCATGTTCCTGGCGGGTGTGGGCACCCGTTCCGGGTATGATTTCTTTATCACGCTCACCCAGGGTGGGGGCCTGTCGGTCTTTCTGTGCGGCATGCTGATCACTGCGCTGGTCACCGTCGCGGTCCTGGCGGTGGGGTACCGCTGGATGTGCATTCCCTTCGGGGTGATGCTGGGGGTCGTGGCGGGCATGCAGACGCAGACGGCGGTGTTGAGCTTTGGGCTGGAACAGGCGGAGAATGAATTGCCCAACGCGGGTTATGCGCTGGTCTATCCGCTGGCGATGATCCTGAAGATCATCCTGGCGCAGGGGATCGTTATCTTGTTGTCGGCATCGTAATCGCCACGCCGTAGAGGCGCCACGCCTTGGTGAATCAGAGGGTAACAGACGCAGCGGAGTGGCGCCTGCAAATCCCGCACCCTCCCTCTACACAAAACCGCCATACGTGTGCCTCAGTTTTCCTTGACGGTTTCTCCCGGTTGCTCCTATAATAATTACGCACCATTCTCGAATTCAAAATCCCACCCATCTCCCCATAGGAGGAACCATGTCCTCAAATATTAAACATGCCGCGCTGGCGGCGCTGCTCGTCCTTGTTTTGCTGGCGAACCTGGCCGGTTTTGTGCCGGCTCAGGCCAACGCGGCCGTTTCCGCGCCGGCCCAACCCACCGTGGACGCCGCCCTGGAAGCGCAATTGAAAGGCGGCGGCGAGGTCTCATACTGGATCATGTTCCGCCAGGCCCCCGACCTGGGCAAGGCGGCCGGGATCGGCGATTGGGATGCCCAGGGTCAGTTGGTTTACGACACCCTGCGCGCCAACGCCGAGAAGAGCCAGGCTGAGGTGCGCAAATACCTCGACGCAGCCGGCATCGCCTACACCAGTTACTGGATCAATAACTCCATCCTGGTGGAGGGGTCTTCCAGCAAGGCGGTGGACGACCTGAAGGGTTTCGAAGAGATCGAATCGCTCCAGGCGCGCAAGAAACTGGGGCTGATCGAGCCGGTTGCTTCCGTCCCTGCCGACGACAGCGCCAAGGGCGTGGAGCCGAATATCAGCCATGTCAACGCCGACGACGCCTGGGCGATGGGTATCACCGGGGCGGGCATGGTGGTGGCAAACATCGACACCGGCGTGCGCTACACCCACACCGCCCTCAACGCGCAGTACCGCGGCAACCTGGGCGGCGGCAGCTATGACAACAATTATAACTGGTTCGACCCTTACAGCGAATACACCGTCCCCACCGATCTGAACGGGCACGGTTCGCACACCATGGGCATCATGCTGGGCAGCGACGGCGGCAGTAACCAGACCGGCATGGCCCCCGGCGCGAAGTGGATGGCCTGCCGCGGTTGCAGCACCAGTGACTGCACCGATCAAGCCCTGCTCACCTGCGCCCAGTTCGTCCTGGCGCCCACCGACCTGACCGGCGCCAACCCCGACACCTCCAAACGCCCCAACGTGGTCAACAACTCCTGGGGCGACTGCAACACCAGCTACGACAGCTGGTACCGCGGCGCGGTGGATGCCTGGGTGGCAGCCGGGATCTACCCGGTCTTCTCTGTCGGGAATGCCTCCAACTGCGGCTATTCCGCCCCGCCCGGCTTGAATACGGTCGGCAACCCCGGGCGCTACGGCAACGTGACCGGGGTGGGCTCCACCGGGCAGGCTGACGGCGTGTATGCCACCCATTCCAACTGGGGCCCAACCGATAATCTGGATACGATCAATCCGCGTGGCGGCTTCCCTGAGATGAAGCCGCAGGTGCTGGCGCCGGGGACGAGCATCCGCTCCACCGGCAATTCCAACGACACAGCCTACCTGACGTTGGGCGGCACTTCCATGTCTGCGCCGCACGTGGCCGGGCTGGTGGCGCTGATCTGGCAGGCCGCGCCCTGCCTGGTGGGCGATTATGCTCTCACGGAATCGTTGATCGAGGAGACCGCCACGGATATGACCTATAACGACGGCTCGCCAGCCACCCCGACCAACTTCCCCAACTATGCCACCGGCTGGGGCGAGATCGATGCCCTGGCAGCAGTGCAGCAGGCCGCCGTGACCTGCAGCGGCAGCAGCCTGCACGGCACGGTAACGGATGCCGGCAGCCTGGCCCCGCTGAGCGGCGTTTCGGTGCATATTACCGGCGGCGCTGTGAACCGCACCTTGACCACCCTGGCGGACGGCAGTTACAACACGCCCATCTTGTCCGGCACCTACACCATCGCGGTAAGCCTGTACGGGTATGGGTCGGCTTCCGTCTCTGGTGTGTACGTGGGCGACGGAGCCAGTGTGGAGCAGAATTTTGCCCTGTCCAGCCTGCCGCCGGTCACCATCAGCGGCCAGGCGCGCGATGCCTCCGGGCACACCTACCCGCTGCCGGCCAAGATCGCCATCAGTACCCCGGGCTTTTACCGTGAGGTGTACACCGGCCTGTTCGACGGCAGCTACACCACCGAGCTGCTGCACGACATGATTTATCACTTTGAGATCACTTCCATCGTCCCTGGCTACTCCACGCTCAAGCAGGATATCAACGTCGGCGACGGCGGGATCGTGAATTTTGACCTGCAGGTCGACCCCGCCACGTGCGGCGCGCCCGGTTACGAGATGGTCAACGGTATGGGGAATAACCTCGACTCCCTCACCCCGCCGGCCTTGCCTTCGGGCTGGAGCAGCGTGGTGGTAACCGGGACAGACGTGGATAATTACTGGAGCACCTACCAGGGCACCTGGCACCCGGCCGTGGCGGCCTACTCGCTGCCCAATGTGCTGCTTTACCGCTCTTACTCCATCAACACCGGCAACAGCGCCCGCCTGGTGATGGGCGACTATCCCATCTCTACCGGCGAGTATTTTTCGTTCAAGATGTATCACGACAGCGGATTCCCCTCCTCTAACGACCGCATCCAGGTGCAGGTCTCGCTTAACGGCACGGATTGGACGCCGGTCGGGGCGGAGTTTTCCCGCTATTCCGCCACCGCCGGCTGGAGCGACCATGCTGTGGACCTGAGCGCCTACAGCGGACAGACGGTCAAGCTGGCCATCCTGGGTACCAGCGCCTACGGCAACGACATCCATCTGGATAACATCCAGTTAGGGAATCCCGTTTGCGGGCTGCAATCCGGCGGCCTGCTGGGCGGGCATGTGACGGATGCCAACACCGGCATCGGGCTGGACGGAGCGCAGGTTTCGGGCGGCAACCGCACCACTCAGAGCTTCACCGCCGCCGGTTCGCCCTATGGCGCAGGGCTGTACTTCACCTTTGCCTCCGGGGGCAGCCATACCTTCACGGCTGAAACAACCGGATACGCCAGCGACAGCCAGGACATCTCCATCGGCGTCAACGCGCTGACCGCGGCCGATTTCGCCCTGGGTGCGCCGTACCTTGTGCCTGCTGCGACCCAGGTGGTGGCCACGGTTCCTTACGGCACCACCGCTAATTTGAACTTGCAACTGAACAATACCGGCAGCGTGGCCGGGGAATATTCGATCTTCGAGAATTCCTGGAACGGCGCCAAAGATGTGGATGTGCTGGTGGTGGCGAAGGACGCCTCCTCAGCCGCGACGATGGAAGCCGCCCTCACCGCGCTCGGTTACACCTATACCGAGGTTAGCGATACCACCTTCCAGTCTATGACCGTCGCCGACCTGCTCCAACGCCCGGCGGTCTTTTATGCCGGTACCCCGGCAGACACTTCGGGCGGGGCCAGCGAACTGAAGCTGGTGGCCTTCCTCACCGCCGGTGGCGACCTGTTGATCTCTGGCAGCGATATTGGCTATTACCTGAAGAGCACCGTGCTCTATACCACCTATTTACAATCCACTTATGTGGCGGATAACGGCGGAGATTTCCTGGTTGGAGAAGATATGATGTCCGGCATTACCTCGCTGGATATCAGCGGCGACCCCTACCCGGATTCCTTTGACGTGGGCGCGGAAGGCACGCGCATCTTCCGTTACAGCACCGGCACGCATGCCGGGGGTGCGTACATCGAGCGGGCCGGTTACCGGGCGATCTACCTGTCCTTTGATTACAAGTACATCGCCACTACCGAGCAGCGTAACCAGGTGATGCAGGTAGTGATGGACAAGATCGGTGGGACGGATATCCCCTGGCTGAGCGAATCGCCAATCAGCGGGACGATCCCCGCCCACGGCTCCGTTCAATTGCAATTGACCTTTGACGCCACCAGTTACACCAACCCGGATACCGCTTACGCGCGCCTGCTCATCAGCACTCAAACGCTCTACGGCAGACTGAGCGTCCCGGTGACGATGCAGGTGGTCTCGCCCGCCGATCTTGGCCAGTTCACCGGTACGGTGACTGCCGGATTGGCATGCGACCTGCCCGGCGACCCACTGGAGGGCGCCTTGGTGCAGGCCTGGACGCGCGATACCATCCCCTCGCTGGTGAATTCCTCGCTCACCACTGCCGGCGGCGCCTATTCCTTTTCGGCGCCGGCCGGAACCTACGACCTGCGCATCAGCAAGGATGGCTATAAGACGGAGTGGCTGCGCGGGGTGGTCCTCCCGTCCGGCGGCGCTCTCAATCAGGATATCTTCCTGCGCCTGGCAGCGCCCTGCCTTGTCTTCTCGCCGCCCGGTTTATCGATCGACCTTTTGCCGGGTGGGACAGGATTCCGCCTGATCACCATCACCAACACCGGCGCGCAGGGAGTGCTCTTCCATGCCTATGCCGTCCAGGACGGAGCGCCGATCGAGAGGATCATCGACGGCGGCTTCGAGCTGGGTACCACCACCAGCCCCTGGACCGGGGCATCGGTGCAATTTGGCACGCCGTTGTGCGACAACACTACCTGTGGAACCAACCACGCCCGCAGCGGCAGCTGGTGGGTCTGGTTTGGCGGCAGCTCTGCCGGCGATACGGCTTCTGTCTACCAGATGCAGCCCATCCCGCCCGGCGCAGCCACCCTGAGCTTCTATGTGCAGAACTATGACTGCGGCTCGGGCGGCGCTGCCAACTTCATGCGCCTGACTATCGACGGCACCGAGCTGTGGCGCACGGACGGGCTGGATTCCACCTGCGGCGTGCAGACCTACCGCCAGGTGGAGGTGGACATCTCCGCGCTGGCAAACGGCGCCTCACACACGGTCATGTTCGAGGGCGTCACGACCGGCCAGGGCAGCTTCTTCCTCGATGATGTTTCACTGCTGGCTGAACCGGTCGTGGCCTGGTCGGGGTTGGACACCACCACCGGCCTGCTGCCTGCCGACGGCGGCAAGCAAACCATTCTGGTCAATTTCAATGCCATGTCGCTCGTCCAAGGCACTTACCACGCCTTCCTGGAGCTGCGCACCACCAACAGCGACAAGGCGCAGAATAGCATCCAGGGCTCGGCCAAGGTGCCGCTCTCTATGACCGTGACGGACACGATCAAGTTCTTCCTGCCGATGATCGTGAGATAAAAGCTCACCACAGATAAACACAGATAATCCAGATGAACACAGATGGATTTTATAAAATCCCATCTGTGTTCATCTATTTTCGGCTTGCGTCAGCATGGCGAGTATCTCCCCGTCATCCTGAGCGAAGCGAAGGAGCTGCTGAACAGGCCGTAGTTGCATCGCTGTGGCCCGGCTCAGCAGAACCCGGATGGCAGGGAAAATTATATAAGAAATGAAGTTCTTCTTAATGGTTTATAAACAGGTATTTGGGATAATTCCGGCAGTGAAAAAAGGAGTATGTAATGAAACAAAAAACGATAACCATGTTCTTTCTCGTAGTGCTGGTTTTGTCCCTGTTTTCCGGTTGCGCTCCTGCAACGGAAGCCACGGCACAGCCGGCAGCGGCCACCAAAGTCGTTGCGGTTGAAGCGGCAACTCCGGGAACGGTTGCCTCCACGCCAGAAACATCCGCGGTCGATACCACCAAAGATGATGCCTATGCCGCCGCACTCACTTTCAATAATTCTGCCTGGCAATACGATGCGGAAAACGATGTCTACTGGCAGATCGGTGTGCCGTATTGCGCGGCTCCGCAAGCCGCCGCGTATGAGACGCTGGGAATCTATGTTCCCGGCGCGTACCTGAAGGCGACTGCCAACGGCGACGGAACCTATACCGCGGAATTCAATGAGGCAGGCGCTGTCAATGGATTCACCGCCAGGAGCGCTCCGCTGGTATTCCCGGTAAATACGCCGGGATATTCGGCGCAACAGGCTCCAACCGCCTATAGCTATAATGAAATCTCCAGCTATTTGCAAGCCGGGTTCATTTATGTGGCTGCCGGAATGCGCGGTCGGGACAATGGATATGACGCAAACGGGAATTTGAGCTTTTCCGGTGGCGCTCCCTGGGGGGTGACCGACCTGAAAGCGGCCGTACGATTTATCCGCTATAACCAGGATGTCCTTCCTGGGAACACGGATTCCGTGTTCGTCTTTGGTATGAGCGGCGGCGGAGCGCAGACGGCGGTGATCGGCGCTTCGGGGGACAGTCCGCTTTATTTTCCGTATCTTGAGGCTATCGGGGCGGCCATGTATGACGCCAACGGCCAACCCATCAGCGATGCGGTCACCGGCGCCATGGCCTGGTGCCCGATCACCAGCCTGGATTACGCCGACGAAGCTTACGAGTGGAATTTGGGCCAGTTTGCTGCCACGGGAACGCGGGCTGACGGCACCTTCACCGCCCTCTTGTCCGACGACCTGGCAAAAGCCTATGCGGAATATATCAACCAGCTCGGGCTTCAGGATGAGAACGGGAATGCGCTTGTTCTGCAAGAGTCCAGCTCTGGCATTTACACATCCGGCAGTTATTACGATTATCTGGTGAAGACCATTGAGACCTCTCTGAATCATTTCCTTGCGGATACGGCCTTTCCCTATACAGAATCGGCCGGCGGTTTCATGCGGGGGAATATGCCGCAGGGGGGCACCCCGCCCGCCGGAGCGCAGCCTGGCGGAAATGCACCCTCTTCGGGAAACGGTTCCACCACCTATCAGACCGTCCAGGAATACATCGATGCTTTGAACAAGGACGGAGAATGGGTCGCCTATGATGCCACAACCAACACGGCCCGGGTCACCAGCCTTGCAGGGTTTGTCAACAGCCAGAAGGATCCTTCCAAGAGCGTGGCCGCTTTTGACGATCTCAATCGCAGCCAGGCTGAGAACAATGTGTTTGGCAACGACGCCAGCGATTCCCTGCACTTTGATGCCGTGCTGGCCGGTTTGCTGGCCAGCAATCAGGATCAATATGCCGCTTATTCGGATTGGAATGCCGCCTATGTGGATGCCTATGCAAGCGACCTGCAGGCGCTGGATCAATTAGGCAATAGTATCCAATACCGGATGAATATGTATAACCCCATGTATTACTTGCTGGCTTATTACGATGGCTATCAAACCGCTGCCGTGGCGCCGTACTGGCGAATCAACACCGGCATCCAGCAGGGCGATACGGCCAATACGGTGGAGATGAACCTGGCGCTGGCGCTTGAGGCTTACCCTGGCGTGGAAGATGTTGAATTCACCACTGTCTGGGGCCAGGGACACACCATGGCGGAACGCACCGGCAACAGCACCGACAACTTCATTGCCTGGGTCACGGAGATCACCCAGAAGTAGCCGGCAAGGTCCCCGATAGGACGGGCGGGGGTTAAGTACTTCCCGCCGGGAATTGTGAAATACACGCTTAACCACAGATGAACACAGATGAGATTCTTAATCCATCTGTGTTCATCCGCGTTGATGTGTGATTTATATTCTTACCGGTCTTCAGCGCGCAGACCGCCCCATTTCTCATGGATGGTGTCGTCGTATTTATCGGCGGTGTAAACGACCGCCATCACCGAGGCCTTCAGTTCATCTTTGTCGCAGGTGGAGCCGAGGATGGCATGCTCAAAGAAGATGTCCTTGTCCTTATCCAGCCCAAAGGCCCCGAAGCGCATCGTGTCGTTCTCGCTCAACAGGTATTCCATCAGGTCGGGGGTGATCTCGCATTTGGTGATCACATACGAACGGGTGTTGATCACCGCTTCGTCTTCGCCCCAGGGGTACACGCGCGAATAAACGTAGGCGGAACCGACCGAAATGCCGAAGGCGGTGTCGTCTTCGCGCGCGCGGGCAAATTCGCCGAACAGATCTTTCATGAATCCGGCCACTTTGTTATAGATCTCTTCATGGGCTTTTGATTTGAATTCCATAGGGGGTCTCCTTTTGGCAAGGGTTGGGGGGAATGCCGTCGGGTTACAGGCGGTCAACAACGATCTTATTATCGCTGATTTTCACGCACAGCGCAACATTTGGACTGCCGGGAGTCGGCAGGTAGTGGATCAGTTCCGGGCTGAGGTCCTGGTCGGCCCAGCGCTCCCATTCGATCTGCTCCAGCAGGCCCTTCTCCTGGCTGGAGGACATCCAGCTCACCAGGCTCTCGTCCCAGGTCACTTCCAGCCCCTGGGTCTTGTAGCGCGCGGCCAGGCTGGGCAGAAAGTTGCGCATCAACCAGCGCGCGGTGGTCTCGGAGGGCGGGCGGGTTCCAGCGATCACCAGGTCGATCTGGGCGGCCAGTTCCATCCCGACCGCATCCACAATGGCCTTGATGATGCGCTCTTCGTCCGGCTGGCTGGCCTGGGCGGCCTGGAACCCCAGGCTGTGCTGGGTCTCGAAATGCACCGAGGCGGTCAGCAAAATGACCGTGTCGGACAGGTAGAGCGGTTTGCCGTGGCCGTCGAGGATGAAGCCGTTGGAGATGGATTGGGCCAGCAGGGCGCGCGCCGAGGGGTGGCAGGCATCCACTGCGTCAAAGACCAGCACGCACCAGGGCATTTGCGCCAGGCCGTGGAGGGGCAGGGCATCCTCATAGCCGACATAGCCGGGCGGCGCGCCGACCAGCAGATTGATATCCTCGCGTTGGAGGATGCGCGACATATCGATGGAAATGACGCGGTTTTCGGCGCCGAAGAGGGCGGCAGCGAGCGTGCCCGCCAGCTGGCCGACCTGTTCGGCGGCAGCGCCGCACAGCAGCACGGTGGCGTTGGGGCGCGCCGAGCGCAGATCCATGCCGCGCAGGGTGACGCGCAGGCGGTTGGCAAGCGTCTCGATCTGCTCAGGGGTCAGGTTGCTCTCCTCGTTGAGCAGGCGCTGGAGGGAGGTGATGCGCGTTTCCAGGTCGAGCGGCATGCCGACCATGCGCTGGGCCACGTTCTGGGCATCCTCCAGCTCGACGGTGGTCTTATTGCTGACCGCGGCATGCGCATAGCTTTGCTCCAGTAAATCCACCGCCTTGTCGGGAAAGAAACGGTTGTGCATATACTGGTTGGCGAACTGGATCAGCCAGCGCAGCACTTCATCGGGTGCCTGGATGGAATAGCGCCTGACCAGCATCTCGCGCAGGCCCACCAGCACCTGGAAGGTCTGTTCGGAGGTCAGTTCCTGGACGCGGACGGGCTGGAAGCGGCGCTCCAGGGCGGCATCTTCCTCGATGAAACGGCGGTGTTCGGCGTCGGTGGTGGCAGCGATCACGGCCAGGTCGCCGCGCGCCAGGCTGGGCTTGAGGATGCTGGCGAAATCGGTGGAACCAGCCGTGCCGCCCGCGCCCATCATTGAGTGGATCTCGTCAATGAAGAGGATCAGGTCGGGCTGGCTGGCCTCCTGGATGAGCGTCTGCATGCGCTTCTCGAAATCGCCGCGCATTTCCGACCCGGCCACCAGGTTGGAGGGCTGGAGGGCCACGATGCGCACGTTGCGCAGCAGGGCCGGCACCTTGCCTTCCACCACGCGCTGAGCCAGGCCTTCCACGATGGCGGTCTTGCCCACCCCGGCCGGACCGATCAACACCGGGTTGCGCTTGGTGCGGCGGCAAAGCGTTTCGACCATCAGTTGCAGTTCTTCCTCGCGCCCGATCAGCGGCGGCAGTTTGCCCTCGCGGGCCTTTTTGGTCAGGTCGCTGCCAAATTTATCCAGGGTGGGGGTGGCGGGCGGTGGAATCTTGCCCTCGGCCGGGGCGGCAGCCGGATCGGTGGCAGCCGTGGGGGTGGAAACAGCCGGTGCGCCGGCAGCAACTGCCTCGGGGGTAAAGCCGGCCAGGGTCAGCACGGCTGCGGCCAGGTCGCGTTCGGCGGCCTGGGTCTTGCTGCGCCGGCGGGCAAAGGCCTCGGCCTGTTCCACGGCCGCGGCTTCGTCCAGCGGCATGCCGATCTCGTTCTTTGCCAGGCGGGCGCGCAGGTCTTTTTTGGTCTCGTCCAGCCGGAAGCCCGGCAGCATGCCTTCCACCATCGCGCCGTGGCGTTCCAGGATGGTCAGCAGCCAGTGGTTCAGCCCCAGCTTTTCGTGCTTGGATGCGGCTTGAAGTTGTAAGGCCGCCTCGCCAATGCGTTGGGCGGCGGTGGTCATGCGTTTGATTGGACTATCGCTCACATGGGTCTCCTCTACGTGGGATGAGATAATTATAGCTAAAAATAGAGGATTCATGGGAGGTTCTCTAAGAGGGTTTATTTTGACAAATGTCACTTGTAGATAAATAAGATAAACTTATAATGATTGGTGTAGGTCCGATCCGTTTCCACTTTCTTTCTGGAGGTAAAAAGTCATGACGACCGTCAAGCGTCTCTTAAAGACCAAAAGCGCCCAAGTATTCAGCGTGCCGCCGACCGCCACCCTGGGGGAAACGCTCAAACTGATGGCCGAGAAGAATATCGGTGCGGCTTTGATCTCCGCGGACGGCAAGCGGCTGCAGGGAATTTTCTCTGAGCGCGACCTGGCCCGCCACCTGGGCGAGTCCGGCAAGGTGGATGTCAAACGCCCCGTCAGCGAATTGATGACCAACGTGGTCTATATTGTCGGTCCGGACAACTCGGTGGAGGAGTGCATGGCGCTGATGACCGAGAAGCGCATCCGCCATCTGCCGGTGGTGGCCGACGGCGAGATGAAGGGCATGGTCTCGATCGGCGATGTGGTCAAGCTGCTGGTGGAGGATAAGGATATCACCATCAAGAGTCTGGAGAACTTCATCCTCGCCCGCGATCTGAACACCTGATCCATTTTCTATGCCCCCCGCCCGCGCGGGTGTGAGGGTGGGGGATGGGCGCTGTTCCGGTCTGCTCCAGGTATACCTGGAGCAGACCCGGATCAATAGCCAAAAACATATTGTCCTTCTCCCTTATTCAAGTTACAATAAGGGTAGTTCCGTCTATTGGGAAAGGACATATCATGAGCAACACCCAACCTCCGCAAGGCAATTATCCTCCACAGCCAGGGGGCTATCCCCCTACCGGTCAGCAGCCTGGCGGGTATCCCCCCGCTGGACAGCAGCCGCAAGGCTATCCACCCTATCCGCCGCAGCAATACGGCGGTTACCCTCCTTACTACCCGCCTCAGCCGCCCAAGAAGGGCGCCAATGTCCCGGCCATCATCGCCGGGGTGATCGCCGTCCTGGCGGTCGGCGCGCTGGTGGTGGTGCTGGCCGTTCCGTCGGTGCGCAATTCCATCTTCCCACCTGCCGCCACGGCCACCGCCGTCCCCCTGCCGACCCAGGCACCCAAGCCGACCCAGGCACCCAAGCCGACTGCCATTCCCACCAAGGCGCCTATCCCAACCGCCAAACCGCTGCCCACGCCCACCATGCAAGCCGGCAACCTGGACTATTCGCAGGTGGGTTTCACTATGGGGGTCCTCCCAACCGGGTTTGAGGTGCTGACAGAAGACGAAGCCGCCGCGATGGGCCTGGATGTGAGCAGCTTCGCCTCGGCGATCAGCAGCTTCACCGATGCGCCGGTGCAGTCCGTCTCGGTGGGGTTGAACACCGACCCGAACGCTTTCCAGATCACGGTCTCGGTGGTGGCGGCTCCGCTCACCTCCAGCGAGCAGGCCATCTTTGACCAAGGGATCAGCGACCCGCAGGCTGCTGCGGATGCCTTTGCCCAGGGGATGGGCACGGGCGCCTCGGCCTGGGTGCTGGATGGCGTCTCGGTGGGCGATACCTCCCTGGCGCTGGGCCTTTCGATGACCTCCAGCGGCGTTTCGATGGGCGGCGAGGTGGTCGTCTTCCGCCGCGGCGAGGCGCTGAACATGGTCATCTATATGTACCTGGAAGGCGCCAATCAACAGGTGACTGCTGAGACCCTGGCCGACGCGATCGATTACCAGATCCAGCAGATCCAAAAATAATTGTCATTATCAGCTTCCAGGCTGATGAACATCATTCCATTTAGGAGAGAGATAATGAAGACCCTTTACCGTACGTTAGTTGTTTTCCTGGTTTTGTCGTTTGCCCTTTCGGCCTGCGGCGGAACCCCCACCGAAGCCCCCAAGAAGGTCTATACCGCTGCTGATTTCAAGGGTGTGACCCTCACCGCTGCCGACTTCGCCGAAGGCTTTGATATGCTGAGCCCTGAGGACGCCGCTAATATGGGCCTCGACCTGTCCAGCTTCGAATCTTCCATGTCTGCCTTCACCAAGGCCGATGTGGTCAACACCGTGGTGGCGATGAACCAGAACATGGACGCCTTCCAGGTGGCGGTGGCCTTCGTGCTGGCCCCGATGACCGCGGATGAGATCACCGGTTTCGACAAGGAATTGAGCAATCCTGAGAACGCCAAGACCCAATTTGCCTCTGGTCTGGGCGGCCAGGCCGAATTCCTGACCGGCGCGGACAAGATCGGCGACAAGTCGATCGGCTTCGACCTGACCATGGACTCCAGCGGCGTGACCCTGCGCGGGGAACTGGTCATCTCCCGCCGCGGCGTGGCCCTGCAGATGGTCGTCCTGCTCTGGCTGGACGGCGCCACCAAGCAGGTCAGCGCGGTGGATCTGGCCAACAAGATCGACGCCCAGTTCGCGGCCATCCAGAAGTAATTAAATAAAAAGGTGGGCTTGCCGCTTTGCGGCAAACCCACCTCCATCTTACAGGAGGTTGTTTGCACGCTTTGCAAACAACCTCCTGTTGTTAATTTCAACGTTCCATGGAAATGGTCTGGTGTTCCCAGCGGTGCCAGCCGCCGAAGCGCGTCTCCAGGATCTTCTTGCCTTCGCCGGGGGAATCCAGCCCGATCAGCTCCATGTCGGCGTCCACCATGATGCGCGCCAGTTCCTTGAAGTGTACCCTGGGCGACCAGCCCAGCACATCGCGGGAGCGGGAGGGATCGGCGAGCAAATAGTCCACCTCGGTGGGGCGGAAGTAGCGCGGATCGATGCGCACGTAATCTTCCCAATTCAGGCCGACGTAGCTGAAGGTCTCCTGCAGAAATTCGCGCACGGAGTGCGATTCGCCGGTGCCAATGACATAATCGGAGGGGCTGTCCTGCTGGAGGATCATCCACATGGCCTCCACATATTCCGGCGCATAGCCCCAGTCGCGCTTGGCGTCCAGGTTGCCCAGGTAGAGGTGGCTCTGTTGCCCGGCTTTGATGGCGGCCAGGGCGCGGGTGATCTTGCGGGTGACGAAGGTCTCGCCGCGGCGGGGGGATTCGTGGTTGAAGAGGATGCCGTTGGTGGCAAAGAGGTTGTAGCCCTCGCGGTAGTTGCGGGTCACCCAATAGGCGTAAACTTTGGCCGCGGCATACGGACTGCGCGGCTCGAAGGGGGTAGCTTCGTTCTGCGGGGGTTTGGCTGCGCCGAACATCTCGGAGGAGGAAGCCTGGTAGAAGCGGGTCTTGATCCCGCTTTTGCGCACGGCTTCCAGGATGCGGATGGTGCCCAGGCCGGTGATATCGCCGGTGTATTCGGGCATGTCGAAGCTGACGCGCACGTGGCTTTGCGCCGCCAGGTGATAGATCTCGTCCGGGCGGATGTTGTAGATGATGTCCACCAAAGTCTCGGTGGCGGAGATGTCGCCGTAGTGCAGAGAAAGCCGCTGGCCGTTCTCGTTGTGGGGGTCCTTGTAGATGTGGTCGATGCGGCGGGTGTTAAAGGTGCTGGCGCGGCGGATGATGCCGTGCACTTCGTAGCCCTTAGAGAGCAGCAGTTCCGCCAGGTACGAGCCGTCCTGGCCGGTAATTCCGGTGATTAACGCTTTTTTCAAGATCGTTCTCCTTTCGTTTGCAAGTGCCCCAAGTATATCATAGCTTCCAGTGGACAGCTTGCGGCTGACAGCGGGCTGCGGATGGATACTCCCTTGCCTTGCTGCGATTATATATTTCTGGCGGGCGCCACTCTGTTGCGTCCATGAAATTTTGATTCATCATGGCGTGGCGCCCCTACAATACCAAAACGTCGGGGATGTTTTCGTAACGGGCGCCGCTCTGCACCGGTCGTTACCCTCTAATGCACCGTGGCGCGGCGCCCCTACAAAACCCAAGGGCGTAGGGTGGGTTGAGGGGCGCTGCAATGCCACCTCCTCCAGCCAGGTTCCGTGCCGCCCCGAAACCCACCAGATTTTGCCACGAAGAACACGAAGGATCACGAAGGGAACCCTTTGTGTGTCTGGAAGTTGCCCGCCAAAGGGCACCGGACGGTTCGCTGACTGCTGCTGAAAGCCACATTTAGATGGTCAGCTATCCGCTATGAGCCATCAGCAATGAGCTATGAGCTACCATCTATCAGCTTGTATATTGGTGGTAAAATCTAAGCTACCTATGAAACCGCGTGCGTTGGTGCTCTTCTTCCGCCTGCTGGCGCTGGGATTCTTCCTGGCGGCCATCCTGGTCACCGGTCTGCAGCTGGTGCGCTACAGCCGCCTGCGCGAGACCTTCCCGCCCGGCCTGCTGGTGGCGGGCGTGCCGGTGGGTGGGCTGGACAAACAACAGGCCGCCGACCGCATCAACCAGGCTTACAGCGTCCCGGTCGAACTGCACTACGGCGATGCGGTCATCCAGGTGCGCCCGGCTCAATTGGGTTTTGAGATCGACCTGAACGCCATGCTGGCCCAGGCCGACCTGCAGCGCATCAACCAGCCCTACTGGTACGCCTTCTGGGATTACCTGTGGAACCGCCTGCCCACCCCCGCCGCAGTGCCGCTCAGCGCGCATATTTCGGAAGACCGCCTGCGCACTTACCTGACCAAAGAGGTCGCCGCGCGCTACGACCTGCCAGCCACCGCGCCGGTGCCGCAGCCCGGCGAAACCAATTTCACCAGCGGCACGGTGGGGCGCTCGCTGGATATTGAACGGGCGGTGATCAGCATCAAAGACGCCCTGATGTCCAACACCAGCCGCGTGGTGCGCCTCACATTCAATGAGGTGGCCCCGCCTCGCGCCGCGTTTGCCAACCTGGAGATCCTCCTGCGCCAGATCGTCCAGGTGAGCGGCTTCGACGGCACGATTGAGCTGTACTTGAAGGACCTGCAAACCGGGCAGGAGATCAGTTTTGCCCTGCGGGGCGATACCGAACTGCCCGATGGGATCGCCTTCACGGCGGCCAGCACGATCAAGATCCCTGTCATGGTCTCGGTCTTCAAACGGGTGAGCGAGAATCCCATCCCGGCCTACGTGGCCAACGGATTGGAATTGATGATCGTGCGCTCTAACAATGAGGAGACCGACAAGCTGATGCAGGCAGTGTTGGACGCCTTCTACGGCCCGCTGGAAGTGACCAGCGATATGGAGCAGCTCGGCCTGCAAAGCACTTTCCTGGCCGGGTATTTCTCCCCCGGAGCGGCGCTGCTCAAGCTGATCAGCACCCCGGCCAACCAGCGCACAGATGTCAATACCGGCCCGGATGTGTATAACCAAACCACCCCGGTGGAGATGGGCGAGCTGTTGGAGGATATCTACCGTTGCTCAAAGACCGGCGGCGGATCCTTTGCGGTGGCCTTCCCTGGCGAGATCACCCAGGCCGAGTGCCAGTTGATGGTCTCTTACCTCAGCCAGAACCAGATCGGCCTGCTCTTTGAGGCCGGCGTGCCGGAAGGGGTGCAGGTGGCACACAAGCACGGCTGGATCACCGAACTGGACGGCTACGTGCACACGATCGGCGATGCGGGTATCATCTACACCAATGGCGGCGATTTCGTGCTGACCATTTACATGTACCACCCGGTCCAACTGGTCTTTAACCCGGCCGAGGACCTGGTCATCCGCCTCACCCGGGCGATCTACAATTATTACAATACGAAATAATGCCCCACCGTCATCCTGAGCCGCGCGTAGCGCAGGCGAAGGATCTGATTCTGGCACCGATAGATACTTCGCCGCTGTGCGGCTGAGTATGTCGAATATGGCAATCCCAATAGATTCTGTTATAATGTAGAAAAATTTGTGGGTATACTCAATTTTCCAATCCAATCTTAAAATATCTTGCAATTCAAGCAATCGCTTGTTATAATCAACGGTTGCTGTTAATTAGCAGGAATGTCTGTGTTAACCCGGGTCACTTTAGGAGATGTAAATGACTTCATCCATTCCCATAAAGAATTACGCGCGTATTCCGGTCATCAACGAGCTGCCGGACCTCATTGAAGTCCAGTTAGAATCATTTATGCGATTAAAAGACGGGGGATTGAACGATCTCTTTGACGAGATCTCGCCCATCGAATCGTATAACAAGGGGATGAAATTGTTCTTCCCCGGCCGCTCACCTGAAGCGCAGCAGTGGGGCCTTAAATACTGGTTTGGCGAACCGAAGCACTCCATCGACGAGTGCGTCGAGCGCGACCTGACCTATTCTTCACCCTTGTACGTCTCGGTCTTGCTGGCCGGCTCGGAAGTCCCGGAGCCGATCAAGCAGGATATCTTCCTGGGCGATTTCCCCGAGATGACCGAGAAGGGCACTTTCATTATCAACGGTACCGAGCGCGTGGTTGTTTCGCAGTTGATCCGCTCTCCCGGCGTGTATTTCGACGCCCCGGTGGACCGCGCCACTGGCCGCCGCCTGGCGATGGCCAAGCTGATCCCCGACCGCGGCGCCTGGATGGAGTTTGAGACCCGCAAGAACGATTACATCATCCTCAAGTTCAACCGCAAGCGCACTGTGCCGATCACCATCTTCCTGCGCGCCATGGCCGCCATCAACGACGGCCTGGTGGATGCCCCGCTTAAAGAGGGCACCGATGAAGAATTGATCGCCATGTTCCAGGATGTGGACAATAACCCGGAACGCATGTTCATCCCCTCCACCCTGCGCCAGGAACCCGTTTGGGACCTTTCCGGCGGGTTGACCATCGGCCAGGCTGCCCTGATCGAGTTCTTCAAGCGCATGCGCCCCGGCGACCCTGCCACCCTGGACAACGCCCGCCAGTTCCTCGAGGAACAGCTGGCCGACCAGCGCCACTATGACCTGGAGCGCGTGGGCCGCTATAAGCTGAACCAGAAGCTGGATCTGACCGACCGCATCCCGGTCACCCACCGCACCATCACCAAGTGGGATGTCTTCTATCTTGTCCGCCGCCTGATCATGATCAACAACGAGGTCGAGGACAAGGACGATATCGACCACCTGGGCAACCGGCGCGTCAAGACCGTCGGCGAGCTGATCCAGAACAAATTACGCATCGGCCTGCGCCGCATGGAGCGCGTCATCAAAGAGCGCATGTCCATCCGCGACCAGGATCAGATCTCCCCGGTCGGGCTGGTCAACATCCGCCCGGTGGTGGCTGCTCTGCGCGAGTTCTTCGGCTCCAGCCAGCTTTCTCAATTTATGGATCAAACCAACCCGCTGGCCGAACTGCGCCACAAGCGCACCCTCTCGGCCCTCGGCCCCGGCGGCCTGCGCCGCGAGCGCGCCGGCTTCGACGTGCGCGACGTGCACCACTCGCACTACGGGCGCATCTGCCCGATCGAGACCCCGGAAGGCCCGAACATTGGTCTGATCGGACGTATGGCCACCTTCTCGCGCGTCAACGAGTACGGCTTCATTGAAACACCCTACCGCCGCGTGATCAAGGTGCTCGGCTCGGACGACCCGCGCCTGCTGGGCCGCCTGCTGCGCGAGACCCTGGCCGACCCGGAAACCGGCGAAGTGATCGCCGCCCAGGGCGAGCGCGTCACCGCCGACAAGCTGCCCGCCATCAAGAAACTGAACAAGACCACCATTTTCGTCGCCCCCTTTGTTTCGGACGACGTGGAATACCTCTCGGCCGACGCCGAGGACAAGTTCGTTATCGCCCAGGCCAATTCGGAACTGAATACCTACGGTGAATTCGCTGCGGAGCGCATTTCGTCCCGCCACCACTCCGATTTCATTATTTCCACGGCCGACAGCATCAATTACATCGACGTGGCTCCCCACCAGGTGGTGGGTGTCAGCGCCGCGCTGATCCCCTTCCTGGAGCACGACGACGCCAACCGCGCCCTGATGGGCTCCAACATGATGGCCCAGGCCGTACCGCTGGTCAATCCGGACATTCCGTTGATCTCCACCGGCATGGAAGCCTTCGCCGCCCAGGATTCCGGGCAGGTCATCACCGCCCAGCAGGATGGGGATGTCATCTCCGTCACCGGGCGGCAGGTGGTGGTGCGCGACAGCGACGGCAAGGTGCATGAATATCACCTGCGCAAGTACCACCGCTCCAACCAGTCCACCTGCATCGACCAGCGCCCCGCTGTGCAAAAAGGCCAGCGCGTCCACCGCGGCACGATCATCGCCGACTCCTCCTCCACCTCCAACGGCCAGCTGGCCCTCGGCCAGAACGTGACCGTGGCCTTCGTCTCCTGGGAAGGCGGAAACTTTGAGGACGCCATCCTTATTTCCGAGAACCTGGTGCAGGACGACCGCTTCACCTCGGTGCATATCGAGAAGTATGAAGTGGAAGCCCGCGATACCAAGCTGGGCCCGGAAGAGATCACCCGCGATATCCCCAACGTGGGCGAGGACGCCATCAAGGACCTGGACGAACACGGCATCATCCGCATTGGCGCCGAAGTCGGCCCCAACGATATCCTGGTAGGCAAGATCACCCCCAAAGGTGAAAAAGAACTGACCCCCGAAGAGCGCCTGCTGCGCGCCATCTTCGGCGAAAAATCCCGCGACGTGAAGGATACCTCTCTGCGCATGCCCCACGGCGAGCGCGGCAAGGTGGTGGACGTAAAGGTCTTCACCCGCGAAGACAATGTAGATCTCTCGGCCGGTGTGGACATGATGGTGCGTGTCTCTGTGGCGCAGCGCCGCAAGCTCACCGCCGGCGATAAGATGGCCGGCCGCCACGGGAACAAGGGCGTGGTTTCACGCGTTGTTCCGGCCGAGGATATGCCCTTCCTGGAAGACGGCACCCCCGTGGATATCATCCTCAACCCGCTGGGCGTCCCCGGCCGTATGAACATCGGCCAGGTGCTGGAAACCCACCTGGGTTGGGCTGCCCACCGCCTGGGCTTCCGCGCCGTGACGCCCGTTTTCGACGGCGCCACCGAGGCCGAGATCGAGGCCGAGCTGGCCCGTGCCTGGCTGATGGACAAGGCCTGGCAGGATATGGCCGCCCGCGCCTGGGAGTGGATCAAGCAGGGCGAATATGACCCGCAGACCATCCAGGACGAAGACGAAGTGCGCCTGCTCTACCTGGAGCAGCTGCTCGGCGAGCAGGGCTACGACGTCTCACGCCTGGCCTACGACCACCTGGAAACCCGCCGCATGACCCTGGAAGCCTGGTTGAAGGAAAAGGGAATCACCCCCGAAGATATTCTGGACTTTGGCGATGAGCACGGCAAGCACCTCCCCGGCAGCGAAGAGCGCGGCGAGAAGGCCATCAACACCTGTTTGCGCCTGTGGCTGGAGCAGCACGAGGTGGACCTGTCTGGCGTGGCCGAGGATCAACTCCGCACCCGCGCCGAAGCCTTCACCGAAGAGTCCGGCCTGCCCCTGCCTGTCATTGGCAAGCAGCTCCTGCGCGACGGGAAGAGCGGCATGCCCTACGACCAGCCGGTCACGGTGGGCGTGATGACCATGCTCAAGCTGCACCACCTGGTAGAAGACAAAGTGCACGCCCGCTCCACCGGCCCCTACAGCCTGGTCACCCAGCAGCCGCTGGGCGGCAAGGCCCAGTTCGGCGGCCAGCGCTTTGGCGAAATGGAAGTGTGGGCCCTGGAAGCCTACGGCGCCTCGCACACCCTGCAGGAAATGCTGACCGTCAAATCGGACGATGTCCAGGGGCGTGTCAACACTTACGAAGCTATCGTCAAGGGCGAACCGATCGAAGAACCCGGCCTGCCGGCCTCCTTCCGCGTGCTGGTCAAAGAGCTGCAAAGCCTGGGCCTGGCGGTGGAAGCGGTGACCGACGGCAAGGATGTGATCCGCTTTGGCAAAGATGAAGAGCGCATGCGCCCGCCCAAGCTGGAAACCGGCTTGCTGGGCCTGGGCGAAGACCTGGAAGAGGTAAACTCATAGAGCCAGTGGGGAGGGGCTGAAAATTGAGTCAGGTGACTTGCTTGACGCTCCTCCCCCCTCATGATATAATCTTCCCCCGTTGCCCCTCACACTGAGGTGGCATACCCATGAGTGCAAACCCCGGCTGCGGGAACGGCGGCCGATCAGTTTGAAAAATGTAGCAAACATTTGCAAGACCTTGTAATAAAGATCGTAATTCGAACCATTTTTCAGTCCTTTTGGAGGCAAGAGCAGTGCCAACAATCAATCAATTGATCCGCAAGGGTCGCCAGGCCAAGAAAAGCAAGAGCAAGTCTCCTGCGTTGCAATTTACCTTGAATACTATCAAACAGCGCCGCACGCGCCGTGATGACGGCGCTCCGCAGCGCCGCGGCGTTTGCACAGTGGTCCGCACCGCAACTCCCAAGAAACCGAATTCGGCTCTGCGCAAGATCGCCCGCGTTCGTCTGACCAACGGCATCGAAGTGACCGCTTACATCCCCGGCGAAGGCCACTCCCTGCAGGAGCACTCCGTGGTGCTCGTGCGCGGCGGCCGTGTGAAAGACCTGCCCGGTGTGCGCTATCACATTGTCCGCGGTACGCTGGATACCACCGGCGTGGCAAAACGGGCGCAAGGCCGCTCGAAGTATGGCGCCAAGACCCCCAAGCCCGAAACGGCTGCGAAGAAAAAGTAAGTAGAGACTTCAAGGAGTAAGTTATGCGACGTATTAGCCCAGAAAAACGGGAAGTTGTGCCGGATGCCCGTTTCCAAAGTGTGATTATCAGCAGCTTCATCAACCGCATCATGGGACGCGGCAAGAAGAGCACCGCCACCGCCCTCGTCTACGGCGCGATGGATATCATCGCCGAGAAGACCGGCAAAAACCCCATGGAAGTGCTTGACCAGGCTGTCAAGAATGTCGGCCCCTCGATGGAAGTCCGCCCCCGCCGTGTCGGTGGCGCCACCTACCAGGTGCCTATGGATGTCCCGCCTCTGCGCCGCTTCACGCTGGCCATGCGCTGGATCATTGACTCCTCGCGCGCCCGCAGCGGCAAGTCCTTCTCTGAGAAGTTCGCCGCCGAGCTGATGGATGCAGCTGCCAACCAGGGTAGCGCCGTCCGCAAGCGCGACGAGACCCACAAGATGGCGGAGGCCAACCGGGCCTTCTCCCACTACCGAATGTAAAGATTTGGTATCTTCATGAAGACCGCGTAGGGCAAGCTCCGGCTTGCCCTACGAACTGGATCAGGTAAAAAACGATGGGACGAGATTACCCTCTGGAAAAATACCGCAATATTGGGATCATTGCTCACATTGACGCCGGTAAAACGACGACAACCGAGCGGATCTTATTCTACACAGGCAAAACTTACCGGATGGGGTCCGTCGATGAGGGGACAACCGTTACCGACTGGATGGTCCAGGAGCGGGAGCGGGGAATTACCATCGTTTCGGCTGCGGTAACCGCCGAGTGGAAAGGTTACCAAATCAATATTATCGATACCCCCGGGCATATCGATTTCACCGCCGAGGTGCAGCGTTCGCTGCGCGTGCTGGACGGCGGCGTGGTCGTCTTTGATGCCGTGCAGGGGGTGGAGCCCCAAAGCGAGACCGTCTGGCGCCAGGCCGACCGCTACGGCGTGCCGCGCATTTGCTTTGCCAACAAGATGGACCGCATGGGAGCTTCTTATGAAGGCACCGTGGAATCCATTCGCGAGCGCCTGGGCGCCAACCCGATCCCGATGCAGATGCCCATCGGCAGTGAAGCCGCCTTCAAAGGCGTGATCAATCTGCTGGAGATGCAGGCCGTCTTCTGGGATGACGACATGGGCCGCGAAATGCGCGTCGTGGACATCCCTGAAGAACTGCGCGAAGAAGCCGAACAACGCCGCGCCGAGCTGGTGGAAAAGATCGCTGAGTTCGATGACGACCTGATCGTTAAGTTCCTCGAAGCCGAGGAGATCACCATTGATGAGCTGAAAGCCGCCCTGCGCAAGGCCGTGCTGGAAGGCAAGGCCAACCCGGTCTTCTGCGGCAGTTCGCTGCGCAACAAGGGCGTGCAGATCGTGCTGGATGCGGTGATCGACTACCTGCCTTCTCCGCTGGACGTGCCCGCTGTGCGCGGCACCAACCCGGACAACGGCAGCGAGGAAGAACGCGCCGCCTGCGACGACGAGCCGATGAGCGTACTGGTGTTCAAGATCGTCACCGACCCCTACGTTGGCCGTCTGGCCTACTTCCGCGTCTATTCCGGCGTGGTGGTGCAGGGGACGATGGTAGCCAACCCCGGCAAGGGCCGCCGCGAGCGCATCGGGCGCCTGCTGCGCATGTACGCCGACCGCCGCGAGGATATTACCGAAGTGCGTGCAGGTGAGATCGCCGCCATTCTCGGTTTGAAGGAAACCTTCACCGGCGATACCCTTTGCGACCAGCACCATCCCATTGTGCTGGAGAGCATCAGCTTCCCCGAACCGGTCATCTCGGTGGCGATCGAACCCAAGACCACCGCCGACCAGGAAAAGATGGGTGAAGCCCTGCGCAAGCTTTCCGAGGAAGATCCCACCTTCCGCGTCCACACCGACGAGAACACCGGCCAGACGATCATCCGCGGGATGGGCGAGCTGCACCTGGACGTGCTGGTGGACCGCATGCTGCGCGAATTCCGCGTGCAGGCCAACGTGGGCCAGCCGCGCGTTTCTTACCGCGAGACGATCACCCGCCTGGTCAAAGAGGTCAACTACCGCTATGTCAAGCAGTCCGGCGGGCGCGGTTTCTACGGGCACGTCATCTTCCAGATGGAACCCCTGGAGCGCGGCAGCGGGATCGTCTTTGAGAACAAGGTTACCGGCGGGGATATCCCGCAAGAATATATTGGTCCGATCGAAAAAGGCATGCGTGAAGCCGCCGAAAGCGGCCCGTTGGGTGGTTACCCGGTCACCGACCTCAAGGTCACCCTGACCGGCGGCTCGTACCACGAAGTGGATTCGAACGAAATTGCCTTTAAGATGGCTTCCAGCATGGCCTTCAAGGAAGGCATGAGCAAGGGCGCATCTGTCCTGCTGGAGCCGATTATGATGGTGGAAGTGCTCGTCCCAGAAGATTACTTGGGCGACGTATTGGGGCAGGTGAACGCCCGGCGCGCAGAGATCCTCGGCGTGGAAATGCGCCCCGGCAACGCGCAGGCCATTCGCGCGCGCGTGCCCCTGGCGGAGATGTTTGGGTATGCCACCGAGCTGCGTTCCGCAACGCAGGGGCGGGGCGTGTTCACGATGGAATTCCATCACTACGCGCCTGTGCCGGACTCCGTGGCCAATCGGGTCCTCAATTAGCAATCATTTAAAACCAACTGTTTATAAAGGAGTATCAAGACATGGCAAAGCAAAAGTTTGATCGCAGCAAGCCCCACCTGAACGTGGGCACGATGGGTCACATTGACCACGGCAAGACCACCCTGACGGCAGCCATCACGAAGTACTGCCAGTTCCTGGGCAACGCTGAATACCGCGCGTATGACCAGATCGACAATGCGCCGGAAGAGAAAGCCCGCGGCATCACGATCAACATTGCGCATGTAGAATACCAGACCGAAAAGCGGCACTATGCGCACGTGGACATGCCCGGACACCGTGACTACATCAAGAACATGATCACCGGTGCGGCGCAGGTAGACGGCGCGATCCTGGTGGTGGCGGCCCCCGATGGTCCGATGCCGCAGACCAAAGAACACGTTCTGCTGGCGCGCCAGGTGGAAG
>CAYRHN010000026.1:0-35254 GCA_964424115.1 uncultured Anaerolineaceae bacterium
CGATCAAGCTATTTTTCTTCTCTCCCCTATTTCATGAACTAAAGATACAGTATCACTTAATAACCTTGGCATCTTAGCAGTTGGTTTTCGTGCTACAATCTTAACGAACGCAAATTCGGGATAAATTCCCTTGCCATTTTCTACACCAATCAAAGCACCTGGACGAATTTTAGCTTGAGTATTTTGTGAAATTCGTGTCTAAATAATGATCCCCATTGGATGTTAACTATGGACCTGCAAATTCTGATCGACCGCATCCTGGAAACCGAAAACCTGACCGACAATCTGGAAGACCCTGAGGCCAGCCGCCTGCTGGATTGGGGCGTCTCGCACCTGCCGGAGGCCGTGCAGGACGCCGCCAGCCAGCGCGCCGCGAACGCCCGCGCCAACCACCTGATGGCCGTGATACGCACCGTAAACCAGCTGGTCGGCAACCGCGCTTACCTGGCGCCCGAGGAACTGGACAGCGGCTTGAAGGAGATCGGCGAGCGCTTTCAGCGCGCCTTTGGGCGCGTCATTCCCGCCGCCGACCCCACCCGCCGCCAGGAGATCGTTGGGCAGCTTCCCCAGCTGACCAGCCCACAGGCGGTTGACCTGATGCTCGATCTCTTCAAGTAATTCCGGATTTTCTCGATCTTATGCCCAGACCCGCCGGCCCGCCCCCTGCTCCACGCCCCAGGTCTCCCTCCGCCCGTGCCACCCGCCGCCTGCAGGGACTCTCGCTCTTCGTGGCCTTCCTGCTCTTCCTGGCGCTGGTGGCACTCTACCTGTACGTCCGGGAATACCACACCCTCCCCTTCCAGCCTGCTCCCACCGCCGAGGGTTCTGAATATTTCCGTCCAACCGGCACGCCGGAACTGTACACTGCCACCCCTGGCTCCCAACCCACCAGCACCGCCCGACCCACCCGCACGCCCACCCCTACCTCAACCTCTTCCACCCCCCAGCCCGCCACCGCCACCCACACCCCGACGGGTTCCGGGCCAACTTCCACCGCCACGCCGGTCAGCAGCAGCTATACGCCCCTTACCTGGCTGACCATCTACTTCACCAATCCCCACGATCCCAATATCCTCACCAACGGAATCGACCGGCCCGTGGTGGCTGAGATCAACAAGGCCCAGGTCTCCATTGATATCGCCTCTTTCGACCTCAACCTGCCCAGCGTGATCGAGGCCCTGGTGGCCGCCGAAAATCGCGGCGTGGTGGTGCGTGTGGTGGTGGACGGTGTCAACGGCTCCACGGATCTCAAGGCCGCTGACACCGAAGATCACATCCCTTTTAACGGCCTGAAAGCCCTCAAGGACGCCGGGATCCCGGTCGTCAACGGCGGGCGCTCCAGCGGCCTGATGCATGACAAGATCATCATCATCGACCGCAAGCTGCTTTTCATCGGCTCCTGGAACATGTCCTATAACGACACCTACCGGAATAACAACAACCTCCTGCGCATCACCAACCTGCAATTGATCGGCAATTACCAGGCCAAGTTTGACGAGATGTTCGTCACCCGCAAATTTGGTGCGCGCAGCAAGGTCGGCGCACAATATTCCGAGATCAAGATCGGCACCATCCGCGTGCAGAACTACTTCTCCCCCCGCGACAACGTGATGGCAAAATTGATCGCTCTGGTCAAAGGCGCCAAGAAATCCATCCATTTCTACGCCTTCACCTACACCTACCTCGACCTGGCGCGTGCCATGCTGGAGCGCAAGAGAGATGGGTTAGATGTGCAAGGCGTGATCGAGAACCGCGGCGCCTCACAGGGTGCGCTGGTGGAGCTGTACTGCTACCCGATCAAAGCCAACACCGACGGCAACAAATACACCATGCACCACAAGGTCATCATCATCGACGGTGAGATCGTCATCACCGGTTCCTTCAACTTCACCAAGGGCGCCGACCAGTCCAACGACGACCATGTGCTGATCATTTACAGCAAGACAGTCGCCGGCGTGTACGAGCAGGAATACAAACGCATCATGAAGGAAAGCCAGGTGCCGACCAACATCGTCTGCCCGGAGAAGAAACCTGAATAGTTATCATGTGAATCTCATTGGCCACATAGAATTCTAACATAATGAATGATCGACATTCTCTACGGCTGCAGAATTACGATTACAGTTCTGCTGGATATTATTTTATTACTTGCGTTGTACAAGGCCGAAAATGCCTATTGGGTAATATAGATAATGGGGCTTATTCCGTCTCCCCGTTTGGAGAGATCGTTGAAAAGACATGGAATGAATTACCCTCGTATTATGGTAACCTGACGCTGGACGCATTTATTGTGATGCCCAATCATATCCACGGCATCCTGATTCTTTCCGAATCAGAATACGCTGTATCTCCACAACATGGAATTCCTGAAATAATCCGAGCTTTGAAGTCATTTTCAGCACGTAAGATCAATGAATTCCAAAATTCTGCAGGAATCAGGTTCTGGCAACGCAATTATTATGAGCATATCATCCGCAGTGATGAAGATTTGAACCAGATACGGAAATATATTGACGGGAATCCAGGTCAATGAATATTGGATCATGAAAATCCGATCAATATTCGACCACGTTCGTAGGGGCGGGTCTGAGACCCGCCCCTACAAGGAAATAGCCAAATAACCTTCTTGGCGGTTACGTTCCAATCGTTAGTGATAAAATTATCCCCATGACCGAGATTTCCGACCACATCCAGGGCATCCTCAAAACCCTGCCGCTCAAACCGGGCTGTTACATCATGAAAAACAGCTCCGGCGATATCATCTACGTCGGTAAAGCGGTCAACCTGCGCAACCGGGTGCGCTCTTACTTCCACTCCAGCCACGACCAGGACTTCAAGACCCGCCAGTTGGTCAAACACATCCGCGATATTGAATGGATCGTGGTCGGCTCCGAGCTGGAAGCCCTCATCCTCGAGATGAACCTGATCAAGAAACACCGCCCGCCCTACAACGTGCGCCTGAAAGACGATAAACGTTACCCCTACATCAAAGTGCATTGGAACGAGCCTTTCCCGCGCGTCAGCGTCACGCGCCTGATGCAGCAGGACGGCGCGCGCTATTTCGGCCCCTACACCAGCGTGTGGGCTGTCCACCAGACCCTGGACGTGCTGCGCCGCATTTTCCCCTACCTGACCTGCGACCGCCAGATCACCGGGCTGGACCCCCGCCCCTGCCTGTATTACGACATCAAGCTATGTTCCGGTCCGTGCATTGGCGCGGTCAACCAGGAGACCTACCGCCAGATGATCGACGACCTGTGCAAATTCCTGGAAGGCCGCACCGGACCGATCGTCCAGCGCCTGCAGCAAGACATGGAAAACGCCGCTGAGAATCTGCGCTTCGAGCAGGCCGCTGCCATCCGCGACCAGATCCAGGCCATCGACCGTGTGGTGGAAAAGCAAAAGGTGGTCTCCAGCGAGGAGACCGACTCGGACGTGATCGCCATGGCCCGCGCCGACGGAGAAGCCTGCGTGCAGGTCTTCTTCATCCGCGGCGGCAAGCTGATTGGGCGCGAATATTTCATCCTCGAAGGCGCAGAAGAGACCAGCAACAGCGAAGTGATCGGCGAGTTCATCAAGCAGTTCTACGCCGAGGCCGCCACCGTCCCGCCCCAGCTCATGCTGCCCAACGAGATCGAAGAGGCCAACATCATCAAGCAGTGGCTCAACACCCGCCGCGGCGGGCAGAAGATCGAGATGTTTGTCCCGCACGAAGGCCAACCGCAAGAGCTGGTGCAGATGGCCACCGAGAACGCCACCGAGACCCTGCGCGCCCTGCGCACCCAGTGGGAGGCGGATACCAACCGCCAGACCGAGGCCCTCTCCGAACTGCAGAGTGCCCTGCAGTTGAGCGAGCCGCCCAACCGCATCGAGTGTTACGATATTTCCAATACCCAGGGCACCGCCTCGGTCGGCAGTATGGTCGTGTTCGAGCAGGGCGTTCCCGCCAAGAAGCACTACCGCACCTTCAACATCCAGTCTGTGGAAGGCCCGGATGATTTCGCCAGCATGGAGGAGGTGCTCACCCGCCGCTTCCGCCGCTGGCAGGCCGCCCAGGAAGCCCAGCCCGAGGTGGGCGGCAAGCAGGATGAATCCTTCTCCCGCCTGCCCGACCTTTTAATGGTGGACGGCGGCAAAGGTCAGCTCGGCCGCGCCGTGGCCGTTTTGGAGCGCTACGGCCTGACCAACCTTGTGCCGGTGGTCGGGCTTGCCAAGCAGCAGGAAGAGCTCTTCCTGCCCCACCACGCCGATTCGCTGCTCCTCCCCCGCCATTCCCAGGGCCTCTACCTGATCCAGCGCATCCGCGACGAAGCCCACCGTTTCGCCATCACCGCCCACCGCAAGCGCCGCACCAAGATCGGCCTGGCCTCGCGCCTGGAAGCTGTCCCCGGCATCGGTCCCGCCCGCCGCAAGGCCCTCCTCACCCACTTCGGCTCCATCGACGCCATCCGCCAGGCCAGCCTGGAAGAGCTGGGCAAGGTGCCCGGCATCACCGCCGAGATCGCTGCCGCTGTCAAAGCCGGTCTGGACTGACCTTTGATCCAATCCGATATATAATAGAATCACGATAAGCTGAACCGCCAGGTCGCAGAGGCGCAAAGAAAAAGCCTTTAAGAATTGGACCAGATCAAAATTTCTGGCGGCTTGGCGTCTCGCGAAGCGCCCCTTGCGGGTACGCGGTTAAATATCTAGATCCACGGAGTGCTCCCATGCGGAAAACCCTTTCCCTGCCCAATGCCAACCTGCTTTACCTTATCACCATGGTCGTGGTGATCTTCGCCGGTTCCTGGCTCCAGACCTGGAACCTCTCCATCGGCCTCATCCTCACCGAAGCCCTTTTCATTTTGCTGCCCACCCTGGCCTTCCTGCGCTACCGCCATATTCCCCTCTTAGAGGGACTGCGCCTGCGCCCCATCCGCCCGGTCACCGCCCTGCTCAGCCTGCTGCTCGGTTTCTCTATCTTTCTTTTCAGCATCATCATTGACGGTTTGATGATGCAGTGGACCCAACTTGAGTCTGTTTCTGTTCCGGCTTCTTCTTTGCCCTCCAACGCCTTCGAATCGGTGCTCTTTTTCATCGCCCTGGGAATTCTTCCTCCCTTGTGCGAAGAGGCGCTCTTCCGCGGCGCCATCCAGGATGCCTATGAGAACCACCGTTCCGGCTGGTTCGCCGTCATCGTGGTCGGGTTGATGTTCGTCTTCTACCACTTCCGCCTGACCGGCCTGCCCGCCCTCCTGCCGGCCGCTTTCATCCTCGGCCTGGTCGCCTGGCGCACGCAATCCATCTTGCCCACCATCCTGATCCATTTCGGCCTGAACGGCGCCAGCGCCGCCAACACCCTCTACGCCCTCAATACCGGCCACGGCTTCCCCTTCCTGGGCTGGATCGCTGCCGGGGTGGGCATAGTGGCCGCTGTCCTGCTGACCCTGGCCATTCTGCGCTATCAAAAGGCCCCTGTCCTCCCCTTCATCCCCCAGCGCCCCGGCCTGCAGCCTACCTGGCTGCAAACCTACTGGCCGCTGATCGCCGCCGGCGTGCTCTACGTTGTGGTCATCGGCCTGAGCCTGGCCGCACATTAGCTCTTACAGGGTGTTTTCGGCTTCGCCGGAAAAACACCCGTAAATATCACCTTGCCGAGTCGGGAAAGGCGTGTTATAATCCAGCCTCGCGCCGTTAAGGCGGTTGAATTTTTTTGAAAAACGCGAAGGTGATATTATGTCCGACCAATTAGAAGCAATTCAGGCCCCTGTCAATCCCAATATCCCGGAACTCCGCCCGGGTGATACGGTTTCCGTGCACGTCAAGATCAAGGAAGGCAACCGCGAGCGCATTCAGGAATTCCGCGGCACCGTGCTCTTCACCCACAACAACGGCAACAACTCGACCTTCACCGTCCGCCGTGTGGCGACCAACGGCATCGGCGTCGAGCGCACTTTCCTCACCCGCTCGCCTCGCATCGACAAAGTGGTCGTCGAACGCCACAACGTCGTGCGCCGCGCGCGCATGTTCTTCCTGCGCGGCCGCACCGGCAAGAGCGCCCGCCTCAAGCAGAAGTTCTCGTAATCCTCCCTGTTCCAACAGGTTGCAGGCCTCGCGAAGCGGACTTTTCCGCATCGCGAGGCTTGGCTGTTAATAAAACAAGGGGGCTCCTTCCCTGATCGGTAAGGGCGACCCGCGGCGGTCTTTTGGACTATCCCGCTTTAACAAAGGGTCGCCCTTACATCTCTTTTAACCCAATTCTATTTCAGTGCAATTGCCCTGTATTGGAACGCTGTTACCCCACCCGGCGATCAAGGAAAGCATTTTTATGCTATACTCACCGGAGTATTCTAAACCTTAGAGGTTCCCGCATGTCTTCTGCCCCTGTCATCGGCGTCACCACCGGACGCATTCCCACCCAGACGCCCTTACCCTACGTCGGCGCCAACGAAGCCTACCTGCGCGCCGTCCGCCGCGCCGGCGGACTGCCCCTCCTCTTGCCGGTTGGCAACCAGCCCGATGAGCTGGATGCACTCCTTTCCCGCCTGGACGGACTGCTCTTCACCGGCGGCGGCGATATCGATCCGGCTTTCTTCAACGGCCTGTCCAACCCCAAGATCTACGACATTGACAGACCGCGCGACGAGCAGGAGATTGCCCTCATCCGCCGCGCCGCCGAGAGCGGCCTGCCCTTCCTCGGCATCTGCCGCGGCACGCAGGTCTTCAACGTGGCCCTCGGCGGCACGCTTTACACGGACATCGCCGACCAGAAACCCGGCGCGCTCAAGCACGACTGGTTCCCCGGCCACCCGCGCGAATACCTGGCCCATCCTGTGCAGGCCCAACCCGGCAGCCTGCTCTCCCGCCTGCTCGGCAGCCAGGCTGCTCAGGTCAACAGCCTCCACCACCAGGGCATCGACCAGCTCTCCCCCTCCCTGCAGGCGACGGCCTACGCCCCAGACGGCATGGTCGAGGCCGTGGAGCTGCCCGGCCACCCCTTCGCCCTGGGTGTGCAGTGGCACCCCGAGTGGCTGCCCGACGATCCCGCCATGCGCGGCCTCTTCGCCGGCCTGATCCAGGCGGCAAAAGCCTCACCACAAAGCAACAAAGGATCCTGATTAATAATTCTTATCAGTGTTCATCTGTGTCCATCTGCGGTTAATAAAAATCTCATCCGTGGTTAATTTTTCCCCCTCTCTTCCCTTTCCCCCCATCGGCGTCTTCGACTCCGGTGTTGGCGGGTTATCCGTCCTGCGCGCCATCCGCGCCCAGATGCCTGCCCAGCCGGTCATCTACCTCGGCGACCAGGCCCACGTGCCCTACGGCCCCCGCCCGCTGGAGGAAGTGCGCGGCTTCTCTGCCGCCGTCACCCACTTCCTGCTCGGCAAAGGCGCAAAACTGATCGTCGTGGCCTGCAACGCCGCCTCGGCTGCCGCGCTGCACTGGCTGCGCGCCGAATTTCCCGAGGTGCCTTTCGTCGGCATGGAACCGGCCGTCAAGCCCGCCGCTGAGCATACCCACACCGGCGTGGTGGGCGTGCTGGCCACCCCGGCCACCTTCCAGGGCGCCCTCTTCGCCTCGGTGGTCGAACGCTTCGCCCAGGGCGTGACCATCCTGAAAGACACCTGCCCCGGCCTGGTGGCGCAGATCGAAGCCGGCAATACCAGCGGCCCCGAGACCCGCCGCATCCTGGAGGATGCCCTGCAGCCCATGCTGGCGCAGAACATCGACACGGTCGTGCTCGGCTGCACCCACTACCCCTTCGTCATTCCCCTGATCGAAGAGATCGCCGGTCCCGGCGTGCGGGTCATCGACCCTGCCCCAGCCGTGGCGCGCCAGGCCGCCCGCCTGCTCGCCGCCCGCGGCTGGCTGGCCGAAACCGGCGCCCCCGTCCCGCCCCTCTATTACACCACCGGCCGCCCGCGCGCGCTGGCCGTCCTCATCCAGCGCTGGCTGGGCGAAAAGGGCAAGGTCAAGCAGGCAAAGTGGGATGAGGAAAATTTAGCCCTGTTTGAATAGAAAGCGTGCTATTCTCTGGTCTCTTCGACTGCTTTTTCCAATAGATCCGCAACGGCCGAACTTCCGACCTTCATATGGAGATATGCCAATACCCATATTTTCGTTTGTTTCGTGGTCAATCTCAAGATCGTATTCCCCCTGCCTCCTCGATCACCCCGCGCTGCACCGGCAGCAGCTTCTCCGGCAATTCTTCCAACGAAAAGAAGCGCGCCTCCAACACCTCCTGCTTTTGCAGGCGGATGCCCTCCGCCGCGCCTTCCCCCACCCGCGCGGTGAAATAGGCCTCCAGGCGCAGCTTGAAGCCGCTGTTCAAGCGCAGCAGGCGCACCTCCTCCACCGCCAGCTCGGTCTCTTCCTTCACCTCGCGCGCGAAGGCCTCCTCCAGCCGTTCGCCGGTGTGGACGATCCCGCCCGGCAGCCCCCACACGTCCGGCACCCAGTGGCGGTGGCGTTGCAGCAGCACCCGCCCGGAGGGGTCGAACACTACCCCGGCGGTGCAGATCATGAACTTGCTGCTCACCAGCCACAGCAGCCGCCACTGCACGGTCCCGCTCATCCGCCGCCAAAGTTGAAAGAGAATATCCAGGAACATGTCCTGATTATATCCCACCGCTGACCCTGATAATCACGAAGTAACAAAGGCACAAGGCGACACAAAGATTTTAAGATTAATAATTAGATATCAAGACGCAAAGGTATCAGGGCAATGGTTATTATTAAGAACTTCGTGTTCCTTTGCGTCTTTGTTTCTTTGTGGTGAGGTCGTGTTCACTGCCCGCTGACCGGCACCGCCGCGTCCCGGGCCTTCACCCCCACCGGACGCGGGGCGTTCGGCTGGCGCAGGTCCTCCGGCCCGATGTTCAGCACCTTGTCGCTCACCTGCGAGAAATGATACCCGTAGATGGTCATCGTCACTGCGAAGGGCAGCTTGCTGGGGAAGCGCAGCAGCGTCCAGAAGAACAGCTTCCAGTATTCCCAGCGCGTCTTGCCCACCAGCCCCAGTTTCCAGATCGAGAGCAAAAAGGCGCGTATCTCCGCCTTCACCACCCGCACTGGCGCCTGGCGCGGATTGAATTCCCTCAACAGCGTGCGCACGCGCCGGTAGAACAGGCTGGGCGAATAGATCTTGGCTAGGATATAGCGGTAACCCCGCCGCAGCAGGTTCGGGTCCATGCGCGGGATGATGTTCGTGCTGCCGTCGGCATTGTCGCCGGACATCTCGGCCAGCAGCCGGTCTTCCTTCTTCATCCGTTCGTATAACTGCGTCCCGTTAGGCGCCTGCAGCAGCCCCACCATGGCGGTCACGATCCCGCTCTCCTGGATGAAATCCACCTGGCGCTGGAAGATGGTTGGCGAATCGTTGTCAAAACCGACGATGAACCCGCCCATCACCACCATCCCGTGATTCTGGATGCGCTTGACCGCCTGCACCAGGTTGCGGCCCTTGTTCTGCGTCTTGTGGCACTCCGCCAGGCTGCCCTCGTCGGGGGTCTCGATGCCCACGAAGACCGAATTGAACCCCGCCTGGCTCATCAGATCCATCAGTTCCTCATCGTCGGCCAGGTTGATCGAGGCCTCGATGATGAACATGCAGCCGGTCTTGCCTTTCCGCCAGGCGATGATCGCCGGCAGCACCTCTTCTTTCAATACCTTCTTGTTGCCGATAAAGTTATCATCCACCAGGAAGATATTCCGCCGCCAGCCCAGCTCATACAGCCGATCCAGCTCGGCCACCAATTGCGCGGCTGTCTTGAGGCGCGGACGGTGCCCCAGCAGTGCGGTCACGTTGCAGAATTCGCAGTTGAATGGGCAGCCGCGCGAGAACTGGATCCCGATCGAGTCATAACGGTTCAGATCCAGAAGCTCGAAAAGCGGCATCGGCGAGGACTGCATATCCGCGTACTGGTCGGTGGTGTAGACGCGCTGCGCGCGGCCCTGCTCCCAATCCGCCAGGAAGCGCGGCAGAGTGATCTCCCCTTCATGCAGGATAAAATAGTCCACCTCGGGGAAGCTTTCCCACTCGGCTGTGAAGAGCGGCCCGCCGGCGATGACCGTCTTCCCGGCCGCTTTCACCCGCCCGATCAGCAGGCGCGCCGCCTGGCGCTGCACGTCCATCGCGCTGATCATCACCAGGTCGGCCCATTCCAGGTCGCGCTGCGAGAGCAGGCTCACGTTCAGGTCGATCAGGCGCTTGTTCCATACGCGCGGCAGCATGGCTGCCACCGTCACCAACCCCAGGGGCGGGTTGCTTGCCTCACGGTTGACAAAGGTCAACGCGTGCTTGAAAGACCAGAAGGTCTCGGGAAATTCAGGGTAGAGGAGCAGGATGTTCATAGTCGCCTTTCATTTGCAGGTATTCACCACAGATCATTTCGGATGAACACAGATAAGATCAGATATATTAATCAGGAATCCGTATGATCCGAGTTCAAAGGTTTTTCTTGGCGGTTTTCTTTCATTGTTAGCACCTTGTGGTGATCCTGTGCTAGTGTACGCCGCCGCGCAGGGCAGCCCAAGTGAGGCAGGCTACAAAGCGGGTCATATCTCCCCTATGACTTTTCCGGCGTGGGAATATGTCCCAGGGGGGTGGTCATATCCCCGGGTCATAATGCTATAATATCGGCATGCAGAACCGCGTCCGCCCCTCCATCCGCACCGGCAGCGGCGCAGACCTGGCCTTTGCCGTGGTGGTGCTGGTCTCGCTCTTTTCGGCCGCCGCCAACTTTCGCACCGCCTCGCCGGTCGAGATCACCCTCATCGTTGGGGCCGGGACGCTCTACATATTGCTCGGCATCTACGGCTATTCCTACTGCATCCGCCACGAGGAACTCTCCCTCTTTCTGGCCTATTTCAGCCTCCAAACCTTCCTCGGCGGGCTGATCGTCTTCCTCGGCCATGGCGCCTCCTTCAACGCCCTCATCCTCCTCCCCCTGGTTGGTCACTCGGTCATGCTGCTGCCCACCCGCTGGATGTATGCCGTCAATTTTGCCATCACCCTTGTTTTCATCTTCGCCACCGGCCTGGGCACCCTCTGGGCGGGCATCGGCGACGCCCTGCCGGGCTTCCTGGCCGGGCAGATCTTCATCATCTTCTTCACCCAGATGGCCGTCAACGAGGAAAAGGCCCGCGTGGAAGTGGAGCAGTTGCTCACCGAACTGGAAAGCGCCAACCGCCGCCTGCGCGAATATGCCGTGCAGGTGGAGGAACTGACCCTCACCAAGGAACGCAACCGCCTGGCACGCGAGATCCACGACGGCCTCGGCCACTACCTCACCACCATCTACATCCAGGTCCAGGCTGCCCAGGCGGTCATGCAGTCCAATCCCAGGCAGGCCCGCGAGACACTCGCCTTGGCCCAGCGCCAGGCCCAGGAAGCACTGGTGGACGTGCGCAAATCCGTCTCTGAACTGCGCACCGGCCCGGATGACGGCCTGCCCCTGCCCGAAAAGATCACCCACCTGGTGGAGGCCCTCCGCCCGGCCGGCATCGAACCCCATTTCCAGGTGGCGGGTACGCCGCGCGGCGTCACCCCCCAGACCGAGCTGACCCTCTACCGCACCGCTCAGGAAGCCCTCAACAACGTGCGCAAGCACTCGCGCGCAGCGCATGCCTGGGTGAGCCTGGACTTCCAGACCCCCGGCCAGATCACCCTCTCCGTCCGCGACGACGGCGCCGGCTGCGAGGGCGAGCAGGAGGGCGGCTTCGGGCTGATGGGCATCCGCGAACGCGTCCACCTGCTCAACGGGCAGGTCAAAGTGACCAGCGCGCGCGGCCAGGGATTTGAACTAGAGATCGAGGTACCCGCATGAGCCCTTCCCCCATTCGCATCCTCCTGGTAGATGACCAGGAACTTTTCCGCCAGGCCCTCCACACCCTCCTCTCCGTCCAGCCGGATTTCGAGCTGGTCGGTCAGGCTGCCAACGGCGAAGAGGCCCTGCGCCTGGCTGCCCAGTTCCGCCCGCACGTGGTGCTGATGGACCTGCGCATGCCGGTCATGGACGGCGTCACCGCCACCCAGCGCCTGCGCGTCCAGCTCCCCGAATGCCGCGTGATCGTCCTGACCACCTTCGACCACGACGAGGATGTCTATGAAGGCCTGCGCGCCGGAGCGGTCGGGTATTTGCTGAAAGATGTCTCCCCCGAGAAGCTCTTTGAGGCCATCCGCGCCGCTGCGCGCGGCGAATACTTCCTCCAGCCCTCCATCACCGCCAAGGTGGTGGCCGAATTCTCGCGCCTTTCCCGCCCCACCCCCGCGCCCGAGGCCGCGCTGATCACCCCCCTCTCCGCGCGCGAGATGGAGATCCTGCGCCTGGTCGCCACCGGCGCCAGCAACAAGGAGATCGGCGAACAACTGGTCATCACCGAGGGCACGGTCAAGAACCACCTCTCCAACATCCTCAATAAATTGAGCGCCCGCGACCGCATGCAGGCGGTCCTTAAAGCCCGCGAGCTCGGACTGATCTGATCCACCCTTCCCCCGGAGGTCTTGTAAGATTATGGAAACCCCAACACCCGCCCCCGAAATACCCACTCCTCCCGCCGCCCCCGCTCCCGCTTCGCGCAACGAGGCGCGCACCTCCTACCTCTCGATGGTCGGCCTCTTCATCATGGTCATTGGCGCCCTCTTTCTCATCGACCAGAACCTGAAGACCGGCTGGCTGACCGGCATCTCCCTGCCCGTGGCCGGCATCATCATGCTCATCGAAGGGCTGCGCAAGCGCCAGTTCGGCTGGACCATCCCCGGCATCCTGGTCCTCGGGCTGGGCGTCGGCGCCTTCATGGCCCTCGTCCCCTTTCCCCAGCTTGGCACCGCCCAACGCATCGGCGTACTGCTGCTCAGCTTTGGCGCCAGCTGGCTGCTGCTCTGCCTGGCCTCGCGCTGGCTGCTCGGCCAGACCGCCTGGTGGGCCTTCCTGGTCGGGATGATCGTGCTTTCCACCGGCCTGGCCTTCCTCTTCAGCAACCCGCACACCTGGCTGACCGACGGGGTGCTCTTTGTCATCACCGGCACCGGGATCGGCTTCCTGGTCTGGGGGCTGGCCGAACGCCTGCTCGGCCTGATCATCCCCGGCTGCATCCTGCTCGGCATCGGCCCGGGCATCGGCCTGGCCTGGGGCGACCTGCTCCCCGACGAGTTCAACGGCCTCAGCCAGACCGGCATCATGCTGGCCTGCTTTGGATTAGGCTGGCTGCTGCTCACCCCGTTTTCGCGCGTCGTCACCCACACCTTCGTCTGGTGGCCGCTCATCCCCGGCGGGATCCTGTTGGTGGTCGGCATGGGGTTATACATCGGCGGCAAGCCGGACAACGCCCTCAGCTTCATCGGCAACACCGGCTCCATCGGCCTGATCTTCTTCGGCCTATACCTCTTCCTCATGCGCAAAGGCATCCGCAAATAGAGCCAAAAACCCCCACGTGTTCTTTAACATGGATCGAAAAGCGGCGCCATGGATTCGCCCGGCGTCTTTTACCCTTCGATTTGTATGGGCGACCCGCGCGATAGGATTGGAAAACTGTACAGGCCAACAAGGGTCGCCCGCACCATGTATTCCGTGCGTCTGAAGGTTTCCCTCTTCATTTCCTCCCCAGGCGCGGGATGAGGAACGGCGTGCGCCGCTTGTACTCCAAATACTCCTGCCCGAAGCGCCCCTCCATCTCCTTCTCCTCCGCCAGTTTGACATACACCAGCAGCGCGGCGATAAAGACCAGCACCACCAGTGCCGCCCCCAGCGAGTGGAACATCAGCGCCACGCCCAGGTACACGAAGACCGTCCCCAGCACCATCGGGTTGCGGCAGTAGGTATACGGCGGCTCGACGATCAAGCGCTGCGTGGCCATCACCGGCACGGGCGTGCCCCGGCCAAGGGTGAACTGGCGGTAGTTGGTCCACAACGCCAGCGCCAGTCCCGGAAGGGTCAAGAGCAGGCCGAAGATCAGGTTGAGCGGATCGTTCAGCACCGGAGCCCAGCCCAGCCAGCGGTCCACCGCCTGCCCCAGGGACACAAACAAATACGGCAGCAGGAACAGGAAGATCGGCCCCAGGCACAACATAAAAGTGAGGCGCTGGTTGGGGCTGTACTCATGCCTGGCCTGTTTCATCGATTTATCCTTCATGCTTCGCTCCTTGGGTATGATCTCATTGTACGCCGAAAAATAGCTTTTAAGCAATTTGTGCCGCTTCGGGGCACAAATTACCCCGCTTGATACATATATACGAAATATGCTTTTTAATGTATAATACATTAAGAACGATACTCTGGACTCGCTGGAACCCCGGTTCCCGGGTTGCGAGCCCGGTTTGTGGCATTAATGGCCGTATGCTGGTAAGGTGGATCCACTCCTTCGGGAGTGTTTGTTGGAAAACCGGTCAAAACCGAGAGGCAGGAAGATGTTCTTATCCAGTTCTGGATTCCATTTCATCTTCAAATCTATCCCGGTTTTCCTTCAGGAGAAGGATATTCGCAGGCTGTTTATGACGACCTGAAGAATCTTATTTCGATAAGCCGAACGGCAGCTTCCCATTTTTTCGGGAGGCTCCGCGTTCCAGCCCATACATGCACACAGCCGCGGCCCGCACAGGCAGTCGTATGGCTGTGTGTTGTTTTATGCAGAGGAAGATCACTGGGCTCAAGGTGCAAAAACGCAATCCCAACCGGGTGAACGTCTACCTGGACGGAGAATTTGCCTTCGGCCTGGCGCGCATCGTGGCCGCCTGGCTGCAGGTGGGGCAGATCCTCGAAGACGAGAAGATCGCCGCCCTGCAAACCCAGGATGAGCACGAGGTGGCCTACCAGGCCGCCATGCGCATCCTCGACCGCCGCCCGCACACCGCGGAAGAGATCCGCCGCAAGCTCCAGCCCAAGGGATACCAGCCGGAAACGGTGGATGCCGTGCTGGAGCGCCTGCGCCAGGCCGGACTGGTCTCGGATGGCCAGTTCGCCCGGGCCTGGATCGAGAACCGCAGCGCCTTCCGCCCCCGCAGCCACCGCGCCCTGGCCCTGGAACTGCGCCAGAAAGGGGTCGCCGACGAGGACATTCAAACCGCCCTGGAAGCCAGCGCGGACGAAGAAGAACTGGCCAACCAGGCCGCCGGGCGCTACGCCCGCCGCCTGGCCGGGCTGGACTGGCAGACCTTTCGCTTGAAGCTGGGCGGGCACCTGGCCCGGCGCGGCTTCAACTACGAGACCGCCAGCCAGGCCGTCCGCAAGGCCTGGGAAGACCTGCGCGCTTCCACGGCAGAAATTAATAATGGAACTAAGGAAGATTAAAAAACCATGGACCCGCTTGTACTGATCATTATCATCGTCGCAGACCTGCTCATCCTGGGCGCGGTGGCATACTTTATCAGCCGCTCCACCGCTCAGCGCATCCAAAAGCAGGAAACCGACAAGGCCAGCGGCATGATCGCTACCGCTCAAGAAAAGGCCCGGACGATCGAACTGGAAGCCAAGGATAAATCCATCCGCATCCAGCAGGAATCCGAATCAGATGCCGGCCGCCGCCGCGCCGAACTGGGGCGCGAGGAAGACCGCCTGCAGAAGCGCCGCTCCGAGCTGGATATGCGCGTGGAAAAGCTGGAACAGCGCGAGCAGTTGATCAACAAACGCCAGAGCGCGCTCGACCGCCGCTCGAACGAGATCGAAAAGATGGCTGCCCAGCAGCTGGTGGAATTGCAGCGCGTCTCCGAAATGAGCGTGGAAGAAGCCCGCGCCGTGCTGCTCAGCGAGGCCGAGAAGGAAGCCCGCTCCGATATGGCGCGCATCATCCGCCAGATCGAGGCCGAGGCCCGCTCCGAAGGCGAAAAACGCGCCCGCGAGATCATCGCCGACGCCGTCCAGCGCGTGGCTTCCGACCACGTCTCGGAGATCACCACCTCTGTCATCACCCTGCCCAACGAAGAGATGAAAGGCCGCATCGTTGGCCGCAATGGGCGCAACATCCGCGCCTTCGAACAGGCCGCCGGAGTGGACGTGATCGTGGACGATACCCCCGAAGCCGTGACCGTTTCCTGCTTCGACCCCGTCCGCCGCGAGGTGGCCCGCCGCGCCCTCAACCGCCTGATCCTGGATGGGCGCATCCACCCCGCCCACATTGAGAAGATCCTCTCCGACGAGCAGAAGCAGGTCGACAAGGACATTGTCGAGGCCGGCGAACAGGCCGCCTTCGATGCCGGCGTGGCCGGTCTGCATCCTGAGATCCTCAAGATGATGGGCCGCTTGAAATACCGCACCTCCTACGGGCAGAACCAGCTTTCGCACGCTGTGGAAGTCTCCCGCTTGGCCGCCATGATCGCCGCCGAACTGGGCGCCGCCGTGGAAGTCTGCAAGGCCGGCGCCCTGCTGCACGACCTGGGCAAGGCCATGGACCACAACGTGGAAGGCACGCACGCCACCCTGGGCGCCGAATTTGCCAAGCGCTACGGCGTGAACGCCCGCATCGTCAACTGCATCGCCTCGCACCACCATGAGACCGAGCAGGAGAGCGTGGAAGCCGTCATTGTTGAGGCCGCCGATGCCATCTCCGGCGCGCGCCCCGGCGCCCGCCGCGAAGACCTGGAGCAGTACCTCAAGCGCCTGCGCGCCCTGGAAGAGATCGCCAATTCCTACAAGGGCGTGGCCGGCAGCTACGCCATCCAGGCCGGGCGCGAAGTGCGCATCATCGTCCGCCCCGAGGATATCGACGACCTGGCCTCCACCCGCCTGGCGCGCGATATTGCCAAGAAGATCGAAGAGACCATGCAGTATCCCGGCCAGATCAAGGTGACCGTCATCCGCGAGACCCGCGCGGTGGATTACGCCAAATAGAACTGGCTTTTTTGTGGGAGGGCCATAGACCCTCCCACAAAAATAAAACAGAGGGCGGCTCCCACGGAGCCGCCCTCTGTCTGTTTTACTCGGCCTTGACCAGCAGCACCGGCGACTTGGCGCGTTTCGCCACCGCGTCGGTGATCGAAGACTGCATCCAGCCCAGCGGGCCGGATGAGACCTTGGTGGTCATCGCGATCAGATCCGCGCCGTGCTCCTCGGCATACTCCAGGATCGCGTCGGGGATCGTCCCCGTGCTGCGTACCACCTCCGCCGTTACCTCGAAACCCGCCTTCTTCAATTCTTCTGCATAACCGCTCAGGTATTTGCAGGCTTCGCTCTCCAGGCTATCCAGGACCGTCTCTGCCAGTTCGGGGTCGCGCAGCATGAAATCATAATGCGGATAGGTGACCACGCAGATCAGATCGATCTTGGCCCCAATACAGCGCACCAGTTCCTCCACATAAGGGATCACTTTGGCAGTGCGTTCCGAGCCGTCCAGGGGAATTAATACTTTTTTATACATGGCGCCCTCCATAATTATTCTACCACCGCAACGACTTCCGATTTACGTTTGGGCGGGTTGGGAATGAAGAGTGAGCTGGCCGCTCCCAGCAGCACAAAGATGCTGGCTATCATCCCGGCCGACCGGGCCGCGTCCAAAAAGGCGTTCTTGAACACCAGATCCAGCTGGTCGGTAAGCTCCTTGCTCACCGCTCCCGTAGGCGCGCCGGAAAGGTCGATCCCGCCCTCGCCGCCGCCACCTTTTTCCAGTCCCTGCACGATCGCCGCCTTGGCAACAGGCGGCAGCCCCTGCACGCTATCCAGCCCCGTGCGAACTGAACTTGCCAGGGTGGTAGCCAGAATGGCGCCGATGATGGCAATCCCCATGGCTGCGCCCACCTGGCGGATAGTATTATTGGCGCCCGAGCCGGAACCCAGCCGGTCTCTTGGTACCTCGCTCAGCACCACGTTGGTCAACTGGGCAATGGCCAACCCCACCCCCAATCCGTACAGCAGCAGGATGGCAATGACCGTCCCCTGGTTGAGATCGAGGGAGAGGGATTGCGAAAGCAGGAAGATCGACAACGCCTCGATCAACATTCCGCTCGTCACCACCCACTTCGGACCAAAGCGGGCTGAGAGCAGCCCCGCCACCGGCGCAACGAAGAGGGTCAGGATGGCAAAGGGCAAGAAGGTCAGCCCGGTCTGGAAGGCAGTATAGCCCAGAGCCCCCTGCAGGAAGAGCGAGAGAACAAAGATCACCCCAAACTCGCCCAACGCCACGATCGCCACCGTGATCAATCCAAAGCGAAAGCCGCGGAAACGCAAAAGGGTGAAATCGAAGACGGGGTCGCCGCCGCGTCGCGACAGGCGCAGTTCCCACAACACAAAGCCGGTCAGCGCCAGGATACCCACCAGGAAACTGACGGGGGTGATCGAGATGCCGCTGAACGGCCAGGTGAAACTGCCCAGCGTGAAGGGCTGCTTGGGCGCCCACCAGCCGTAGGTCTGGCCTTCGATCAAGCCAAATACAATGCCCCCGATCCCCAGCCCCACCAGGATGATCCCCGGCACGTCGAATTTCAGCCGCCCTTTGCGCTCCACCGATTCCTGCACAACAAAGATCGCGCCCAGGATGGCCGCCAGGCCGATCGGCACGTTGATGTAGAAGGCCCAGCGCCAGGAAGCGTTGGTGGTCAGGAAACCGCCCAGCAGCGGCCCCAGCGCAGCCGCTGCCCCGGCAACAGCGCCCCACACCCCAAACGCCACCCCGCGGAAGCGCCCGGTGAAGGTGGCCGAGATGATCGAAAGGGTGGAAGGCGAAGTCATCGCCGCGCCCAGCCCCTGCAAGGCGCGTGCCGCGATCAAGGCGCCAATGCTCCCCGCAGCACCGGCCAGCACTGAACCGAGGATGAAAACCCCCACCCCGGCGACAAAGAGCGCCCGCCGCCCGATCTGATCGCCAATGCGGCCAAACGTGACGATCAGCGCAGCGTAGATCAGCGAATAGATCGAGCTGACCCATTCCACGTCTTTCAAAGAAGCCCCCAGGTCCTTGCGGATCGAGGGGATGGCCACGTTGACGATCGTGCCGTCAATGATCACGATCGCCAGCCCCAGGCCAAGCACCAACAAAGACCACCACTGGCGGCGGGTGGGCCGGTCAGTGGCAACAGCAGATTGAGAAATAGAAGTTGCAGACATAAAAGATCTATCCTTTTTAGATAAAGATAGTCTTATTATATTACCGACCGGTAAGTAAATCAAGTGCCAATATCCCCCCTCGCGGGCAATCCGGTCTAAAGTGCTACCAGATGGTAGCCCAATTCCGCCGCGGCGCGGACGATCTCCTCCTGGCTGATCCGTTCCGGGTCGTACTCCACTTCCATCTGCTGCTTATGATAGCTGGCACGCACGCGCCGGATGCCCGGCAGATCGTCCTCCAGCCCCTCCAGCGTCATGGCGCAGTTGGGGCAGTGCATATCCTCCACCTTGAAGGTCACTTTCATCCTGCCTCCTACTGGAAAATGATCTGCCCGGTGTACATGCCCATCGAGCAGCTGAAGGCCATCACCGTGCCGGGCGCCTGGGGCGGGATCTGCACTGTCTCCTGCCCGGTGGCCGGGAGCACCTTCTCCACGTTCAACGAAGGGATGACGAAGGCACGCGAGCAGGACTGCGTCCGGTCGGTTACCAGGGTCAGCGTGACCGCCTTATTGGCCGGCGCGTTCAGCACCGCAGGCGAATAGCCGTTGTTGAGCACATTGATCGTCAGTTGGTCGCTGGCCGGGGCCGGAGCCGCGGCTGCCTGGTCACCGCCGCTCAGGGCGCGGAACAGGTTGGTAAAGGAGATAGGCGAACCGGCCAGGTTCAACCCGCTTTCGATCGTCACCAGCGCCAGGATCAGCACCACCGCTGCCACAAAACGGGTGAACCCCGCTTGCAGCCGTTGCCCCAGCTTCATCGTCAGGTACGAGGCGGCAAAGAAGAGCGGGCTGGAGCCCAGCACAAAGGCGAACAGGATCGCCGCGCCTTCCAGCGGGTTGGCCGTGCCGATCGCCAGCGCCATCATCGCCTGGGTCACCCCGCAGGGGATGAAGATGGTCATCGCACCCAGCAGCAGCGGGGTAACGGAATCCGCGCCATTCTTGGCCCGGCGGCGCATGTAGCGGGTCAGGAAGGCCGGCGGCTCAAAGGCGAAATAGCGGAAGATGGGGTGCACATTGAACATGCGCAGGGCATTGCCCACCATGAAGATGCCGATGACGATCAAAAGCGCGGCGCGCATCCCGGCGGAAAGCTGGAAGACCGAGCCCAACGCGCCCAGCAGAAAGCCCAGCAGGGTATACATCACCAGCTTGGCCAGCAGGAAGAGCAGGATCGGTTTGGCCAGGGCCGGGCGCGGGGCGGCCGGGCCGCCTTTCGTTTTCACCGGTTGGCCGGCCAGGTCTTTCTCGATCTGCGCGGCCAGCGAACTGGCCAGCAGGCCCCCCTGGACGGCCAGGCAGGAGAGGCCTCCTGTGGTCAGGCCGGTGATAAAAGCGGCAAATACATTCAACATGGGCAGCTCCATAAATTGGACAAAAATAGTGGTTTTATTATAGCCTCCTCATATTAGAAAAACATGAATTGGGGTGTATTTTCCTGCGAAGCGGAAAATATAACCCGAAACTCATCTCTTGACTTAATTGGATAATTTTAGTATTATTTATCTACCCCCACCCCCCAGGGGGAGGGGTAAGGAGCAAGGATATGTCACACGATCACCAGGATACCCTCCAACGCTTGAAGACCGCCGAAGGCCATTTGCGCGGCATCCAGCGCATGCTTGAAGAAGACGCCTACTGCATTGATGTCATCCGCCAGATCCAGGCCGTCCAATCGTCCCTGAATAAGATCAGCGCGCAGATCCTCGAAGGTCACCTGCATTCCTGCCTGATCACCGCCGTGCGCGGCGAAGACCCCGCTGAGCGCGAGCGCGTGCTCAAAGAGATCGCCGAGGTCTTCGACGCCGCCACAAAAGTTTAAGACCCAAGCGCCCAGTTGCAAGAAAAAACACCGGGCGGCTTTGCGTCTAATCCATTCAAATGAATTTCAATAAGGAGAAAACCATGAAAACCGTAACCTATTCCGTTCCCAACATCAACTGCGGACATTGCGTCCACACCATCCAGACCGAATTGAGCGAGCTGGACGGCGTCAAACAGGTCACTGCCAACGCCCAGACCAAACAGGTCACCGTCGCCTTCGATGCCCCCGCCAGTGAGGAATCCATCCAGGCCCTGCTCAAAGAGATCAACTACCCCGTCGCGGCCTGAAAATTCTACCGCCATACCCCCGCGGGCACTTAGACGCCAGGTGGTTAAGCAAGCCTTTCAGCTTATCCTCTTGCTGAACCTTCGCGTCTTGGCGGTTCAAATTACTCGTCAATCGCTAATCGTCAATCCAAAATGTCCAAACACCTCACCCTTCCCATTACCGGTATGACCTGCGCTAACTGCGTTGCCACCGTGGAACGCAGCCTGAAGAAAGTCAACGGCGTCACCTCAGCCGTGGTTAACCTCTCCTCCGAGCGTGCCACGGTCGAGTTCGACCCCGCCCTGGCCGGGCTGGACGACCTGGTCGCCCGCGTGCAGCGCGCCGGGTACGGCATCGCCTCCGGCGAAGCCGACCTGCTGCTGCGCCGCCTGAGCGACGACAACGACGCCCGCCGCCTGGAGAAAACCCTGCGCGCCCTGGAAGGCGTCACCGATGCCCAGGTTTCTTTCACTGCCGGCCGCGCGCGCGTGCGCTACATCCCCACCCTCGTCAGCCAGTCTGACCTGCGCAAGGCAGTCAAGGCGGCCGGCTTCGAGGCGCTGGAAATGGGCGGTGAGGCGGAAGACGCCGAGGCCAAGGCCCGCCAGGCCGAGATCGCCGAGCAAAAACGCTACTTGACCATCGGCCTGATCTTCACCATCCCGCTCTTCCTGCTTTCCATGTCTCGCGACCTGGGCCTGCTGGGCAGCCGCGCAGTGGGAGAGATGGCCGGGATGGCCTCCGACCCGCTCCAATGGATGAACTGGCTCTTCCTGGCCCTGGCCACCCCGGTGCAGTTCTACGTCGGGCGGCAGTATTACATTTCGGCTTATAAGGCCCTGCGCAACCGCGCTGCCAACATGGATGTGCTGGTGGCGATGGGCTCCTCGGTGGCTTACCTGTACTCCCTGCCGGTCACCTTTGGCTGGCTGCCCGGGCACGTCTATTTCGAGACTTCTGCGGTGATCATCACCCTGATCAAGCTGGGCAAATTCCTTGAGGCCCGCGCGCGAGGCGGCACCAGCGAAGCGATCAAGAAATTGATGAGGCTGCGCCCGCGCAGCGCGCGCGTGATCCGCGCCGGGGTAGAGATGGAAGTGCCGGTCGATGAGGTCGGCGTGGGCGACCTGGTGCTGGTCCGCCCCGGGGAAAAGATCCCCGTCGACGGCGTGGTGGTCGAAGGACGTTCCACAGTAGACGAATCGATGCTCACTGGCGAATCTCTGCCGGTCGATAAAGCCCCCGGCGAGCCGGTCACCGGCGCCACCCTGAACAAGGTTGGCCTGCTGCGTTTCGAGGCCACCCGCGTTGGCAAAGAGACCGCTCTGGCGCAGATCATCCGCCTGGTGGAAGAAGCCCAGGGCTCCAAGGCCCCCATCCAAAAGCTGGCCGACCAGATCTCCGCCATTTTCGTCCCGGCAGTGATCGGCGTGGCCGTGCTCACCTTCCTGGTCTGGTATTTCCTTGTCCCCTACACTCCCGGCGGCGAGACCAGCCTCTTCACCCGCGCCCTGATCAACATGGTCGCCGTGCTGGTCATCGCCTGCCCGTGTGCCATGGGTCTGGCCACCCCCACGGCCGTGATGGTCGGCACCGGCAAGGGCGCTGAAAGTGGCATCCTCATCAAGAGCAGCGAGGCCTTGGAACGCGCCGGGCGCCTCCATACCGTGGTGCTGGACAAGACCGGCACGATCACCCGCGGGCAACCTGCTGTGACCAACATCCTCGTCGCGCCGGATTTCCCCGGCGGCGAGAATGAACTGCTGCGCCTTGCCGCCTCGGTGGAAAAGGGCAGCGAACATCCCCTGGGCGAGGCGCTCTTCTCCGAGGCCAACGCCCGCGAACTGACGCTCTCTGACCCGCAAGGCTTCCAGGCCGAGGTGGGCGCCGGCGTGCAGGCAGAGGTGGAGGGGAAGCTGGTCCGCGTGGGCAATCTGCGCCTGCTCTCATCCCACCACCTGCCGCTCGACGGATGGGAGAGCAGCGTCCAGCGCCTGCAATCCGAGGCCAAGACGGTCATCCTGGTCTCCGTAGGAGATTCGGTGGCTGGGGTGATCGGCGTGGCCGACACAGTTAAAGAAGGCTCGCCCGAGGCCATCCGCCGCCTGCAAAGCATGGGCCTGCGCGTGGTCATGCTCACTGGCGACACCCGCCAGACCGCCGAGGCCATTGCCGCCCAGGTGGGCGTGGATGATGTACTGGCGGAAGTGCTGCCCGGCGGCAAGACTGGCGAGGTGCGCCGCCTGCAGGAAGGCGGCGCCGCCGTGGCGATGGTCGGCGACGGCATCAACGATGCCCCCGCCCTGGCCCAATCCGATGTCGGAATTGCCATCGGCACCGGCACCGATGTGGCTATTGCCTCCGCGCCGGTGGTACTGATGAGCGGTGACCTGCGCGGCGTGCCGCGCGCCATCGCTCTCTCCCGCCAGACCCTGCGCACCATCAAACAAAATCTATTCTGGGCTTTCTTCTATAACATCATTCTCATTCCTGCCGCTGCTGCCGGGCTGCTCAACCCCATGCTGGCTGCCGCAGCCATGGCCTTCTCCAGCGTTTTCGTGGTCAGCAACAGCCTGCGCCTGCGCGGTAAACGGATCGACTAAGAATATTCCGGTATTCTTGCCCCCTTCTAAGGGCAAGGATACCGGGAGGATATTTCCCCTTCCCTTTGGTACGTGGTCCCCGAAGAGCAGAAGTTGGGGACAGGCTCTTCATCTGGACATTCAATCGCGCCCGGTGAGAAAATTATTGATCCCAATCCGCGTGTATGTTGTCCATAGATTCTACGCTATAATATTTCATAAGGAATCCTTTTTGGAAACAGAAAGAAGAACCCGATGCGTTTCTTCAGGGAAAACTGGTTCGCAGTTCCCACCTTTGAACAGGGGGATGATGAAATAAAATACCGCGCCAGGGCGCTTAATTTGGCGCTGGGCTCCTATTTATTGATCACGGTCCTTTTATTCTTAGGGGGGCTGTTAGGCGGCAGAACTCCTACCAGCACGCTTGTGTTGGATGTTTTTATCGTGGCGGTATGCCTGACTTTCTTCTACCTGCTGCGGCGAGGAAAGATCGCGCTGGTGTCCTACTCCGTGATCTCCACAGGATTGGTCCTGGTCACCGGATCGGTCGCCAGCCTGGGGACCATCCGCACCCCTACCACCGCCCTGTATCTGCCCCTGGTCATCATAGGAGGTATCCTGTTCAAAGCCAGGGGCATCCTGGTCACCGCAGGCCTCAGTTCCCTGGCTGTCCTGGGATTGATCCTTGCCCAAAACGCGAATCTCCTCCCCCCGCCCGACTACTCGGTCACGATCACCCAGTGGATCACCTATACCATGACATTTTTCATCGTGGGTGGATTGGTGTATGTCGAGAACCTGATCGCGCAGCAAGCCATGGCGAATGTTACCGCCCGCAAGCAGATCGAGGACGAATTACAGACCAGCGAGGCCAGCTTTCGCTATCTTTTTGAGCAGACCCACGACGCGGTTTTCCTGCTTGACTTGAACGGGAAGCACATCATGGGCAACCAGCGCGCCGCAAACATGCTGGGCTACAGTGTGGAAGAAATCTCCCACCTGTCGATCAGAGACACCTCTGCCGACCTGGAAGACAGCCAAAACATCATCACCCGCCTGGTAGCCGGAGAAGCCATTCCCATCTACGAAAGAATCTTCGTCAAGAAAAACCGCCAGGCGTTCCCAGTTGAGATCAGCGTGGAGCTGGTGCGCGACAAGGACGGCAATCCGCACCACATCCAAAGCGTGGTGCGCGACATCAGTGAAAGAAAACGAGCCGAGGAGGAATTGAGATCGGCCAATGAGCAGTTAAAACTGCGTATGGGCGAGGTTGAAAAACTGCAGCACGAACTGCGCGAACAGGCTCTGCATGATCCCCTGACCGGCCTGTATAACCGTCGCTATCTCAGCGAGATCCTGGAGCGCGAGATCAGCCGCATGGAACGCGAAAGAACGCCGCTCAGCATCATCGCCATGGATGTTGACCATTTCAAAGGGATCAACGACGCCTTTGGTCACCAGGCCGGCGACCTGTACCTGATCGCCCTGGCAAAATTGATGGAGCGCATGACCCGTCCCACCGACATCTGCTGCCGCTATGGCGGCGAGGAATTTCTGATCGTCCTGCCCGGCACCAGCCTGGCCACCGCCCGCCACCGCGCCGAGCAGATCCGCAGCCTGTGCGCCGAGATCGTCCTCCACCACGAGGGGAAGGAGATCCGCACCACCATGTCACTCGGCTTGGCTGCCTACCCCGAACATGGAGAAGCAGCCGAACAGGTGCTGATCAAGGCCGATAAAGCCCTCTACATATCCAAATACTCCGGACGCAACCGGGTGACCATCTGGCGGGATGAATTGCCCAGAAGCAATTAAAACATAACAGCGGGCGCTTCCGCCCGCTGTTACCTCTATGTTATTTGACCGGGATCTTGCGCCCGGCCTGCGCGCTGCCGGTGGGTTTCGGCAAGACGACCGTCAATACCCCCTTTTCAAAGACGGCTTCGGCATGGTCTGCTTCCACCTCGGCCGGCAGGACAATATCGCGCCGGAAACTGCCGTAGCTCCGCTCCACGCGGTGCATCTGGCGGTCCTTTTCCACTTTTTCAGTGCGCTTCTCCCCGCGGATGGTCAGGATCTGCCTGTCCAGCGACAGGTCGATATCCTTCAATTCCATCCCAGGCAGCTCGGCGGTGACGTGCACCGCTTTGTCGTCCTCGGTCACGTCCACGCGCGGGCTGAAGCCTTCTACTGCGCCGGAGAGCGCCCGCCAGGGGGCGATCCCAAATGGGTCGCGCCAAAGCTGGTCGAACAATTCATCCATCCGGCTCTGCAAGGCGAAGATTGGTTCCTCTTCCTTGCGCACGATCTCAACATCGTTCTTCTTCTCTTGCTTGCGGGGAAGTAAATCACGGATTGTCATATTTACCTCCAGTCTTTCTTTTTTCCTTTCACCGGTATGCACTCTTCTGCGCATACCGGCGTCAATCGATATTTGTCGATCTACAATCCACAATCGTAAATCGTAAATGGTCTTATCCTGCTTGAATGGCGATCTTGCGCGTGCGGGCGGCGCCGGACTTGGGCAGGCGCAGGTTGAGCACGCCGTTCTTCACCCTGGCCTCGATCTTGTCGCGGTCGATCTCGTCCGAGAGGACGAAGCTGCGCTGATAATCGCCCACGCCGTATTCGGCGTACGCCAGGCTGTAACCTTTCGGGGCATCCAGCTCCGGGTAGGCATTGATCGTCAGCACGTTCTTTTCCAGGGTCAATTCAACCATCTTCTCATCTGCGCCGGGGATATCGGCCTGCACCAGGATGGCGTCTTCCGTCTCGATCACATCTGCATAAGCGGAGTACAGGCGGCGGTCGCGGGCGCGTTCGGTTTCGGTTTCGATCTCGTTCTTTTCAACTTCCAAAGGTTTTTCAGACATACACACCTCCTCTCGGTTACGATCCCTTGACGGTGATCTTGCGCGGTTTGTCTTCTTCTGCGCGCGGCAGGGTGATCTGCAGCACGCCCTTCTCCAGGCGAGCTTCCACTTTTTCAGCCTGAACCGGGAAAGGCAATTCGATGCTGCGGGTGAATTCGCCGCAGCCGCGTTCGCGGCGGTAGTAGCGGGCGTTCTCGGGCAGCGCTTCGGCGCTGCGGCTGCCGCTCAGGGTCAGGGTATCACCGACCACATTGATCTCGACATCTTTGGCCTCCAGGCCGGGCAATTCCGCGGTCACCAGGGCGCCTTCCTCATTAGTCCACACATTCAGCGCCGGGTAGCCCGGGGAGCTGCGGAAGCGGCGCGGCATACCGGCTCGCATGAGCCGTTCCATCTCGCGCTGCATACGATTGATTTCAGGTAATTCATAACGTCGGTAGAACATATAGGGTACCTCCTGTTTCAAAATCCTTTTTTCATTGTCTTACGCTGCTTATATTAATCCCCGCGTATAAGAAAAATGACAGAAAAATATCAGAAGATTATTAATAATAAAGCGGGGGACGGGGAGTCATGATCTCAATGAATCGATCAAAATGACTATTTGTTGTGTTTGCCAACCACGTCGGCAAACACAACAAAAAGTTATATAATGTATTTACCATCCACCTGTAAGAAGGAGCCGAATATGAGCGACGATTCAGGTCAACCTACCCCCTCCAATCCCCCCGCCGTACCCAGCGGAGCGACCGGGCTGCTGGATATCAAGGTGCAGCTCTCCACCCCCTCGCCCACCGCGGGCAGCGAGTTCACCGTCTACGTGCTGGTCACCAACCTCTTCGACCGGCCCATCTACCCCGAGGAACCGCGCATCTTCCTGCCCAGCGAGCTGAAACCCGCCAATCGCGGCGCGCTCTCTGCCCAGGAATCGGTCGGATCGATGAGCGCCCTGCTCAATCAGATCGCCGACGGCGAGATCCCGGAATCTGTTCAGCCGCGCAACCGCGGCCTGCTCGGCGGGCTGGTCAAGCCGGACGAGATCAAAGAACAGCTTAAATACATGGCCCAGAAAGCGGTTGAGCTGGACCAAAAGATCGAAACCCTCACCACCCGCCGGGCCGAGATCAAGAAACAGCTCGACGAGGCCACCCAGGATATCCCCATCGGCGACCGGATCAAGCTGCTCAAGGAAGACCCGGCGCTCAACAAGCTCAACAACGAGGATGCCGACTGCGTGCGCCAGATCGCCGATGCCTACCAGCGCGCCACCACCCTCAAGACGCAGATCACGAACCTGACCGGCGCCACCGTGGTGGTCACCGAGGAAGACCTGACCCTCTCCAATTTCAACTTCTCCGGGCGAATGTATATCCAGGCCAAGGGCGACGTGGAGCTTTCGGCCCCTAACCCCTCCCTGCAGGCGCTCTCCAGCTCCTCCCTGCCGCCCACCGAGGCGCTCCAACCCGGCAGCACTGCCGTTTACAGCCTGGTGCTGACTACCAAACAGAGCCTCTTTTTCCGCCCAGTGCAGTACACCCTGCAATACTCGATCAACTATTCCTTCTCGTCCGGCAAGGACAATAAAAAGACCTACACCAACAATGCCTCGCAGCTGGTCACGATCCGCGCCCCCATCCTCTCGGTCATGTTCGGCGCCATCCTGGGCGGCATTGCCGGCTTCTTCGCCACCTTCTTGCAAAAATCCTACGGCGGCGGAAAGCTGAATATTGATCCGCTTGAAATGGCCATCAGCCTGGTGGTGACCGTCATTCTCAGCGCCATGGCGGTGGTCTTCCTGGTGCGCAAATCTGAGACGCAATCCCTGATCTCGGTCGAGGATTTCTGGGGCGGCCTGGTGATCGGCTTCCTGGTCGGTTACTCCGGCACCAACGCCTTTCAGAGCCTGACCGGGATCGACACGCTGGCGGGCGTTTCCGCCACGCCGGTGCCTTAGGAGGTGACCCGATGACCGACATGCCTGAACGTCCCCGCAAACGCAAGATCTACGAGCAGAACCAGCAGAAGCAGGTTAGCATTGAAGGCCTGCAGATCACCGGCAACCTGGGCGCCGGGGTGGTGATCCACTCCAGCCAATCCAACATGACCGTGGTCAATATCGCCGGCGGCGTGGTCACCGGTGACACCTACCAGGTGGTCTCGCCAGCGGAGGAAGCCCGCGTTGAAGAGATCGACCACATGATCCAGGAGATGGACACCGACGACGAGAACCGCCGGCACCTGCACGAGGCGATCAAAGAGCTGCGCGCCCAGGTGCAGGAAGGCGATCAGGCCGACATGGCCATGATCAACTACCTGCTGAACTGGATCGGCGAAAGCTCGCCCGCCCTGCTGGACCTGACCGCCCGGCTGATCATCGAATCGCCGGAAGCCGCCGACGAGGCCAAGATGCTGGCCCAGGCTTCCCGCCGCCAGACGAAGAAGTAAAGAGATCCCGGGAAAACCTTTTCGTTCTTAACGCAGAGACGCAAGGTCGCAAAGGAAACTTAGTTCAGGATAACAACCAGGCGTCATTGCGAACTCACGTCAGGTGCAGCACCCTGGCCCTGCGGCGTTAAGGTTTTTTCTTAAAATCCTTTGCGCCTAAGTGCCCCGAAGGGGTATGGCAACTTAGCGGCTAATAATCACTCTACCCGGAAGCGCCAGGGGATCGAGCGCCACGGCTCCGGCACGGACTGGATGCCCACCCGCGGCCCGCAGCGCACAGCCGCATCTGAGGGCGGCTGTCCGGCCTCGATCCACAGCCCCGCCGCGGACGAACACAGGTCGGCCCCGTTCAGCGCCCCATCCACCGCCAGCGCCTGGCAGACCTTGCCCGGCCCATCGCACCAGTGCGCCTTGGGCACCCCCGACCGGCGCGCCGCCACCTGCTCCAACCCCTCCAGCGGGCGGATGGCGCGCAGCAGCACCGCCGCCGGATAGCCTTCTCCAGCGCAGACACAATTCAGCAGCCAATGCATCCCATAAGTGAAATAGACGTAGGCGCGACCGGGCGGCCCGTACATCACCTGCGTGCGCGGCGTGCGCCCGGCGCGGGCGTGGCAGGCCAGGTCTTGCTCGCCGTCGTAAGCTTCGGTCTCAATGATCTCCCCGCTGATACGCGTGCCGTCTGGCAGAAGGCGCACCAGGCGCATACCCAGCAGCGCGCGCGCCGCCTCCACCACCGGGCGGTCATAAAATTCGGGTAACAAAATATTGGATGCCTGCATCGTAAGAGATTTTTATCGCGGATCAAACGGATGGCACGGATGAACACGGGTATGAGAGGGATCTAGAAAAGAAAGATCCGTTCGATCCGTGTTCAGAGGTTGTTTCCATCACCCGCTGCCGCGCAGGCGCGGGTCGCGCTCCAACGTCAGGCGCAGTCCCAGCTCCAGCGGAATGGCCGGGTGGAAGTTCAAAAGCGTCTCCGAGCGGGTCAGGTCGGCGCACATGCGGTCGGGGCCACGCTCATTGCGCGGATTGTAGATCACCTCAGGCTGCTTGCCCACCGTTTCGACCACCAGGCGCATCAGCTCGCGCACGCTCGTCTCGCGCCCGCTGCCCACGTTGATCACCTTCTGGTTGATCCCCGGCGCAGTGGCGGCTGCCATCATTGCCCCCACCACATCGTCCAGGTAGACGTAATCGCGCGTCTGCTGGCCGTCGCCGTGGATCACCACCGTGCCGCCCAGCATCGCCTGGCGTAGGAAATTGGGAATGACCGGCGCGTGAACAGGCGGCAGATGCTGCCCCGGCCCGTAGGCGTTGAACACGCGCAGGCAGACCGTCTCGATGCCCCACAGCCCCCCGATGGTGCGCACGTAATACTCGGCTGCCAGCTTGGAAACCGCATAAGGCGAGCGTGGGTTGGGAACGGCATCTTCGTTGACCGGCTGGTCCTGCTGATCGCCGTAGATCGCGCCGGAGGAGGAAAAGACCACCCGGCGCACGCCCACGTCGCGCATGGCTTCCATCAGCGTGACCGTGCCGCCCACGTTGACATTATTGTATTCGCGCGGGTAAAGCAGCGATTCCGGCACCAGCACGCGCGCCGCGCAGTGATAGACGCAGTCCACATCCTGCAGCAGCGTCCACAGCTTGGGGCGGTCGTTGACATCTCCACGCGTGAAATGCACCTCGGGCAGCAGCGCAGCCGGGTCGCCGGTGGATAGGTCATCCATCCCGCGCACTGTGTGTCCCTCCTTCACCAGCCGGTTAGCCAGAGCCGAACCTATGAACCCCGCCGCGCCTGTGATCAAAAACCGCATAAATGCAATTATAGCATAGGCGCTGGATGATGTGACTGTCATTGCAGCCCCGGCGCCCTTTGCCGGGTGAAGCAACCTTCCGGGAGATTGCTCCGCTCGCACAGAACGCTCGCAATCATCCGCTGTCTTTGCCCCAGGCGGCGTTTTTGCGAACCCGCTAACGCTGCAAATACCTGACCTTGGCCCAGGGCCAGCGCGCCCGGGCCATTTCGAGCAGCTCCGGCCGGATAACTGCCAGCGCCAGCTCATACCTCCCCCCATCCAGCGCTGCCAGCCCACTCAACCAACCCTGCCCGCGCTCGAACTCCAGCGGGCCCAACTCATCCACCACCAGCAGCCCGCACGGCGCAGCCTGCGCCAGCACCTGCCCGCCCCAGGCTGTCACCGCCGGATCGAAGCGCCAGCGCCGGGTGAAGAGCGGATCGCAGGGATCATCCTCGGCTGTGCGCAGGTCGGCCAGGCGGCGGCGCTCTCCGCTGCGCAGGTCCACGGCGTCAATGCCAATCTTTTGCGTCCCCGAAAAGACGGCCGGAGAAAGGATCCCGGCTGCATCGCCCCCGGCGGCGCACCAATTCTCCACCACCCCCTGGCAGAACGTGGTCTTGCCGGCCCCGCGCCTGCCGCTCACGATCCACAGGTGGCTCATTTTCCTTCCAGCACCACCCAGCGCCCGTCCACCCGTTCCACCCGCAGCGGAATACCGTAGGCGCGGGAAAGCTTCTCAGCGGTGAAGGTCTCGGCGGTCGTGCCGCTTTCCAACACCCGCCCGCCGCGCAGCAGCACCAGCCAATCCACCGCCGAGACTGTGTCGGGGTCGTGGGTGGTGAACAGCACGGTCACCCCATCCTGCGAAAGCTGGCGCAAGATGCGCAGCAGATGGTATTTGTGCGGCAGGTCCAGGTGAGAGGTGGGTTCGTCCAGCAGTAAAATGCGCGGCTGCTGCGCCAGGGCGCGCGCCAACAACACCAACTGCAATTCTCCCCCGCTCAGACCGGTGATGGCCCGTCCGGCCAGGAAAGCGATCTCCAGCCGCTCCAGGGCAGTTTGCGCCACCTTCAGATCTTCCTCGCCGGGCATCTCCAACGCGCCCAGGTAAGGCGCGCGCCCCAGCAGGACGTATTCCAACACCGAATAATCAAAGGTCAGCGTCTCGCGCTGCGGCACCAGTCCCATCCAACGCGCCCGTTCGCGGCGCGAGTAATCGCGCAGCGGCTTGCCGGCCAGGCTGACCAGCCCTTCCTGCGGCTCGTGCAGGCCCAACAGCAGCTGCAGCAGGGTGGTCTTGCCGGCCCCGTTGGGGCCAAGCAAGGCGGTCACCTGCCCATCCGGCACGCTGAAATCGACCGCATCCAGCGCCAACGCTCCCCCCGCCCGATAGGCATAGCGGGCGCCGCGCACTTCCAAAACAGGATCGCCGCTCATCCGCCCCCCTTTACGCCCGAGCGCATCATCAGCACCAAAAAGACCAGCGCGCCCACCAGCGAGGTGATGATCCCCAGCGGGATCTCCCCGGCCAGCAGGGTGCGCGCCAGGGTATCGCAAACCAGTCCAAACATGCCGCCCAACACCATCGAAAGCGGCAGCGAAGCGGCGCTGTTAGCCCCGCCGATGCGGCGCGCGATCAGCGGGACGATCAAGCCGATCCAGCCCACCAGCCCGGCCACCGAGATGACCGCCGCAGTGACCGCCACGCTGGCTACCAACAGCAGGGTGCGCTCGCGCCCCACCGCCACGCCCAGGGAGAAGGCCGTCTCGTCGCTCAACGAGAGCAGGTTCAGGCGCCAGCGCATCAGGTAAATGACCAAAAGCCCGGCCAGCACGATCGGCAGGATATACCAGAAATTGTTCCAGGTGACGCTGGAAAGCCCGCCCAGCAGCCAGAAGACGATCTCCGGCAGCTGCTTGGCCGGGTCGGCTACATATTTCAAGATGCCCACGCCGGCCGAGAAGAAAGCCGAGACGGCAATCCCCGCCAGCAGCAGGCGCAGCACCCAGCCGCCGTAGCGGATGCGCCGCGCCAGGGTGTACGAAGCCGCCAACCCCAGCAGGGCAAAGACCGCCGCCGAGGCCGCCACGCCCAACGGGTTGGAGGTGAGCAGCAGGATGCTGAGCGCCGCGCCAAAGGCCGCCCCCTGACTGACGCCCAAAAAGCCCGGCTCTACCAACGGGTTGCGGAAGAGCATCTGCATTACCGCCCCGGCTGAGGCCAGCGAGGCCCCCAGCATAACCGAGATGAACATGCGCGGCAGGCGCAGGTTGAGCACCAGGCGCTGGGCCAGGTCGTCCTCCCAAAGCAGATTGACCGGCATCCAGTACGGGCGCGGATAGCGGCCGATAAAGAGCGCCAGCAGGCCAAGGCCTGCCAGCGCTGCGATCAGGATCGGTAAGTGGGAACGGCGCCTCACCGGGCGTAGGGCTCCAGCAAGGGCATCACATTCGCGTCAATCGACGAAGCATCCATGCCGTACATTTTACTATAAAATGTTTGGGCTTCGCCCTGGATCGAATAATTGGGGAAGAGATCAGGATGAAGCTCATGTCCCAGCCAGGTCAGGCCGAGGATCCAGCGCGCATCTGCCTGGTCCCAGCTGAGGAAATCGCCGGGGAAGGGCAGCAGTTTGCCGTTCGCCACCGCAGGCAGGGCCGCCCACTGGGCATCGGCCTTGAATTGCTCCACCAGGTCGGGGCCGCGCAGCTTGTAATCCACCAGGAAGACATAATCCGGGTTCCAGGCCGCGATCTGCTCAAAGGTGACCGTGATCCATCCGCTGCCGGTGGCATCGGCGGTCCACACCGGGCGCCCGCCGGCAATCTCGACCATCTTGGTCTGCAGCCAGCCCGCCGGGGGAATGGAGAAGGAAACCGTGCCGCCCTTGTCGCTGTACTGCATCACCAGCACGGAAGGGCGCTGGTCATCGGTCAGTCCAGAGGTGGCCGCCTGCGTGTAATCCACCGCAGCCTGATAGTATTCCACCACTTCCTCGGCGCGGGCCGGGTCGCCAAACAGGGCGCCCAGGGTGGCCACATCGCGGTAGAAGGCTTCCGGGGTCTCCAGGTCGAGATAGACCACTTTGATCCCCAGCGCTTCCAGCGGGGTGCCCACTTTTTCCTGCATGTAGGTCTTCAGGATCACCACGTCGGGTTTAAAGGGAGCGATCTGCTCGGCGGAGGCGTCGATATCCAGCCCAACCTTTTGATCCCAGGCCGGGTCGATCAGCGGCATGAAATTGCGGCCAGACTGCAGGCGCTCTTCGATCGTCACCAGAGTCTGCGGGGCGCGGGCAAAGAAATAGGCCGTATCGGACAACAGGGTGGTAGCCTTACCGGCGATCACCACCCGCTCGGGCAGCTTGTCGAACTCCACCGTGCGGCCCAGCGCGTCGGTGATGGTGAAACCAGCCGGAGTGGGGGCAACGGTTGGCACAGGGGTGGGAACCGCCGTGGGGATCGCGGTTGGGATGGCGGTCGGGACCGCAGTGGGGACCGCGGTGGGAACCGCAGTCGCAGTGGGGGCCGCGCAGGCGGCCGCCAGGACGGCCACCAGGGCCAGGACAAAGAACAAACGGGTACGCATTCTTTCATTCTCCTTCAGAATTGGGTTTTTTCTTACAACGAGATTGGTTAACCGCAGAGGAATGCGGATGAACACAGAAAAAAACGGATAACAAGAAATCGCACAGGCTGTCAGGATTGTGAACCGCGCAGCCGCCTGGCTATTAAAACTTCAACCGAAAATTCCTTTAAGACCTTCGCGTCTATCTGCCCTGCAGGGGGATAGCGTCCTGGCGGTTATCGCACCGGCTAGATCTCCTTCATGCACAGGTCTAACCAGAAGAGATATCCCTGCACCTGCACCAGGCGGAATTCCATCACCAGGCGCTCATAGGAGCCCTGCGCATCGCGGTCGGCCTCGGCCTGGATGGCGCCCAGCCACTCGCGGCAGGCGTCCACCTGGCGTAAGATCAACTCGCGGGCTGCCCGGGGGCTTTCGCGGCGGGCAAAGTACAGCCGGGCAAGGAACTCCTGGCGCATGGCGCGCGAATTCTCCACCGGGGCATGCATCCAACCCTCCAGCGCAGCCCGGCCAGACTCGCTCAAACGGTACTGGCGCCGGTCGGGATACTGGCCGCCTTCCACCACAGACGAAGCCAGCAGCCCCTGGCCTTCCAGCTTGTCCAGAATAGCATACAACTGGGCCTGCTTGACCTGCCAGACCAGGGCTGGGCCGCGCCGGGTCTCCAACTGCTTGAAAAGCTCATACCCATGCAGCGGGGCGGGGGCCAGCAGCCCGAGCAAAATGTATTCCAGGGAGAGGGGGGATTCGCGTCTCGGCATACTCAATAAATGAGTATATCATAGAACGCGCGAAAATGACCAATTTTGTGCGCTTTTATGCAGCAGAAAGTGCACAATTTTGGAGACTTGAC
>CAYRHN010000027.1:0-12619 GCA_964424115.1 uncultured Anaerolineaceae bacterium
GATCAAGCTATTTTTCTTCTCTCCCCTATTTCATGAACTAAAGATACAGTATCAAAGGTCGCCCATCACAAGCAAAAAACAGCCGGGCGGGTAAGGAGGATTGCGCGGCGCAGCCCGTCCTCATATTTGGCGCGTGAGCTATGCTTCACGAAGTGGTGATTTTTAGCACGTCAGGCAATCCATAAAATCGTGTACAATACTTTAACGGCAAAAATCACAAAAAGGAGTGTTTTTGACATGAGTGCTTGGAAAGTCTTGTTAACCGATGGGTTGGAATCCAATGGCAGGGCCATCTTAGGCCAGGCCGCGGAAGTGGTTGACCGTACCGGCATTAGCGCCGAAGAATTGCTCACCATCGTGGGCGAATACGACGCCCTGATCGTGCGCGGGCGCACCAAGGTCACCCAGGCTGTGTTTGCCGCGGGGAAGAAACTAAAAGTGGTCGGGCGCGCCGGGGTGGGCGTGGATAACATCGACCTGAAGGCCGCCAAGGAAGCCAAAGTGACCGTGGTCAACTCCCCGCTGGCCACCACCCTGGCTGTGGCGGAACTGACCCTGGGCATGATGCTCTCGCTGGTGCGCGAGCTGCCCCGTGCCGATGCAGGCATGAAGGCCGGCAAATGGCTGAAAAAAGAGCTGGAAGGCGTGGAGTTGAACGGCAAGACCCTGGGCGTGATCGGCTTTGGGCGGATCGGCGTGGCTGTTGCCCAGCGCGCGGTTGCCTTCGGGATGAAGATCATCGCCTATGACCCGCTCCTCCCGGCCGAAGAGATCAAGAAACGCGGCGGCGAGCCGGTCTCGTTGGACGAGCTGTATGCTCGCTCCAACATGATCACCATGCACATCCCGCTCACCGCGGATTCGAAGAACATGCTCAACGCTGCGGCTTTCGCCAAGATGAAGGACGGCGTGCGCATTATCTGCGCGGCGCGCGGCGGCGTGATCGAAGAAGCCGCCCTGTTGGAAGCGCTCAACTCCGGTAAAGTGGCCGGGGCCGCTCTGGACGTGTTCGCTACCGAGCCGCCGGGACTGACCGAGCTGGTAGCCCACCCGCACCTGATCGCCATCCCCCACATCGGCGCCCAGACCGTGGAAGCCCAGGGCCGCGCCGCGGAAGACATTGGCAGCGAGATCGTGGCCGCCCTGAAGGGCGAGCCCCTGCGCTGGAAGGTTGCCTGAGCCAGGCTCACCAAAAATAGAGTGAACTTGTAGGGGCGGGTCTGAGACCCGCCCCTACAGGCCCGCTATGAATACAGAGGATATTTTTTGATGAAAGAACATTACGATAAACTGATCGAAAAAATGGGCGAGATGACCGACCTGTACTATGCCCAGGCCGTGCTGGGCTGGGACCAGCAAACCTACATGCCTGAGGGCGGCTCGGACGAACGCAGCGCTCAGATGGCCACGCTGGCCAAGATCTCGCACGACATGCTGGTCAGCGACGAGACCGGGCGGCTGATCGAGGGCGCTGAGGAGTACGTCAAGGGTCTGGATCCCGACTCCGATGAGGCCCACCTGGTGAAGATCGCCCGCCGCAACTACGACAAGCAGGTGAAGGTGCCCGGCGAGAAAGTAGCCGAGTTCACCCGCGTCACCTCGGATGCCTTCGGCATCTGGCACCACGCCCGCCAGGCCAACGACTTCGCCAGCTTCCGTTCCATCCTGGAACGCGTCTTCGACCTGCGCCGCGAATATTCCGGCTTCTTCGCCCCCTATGACCACGTCTATGATCCCCTGCTGGATGACTTCGAGCCGGGGCTGAAGACCGCGGACGTCAAGGCCATCTTCTCCGCGCTGCGCCCCCGCCAGGTGGAGCTGATCAAAGCTATCGCCGCCCGCCCGCAGGTGGAATCCTCCTTCCTGCGCCAGGAGTTCCCCGAGAAAGGCCAGTGGGATTTCGGTGTGGAAGTGGCCACCCGCATAGGCTATGACTGGAAGTGCGGCCGCCAGGATAAGACCCCCCATCCCTTCACCACCGCCTTCGGCATCGGCGACGTGCGCATCACCACCCGCTTCGATCCCAAGTACATCGGCAGCGGCCTGTTTGGCACCATCCATGAGACCGGGCATGCCCTTTACGAGCAGGGCGTGGACCGCAAGTACGCCCGCACCCCCATCGCCAACGGTGCCTCCTATGCGGTGCATGAGTCCCAGTCGCGCATGTGGGAGAACCTGGTCGGGCGTTCGCTGCCCTTCTGGAAGTTCTTCTACAAGCGCCTGCAGGAGACCTTCCCCACCCAGCTCGGCAATGTGCCGCTGATGACCTTCTACAAGGGCATCAACCGCGTCAGCCCCTCGCTGATCCGCGTGGAAGCCGACGAGGCTACCTACAACCTGCACATCATGCTGCGCCTGGAGCTGGAGATCGAGATCCTGGAAGGCAAACTGGCGGTCAAGGATCTGCCGGAGGCCTGGAACACCCGCTTCCAGGAATACCTGGGCGTCACCCCGCCCAACGATGCAGACGGCGTGCTGCAGGACGTGCATTGGTGCAATGGTTACATCGGCTACTTCTCCACCTACGCGCTGGGCAACCTGGTTGCCTCGCAGTTGTGGGAGAAGATCGCCGTCGAAATTCCCAACCTGCCCGAACAGATCGAGCGCGGCGAGTTCGGCGCGCTGCTGGGCTGGCTGCGCAAGAACGTGCACCAGTACGGCGCTAAGTACGAGCCGCAGGAGCTGATCCAGCGCGTCACCGGCAGCAAGATCGATCCCAACCCGTACATGCGTTATTTGACCAAGAAATACAGCGAAATCTACGGGCTGTAGATTTTATTTTGAATGCCTTCGAAGGGGCGGGCCTGAACCCGCCCCTTTGGTTTTAAACCTGAACGCCAGGTTTCGTAGAGGCGCTGCGCCATGGTGGATCAGAGGGGTATGAACGCAGCATTCCTTGGGGCGCTGCGCCATGTTCTATCACGCCGTGACGAACGCAACAGAGTGGCGCCCGCCGGTTGGATCGCGGGCAGGCTTTTGCTAAGGTGTCACCAACGAATCCAACATGACAGTGCTCGAAGGGTACCCCTACACCTCGCGTGACATATCCTGTAGGGGCGCCACGCCATGTTCTATCAGGACGTGACGAATGCAACAGAGTGGCGCCCGGTATTTTATTCGCGGGTGGGCTTTTGTTAAGGTGTCACCAACGAATCCAACATGGCAGCCCGCACCTTACATTTTCAGGTTATAATCATCTGGATGAAACGCGCGCCTGCTCTGATGATCCTGCTCTTCCTGGCCGCCCTGGCTGCTGCCGGGTGCCAGGGGCGCGTGCCGCGCGACAACGTGCAGGCCAGCCCCACCGCCAGCCCCACGCTCTCCCCCACCAGCACCTCCAGCCCCGAGCCTACCCTCGCCCCCAGCCAGACCGCCAGCCCCACCCAGCCTGGCGCCCTCACCATCCCCACCCTGCCGCCGGTCGAACCAACCGATTACCTCTCGCCCACCCCCGGGCCGACCTTCACCCCCGACTGCGGCGCGGTCACCTGCACCCCCACCATTACCCCCACTGCCTCGCGCACGCCGACCATCACCCGCACGCCCACCGTGACGCGCACCGCTTCACGCACCCCTACGGCTACGCGCACCCGGATCCCCACCCGCACCCGCACCAACACCCCCACCCCCACCATCACCCCCACTCCTACCCCGCCTAATTCCTATTTGTTCATCCAGCAGCCGGGCCTGCTCTCCCGCCTGGTCTCTCCCTTCAAGATCCTGGCCGGTGTCCATCCCGGGCAGGACGGCCTGGTGCATATTGACCTGATCGGCGAGGATTCGCGCATCATCAACCAGCAATTATTGGATTATAAATACTACCTCGGCCGCGAGATCTTCATCGACCCCGAGCTGAGCTTCGATATTCCCGGCGTGGCCGAAACCGCCCGCCTGTCTGTGTATGTCAACGACCTGTATGGGCGCAGCATGGCGCTTACTTCGGTGGATGTGATCCTGCTCTCGATCGGCGAGCAGGTGCTTTACCCGCCCAGGGACCTGCGCGAGCCGTATATCCTGCGCGCCCCCTTCGAGAACCAGGTTGTTTCCGGCGGGACGCTGTATGTCAGCGGCCTGATCCGCCCGGTCAATCAGAACCCGATCCTCTTTGAGCTGTACGACGAGCAGGGCAAGCTGCTGGCCACCAGCCAGCTGCAGATCCCCATGCCCACCGGCGATATCAGCCACAACCCATTCGAACTGGAGATGAACTACACCATCAGCGCCCAGACCAATGCCCGCCTGACCATCCGCCAGGTGAGCGACGGGCGCATTCCCGGCACCGTGGCCCTCGGCAGTCAGGCCGTCATCCTAAATCCTTAATCAGCCGACAGGAGAGCCGTCAGCTGTGAGCTGTAAACAACCTACGCCCCGCCCTGGGTGTAATATTTCGGGTCGGTCGGGGTCTGGTTGGAGGGGTCGTGGACGTACACCCAATCTCCTTCGCGGGCCCATTCGAACAACCAGCGGCTGTCGCTGATCGACAGGTTGACACAGCCGTGCGACTGGGGGTAACCGAAGAGCGTGCGCCAGTAAGCCCCGTGCAGGGCACGTGATTCATCGTAGTACATGGTATAAGGCACGCGCTCAAAGTAATAGTAATCCGAGCGGTCGGCTTCGAAGGTGCCGGACATGTTCTCGGTCTCTTTTTTCTGGTAGATCTGGAACACTCCCGGGCGGGTGTAGAAGGGCTTCATCCCGGTCGCCACCAGGGTGGCGAATTTGAGCTGGCCGTCCTCGTACACTCCCAGGGTCTGGTTATACAGGTCGACATCGATCCAGCGGTTGGCGGTCACGCCATCGGGGCGGGTGCGCCGGATGACAAACTGGCGCACAAAATGCCGGCTGACCCACTGGTCGGCGCCGATCATATACCAGGTGGTGGCGCCGTCATCCACCACGTCGTAAATTTGCACCACCGTCTGCGGGTAGAACTTCTCCCCCACCTGCGGGTAGGCCTCGCCGGGGCCGCTGCGGGCGTAGCCCTCGTCGATCGTCCAGCCGAAGGAATTGAACGGCGTGGCGCGGAAGATCAGCCCCTGGAAGGAGCCGGAATAGATGCAGCAGGAGGAATCAGCTTCCGCCCCGGCCACCCAAAAGCCCGAGATCAGGCGGAAGTAGGAGCCGTCCGCCAGGCGCACGCGCTCGGCCACCGCCAGGTACTTGGAGCCGAAGGGGTAGGTATAGGAGCTGTTGCGCGCCACCGCGTCGGCCAGCGAGCTGTAGGCCGGGACGCTCTCCTTGGAGATGCGCAGGTAAGCGTCTGGGGCGATCTTATAGGATTCGTCGGCGTGCACGGCCGGGAGCGGACGGAGCGGGAAGGGCATGCCGATCTGCGCCATGTGGGTGAGGACAGCCGAGGGGCCGAGCGGCAGGCAGTCGCCGGAGCCGGAGGGGTAAGCGTCCGGCAGGCAGAGCGGCTCGCCGGAATAGCTTTCGGGCTGCGCGGCAGACAGGGCCTGCGCACCTTGCACCTGCCAGGCCAGGGCCAGTCCCACCGCCAGGGCGAGGAGGAGGGCAACCAATAAGAAATTTCGTTTCATGCGGGAGATTGTAACACAAATTAAACGCAATTTTTTAACACGGATGGAACGGATGGAACAGATTTACACGGATCGAACAAAACCCTGAGCAGGTTGAGTTGAGTGCTACGGGCTTTTGTTAAGGTGTCACCCTCCAATCCACCACGGCAGTGCCCGAAGGGGACCCCTACAACAGGCAATGTGTATCCGTAGGGGCGCCACGCCATGTTCGATCAGGAGGTATCGACCGCAACAAAGTGGCGCCCGCCTGTAACACAACACAAACCGCGGGCGGGGTGATTTTCTTCGTAAAATCTTCTCTTGTTCACATTTATTTTTAATTCAACCGGCATACGATGACGGTAGTTGATCAAACGATCAATCATTCTAGAAAGGACGAGGATTATGAAAGGGATACGATCAGGTTCTATTGTTCTTTTGGCGATCCTGCTGACCGCCTGCAGCGCCGCAATAGCGCCGACATTGATATCCGGTATTCCGGTGACCGGAAAACCGGCCTCCACACCGGCCCCGATCGAAAAATACGTGAATATCAACAATTTGAGGCTGGATCACCCCCGCCTCATCGTGCTGGTCGGGACGACGGTGAACTGGACTAACCAGGACCCCACGGTCCACACCCTGGTCTCGGATCATTTGAACTGGACCCCGGTGGACATGGCCCAGGGCTCCTCCTTCTCGTTCCAGTTCGTCCTGCCGGGCATCTATAACTACCATTTGAAGGATGACCCGAACGTCACCGGCGACGTGATCGTTTTCTAGAACAACTTCCCAGCAGGATGAAATAACCCTCGCAGGCCTGGGGAACCTGCGAGGGTTTGATTTATAGGTTCTTGTAGGTTGGGTTGAGCGATCCAGGCTTGACGCCCGGCAATAAACCACGAAGCGAAACCCAACATTCGGGTTGTTGGGCTATGCAGCAACTTGGGATGGCATGATCTACCACACCCCCGGGATCAGCCTGGAACGCACCCGCGCGGCGTATGCGGCGTAGCCGGGCAGTTCGGTGCGCAGGGTCCTGTCCTCAAAATAGGTGCGCGCGACAACCGCGGCAGCCAGCAGGGCAAAGGGAATAAAGCCCCACCATGAGCCCAGCCAGAGCGGGATGCCGGCGCAGTTGAGAGCCAGCCCCAGGTAGCCGGGGTGGCGCAAGTAGCGGTAAGGGCCCTGGTCGCAGACGGTGTGCCCGCGCTCATTCTGGATGCGCACCACCACCGAAAAGTAGCGGTTGGTGGTCATCGCCCAGCCGAAGAGGAAATCGCCGAAGATCATCCCCGCCAGCCCCAGAATGCGCAGGGCGGTGTGGATGGCGCTCCAGCCGAAACGCTGGTCCAGCCCGCACACAACCAGGATCAACAGGCCGCCAAAGCCGGTCAGCGGGGCCAGCAGCCTGTCCCAGCCCTTGATATCTGCGTGTAGCTCGCCGCGCTCCTCCATCAGGTCGGCTGCTCCGCTGCGCCGGAGCAAGACCAGCGCGTTGCCGAGGATGAAGAGCAGGTAGACGGCCAGGTAGATCCAGCCGGAGCCCCAATCCCAGCGCCCAGCGGGAAGGAACAACGCCAGCGCCTGGAGCAGGACCAATATGCTGATCTGCGCCAGGCGCCGGGTCAGGGCCTTACGGAAACGAGCTTTATCCTCCATAATCCCTCCGCGAATACACAGGTCATTGGGAGCGTCCGCAAGGGCGCTCCCAATGACAGGAAATCAGTTTTTTTACGGTTCCACCGAGACCAGCACGGCGCGCACGACCATGCGCTGGGCGTAGCTGTCGCTGGCGGCGTTGTAGCCGCGGCAGGTGATCAGCGTCAGCCAGGGCAGGTCTTCATGGCGCATAGGAGCCAGGTTCTCGGGGCTGGCAAAGTAGGTCTGGCGCACCTCGAAGCGGTAGCGCAGCCCGCCAGTAACGATGTAGATCTTGTCGCCGTACTTGAGCGTGCTCAGGTTGACGAACGGCCCGGGCAGCCCGTTGGCGTCATAGACGTGGGCAGTGAGGACCGAGTTGCCGTTCCAGGTCGGGAAGGCGGTGCCATCCAGCCAGCCGGCCTGCTGATTCAACCAGGTCACATCCCAGCCGTCCTGCGCCAGCGGCACGCCCACCACCGGGATATTCACGCCCAGTTGGGGGATCTGCAGGCGCACAGCCGTCTCGGCGTAGCTGATCGAAACCGGCTGGAGCGGCAGGGCGGTGACCCGGCCGGGGGCAAAGCCGGTTTCCGGCAGGATCACCTCTTCCGGCACGCCGATCACCACGAAGGCGGAGACGCCGTAGATATCCACGCTGGAGCCAGGCTGGTAGCCGCGTTCGGTGGACAGATCGTTGAAGGGCGATTGGGCAGCGCTCAAGTCGCCTGGCAGGCTGGTCCAGGCCAGCACAGCGGTGTTATTGATCACCGTGCCGGGGCCGGCGCTGCTCTTGACGATGGCGTGGAACTCCAGCACCGAGGTTACGGCGCTGTTGGTGAACACGTCATAAGACACGCGCAGGTTGAGCGGATTGCTTTCATCCAGGGCGGTCGGCACCACCCCACTGACCCATACCAGCGAACCGGGCACGTAATCCAGCGCCGGAGGCACCACATCCGAGAGCTCGACATTGAAGGCGTCGCTGTGCGAGTCGGCTGTGTGGGCAATGGTCAGGGTATAGGTTACCTCGCTGCCCGGCAGCACCTCTTTCACATTGGCCTCTTTGGTCAGGGTCAGCTTGGGTTCGAGGATGCGCACGGCCGGCGCCACAGAGGCCAGCGAGCCGCCGTCCCAGGTCCATTGGGCCTGGTTGGCCAGGGAAAGCCCGTCCAGGTTCTCGGCGTTATCCAGCACCACCACCCAGTAGCGCACTGTCAGCGGGACGGTCTCGGTGCCGCTGTTGGTCACAGCGCCGAACGAGAGGGTCATGCTGCGCCCGGCATCGGCCGGGTTGGTGCTGGTGACCGGGATAGGGCTGACCACGCGCGCCTGGCTGCAAATGTTATCCAGGGAGATCGGGCTGCTGGTCAGGCTGGTGGTGGCCACCACCTCGCAGTCCACGAAGACCAGGCCGCGGTTGAGCTGGTCGGTCAGGGTCAGGTTGTTGATCGTGCCGGTCGGCACATCCAGGGTCACCTGGTACTGCACCATCTCGCCAATGGCCACATCCAGCAGGTCGGTTACCTCCTGGTTGGTGCCCAGGATGGTCTTGGAGACCGCGCCAGGCTGGTCAAGGTCGCTGGCAGAGTTGTCGGCCGGGTTGGGATCGCTGCCGTTGCTGCCGTCATCGGTGGCGGCGGCGGAGTTCAGGAAAGCGGTCAGGCCTTCAGGGATGGGGTTCTGCACGTCGACGACCACCTGGAAGGTGACGGATTCACCGGCGCCCAGGTCGAAGAGCTGCCAGGTGATGGTGCGCACCGCGTCGGTGTACACACCGGAGGCCGTAGCGGAGACGAAGTCCAGCCCCACCGGGAGGGTATCCTGGACGAGTACGTTGACCGCGTCCTGGTTGCCGACATTGGCGACCACCAGGGTATAGGTCAGGCGCGTGCCGGGGCCGACCACATCCACGCCGTCGCTCTTGGTGATGCGCAGGTCGGGCGCAGCGTTGACCGGGGTGATCTCGTCATCCTGGTTGTCGCCGGGGGTCGGGTCGGGTCCGCTGGTGCCGTCGTCCACCACCACCGCGGAGTTGAAGATCTCTTCCACGCCAGAGGGCAGCGGGTTGGTCACGTTCACCGCGAAGGTGAAGGAGAGGCTGTTTCCGCCCGGCATGGTGCCGATATCCAGGCCGCACAGGCTGCCGGCGTTGTTGTCCGGCGCGCACGTCCAACCGGCCGAACTGGCGGCGGAATTGAAGGTCGTGTAGGTGGGCACTCGTTCGGTGAGGGTCACACCGTAGGCCGGGTAGCCGCCGACATTGGTCACCACCAGGGTGTAGGCAACCGTGCCGCCCGGCAGCGCAACCGCGCCGCCGTCGCTCTTGGTCAAGGTCAGATCGGGCTGCAAGACATCGTCGATGTCCGAAGCGCTGTTATCGGCCGGGTCGGTTTCATCCTGGCCGGGGCCGGGGGTGATGACGGCTGTGTTGGTCAGCGGGCCCACAGCGCTCAGGCGCACCTGGGCTGTGACCGTGTAGGTGATCGAGCCGCCGGCCGGGATATTGACCGTGTCGCTGAAATCCAACGCGGTATCGGCGGTGGGAGTACATCCGTTAGCGCCGCCGGTCTGGGCGGTGCAATCCCAGCGCCACAGGCTGAAAGCGGACGGGATCGCGTCGCTGACCACGGCATTATAGGCGTCCGAGGGGCCGCTGTTGGTGACCGTGATGGTGTAGACCTGCGGATGACCGGGGGTGTAGTCGGCCAATCCATCGGTCTTGGTGATGCTCAGGTTCATCTGCGGGTTGGGTTGGTCGGTATCCGAGCCGGTGTTATTGCCAGGGGTCGGATCCTCGCTGCCGGAGGGCGGCGTGACCGTCACCTGGTTGGTCAGCGCTCCGGTGGCAGATGAAGCCACCTGGGCCGTGACGGTGTAGGTGACCACGCCGTTGAGCGGCAGATCGACCACATCGCTGAAGCCGGCGCTGCCCGTGTAAGGCGTGCAGCCGGTTGCACCGTTGCCCTCCACACAGGTCCAGCTCCAACTGCTGAACTGGGCCGGGATGGCATCGCTGATGGTCGAACCAGGCGCGTCTGAAGGCCCGCTATTGGTGATGACGATGGTGTAGGTCAGGCTGGTGCCGGCCACGTATTCGAGCAGCCCATCATCCTTGACTGCGCTCAGGTCGGCCTGCGGGTTGGAGGTGTCGGTGTCGTCGTCCTGGTTGTTGGCCGGTTCGGGATCGGAAATGCCGCTGTCAGCGTCGATGCGCGCCATGTTGTACAGGTCGCCGGTGGCATCCGGGCGGATGACGGCAGTGACATGGTACGTGATCGAAGCTCCGATGGGCAGGTTGACCGTGTCGCTAAAGTTGCCGGTCACCGCGCCGGGGGTGCCGTCGCAGCCAGTGGCGCCGCCGCTGGAGGCGTAGCACACCCAGGTCCAGCTGCTGAGCTGGGCCGGAATGGCATCGCTGACCAGCGAGTTGTTGGCGGTGGACGGACCGAGGTTGGAGACGGTCACCACATAGGTGATGCTCGTGCCAGGCACGTATTCATCCAGGCCGTCGTCCTTGATCACGCTCAGGTCGGCCAGCGGGTTGATCGTGTCAGTATCGGTGGCGGTGTTGTTGGCAGGGTTCAATTCGTCAATGCCGCCGGGCGGGGTCACGGTAACGCTGTTGACCAGGTCACTGCTCGCATCCGGGTAGATATGCGCCAGGACGCTGTAGGTCAGCGAGCTGGAGGCAGGCAGATCCACCGTATCGGTGAAGTCGCCGCTGCCGGTATAGGGGGTGCAGCCGGCCGCGCCGCCGGTGGTCCCGGCGCACGTCCATGCCCAATCGCTGATCTGGGCCGGGATGGCGTCAAAGACCGTCGAGCCGGGGGCGTCGGAGGGGCCGTAGTTGGTGATGATGATGGTGTAGGTGGTGAAGCTGCCCGGCACATACGGCACGGTGAAGTCGTTCTTGGTCACGCCCAGGTCCACCTGCGGATTGGCGGTGTCGGTATCGTCGTCCTGGTTGTTGCCGGGTGTGGGATCCTCAATGATCGAAGCCGGATCAGGATCGACGCGGGCGATGTTGAGCAGGTCGGCGGTGGCGCTGGAAAGCGTGTTGGCGGTGACCGTGTAGGTGATCGAGCTGCCGGCAGGCAGGTTGACCACATCGCTGAAATTGGTGGAGACGAAGCCAGACGTGCCGTTGCAGCCGGTGGCGCCGCCTGTGGCGCCGGAGCAAACCCACTGCCAGGAACTGACCAGCGTGGCGGCGGGGATGTTGTCGGTGACCACCGAGCCGGGTGCGTCCGAGGGGCCGTCGTTATGCACCACAATGGTGTAGACCAGCGGGGAGCCGGGCACATACTCGGTCTGGCCGTCGTCCTTGTCCAACCACAGGTCGGACTGCGGGTTGGGATCGTCGGTATCATCGTCCTGGTTGTTGCCGGGGTTGGTTTCAGTCGTTCCGGCAGCCGGATCGATGCGCACCGTGTTGGTCACCTGACCGGTGGCGTCTGAGCGCACCACAGCCACCACCGTGTAGGTCTGGCTGGCGCCGGCAGGCAGGTCAAGCGTGTCGCTGAACGGCGCGGAGGTGCCGCCGTCGCAGCCAGTCGCCCCGCCCGTGGCTGCACCGCACGTCCAGGTCCAGGAACTGAACTGGGCCGGTAAGGCGTCGGTAACCACCGAGCCGGGCGCATCCGACGGCCCCAGGTTGGAGACCGTGATGGTGTAGGTCAGGGTCAGGCCAGGCACGTACTCCAGCAGCCCGTCGTCCTTGACCGCAGTCAGGTCTACCTGCGGGGTCGGATCGTCAGTATCGTCATCCTGGTTGTTGTTATTATCCAGCTCATCGATGCCCGCGGCCGGGTCAATGCGCACCGTGTTGGTCACCTGTCCGGTGGCATCTGAGCGCACCTGCGCCACCACCGTGTAGGTCTGGCTGGCGCCCGCAGGCAGGTCAAGCGTGTCGCTGAACGGCGCCGAAGTGCCGCCGTCGCAGCCGGTTGCCCCGCCCGTAGCCGCGCCGCACGTCCAGGTCCAGGAACTGAACTGGGCCGGTAAGGCGTCGGTAACCACCGAGCCGGGCGCATCCGACGGCCCCAGGTTGGAGACCGTGATGGTGTAGGTCAGGGTCAGGCCAGGCACGTACTCCAGCAGCCCGTCGTCCTTGACCGCAGTCAGGTCTACCTGCGGGGTCGGATCGTCAGTATCGTCATCCTGGTTGTTGTTATTATCCAGCTCATCGATGCCCGCGGCCGGGTCAATGCGCACTGTGTTGGTCACCTGTCCAGTGGCATCTGAGCGCACCTGCGCCACCACCGTGTAGGTCTGGCTGGCGCCCGCGGGCAGGTCGAGCGTGTCGCTGAACGGCGCCGAAGTGCCGCCGTCGCAGCCAGTTGCCCCACCCGTTGCCACGCCGCACGTCCAGGCCCAGGAACTGAACTGGGCCGGTAAAGCATCGGTGACCACCGAGCCGGGCGCATCCGACGGCCCCAGGTTAGAGACCGTGATGG
>CAYRHN010000027.1:12719-33971 GCA_964424115.1 uncultured Anaerolineaceae bacterium
CGTCTGAGCGCACCTGCGCCACCACCGTGTAGGTCTGGCTGGCGCCGGCAGGCAGATCGAGCGTGTCGCTGAACGGCGCGGAAGTGCCGCCGTCGCAGCCGGTTGCCCCACCCGTGGCCGCGCCGCACGTCCAGGCCCAGGAACTGAACTGGGCCGGCAGCGCATCCGCCACCACAGCGTTCAAAGCGTCCGAAGGTCCGCTGTTGGCCACCGTGATGGTGTAGGTCAGGCTGGTGCCGGGTATATATTCATCCAATCCGTCATCCTTGACCGCAGACAGGTCCACCTGCGGGGTGGGCGCGTCGGCGGTGTCGCTGGCGGTGTTGTCAGAGGGATCGGTATCCGTGCCAATCGTGGGATTGACCGTGGCGGTGTTGACCAGCGGCGTGGTGGCCCCGGAACGGGTCAGCGCAACCACCTGGTATGTGATCGTGCCGCCCAGCGGGACGTCGACGGTGTCGCTGAAGTTGCCGCTGCCGGAGTAGGGCGTGCAGCCCGCGGCTCCGCCGCTGGCGCTCACGCACGTCCACGTCCAGGAAGCGATCTGGGCGGGGATCACATCGCCGACCAGCGCGCCAAAGGCATCGCCGGGTCCGGTGTTGCCCACGGTGATGGTGTAGGTCAGCGGACCACCGGGAACGTAGGTGACCACCCCGTCGGTCTTGGAGATATTCAGGTTCACCTTGATATCCGGGGTGTCAGAATCATCGTCGGTGTTGTTGCCCAGGTTGCTATCGGTGATACCCGCGGCCGGGTCGATCTTGACCATATTGACCAGTGTGGTGGTAGCGCTGGAAAGCGTGGTGGCAGTGACCGTATAGGTCACCACACCGCCCACGGGCAGGTCGATAGTATCGCTGAAGTTGCCGCTGCCGGTGTAGGGCGTGCAGCCGGAGGCCGGAGCCACATCCACGCAAGTCCACACCCAGCTAACGATCTGGGCAGGGATGTTGTCGCTGACCAGCGAGCCAGGAGCGTCCGACGGGCCGGAGTTGCCGACCGTGATGGTGTAGGTGAGCGTACCGCCAGGCACATAGAGCGTCACGCCGTCGTCTTTGACCGCGCTCAGATCGGCCAGCGGGTTGGAAGTATCAGTGTCGGTAGCCACGTTATCGCCGGGGGTGGGGTCGGTGAATCCGCCCGGCAGGCTGGCGCTGGCAATATTGACCAGCGGGGTGGTGGCGGCCGGGTTGAGGGAGGCGGTGACGGTATAGGTGATGGAACTGCCGCCGGGCATATTCAGGCCGCTGTCGGTGAAGTTGGCGCTGGAGGCGACAACGCCGTCGCAGCCGGTGGCCCCGCCCGTGGCGCCAGAACACACCCACGTCCAGGCGGTGATCTGGGACGGGATCGGGTCGCTGAAGGAGACGTTATTGACCGTGCTGCCGTTGTTGCGCACCACCACGGTGTAGACGGTGGTGGAGCCAGGCACATAAGTGAGCGTGCCGTCGGTCTTGGTCACGGCCAGATCCGGCCCGGAGAGGATCACGGTCTGGGTGCTGGTATCAATGTAATCATTATAAGAAGGCGAGGTGCTGCCGGTGCGTTCATCGCCGTTCGCGCCGGGCAGGGAGGTCCAGGTGGCGGTGGCGGTGTTGGGATAGGGAGTGCCCAGGGCGGCTGGAGGCATGGGCATGACCGCCTGGTAAGTGAGGGTGGCGGTGGCGCCCACAGCCAGGCTGGCCGCATTGAAGACCAGGGTCGGCGCGCCGGCGTCGTTGACCGTCCAGCCCGCGCTGGCCGAGGCCGAACCCGCCACGTAGGTCATTCCGGCCGGGATGATGTCTGTCACCACCACGTCGTAGGCAGTGGAATTGCTGCCCGCCACGTGGCTGATGCTGAGGGTATAGGTGACCACCTGACCATAGGTCGGGGCGCTGTCGCTGGCGGCCTTCTGGATATCCAGGACGGGTTCCACCACCGTCACGGTCACCGCGGGGGTGTTGAGCGTAGTAGCCCCGCTCACGCCGTCGGTATACTGCAGGCGTCCGATATTATTCAGGGCGGTCAGGCTCTGGTTACCGGCTTCGTTATTCACCCGCACGGTGAGGGTGATTACAAAGCTGTTGTTGTTGGCCACGTTGTCACCGGGGTTGGTGACATTGCCAAAGTTGAAGACCACGTTGCCGCCCGAAATGCCGCCGGGAGTGGTGATGGCCGGTCCGGGCAGCGTGCCGGCGAAGTCGGCAGCCAGGCGGCTGCTGGAGGCCGTGGTGGTATTAATGGAATAATTGAGGTAGGTCAGGCCGGTGGGCAGCAGGTCGGTGACGACCAGGTTGGGGGTGACGCCTTCCGGCAGGGTGACCAACAGGTCAAAAGTGGTGGTGGAGCCGATCGGGAAGGTGGCCGGGGTGGGGCCGAACTTCTGGATGGTCGGCTGCACCGAGAGGATCACGTTGGCCGGGTCGGATGCCACATAGTCGTTCAAGGCGCCCACGCCGCCGGTGCCGTTGCGCTCGCCGTCGCCCGCGCCGGTCGCGCCGGGGGTGGTGGAACCGGTCGGGTTGGAGGCGGTACCACTGCCGGGCAGGCCGGTGTAGGTGAGGGAGGAGGTGTTATTGATCGTCGTACGGTCGGGGGCGGTATCGCGCACCTTGACCGTCACGGTCAGGGTGGCTGCGTCGCCCATATTCAGGCGCGAGATGGTCACCGAGACATTCTCGGTGCCGGCGTTGGAATTGTTCACCGCCGTAGCGTAGGCCGGCAGGCTGGTCACCACCACATCGGCGGTGTTCTGCAGGTCGAGGTAGGCCTGGAGCGGGTCGCTGACCACGAGGTCAAAAGCGTCCGCGCCGTTAGGCGAAACGGAGGTATTGCGCACCACGATGGTGTAGGTGGCCAGGTCGCCTGCGTCCAGCGGAGCGGTCTGCACGGATTTGTCGATGGTGAGGACCGGTTCGGCTACATAGGAGGTGATGGCCGGGGAGGTGAAAAGCTGCGTGCCGCCCACCCACAGCGCGAAACTGTTCGGCAGGGCGAAACCAGACTGGTTGCCGATCTCGTTCAGCACCAGGGCGTTGAACTCGATCACAATGTACTCCGTGTCGGCGTCGGAATCGGTGTTGGTCACATTGCCGAATTTGAAGAACACGTCCGTACCGCTGGCGTAGCTGTCGCTGTTAGTGGCGGCGTTATCCGATATGTTCGGGTTGGTCAGCGCATAGGCAGGCGTGATGCCGGCCACGTTGGCCTCGTTGCCGCATACCCACGGGGAGGTGCTGATGGGCGGGTCGGCGCTGATGGTGGGGTTGGGGCAGTCGCCGTTGGAGACGAAGGCCGCCTTGGCAGTGTCATCATTGAGGAAGCGCAGGCCAGCGGGCAGGATATCCTGCAACTGCACATTGGCTGCGCTGCCTTCTGGCCAGGGCAGGGTCAGGCGGTAGCGTACGATCTCGCCCACCGCCAGGCGCTCGCTGCCCGCCACGCTGGTGGTGTGGCTTTCGGAAGTGCTGGTGATGGACTTGACCGGGTTGGTGGTGATGGTCAGGCTGGCAATGTCACTGCCGTTGTAATCGTTCTGGGCAGGGTTGCCCGAACCGCAGCGCTCGCCGGTATCTGCGCAAGATGCGCCGGGAACATTGGAGCCGGTCGGGTTTCCGACCGTGCCGGTAGCAGGCAAGCTGGTATAGAGGATACGGGCCGTGTTGGTGACCACATCTCCGGGCGCCACCGTGGAATTCAGGGTGACGGTGTATTTGATCGTCACCGTGCAGCCGACCGAGACGGTCGCCACAGTCACATTGACCGTTTCCGTCGCCAGGTCAGAGGCGTCGGTGTAAGGCGGCGCGGCGGGGGTACAGCCAGAGAAGGTGACCGGCCCTACTGCGGTCAAATTGACCGGCAGGGTGGCCAGGTTATCCACCAACTGCACATCAAAAGCGGTCGTCGCTCCGCCGGTGACGCCTGCATTGGTGTAATTGACCGTGTAGGTGACCACATCGCCGGCGTCGCCGGAGGTGGGGCTGACGGTTTTGTTGTTGCTGGCAGCGCCGAAGGGAATGTACGGCTCCTGGATGATCGTCACCACCCAGGCTGAGGTCGACCCGATCTGGGTGGCGCCGTTAATATCGACATGATAGCGGTTGCCCAGCGTATCCGGGGCATCATTGCTGCCGGCGGTGGAGTTATCCACGATCGCGTTCAGCTCAATGACCACATATTCGTTGTCAGCGTCGTTATCGGCGTTGACCACGTCGCCTAGCTTGAAGTGTACATCCGTACCGCTGACATAGGTGTCGTTATCGCTGTTGACCGCCGCAGATATGGCATCATCCGGCAGGGTGAAGGTGGGGGTGAGAGAGGCAATATTGGTATTATCGCCCGCCACCACCAGCCCTGGCCCGGAAAGCGTGCTGGAGGTCATCGAAGCCACGTTATCGGCCACCAGCAGCACCCGGGCGGTGTTGTCGTCCAGGAAGATCCAGCCGCTGGGGAAGGCATCCACGATCTGCAGGTTGGGGGCGCTGCCTTCCGGCAAGACGGTTTGCAGGCGGAAGCGCACGATCTCCCCAATCGCCACCGGGCGCGGGTCGCCGCTCTCGGCGGTGGAGCCTTCGGAGGTGGAGACGATCGTCTTGGTCAGCGTGGGCACCGCCAGGGTGACGGAAGCGCCGTCGCTGCCGTTATAGTCGTTCTGCGACGGAGAGCCGGAGCCGCAGCGTTCGCCGGTATCGGTGCAGCTGGCGCCGGGCGGGGTCGATCCGGTCGGGTTGCCCGCGCTGCCGCTGCCCGGCAAGCCGGTGTAGGTCAGGAAAGCCGTGTTGGTGATGGTCTGGGTGGCGGTCACGCCAGTGTTAATGGTGGCGTTATAGGTAAAGCTGACCGTGCAGCCGACCGGCATGGTGGCGATGGTCACATTCACGGTACCGGTAGCCAGGCTGGAGTTATTGGTATAGGAATTGAACCCACCGCAACCGGTGAAGGTGGGCGGCATGTTGACCGAGGTGAGGGTCAGCAGGGTGGTGGGCAGGTTGTCCAGGATGCGCGCGTCGAAGGCGGTGGTGCGGTTGGCGCCGGCCTGGTTGGTCATCGTGATCGTGTAGGTCATCACGTTCCCGGCATCCTGCGCGCCGGCCGGGGCCACCGTCTTGTTGTTGGTGCCGCTGCTGAAGGGGATGTATGGCTCTTGCACCACCACCTGGACGGTCTGGGTGGAAGTGCCCAGCACAGTGGTGCCGTTCTCGGCTACCGAATAGGTATTGGAGCGCACGTCGCCCAGGTCGTTGCTGCCCGCGGCAGAGTTATCCACCAGGGCGTTGAATTCGATCACCACATATTCGATGTTGGCGTCGTTCTCCAGGTTGGCGACGTTGCCCAACTTGAAGCGCACCGGCGTGCCGGTGGCATAGGCGTCGCTGTTGCTGGAAGCGTCGTTGGAGACGGCATTATCCGGCAGGACGAAGGCAGGCGTGATGGTATTGACGGTAGTATCGTCGCCAGCCACCGCCAGCCCAGCCCCGGCCAGGGTGGAGGAGGTCATTGAAGCCGGGGAGGTGGTGTTCATTACGAAGGCCACTTTGGCGGTATTGTCATTCAGGAAGGTCAGGCCCTGCGGCAGATTATCGATGATCTGCGCATCGTTGACCGTGCCTTCCGGCCAGGTGGTTTGCAGGCGGAAGCGCACCACCTCTCCCACCGCCACCGGGCGCGGACTGCCACTCTCGGCGGTGGAGGCCTCGGAGGTGGAGACGATGCTCTTGGTCAGTCCAGGCAGGCCAGTCGTGATGGTGGCCGAGGCGGTCGGGTCAATGCCGGTGAAGTCCGGCCCGCCCTCGCTGTTGGCGTAATTCGTCACCAGGCTGTTGTTAATGACGGTCGTGCCGGGCTGGATGTTTGGATCCACCTGCAGGTCGAAGATGACCAGAGCCAGATTGCGCCCATTGCTGGGATCATACTGCTGTTCAGCGCCCACCGATCCGGGGTCGTTCAACTGAATGCCGCTGCCGAACAATCCGCCGCCCAGGTCGGTGAAAGCAATGGCGGTGCCGTCGCCGCGGTAGACCGACAGGTTGATCCCGCCCGCCGGGACAACAAACCCGGAGGGCAGCACATCCTTGAGGGTGATGTCAAAAGCACCGTTGGCGCCGGTGCCCTGGTTCTCCACCACCAGGGCAAAGGTGACCAGGTCGCCGCCGTCCAGGTTGGTCACGTTGCTGTTGATCGGCGCGGCGGCCAGGTTGGTGGAATTGATCAGGCCGCTCCAGCGCAGCCCGGCGCTGCCGGGGGCGGTGAAGCTGACCGGGCCGACCGGGGTGGGAACAAAGACGGCATTGGGATTGCTGACCGCCACCACGCCTTTTTCCAGCACCAGGTACGGCTCGGTCAGCAGCAACTGGATGATGTTGTTGATGTTCTGGTCAGCGGCGTTGGTGGAGCCTTCGTAGGCACGTGCCTGGTTGGTAAAGTACAGGCGGTCGGCGAAGGGCTGGTTGTTGACCGTGACCGAGAAGAGAATATCCACGGTCTTAAGGGAATCGGCCGGACCGTCGAAGTTACCGTAGAACAGCTCAAAGCTGTTCTGCCCACTTTGCACGGTCAGGGTCGGGACGATATTGGAATAGGAATAGAAGGTGTCGGAGGGGCCAAAATGGAGATACCCGGCTGCCGGAGCAGTGGCCGATACAGAAGCGGTGAAAGTAGCCACCTCGTCGGCGTCAAAGATGGGCAGGGGCAGGTAGTCCACCAGGTACAGGCTTTCCACGTCGCCGGTGGGCAGGTTGTAGGTCAGGCGGAAGGTGACCACGTCGCCGGGTTTGATCGCCGCCGGGCTGCCGGAAGGCGCAGCGCCGTTAATGGCGTACACCTCCTTGCTTAGCGCCCCGCGCCCGATCTGCGCGCTGGCGGTCGAGTTATCCGGCTCGGAGCAGCTGAGCGGGCTGAGGTTGGTATGGTTCAGCAGGCTGCCGGAAGCTGTGACGCTATTGTCCAGCAAATCCCCCTGGTCCACCGAGGGATCCCCGGAGGGGTAAGTATCGGAGAAATTCTCCTGGATCACCGTGCGGAAGACGATCCGCCCGGTGGTGGGGCCATTGTTATAGCTGGAGCAGTCCGGGGCGCCGCCGCCGGTTCCGGCAGCGGGAATGCAGCCGCCGACCAGCTGACCGTTATGGCCGCGCGCCACCAGCTCATCGCTGACCCGGAAGGCTGCGGCGGTCGAACCGGTGCCGGGGGAATCCAGCGTCACTGTATAATTGGCGGCGTTCATCGCGCCGGAGGTAGTCCAGTCCTGGTTGCCGTTAACCTGCAAGGTGGGGGTGAAGGTGGCATCCCAGCGCTGACCATCGCTGAAGGTGTCGCTCAGCAGGATGGCGTTCATCGCGTAATAGTCGGAGATCTGGAAATCGAGCGTGTATTCCAGCACCTTACCGGGGGCGGCTGCGCCGCCGCCCACCACCGTCACCGATTTCTGGGTGGCGATGGATTTGAGCGTGATCTCGTGCTCCGGTGGGGCAAACTGCCCGCCGGCCGAGGCGTTATCCACCGCGCCGGAATCGCGCGAATCGACCGGGTACCAGTCGCCCAGCGCGTAGGCGTTGTTATCCGAGAGGGCGTCGCCGCCGCAGGCATTCAAAACCCCCGCGCCGACCGAATCGGTGTAGGGGGCGTAATAGCTGAAGGTGAGCGTGGCATCATTGTTGGCCGATGTGCCGCTGACCGAAGGGAAGGTGCAGACCAGATTGCCACCGGGAATGGTGGTGGAGGGATAGGTGCAGCCGCTGACCGCCGGGCTGGAACTGACCAGGTTGACGAACTGCAAGTTGCCCGGCAGGTAATCGGTTACGTCCAGGTTGGTCACCGTCTGGCCGTTGGCGATATCCACGTTGATGGTGTACTGGCGGGTGTAGTTGGGGCCGGTGGCGGTTTCGCTCTCTGGGCCGCTATATGTCTTTTGAAGAGTGATCAGCGTGGGGCGCACCTGGACAAACGACCAGGCGGCGCTGTTCTGGCTGGCATTCGAGTACAGCACCGGATCGGAGGCCCAGTTGTCCAGCGGATCGGCGCCAAACATGAAACCGGCCCGGGCAGCGATGTTCAAGGGCTGGTTGAGGTCGGCCAGCGTGCTGACCGTGGCGTTGATGGTGATCGGGATGGGCGGCTGGGAGGAGACGATCGAGCCGAAGGGCAGGCGCACCACCAGCAGTGTGTCGCCGGGGGTGCCGGTCACCACCACCGGCGTGCCGGCGGGGGTCTTGGCATATGGGTGGGTGGCGTGGCCGCTGGCGTCAAAGGTCAACACCTGGTAGTCGACCGAAGCGCCGCTGAAGGAGAGGCTGTTAAAAGTGATCCCGTCCGCCGGGTTGGAGAACGGGCCGTCCACCCCCATGTAGGGGATGACAATATCAAGGAAGGGGCCGTAGCCCACATCGGCAGGGTTGGAAAAGGTGACGGTAAAGGAGAAGCTCTGGCCGAGCGGCACCGTGGCGGGGGCGCTGATCGTGGCTGAGGGGTCGGGCGCGTTGAGGGGGCGCGGCTGCACCTCCTGCGGCTCGGCAAATGCCGGGCTCTCCAGGCGGGTGACCGCCCGCGGGGCCAATGCCGCAGAGGCATCCGGCAGGGCCAGCCCGGCCCAGGCGGAGGCCAACCTCTCCCCACCGAGCGGGAAGCGCGGCGCAGGCGCAGCGGCCTGCGCCGCCGTCACCGGCCCGGCCAACTGCCCGGCCAGGATGCTTAAAACTAAAAAGATCGCCTGAAAACGACTCCATAGAACCAGGTGCTTCTTCATGCTTCTCCTCCTGAGGCCTCTTCCTTGACCTGCATATCTCCTGGGATTGCGCCAGAAGGGGCGGGCATTAAATGCAATCAACCCTTCCCTTGCAGCTTTTCCTATTCAATTGCGGCGTGATCAAGGCCGTAGTGCTAACGTTAATCTGAAAATATCCTTTTAATTATACCCGAAAGGATAAAAAACACCAGCCACCTGACAGTCTGGATATATCATAGCGAGCGGAGCGAGCCCCGCCAGGGGCGCCACTTGCATATCATCCCCTTTAGGGGACCTGCGGCAAGTGCAGGTGAGTGCAGGTGAGTGCAGGCAAGTGCAGGTGAGCAATTTACCTAGCGCTCCCCACCGTACATGAAGGATGGAATCTGCGGCGGGCGGGCTTTTGCTTACGGGAAGACCTGGATCGACCATGGCCCCGCCCCTTCGGGAATGCCTCCTGGCATCTCCCCAAGCCCATCCTCACGTTCATCCTGATCTCCAGTTCTCTATAATCTCAACAATTCGTTGCATATTTCTCAACAGTTGTTGTATACTTATCTTGGAAGCTGTCCGTTTTTGACCCGAAGGATCTCCTGATATGGATTATGCGTTTTACGTCATCCTCTCCCCGGTCATGCTGGTGCTGCTGATCTTCTCACTCATGCGCGCCTGGCGTTTTCGCGCCGACCCGCAGGCACGGGTGTTGATCCTCAACATCATCATCACCCTCGGTTGGTTGACGGTCAATTTCTTCGAGCTGGTCTTCGAAGATCCCACTTCCAAGATCATCCTGGCCAAGAGCAACTACCTCTTCAACGGCGCCTTTTGTTCGGTGTGGCTGTTCTTTGCCCTGCGTTTTGCCGGCTATAAACGCCTGCTCAACCGTTGGATGATGGCGCTGGCCCTGCTGCCGGTCGTGGCAGGGATCGTTATGGCAGCCACGAATGAATTCACCAGCCTGATCTGGAAGGAATATGCCATCATCGATGTCGGCCACGGCTTGAATGCCATGCGGGTTACCCAGTACGGGGCGGGCTTCTGGCCATTGCTGCTTGCCGAATGGAGTATGGTGCTGGCCGGTTTTGCCCTCATCCTGGCCAGGTTCTGGCGCGCCTCGCCGCTCTACCGCCGGCAGGCTGCCTGGGTACTGATGGGCGCCTCGCTGCCGGTGGTGTTCAACGTGGTTTATGTGCTGCGCCTCTTCCCCTGGCTGCAAAAAGATTACACCCCGCTCAGCTTCGGCCTTGCCACCGTCTTCATCACCTTCGGCATTCTGCGAGTTCACCTTTTTGAACTGGCTCCGGTGGCGCGTTACACCCTGGTGGACCAGATCGCGCTGGGCATGGTGGCGCTCAACCATGACATGCGCGTGGTGGATTCCAACCCGGCCGCGGCCCAACTGCTCGACCGCCCCCTCAAGATGACCGGCACCCCGCTGCAAGAGCTGTTTCCCGGACAGCCGGAGATCGCTGCGCGCCTGCCGCGCCAGATTAACCTGCCGGTGGAGATGGACTACCGCACCCCGGCCGGGCGCTGGCTGAGCGTGCGCATCTGGGGCCTGAGCGGTTCTTCTTCCCAATCCAGCGGCTGGGTAATGATCCTGGAGGATGTGACCGCCACCCGGCACACCCTGGAAGAGCTGCGGCGGTCGGAGGATCTCTTCCAAAACCTGGTCAACTCCATGCGGGCCGGGGTGGCGGTGACCGACCTGCAGGGCCGGATCACCTACGCCTCGCCGCGCATGTTGGAAATGTTTGGCCTGCGCTCCCAGGCCGACGCCGAGGGAAAAACCATCTTTGATTTCCTGGTGGAAGAAGAATTTAAGCGTGGCGCCAGCAGCTTCCAGGAACTGGTTTCCGGCATTGCCATGCCAGACGCGCCCTACCAACACCGCCGCACCGACGGCACCACCTTCTTCACTAACACCCAGGGCGCGCTGCTGCGCAATCCGGACGGCTCACCCTACGGCTGCGTATTCATGGTGCGCGACATCACCCAGCGCCTGGCAGCCGAACGTGAACAGGCGCGTCTTTTGCAGATCATGCAGACCGTGGTCGAAGACGAGAACATTTTCCTCTCCGTCAGCGACGCCAATGGCAAGATCGTCCTGTGGAACCGCGGCGCTGAGATCGTCACCGGGGTCAGCGCCGCCGACGCCCTGGCGGCCGAGGATATCATCCAGCTCACCCATCCCAACCCGGAGCAATACCACAAGGTGGACCAGCTGCGCCGCCGCCTGCACAGCGGTCAGTCAATCAACAGCTCCGGGTCGATGTACAGCCGCAACGGAACCCTGAAATACACCGACCTGTTCAGCCGGGCGCTGATGGATAACAACGGCCAGCCGCTGGGCGTGGTCAACGTAGGTCTGGATATCACCACCCGCGTGCAGGCCGAACATGCCCTGCAAACCCTCAACAGCGGGCTGGAAGAGCTGGTATCGCAGCGCACCGGCGAGCTGCGGGAAACGGTCACCCGCCTGGAGGAGGAGAATGCCGCCCGCCAGAAGGCCGAAGATGAGCTGCGCCGCGCGCAGGAGACCCTGGTGGCCCGCCTGAACAACCAGAGCCGCCAGCTGGCTGCCCTCTACGAGGTGATCCTGACCAGCGGCAAGGCCCTGGAATGGGAATACCTGCTGGATTATTTGCTGGAAAAGGTGCTGGAGATCACCGGCGGGCAGGCCGCCGCTATCTACCAGCGTTCTCTACGCGATTCCCAGATGCTGATGGTGGCCCAGCGCGGCCTGCCTGCCATCCCCGCTCCCGAATTCCAGGTCATCCCTATCCCCTTTGATCCCCATGCGCCTGCCCCCACCCTGCCCGGCCTGGAATCCGCTCTGAGCGAGCCGATCCACCTGCACGAAGAGATCACCGGCGCCATGCGCATCTGGCGCGATGCCCGGCGCGCCTATACGCTGGAGGATATGGCCCTCACCCATGCCCTGGCCGACCAGGTGGGGATCATTATGGAGAATATGCGCCTGCGCGGGTTGATCGAACAGGCCGCAGTGGAACAGGAACGCCGCCGCATGGCGCGCAACCTGCACGATTCGGTCACCCAATCTCTGCACAGCCTGGTCTGGCTGACCGAGGTGGCGGCCAACCGCCTGAAACAGGGCCAGATCCCGCGCCTGGACCAATCGCTGCAGCAGATCGACGAGAGCGCGCGCCAGGCCTTGAAAGAGATGCGCCTGCTGCTCTACCAGACCGCGCTGGAATCCAGCGACCTGCCGCTCTACGAAGCGCTCAAGCAGCGCCTGGAAGCGGTGGAAGAACGCGCCGGGCTGCAAGCCAACCTGGATATCGACCCCGCCTGCCAGGTGCCGGTGGAATGGGAAAGCGACCTGTACGCCGTAGCGGTCGAGGCGCTCAACAACACTCTCAAATATGCCCGCGCAAGCTGGGTAAGCGTCCGCCTGCGCTGCGGGGCAGACTGGTGTGAAATGGAGATCAGCGACAACGGGCGCGGTTTTGACCTGCAATCTCCACGTGCCGGCGGGCTGGGTCTGCAAAGCATGCGCGAGCGCGCCACCAAAATAGGCGGCGAGGTGACGATCCAGTCCATCCCCGGCAAAGGCACTCAGGTGCAGCTGCTCATCGGTACTCCCCGGCGGAAAAGCCGTTCCATCTCCCGTCAAGAAAGGAAACTCTCATGAATCCGATCAAAATACTGGTAGTGGACGATCATCCTCTGCTGCGCGAAGCCCTGCGCACCGCGGTGGAAGACGAACCCGATATGCAGGTGATCGGCGAAGCCACCAACGGCGAGGAAGCTTTAGAGGTGCTTGATAAGCTCAACCCGGATGTGATCCTGCTCGACCTGCTCATGCCGATCAAGGGCGGGGTGGAGACCGCCCAGGAGATCCTGGCCCGCGACCCCAAGAGCCGCATCCTGGTGCTGACCAGCGTGAACGATCAGGATCAGGTGATGCGCATGGTGCAGATCGGAGTATTGGGGTATTTAATGAAAGAAGCCGAGCGGTCGGAGGTGCTGTACGCCATCCGCCAGGTGCACAACGGCAATGCCTACCTGCCTCCGCAGGTGACCATGCGCCTGCTCTCCAATCTACGCATGCGCCAGGGACAGACCCCAGAGATCCCGCCGGAGAAGGTAGCCACGCTCACCCGCCGCGAGCGGGATGTGCTGCGCCTGGTCGGGCACGGAGCCTCAAACACGGAGATCAGCGAGGCGCTCTTCATCAGCGAGGGCACCGTGCGCACGCACATCCACCATCTGCTGCGCAAGCTGGGCATTGCCAACCGCAACCAGGCTATCCTGTATGCTCAACACATGGATGAGTAACCCTACCACGCGAGCCCCTGGCGGGGCTCGCGTTGAAGGTTCCAAACTTTCAGGTGGCTAAAAAACTCAAAAAGCCTTTTATCTGAAGTATTTCGTGTTCCCTGGCGTCTTGGCGGTGAAAGGTTTTTAACCTCTCAACTGTTGATCCAGGTCGTCGAAGTCCACCCGCGAGGTCAGATCCAGGCTGAGCGGCGTGACCGCCACCACCCCATCGTGCAGCAGCGCGTACAGGTCGGTATCGGGGGAGATGCGCTTCCAATCCAGCGTCAGGCGGTAGCTGATCGGGGCGGGGTCCTCCAGCGCGCCGGTGCGGGAGGGCAGCGATTCAAAATAGCGGTAGACCGCCTGGCGGGTGATGCGCCAGGGCGTCTGCGGAGTGGCAGAAGCCGGTACTTCCACCTTCAATAAATCCACATCGCGCGGCAGGCGTTTTTCCAGCAGCAAGCCTGCAAAAAAGCCGGTGAAATAGGCGGCGGTAGAGAAATCCACCTCGCGCGAATACCCGTAGAAATCCTGGTTCACCAGCTGGAGCGACATGGCCAGGGCCGGGATACCCAGCGAGGCGGCTTCCATGGCCGCGCCGACCGTGCCGGAGATGGTCACCCCATCACCGACGTTCTCGCCGTAGTTGATCCCCGCCACCACCAGGTCGGGCTTGCGCGGGGTCAGTTCCAACACGCCGTGCAGGGTGGTCTGGGCGGGCGAGCCGCCCACCGAAAAGGCCTCCCAATCCTGGCCGCCCACGTTCAGCCGGACCTTGCGGATGCGCCCGTCCGAGGTGATCGGCAGGCTGCGACCGGTGCTGGAAGCCTGGTCGCGCGGGGCGGCCACGGTGACATACCCAAGATGCGAGAGGCCTTCCGCGGCCGCCCACAACCCGGGGGAATTGATCCCGTCATCATTGACGAGTAAGATCTGTTTTTGTGCTGGATTCATGCGTACATTCCTTAAGTTTAAATTCGACCGATAATATTACCACAAAAAACAGGCCAAAAAAAAGACCCTGAAGGTCTTGAAAACCTTCAGGGTCTCCTGTTCAGGTTCTCACAGGCCTGGTTTCAGGCCTGTGAGACGAAACGGTCTGTTACCGCCCGACGAAGGGCAGGAAGGTGCGCGCCATCACGTTGATGGTGATGCGGTTGCTGGTGTACGAACCGGTCGGGTCGGTGGCGAAGACCTTCACCACCACCTGCCCGGCATCCTGGTCGGCGGGAACGCCGCTGAAGGTGGCCGTGGCCGGGTCGAACTTCAACCAGGTTGGCAGCTCGCTGCCGTCCGCCAGTTTCGCCGTCAGGGTCACCTGGCCCAGGTATTCGGCCGGTACGTCGGCGAAGGCGCTCTCCGGCAGGGCCAGCCCAAAGGCGGCCGCGCTGTAGATGGTCTGATCGCCGATCTGCGGGGCTTTCTTGGCAGTCACATGCAGGGTGACCGTGGCGGTGGTGGTGTACTCACCCTTGCCAAAGGTCGAGACCAGCATGTAGGTGAAGCTGTCGTCGCCGGTGAAGCCCTCATCCGGGATGTAGGCGAACGAGCCGTCCTGGTAGAGGGTCAGCGTGCCGTGAGTCACATCCGTCAGCAGGGTCACGTAGAGGAAATTGTCCGTGTCCACATCGCTGTCGTTGGCCAGCACGCCGGGGGCCGCCACAACCAGGCCGCCCGCTTCGGTGACGCTGTATTCGTCATCTCCCGCCACGGGCGGGTCGTTGACCGGGTTGACCGTGATCACCACCGTGGCCGGGTCGGTGTGAGCGCCCTTCAGGCTGGGCAGGGTGATCAACATGTAGGTGAAGCTGTCGGTGCCGGACCAGTTGGCCTCGGGGGTGTAGGTGAAGGAGCCGTCGCTGAAGAAGACCAGCGTGCCGTGGGCAGGCGAGGTCAGCAGGGCGGCGCTCCAGATGTCGGTCGCGTCCGGGTCGCTGTCGTTGGACATCACGCCGGGGGCTGCCACAACCAGTGCCACGTCTTCGTCGGTGGAGTAGGCGTCATCGACTGCCACGGGCGAGTCGTTGACCGGGGTGACGGTGATGGCGATGGTGGCGACATTCGAGTCATATTCGCCGTCGTTGACCTTGAAGGTGAAGCTGGCCGGGCCGGTGTAGTTCAGGTCGGGCGTGTAGGTCAGGGCGGGCGCGGTGCCAGTCAGGGCGCCGTGCAGGTTGCTCTGGTCGACCAGGATCCAGTTCAATGTACCGGGGATCAGGTCCGTGGCGGTCAGGGTGATTGCCAGGGGCGTATCCTCAGCCGTGGTGAGGGTCTGCGCATGCGCAACCGGCAGATCGTTGACCGCCAGGGCGAAGCAGATCTGTTCCGCGTCCACGGTCACGCAGGCGTTGTCCGCGCCGGAGGTCTGGGCAGTGTAGGTGGAGGAAACCAGGCCGCCTGTAAAGGGGATATTGGCCGGGGCAAAAGCGCCCAGGGCGGCGCTGAAGGCAGCCGGGATATTCTCGGGCAGCGAGCCGGTGAGAAGAACGTCGTCCGAGTTTTTGACCAGGGAAGCATTGAGGACCGCTTCCCCGCCCACAGCCAGGCTGAGCGGGCTCATTTCCGCTTCCAGCACGACCCACGGGTCGGCATCCACCAGGCCGAAGACCGGGTCGCAATCCGCGCCGGCGGGACCTTCGTTGCAGCCCCACCAGTTGTTCTCGGCTGTGACCGCAGCAGTGGACTGGTTGATCAATCCACCGTAAGCCGAACCATCCGTGCCGGTATAGGTCTGATCATTCCCGTAGATCCGGTTATGGTGGAGGATCACATTCGTTGGGCCAGGATTGCTCTTGCCCGGCTCGCCCACGCGGATGCCGCGCTCGTTGCCGGTGAAGGTGCTGCCCACGATCTGCACATTGTCCAGCGTCGCCGGGAAAGGTCCATAGGTGGCGCCGTCCGAGCGTGCTTTCAGCCCCATGCCAACGCCTTCTTTCGCGCCGCCCAGACCGTTATTCGTCACCGTCAGGTTGGTAAAGATCAGGTTCTGATAAGTCCCAGCCTTCAGGTTGATATCCATGCCGGACATCCAGGGGATGAAATAGCTCGGCAGGCCGGTGGCATCAAAGCCGTTCTGGCTGACCGTGCAATCCACGAAACTGGCATCTGTCAACTTTTCAGCATAAAGTCCTTTCAGACTATTGTGGTTGAAGGTGGTATTCGTGACGGTCACGTTGCTTACCGTGCTGGTATCTGCGCTGACCACTTTCTGGAAATACCAACCATACGCCAGGTTATTGAAGGCGCTGTCAATGACCGTCAGATGATTCAGGGTTGAACTGAGGTCAACATACAGGCCGCGCTCCTGCTCGGTCTGGGCATTGTTATTGGTGCCATAGACCATCAGATTGTCCAGGGTCAGGTAATCCACGTTGGTAGCGGTGGCTTCTGTGAACCGTCCAATGCTGACGCCTGCCTGACCAACCGGCAGCACGCGCATATCCTGCAAGCGGACCGGTTCCCCGGCGGTGCCCGATGCAGTAATTTGGAAAACTCCCTCTTTATAATCAACCACGGCCGGGCTGGTGACAATGGTATCCGCAGGCGTAGTACCGCTGCCCGTTCCGATGATCGCCACCTGCTTGTCGACCAATACATCTTCAGCGTAAGTGCCCGCCGCCACATAGACCGTACCGCCCGAGGCAGCCAGGTTCACGCCTTCCTGGATGCGGCCAAGCGTGCCGTTCTGGGGGCTGTCGTCATCCACGTTGAGGGCAGAAAAATCACCCTGGAAACCGGGTAGAGCAGATTTGCCGCCCGCAGCGCCGTTCAGCCAGGGGGTGTAATCCACATCCGCGCTGACCGCAGCAGCCGCGCCGGCCGGGGTATTGCTGCCCAGCCAGTTGCCGGAGGCATCCAGCAGCGCGCCGGTGGTGTTGTTCACCGCTAGGTGGCTGCTGCCGCTCAGGTCGTTTTCAAATGCCGTGACCACCGCCCCATTGGCAGCCTGAATGGCGTCGCCGTTGCCGGTGACCCAGCTGTTGTTCAGCGTGGCCGAGGCGCTGTAGCCGGAGACCAGCAGGCCGACCGTGCTGTTGCGGATGGTCATGTTGCGCAAGGCCGAAGAGGCAGTGTGGCCATGCACTTCGGAGGGATTGTCAAACACATACACGCCCGCCAGGGAGGCATTCTCGATCGTCACGCCGTCCAGGGTCAGATGGGTGTTGTCGGCATCGCTGCCGCCCACGATCGGGTAACCGTCCCAGTTGTTGATCCACACGCCGTAATCAGCGCCGCTGACCAGGCCGCGGGTGACAGTCAGATCGGCGGTGGTGGGGGTACTCCAGACCTGGTAGCCGACCGTCAGCGCGTTGATATCCGCGGTGATGACATTATCGGCGATCACGACATCCACTGCGGTTTGGATCGAGGAGAGCATGATCCCGTCCCAACGGATGGTGCCGCTTTCCTCCAGCGCGCTGATCTGGTTGTTCACGATGAGGAACGGCGAGGCAGAGGAATAATGCAGGTTGTGGAAAATGCCCTTGCGGGTGGCCCTGATCTGGTTGTTGGTCAAGGAAGCCGGAAGGCCGGGGTTGGCGCGGTGATAATTACCGGTCTGGATGCCCACGCGCACATTATCGATAACATTCGCGTCCACCTGGGCATAGAAGTTGTCATAGAGCAAGACGCCGATGCCGTAGCCGTAGGGAATGTGGCCGATGTTGTTGATGAAATTGTAGCGGACATCGTTTCCGCTGGTGGGAACGCCGCCGTTGTTGTAATTATCCAGATCGATCGCGGCATAGGCGGTGTTTCGCAGGATGTTGTTCTCAATCTTCAGGTTAGCCGAGCCGTCGTAAGCGCCGATCGCTTCGCCGGCGTCCGCATCCGCGCCGTTGACCTCGATCCCGCTGGTGAGGGCCGGGTTGTCGCCGTCAAAGGTAAAGCCGTCAATGCGGACATCGCTGGCGCCCACGTACAGATTGGACACCATCGTCGCGGACCAGGGGTTGGGGTCGGAACGGCCGGGCAGCACCACCGCTTCCAGGTCGCGCATGCCGGTGTTCGGGTCGATCCCGGCGTTGGGGCCGAGCAGGGCCAGCGGTTTGTTGACCGCCAGGTCGGTCTCCACATAGGTTCCGTCAGCCACATAGACCGTGCCGCCGGAGGCCACCGCGTTCACGCCGTCCTGGATCACCGCAAAGTGATCCACGCCCCAGCCGGGGGTGGCGGCGGTGAAGTCTTCATCCACGTACACCACAGTCGGGATGACCGTATAATTCCAGTTGAAGCCGGAAAAACCATAGTCGCTGCCATACTCATTGCGGGTCAGCAGCTGGTATTCCACCTGCGTCCCGCCCGGTAAGGCGGGGATGTCGGCATACCAGTTGGCGCCGGGGTAGGAGGTGTTATCGTAGCTTCCCAACACCTTCACATACGTGCCGGTGCCGACCAGGTGGTATTCCACCACAGCCGTTTCCCCCATAGCGGTATCGCTGTTCATCCAGACGCGCACCGTTTGGACGTCGGTCGGCGCAGTGGGAACCTGCGCCACCCAGTTGCGGTAAGTGGCCGCCTGGACCGCCGAGACCGGCAGCAGGCTGAAGGCCAGGACGAGGATCAAAAATGATCCCAACCAAAGATTCAGTCGATTCTTGTGCATATTTTATCTCCCTTGTTGCGACGTTATGTAAACCTGTCTGTTCAGACAGGGAAAATCAGGGGCAGGCTGCCTTGATGCGGAATTCCATATAAATTTTTTGGGTTTACAAATCGTTGTCGCCCCTTTCCAATAAGAACCAGTAAATTCGACGGCGTAAAACAATTATACCGGAATCTCCCCGGTGTACATTAAGAATTTACAGTTAAATGTCATGGTATGCGCTGTCAAATGTCATTGCGGATTCCTCACGTGCCAGAAGAACGCAGGCTGCATTGGACAAAAAAAAGACCCTGAAGGTCTTGAGGACCTTCAGGGTCTGGAGTGCAAAAACCAGCCTTACCGGATCAGGAAGGGCAGGAAGACCGCGAAGCCGGTGATGGTGAAGATCGCGGAAACGAAGGTGATCGCGTAGTTGCCGCCCGCGCTCAGGTCGCCCTGGGTGATGGCGAAGCTGCCGATCCACTCTCCGGGCTCACGCCCCAGCGCGCCGGTGAAGTGCGCCGCCGGGTCGGTGGAGGTGTAGGTGAAGACCGGATCGGGCTCGCCCACCAGCCTGGTGAAGCCGCTGTCGGCGGTGACCGTGATACCCTTGGGGGTGATCTCGCCGGTCGCATCCGGCAGGAAGGTCACGGCGTAGTTCAGGCCGCTGTTGCCGTCCGCCACTGCCCCGGCGGGGGTGAGGGTCTTGTCCGTCCCGGCGTCCGGGGTATCGAAGGTTTGGGTGAAGGCAGGCGCGTCGCCGCTGACCAGGGAGCCGACGGTGATGGTCGGTACTCCGATGGAGGCCATCGTGCCGTCATACACCTTGCTGTCTGTCACCGCCGAGACCGTGATCGGGCGGGTGGTGACCGCGCCGGTGGTAACCGGCAGGAAGGTCACGGCGTAGTTCAGGCCGCTGTTGCCGTCTGCCACCGCGCCGGCGGGGGTGAGGGTCTTGCCCGTGCCCACATCGCGGGTGTCGAAGGTCTGGGTGAAGGCGGGCGTGTCGCCGCTCGCCAGGCTGCCCACGGTGAGGATGGGCGCACCAACCGAGGCGGTGTCGCCGTCATACACCTTCGTATCGGCCACCGCCGAAACGCTGATCGGGCGGGTGGTGATGGTGAAGTTCACCGGGGCGAGGGTGATGGCGTAGTTGGCGCCGGCCGAGAGCGTGCCGATGGTGATGGTGTAGGTGCCCACGTTCTTGCCCGGGTCGCGCCCCAGCGCGCCGGTGAAGGGCGCTATCGGATCGGAGGAGGTGTAGGTGAAGGCCGGATCGGCCTCGCCGTAGACCTTGGTCTTGCCGCTGTCAGGCGTGACCGTGACCGGCTTGGCGACCAGCGTGACCGGGAAGACGGCCGAGGCGGCCGCGTTGTAATTGTTGTCGGCGGCCTTGCTGGCGGTCAGGCTGCAGGTGCCGGCCACGTTGGTCACGTTGAGGGTCGTACCGCCGGAGATGAAGCAGCCGGTGGAAGCGCCGCGTGAGAAGCTGAGCGTGCCGGTACCGGAGCCGCCTGCGGTCGTGATTGCGGCGGTGGAGCCAAAGGTCAGGCTGGACGGGCCAATGATCGAAAGGGTGGCCTGGTTAGCCTTCACCAGCGTGATCGGATAGCTGGTGGAAGAGCGCGCGTTGTAGTTGTCATCCGCGGCCCGGGTGGCAGTGACATTGCACGTGCCGCTGGCGTTGGTGATGTTCAGGGTGGTGCCGCCGGAGACTGAGCAGCCGGTGGAAGCGCCCGCGCTGAAGGTGTACGCGCCCGTGCCGGAGCCGCCAGTGGCGGTCAGGGTGGGCGTGGTGCCGTAGGTGGCGCTGGACGGCCCGGTGACGGTCACAACCGCCTGGGTAGCTTTGGCCAGGGTCACGGTGTACTCCGCTGAGGTGGCTGCGTTGTAGTCACCGTCGGCGGCCTTGCTGGCGGTCACCTTGCAAGCCGCGCTGGCATTGGTGACCGAGATCACGCCGCTGGAAGGATTGACCGTACAGCCGGTCGAAACGGTGGCGGTGTAGGACATCACCCCCGCGCCGGAGCCGCCCGTGTAGGTGATCGTACCGGTCGCGCCGTAGGTGACGCTGGCCGGCCCGGTGACGGTCAGAGCAGCCTGGTTGGCCTTGCCGATCGTCAGGCGGAAAGTATCCGAGACCGTCCCGCCGTGTCCATCCGAGGCGGTGACGCTGATATCCAGGAAACCGACCGATCCGCTGGGCGGGGTGCCGCTGAAGGTGCGCGTGGCGGGTGTGAAGCTCAGCCAGGCCGGGTTACCCGCCGCAGAGTAGGTCAGCGTGTCGGTCGCATCGACATCATTGAAGGTGTTCGCGGCAAAGGTAAAGTTGAAGGCAGTGAAGACGGTCGCATTCTGGTCGGGGATCAGGTTGGCCACGGTCGGCGCGTCGTTGACGTTGTTGACCGTGATGCGGAAGATGTCCGAGACCGTCCCGCCGTGCCCATCCGAGGCGGTGACGGTGATGTCCACGTAGCCCACGTCTGCGTTGGTCGGGGTGCCGCTGAAGGTACGCGTGGCGGGTGTGAAGCTCAACCAGCCGGGCAGGACCGTGGCGGTGTAGGTCAGCGTGTCGGTCGCATCGACATCATTGAAGGCATCCGCGGCGAAGGTGAAGCTGAAGAGCGCGTCCTCGGTGGCCGTCTGGTCAGGGATCGGGTGCGCCACGGTCGGCGCGTCGTTG
>CAYRHN010000028.1:0-30753 GCA_964424115.1 uncultured Anaerolineaceae bacterium
CCCGCCCTCCCCGCCATAAGACCAGAGACCCGTTCGCTACGGGTCTTTTTATTCGAATCCCGTCCCTTACAGGGATGCCGGCGACCCTCCCCGCCAGAAATCACAGACCTGCCATTGCGCGGGTCTTTTGTTCGAATCCCGTCCCTTACAGGGATGCCGGCGACCCTCCCCGCCAGAAATCATTAAACCTGCCAATACGCGGTTTTTTTTATTTGCATCCTCTCCCCAAGCCACCCGTGTAAGCACGAATATAAGGAGTGGGACAATGAATAGGGGCAGGTCAATCAATTTTCAGAACATGCCTCTACTCAAGAGTTACAACAGCAACGTCTTGTCTTCACCCATTCCCATCATGCCATCGAGAATATATTTCTTGCCGTCCTCATCCCGGATGTAGCCCTTCAGTTCGCCGAACGCGATGAAGTACTCAATGTTTACGAATGGTTTTGCGTGTGTGATCATCCGGTAGATATCATGAACATCAAAGGTGATATTTACCATGTCATGCTCGTCCATGACTTTCCAGACCGCACCATCCTTGAAATTGATCGTCTCTGGATTTCTCGTAAAATTGACCGGCGGTAATAAGCTGGTGTCATCTTTAAACCAGATCAGGTTTTCGTTATATTTGTCCTGATCTATCGATTGGTTACGGGTGAGGTTGAAGGCAAACCATTTCTTTTCACCATCCATTTCGTTCACCCCCATTGTTGTGATCCAGTCATAGTGTGCGCGCCGCGGATAATAACCTCGGTGGTCATCGACAACCGCTGTGCTGGTATCTGTGGTATGGAAAGTTTCGCCATTCAAAGTCAAGGTTCCCGTCGCCTTGAAGAAATCTTTCTGCGAATAGAGAGGTCTATGACGCACAGACATATCCTCAAAAGGAATCGAAACCACGCAGGGTTTTGAAAGCCTCACCAGATCTAATTCATACTCAAGGCTGTTGGTATCATCTTGATGATGGCCGTTGAAGTGACATTTGCCGTCCTGGAAATCATTGATGTATTTTAAGGAAGATACTGGAGTAACCGCTTCTGCTATGGAGCCATTCAATAAATTCGGGGCGATCACCGTATCCTTGCTTTTTAAATTGGTGCTCCACCCGTAAACTTTCTTCTTCCTTTTATCATAAAAGACATGCAAATTCAGGCCAAAGATACCCATATCACAGACAACAGCCAGCAAAACCCCCTCATCAAAATGAACTTCCACCGCTTCCCACAAAGTTAGTTTGAATTTATTAAGAAAATTGGGAGCTGAGGTTGGATTCTTAATTTTCAAAACATCCATGGTTTCGAATTCTTTATCAAATGTGCCGAACACGCACTTACCATCCTTAACCAAATCTTTCGGGGTAGGGACACTTCTTCTAACCGGAGAAATAAACTTGCTGTACGCACCCACTTCACACTCTCCTATTTCATAATTAATTGGACAATGTATAAATTATAATGCCAAACACAAATTGTGATTTCATGTAAAGCAATGGAATTTTCCCCTTAAATCAGATAGCGGAGACTGGCAGCGCGTTTCTCGAAGGATGTGAAATCAATCCTCTGCCCTGCCCTTGTTCATTGTTCCACTGATTATCTTAGCCCGTGCGGGAGGCAAGTCGCTCTCCCCGCCAGAAATCACAGACCTGCCATAGCGCGGGGCTTTTGTTCGAGTCCCGTCCCTTACAGCAAGGTTGGTGCATTGCCCCCCGGGGGGCAATGCACCATTTTTGCATGTTTTGTCGCTGACATCGTATGTAGTTCTCCGCCTGGGAAGAGTGGCCGCCAAGCCAGGGGCAACCAGCCCGAGATGATTAAGTCAAATTTAGGTTCCGGTCATCTCTCACCAGTCGGATGGAAAAGCGCCAGCAGGTGATTTAACTTGCTCACATCAGAAAAATTCAGCACAGACATAAGGCCTGTGAGGAATATAAAAATGACAAAAAAGAGCGCCAAGACAAAAGAAGATTCAATTTGCAATTGGGAACTCAGCAGATAAATTCCAACCCCGACTAGCAGTATACATCCCAGGCCCAAAAAGAAAGCGGATACCAGGGCGGTTTGCTTCTTCTGCTTCAAATGTGTTCGGAACAATTCTCTCCAATCCTCTGGTAAGGTAAGGACAGAAGTGATCGATGAGGCTTTTTGCGGAAAACTAAGCTTATCGAATGAAAGCAGCAAGTTCTGAACGTAACTTGCGTTGGATTGGATCTCGGTTAGTGTATCCGGGGTGATTTCAGACAGAATCCGGCCGCTTTGCAAACCGGAGATAAATTTATCCACAGAAGGCAACCCCAAATTTAGGTTCACCCCTTGAGTATCCACATAATCTCCCAATTTTCCCTGCTGCCAGGCTACCAATTGCTCCAGGCATTCGGGGGCATTATCATGTCCCAAGATGAGGCTACCTCCTTGATATTCAATGGCAACACCTTTCCCCTTCTCTCCTTCCACTAAAGAGATACCAATGATCTCCTGTTTGGGAATAACGGTTCCTCCGTGACTACGTATCCGATCCTCCAGCGTCAATCCAAAATCCTTCTTGCGGGTTTCTTTTACGTAACCGATCAGCCTTAAGGCATTCATTTTTATATCCCCACCCAGGGGTATGTACACCAGGCTGCTTTCGCTTGCAAAAAGATCGGCGATGGTCACATAATTGAATCCAGAGAAGGTGATGAATTCCACCAGAGCCAATTGGCAGCGGACAGGTCCAGTGCCAAGCAAGTTGACCATATTCTCTGCCTCTTTCCTAAATTTTTCTTTGGTACATTCAGGACACAACCCATAATCGTTTAAATTCATTCTGCTCATCTGGCGGTTGCAATTCTTACAAGTTGCCATAATCGAAACTCCTTCCCTTCCAGGAAATGACCCGGGTGGGATCTTCTTCGCCGTTATGTAGGGTGTTTATCAAAAAACGCGATGGAAGTAGTATAGCAGCAAATCGGGTGAGCGTATGAGAATTCCTGGTTTGATGATACTGATCCCTGCCGTTATTGGTTTCATTGTCCCTCAGTAACTCTTTACATGGCTGTGATGACAGTATCACCCAGGCATGGCGCATTTTAGGTTTGCTGCTGCGCGCAGAAGCCGAGACATCATTTAGATTAATGTTTCACAGCTACCACCTTGATCAAGTTTATTTCTCTATCGTGGAAATTAAAATAGGATGGTCTCCAGTCTAGGTGTGCGCAATAGAACTCTATATAATCTAAGTAGTGCGTTCATTGCATGACGAGGTGACCAATGAAGATCAGAAACATGATTTTAGTTTTGATCGTCGCTTTTTTTCTGGCTTCGTGTACGCTGACAGCGCAACCCACGCCAACCCTCAGGGTAGTGCCCACGTCCACCCCTATCCCTACCTACACGCCAACCACTCCACCCACACCAACCCATACGCTCACCCGCACACCCGCGCCAACCCATACTGCTACGCCCACACTCGACCCGCTCGCCGCCAGCCTGGCAGCCGCGAATAGCCTCTGGCAAAACGGGGATGCCGCCGGGGCAGTGGCGAAGTACGAGGAGGTTCTCCAGCAAAGTGAAGATCCCGCCATTCGTTCTGGCGTGTTCAAGGCGCTGGAAACGATCGGTGCCGAAGAGCACCGCCAGGCCGGCCAGCTCTACAACAACGGGAACATCACCCTCCAAAGCTGCGAGCTGGATCTGCTCGCACAGTCCGCCTACCATGCCATCCTGAATGCGCAGGACCGTCCAGCGTTCTCCGTGGACTCATTCTACGGAGATGCCGCCAGTGTAGAAGCGGTTTTATTCGATTGTGCTTCGACCAATGCGCTCCGCTACAGCAATATTCTCAGCAGCGATTATCCTTCGGGAACCATCGAGACCTCTTTGGAATTATTGTCACTATATCCGAACGAACCCGCGCTCATGGAAATTCTGGTGCCACCCATTCTAGGTGCATACTCGCACCTGATTTATCAAGAGGGTTGGAGAAATCCTCAATTGGTGTTGGATACAGGGTTATTGATCAAGACCAGGGCTGGGGATTTTCAGGCACAGGGGATGAAGATCTCCGATTGGGTGGATTTTGCCATCACGCAAATGAAGCTGTGCGATGGAGAGACCGCCGCCTCGGCAGATTATGGCACCGCCCTCCCTAAAAAGTATATATCCTGTGATGGCCCGGATTATGTAGGGATCAGCCAGGATCCCGCCGGGCCACTGGCGCGGAATCCAGCCGAGGCCTGGTTCATCCTGGAATACCAATTGATCGAAAGCCCAGATCTGCAATGCACGCTGACTTATGAGGGGATCACCTATTCGTATTCCTACCGCGGACAATACCAGGTTGTTTGGACGCTAAAGAATATCCACACCCTGCAGGCCGTATCTCAAAGGACCTATTCCAGCACCGCTCCCTATTGCGGATTCAGGCAATGTTCTTTGGACAAGGCCAATAGAACGGCCGCATGTCAGGGCGGGGAAGGCTATGGCCCCGCCTATGTCGATGATTTTGATCAGTGGATCACGGATATGCTGAAATAGAGATTTTTACATTAAATTTTAATATGCAATCAGCGGCAGGAACATCCTGAACGTCGGCGCAACGCCCAGCCCCTGGATGGCAAACGTATAGGGGGTTTCGTCGCTGTCATCGCTGCGGATGCTGATCACCGCCCTGCGCAGTCCCATGGAAGTGGGGGTGAAGGCCACCGTGAAAGCAAGCGACCCGCCGCCCGGGATCTGCGAGGCAGGTTGCGCAACGACCGCGAAATCACCGTTGTCTGCCCCGCTGATTTCCACCACAGGATCACCCGTCAGGGTGAGGGTTGCGGCGCCGGTATTCTCGATCGTAAAGGTGTGCTGCAGCGTATCCTGCATAACAACCGCTGTGCCAAAATCGGTCGCATCCCAGCCCACCGGAATGGGGTCGCCATTGCGAATGGGAACGCCATTCCCGCTCACATTCATATCCTGCATGGCAATCGAGGCATATTCGTACGCCCCCCGATCCACAACCGCCAGCGAATCGGCGTTGCCATCCCACACCCGCAGGTTCCAATCCAGGTCTTTGGCGCCCAGCACACTGGAGGCCGGGTCGCCGCTGTCCACGCAGGGCGAGGTGGCCTGAAGGCGGTAGTCCATCGCGGCAGGATCCACAAATTCGGGCGATTGGTAGATGTTGTTATCGCTGCCCAGGTAACGTGTATCCGCCAACACTGAGTAGCTGACGCTGTCCGGCGCCACCGAACCGCGAATGATATCCCCAAAGCCGTTTCCCCAAAGAATGGTGTTGGAAATGTAGATACCCGTGATGATATTGGTGGCATAGTTGCTATGAATGCTCAACCCACTCGCCCAAGAGCTGCCGACCCCATTGTTCACCAGGGTCTGGTTGGTGATGGTCACGTTGCGGGTGACGTTCCCCGGGCTGTATGCATCCATCCCGGCCAGTAAAATTCCGGTGTCTCTGGATCCGTAAATGAAATTATCCCGCAGCAGTAAGTTCTCAAAGAGGTTATTGTAAGCGCCGCCGCTGCCAGCCACCAGGTAAATGCCGTTGGCGGCGCTGCCCGTGATCTGGTTGCGCTCGATCACCACGTTGGAGGTGGTGTTGTTGTGGCCGAGATAGCCGGTTGCCCCGCCAAAATGGATGCCGCCCGAGACCAGCACATTATCGCTAATATTAACATTCGTAACCAGGTTGCCCGTGGCATACGAGCCAGCCGCGGTGACAAATTCGATCGTCACCGGTGCGCCATTGATATAGTTTTCCGCGATCACCACCCCGTCGACCGTGTTGTTGTTACAGTTGGGATCGTTGCCGCCCGCGATCAGCACCGAGCTATCGATGTGGTGAATAATGTGATTGCCGCGGATCTCCAGGTTGCGGATCGAGTTGTTCACCAGCCCCGACGAAGCCGAGGTGGAAACAAAGATGCCAATGTCATGATTCGGGTTATCGATCAGGTTGCCGATGATCGACACATCCGAGATCTCATTATCCGAGGCGCCGTCGCCCATGCCGGAGATGATCGAAACACCCCCGGTACTGTTTTGCAGGGTGTTCGAGGCGATCTCCACATTGCGGATGGTCACATGCCCCTGTGCGTAGGGCATCAGCGAAATGGAGGCATACGGGAGATCAGTGATGATGTTTTGATAGATCGAGATGTCTTCCACAATGGCATCCCCGGCCCCTGCATCGGGGGTGACATTGATGCCGTGCTTTTTAAAGTCGCGGATCACCAGGCCCTTGATGACCACGTGCGAAGCGCCAATGATATCCAGACCGTTGAAACAGGCCGCGCTGCTGCCGTCCAGGGTGATATCCGGGCTGGCATCAGCATCAATATTGCCATCGATGGTCAGGTTGCCGTTGAAGATCATCGGCAGCCCACCGGTGATAACGATGGTGGAGCCGATGAGGGAAGGGTCGAAGAGGATCGTGTCATAATCGCTGGTGGCTTCGGCGGCCATCATCGCCTCCGGCAGGGAAATCCCGTCCGGACCTGGATTGGCTTTCAAGGCGGCCGGGCTGGACACGTCTCCATTGATGGTTTCACTGACATTGGTGACGGTGATGGTTTCGCCCGACAGGGCTTCGAGCGCATTCCGTTCCTGCGCATTGTAGGATGCCGCATCCGCGGCGCCAAACTGGGACAGGATCAGGCTGAGCAGGGTGATATAAACGATGGTTTTTACGTTGTGGGTGCGCATTTCAAATCCAGCTTTCATTGAATTGTTTTATCGAATCACCCCACATTCCCGCTCCAAGGGGTTGATCCTGACTGATGTTTCTTTTATTGTAGCACCATTTTGGACAGGCCCATTTCTTGAATCATTAAAGAGGCAGGCATCCCCCCGCCTCAATCGATCAAAGGAGGCTGAGGTGCAGGATATTTTGTTCGTTATTACGCAAGGGGACTGGGCAGAATTTTTCGGAATATATGCTGTTGCTGGGCCTCATCAGCGCCAGCTTCAAGACCGCCGCATACAACGCCGACAAAACTTTGGACTGCCTTCCAAAGCCTATTTCAGAATCTCAGCGACAGGCAGCTCAAACCGCCGTCCAACTTGCGGAATTCGGAAGTGTCGACCATGATCGCATCGTATCCACAGCTTCTAACCGCCGCCTCGACCGCCGGAAATCCCTGGGGAACGATCACCGTTCCATTCACCCAAATGCAATTGGCGGCATAGGCTTCCGCCTCAGGGATTTGTATTCGCTTGAAGCGGCCAAACTCCGGCTTGCTGACGAATTCCCCGGAAACGAGCAGGGTGTTATTCTCCAGGTAATTGACGCCGGTCTTCAGGTGCAACACTTTTTCCAGCGAGACCTCTGACCCGTTCAAGCCGTGTTTTTTCAGGATGGCAATAAATTGGCGAATGCCCTCGGCGTTGGTGCGCGCAGAATGGCCGGCGTAAAAGTGATCGCCAACCATCATCACATCCCCGCCCTCCAGCGTTCCGGGATCGGTGATCTGTTCGATCTTCTCCTCACTGAAGAATTGCCGCACTGCGCCAAGGATCTCCTGCTTTTCACCGTTGCGGCTTGGTGCGCCAGGGTTGGTGATGATCGCGCAGCAGCGAGTGATCACAGCCGGATCTTCCACAAAGCAGGAATCAGGATAGCGTTCATCCGCCGGCAATACCGTCACCTCCACCCCGCATGCCTGCAGAGCAGCAATATAGGCATCGTGCTGCCGCAAGGCATTTTCATAATCAGGCCTGCCCAATTGCGGCGAGGAGGTGATCCCTTCCACCAAAGCACGGCACGGGCGCCGGACGATGGCATGTTGAAATTTTTTCATACGCATCCTTATTCTCCAGGTTCGCTTCCAACACCTGCTTCACCTATCCACCGTGCGCGCGCAGTCGAGCCAGTTGAATGGCAGTATACTTGTGCTGCGGAAAGAATTCAAGGTTTAGTTCCAGAATTCCCTCCGCCAGATCCGATCTCCCGGCAGAGTGCAGTTCAAGCGACAGGTTAGCCAGATCGTCGGGGTCGATGTTGTAAAGCCCATCCTCCCCTGCTGTACGCAGTTCAAGGGCGCGCGCCCGCGCCGCTGGCAGGCCCCCCTGCATCAGCGCCCGGCTGACCGGCACCATCCAGGACACCTGTCCCGCCTGAGGCGGTTCTCCGAGCATCGCGTCCGCCAGAGCGTGAACAATGTGCGTGCGAGCGTCCGATTCCTGGTTGCACAGTACCACCCCGGCACAATCCTTCTCCGGCAAGAGGAAGAAGAAATCGGCCCAGCCAAAGCCCATGCCGCCGTGGCTGACTGTCCGCCAGCCCTTATAATGCCCCAGCGTCCAGCCCAAACCAATTTCTTCATACATACTGGGGGGCGGGGTGCCCCGCTCAGCCACCGGCGTCCACATCTGCGCGTAACTTTGCACGCTCAGCAGTTCCCGCTTCAGTAGAACGATCCCCCACCGACACATATCCGACACCGTTGAATGCAAGAAACTGGCCGGGGCATCGGCGCGGTGGTAAGGATAGAAGGGGCTGGGGCACATCTCCGGCGAGCGCAGGTGCGGCAGCGCCAGCCGCTCCTGCGGCACCTCCTCCAGCAGGTAGGTGCTGTCCGGCATTCCAGCGGGCAGCAGCAGCTGCTCGCGGATAGTTTGCTCAAAAGGCTTGCCGCTGACCACGGCGACCAGATGGCCAAGCACGTTGTAGGCGATATTGCTGTAGTAAAAGCGTTTGCCCGGCTCATCGACCAGTCGACGCCCCACCAGGGCGCGGACATAGCGCTCTGCAGCTTCCTCGTCCCATTCCGGATTTTCCACCAGGTCCTGGTACTCGAATTCATCCATGTCCGGCATGCCGGAGGTATGACTCAGCACCTGCTGAATCGTGATTCGGCGGCAGCGATCATCATCCAGATGGAAGTAGGGCAGATAGTGAACAACCGGCGCATCCAGCTCGATCCGACCGGCTTCCACCAGCCGCATCACCGCGGTGGCAACAAAACACTTGGAAACCGAGGCAGTGCAGAAGACCGAGTTGGGTGTCACTGGAACATGTGTATCCAGACTCTGCACACCAAAGAAGCCGCTGTAAATGGTCTCGCCACCCTGTACAATCCCCACAGCCAGGCCAGGGACATCCCAGCCGCTCATGATCTCACGCAAGACAATATCCAATTCCTTTTCGTATCGCATCACTGCTCCTATGGCAATACTGTCCCGCCAGCCCACGCCACCGCCGGGATCACCCACTCATCCAAGGGCTGGAATAGAATGCCGTGGCCAAGGCCGTAAATCATCAGAGATCCCTCCCCTCGCTCACCCGGCCCGTGCTGCATCCTCTGCACGCACCTTGATGCCCTTCAACATGCGCCGCTCCATCACGAAGGAGACCGGTTCCACCATGTGCCACATCAAAGCATTGGCAAAGCCGTCTGGGTACCAGTTGCGCCCGCGCACGATCAATCTCGTGACGCGGTCGCCCATCGGTTCCAGGATGAAAGCCCAGGTGACGGTCTTGACCGCCTCGCGTTTGACCGGATCCATGGCGTACATCACCAAGGCTTTTTCCGGCTCGATCTGCGCCACTATCTGGCCGGGAAAATGTTTCTCCGCCGGGCCAAACAAAACAGGATCTCCAACCTGGATCTGCTGAAATTCCGGGAGGATACGATCAGCGCTGTGAATCTGGCAGCCGATCAGGTTCTCCAGGCCATCATAGCTATACAGGCCGCCGCGCCCCTGCCCGATCTGCACCAACCAGGCCCACACCTGGGCAGGAGATGCCTGGATGGTGATGGCATGGGTATAAACCAGCTTGGGATTCGGGGATAATTCATCACCGGGGAGGGTTCTGCGGCATTCTTCATCAGTGGCTCCCCAGCGGTTGTACCACAAGCGCGAAAGCGGCGCGGTGACCAGGGTCAAACCAACCTGCAGAGCACCAAGGAAATTATTAACAGCATATTTCTGAGAAGGCATTGCCTGACTCCAATAATTGATGAATGGGATGGTCTCTTGTATCATACCAAACAAATCCCCAATTGGCCTCGATCAAATGTAGGATATTGGCTATAGTTTTATCTTTATTAAGGCGGGACTCAATCTGGGGGCAGGCAGCGTGCGCGCAACCCCTGCAACACACCTTCGCCAATTTTCAACGCCTTATCCGAGACCAAGAAACACTGCGCCACTTCACAACGTGGATCCAGGTCGCCGATCTTCATCCGAGCCCTGACCGGCAGGCCATTCTGGATCAAACCTCTCAATACCCCCTTGAATTTGGCCTGGATCGGTTTGCCATTCAACATTGCAATCACTCCGCCATCCTCGATCAGATCGCCGATCTGCGCCCGGGCTTCCAGGATCCCATCCTCCAGAGCATACAGGACGCGCTCGCTGGCGTAACCATTCACTGCCTCAGGAATTCCGCTGTCCCGTTCCGCATCGCCTTGCCAGTATACCCGCCCAAGATTGGAACCCCGGTTTGTTTCCACAACGGCATGACAGTTGATCCCCGCGGTGAATCCCGGTCCCAGGCCAATCACACACGGCGCCTGGTCGATGCGCTGGTCGGAGAAGGATTTGATCATGCGTGCATCCACCAGGCCGGAAAGGGACAGTGCCTTTGCCATCTGGCATTGCGGATCCACAACCACGGCCACTTTTCCATCCCTCATCACCTGCCTGACCTCCGCCGGAGAGGTTACCAGCACGCCGGTTATCTCTTCCACCTGGCAGGAACCATCAAAGACTGCCTGGGCAAAGGATACCATCCTCCGTACCATCAGGGGCAAGGGAATTTCTGTGATCACAATTTGAAAGCCAGCTCGCCTGAGCTTAAGCGCCACCCCGCTGGCCAGGTCGCCGCCCCCCCGGATGAGAACGATGGGTTGCTCTGCTGGATGCTTGCTCATATCCAAAATTATACCCCTATTTAAACCACGACCGGCATACAGGGCCGGGGCTGCAGGGTCCGCATTTCGGCTATAATGATGCTAAGCTCTTCGCATCCTCTGCAAGTTATTCCCATGCCCTCACCAGACCTGTTCATTCAACTTTATTCATCTAAGGATTGTGCATTATGGGTTTAATCGACCGGCGCAGAAAATTGGAAGAAGAGCCTTTCAGTTACCAGATCACCAAAGATCACAGCGTCTTTATTTTTTGGCATGGCAGGCGGATCACGATCCTGAGAAACCAAAAAGCAGAAAAATTTATTGCTGCGATTGCGGATGCTGATGCCCACCAGGCCCAACTGCTCATGGCAAGCATCACCGGACACTTCAAACATGGGAACGAATCCTAAATGAGGATCTTCCTCTCGATCAAATACCATTCCGACCAACGCAACCGTGCGCTGATCGAACAGATCTCCACAGCATTGCAAACCGGCGGACATTCTACCATCTGCATCGCCTGCGACGTGGAAAACTGGGGAAGGATTCATTATTCGCCAGCGGAATTAATGCGCCTGACCTTTGAGGCTATCCGCGGTTGCGACCTGCTCCTGGTGGAATTGAGCGAGAAAGGGGTGGGGGTGGGGATCGAGGCTGGTTATGCGGCGGCGCTGGGCAAACCTGTCTGGGTCATTGCCCACCAGGGAGCGGACCTTTCTACCACGCTAGCAGGGATCGCGCAGCGGGTAATCCTGTATAATGATCTGCAAGAATTAAGCGCCATCCTTTTCACTCTTCAATCGCCTTAGAAGAAAGGCCCCCATCATGTGGAATGAACTTGAATACCCCTGGCAGGCTTGCCTGGAAGAAGCCTGGGCTGCTTACTGCACCGGCACAATCCCCATCGGCGCGGTGATCGTGGACGCTGAGGGTAGGCTGCTTTCCCGCGGACGCAACCAGATCACCGCGGATGAAACCGCTACGGGCCCGGTGCGAAATACCACCCTGGCGCACGCCGAACTTAACGCGCTGCTGCAGTGCGACCTAGAGGGCCCACGGCGCACCTACGCGCTCTACACCTTACTCGAACCCTGCCCACTCTGTTTCGGGGCGTTTTATATGTCCGGCATCCGCCAGTTATATTATGCTTCGCCCGACCCGTACGCCGGCAGCACCAACCTTTTCCAGACCACCCCCTACCTGAGCCGCAAACCGCTGCGCATCTTCCCGCCCACGAACAAGGCGTTGCAAACCCTGGAGGTTGCCCTGCACACGGAATATTTCCTCCGTCGCGAATGGCCAGGCCTGGAGGAATTCTTCCGGGTCTGGCGCGAGGCGCTGCCCGAGGGTGTGCGCCTTGGCGAAGACCTGGCCCGCTCTGGTGAGCTGCGCGCCCTGCATGAACGGCGAGCCAGCATAGCGGAGGTCGTTGAGGAATTAGAGAAGATGATCGTAAATACCAGGGATTAAAAATACTTATCATTCATCACCCCTGTGCTACAATTTTTACTAATATTGTTATGAAATGGGGCTCACCATGCAATGTCCTGCCTGTCACACTGAAAATCCCACCGATAGTCGTTTTTGTTATCAATGCGGACAACGGCTTGAATCCCCATCTGCGCCGCAAGGTTTTCCTCCCCTAATTCTACCTGATACACCGGCTGCAAATATGGCTGCGCAGATCCCGATCCAGCCTGTCCCACAGCCTCCTGTTCTTAAAACCACTCCTCCAGCGCCACCCCCGCCCAAAAAGCCGTCGGCTTTCTTGCGCGGGTTAAAGATCTTCGGTGGAGCGCTGGTTGTAATGATCCTGGTCAGCGTGTTAGGGATCCTCCTCCAGCCTGCGCTCTTCCAATTCAATCCCCCGGCATTACGCTTTACCCCCGCCTTCACCGGGAATGCGCCGGATTACGATGAAATGCAGCGGCTGGAAACGCTCTCAACCTATTTTATCCACCCCGCCGCCCAACCGGCTCCATCTACCGCCTCCGTGCTGCCGGCTGAACCGAACGAGGAACAACCCCCGGCAGCGCCTTACCGGATGACCCTGGACGGCCACCTGACCCGCCTGGCACAGGTCGACAACTTGCAATATGCGGATTGGCAGGTGGCCTATCTGCTGGGGATCGAAAGCCAGGGACGCGAATGGCTGGTGCTTTACCGCGGGAACGTCTATGGATTATCTGCCGGAGATCATCTGCAGGCCGAAGGACTGTATGTTCCGGAAGCGGACGGCTTGCACGCCGATCAGGTACGCAACCTGGACGCGCGCGCGGTTCCTGCCGCCAACTTGCTCTGGTTCGAACGGGCTGCCTGGTTGACAGCTATGTTCATCATTTTCACCACTGCCTGGGTGGTTTGGGCACGCGCAATTTCTCCGAAGAAACCGAAAAGCCCCTCTGGAAAACCAGGCAAGGCCGCTGCGCTGGTGGGCAGTCTGCTGATCCTGGCCCTTTCCTTTTCCGCCTGCACCCTGGATATCACTGTTCTGCTTAGAACCGACGGCAGTGCCACCATGGTGGTGCGCATGGGCGATACGCGCGAAACCATGGACTTCCTGCGCCAGGTACCCGGCATGGCGGGCTATATCCAGGCTGCCCTCCAGGACCTGCGCGCCTCCGGCGGCCTGGTTGACCAATCCTTCACAGGCGACCAGGAAATCTTCACCCTGCAGCGCCAGTTGAACAGCGGCGATTGGGTCAGGGGCGCCTTTGGACCGGATTCGCGCAGTTGGATCAGCATATCCACCTACGAAGAAGGCGGACAAAAGGTCTACCGCCTGCTGGGAGTGGTGGATACCAGTGTGCTGTACCAATTTGACAGCAATCTGGACAGCCAGATCCGTTCCGGGCTGAGCGACACGCTGCGTGAACTCAACCTGCACTACAATCTGGTCATGCCGGGAACGGTCACCTATCATAATGCCTCCAGCCAGCAAGGGCAGTCCCTGACCTGGAACTTGCGCAGCAACGATACCAACCAGATCATCGCTGAAGCGCGCATCCCATTAACAGAATTGGGGTCGTCCCCCACTTCCAGCGAGGAATTCCCACCGCTCTGGATGTGGCTGGCCCTGCTGGGAGTTTTCTTACTCACCCTGCTGATCTTCATCCTGACCATCCGTTCCATGCGTCCTACTCCTTCTTCAAAAACAGAGAAACAACCATGACACGCAGCAAAAATTGGCCTAAAATCGTTTTTGGCTTGATCCTGATCTTTGCCGCCCAGATCGCCTGTGATGTTTCCGGGAAAGATCCCAAAGATGAAGCTCTTCAGGATCCGGCTGTCAATTTGATGAATAATTTCAATCGTCTGCTGGAGAATATTGGTTTTGCCGGAACCAGCGGCGCGCCGTGGATCGTTCAAATCTCCCCAAAATCTGTGGATATACCCGGAACTTACCTGGTAACCGGCGAAGCGTTCTACAACGGTGACATTGGCCTGTATGCCATGCAACCGCAAGGCTGCGGGAAACCCTTTAGCGCTACTAAACTACTGACCAACGTTAAGACTGAAGAAACCTCTCCGGGTTTCAGTTGGAGGGTGGACCCAATAGACATTCCCACTGGAACAGTTCTGGGGGCGGTGGAAATCTATGATCCGGGATCAAAATCCACCACAACGACCGCTTTTAGCAGCCTGCGGCTGGTAGGCTCCAGCCCGGATTGGGAACTGCGCTTGCTGCCCCCGGCTTCTACCCCGACCAAGACCACCTACACGACTCTCTATGGACAGGCCAAGGCCGGGTTGTGCGTGCAGTTATGGAAAGGCAGCCAGAAGGTGGCCGAAGCTGCCGCTGGATCGGACGGCATGTTGACCTTTGCGGACGTCAAAATAGAGAACGGCCCCAACACATTCTACCTGAAAGCTGTGGGGATCGAGATTGCGGACAACACTCCCCTTCAATCCGAGGCGGTACGCGTGGATGCTTACCAGCCACCGAAGCCCTACGATCCCAGCCAGCGCCCCGACTTGAGCGGCAATCCAAACATGACCAATATCTGGAACCAGATCTACAACGCGCCGGTGCAAAACACCCCCGACACACGCACCCCAGAAAGCTATATTGCCATTATCGAGCAATTCGATCCAGGCTCACGGCGCTATAAACGCTATGGCGACGGCGTTCATTCCTCCTGCAATATTTTCGCCGGGGATGTGATGCGGGCTATGAACATCCCCCTGCCTACCAAAAAAGACCTGGGCAACGTGGATGGCGGCGGTCCCACCACCATCGCCTTCCCGCGCCTAAACAATTGGATCCGCAGCCAGGCCGGCCGCGATGCAGGCTGGATCGCCATCGACAAGAATAATAATGATGACCTGTATAAGCTGCTCCAGCACCTGCGGGAGGGGAAACCTGCCCTGGCGGTGGACAACGGACACGTGGCGGTCCTCCGTCCCGACAGTCTGCCGGACAACCTGACCACCGCTAATATCACTGATCTGCACATTGCCCAGGCAGGCGGAATCAATGGAGGCAACAATTCCAATGACATCCAGCTCAAGAAAGCCGGTTACGGCTCAGCTTTCAACCCCGATTTCTTTATTCATCCCTAGCATATGAAAACCTTCCGATTATTCTCCTTCTTTACCCTGGTAATCCTGTTGACGGCCTGCGCACCGGCCACCGTTCCACAAGGCTCTATCCGGTTAAATATCCTGCCGGAGGGAAGTGGGGTAACCCTGGATGGACAACTGGCCGGGGTGACCCCGCTGGATATTCCCGCAAATCCAGGCGAAAGTCATTCCATTCGGGTGGAACATGAAGGTTTTTATCCCTTGAATCTCGATCTGGTGGTTCCGGCTTCGGGACAACTGAAGATCGAGCAATCTCTCGTCTTCCAGCCGCGCGTTGAGCAGATAGCCACCCGCGCCGCCCTGTTGGCCTGGGTCCCGGCGGGAGACTTGTATTTCGTACGAGATGAAGATGACGGCGCTTACCTGTATATTCTGTCTGCCAACGGAGTGCAGAAGATCAATCACCTGGGAGACGCAACTTACCGGTTGGAAACGGTCCCCGGGGGAAAACATCTCATGAGCTTGAATTTCAATGATCTGAACGGCCCCAATGTGACCTTATGGGAAAATTCCACCGCTGTCTGGCAGCGCAACGGAGTATACGCGTTCACATGGCTAGAAGAGGAATCTGCCTTGTTGCTCGGCGCCGAGAGCGGACAGACAAACTTCATTCTGCAAAAGATCAGCCAGGACGGTAATGCTGAAACCTGGCAGCCCGACCAGACCTTTTGGGATGGCGATCCGGAGATCATCAGCCTGTCTGGCGATGGGCAATGGCTCTCCACCCAGATCTCCAGCGTGCTGCAAATCTGGCGCCGGGACGGGAGCCGCCTGAGCCTGGCCATTCGTGTGGACCAGGCCTCAGAAAGCCGCTTCAGTCCGGGTAAGGAAGCCGTGCTGGCTTACCTGAACGCCAACGATGACCTGCGTATCATCAACCCGGGCATTCCCACCGACACGCTGCTGGTTTCGAACGTATCTTTTCCTCTGCGCTGGAGCCCGGATGGAAAAGCTGTGCTTTATCCCACCTACAACACCGTAGATGGGGGTACCAGTCTTTGGCGGGTGGAGATCAACAGCGCTGCGGTCAGCCTGGTGGCAGATGCCGCCCTGCTGCCCGGTACGGCCGCCGATTTCGCCCTTTCGCCGGATGGCAAACGCCTGGCGTATATCAACCAGGCCGGGCAATTGTATCTGATCACGTTAGCGCAACCTTAATTTCCCATGTCCCGCGCCCCATTCCAGATCCTGGTCTTCCCCTACCGCCGCGCCGCTGCCGGTGTATTTGAATATGCCGTCTTCCAGCGTGCCGACGAGGGCTACTGGCAGGGCATTGCCGGGGGCGGCGAGGATGACGAAACGCCGATGCAGGCCGCCCGGCGTGAAGCCTGGGAGGAAGCCGGAATCCCGCCAGAGACGCCCTTCATTTCTCTGGACTCGATGACCACCGTGCCGGCGCCCTGGGCAGGCGGCATGCGCTGGGGCGAGCAGGTGTTGGTCGTGCCCGAACACAGCTTTGGCGCCCGCCTGGAAACAGGAGAGATCGTCCTTTCCGCGGAACACCTGGCCTTTGCCTGGCTGGATTACCCATCCGCCATGCAGCGGGTGAAATGGGACAGCAACCGCGCCGCGCTATGGGAGCTAAATTACCGCTTGCTGCGCGGGGAATAAAATATGCCGGTCTATTCCTGGAGAGACTGCCCGCCGGAGATCCGCGCCCAGGTAGAAGACCTGTGCGGCAACCTGTGCGGGCAACTGGGCAGCAATCTCGTCGGCCTCTACCTGCACGGCTCGCTGGCGTTGGGCAGTTTCAATCCCCTGCGCAGCGACCTGGATATACTCGGCCTGGTGGAAAATACGATAGAGCCTGCCCAAAGACGTGCGCTTGGGCGCCTGTTTCTGGAATGCTCACGCCGCCCCGCAGCGGTGGAGATCAGCCTGCTGCGCCGCTCTGATATTACCCCCTGGCGCTATCCCACCCCCTTCGACTTCCACTACAGCGAAAGCTGGCGCGCGCGGATGGAGGCCGGCCTCGCCATGGGCAGTCCAGCCCCCTGGCAGGACAGCACCGCTTTAGATACCGACCTGGCCACCCACATCACCCTGGCCCTGCGGCGCGGGGTGTGCCTGTTCGGTCCGCCGGCCGAGGATGTCTTCCCCCTCCCACCCGCCGTAGATTTCCTGGCATCGCTGCTAGAGGATGTGCTTTCCCCCGAATACGGGCTTGACGCCGCTGCCAGCACGTCAGTGAACGTCCTGCTGAATGCCTGCCGCACGCTCGCCTATCTGCACCACGGGGCAATCCTCTCCAAGGCGGAGGGCGGCGAATGGGGCCTGGCGCATTTGCCCCCAAGATACCACCCGCTAATCCGACTCGTCTTGCACGCCTACCGTGATGAACCGGGCGACCCGCTCATACCGGGTGCGGAATTGCACGGCTTCGTAGAATATCTGCGAACCCAGATCAAGGCAGGCTGATTTCGAAGCAGGCCCCGCGCCAAACACCGGATAAGAACCGGGCAACAGCCTGGTTCAGGTTCGCATCGCGCTGCAGGAGTTAATTTACTACCACAGCACTGGAAACCTTCCGTCAAACAGCTCCTGATTTGTTGTCTCTTTGATATGTTACAATAATGGGAATTCCCTTTCAATCTCAGGATCCGATTCCCCATGCTCGATTTCTACGAATTTCTGGCCCGCGGTATTATCGCTGCACGCCGGGGGCGCACTGCCGAAGCAGTTAAATACCTGGGCGTGGCGCAGCAAATATCGCCTAATAATCCGCGCGTCTGGCTGTGGTTGGCCTCCGTGGCAGAAAACAACATCCAGAAACAACAGTGCCTGCAAAACGCGTTGCGCCTGGATTCCACTCAACATATGGCGCGGATCCTGCTGGAAAAGCTAACAGGCAATTGCGCCTCTCCCCTGCGCCCATCCGCAGATTTTTCCGTCTTCACCTGCTCCAAATGCGGTGGCAAACAGTATTTCGATCCCGACCGGATGGGGCTGGTATGTCATTATTGCGACCAGGTAGATTCGCTGGTTCCCGAGGATGAAAACAAAGGCGACCAGAACAATGCGCAGGCCGTTGATAACTGGGCCGCAATCGAAAGCCTTTCCTCCTGCCAGGCCTGCGGCGCCCAATTATCCATCCCGGCCGATTCCGCCTCGCTAACCTGCCCTTTTTGCGCATCAGAACATATTCAGACCCGCCAGTCCGGTGCTGAACTGATCCGCCCGGAGCGGATAGGCCTTTTCACGATCGATGCCGATGAAGCGCACTCCGCACTGAGCAAATGGTCTGGCGGCAAGATCCCACTGAAAGAGAACTCTACTTCAACGCTGCGCCCGATCTATCTGCCATTCTGGCATTTCAACATCCGCATACAAATCCGCTGCGCCTTAACCCGCCGGGTGGAGGCGGAGGAATTCTCAAATTACGACCGGGTGGTGCACAAAGAATCAGGCTGGCCTAATCATCAAGCCTGGTATGAGCGCGATTTCGAGGACTGGGTGCTTTACGGAGGACGCAGTCTGACCGACGTGGAAATCGATAACATCGCTCCATTCAATTTTAATGTGCTTGTGCCGTTTCGTCCGCAAATGCTCACCGGCTGGCAGGCAGAGTTATACCAGATATCTCTGACAGATGCGGCAGTAACGGCGCAAAAACGCATGCGCGATGCAGCTCTACAAAGCGCCGCTCGCCGGATGATTTTCATTGAGCCGTCCAACCTGCTTGGAAATGATTTGACGTACATTGGCCTGGGGAACGATTTGATTCTCCTGCCAGTATGGATTTACCGGTATACCTGGAAAGGCCAGAGCGAACGCGCCCTGGTCAACGGCCAGTCCGGCGAGGTGCAAGGTAAAAAGCCGGGCAGAGGCCTGTTGGAATGGTTCCAATAAGCCACAAGATTGCCCCAATAAAAAACAATCCTCAAACGGGGGCTGGCAATGATCTTGATCTTAAAAACAGCAGAATGCTAAATTTGGATTGATTTTTGGAAATTATGTGCTACAATAATAACAGCACATCAGTTCTAATAATCTAAAATCTGTTTTCGTAACCGGGCAAGCGATTAAAGAAAAATCATCATGACCCATGACCTGCTGCTCATCTTCCTGATAGTTGATCTGATTGGCATGGCCATTTTGGCCCTGACCTACCTGCGCACCCGCCGGTTGAATTGGTGGGAATGGGTGTTATGCGGCCTGGTGCTGCTAATCCCTTTGATCGGGCCTTTCCTGCTCATCTCCGGGCAGCCCGGGCAGGCGCGCCAACGCTCAAGCGCCGGCCTTTCCAGCCGCGCCGATCGGCTGCGTGCCCGCCGCACAGTACGTAGTTCCTGAGTCGCTCCGCCTGCAGCGGATCAATCATTTGAAGCGAACCTGATCCTCCAGGTTCTTGATCTTTTCACGCTGCTGGTACATGATATCGTTGACCACATCGCCGATCGAGATGATCCCAACCACACGATCCTCTTCAACCACCGGTAAGTAGCGCGTGTGCTTATGGGTCATCAGTTCCATGCATTCCTGCACGGTCTGGTCGGGATGAACGGGGTGAATATCGCGCGTCATCACTTCTTCTACATGGGTATCCCGCGAGGCCTTGCCGCGCAAGATGATCTTGCGCGAATAATCCCGCTCAGTGAAGATACCCAACAATTTTTCGTTCTGCATGACCAATAATGCGCCCACATCTTTGTTCGCCATCATGCGAAGCGCATCAAAAACCGTTGCATCCGGGCTGATGATCCACGTGTCGGTGCCTTTTACCTGCATGATATGCCGTATCGTATCCATTGCGCCTCCTTATCAATCGTCACTTGTATTGTAACGAAATTTTTCCCCTCAGGCTTAATACGGTTAGTCTCAAATCCTATCAGGTTTTAGCGCCAGGCCGCGGATGGCCTGGATCAAGGTTTCCACAGGGGCGTGTTTTTCGACGAAAGCGCTGGCCCCAGCTGCCTGGGCGCGGACGCGGGTCTTTACATCGTCATACAAGCTGAGCATCACCACTGCCGGGTGAGGCTCGCAGCCCACCAGCATCTCTGTGGCCGCCACACCATCCATTGTGGGCATTTCCACGTCCATCACCACCACATCCGGATGCAACTCACGGGCCATGTCCAGCGCCGCCTTACCGTCGGCTGCTTCCCCCACCACTTGAAAGTCCTCTTCAAGTGCAAAACGCATCCTGATCCCCTGACGTATGCACGATTGGTCATCTACAAGCAATATTCGTATCATAGACGCTATCTTATCCATATTCTTCAATACGGTGATGTTAGCACCCCTGGGAAGATGTGGCAACCCATTTTTGAACGATATCCCCTCGTTCAAAAGTAGGATATTCATGGTGCCTATGCTACAATAATTTTATGATGACCTCCGCTCAAAACGAGATCGAGAAACTCGAACAGGCGATCAACTCATTGGAACAGCAGCGTCAGCTGCTCGGCGACCTGGCTGTGAACACGGCTATTGCCGGTCTGCGTCAAAAACTGGAAGAGTTGCGCACCCAATCCGAGCCGGAGCAGCGTAAACTGCTCACCATCCTCTTTGGCGATGTATCCGGCTTCACCAGCCTTTCCGAAACGCACGATGCCGAAGAAGTCAGCGACGCGATGAAAAAGCTCTGGGAGACTATCGATGAGATCATCCTCAACTTTGGGGGGAAGATCGACAAACACATGGGCGACGCAGTGATGGCCTTGTGGGGTGCATCCGGCGTACGCGAGGATGATGCCGAACGGGCCATTCGCGCCGCGTTTGAAATCCAGCGCAGCCTGAGCCAGGCTGCAATGCAAGGGCAAAAGCTGCCTGCTTTGCAAATGCGCATTGGGATCAATACCGGCATGGCCCTGCTTACCCAGGTGGGGGTCAACCGGCAGGAATTATCCGCCATCGGCGACGCGGTCAACGTGGCCAGCCGCCTGCAAACAGCAGCGCCGGTGGGCGGGGTGCTGATCTCTCACGAGAGCTACCGCCAGGTGCGTGGTTTGTTTGATGTCACCGCCGTGCCGCCATTGAGTGTCAAGGGGCGCAGCGAGCCAGTTCAAGCCTACCTGGTAACGCGTCCCAAGCCGCGCAGTTTCCGCATGGCCACCCGCGGAGTGGAAGGCGTGGAAACGCGCATGGTCGGCCGCGAAAGCGAGTTTGGCCAGCTCAAACGCCTTTACGATCGGTCGCGGGACATGTCGCGCGCCCAATTGGCCTGCATTTGCGGCGATGCCGGGCTGGGAAAGTCGCGTCTGCTGCATGAATTCGATGTATGGTTTGAGGTGCTGCCCGAGCCGGTCTATTATTTCAAAGGCCGCTGCACGATGGAGATGACCAATCAGCCCTACAGTCTGTTCCATGATCTTTTCCGCTTCCGCTTTCAGATCCAGGACAGCGATGGGCCAAAACAGGTGCGCGAGAAGATCGCTGCCCAGACCCAGCTTTACCTGACCCCTGAGCAAGCTCACTTGATGGGGCAGTTAATCGGTTTTGACCAGGAAGACCTGCCCACCACCCAGCACCTTGCCGATGACCCGGCCAATCTAGCCGTGTTGGCGCAGGAATACCTCCTCGATTACCTGCACGGCATGACCGATGTGAACGGCATGCTGATCTATTTTGAGGATCTCCACTGGGCTGACAATGCTTCGCTGGATCTTATCCTGCGCATCCTGCAAAACCTGGCGGAAAAACGGCTGATGATCATTTGCACCACCCGCCCCACCATCTTCGAGCGCAAACCCGGTTGGGGCAACGCCTTTGATTCGTTCCATACCATCCAACTCAAACCGCTCCCCCCAGAAGATTCGATAGCGCTGGTACAAGAGATCCTCCAAAAAGTGGATTACCTGCCGGACAGCCTGTGCCAGTTGATCGCCAGCAATGCCGAAGGCAACCCCTTCTATGTAGAAGAGCTGATCAAGATGCTGATCGAGGAGGGCGGGATCATTTGCGGCAGCGAGCGGTGGTATATCAAACAGGAACGCATCCAGGCCATCCATGTGCCGTCCACGCTGACCGAACTGCTCCAGGCCCGCCTGGACAGCCTGCCCTATGAAGAAAAGAAGATCCTGCAACGCGCGGCGATCATTGGACGCCTGTTCTGGGACAGCGCCGTGCAGGCCTTGCGCACCGAAGGCGGAGCTGAGCCCAATGTGCCGTCTGTGCTGCAAGCTCTCCTGCGCCGCGAATTTATTTTCCACCGCGAACATTCCAAATTCGCCGGGGCTGAGGAATACATCTTCAAGCATTCCATCCTGAGAGATGTGACCTATGAGACTGTCCTGCTCAAAATGCGCCGGATGTACCACCACCAAGCCGCCCGCTGGTTCGAAACCGCTGGGGAGCAGCGTCTGAATGAATATAGCGGGGTGATCGCCGACCATTATGAACGCGCCGGAGAAAATCCGCAGGCGGTGGAATGGCTGACCCGCGCCGGCGAGGTGGCTGCCCAGGCTAATGCCTATCCGGAAGCGATTGCCTTCTTTGAGCGCGCTCTGCACCTGACCAGCGAACAAAAGACTGCCGCACAAGCCGACCTGCTCATCCGCCTGGGCGAATGTTACGAACGCAACAGCGACTATCCCCTGGCCATCCGGTATTTGCAGGAAGGATTGGAGATCGCCCGTGAGATCAAGCACCAGAAAGGTGCAGCGCGTGCTCAGGCCAGCCTGGGACTGGTGAATGCCCGTCAGGGGAATTATGATGAAGCGCTCGAACGGGTCACCCAATCGCTCAAGCTGGCACGCCTGCTCAACGCGCCCGACCTGATCGCCGAGGGCTTGCAATTGCTGGCTAATGTTTGGTATTACCAGGCCAATTACGATACTGCCGCCAGCTATTACCAACAAAGTCTGATCCTCTTCCGCCAGTTGAACAACCAGCGCGGGGTAGTGCGCTGCATGGCCGGCCTGGGTTTGGTGCTGATCGACAAGGGTGACTACCCCCAGGCACAAAACGTCTATTCGGAGTGTCTGGCGCTCAGCCGGGCAAATAACGACCGGCGCGGCATGACCCGCTCGTTGATCTACCTGGGCCTGGCGGCTTATTTCCAGAAGGATTATCCAGCCGCGCGACAACATTACGAGGAAAGCCTGGAGATCTTGCGCCGCCTGGGCGACCGCCAGGGTATGTTCATCTGCCTTACCAACCTGGGGAATGTTGCCCTGGCAGAAAACCAGACCGATCAGGCCGCGGCATACACGGAGGAAAGCATCCGCCTGTGCCGCGAGATCGGCGACCGCGCCAACGAGGCCAATTGCCTGAACAACCTGGGGCATATCCACTTGCGCCGTGGCGAGGAACCGCAAGCCCGCTGCTATTACCTGGAATCGTTGCGCAAATCAAAAGAGATCAATGCCGCATGGATGATGCTGGAGTCATTGGCGGGGCTGTCCGGGCTGTTGGCGCGTGAAGGGGAAACACTGCAGGCCGCCCGGCTGGTGGGACTGACCCTGCACCACCCTGCCACCAACGGCGATATTTCCACCGCTGCCGAACCCGCCCTGCAAACCTTGCAGGCAGCCCTGCCAGAGGCGGAACTGCAATCTGCCATGCAAGCCGGCGCTCAGCTTGATCTGGATCAGTGTGTAGCAGAGCTGTTAAAATAAAAAATCCCTGGTTCCGGGCGCCTGTGCGCCGTCCAAAACCAGGGAGGAAGATCAAATCTGATACAATTCGCCGTACTTGTTGCGCAGATAGTTCATGTACGGCTGGATGTGCAGGGGATGTCCGGTGGCACGTTGGAGAATCTCATCGGCGGTGAAGACCGACCCGTAACGGTATATGTTCTCACGCAGCCAACCCAACAACGTATCAAATTTTCCTTGCTCGATCTCCGCCGGGATCTCCGGATGGGCTTGAAGGGCTGCGTCATAGAATGCCGCGCTCATAATATTTCCCAGCGTATAGCCCTGGAAAACGCCGCCAATGCGTCCGCCAAACCAATGCACATCCTGCAAGCAGCCTTCTTTATCGCTGGGCGGGGTGACGCCTAAATCGCTGCGGTAACGGTCGTTCCAGGCCTGCGGCAGATGGCGCACTTCCAGCGTGCCTTCCAGCATTTGCATTTCCAGCTCGAATCGCAGCATCACATGCAGGTTATAAGTCACTTCATCTGCATCCGTGCGGATCAGCGAAGGAGTAACCTTGTTGATCGCGCGGTAATACTGCTCCAGCGAAACGTTCCCCAGCTGCTCCGGGAAAAAGCCTTGCAACTGCGGGTAATAATGCTTCCAAAAGCCCAGGCTGCGCCCGACAATATTCTCCCACAGGCGCGACTGACTCTCATGCACCCCGCTGGAAGTTCCATTTGCCAACGGCAGGCCGTCATATTCCAGATTTATGCCCTGTTCGTACATGGCGTGCCCGCATTCATGGACCGTGCTAAAGAGCGCATCAATGAAATTCAGTTCATCCACGCGGGTAGTGATGCGCACATCCTGAACAGAAAAACCGGTCGTGAAGGGGTGCGGGGAGCGGTCCTGGCGGCCGTGTTCAAAATCGTAGCCAATCTCGCGCGCTAACAGGATCCCAAAATCCCACTGTGCCTGGTCGGGAAAGCGCACCCGCAGGAAGGAATCATCCGCAGGCGGATAAGCTATGATGGCCTTGACCAGCGGGACCAGTTCCTTACGCAATTCAGCGAACACCCGGCGCACTATGGAAGCCTTCATTCCATAATCAGAAAAATTGATCAAAGGGTCGGCAATGTGTTCGTAGCCCGGAAAGAAGTTGGCCATCTCGCGGCTGTAATCCAATGTCTTTTCTAGCAAGGGCCTGACGCGTTCAAAATCAGCAGCGGGGCGGGCTTCGGTCCATTTTTGATAGGTTTCCGACATGTGGGCGTAGAACTTTTCCATAAAGGCCGGGGGAATCTTGACCGCGCGGTCATAAATGCGGCGGACAAGGCGCACGAGTGATGCGTCCATAGATTCATAGGGCATATCGGCGACATAAGGTTCCAGCTCGTCCAGCAAGCGCCCAATGACCGGGTCGGTGGATTTTTCCTGGCTCATGCGCGCCAGGATGGAAAGATGCCTCCCGCGTGCGGCTCCAGCTCCGGAAGGCATGTAAACCAGTTGATCCCAATTCATCAGGCCTGCCGCGGCATCAATGGCATTGATCTCGTACAGGCGGTTCTTTAATTCATCAATTTTATTCTGCATGGCTCCTCTATGGATAGATGGTGGGGGTTGGTGTTACGGACGGCGTTGGTGTGGGGCCGGTTGGGGTCACGGTCGGAGTCGGCGTAGGTCCGGTAGGTGTGACGGTAAAGGTGGATGAGGCGCTGGGGGTATTGGTCGGGGTATACGTGGCCGCCGGCAGAGTAGCCGTAGGGGTGGCGCTGAAGCGCGGCGTGGGGGTAGGAAATACCGGCATCGGCGCGGGGGTTCCCAGGGACAGCCAGGGGGTGGCGGTAGGGGTAGGCTGCGGGATGCTGCTGATATCCTCCACGTAGGTGATCGCCCCCTGGCAGGCCGGTTCCAACCGGATGATCACATTGTCCCAATCCAGATGCACGCCGTCTTGCCAGGCCCATTCCAATGCAGTGGACAGGCAGCCCGAGCCGGCGTTGTAATTGATCAGGGTAAATTTCCACAGGTCCACATAACTGCTCACCTCGCCTCCATTGCGGCCGGTGATATTATGGATCATCTGCTGCACCTGGGCGCAGTTGGCCAACAACGAATTGGCAAACACACCCACGCTGGTATCGGCCTGGGTCAGGTCGATCCCTACCGGGCAATCTGGGCAGGCCGCGTTGACCTTGGTGACCAACGCGCCCCGCAACAGATTTTGCTCCTCTTCCTTCAAGTTTCCAAAACCCAACGAGCAGGTCTCACTGGAAAGCACCAGGGGGCAAAACTGGCTGAAGAAGCTGGGATTCCACAGCAACACCGCGTCGGCGCCTTTTTCGGTCAGTTGCCCCAACCCTGATTCCTCATAGGTGCTGTAAATGCCCGGCCAGAATTGGCTCTCGCGGCTGAACAGATTTTTCATCAACTGGGCTGGGACGCCAGTCTGGATGGCTACCTGATAGATCTGAGCGTCAAAGCGGTTTTGCCAATCCAGAACCACCGGCATGGCCACATCCAGACCACACTGGCTGGCAATATAGGGGGCATCAAGGCCGTATTCCGGGCAGGAACTGGCATCCACTGTGCCGTTTTCGATCATCGCACCCGCCAGATAATAATAGGATTCGTTCGAGGCCAGGTCTTCCACTTTCAACGGAGTGGTCAGCCAACCAGGCGGGCCGCTAATATCCGGGAACACTTGCCAGACATCCGTACAGGAGGCCAACTTTTCGCCATTCCATTGGTCGCTGATGATATCCACGTACCAAAGGCTGGTATCTGTCCCCTTACCTTCTGGATCCATAAAATCACCCCACGGCAGCACCCGCACCAGGGCGTTGTAATGGATGCTTGAATCGCCAAAGGATGAATCCGCCCAAAATTCCACCGTCTGCCCCTGCTCGCCGGTCGGCTGGAGCGGCACTTCGCAATGGCTGCCCTCGCAACTGAAGGGCTGGTCCCCCATCATCCCGTGGATACTGACGATCACCTCGTTGGGCAAAGGCTCCACGCCATTCAAGACCAGGTTAGGCGCGGTGGTGCAACGGTTGGAAGTTCCTTCCGGATTGCAGTTGGAAATATCCAACCAGACCGAGGGCAGGTCCAGCGTGACCTCGATCTCGCGTTGAGCATCACGCACACGTACTAGATGTAGATACAGCCCCGGACATTTACTGGTGTTGCCCCCATTTTCCGCCGCCGGGCACGGCTCAGCCTGCATCCATTGGCTGTAAACGCTGGTGCCACAGAACGATTTGATCTCATCGCCAGTGGGCCAGCCGTCATGTTCCACAAAGAAACGACAGCTGATCGAATTATCGCTCCAACGCACCAGCCACCACAAATATTCGGTGTAGTCCACCACCAGCGTGATTTTGCGTTCCGGCGTTTCAGGCTGGGCTTCCTGGGCACGTACCACCAGTTGCGGTTGACCGGCAGGCCAAAGCACCCCCAGCAAGACAATAACCAATACTGCGGCCCGCAAAGTCCGTTTCACGCTCGATCGCTTGAACATCTTGTCCTATTATCTTACCATAATATGAAAACAAGCAAGTGGATTTTCATCCCAAAGGACTTGAAATCCATCCTGATTCATATCATAATGATTGCGCATCCAAAATTATATTCATAGCATTCCATACATATTTTTCTTTGGAGATCAAAAAAACATGAACACTCGCACAGTTCGAGAATTCAAGACCGAATACGATATCTGGCCGGTGATCGATCAATGGGCGCAAGCTGAGAATTTTTCTCTAAAAGAGGCCAGCATCCCTAACACGCGTATGTACCAACGCGGGAGCGGCTTTGCCACTGCGCCCATGCGCTTCCAGGCCACTATCCAGAGCGGCCTGGCCCACATGGAAATGTGGGTTTATACGCCCTTCTTCAACCGGCTGTTCGCCTTTTTCCTCGTCCCGGAGGAAATGGGAGTGGAATCGGGCGGCTTTAAACTGGTAGTACCGCGCAATATCGCGCGCAAATCCTTCGACAAGCTGCTGACTCACCTGGGGCAACCCCCTATCTCTTGATCTAGGCGCTCTACGGATACGGTGTCGAGGTAGGCTGCGGCGTGTAGGTTTCAAGTGGATACCCCTGCGGAGTCACGCTCGGTGTGGAAGTATAAAGCGAGGTCGGAGTAGGCGTCTCGCTGGGCGTTGGAGTAGAGGTTGAGGTGCGGATGGTGGTCGCAGTGACCGTTCCACCCAGGCCAATTGTCCCGGTGATAGTAGGCGTCCCCGTCTGATTTGGATTGGGCGTAGTAGATGGCATGCCGACTCCCAACGTGGGCGTAGCTGTGAAGAATCCAGCCATAGTGGGCATGCCGGTGGGCGTGGTAGTTAAAGCCGCCTCGCGGGTGGCATAAAACTCAGAAAGCGGCATTGGCGTGAGCACATAGTCCAGGGCCGCCTGAACCCGTTCCGCCAGTACATCTGGCTGGGGTAGAAGCACATAGGCCTCCACCTCACCCGGCAGCCGCCAGAGGATGCGGTCGTTGTCAAACAGGCTAAAGAAACCAATCCGGTTGGGATCTGCCAGTTTCAAGATCAGAGGAATGGATTCTGTCCATTCCTTTAGACCAATATTAGAATTGGGGCTGCTCCAATATGCCTTATAGAAATATTCCAAATTCGAAAGGCGGCCATCGTTGGCCAACCGCTGCACCACCTGGCGAAAGACTTCCAGCAGTCGTATACCGCGGTCATCTTCGTCGGTGCCGTCGCGGAAGGCGATCAGGCACTGCACCTGTTCTCCGGTCATAAAAACCGGCCCGCCAGGGATCCCGCCACAATGATTGGGGTAATCGCGGAGAATGTTCAGGTCTAACCCGCCCAGGTCATTGATCAGAGCGGTCAAGCTGTTGGGATCAAACTGCAACCAATAATCCGGCCAGACTCCCAGGGCATAAGCCAGGGTGGTATTGAGCAGGCGGATGCCGCCCACCGGCTGAGCTGCCTGAAGGCGCTGCATGGTGTAGCCGGGCAAATAGACCATCAGGTCAGGCGGTAAGGCCAGCACGCTGGCCCGACCCAGCCGCGGATGATAGATCACCACCAGCACCGCCTGGCTGAGGCCAACAAACGGCGCCGAACGTTGGTTTAGCACCAATACCAGCACCTGCACCTCATCCGGACGCTGGATGGATGTCACCGGCTCCGGAATAGCGGTCACCGCAGTCAGGGATGGCGGGGCAAATGTGGGGGTTGGCCGGGGAGTGGAAGTAGCAGCCAGGGTGGCAGTAGGGCTGGGGATGGCAGGCGTCACAGGCACGGTTGGCGGGGCTGCGGTCGCTGTTTCGGTCGGCAAGGCTGCCTGGCAAGCAGGCAACAGGAGTAAGATTACGCCAATCAACCCGAAAAAGATGGATAAACGTCCTGAATTTGCCACAAGCGGATTATAGCACTGAAAAGGGGGATATAATCCGCGCATACAGGTCATGACACCGGGACAGATATCGTCGATCTCGTCCCGGTAATTGCGAATTTTCTTGGTTCAGGAGGAATTGATTCGATGAGCGAGGTAAATCGGAAACACGGGATGAGCACGCTGGTTATGCATACAGCCGAGGGAGATAATCCGCTGCACGCGCATGTAACACCCATTTTCCAGACATCCACCTTTAGTTTTCCGGATGTGGCCACCGGGGCGGCCATTTTCAAAGGCGACCAGCCTGGTTTTGTCTACACCCGCATCAATAACCCCAACCTGGACCAGCTGGCTGACAAGATCGCCATGCTGGAAGGACTGGACCTGCTGCGCGCCCAGCCGGACAAACCCGCCGCGGAAGTGGTGGATGGGCATGTCTTTTCCTCCGGGATGGCAGCAGTATGTTCAGCCATCCTGGCGCGGGTAAAGAGTGGCGATACGGTCATCGCCCAGGAGGCCCTGTACAGCGCCACATTTGGCTTCCTGCACGACCTGGCCCCGCGCTATGGTATCAATGTGGTATGGGTCAATGATCCCACCCCCGAAAACTGGGAAGCTGCCTTCCAACAAAATCCCCAGGCCGTCCTGGCCTACGCAGAAAGCCCGGCCAACCCGACCATGGGTATGGTGGATCTGCGCCATTTGTCCGAACTGGCTCACCGCCATAATGCCTGGGTGATGGTGGACAACACCTTTGCCACCCCCTACTGCCAGCGCCCTTTGACCCTGGGCGTGGACGTGGTGGTTCATTCCACCACCAAATATCTTTCGGGCCACGGCCTGATCGTAGGCGGTGCGGTGGTCAGTTCACACGTCGATTACGTGCGCGGGCCGCTGTACACTATGCTCAAGGTTCTGGGCGGAAATCCCAGCCCCTTCGATGCCTGGTTGACCAACATTGGTCTCAAAACCTTCGAGGTGCGCATGGAACGCCATTGCGAGAACACCCTCAAGGTAGCTCACTGGCTGGAGAAACACCCCAAAGTGGAACGCGTCTTCTTCCCTGGTCTGCTCAGCCATCCGCAACACGAACTGGCCAAGCAGCAAATGCTCTCCTTTGGCGGAATGATCGCATTTGAATTGAAAGGCGGACTGGCTGCCGGAGAAGCAATGATGAACCGGGTCAAGGTGGCCACGCTGGCGGTCTCCCTGGGCAATGTGGATACGCTCATCCAGCACCCGGCCAGCATGACCCACGCCAGCATGTCTCGCGCCGACCGCCTGCGCGCGGGCATCACCGATGGACTGGTGCGCCTCTCGGTTGGGATCGAAAATGTGGATGATATCCTCCACGACCTGGAAGAGGCATTGAAATAAACAGAACGGGCCTGGACTTTGGCTCTTTGAGCGAAAGTCAGGAGGAGGAAGAAGAAG
>CAYRHN010000029.1:0-24124 GCA_964424115.1 uncultured Anaerolineaceae bacterium
GCGCTGGTAATGGACAAGGAGTACTCGATCTGGCTGTAGTCGGCGGTGACGGAGGTATTGCCGGAGATGGTCAGCGTGGCGGGGTTGGCCGAGCCGGACAAACCTTCTGACCAGTTCGTGAATTGCCAGCCGGGGTCGGCTGCGGCGGTGAGTTGGACGACATCCCCGTAGTGATAGGTGCCCTGGTCGGGGGACTTGCTCACGGTGCCGTGCGGGCTGGTGATGGAGAAGGAATACTCGATCTGGCTGTAGTTGGCGGTGACGGAGGCATTCCCGGTGATGGTGAGCGTGGCGGGGTTGGCAGAGCCGGACAAGCCATCCGACCAGCTGGAGAACTGCCAGCCGGGGTCGGCTGCAGCGGTGAGTTGGACAATGTCCCCGTAGTGGTAGGTGGCCTGGTCGGGGGACTTGCTCACGGTGCCGTGCGGGCTGGTGATGGAGAAGGAATACTCGATCTGGCTGTAGTTGGCGGTGACGGAGGCATTCCCGGTGATGGTGAGCGTGGCGGGGTTGGCAGAGCCGGACAAGCCATCCGACCAGCTGGAGAATTGCCAGCCGGGGTCGGCTGCGGCGGTGAGTTGGACGACATCCCCGTAGTGGTAGGTAGCCTGGTTGGGTGACTTGCTCACCGTGCCGTGCAGGGAGGTCACATTAAGTGTGTACTCGATTCGGGAGTAATTGGCGGCGACGGAGGTGTTGCCCGAGATGGTCAGCGTGGCTGGGTTAACGGAACCGCTCAGCCCACCTGACCAGTTGGAGAACTGCCAGCCGGGGTCGGCTGCGGCGGTGAGTTGGACGACATCCCCGTAGTGGTAGGTAGCCTGGTTGGGTGACTTGCTCACCGTGCCGTGCAGGCTGGTAATGAAGAGCGAGTACTCGATTAGGGAGTAGTTGGCGGTGACGGAGGCATTCCCGGAAATGGTGAGCGTGGCGGGGTTAATCGAACCGCTCAGCCCATCCGACCAGTTCGTAAACTCCCAGCCGGGGTCGGCCGCGGCAGTGAGCTGGACGACATCCCCGTAGTGGTAGGTGGCCTGGTTGGGGGACTTGGTCACGGTGCCATGCAGGGAGCTCACATTGAGTGTGTAGTTGATCTGGGTGTAATTGGCGGTGACGGAGGCATTCCCGGAGATGGTCAGCGTGGCAGGGTTGTTTGAACCGGATAAGCCATCCGACCAGTTGGAGAACAGCCATCCGGGATCAGCCGTAGCGGTGAGCTGGACGATATCCCCGTAGTGGTAGGTGGCCTGGTCGGGAGACTTGGTCACCGTGCCGTGCGGGGAGGTCACATTGATTGTGTAGTTGATCTGAGAGTAGTTGGCGGTGACGGAGGCATTCCCGGCGATGGTCAGCGTGGCAGGGTTGTTTGAACCGGATAAGCCATCCGACCAGTTGGAGAACTGCCAGCCGGGATCAGGCGCAGCGGTGAGCTGGACGACATCCCCGTAGTGATAGGTGGCCTGGTCGGGGGACTTCGTCACCGTGCCATGCAGGGAGGTCACATTGAGTGTGTAGTTGATCTGAGAGTAGTTGGCGGTGACGGAGGTGTTGCCAGAGATGGTCAGCGTGGCAGGGTTGATCGAGCCGCTTAGACCATTTGACCAGTTCGTGAACTGCCAGCCGGGATCAGCCGCAGCGGTGAGCTGGACGACATCCCCGTAGTGGTAGGTGGCCTGGTCGGGCGACTTCGTCACCGCGCCGTGAGAGGAGGTGATGGTCAGAGAGTAGTTATTTTGAGAGACACTGTAATCCTCGTTAGTTCTATCTGCAACTATGTTCGAGTAGGTGCGGCTTGGCGGAATAAAAGTATACCCTGCCAGGCTGGGGGTGACTGAACCAGACCAATTATATGCCACAAAGATGGTGTAATTTCCTCCTGCGCTGGTGGTGACCGGAACCCCACCGGTGAATGAGACCGTCGCCCCGGCTATACCTGCATTTCCAGATATGGTGTATGTGATAGGAGTTGCGGAGAAATCCTGACCCACCATATTATCCTGCAAGTTGGTGTATTCGCGACTGGTGGGTGAAAAGATATATCCTGCCAGAGAAGGTGTTACAATTCCCGACCAACCCTTGGGCAGTACGATCGTGTACTCTCCCAAGGTATTTGCCGTGACTGATTGAGTTGTGCCATCAAAGTAGCTCAAAACTGATCCGCCTGCTCCAGCATTGCCGCTGATCACAATATGGGTAAGTGAATTCAATACATAATTCACCCCAGAAGTCCGTGTCCCGGCAGGCATCGTGACGGTATTGATCGTAGCGGTGCTGGTATCATTGTCAGTACCTATCCAACTACCAATGGTATAACCTGGATCGGGTACTGCGGTCAGGGTGATTATTTCGTCACGAACATATTGGCCAGATGTTGTACATTTATCCGATTTTGATGGGCTTGCTGAAGGCGTGGTTCCATTTATTCCAGGGTTGATGTTCAATACATAACAACTGGATTGGAATTCATATGCACCCCGGTCGTCATAAGTTCGGACTCCAGCGCCGGAGTTGGTTGTATCTGGATCGTCCACACGGCTTTTCCCTTCTATATCCAGGTCTGGTTCATTCGGAGCATCGGAATTAGCGCTGTCGATCGCCAGAGATCCAGCATTGATGTGGTAATCCCCAAGATTAACGGCAACTTTGTATGGAGCAGTGTGGGGGCGGACGGCGATCGGCGCTGGAGATGTGAAGAGTGGGTTTCCTTCCAATCCATGGCTTTCCTGGCCAGGTACGGCGCTCCTGAATTCTGTCAGCGACGCATAACTATCACCATTCCAGATGATTTGCACGGTTCCACCTTCTGAAGGGGTTAAGTAATATAGGTTGTAATCCAGCGTCGTTCCATTATACGATCGTGGATCTACTTCGATATTGCCTTCATAGCCTGCTGAGGTAGAACCATCATCCTGGCGGCGTAGACCATTATCCATAACGATGTTATTTCTAACTGTTGCGCCACCGGAACCGGGAGAGCTATTTCCCTCGATATTGATGCCGACCGTCACATTCCCATGAACAGAATTTCCCACGATGATATTATTCGGGGAAGCATTGTTATCAATGCCGTGATCACCGTTTCCGTAGGTAACATTTCCGATCACCTGATTATTGCTAGATCCCTCGAAGAAATTGAGTCCCGTGTCTTCATTACAATAGGTAATATTGTGAATGATAATATTGTGAGTACTGCCCAGGAGATCGATCCCCTCAGCTTGGCGATGCGCCTCGTAAGCATTCCCAAAGGAAATATTATTGCTGGCGAGATTATAATTGCTCCCATTACTCAACAGTATGCCATCCGAACTGTTGTAACTGGTTGTGTTTCCACTGATTGTGGAGTAGGTTGTGCCTTCTATATGAATACCTTCCCGCGCGGTTGTGGATGATCCAGCTATACCTGAATGGCTGACTTGGTTGTTAGAAATGGTGATATGGTTTGAGCCGGTAATATACATTCCATGGTCTTTTGTCCCAGTTACAGTGAAACCATCCACGACAATGTAGCTTTTCGAGATGATCCGGAACGAACCGCCGCTGGTTGAGTTGCCCGGTGCTCCGGTTACTACAACACCGGGCATAGCCGAAAAGATGATCGGGCTTCCAGCGCTGCCGGATCTTGGCGCGGTTGTTGTTTCAGCATAGGATCCCGCCAGAACGATCACCGAATCTCCAGGCACTGCTGTGTTGGCTCCTTTGTTGATGGTACAGAAAGGGGTTGTAGGGGAAAGCCCGCTTCCTGAATCGGAACAAGAACCGTTTGTTTTATCTACATAATAGGTAGTAATTGATTCGATCGCTTCGTGGGGATTGTTGTGTTCCAGGAGTAATGTTGAATAGGAAATTGCAGCTGGAGGGTATATATACCAAAGAGACAAAGGCATCAGTGTACCTGTCCAAGAAGCAATTTGAGCGTTGCCGGAAGAAGCGTTGGCGCTCTGGTAAGGCAATATCCCCGCTGATAGAATCAAGACGAAAACCAAAAGCCAACGCACCAATTTATTTGCTGGATGGATCAATTTGTTCCAGAATCTATTCATAGGATTTCTCCGTACACTATATCTTGGTGGTGAACTTGCGGAAGAAAACAAAAAAAGATCCTTGTTCAGTTGCAATCCATTCGTGACTTTTGGCAGCCTGACCATCTCCTTGGAGATTCAAGGCTTTGCGTCCCCATATCACTATGAGTTTGCCTTTTCTAAGCCGCTGGAAAGGGGAAAATTATTTCTTTCAGAATTTCTAATTGATTATAACGCGGCTGAAGGACGTGATTCAAGTAAGTATTTAGGGATTTATTTTCTATTTACATCGATAAACAAGCTCAAAATTGTCGCGTAAATATCTTATACAAAGAATATAGCCATTACTAGGTTGCCTTCAGCTTGTCCGGTGGTAGAATAATCCTATATTATTTTCCCGGTTCGCACAAAAAAATATTCTCACGAAAGGCGATTCGTATGAAAAATTACGATCTGATCATCCTGGGGGGCGGGATCGTGGGGTGTATGACAGCCCGTTTCCTTTCTCGCTATCAATTGAGCATCTTGTTAATTGAGAAAGATGCGGATGTCGGCATGGGGGCCAGCTCAGCAAACTCGGCGATTGTGCATGCCGGCTATGATGCTTTGCCTGGCAGTCTGAAAGCAGAAATGAATGTCTTGGGAAATGCGATGTGGGATACGCTTTCCGGAGAACTGGGTTTTGAATATGACCGCCGAGGCGATTATGTTGTGGCTGTTGGTGCGGAAGAACTGCCCGTCCTGGAAAAATTACTCAAACAGGGATGGCGAAACGGGGTGCCGGGCATGCATATCATCTCTGCGGATGAAATGCGCTCTCGCGAACCGAATATTAGCTCCCTGGTTAGTGGTGCCTTGTGGGCGCCCACAGGGGGAGTGTGCGATCCTTTCATGGCGACCGTCGCAGCGGCAGAAAACGCGGTAGAGAACGGCACAACGGTGCTTCTAAATACCCTTTTTGAGGATTTCATCATCCATGAAGGACGCATTGTGGGTGTAAGAACGAGCCGCGGCTCGTTTGGCTGCCGTTGGGTGGTCAATGCCACCGGGATCTATGCCGATTCCGTGATGCACAAAGCGGGAGTTCGCCCCGAGTTTGTGATCCGGCCGCGGCGAGGAGAATACTCGGTCTTAGACCGGGCGGAAATCGAGATCCATAATGTGCTGTTCCCAGTGCCAACCGAAAAAGGAAAAGGAATCTTGGTGGCGGCCACCACGCACGGTAACGCGATCGTTGGCCCCAACTCTAATTTCGTAGATGATAAAGAGGATAAGGCGGTGACAGGAGAAGGCCTGGATGAGATTTGGAGCGGCGCAAAGAAGCTGATCCCGTCCCTGGCCCCGCGCCATTCGATCTCCTTGTTTGCTGGCTTACGCGCTTATGGAAATGCTCCTTGTGAACGACCCGGGATCAACTATGACCACGATTTCATAATTGAGATCCCTGCCTCTCCGTTGGGTTTGGTGAACCTGGGCGGCATTGAGTCGCCCGGCCTGACTTCCGCGCCGGCGATTGCGATCCGCGTGATCGAATTGCTCAAAGAGGCAGGTGAAAAATTGGAGGAGAAACGTGATTGGGATCCCATCCGTCCGCCGCGACCGCATTTTCGAAAGCTGCCACGGGCAGAGCAGATCAAGCTCATTAAGTCTGATCCGCGTTATGCCAATGTGATCTGCCGGTGTGAGACGGTCACTGAAGGGGAGATCATCGCCGAGATCCATGCTCCAATCCCTGCGGTGACGTATGACGCGATCAAGCGGCGCACCTGGCTGGGTACCGGGCGCTGCCTGGGTTCTTTTGATATGCCGCGCGTGGTAGATTTGATCGCCCGTGAACTTGGCATTCCACCGGAGCAAGTGACCAAGAAGGGGCGCGGCTCCGAGTTCCTGGTAAGGCATACCAAGGATGTGGAGGTGGAAGATGGCGCTTAAACAAAAATACGATGTGGTGGTCATTGGCGCTGGACCCGGCGGGTTGGCCGCGGCCATCTCCGCCCGTCAGAATGGCGCGGAAGATGTGTTGGTCATTGAGCGAGACCGTGAGTTGGGCGGGATCCTGCAGCAATGTATTCACAACGGATTTGGTCTGGAAACTTTTCACGAAGATCTACCCGGCCCTGCATACGCCCAGCGGCATATTAATGAAGCCCTGGCTGTTGGCGTTGAACCGCTCTTGAATACCATGGTGTTGGATATTTCTCCGCAGCGGCGAATTTTTGCCACCGGAAAGAATAGCGGGATCGTGGATATCCAGGCCCGCGCGATCGTCCTTTCGATGGGCTGCCGCGAGCGAACGCGGGCGCAGATCCGTATTCCTGGAACACGTCCGGCAGGTGTCTATACGGCTGGAACCGCCCAGCGCTGGGTGAATGTGGAAGGCTACATGCCCGGCAAACGCTACGTGATCCTCGGCTCTGGGGATATTGGCATGATCATGGCGCGCCGCCTGACGCTGGAAGGCGCTAAGGTGGAAGGGGTGTTGGAGGTAATGCCTTTCCTGACCGGTCTGACCCGGAATTTCGTGCAGTGTTTGATGGATTATGACATTCCACTACACCTGGGCCATACCATCAAACGCATCATCGGCAACCAAAGGATCGAGGCCGTGGAGGCGGTGCGAGTGGATGAAAAATGGTCGCCCATTCCTGGCACGGAACAAGTGATCCCCTGCGACACCATGCTGCTCTCGGTGGGCTTGATCCCGGAAAATGAGCTTTCCAAGATGGCGGGTGTTCTCTTGGATCCCATAACTGGCGGGCCATTTGTGGACGATACTTTTGAGACCAATGTGCCTGGCATCTTTGCGGCCGGGAATGTGGTGCATGTCTATGACCTGGTGGACTGGGTTTCAGAAGCAGGAAAGCAGGCCGGGGCCAGCGCGGCCCGATATGCTGCTCAGGTGAGGCGCAAGGAGAACGTGCATGTCCCATTGGTGCCGGGCGAGAATGTCCGTTATATCGTACCGCAGACAATGGACCGTGAATCCCTGGCGACCGGCAATGTGCGCTTACAGTTGCGCGTCAAGACCCCCATTGAATCCCCAGTATGGATCGAGGTGCGCAACAAGGGAAATTTGGTGATGCGCAAAGGCGAACTTTATGCCCGCCCGGGTGAGATCATCACCGTAGAGATCCCGGTGAAGGCTTATGATGAAGTTCAGGTGGCCGATGAGCTGGCGGTGGCTGTAGTGAAAAGGTAGAAATCTTATCGGAAACGGCAACGGCGAGCTGGTTAGGAAGACATCCGCTCTCCGTTCTCAGGTGCCAAGGAGAAAAAATGATAGAAAAAACCAAAATATTATGCATTACTTGTCCGAAAGGTTGTTCACTGGAAGTCAGCCGGGATGGCGAGACGATCGTGGAGATCAAGCCGGGCTGCAAACGCGGACACGAGTATGTTCAGCGCGAACTGGTCGATCCGCGCCGCATGGTAGCAACCACGATCAGGATCAAGAATGCGATCCACTCCCTGTTGCCTGTTTATACCTCCGCCCCATTCCCTAAGGGCAAGATCATGGCGCTGCAGGCTTTCCTTCGTCAGATCGAAGTAGAGGCGCCGGTCAAAATGGGCGCGGTAATGGTCGCGGATGTGCTGGGGAGCGGGGTCGATATCCTTGCTAGCCGGGATATGTGACCTTGGTGGGGGTTCATGCTCTTAAAAAACGGGAGTACGAACCTTTCCGAGTTCAAATTGAGATTGTTCCTTGACGATCAGCATTCTTTGTGTATAATTGAATTAGAATATTTGAATATAGTAAAATATTCATGTTTAGTTTTTACAAAGTCAGGTAAGAATCAATGCAAGACCAGCTTCATAATTTTAAAGCCAATTTCTTTAAGGCGTTATCGCATACCGCACGGATCAAGATCTTGGAACTGCTCCGCGGGGGTGAATTGAGCGTAACCGAACTGCAGGACCGCTTGGGGATTGAGTCCTCCAGCGTTTCTCAGCATCTGTCTATCTTACGGCAGAAGAACATCGTGGACAGCCGCAAAGTGGGAACGACCGTCTATTATCGGGTGAGCGATCTCGTGATTTTTGAATTGCTGGATGTAGCTCGCCGGATATTCAATAACCAGTTAATAGATACTCGCTCCACCCTGGAGCAATTAGTTGAGGAAAATGTCAGGAAAGATCAGCGCCTTCGTTAGTCCGCACTTTATCAAGAATTACATTAACTAGCGCCTAAGCTTGCCAGCGCGGGGAAACCAGTCCATTGGGATGAATCCGGTTCCACCGGTAGGGTTACTTTTGAGACCCGAATCCGTCAGCTAACCTCGCCGGCGTTTCAAAGCCCTCTGAGTCTCTGACCTTGTGGGCTTTTGTTTTTTTTTGTGTCATGATCCTTGCCAGGATAATATTTTCAAAAAGGAACGCCTATGCCTTCACTTTTCCAAAAAATCTTTCGGACCGGTATTGTCACCGAACCAATGGCCGTGGAGGAAACCGAAATTGTCCAGTTGCTTCAGAAGATCGATGACTCTGCCCGGCGCGTGTTGGGGCGGTCTCTTGCGATCCGCGAGGTGGACCCGGGTTCTTGCAATGGCTGCGAGATAGAGATCACCGGTTTGACCAGCCCGGTGTACGACAGCGAGCGTTTTGGAATTCACTTTGTAGCTTCTCCTCGCCACGCGGATATGCTGCTGGTCACTGGTCCGGTGACCCGTAATATGGAAATCCCGCTTCGAAAAACTTATGATGCCACCCCTGACCCGAAATTGGTGGTCGCGGTAGGCGATTGTGCCCAGAATTGCGGGGTATACCGGGGGAGTTATGCGATTTCTGGCAGTGTCGATCAGATCATCCCTGTGATGGTTTTCGTACCGGGATGTCCTCCTGAGCCGGCTGATATCTTGCGCGGAATTCTTACTGCGCTGGACCGGGCGCCAAAGAAATGACCGGGCCTCTCTCAAAGGAATGATGAATAATTCTATGACTGATTTCTTGTTCTTGGTGATGATCTGTGGTTATTCCGCCGGGGTGATCTCGGCATTGATCCGCGGTAAAGGGAAACTGGGGCGCAGCCTGGTTGCAACAGGCGCAGTTCTTGGGGCGGGGGCAGGGACGATCCTGGGAGTATCGGTGCTCATTTCGGGAACTCCTTTTCGCCTAGCCATTCCTGAGCTTCTACCCATCGCAGGTGGTTTCAACCTCTACCTGGATAATTTGGGGTCTTTCTTTCTCATCCTGATCGGAATAGGCGCAATCCCGGCGGCGATCTATGGCGTTGGATATACCGAATCCTATGAGGATGGAAGCAGTTCGCTGCATTTGATCGGTGTTATGTTCAACCTGTTCTTGCTCAGCATGGGGCTGGTGACCATGGCTGGAAATGTTCTGACTTTCCTATTGATGTGGGAAGCAATGTCGCTTACCTCGTATTTTTTGGTGATCACAGAGAGTGGTGAAGAAAGCACTCTGCGGGCCGGCATCTGGTACGCTGCCATGACCCATGTGGGCCTGGCATTGCTCATGCTGGCGTTCATGCTCTTGATGAATGGTGGTTCGGGGGAATTTTCCGACCTGCGCTCGAATTCAAGCGCATTATCAGGCGGGGTTCGTGATGCCATTTTCCTGCTGGCATTCTTTGGCTTTGGGTCCAAGGCGGGGATCGTGCCTCTGCACATCTGGCTGCCCAAGGCGCATCCGGCTGCTCCCAGCCATGTTTCGGCATTAATGTCGGGTGTGATGATCAAGTTAGGGGTATACGGCCTGCTGCGTATCGTCCTGGATCTGCTAGGCGGCGGTCCAACCTGGTGGGGGGAATTAGTGCTTGGTTTTGGTGTGGTTTCCGCCCTGCTTGGTATGCTCTATGCTTTGATGGAAGTTGATCTGAAGCGCCTGTTGGCCTATTCTTCCGTTGAGAATGTTGGGATCATCTTGATGGGGATCGGCGCTGGATTGATCTTTCACAGCTACGGGTTGATGAGTCTGGCGGCGCTGGGACTGGTCAGCGGCCTCTATCATACTCTCAATCATGCCAGTTTTAAGGGTTTGCTCTTCCTGGGCGCGGGATCGGTGCTCCACGCAACCCATACTCGAAATATGGAGAAAATGGGCGGGCTGATCAAGGCCATGCCGTGGACGGCGGCCTTCTTCTTGATCGGTTCGGCTGCGATTTCTGCTCTACCGCCGTTGAATGGATTCACGTCTGAATGGCTGGTCTTTCAATCCTTGTTGGCGGGATTTGATATCCCTAAACCTGAAGTGGCGATGTTGATGCCGGTCGCGGTGGGCATGCTTGCGTTGACAAGCGGTCTGGCCGCCGCTTGTTTTGTCAAGGCCTTCGGGATTTCGTTCCTGGCTATCCCCCGCTCGACAGAGGCTGAAAATGCTCACGAATCGCCTCTGTCCATGCGCATTGGCATGGGCCTGCTTGGGTTGGTCTGTATAGTCTTGGGGGTGGCCCCCGTGCTGGTGGTACCGGTTTTGGGCACCGTCATTAGCGGGCTGGGAAATCTTCCACAGACCATGCCGGCGCTCACCTTCAATTTGTCATTACAAACCCCGGAATCTTTTGGCGAAATGTCTCCTGCGCTGGCTGCCGTGGGCTTACTGGTGATCCTGGTTCTGATCCCGATCTTGTTTAGAATATTTCGGGTTCGTCGCGGTATTCGAGTGGGAGAGACATGGGGATGCGGTCGCACTGGTCAAACACCAAGAATGGAATATACCGCGACTGCGTTTGCCGAACCGCTCCGGCGTGTATTTGCTGAGCTGTATCGTCCGACGAAAGAATTGTCGATCGATTTTCATCCCGATTCAAAGTATTTTGTCGAGTCGATCGAGTATAAGAGCGAGATCACTCCGTTGTTTGATAAGTGGATCTACAGCCCGTTCTTAAGATTTGTTCAGTATATTTCCAGGCAGGTGCGGAGGCTCCAGGCCGGGTCGCTTCATTTATACTTGTTCTACATGGCAATTCTTCTGGTTGTTCTATTGCTTGCTGCGAGGTGGTCCTAATGGCGCGCAATTCTAGTGAACTTTGCTCCGAGGAGGCGTTCCAATGACTGGCTTTGTCTTAGAGATCGTCCAAGCAATTCTCGCTTTGTTGTTGGCGCCGGGATTAGTTGGATTTGTGCGTTGGCTGAAGGCGCGCCTCCAAAACCGGCGCGGCGCACCCGTTTGGATGCCGTATTTCGAACTCCTGAAGTTGTTTAGAAAAGAAGCGATCGTTTCTCCCAATGCCTCATGGCTTTTTCGTTTTGCTCCGTATGTCGTTTTTACCAGCGCAATAGCTGTCACGCTGCTCATTCCGCTCATTTCGGTCCCCTTGCTGTTCGATTCGATCGGCGACCTGCTCCTGGTCGTGTATTTGCTTTTAGTCGGAACTTTTTTCTTGTCGCTGGCTGGGTTGGATCCGGGCACTGCCTTTGGGGGAATGGGTGCCAGTCGCGAAATGACCGTAGCCGCCATTGCCGAACCCACCATTGCACTGGCGATTTTTAGCCTGGCGATTGGCGCGGGTTCCACCAATTTAAGCCATATTGTCATAGGTACCCTGAACGACCCCGGGGTCAGCATCAGCCCGGGCCACATGCTGGCTTTTGTCGCATTGTTCATCGTCATGCTGGCAGAAACAGGCCGCCTTCCGGTGGATAATCCATCCACTCATCTAGAGCTTACTATGATCCATGAAGCGATGATCCTGGAATATTCAGGGCGGTATCTGGCGTTGGTGGAATGGGCTTCCTGGCTGAAGCTCTTGATCTTCTTCTCTTTGTTATCCAACCTGTTTATTCCATGGGGATTGGCTGCTGTGCTCACCCCATCGGCCTTGGTCATAGCCATCGTGACCCTGATCCTGAAACTGGTGTTTTTTGCGGTTGTGGTGGCTGTTCTTGAGACTCGCATAGCCAAACTACGCTTGTTCCGGGTTCCGGAATTGCTGGGAGTTTCTTTTGTATTGGGCTTACTGGCGGTCACATCCTCTCTCTTGCTGGTTTAAAGGCAGCCAGAGATCATTCGTCGAACTGGATTAATCATATGAGCGATCAAGTTTTTTCACAATTTTCCATCCTTGGCTCAAGCATTGTGCTTATCTTTGGGATCCTGCTGCTCTGGCGGCGCAGCGTGAGTGCTTATATCAGCTCTTTCCGCTGGCAATCGGCCGTCCTAGCGGCTATTATCGTGATGATTGGTTATTTTGGGAACGACCCGGAACTTTACTTTGTTGCCGCGTTCATGTTCATTCTGAAAGTGTTGATCTTGCCACGCTATCTGGAACGCATGAGGATTAAGTTAGGTGTGACCCGGGAAATTGATCCGTATGTAAACAACGCGACTTCCCTGATCCTGGCGGGATTATTGGTTTTATTAGCTTATGCGGTGACTCGTCCCCTGGTTTTGGTCGGTTCGCTGCCCACCCGCGGGGGGATTCCCCTGGCAATGGGATTGATTTTTGTTGGCTTATTTGTCATCTTGAGCCGCAAGAAGGCGCTGACCCAGATCATTGGCTTCCTGGTGCTGGAGAACGGGATCGTTCTGCTGGCAGTGCTGGGCACTTATGGGATTCCCTTGGTGGTGGAGATCGGCGTGTTCCTGGATGTACTGATGGGCTTTTTGGTCATGCAGGTGTTGGTATACCACATTCACAACACGTTCGAATCCATCGACGTGGACCAGTTGAACCAGTTGAAACATTGAGTTATTTGCTATGATATTCTTATTTCTTCTTCTACCTCCGCTTCTGGCTGCTTTCCTGGCTTTTCTGATTCGCCCCTATCGGGCTTTTGTTGGCTGGGTCAGCGCAATCCTGGGTGTCGTGTCCTTTGGAGCGGCGCTCGCGCTGGCTGGGCAGAACGTCACCTTGAGAATGCCTGCTGTGGAGGGTGTAACCCAGAAAGTACCTGCTTGGGGTCTTGTCATTGATTCGTTGGGCCTGGTGGATGTGCTGAGGGCTGACAGCCTTTCCGCATTGCTGTTGATTTGCGTATCTGGGATTGGAATGATCACCTTGTTCCTCAGCCCAGGCCTTTGGCGTGAGACCCATTACTCCCTCCCAGAGCTTCGCCGTTACCAGGTTTTCATGAATTTGTTCATTGCGTCGATGATACTGGCTGTCTCTGCCAACAACGTAGGCCTGATGTGGATCGCCATCGAGGCCACCACGATCTTCTCGGCTTTTATCATCCCCTTGAAATTGGGAAAGACTTCCGTCGAGGCTTCTTGGAAATATATCCTGATCTGCTCCGTTGGGATCGCGCTAGCGTTTGCCGGGACCGTGCTGGCTTATTTTGACTTTGTCGCCCGCTCTGGCCGCGTGGAAAACGCGTTGAACTGGACCGTGCTGCTGCAAATGGCTCCAGGCCTGCATCCAGAAGTGATGCAGTTGGCCTTCGTTTTCTTGCTGGTCGGCTACGGAACAAAAGCGGGCCTCGCGCCTATGCATACTTGGCTGCCCGATGCCCATTCGGAGGCACCGGCTCCCCTTTCCGCGATGATGTCAGGGGTTTTGTTGGCTGTGGCTCTATATGCCATTTTGCGCTGGAAAACGGTGGTGGATGCGACCCTGGGATCAGGTTTTACCGACAATTTATTGTTGGGGTTGGGCTTGCTTTCTTTGGTCATTGCCTCGTTCAGTATGGTCCTTTCCAAGAATTACAAGAGGTTACTGGCCTATTCCAGTATTGAACATACCGGCCTGACCTGTTTAGGATTTGCGCTAGGACCGATGGGCATATTTGCTTCGCTGCTGCATTTGGTCAATCACAGCATAGCCAAATCCATGCTCTTCCTGCTTTCCGGCCGTATCCTGCATCGTTATCATACGACCGAGATAACTAAGGTCTCCGGCTTATTCAAGGCCATGCCGATGACGGCAGTTCTATTTTCCGTTGGGATTTTGGCCATTATCGGGTTGCCCCCGTTCGGGATCTTTGTCTCAGAATTTTCACTCATCCGCGCTGGCTTTGTAACCGGGCATCCCTGGTTGATGGCACTTGTGCTGGCCTTACTGGCGATCGCTTTTGTGGTCCTGCTCATCGTGCTTAATAAAATGTTTTATGGTAAACCGGCGGACGATGTGGAAGTTGGAGAAGCTGATGGCTGGCATATTGGCCTATTATTCCTCTGTGTGGCTGGGCTGGTGATCCTTGGGCTGACCATGCCGGAGCCGTTGATGGTGCTGCTCAATCAAAGCGTTGCGATTGTTGCGAAATAAGGTGATGGAATGACTAATTTATCTGATCTTCAATCCATATTGGCCGTTCAATTGGATGGCAGTATTCAAAAATTCCAGCTGCGCAATGGCAACGAACTGCACTTTCAGGTAGCTCGCGGGGAAATTTCCCGCCTGGCGGAGATCCTTCACAATGAATTCAAAGCCGAGTTGATCTTGATGGTGGCGAATGACCGGTGTGCGGATAAAGGGGTTCTTGAGGTGCATTATTTGTTTGTTCACCACGCGGAGAACTGGTTTGCGCACGCGACCTGCGAACTGCCTGCGGAAGATCCGCGCTTGGATTCGTTGTCGACCTTTTATTTTCCGGCTGCGCGCCTGGAACGAGAGATCAACGATATGTTTGGGATTGAAGCTGTCGGGCATCCCAATCCCATTCGCCTGGTGCGTCATTCATTCTGGCCTGAAGCGTATTATCCGCTGCGCAAGGATGCAGTCATGCCCGAGGATTTTCGCAGTAGAGGCATGCCCTACCCCTTCTTACCGGTTGGAGGAGAAGGGGTCTATGAGATCCCGGTTGGACCGGTACATGCGGGGATTATCGAACCTGGACATTTCCGCTTTAGCGTGGTGGGCGAAACTGTAATCAATTTGCAGATGCATTTGTTCTTCACTCACAAAGGGATAGAAAAGCTTTTTGAAGGGCGCACGCCTAGCGGGGGGGTAGAACTGGCGGAACGAATCTCGGGCGACACAACCATAGGACATTCCCTGGCATATTGCCAGGCATTAGAGTCTCTGGCGGGTTGCCAGGTTCCGGAGCGCGCCAAATTTCTGCGGGTTATCTTGCTGGAAATGGAACGTATTTATAATCATGTGGCCGATTTTGGCGCGATCTGCAATGATACCGGTTTTGCTGCTGCTCACTCGCATTGTTTTCGCATTCGTGAACAACTGCTGCGTTTGAACAAGCGCCTCACCGGGAATCGTTTATTGCGCGGGGGGATCGTGCCAGGCGGCGTTGGACGCAATTTACCCGTTGACCTGAACCTGGTCGCTGAGCTTGATGCAATATTGTCAGATTTTAATGAAGTGGTAGAGATCAGCCTGGGAACCCCCATGCTGATGGATCGTTTGATAGGAACAGGGCGATTAACTCTGAAGACCGCCACTGATCACGGCGTGGTGGGATATGTGGCCCGTGCTTCCGGAATTGATATCGATGTCCGCCGCGATCATCCATTCGCGGCGTATGAGGATTTGAGGTTCAAAGTACCGGTCTGCGACACGGGAGATGTTCACGCGCGCGCGATGGTGCGGGTGGAAGAAGTGCGCGAGTCGGTCGGCTTGATCCACCAGGCGTTGGACGGGCTGCCCGATGGCCTGTTTCATCGGGAGCTTGGGCGATTCCCGGCCTGGGAGCCGGCCTTTGGAATGGTCGAGGGATGGCGGGGAACCATTATCCATTGGGTCATGACCGATGAAGCGGGCAAGCTTTTCCGCGTGAAGGTAAAAGACCCCTCCTTTGTCAACTGGCCTGCGTTGCCATTCGCCTTGTTGAAAAATATTGTTCCTGATTTTCCTCTGTGCAATAAGTCGTTCAATCAATCTTATTCCGGGAACGATTTGTGATTCTCATAGAAAATAGGAAATACCGGTTTAGCTCCTCTCTGCTATACTAGTCTTATGGAACTCCGTACTCCCAACCGGCGTGTTCAGATCATTGTTCTGGCATTGCTCTTGTTGGTGGCTTGGAATTACTGGCTGCCCTTGGTGCAGGATTTCCTCGACCTGCAAACCAAGCCCAATGCCCCGGCGAACATTGATTTCTACGCCTATTACACAGCGGGATCGCGCTTCCAAGACGGGCACAACCCCTATTATTGGAGCCAGCCGGGTGCCGCGCAGGTGGTCTTTTCCGAGTATCTATATCCCCCCACCATGCTCCCAATTTTTGGAGCGATGGCCCGTCTGGATTATGAGACCGCCCGGAAGGTTTGGTTTTTAATTTATTTTTTGCTCTTTACCGCAGCGTTGGCGGTGACCGCTCGCCTATTGCGTCGCGAGGAGCGTTGGGTTTTTGGCGCCTTGGCCGGGTTGCTGACCATGCTTTCTTTTCCTCTGCTGTTCCATATCCGCAATGGGCAGGCGGATATGATCGTGATCAGCGGGATGATCTTTTCTGTGGCAGCTTACATGAGGGGATGGAAGCTGCTCGCGGCCTTCTTACTGGCCTTCGGGTCGCTGCTTAAGGTCAGCCCGGCTTTGTTGTTGATCTTCTTTGTCCTCTTCCTGCGCGATTGGCGTTTCCTGCTCTATTTCTGTCTCTCGGCCCTGGGAATGGTGGCGGTTTCGTTGTTCTTTGTGCCTTTCGATTGGTACGTGGATTATGCGGTGAATGTGCTGCCGCATGTCAGCCAGGGTATGGATTATTGGTTCCTCCAGTCGGTGACCAAGCTCTTCGCTGCCAATGAGAGCTTGGCTCGGATCGTATCAATGGTTGGAGTTTTGATATTTGGAGGTTTTGCCTGGGAAATAGGACGGCGAGTTGGCGCATCTGGCAGGATTTTGCGTGCGCCATTGTCAGCCGACGAATTCCTACCTCCGGCCTTGTTGTGCATGAACCTGTTGGCGGCGCTGGCCTTCGGTGGGCGTACCTGGCCCATGACCTATGTGTGGATGATCCTGCCATGTGCGGTGATCCTCACCTGGCTGCTGCGCGGAGGAGGAAGCTGGCGTCTGGCTGCCGGGCTGGGATTGGGCGTTTTTTTGCTTTCCAGCAAGGTCTACGGCTTCCCGGGATTGGATTCCCTGAACCTGATTGGCGCGCTGTGGATGCTTTTATGGTTGGGGTGGATGGTCTGGCACAAGGCTAAACCGACCGCCTGATCCTTGTTAATTCTGAACTGCGAGGGGCATGACAATGCGGGTCTTTAATTCCTGTGGGGGAACTTCATCCGGCGCATTGTAATAGAATTCATAGACCGTGCCGGTGGTTTGCTTGCCATTGGCCTCGATGCGTTGCGCCATGGCGTTGTAGGCGTTATCCATTTTTTCGTAGGGGCCGATATTTATACAGGACATGACCGGCCCACCGGGGATCTCCCCCGGTTGGATCTCGCTCTCGCCGGGCAATTCCTTGTTGACCGGAAATCCAATCTCCACATCCAGATCCTGGGCGTCCATATTGTAATAAGCTACAAAGGGGGCGCCAGCAGGTTCCTCGCCAAGGGCATCAATGTGGTTGGCAATACTACCAAACCATAATCCGAGCAGCTCTGGCAGTTTCTCCACCGAAGTGTGCATGCGTACAGAAAGGACCGGTTGGGATGGTTGGTTTTGAAATTGGCAGGTGTAAGACATAACGGCTCCTGATACAAATACTTCTGGAAACATTATAGAATATATATTCTATAATGTCAAGTATGATTTTTATATGATTGCGCTACCCCTGTTGGATAATAGAGAATCAACATTGCTAACCAAATCTATGCTAAACTAGCCCAATGAGAGTCCTAAGACTATCCAAGTCCACTGCCCGGCGCTATATCATGGGAAAACAAGGATTATGGCCTGGTCGACGTTGGGAAGGCTTGGATGGCACTGATCAGGCTTTATCTGAGATTCAGGCCTTACAAATGGATCCTCTCAATATCGTTGCCCGTAGTCATGATTTAGCGCTTTTTGGGCGTGTTTTGAATTATCAACCCCTATTCCTGGATCAAAAGATTTACCAGGAGCGCCGGTTTTTTGATTACGGTGGGGGGTTATTTATTTATCCAATGTCTGAACTGCCGTACTGGCGGCTGCATATGCAGCGTACCGGTCAGCATGGCCGGGTGGCTGAGGTGGTGAAAGCGTATCCTGAGGTGGTTGCGCAGGTACTTCAAGCTGTACGCGAACGCGGCCCGCTCGGAAACAGAGATTTTAATACATTTGAACGAGCGGTGCAGGGCAATTATCGTGGTACCAAACAGTCCGCTATTGCCCTTTATTATCTATGGTTGAAAGGCGAATTGATGATACACCACCGCGTGCGTTTTGAGCGTGTTTATGACTTACGCGAACGGGTGGTTCCGGCTAATTATGACTATGCTGCTCAAGTGGATGAGACAGAAGCGTTTTTTGCCCGTAAGGCGGTTGAATTCCTGGGCTTGATTAGCGAACGAGGTTGGATTGCCACGCTGGCTGATTATATTCAGCGCCGGGTTGAAAAAGAGGAAGGCCACACTTGGCTGGATCGCTTGGTTAGGCAAGGAGAGTTACTGCAGGTAGAGGTAGAAACAGCAAAAACAGCCTTGTATATGCCTGCCGGCGACTTGCCATGGGTGGAATTGTTGCAGCGCGGTGAAATTCCACCAGCCTGGCAGCCTCTTGGACCTACTACATTGGATGAGGTAACCATCCTTGCCCCATTGGAGATTGTCAGTGCGCGTGGTCGATCGGCCTGGTTGTTTGATTTTGAATACATTTGGGAGGTGTACAAGCCGGCCAACCTTCGCCGCTGGGGGTATTACACGGTGCCGGTTTTGTATGGAGACAAGCTGGTTGCCCGTCTCGATCCGAAGTTAGATCGTAAAACAGGCGTCCTGCAAATCCTCGGCTATTGGCTTGAAGATGCTCAATTAAAGAATGATAAAGCTTATCACCTTGCTTTGGAGCGTGGATTGCAGCGCTTAGGGCAGATGGTTGGGGCAAAGCAAATTGATCTTGCAGAAGGGATGAAAATATTAATATGACCACCACCGTTGCATGCCTTGGCGACAGCATCACCCACGGATTCGTAAGCGCCAATTATGTACTCATGCTGGAAGAGCGCTTTGCCGATCGAGATTTTGATTGGATTAATGCCGGGGTTGATAACGACACCACCGTCAATATGCTGCGCCGGGTAGATGAGCTGGTGCCGGCCCAGCCGGATGTGGTTTTCATTTTGGGCGGGACCAACGATGCCATTTCCGCGCTGTCGCTGCCCAGCTTCCGCTTCATGCAGGTGGTCAAGCTGCTGCCCACCCGCCCGACTCAGGAAAATGCCATCCGCAATCTGCGCGAGATAATCCGTATTCTCAAATTGGGAACCCAAGCAAAGATCGCTTTGCTGTCCATTCCCCCGCTTGGCGAGGCGCTCGATTCGCGTCCGATGCAATGGGTGCGCAGCTACAATGAACGGTTGCGCGTCCTGGCAGAGCGGGAAGAGGTGGGGTATTTGCCTACCTTTGAACGGATGGAGGCGGTTTTGCGAACCGAACCGGCCGAGGGGCATGTCTTCCGCGGCTCCCTTTGGATGTCGGCTGAGTTTGTTCTTCTGGGGGAGGACTTTGATGCGTATTCCAGGCGGAAGGGGTTCCGCCTGCTGATCGACGGTGTCCATCTCAACCGGCAGGCGGCAGCCATCGTGGCAGAAGAGGCAGAAAAGTTCCTGCGCTTAACAATGGAAAATTAACAGGGGAAATGGTCGATTGATCCGCTCTCATCCCTCTGTTCCTGCTATCCTGACGAAGTGATCCTCCTGATGCAGGTTTGGCAGAGGAGGAGTGGACTGTGCAAAATTGCCCGTGCATGAGAACCTCAACGGGTGACCATCGGCAGGAAGAGATTGAAATGGAGAGCAAGCGGTTCCCAGTAGCCTGAGCCTAGCTCAATCGGGCTGTTGAAAGAATTGCCGACGATGGGTTGTCCAATTGTATCCTGGATCACGACCCCTTTTCCATCGCTGGAAATTCCTCCCCCGCATGCAACCACATCCCAGGAGATGCCGGGTCCATTGAAAGCTGCAACTGTGGTGGCGATCATTCCCAGGGCAAGAAGAAGGAGTAAGAGAGCTAAATTTGCTTTAATGGGCATTTTCCTGGTTTTCATCCTTTTACCTCGCGCGCCAGTAGCCCAGGCTAAAGGCGTTGGCGCAGTGCATCATGTTTAAGCTTCCGCCAAGTACACAGAAGCGTCTGGGGAAATGCTGCTTTGCGAGGTGCCGTCGTTGAACCAGTAGCTGGTGGTCCCATCTGCGTTTACAATGGCGAACTTGAAGTAGCCGTATAGAAGTGATATTGATGAAATTTCGTTTCATGGTTACTCCTCATTGAAGCATGCAAAATTGTCCCGAAAGCGAATCCTTCAGGAATTTATTCGTTGGTTTCCCGAATCTTGGTTCTCCGTCCCTGGATTAGGCTCTTGCCGCAGGCGGAAGGAAATGAAGTCGTTTAAGTCTCCCAGGGAGGTGAAATAGAACTTCCGCCCGGACTGGATGTGTTCTACCGAGCCGCGCCATTCTGAGATGGTCGGCTGGGAGGCTTCAGACCACAGACGGACAATGAACAAGTGTTGGGGACGGAACGGAGAATCGCTCATAGGACGCTTTCATTATGCCCATCTGGCGTCCAAAAAGCGTCCAAGAAAGAGATTCGCAGAGGGGGATTTCCCTATTGGCTTACGGCCAAACCCTTTTTTCTTGCGCCTCGGCGATTTGAAGATTGTAGGGGATCTGCGCGAAGGCCTTACGTGTCTCGTCATCCGAGATGATCTTCAAGAGCCTTTGCAACTCCTCATATGCCTTTGCCAACCATAGGCTGGATAGTTCTTCTTGTCTTGCTGCTCTGAAGGCGCGCGCAGCCGTCCAGAGGAAACGGTGTAGATCGTTATCTGTGCCTTCGATTTTGGGGTAGAGGAGAAGAATTTCCCGGCTCATTTCCAGCGCCTGTGCCAGGTTGTCCATCTTAAGAGATAACTGGATGCGGTCATTCAGCACGCCAGTTAGCTCATATGCCTGATCTAACTGGCGCATGATCTCTTCTGCGGACATCAAATAAGTTAGCGCTGCGTCTGGATGGTTGAGGCCGTCGCTGGCATCTCCCAGGGCCTGCAAGGCCAGGGCTTCCAAAAAGCGATTCTTGAGCTGGCGGCTGGACTCCAGTGCTTTTTGGGCATACTCATATTCTTCGCCGAATTTTTCCTGAAGCGAGCAGGCATAAGCCAGATTGATCAGGCCGGTGCTGACCCCATCCAGCTGGTTCATCCGCTGCAGGATCTCCAGCGCCTGCAGGTAATACTGGCGAGCCTGGTCAAAACGCCCAACGGAGGCTTCCAACAAACCGAGGCTTTCCAGGGTCTGCGCGTACGGCTTGATCCTTTGGATGGCAAAGAAAATCTGAGCTGCCTTATTCAGAGACTCTCTCGCCTGTTGGATGTTAAATAAATGTGAATTGGCAATGCCGATCAATCGTTTACCAGTTGCTTGCCAGCCCAGGTCGCCCACCCGCTCGGCCAGATCAACCAGTTGCCGCGCGTAAAGCAGGGTATGTGGCGGATCATGGCTGACCACCCCGGCATTGGCGGCAGAAAGTAAGGTGCGCATCAGTTGAGCAGGGGAGATGCTTTCATCGCGAAGTGCCAGGGCTTTTTGTAGCAGGTTGGTGATGTCTTTGGAATTGCGTTGCAGATGAGCAATATCTGCCAGGTAGCAAATGCAGTACAACTGGTTGGAGCGGTTCCCTAGCTTTTCCCAGGCTGCCATAGCTTCCTGGAGGAGCGGGATAGCCTTTTCGTAGGTACTGTTGGCTACATTGAGTTGACCTTCTGTTTGGGTAACCAGGGTGTGCCAGTAGGGGCTATTCAGTTTATCCGCGCATATCCTGAGCTTTTCAAGCAGCAAGAACGCATGTGCAAGTTCGCGTTGGTCACGTTTGAACTCGATTTGCCGCTGGATTACCTCGAACTCCAGCGCCGGTTCCTCCAGGCTGACGGCCAGGTCTTGTAGCGCAAGCAGCACCCTCCACTCTTCTTTGGGCATACCTTTACGATGATAGATTTCCTGGCTCAGGAGAAGCAGGTCAAAGCGGTTGCGCGGAGTGCAGATATCAGGTAGTTTCTCCTCCAAATCCAACGCGCGTTGGATGGATGCCAGGGCTTCGCTGTTGGCAAACAGGCTGAATTGCCTCCGCGCGTTTTCAAGATAACAGGGAAGGGCTTGCGCGGGGTTGCCGCCCAGGTCAAAGTGGCGGGCCAGTTCACCGATCAACTCGAGCCGCCGTTGCGGGTAAAGCTCTTCCAACACCTCAGCAGCGCGCAGGTGGCGGCGTGCGCGTTTGGCAGGCGTGATCTCTCCGTAGAGGGTGGCCTGGAAAAGATGGTGGGAGAATAAATAGTCAAAGTGGCTACGTCCTTCGGTATCCCGCACAAGGCGGCTGTCCAGCAAGCTGCTTAAAGCCAGGTGGGCAGTTGCCTCATCCCAACCGCCCACTTCACGTACCACCTCTGCATCAAAGGCTGGGCCAAGGATGGCAGCCACCTCAGCAAAAGCGCGTGCGCCTTCCGAAAGGCGCTCCAGGCGGGAGAGGATAGCCGAGCGGATCCCGCCGGGTACAATTTCCGGGCTGGATTGTACGGGTTGGCTCCAGGCGTCCAGCAATTGATCGATCCAGAGCGGGTTGCCTTCGCTTTCCGCAAAAAGGCGCATGCCCAGGTCGCTTTGCTCTGGCAACCATCCGGCAGGTAAATGAGCCAGCAGCTCATCCACCCCGGCCTGGCTGAGCCGTCCAAGCGCCAGATGGTCAGCCAGGGCCTCATCTTGCAAAGCGCGCCGCAGCCGGCGGAGCGGGTGAGAACGCGGGGTTTCTTCGTCGCGATAGGTGCCGAGCAGCAAAATGGGCTTCCAGGCAGCGCGGCGGACCAGGAATTCCATCAGGGCAAGGGTGGTCTCTCCCGCCCAATGCAAGTCTTCGAGGATGAACAGCAGTGGGCGTGGTTCAGCCAGTGCTTCCAGGCAGGCAGCAACGGCATCGAACAGGCGGATGCGCTCGCGGTCAGGCTCCAGGGAAGGTAGGGCGGGCAATTTTATCTGCGTATTCAGCTGTGGCAGCAGCGAAGCCAGGGCTGCCATGCGGGTAGATGAAAGCTCCAGGCCCTCAAGTAACGGCAAAGCTGCTTCGAGTGCTTCCACCACGGGTTGGTAAGGACGAGTTTCACCAGGGCTTACGCCGCCGTAGAGAATCCGCGCCCCCTGGGATTCTGCGTGAAGGGCAATTTCCCGCGCCATGCGGGACTTGCCGATCCCTGCTTCTCCGCCGATCAGCAGCAAGCCACCGTGTCCGCGCACAGCCCGTTGCCAGCGGGTTGTTGCGTTTTGCATTTCGCGTTCCCGCCCCACAAAAGGGAGCAGATTCGGGGAAACCGACGTAAAGAAGGGGGCTATTTCGCTTTCTAATTTCGCAAGTGGTTTGCTCGGAAGCCGGGCATTGCGCCGCACCAACTCTACCAATGCGCGGGTTTCAGGCATGGGCGCGACACCCATTTCATCGCGCAGGTTGTGCTCAAAAGCTTCGTATTCTTGCAGCGCGCCTGCCCGGTCGCCGGATTCATACCGCAGACTGACGAGTTGGCGCAAGATATCTTCGCGAAATGGGTCTTGCTGGAGCAATTGCTGGCAGGTCAAAATGGCCTTCGGAAAATTTCCCTGGGCGCGTTGTTGCCCGGCCAGGCGTGCCAGCAGATCCAGAAATAATCCACGCAGGCGTTCGCGTTCAAAGAATATCCAGTCATCGTAAAACGCCTCCAACAGGTCGCCTTGATACAGCCCGGCGGCTTCTTCCAGGCGATCTGGGCAGACCGACAAGGATTCCAGCTCGGCAACATCCAACCAGTAATCGGCGTTCGGGTTCCAGCAGATGGTTCGTGCGTCGCTCACCAGCCAGGGGCGTTCTGCTGGCCCGGCTGGAAGAGCACGCTGTAGCTGGTGGATGTGCCGGCGCAAGTTGGCGCGTGCGTCGCTTTCGGGATCGTCCGGCCAGAGAGCAAAGGCAACTTGTTGGCGTTCCAGCACCTGATCGCGGTGCAGCAACAGGTAGCCCAAAAGCGGCAACGTCTTGGGTGGGGCATTGACCTGCAGGAGATGGGAGTCCAGTTGCAGTCTGACTGGGCCAAGCAAGCGGATCTGGAGGGTCATGTGTGCAGAAGAGGGGGAGTATTGAATTGATTAATTATAGCGTAGATA
>CAYRHN010000030.1:0-23033 GCA_964424115.1 uncultured Anaerolineaceae bacterium
GCGGACGATGCGGGCGAATTGATCGATATCCGGGATCCAGCACAATACGCCGGTGGAGCAAAAGACAATATCGTAGGTCTCCAGGATTTTCGAGGCGACTTCCATCACATCGGACTCGATGAATCGGGCATCCATCTTCATTCGCGAGGCCAGTTCTCGCGCGTAACGGAGCGATTCCGCTGAAATATCCACTCCCGTCACCCTGGCTCCGAGCAGCCCCCAGGAGAGGGTATCCGTGCCGATGTGGCACAGCAAATGGATCAGCGATTTTCCGCGAACATCTCCCACCTCGCCGCAGATCGTTTCATTGAGGAGAGGTTCCCCGGTCAGCAATTTGTTGATATCGTATTTTTCATAATGGGTTTTGGCAATCCCATTCCACGCCCGGGCATTGGCGCTGGTTCTTGGATCCATAGATTTTTCTTTCGCGGTCTAAATTCAGGGCTGGGGTGATCCCAGCCTTTTGAATATTAACGACTAACCTCTATTGCAAGGTCTGTCCGCAACTGCCGCAGAAGCGCGCCCCGGGAGCTACCTCGTTACCGCAACTGGGGCAGATGTTCTTCTGTACGACAGGCGGAGGCGGGGGCACTGTTACCGGTGGGGGAACGACCAGCGGCTCGGCAGCAGGCGGCGGGGCGATCGTTACCGGCGGCTCAAGGATCTCCTGCGGCGCAGGCGGGATCCACTCCGGTTCTGCTGCTGCCAGGGAAGGCATCGGTGCGGGTTCAAGGAATGGATTGTCTGCGACCTGTCTGGCCGGCGGCAATTCCACCCCGGTCAGCGGCAAGTCGCCGCCAGAGGCATAAACGGTGGCTTCGGAGACAACCGGAACATTGTTCTCCGGCACGCTGACCAGCGTCAGACGGGTTTCGCCGAGCGTGATGATATCGTTTTCCTTGAGCATCACCGGATCGGAGATGGCAATGCCGTTCACATAGGTGCCATTGGTGCTGTTCAGGTCGCTCAACTGGTAGCCATTTTCTAATTTTTCGATCTGGGCATGCTTGCGTGAAACCTTGATATCCTTGACCTGGATATCGCAATCGGCTTCGCGGCCGAGAGAGGTCAGGTGCCTGAGCGTGTAGGATTGCCCGGCAGCCGGCCCGGACATGACCGCCAGCTTGAAGGAAGTCTGCACCAGCGGCGGAGGAGGCAGTACTTCGGGATCGTTAAGGTGGCGCAGAACCTGTTCCAGCAGGGAGGCCGGAGCCGTCGCGTGCAGGGTTACTTCCTGCCCGTTCCACTGCATGCAGAGCAGGTCGTTCAAACCGGCCTGAGCGCAGACCATGTTGGCAAAAGCCACCCGGTCCTGTTTATTGGCGTGCGCGCCTTCCAGCCAGATGACGTTGTTGATCACCAACAGGCGGTCGGAGAGGAATGCCAGGGCTTCGTTCAGGCTGAAACCACGTTCGGTTTGCGTCAGCAGGCCCTTGGCGGCCAGGTTAGACAGCGCCACCTGCACCTGTGAGGCGGGCAGAGGGTTTTGGAGACCGCACAGCGTGCGCAGCATCCCGCTCAGCCATTGGGCTTGATCCAGGCCGCTGGCAATGGTACGCGAGATCATCTGGGCATCGAAGGGAGCCGGGGTAACCGGGGAGTGGTCGCTGAGTGCGCGTAAGAAGGCGCTGCGGCGCAGATCGATCAATGCTGTCAGCACCACCGCTTCGTCGGCGGAGATGCGCGTCTCAAAACTGCTGTTCTGTACCCGGCTTTCGCCCAGGTAAGACTTGAGGTCGTCCAGGATGGGTGCCGGCTGGGCCGGAAGGCTGATCTGTAGCCCACTGGGGGCGGCGTTGAGCGCTGCGGTGCTTTCCGTGCTGAAATAGACCGCATAATCGATGAACTTGGCCGCGGCCATGAAGCGCAGACGGGCATAAGCTTCGGGTTGTCCGAGCGATTCCAGCGCCGGCGCAAAGGCCGCCAGCGGCTGGCCTTGGGCATCCAGGATGCGGGCCGCACGCAATGCGTCGCTGACATCCGGCGTCAACGGCCTGAATTCAGCCCCACCCAGCGGGGAAAGGGGGCTTCTTTTTCCGTTGTACAACCCGCCCAGCGCGCTGAACAGGTTATAATCCAGCTCAAACAGGTCATTGTTCATATTGCACTCCTTTAGGGAATTCCAGACTTAATTATAGTACAAACGGTTAAAAGAAAAGGTTTTTTGGCTGGAAGAATCAGCCAAAAAACCCTTCTGGAAATTGATTGTCCTGAGCCAAGCCCAGGAACCAATTAATTGGTCACCAACGTGCCGACCTTTTCGCCCAGCAGCACGCGCCGCAAGGCGGTCTCATCCCACAGGTTGAGCACCAGGATGGGCAATTTGTTCTCCATGCACAGCGAGGTGGCGGTGGAGTCCATCACTTCCAGGCGTCGGTTAAGCACATCAATATAGCTGAGCGTGTCGAACTTGACCGCGTTGGGGTTGCGCATTGGGTCGCTGTCGTAAACGCCGTCCACCTTGGTGGCCTTGATCAGTACATCTGCATCGATCTCCATCGCGCGCAGGGCCGCGGCAGTGTCGGTGGAGAAGTATGGGTTGCCGGTGCCACCGCCGAAGATTACCACGCGTCCCTTTTCCATGTGGCGAATGGCGCGCCGGCGGATGTAGGGTTCAGCTACCGTGCGCATTTCAATCGCCGACTGCACACGGGTCATCACGCCCATGCTTTCCAGCGCGTCCATCAAGGCCAGGGCATTCATCACTGTAGCCAGCATGCCCATGTAGTCGGCGGTGGCGCGGTCCATGCCAGATGCATTGCCGCTCTTGCCCCGCCACAGGTTGCCCGCGCCGATCACGATTGCTACATCCACGCCCATCTCGCGCACTTCCTTGACCCGCTCGGAGATGGCGCAGGCCTGGTCATGGTCGATGCCGTAGCCGTTTGGCGCAGCCAGGGCTTCACCGCTCAACTTGAGCAAAATGCGGTGGTATTTCAGCTCTTCCATTTTTCCTCCCGGAGAGAAAAAGAAGGCCAACCTTGCGGCTGGCCTTTGGATTCTTACTCGGTCTTGGTGCTTTCGCCCAACGCCCAACGCACGAAGCGCCGGACGATCACGTTCTCGCCGATAGCGGCGATGTTCTGGTTGATCAGTTCCTGGACGGTGATGCTCTCGTCGCGGATGTAGGCCTGGCGCAGCAGGACGGTCTCATCCTTGAATTTCTTCAGCGCACCTTCGGCGATGCGGGGCAGGATGGCTTCGGGCTTACCCTCTTCTCGGGCTTTGGCCATGGCGATCGCGTTCTCGTGCTCGATCACGTCGGCGGGAATGTCTTCTTCTTTGATGTATTGCGGAGCAGAAGCGGCGATTTGCAGGGCCAGCTCATGCGCCAGCTTGCGGAAGGATTCGGAGCGGCCAACGAAATCGGTTTCGCAGTTCAGCTCCAGCATCACACCCACGCGGCCGTTGCCGTGCGAATACAGTTCCACAACGCCTTCCGAGGCCTGGCGGTCAGAGCGCTTGGCAGCCGTGGCGAGACCCTTCTCGCGCAGGAAGTCAACCGCCTTCTTGAAATCGCCGTCGGCTTCTTGCAGGGCCTTGCGGCAATCCAGGATACCGGCGCCGGTTGATTCGCGCAGGGTCTTGATCATCTCAGTAGTGATTTCCATCTTTACAGTTCCTCTAAAAATTTGATTATTCTTCTTCGGTCGCGGCGGGGGTCTCTTCGTGCCCGCCCATCTTTGCCAGGGTGGAGGCGCCCAGCAGATCCTGGTCGCCCAGTTCGCTTTCCTCGCCTACGCGCACCACACGGCGGGCCGGGGTGCGGCTGGCCTGGCCAGCTTCGGCAGCGGCTTCAGCTTCGATGAATTCGTCCTTGCGGGAAGCCTTGCCCTCTTCGACTGCATCGGCAACCTTGCCGACCAGCAGTTTGATTGCGCGAATGGCGTCATCATTGGAGGGAATCACATAGTCCACACCGCGGGGATCGCAATTGGTATCCACCAACGCGATGACCGGGATGCCCTTCAGGTTGGCTTCGTGCACGGCGGTGGCTTCGCGGGTTACATCGATGACGAAGACCAGGTCGGGCAGGCGGGTCATCTTGCGCACACCGGATAGGCGCAGCTCCAGGCGGTCGATGTCGCGCTGGATCAACAGGCCTTCTTTTTTGGTCAATTTATTGATCTCGCCGCTGTCGCGCAATTGCTCCAGGCGTTCCAGTTCCTGGATACGCTTGGCCATGGTATCCCAGTTGGTGATCATGCCGCCCATCCAGCGTTCGGTCACGTGCGGCATGCCGCAGCGAATGGCCTCATCGCGGACAGTCTCCTGGGCCTGGCGTTTGGTGCCAATGAAGAGCACCACGCCGCCCTGGGCGGCCGTATCGCGGACGATGTTGAAGGCCGCAGTGACGGATTTCACGGTTTGCTGCAAGTCGATAATGTGGATGCCATTGCGCTCGGTGAAGATGTAGGGCTTCATCAAGGGGTTCCACTTGTTGGTGCGGTGCCCGAAATGCACGCCACTTTCCAACAGGGCTTTCATAGAAATAACAGACGCCATTGTATTAAACTCCTTTTTAATTAGCGTTGTTCCGCCGCTTCCGTTGAGGTTCCGGGATCTACCGCCCCTTTGGGGCGGCACGCCATCCGGTCGGGAAGCGTGTGAATTTGCCTGCGCCGCGCGCAAGCGGGCTGAAGTATACCACAGATAATGATATTTTGGAGCGGCAATTTATTGAAAATTACTCGCCTGCGTGATATTCAATGAGCTTGACATCCACTTCTGCGATTGTCCCGTGATGGACATATTTGTATCGGGTGATGCCGATCCCCGGCACAAAATTGTACTCGGAAGAATCAGGCATAGTGATTTGAAATATCAAGAATTCTGACAGCGGAGCGCTTACCGAAATTCCTTTGACGCCGGTCAGTTGGGTTTGCGGTTCTTCACTGACGCGCCAACAATACAGGCCGTCCTCACGGGTGATTGAATAAGTGTCACAAAATCTTTCCCCCTCCAGCAAAGGGACATCGAGGAAGAGCATTCCTTCATGCACCAATTCTTCTAAATAGTCCTCTGGGTCTAACAGGCGTTGGTAATTTTCAATGGAAGCCTTATAAAACCGACCTGAACCCACCTGAATGAAGGCGTACTCACCAGGTTTCTTGTCTTTATCGTACCATGCCAAATCCCAGGGTGCGCCTTGCATTTGGTATCCGACGATATCCCCCCGTCTGACCACATCTACTACTTCCATTTTCCACTGAATGGTATCTTCAAATATATCTGTTCCGACGGTCCATTTTACATTGCCCTCGTAGATCCAATAAGCACCTTTGGCAAGTGGGAAATAATCCGCTACAGCTTCGGTTGGGTATGATGTAGGCTGGATGAGAGGGGAAGCGGTGGGCGAACTGGAACAGGCCGAAAGCAAGCCGGAAAGACAGACGAAAGCCATGATAAATTGAGTAATTTTCATAGTAGCGGTCTTTGCGGGCAAGTATACCATAGCGTCAGTCTGTCTATAATGTTTCTTCCCGTGCCGTGCCTTCTGGTCTGAAACTTGCATCGGGATGGGGTGTATAATTACCCCAACCTATGAGTGCATTGGATCTCTTTTACTTTTTCCTGAACCCCAACATGCCGGACCTGCCCGGCCTGCTCATTGCGGAGCCGGGCCGCCGGGCTGCGCGCGGACGCGGCGATGACCGTCTGATCGTCTGGTTGAACCTGATCGGTCAGTCGGCGATGAGTGCCGAGAAACAGCAGGAGATGCTGGCCGAGGCCGCCCGCCTGTATTTCGAGATCTCCGGCTCGGTCACTGCCGGGCTGCGTTTTGCCTTTGAACAGATCAACCAGATCTTCCTGGAGCGCAATCTGCGCGGCGCGCGCGGCGGCGAGCAGTGGATCGGTTCCATGAATATGGCTGTTCTGCGGCGCGGATTCCTCTACCTGGCCCAGGCCGGTTCTTTGCATACCTTCATCCTGGGCGAGCAGGTGGAGCATTTCTATGACCCCGCCTCCGACGGGCGCGGGCTGGGTATCAGCCGCAATGTCGCCCCGCGCTATTACCAGGCCGAGATCCACTCCGCCGACAACCTGGTAATGTGCGCCGAGCCACCCGACAGCTGGAACGAGGAAGCCCTGGCCAACAGCCACCAGATCTCGCTGGACGCCCTGCGCCGCCGCCTGCTTAACCAGGCCGGGCCGGATCTGCGCGCCTTTGTGCTGCGTTTCCAGACCGGTAAGGGCGCCATTCACCGTTTGCGCCTGCGCGCCTCCACCCCCGTCCCCAGCACTCCGCTGGCCCCGGCTGCGCCGGTGGAACCACCCGCCGAGCCGGAAGTAGGCGCAGCGCCCACCCCGATGGCAGAAAGCTTCCCGGTTGGGCAGCCCGAGGTGGAAAACTTGCGCGCAGCCGCTGAGACCGATATCCCCATACCAACCCCTGCGGCGGCACCTGCCCTCCCTCTGGAATCTCTTCCTGAGCAACACCCTGTGGATGAATCCGCACCGGAGTTGCCGCGCCCGGCTGCTGCTGTAGCGCCTGCGCGTCCGGCAACCCGCGCTGCTGCGCGAAGATCCAACCAGCCTCTGCGCAAGCAGGTTGGTCGGGTATGGTTCGGTTGGCAGCATCTCAAGCAGCGTACTGGTAGCGGCTTCAGCCGTTTTATCGCCAAATTACTGCCCAATACGGACGAAAACTCGCCCCACCTTTCACCAGGAGCCATGCTCTTCATCGCCATTGCCATTCCGCTGGTGGTGGTGGGGATTGCTACGGCGGTCTACTTCCGCAATGGATTGGACCAGCAGCACCGTTACAGCCTGTCGATGGCTCAGCAAAAGGCCGCCCAAACCAGCGTTCTGGCCGATCCCTTACAGCAGCGCCAGGGCTGGAGCGAGGTGCTGACCTTGTTGGACGAAGCGGACAAATACGGCTCCAGCGAGGATGCCGCCAGGCTGCGGGCCCAGGCTTACAGCGAGATCGATCGCCTGGATAATGTCACCCGCCTGGAATTGCTGCCCTTCAGCAGTAATAGCGAGCTGGAAGAGACCCAGATCAGCCGCATCGTCTCCAGCGATACCGACGCTTATCTGCTGGATGTGGCAGCCAACCGCGTTCGGCGCATGGTGCTGGTCAACCAGGGCACGCGCTACAGCCTGGATGGTTCCTTCTCCTGCTCCGGCGGCCGCGGCACCGGCATGGGCGGGCTGGTGGACATGGTCATTTATCCCAATTATGACCGTTACAAGTCTGCCTTGCTGGCGGTGGACAACACCGGCGGCCTGCTGGTGTGCATCTCCGGACAGAATGCTGTGTATGACAGCCTGCCCGCGCCCGATGCTGGTTTTGGCGCGATCTCAGCCATGACCTACGACCAGAATGTGCTGTATGTGTTGGATAACCAGTCCGGCAAGAACATGATCTGGCGCTATACCCGCAGCGACGAGGATATGTCCTGGCAGACCCCCATGCCGTTCTTCACCGAGAATATCCCTGACCTGAAGAATGTGGCGGATATCACCATTTACGAGAATCAGTTATACATGCTTTTCCAGGACGGCACCATCACCCAGTGCATCTATGATGTTTATACCGGCCTGCCGGCTGAATGCAAGAAGACCATCAGCTACAACGACCTGCGCACCGGGCAAACCAACCTGCCCTTTGGTTTTGCCGGGGTGCACCTCACCCAACTGCAGGCTGTGTTGCCGCCGGATGCCTCGGTGTTCATCCTGGATGTGGAAGGGCCGGGGATTTACCATTTCGGCCTGGGATTGGAGACCCTCAACCGCGTGTTGCGTCCGCGCTTGAATGCGGAATACCCGCTGCCCAAAAATGCCCTGACCGCGTTCGCAATTTCGCAAGGTACGCCGCGCATGGTCATCCTGGCCTTTGTCAACCAGGTCTATTACGGGTCCATCCAATATTGATCCATCGGAGGCAGTCATGCCGGACAACGCACAATTGAATGATCTGGTGAATCAAGCGATTGGTGCATTTAATCGGGGAAATTACCGCGAAGCCGCCGGGTTTGCGGACCAGGCCCTGGCGTTGGATTTCGCCAACCCTCAAATCTGGGTTTTGCTGCACAGGATGACCGATTCCAAGAAATCCGTGGCTGAATTCCAGCACGATTTTACCCTCAAGTATTATCCACACCAATTGGCTAACCTGGAGGTACAGAAAGCTGGGGGGCTCCTTTACCCCCCGTTTTCAGCAGCCTACCAGGCCCCCATTTACCCCTATCCCATGGAACTGGTGGTCACCGAATACGCGGCTACCATGAACCTGGCAGGCAAACGCGAGACCCAATTCCAATTGAACAGCCGGGAGAAAAAAGGGCAATATTCCGGAGAGCTGATGGATGTCAGGAAACAGCTCTTGGGACGGGTGGAAGGCACTATAGAATATGAAAAACTTGGCGGGCTGATGTCTCTGGTCGGTAAAAAGATCAAGTCTGTAGAGCTTCGATTGACCGACACCCGGAATAGCTTGTTGGGCTTTGTCGTGGCGCAGCCGGGGGAGATCTTGTGGACGGTTTTGGATGCGGAACGCCGGCATTTTGCGAAATTGGAACAATATCCGATCGGCAACCGGTGCCAGATGATCGGGAATATGAACGTTGGCCTCACAGTTCAATCCACCCAGAGGATCGAACGCGGCACGACAGCCCTGTATTTCCGGCTGGATCAATTCGGCAATACTGGTTTGCTCTCCCCGCAAATCCAGCAGTTGATGTTTTTTGGCTTCCTGGTCCAATTGACCAATTATGCAGCTTATCAGATCACTTTCGCGATGGCTTGAGGCCATCAGGAGATAACCACCATGGCACCAGTCTCATTGCCGGCGGAGTGGATTGCGCGTACCACATTGGACTCCACTTCCATTCTGGGAGAAGGAACCAATTACGAGCTTACGGTGGACAATTTGAACGATTCGCTGCAGGGGGTCTGCATATCAGGCAACGATCGCCAACCATTCTTCTCCGTTCAGGGCAGGATGAAACTCTCCCGCCAGAAGAATTGGAAAGGCTTGCTGTTTAAGGTTGCGAACATTGAAGATGCCAGAATCGATCTGCTCTCTCCGCAAAAGGGGTTGTGGGCCACCATCCTTTTTTCCAAAGGAAACGAATATTGGACGATCCTGGATGCCAATGGCAGCCCATTCTTATATGTACTGGACGCCAATCTGGGTTGGAAGTTGAATCTGGCGAATGTGCCTCTCACGGTAACGACCGGACTGCAAAACAGCATCGAGAGCGAGCGCATTGGAACCATGATCACCATCCACTGCGAGGCAGGCGCACTCCACCCGGCCCACCAACCCATCTTGCTGCCCGCAGCAATTTTTAGCTGCCATCTGCTGGCGCGCAGCATCTTGCTTGGTTAGCGGGTTCATCCGGCGTCATTCCTCAGGTGGAAAAAGGCGCCGCCTACCGCCTACCGGCCTTTGTTCTTAATCCAGCCCAGGATCTTTTCCGGCTGCCAGGCGGTGAAGATGTGTTGCGCCTCGGCCCAGGCGCGCCGCGCCACCGAGACGCCGTAGATCCCCAGCGCCAGGTCGAGGGTGCTGTGTGCATCGGTGCTGATGGCCATGGGAATCCCCATCTCAACAGCCCGGCGGACATAAACCTCGTCCAGATCCAGGCGGGCCGGGTTGGAATTGATCTCCAATACCACGCCATGCTCGCGGGCTGCGGAAAGGATCGCCTCCCAATCCAGGTCGGCGCTTTCGCGGTGGTTGATCAGCCGCCCACTGGGGTGCCCGATGATGTCTACGTGCGGATTGCGGAGCGCGGAGAGCAGCCGCGCGGTGATGGCTTCGGCAGGTTGGCGAAGATTGGCGTGCAGCGAGGCTACCACGATATCGAGCTCTGCCAGAACCTCATCCGGGTAGTCCAACGTGCCGTCCGAGCGGATATCCACTTCTGCCCCGTGCAGCAGGCGGATGGAATCTCCCAGTTGTGTTTGTGCATCCTGAATGGCCTGGCGCTGCTCTCGCAGGCGCTCCACGCTCAGTCCGCCTGCCACGCCCAGCCCGCCGGAGTGGTCGGTGATGGCGATCAGCTTTAGCCCGCGCAGTTGGGCGGCGCGTGCCATTTCAAGTATGGTGGCGCTGCCATCGCTCCAGGTGGTGTGCATGTGCAGATCGGCGGTCAGGTCGCCGGGCACTACCAGGTGGGGCAGGCTGCCTGCCAGCGCCGCCTGGATCTCACCGCGGTCCTCGCGCAATTCCGGAGGGATCCAGGGCAGTCCCAACGCAGCATATACGCCTTCTTCATCGGCAAAGAGTTGTTCCTGGCCGTTTGCATCTTGAATGGCACGTTCAGAGAGCGAAAGCTCGCGTTTTTGGGCCAGTTCGCGCAGGCGTACATTGTGATCCTTGGAGCCGCTGACAAACTGCCAGAGCGTACCAAAGCGCTCTGGCGGCTGCGCCCAAAGCTGCATGGTGATGCCGCTGTCCAGCTCGATGCTGGATTTGTTCTCTCCTTGGCCCAACACACGCGCCACTTCCGGCGCGGAAGTGAAGGCTTGCATTAATGGCAGGGGATCGGTGCAGGCCGCCACCAGATCCAGATCCCCGACTGTGGCGCGCCAGCGGCGCAGGCTTCCGGCGGCTTCCAGGCGCACCACGCCGGGGATGCCGCGCAATTGCTCGATCCAGCGCTGTACGATCGGGCGGGCGGTGCCCAGCAGCATGCGTTTGCTGCGCCGCGCCAGGGCTTCGATCCCGGTCAGGATGCGTGCTTCGGATTTCTCTCCCAGGCCGGGCAAATGGCGCAGCTTGCCTGCCCGCGCGGCGGCTTCCAGCTCGGCCAGGGTGGTGATTCCGCCTTGCTTCCAGAACAGGGCGGCTTTCTTGGGACCCACATCCGGCACCTGCAGCAGGTCGATCAAGCTGGGCGGCACTTCCTGCTCCAGTCGTTCAAGGAATTGTAATTTTCCGGTATCCAGCAGCTCGCCAATCTTTTCGGAAATGGCCTTGCCTACGCCGGGAATCTCGGTCAGACGCCCCTGGCGGTAGAGCGTATCTGCGTTCTCAGCCAGGTTGCGCAGGCTGTCGGAGGCCTTGCGGTAGGCCAGGAATTTGTAAATGATCTCCCCCTTGATCTCCAGTAGATCGGCGATGCGGGTAAATACATTGGCAAGCTCTTCATTATTCATAGAAGTATTATAGCGCAAGCACAGGAGAAAACCTGAAGGGAACAGGGCGCCAAAGACTAGAAAACCCGGAAAATTAAAAGCCTAGCAATTGAAATTTCTTACATAATCTTAATCTAAACCGGGTATAATGTCACATGCTTGTGGATGAACTCACAGTTGATAGGCTTACTTTGCGCGCTTGCGTTAAAAATATCGGCATGCTATAATCTGAAGGGTCAAGTGACTTGTAACCCCTTTTCACGGTTTGTCAGTGCACAATCGGGTATAGTGCCTGCGAGCCATTCACCGGTAAGTGTTTAGATACTTTACATTGCCGAACAAGCCCACCAACTGCGGTTGAGCCTGATGTGCTTTAACTGCCATAATTCATCCCCAAACGAGAAAACCTATGAAAATGACTGAACTTGAAAATGCTCCGCTGGCCTCATTGCGGCAAATGGCAGCGGAACTGAATATCCCCAACGCCGCTCGCTTGAAAAAAGAGAATTTGATGATCCGCATCCGCCAGGCCGAAGCTGAAAAGGAAGGTCTGGAGGTGCGCGGCGGTGTTTTGGAGATCATGAGCGAGGGAGTGGGGTTTTTACGCACCAATTACCAGGTGGGAAACGAGGATGTTTACGTCTCCCAGGCCCAACTGCGCCGTTATGACCTGCGCAGTGGCGACCTGGTCATTGGGCAGGTGCGCCCGCCGCGCGAGGCGGAGCGTCATTACGGCCTGCTCAAAGTCGAATCGATCAATGCGGTGGACGTGGATGACATGCGCCAGCGCAAGACCTTTGAAAGCCTGACCCCTATCTTCCCGGACAAGCGCTTTGATCTGGAGACCGACCGCAACGCCTTGGCCACCCGCCTGATCAACCTGATCGCCCCCATCGGGCGCGGGCAGCGCGGGATGATTGTCTCGCCGCCCAAGGCCGGCAAGACCACCATCCTCAAACAGATCGCTAACGCGATCTCCTCCAAGCATCCTGAGGTGCACCTGATCATGTGCCTGATCGGCGAGCGTCCCGAGGAAGTGACCGATATGGACCGCTCGGTAGATGCCGAAGTGGTCTCTTCCACTTTCGACGAGCCGGTCAACCTGCACGTGCGCGCAGCTGAGATCACCCTGGAACGCGCCAAACGCCTGGTGGAGATTGGCCGGGATGTGGTGATCCTGATGGATTCGCTCACCCGCCTGGCACGCGCCTACAACCTGACCGTCAACCCCTCCGGGCGCACGCTGTCCGGCGGCATGGACCCCTCGGCCCTTTACCCGCCCAAGCGTTTCTTTGGCGCGGCGCGCAACCTGGAAGAGGGCGGTTCGTTGACCATCATCGCCACCGCGCTGGTGGACACCGGCTCGCGCCTGGATGATGTGGTCTATGAGGAGTTCAAAGGCACGGGCAATATGGAACTGCATCTCTCGCGCCGCCTGCAAGAACGGCGCACCTTCCCGGCCATCGATATCGAACGTTCATCCACCCGGCGCGAAGAACTGCTGCTTGGGCCGGATATTCTGCCGCGTGTGTGGTTGATGCGGCGTATGTATCTGCAAATGATTGCTTCGCAGCCGCAAGGCGCGGGCATGGATGTTGCGGTAGCTACCGAAGCTCTGATTCAAAAAATGAACAAGACCCGCACCAACCAGGAATTTTTGCAGAACTTGACGGAGGATATGTGAACCTTGGCAAGCTAAACCAGACCCCCCGGGCATCTGCTTCCGGCCGGCTGGTTTCCTTACTTTTTTGGGGGATCGCTGCCGCGATGGTGGCTTTAATGGTGTTCTTCCTGGTTTCGCGCAACAATACCAGCGCTTCGGCTACCAACCTACCCCAATCTCAGGCGCAGTCGAATAACCCCCAGAACAATCCGCCGGATGTGCCTATGCCCTCCTTTGCTCCCGCGATCGAGGCGTCGGTGTCACGCCTGGCGCGCCTGCACACCCAGGTACCCGATGAACGCCCGCGTTACAAGACGGTCGATTACACTATCGAAGAAGGCGATTCGCTCTTTGCCATCGCTAAGACCTACAATATTGAACCCGAATCGATCCTCTTCTCCAATTACGATGTGCTCAACGACAATCCCGATGAGCTGGCCGTGGGGCAAACTTTACGCATCCCGCCGGTGGACGGTATTTACTACCAATGGGAAGAGGGCGACACGGTGCAGAAAGTGGCGGAGCGTTATCAGGCCGATCCTGAGGCGATCCTGGGATACCCGGGCAACAACCTGGATATGACCGACCCTAAGATCGAACCCGGGCAGTATGTGATGATCCCTGGCGGCAAACGCGAGTTCAAGAGCTGGGTGGTTGCCACCATCTGGGCGCCCAGTTCCGGCGCAACCAAGACCATCAGCGGCCAGTGTGAGGTGCAAAGCTGGGTGCTCGGCACCGGCTCATTCATCTGGCCCACTACCGAGCGCTATCTCTCCGGCAACGACTACTGGTCTGGCCACCTGGGCATTGATATTGCCGCCTCGGTGGGCAACCCGGTCTATGCTGCAGACAGCGGCGTGGTGGTCGCTGCCGGCTGGAATTCGCACGGCTATGGCAACATGGTGATGATCGACCACGGCAACGGCTTCCACACCGTCTATGCCCACTTGAGCTCGGTGCGGGTCAGTTGCGGCAGCGGGGTCAGCCGTGGGCAGGTGGTCGGTTATGCGGGCAGCACGGGCAACTCCACCGGTCCCCACCTGCACTTCGAGATCCGCTACTTCGGTTCTTTTGTCAATCCCTGGTCGTATCTAAATTAAGTCCTTCATCACGAAGAAACAATGAAAATAAGGCGCACAAAGTTTTGATAGGCTTTGTGCGCCTGTGTGTTTTCGTGCTATTGTGGTGAAAGCAATTACCCGAAGCGCTCTTCTTTCCATACGTCGGCTTCGTTGTGATAGCCGGCCAATTCCCAGAAGCCTTTTCGGTCCTGTTCCATGAATTCCAGGCCGCGCAGCCACTTGGCGCCTTTCCAGAAATACGGCACCATCAGTTCATCTCTCCCCAGAATTTTTCCGACAATCCCGCGCAACGGATAGCCGTGGTCAGGCGTAATCGGCGCGCCGTCGTAATGGGTGGCCATCAGGAAATTGTCGGCCAGCACGATCTCCAGCGGTAGGTTGACGGTGAAGCCGTACTCGGCATGCTGCATCACGTAGTGGGCGGTGGGCTTGAGCTTGAGCAGCCCGGCCTCCAGCAGCGTACGTACTGAAACGCCTTCCCAGGCGGTATCAAACTTGCTCCACTTGGTCACACAGTGGATATCCATCACCAGCTTGGTGCGCGGCAGGGCATTGAATTCGGCCCAGTTCAACTCGAACGGTTTTTCCACCTCGCCCCAGGCGCGGAAGCTCCAGGTGGCGGGGTTGAAGGTGGGCACCGGGCCGTAGTGCAGGACCGGGAAGCGGTTGGTCAGGGACTGGCCTGGCGGCATGCGTCCGGCCTTGCGCATTTCCTCTTCTTCTTGCTTGCGGCGGAAGATGTTTTCCAGCATAGGTCACCTCTTGCAGGTATTATAGCCAATTTCAGGCGGTTGTCAAAAAAATCCCCCGGGCTTTCGCTCGGGGGATCTAGGCTGCTAATTACTCGGCCGGGGGTTCTTCGCTGCCCGGTTCGCTGTCGATCAGCGTCTGCCAGTCCATATCGGCATAGGCCATCGAGTCCACGCGGCGCAGGCTGAGGCCGATGCGGTGGTTGGCGGCGTCGATGCGCAGCACGCGCAGGGTGACCACATCGCCTTCTTTCAACACCTCTTTGGGGTGCTCGATGCGCTTCTCGCTGATCTCGGAGATGTGGATCAGGCCTTCCACGTCATCTTCCAGGCGGGCAAAGGCGCCGAACTTGGTCAGGCGGGTGATGGTACCTTCCACCAGTTGGCCGACCTGGTAGCGCGCCACGCGCTGCGCCCAGGGGTCTTCCAGCATTTGGCGGATGGAGAGGCCGATGCGGCGCTTCTCGCGGTCCACGCTGATGACCTTGACCTTGACTTCCTGTCCGACCTTGAGCACTTCGCTGGGGTGGGCAATGCGTTCCCACGAGATCTCGGAGAGATGCACCAGGCCGTCCGCGCCGCTGATGTTGACAAAGGCGCCGAAATCGGCCAGGCTGGTGACACGTCCGGTGCGGATATCGCCCTCGTTCAAATCCTCGATCACGCGCTCCTTGAGGGATTCGCGGGTCTCGGTGCTGGCGGCGCGCTCGGAAAGGATCAGGCGGCGGCGTTCGCGGTCCACTTCGATGATGACCACGTCGATCTCCTGGCCAACCATCTTGGCCCAGCGCTGTTCGGGGGTTTCACCGCTCAGGCTGGCGCGGCGGGAGAGGCTGAGCTGCGAGGCGGGGACGAACCCGCGCAGGCCGCCGGCCACGGGAACGATCAGGCCGCCCTTGTTGAAGCCGATGATCTTGCTGTGAATGCTGGTCTTGGAATCCTTGAGTTCGTCCACATCCTTCCAGCTCACTTCTTCACGGGCGCGGGTGAAGGACAACACCAAATTCCCGTTCTGGTCTTCGGGGTTGATCACATAGACGGGAATTTCCTGGCCTACCTTGAGCGTTTCCAGCTCTTCCTGAGGAATGGCCTCAAATTCTTTGCCGCTGATCACACCTTCGGACTTGGTGCCAACACTGACCAGGATCTGGCCGGGGGTAATGCTGGCAATAACACCCTGGCGGATTTCTCCGGAGCGCGGAAAATCAATGCCAAGGCCTTGTTCCTCCAACAGGTCTGCCATGTTGGAGTTTTCGGGGGAATTATTCTCGGGCATTTCCCCCTGCACGAGTTGGGAATCGGTTTGGTCCATACAAATATCTCCACAAAAAATGATAGACCACATTATAAAGGTTAATGGGTAAGTTGGCAAGCATAATGTCTGAATCTGAGAATTGGGATAGGGTCAGTCAAATAGGTGATCCCAATGTGCTTTACGGCTCTAAACTCCAGGCACAGCGAAAGCCGTAGTAAAAATTATCGAAGTCAGGCCGGTTATAATTGCGGTCGGTTGCGCGTACCCTGAGCGCATCATCGCTCCAGGTGCCTCCGCGCACCACCCGTGAATCTCCGCTGGATGGGCCGGTTGGGTTGGCGGACGGGGATTGGCTGTAATATCCTTCCCCGTACCAGTCTGCCACCCATTCGTACACATTCCCAGCCATATCATAGGCTCCGTATGGGCTTACCCCTTTGGGGTAGTTGCCCACTGCATTCGTGTCGGCCACGCAATTTCCGAAATTGGCCAGGCGGCAGGTGGGGGCCTGGTTTCCCCAGGGGTAGATTCGCCCGTCCGTACCGCGCGCGGCCTTTTCCCATTGCGCTTCGGTGGGCAGCGTGCGCCCCGCCCATCGGCAGTAGCTTGCCGCCACATCCCAGGAGGCATAGACCACCGGAAATGTGGCATACTCGCTGGCATCATAATAATTGATTCGCGTGCTGGATCGATCCTTCCTGGGCGCAGTACAGGCCCCGGCAGCCACGCATTGCTGGTACATCGCGTTGGTCACCTCGGTCTGGTCGATCCAAAACGCATCCAACATTACCTGGTGGGCGGGTTCATCGCTGGCCGGATCGCTGCTTTCTGTCCCCATGGTGAATTCGCCAGCCGGCACGCACACCAGCGTCATTCCATCCACCGGCGAGGTCCAGGTCTGGCCGGTCTCCGTGCAGGCAGGGGGATTATTGGGGTCTTGCGTGGGTTGAGGCGTTTCGGTCTGGGTCGGTTGCGGGGTGGGGCTTGGCTGCGGCGTGTCCATCCCGGTTGGCTGCGGGGTCGCGCTTGGGCGGGCAGCTTGTGTGGGCGGAAGAGGGGTGGCGGTTGGCAACGGTGCCGGTGAAGCGCAGCCCGCCAGGGCCAGGATCAGAGGAATGATTATCGCCGCGCGGCTGAGCAGCGTGTGTTGAGCAAGGGAGGCCATGCCAATACTGCCCTTGCCGGGTTCATTGAGGAGTTTAGATTTGCCCAGGATTGCCAATTTTCATATCCTCCAGAATTGGAAAAGATTCATGGATCGTATTATCAGGTTTTTTTGTGCATCAGGGCGGGTCTCAAACCCGCCCTGATGTAAATTCATTACCCAAAAAGACTGGAAAAGGATCTAGTGCCGGTGGCGTTTGCGCCTCGCGGCATCCGGCGCCGGCGGCAGGCTCGCCTGGGATTCGCCCATCCCGGCGGAGGGCTCCGGCTTGCGTTCCACGGCGGCTTCGTTGCCGCGCCGCGGGCGGTAGACGAACATCTTGCTCACCACGCCCATGCGGATATCCGCCAGCAGCTCGGCGAACAGCTTGGTGGCCTTGCTCTTGTATTCGACCAGCGGGTTCTTTTGCGCATAGGCTTCCAGGCCGATCGTCACCCGCAGCGCTTCAACCTTGGTCAGGTATTCCACCCACTGTTCGGAGATCACATTCAAGAGCAGGCCGCGGTAGACCTCGTTCTGCAGGCGCTTGCCCAGCACCCCGGCCACCAGGTCGCGGTCGGCCGCATCCAGCTCAGATAAGAGCTTGTCGACCAGTTCCGGGTAACGCTCCTCGCCCAGTTGGGCTGCCAGGGCGTTCTGCATCGGTTCGGTAAAGCGCGCCATGCTCACCTCGCTGAGCGCCAGCCGTTCGAACTCGATCGCTCCCCAGCCGCGTTCCAGCGTTTCGCGCGCGCCTTCCAGGTGCTCCAGCACCATTTCGGTCATTTGTTCGGAAGAATAGCCCTCCACCACGCGCGCCGCCAGATAAATGTAATTGAGGCGGTTGTAGCGTTGGCGGCCCTGGCGGTGGGTGTGCCGGTCGAAGGCGATCCGTTCGCCTTGCGCCATGCGGTTGAACCAGATCAATAACTGGCGGTCGTCGGCATGTTGCAGGTCCTGCCCGCGCAGTTCCGCGTCCAGGTCGTGGGCGATCGCGCCGTCGGGAGAGGTCAAAGTTTCGCTGCGGCGGGCGAGGATATTTTCCACCTCGCCGGCCAGCACCGGCGCAGTTTCTTCCCAGCTGCCTTGCAGTTGGGTGGAGCGCAGGTTCATCGCCTCGCCCAGGCGGCGCTGCAGGGCCAACAGGGCGCGGTTGATCACCGTATTGGTCAGGGCGGTTTCCACCTGCTGGCGCAGGCTGTCTTCCACGGCCTGGTTCTTGCTGGGGAACTGGCGCAGCAGCTCACCGGACAGGCGCAGCGGCACGCGCACCAGTTCGGAGGCCTCTTCCAGGTATTCCTGCGGGCGGCGGCGTTCAGTCGGCTCGCTGTCCTCGATCCCGGAGAGGTAAGTGTCCAAAGTGTCCAGGCGCTCGCTTACCTTTTGTTGCAGATCTTCTCCGGCCCGGTCGAGCAGCTGCCCGGCCCAGCGGGCAATGTGTTCGTGCTCGGCCTGCAGCGCGCGCGAGGCCAGGTTCAACAAGGCATCGCGCAGGCCCGTCTTGGCGGCATCGGCGCGCACCTCGTCCAGCAGCAGGCGCGCGGCAAAGGAGGGATAGTAAATATCGCCGTATTCGAAAGCGGGCTGGATCTCTTCCACGAAGGCCAGGAACTTCCACGGGCCTTCCTCATCTTTCAGAGCTTCGGGAATGCGCCGGGTGAGTTCCGAGCGCAGCATATCCAGCACATCCTCGGTCAGGTCTTCCTTGTCGAAGACGCGGTCGCGCTGTTCGTAGATGCGCTTGCGCTGGGCGTTGAGCACGTCGTCGTATTCCAGCAGGTGCTTGCGCACATCAAAGTTGGAGCCTTCCACGCGTTCCTGCGACTGTTCCACCAACCGCCCGAGCAGGTTGATCTCGATCGGCAGGTGCTCGTCGAAGTTGAAGCGCTTCAGTAACCCCTCGGCTTGCTGTCCGCCGAAAAGGCGCATCAGGTCGTCCTCGAGGGAGAGATAGAAGCGCGAAGAGCCGGGGTCGCCCTGGCGGGCGGCGCGCCCGCGCAGCTGGTTGTCGATGCGGCGCGCCTCGTGGCGTTCCGAGCCGATCACATGCAGGCCGCCCAGCGCGCGCACCCGCTCCATATTGTCCATATATTCAAGGAAAGCTTTCACCGCTTCCTCGCCGGTCACACCGATCTCTTCCGGGGTGAGCTTGAGCAGCGCCTGGCGGCGTTCCTCGTTGGTCATATCGTAGGGATCCGGCAGGCCGGCGCTATCCAGCACGTGGATGACCTTGTTGAGGATCTCTTCGGGCAGCTCGCCGCCCAGCTTGATATCCACGCCGCGGCCGGCCATGTTGGTGGCGATGGTCACCGCGCCAAAGGCGCCTGCTCCGGCGATGATCTGCGATTCTTCGTCGTGTTTGCGCGCGTTCAAGACCTTGTGGGGGATGCCGGCGCGGAAAATAGAGACCAGGCGCTCCTGGTATTCCGGGCGCAAGTTGAAGATGTTCAACAGGCGCTGCAGGTTGGCCGGCTCTTCGGGGTTGAGGGAGATCTCCAGCGGACGGGCGATCTGGCGCAGGTCGTCCATCTTAAGCTCATCCAGGTTGCGGTTGAGCGGCTGTAACTCCTTCACCTCGCGGTCGATCATGTCGCGTTTGTTCTTGGTCATCCAGGCGTCGCGGATGAGCAAGATTTGTGCTAATCGGCGCAGCGGTTCGGCTTCCAGGCGGCCGGAAAGCAGTTCCGAGTGTTCCACCGAGGTGGTACCGACCAGCATTGGGCGTCCCTGGACATGGAAGGTAACGATCTCGCTGACCAGTGCGCGCAGCTTGGCTTCGCCTGTGCGGTAAACCACGTCGGGGTAATCTTTGCGCCGCCAGAAGAGGGCGGCATTTTGGGGATCGCCCCGCCGGGAAAAATAGGAATATTTATAACCGTCGGGGTCCTTCTCTTCGATCTCTATCAGGTCGGCATGGCTTTGTTCCGCGCGGTATTCCAGGTTGGCGGGGATTTGGAACACATCCAGCTTATAGATCTTGTAAAATTCCTCGGCTTCGGTTTGCGCGGTACCGGTCATGCCGCCCAGTTTTTCATACATGCGGAAGTAATTCTGCAGGGTGATCGTGGCATAAGTGATGTTTTCTGGCTCCACCGCCACGCCTTCCTTGGCTTCCACGGCTTGGTGCAAACCTTCCGACCAGCGCCGCCCGGGCATCAGGCGCCCGGTGAATTCGTCCACAATGACCACCTTGCCGCCCTGCACCAGGTAATCCTTGTTGCGTTTGTAGAGGAAATGGGCGCGCATGGATTGTTCCAGATATCCCAACAGGCGGGCCTGTTCGGGGGTGATATCCTCCGGGCGGTCGGGATCGCGCAGCGGGGTTTGCAAGATCTCTTCCACGTGCGCTTCGCCTGCTTCGGTCAGGGAAACAGTGCGGTCTTTCTCGCTGACCTCGTAATCTTCAGGAACCATCTGGCGCACCACAACCGCCATCTTGCCGTACCATTCCACATCCTGCGAGGCCGGGCCGGAGATGATCAACGGCGTGCGGGCTTCATCGATCAGGATGTTATCCACCTCGTCCACAATGGCATAATAATGCCCGCGCTGGACGCGGTCGGATTTGCGGCTGGTCAGGTTGTCGCGCAGGTAGTCGAAGCCAAATTCACTGTTGGTACCGTAGGTGATATCTGTATCGTAGGCTTCTTTTCGCATCACCAGGCGCAGCTGATTTTGATCTTCATGCGGCGAGACCTTCTCGGGATCCACTACAAAGGCTTTTTGTCCGTTTTCAGTGCGGGCCGCCATTTGCAGCACGCCCACGCTCAAACCCAGGGCAAGGTAGATGGGCGACATCCAGCGCGCATCGCGGCGGGCCAGGTAATCGTTGACCGTCACCAGGTGGGTGCCGCGCCCCGCCAGGGCATTCAGGTACAACGGCAGGGTGGCAACCAGGGTCTTGCCTTCGCCGGTGCGCATCTCAGCGATACGCCCAAAATGGAGCGCCATGCCGCCGATCAATTGCACATCGTAATGGCGCAGGCCGATGGTGCGTTTGGAAGCCTCGCGCACAGCAGCAAACGCCTCCGGCAGCATGTCGTCCAGGCTTTCGCCTTCTGCCAGGCGGCGGCGGAACTCGTCTGTTTTGGCACTCAGTGCTTCCGGGCTGAGCGCCTCGTAGGCGGCTTCCATCTCATTGATCTGCTCAACCAGAGCAGTGTATTTATTCAACTCACGTTTGCGGGGGTCTCCCCCCAGGATGCGGGCAATTCCTTGGAACATGGTTCACCTTTCTGTCTGGCGGTAAATTATAGCATCAAACGGATAGAGTAACCGCAGTTCCATCCAAACAGGGGCAGATTTTAGGGATTTCTTAGCTGGTTAATAAATACCAGGGCGTAAAGGGAACTGGATTCGAGAATCTTTGCTTTCCTTTGCGCCCTGGCGGCTTTTAAGTTGAGATAGAAATTAATACAGCGAGCCTGCTGCGCGGGGGTAGATGATCACATCGCGGATGTTGGTCATGCCGGTCGCGTACATCAAAAGCCGTTCCAGGCCGAGGCCAAAACCGCCGTGTGGGGTGGTGCCGAACTTGCGCAGGGCAATGTAGTCTTCGTAGGCGGCCATATCCATGCCTCTTTCCTGCATCGCCTGCAGCAGTTTGTCCAGGCGGTATTCCCTTTCACTGCCGCCGATCAGCTCGCCGATGCCGGGCAGCAGCAGGTCGCTGGCCGCCACGGTCTTCCCGTCCTCGTTCTGCTTCATATAAAATGACTTGATCCCCTTGGGATAGTTGATCACAAAGGTTGGCTTGCCGGTATGTTTCTCAGCGATGTAGCGTTCGTGTTCGGTCTGCAAGCCGTTCTCCCAACTGACCGGGTACTGGAACTCGACCCCGGATTTCTTAAGGATCTCGATCGCATCGGTGTATTCGACCACCGCGAAATCTTCCGCAATTGCCCGCTGCAGTTTCTCGATCAGGCCTTTCTCGTAGAACTCCTCGAAGAAGGCCAGCTCATCCTTGCACTTCTCCAGCGCCTGCCCGATCACAAAGCGGAACATTTCTTCGGCCACCTCCAGCACTTCCGGCAGGGTGACAAAGGCGATCTCCGGTTCGATGTGCCAGAATTCGGCCAGGTGGCGCGGGGTGTTGCTGTTCTCAGCGCGGAAGCTGGGCGCAAAGGTGTAGATCTTGCCAAAGGCCAGCGCGCCGGCTTCGCCTTCCAACTGGCCAGAAACAGACAACCCGGCCTTCTTGCCAAAGAAGTCGCTGGCGTAATATTCTTCCTCGCTCTTGATCTCTGGGGCATAGCCGTGCGTGGTGACCAGGAACATCTCCCCGGCGCCTTCGCAATCGCTGCCGGTGATCATTGGCGAGTGGAAATAGACGTAGTTGTGGCTCTGGAAATACTCATGCAGCGCCATAGAGAGAATGCTGCGCATGCGGAAGACTGCGTTAAAGGTGCGGGTGCGCAGGCGCAGGTGCGGCATGGTACGCAGAAATTCCAGCGTATGGCGTTTCTTTTGCAGCGGATAATCCTGCGGCGCGTCGCCGAGCACAGTGATCTCCTTCGCGGCGATCTCCACCGAACCTTCCTGCAGTCCGGGAACCACCTCGCCCTTGACCTGCAGGGCCGCGCCCAGGTGCATGAAGTCGGAGTTATCGCCAAAAGCGGCCTTATCCACGACGATCTGCAAATTCTTGAAGCAGCTTCCGTCGTTGATCTCCAGGAAGGCCACATTCTTGGAATCCCTGGAGGTTCTTACCCAACCGCACACGGATACGGCCTGGCCGGTGTATTGGCCCTTTAAGATCTCTACGACTTCTATGCGTTTCATGTTCTTCATCCTTTCCCAAGATTTAGGATAAAAAAAAGCCCTTGCGGGCTCTTGAGCTTCTTCTTTTATTTCTTCCCAAAGCAAGCTATCCCGCGCTATCGAACGGTCCTGTGATTGATAGGATTAGCGTTGAGGAATGAGCCTGTTTCCATGCATAGATTGTATCACAATTGGTCAAGAATATCCAAACCGATTCACCACAAAGGAAAAAAGGGTAGTGTATCTTTAACACATGAAATGTTTGGCAAGGGACAAATCAAATTCA
>CAYRHN010000031.1:0-22948 GCA_964424115.1 uncultured Anaerolineaceae bacterium
GTCAAGTCTCCAAAATTGTGCACTTTCTGCTGCATAAAAGCGCACAAAATTGGTCTTTTCCTAAGGGTCCGGCCTTCCGGCTTGCGGGAAAATGCCGAAAACAGGCCGCCTATTCTTGCAGGAACGGCAGATTTATGCTAGAATACAAGCACTTGTAAGTTGTATTCATCGTAGAACGCAACGAAAAGTGGCTGACCGCCACTTTTCTTTCGTAATATGGGCAAAAGTTTTTGAAAAGGGTCAAAGAAAAAAGATGAAGAACGAATTTGTCTTGGCTTTCAATGAAGTGCTGGAAGAAAAAGGCCTGCCGCGGGATGTCATTCTCAAGGCGCTGGAATCCGCTATGGTTTCAGCCTACCGCCGCGCGGTCAATGCTTCCAATGCGCAAAACGTGGAAGCGCATATCGATCCCGAAACGGGTAAAGTGCAGATCATGGCGGAAAAGGAAGTGGTGGAGAGCGTGCAGGACGAGCGCACGGAAGTGACGCTGGAAGAAGCGCTCCGCTACAGCCCGGAAGCCGAACTGGGCGCAGTGGTGGTGGTGGAAAGCACTCCGGCCGATTTCGGCCGCGTGGCTGCTCAGACCGCCCGCCAGGTGATCCAGCAGCGCATCCGCGATGCCGAGCGCAATGCCCAGATGGCCCACTACCAGAAGCAGTTGGGCGAGATCATCAGTGGCGTGGTGCAGGCGGTTAACTCGCAGGCGCTCACCATTGGGCTGGAAATGCGCGCCGAAGGCATGATGGCCCGCAAGGATATGATCCCCGGCGAGCGTTTCCGCATTCACGACCGTGTGCGCGCGATGGTGGCCGAGGTGAAAGACTCTCCTCGCGGCCCGCAGATCATGCTTTCGCGCACTCACCGCGATTTCTTGCGCCGACTGCTGGAAAACGAAGTGCCCGAGATCTACCATGGCGTGGTGGAGATCCGCTCCATCGCCCGCGAGCCGGGAGAACGCGCCAAAGTGGCTGTGTCTGCCACCCAGACCGGGATCGACCCGGTGGGGGCGTGCGTGGGCATCCGCGGCGTGCGCATCCAGGCCATTGTGCGCGAACTGCACGATGAGAAGATCGACGTGATCGAATGGAATCCCGACCCGGCCAGCTTCATTGCCAAGGCGATCAGCCCGGCGCGTGTGACCGGTGTCTATTTGAACGAACGCTCTGCCAACGGCAAGACCGCCACTGTGGTGGTGCCGGAAGACCAGCTCAGCCTGGCCATTGGCCGCGATGGACAGAATGCCCGCCTGGCTGCCAAGCTGACCAGCTGGCGCATCGACATTAAGAGCCTCAGCGAAGCCGTGGCAGACTCCCTGCACAAGTTGATCAACGACACCAGCCTGGCAGCCATTGCCGAGGCGGAGGGCGACACTCGCACTCAGATGGAAGCCCTGCTGGCCAAGAAAGCCGAAGGCCGCGCGCTTACCCCTGAAGAGTACGACCAGATGGGCAAATTTGTGGACCGCGTTGAGCGCCGTACCATGGCCCAGCGCGTGCCCGAAAAACAGCAGGCCGTCCAGGATAACCTGGCCGAACTGCGCAAGGTCTACTCCAATGAGACGTTGGAACGGGATATTCTGGACAGCGGCCTGGCCGAACACGTGGCCTACCTGCTGCAGGAAGCCGGTTACCTCTCGGTGGGCGATCTGCTGCTGCAAATGAACGAACGTCCGGACGATATCCTGCGCCTGCAGGGCATTGGTCCCAAGGCGATGGCGGATATCAGCCGCCTGATGGATTCTTTGAAGGTTGAGGCCGAAACGCTGGCTGCGGCGCGCGCCGAACAGGCCGCCGCCGAAGCCAAGGCTGCCGAAGAGGCACGCCTGGCCGCTGAGGCACAGGCTGCCCAGGCCGCCGTGGAAGCCCAGGCGGCTGCCGAGCTGGCTGCTGCCGAGGCCGCCGCTCAACCGGCAGTCGAAGCCGAAGCCGCTCCGGCTGTTGAGGAAGAAGAGCCGAGCTTTGACAAGCTCTTCACCCTGCCCATTGCTGTTCCAGATGCTGCTTCTTACGAAGAGGAAGAAGAAAGCGAAGGGGAGGGCGTTGATGCTTCCGGCAAGAAGAAAGCCAAGAAGAAAAAGAAGAAAGTTGTTGAAGTAGAATACGATCCCGACCGCGACATGATGGTCGTCAAGCGCAAGCATAAAGGCGGCACGGGCTGGGATTGGGATTCGTAAGCGGAAAGAAAATGGTCAAGCGAACGGGAAAACGAGTACGACATATTCCCCAACGCACGTGTGTGGGCTGCCACGAGGTGCTTCCCAAGCGCACGCTGATCCGCCTGGTACGAACGGAAGAGGGCGTGCGCATCGATCAAACGGGGAAGCTGGCTGGAAGAGGAGCCTATCTACATGACCGCCGGGCCTGTTGGATGGTTGGATTGAAGGGCGCGCTGGCCCACGCGCTGAAGACGGAATTGAGCGACCAGGATGTTGCCACATTGAAAGCCTTCCTGGCGGCTCTACCGGAAGAAGAACCGGGAGAGAGCGGTGCTGCTCCAAAATGAACTCCCTTCTTCATCAGGAATTAACATCATGAACCTTTAGCCTGTTATTCTGGCTGGCCGGCCGGGGCGCGGACGCTCACCGTACGCCCCGCCGGCAGTGATTGTTGAATAATGGGGGCAGGCTGAAGGTTCAACAATCAGGAGGTGCTGCATGGGCGAGAATGGAAGCAAGAGGATCGAATTACCCGGTACGATCGTGGTTCGCGATCTGGCGCAAATGCTGGGCGCAAGCCCGATCAATATTATCAAAGTCTTAATGGCAAACGGGGTGATGGCGAACATCAACCAGCAGGTCGATTTTGATACCGCGGCGATCGTGGCCGCGGAACAGGGCTTCGAGGCCGTGCCGCAGCAATTGGAAGTGATCGAAGAGGCCGAAGTGGGTGAGGTGCCGATGTGGCGCCAGGTGATCCTCAAGGAGGATGCCTCTCACCTGACCGACCGCCCCCCGGTGGTGACCATCCTGGGGCATGTGGATCACGGCAAGACCACCCTGCTGGATGCCATTCGCCACACCAACGTGGCGGGCGGTGAGGCGGGCGGCATTACCCAGCATATCGGCGCGTACCAGGTGGAACACAAGGGCAAGTTGATCACCTTCCTGGATACCCCCGGCCACGCTGCTTTCACCGCCATGCGAGCCCGTGGGGCGCAGGGAGCGGATGTGGTGGTGCTGGTTGTGGCAGCCAACGACGGCGTGATGCCGCAAACGCGTGAGGCCATTGCCCACGCGCGCGCAGCGCGCGTGCCGATCATTGTGGCCTTGAACAAAATCGACCGCCCGGACGCCAACCCAGACTTTGTCAAGAACCAGCTGGCCGAGAACGGCCTGCAGCCGGTGGAGTGGGATGGACAGACCTGGGTGGTGCCGGTCTCGGCTAAACAGCGCATGGGACTGGAAGACCTGCTGGAGGCCATCTTGATGGTGACTGACAGCATGGATATTCGCGCCAATCCGGCCGGCAAGGTGATCGGCACGGTGATCGAAGCCCAGCTGGATAAGGCCAAAGGCCCTCTGGCGACCCTGCTGGTGCAGAACGGCACCCTCAAGGCCGGCGATATTGTGGTGGTGGGCACTGCCTTCGGGCGCATCCGCGCCATGTTCGATTTCCGCGGACACAAGATCCAAAAGGCCGGCCCGGCCACCCCGGTGCAGGTGATGGGGCTTAACGATGTGCCGCATGCCGGAGACCTGTTCCAGGTGTTTGACTCGGAACATGACGCGCGGTCGCTGGTGAACGAGCGCAAACTGGCCGAGCAGCAGCGCCACGCGGCGACCCCCAAGGCCACCCTGGAAGAGCTGTTCGACCGCTACAAGGCCGGCGAGCTGCGCGATCTGCGCATGATCATCAAGGTGGACGTGGAAGGTTCAGTGGACCCGATCAAGGCTGCTTTGAAAGAGATCAAGAGCGAGATCAGTATCAACATATTGCATGCCGAAACCGGCAACATCACCGAGAGCGATGTGATGCTGGCCTCAGCCAGCAAGGCCATCGTGGTCGGATTCAATGTGCAGGCCGACGCCTCAGCGCGCCGCATGGCCGAAGTGGAGGGCGTCTCCATCCGCCTGTACAGCATCATCTACCGCCTGACCGAGGATGTGGAAAAGGCGCTCAAGGGCATGCTGGCGCCGGAGTACAAGGATGTGCAGATTGGCCGCGCGGATGTGCTGGCTACCTTCCAGATCTCCAAGGTGGGTGTGGTGGCGGGTTGCCGCGTGCGCGAAGGCGAGATCCGCCGCAATGCGCGCGTGCGCCTGTTCCGCGGCACGGATCTGCTCTTCGAGGGCGAGATCCAGAACTTGAAGCGCGAAAAAGAGAACGCCAGCGAAGTGCGCACCGGTTTTGAGTGCGGCATCTCGCTGAAGAATTTCAATGATATCCAGGTTGGCGACAGCCTGATCTGCTTCACCCAGGAACGTATCCTGGTAGACTAGGAGGACAATATGCCTTCCGAACAAAGAATTCAACGCATTTCCACCCGCATCCGTGAGGAATTGTCGGAGATGCTGGTGCGCGAGATCAGCGATCCGCGCCTGGAGGGCATCTCGGTCACGGATGTAAAGGTGGACCGCGAACTGGCCTTTGCCGACATTTATGTCTCGGCCTTCGAAGGCGCGGCGCGCAGCCATGATGTGCTGGAAGGTCTGGAGCGGGCCTCTGGCTTCATCCGCCACCAGCTCTCCCAGCGGGTGGAACTGCGCGTCTTCCCGCGCCTGCGCTTCCATTGGGATCCTACCCCGGAGCGAGCCGACAAGATCGAACGCCTGCTGGCGGAGATCCGCGAGGAACGCGCCGAACGCGAAAAACAGGCAGGGCAGGCTGAACCGCCCGCCGAAGCGAAGCCTGAGGAATAGGGCCGGGCGTGGCAAACGACAGCGACACAGCCATTGCCCAGGCCTTTGCCCAGGCCGACCGGGTGACCGTAGTCTCGCACATGCGCCCGGATGGGGATGCCATCGGCGCGGTATTGGGGCTGGGCCTGGCCTTGCAGGCGCAGGGCAAGACGGTGGAATTTGTGTTGGGCGACGGTTTGCCGTCCAGCTACCGGCATTTGCCGGGCAGCAGCCAGATCACCCGCGCCGCCAGCCTGTCAGGCGCGCTGCGCGTGGTGGTGGATTGCTCGGATATGCTGCGCACAAACGGCGCGCTGGGCAGCCCGGCGCCTGTGCCGGATGTGAATATCGACCATCATGTGACCAACGAGCGCTTTGCTCGACTGAATTGCGTGATGGATGAAGAAGTAGCCACCTGCGCTATCCTGGCGGTCAAGATGCCCATTTGGGGGCTGGCAGTGGACCGGCAGGTGGCGGATTGTTTGCTGACCGGGATCGTGGCCGACACGCTCGGCTTCCGCACCAGCAATATGACCTCCGAAACGCTGCGCCTGGCAGCCGACCTGATGGACAAAGGGGCCGACCTGCCCACACTTTACCTGCGCGCGCTGGTGCAGCGTTCGCTGGTTGCCACCCGCTATTGGGGGATGGCGCTGGACCGCCTGCAACACGAAAACGGCATGGTGTGGACCTCGCTCAGCCTGGAGGACCGCAAACGCACGGGATATTCCGGCAAGGATGATGCCGACCTGATCAACGTGCTTTCCTCGATCAACGAGGCCGAGATCGCCTTGATCTTCGTGCAGCAAAACAAGGATGTGACCAAGGTCTCCTGGCGCTCGGTGCCGGGGATCGATGTATCGCCGATTGCGCTCCAATTTGGCGGCGGGGGACACCCCGCAGCCGCAGGCGCGATGATTAATGGTACAATGGAGGCAGTGCAGCAGCGGGTGTTGGAAGCCACGCGCGCGCTGCTGGCAGTCTATCATGAAAAACTTAACCAATCTCACGGGGAGAACTGAATATGAACGACTCGGAATTTGATGTCAAGAATGCCATCTCGGGGATTCTGGTGGTTGACAAGCCGGTGGGGATGACCTCGCATGATGTAGTTCAAATTGTGCGCAAAGGCACCAATATCCGCCGCGCCGGGCATACCGGCACGCTGGATCCGCGCGCCTCGGGCGTACTGGTCATCCTGGTGGGTCCGGCGGTGCGTTTGAGCGAATACGTCTCAGCCTCTGACAAGCGTTACCAGGCGGTCGTCCGTCTGGGCGCCACGACCGACACCTACGACGCGGAAGGCGTGGTCACCAGCACCGCGCCGGTGGATGTCACTGAAGAGGCATTTAATGAGGCTTTGAAGAGCTTTATCGGCGAGATCGAACAGGTGCCCCCGCCGTACTCGGCGGTGAAGGTACACGGGCGCAAGGCCTACGATATGGCGCGTGAAGGCGAGGAAGTGGACCTGGCGCCGCGCAAGATCCAGGTCTATAACCTGGAGCTGCTGGAGTGGGCTCCGCCGGAAGTGGTCATCGATGTGTATTGTTCTTCCGGGACGTATGTGCGCTCGTTGGCGCACGACCTGGGCGAGAAGATCGGCTGCGGGGCGCACCTGGTGGGCCTGCGGCGCACCAAGAGCGGGCGCTTCACCCTGCGCGATGCGGTGGCGCTGCGCAAACTGCGCGAAGCCTTCGACCTGGGCACCTGGTACCAATACCTGATCCCGGCGGCGGAAGCGCTGTCAGACTGGCCGGCAGTGGAACTGACCGATGACCAGGTGGATTTGATCCGCCACGGACACCGCATCCCGGGCATCCCGATCAACCAGAAACTGGCCCGCGGTGTTTCGGCGCAGGGCGAATTGGTGGCGCTTTTGGAATTCGACGAGCCCGTCAACGAGTGGCAGCCCAAAAAGGTCTTCTTCTCGTAGCGGTCTGAATGAAATGATCCATGCGCGTTCTTGGGATGAGATCCAGCTAAATAATTCCTGGGTGACCATCGGCATGTTCGATGGAGTTCACCGCGGGCACCGCGCCATCATTGAACCGATGGCGCAGCGTGCCAGAGCGGCGGGCAGCCCGTCGGTGGTGATCACCTTTCATCCCTCGCCGGCGGTGGTGCTGCGCGGACTCTCCAACCTGCAGCTGCTCACCCCGCCGGATGAAAGGGCGGAACAACTGGGCAGCCTGGGGGTGGATGCGGTGGTAACCCTGGAGTTTACCCGCGAACTGGCCCAGAAGAGCGCAGAGGAATTTGTACGGGAGATGTCCTCCCGGCTGGGACTTGCCCGGTTATGGATCGGCTATGATTTTGCTTTGGGGCGCAACCGCGAGGGCAACCTGCCCGTGCTGCAGGCGTTGGGGGAGCGCTTTGGCTACCAGGTGGAAGTGATCCCGCCGGTGGAGCAGGACGGCGGGGTGATCTCTTCCAGCCGCATCCGCGCCTTGCTGGGCGAGGGACGGATTGGCGAGGTGACCAGCCTGCTGGGGCGTTGGTACAGCGTGCGCGGGAAAGTGGTGAGCGGGGATGGTCGCGGGCGGACCCTGGGAATGCCCACCGCCAATATCCTGCCGCCGCCGGAAAAATTGCTGCCACCTAACGGCGTGTATGCCTGCTGGCTGCGCGTGCGGGGAAAATTCCACCCCTCGGTGGTGAACATTGGCCTGCGGCCAACCTTTGCGCAAGACCAGCCCCAGCGGCGGATCGAGGCGCACATTTTTGATTTTGACGAGGATATTTACGAAGAAATGGTGAACCTGGACTTTGCCGGTTTCATCCGCGCCGAGCAGCGTTTTGAAAGCCCCCAGGCGTTGGTGGAGCAGGTGCAGCGCGATATTCGCCGCGGGCGGGATATGCTGGTGGAATTTGACCTGGAGAGCGGCGGCTGATGGCTGAGCGGACCCGCCAGGTGTACCTGCTTGACCCGCAGCAGCTCCCGCCAGAGACGATCGCAGTCACCTTTGCCAAGACCTCCCGTTCGCCGCAGTCCTTCCGCGAGATCGCTGCGGAACTGACGGATGAGAAGAGCGCCCAATTCCATGAAAAGTGGGTGGTGGGTTATGGGCATGCCTCGGTGGCCGAGCACGCCGTGCTGCACGTGGCGGTGGAAAATGTCTCCCGCCTGGCAGTGGAGGTGTTGCAGGGCAACCGCCTGGCCTCTTTTACCGAAAAATCGACCCGCTACCAGCAGTGGGATGCGGATTGCTTCTATATCCCTGTCGAGCTGCGCGGCAGCCCGCTGGAGGAAGAATACACCGCCACCTGCCGCAGCCTGTTTGCTGCTTATGAAGAAATGCTCCCGGCGGTACGTGGGGTGGTGGCGCGCGCCCTGCCGCAAGAGAAAGATGAGAGTGAGTCGGCCTGGGAACGGCGCATTCGTTCGGATTACGTGGATGTGTGCCGCTTCTTGCTGCCAGCCAGTTCGCTGGCCAATGTAGGTATGACCATCAACGCGCGCGCCCTGGAATATGCGCTGTGCAAGATGCTCTCGCACCCGCTGGATGAAGTGCGCCAAATGGGCGAGGAAATGAAGGAAGTGGCCCAGGCGGAGGTGCCCACGTTGGTCAAATATGCCCGCGCCATGCCGTACTACCACCGGTTGGAGGCAGCCTGCGCGAAAGTTGCGGCAGGCATGAGCACCGTTCCGGCGCGGGGCGAGGATTGGTGCCGGCTGGTATCATGCGACTCGCAAGCCGAGCTGCGCGCGCTGGCGGCGGCGCTCTTCCGTTACAGCGGGAGCAGCTTCACCGAATGCATGGATACGGTGAGCAATATGCGCCGTGCAGAACAGCAGGAGCTGGCCGCAGCACTGCTGGGAGACGTGGAAAAGCATACCGTTCCGCTGCGGGAGTTGGAGCATTGCGCTTATACCTTTGAATTGACGATCGACCAGGGGGCGTATTACGAATTGAAACGCCACCGCATGATGACCCAGACAGCGCAGCCGCTGACCGCCAATCTGGGCTATGCCCTGCCGTGCGCAGTGGGTGAAGCCGGGATGGAACATTTCTTCCGCCAGGCGATGGATCAGGCGCGCCGCACATACCGGCGGATCGCCGAAACCCAACCCGAGGCGGCTGCTTATGTGGTGCCGAACGGTTTCAACCGGCGGGTGCTGGTCACACTGAACCTGCGCGCCGCCGACCACCTGGTGGCGCTGCGCTCGGCGCCCAACGCGCATTTTTCCATCCGCCGCGGGGCACAGCGCCTGGCGGAAATGCTGGAAGAGTGCAGCCCGTTGTTTGGGGGGCTGCTGCGGCGTAATCCGGATGAGTCGTGGCGCGAGATCGAACAGCGATTTTTTAGCGGGACATGTGAATAAAGTCCAATATTTATTTGACTTCATTCTCTAGCCATGATAATATAAATACAGCACTTATTTTATTATTCCCTTATTTTTCTGCTCTTTAACAACGGAGTTGGAGGTATTTATTCATGAAATCGGATTTTGTTGTTCGTTTAATTGGAATGGTTGTATTTGCAATTATTGGAGCCGCATGGGGCTCAAATCTGGGAGACCTGGCCGGCCAGACTCCGGGCGCAACCACGTTCACCCGCGAGCAGTACGCCTTTACCATTGGATTGGTGGGGGCGCTGGCAGGATTGATCCTGACCCCTTTCCTGACCACCCGACCGGTGCGCGCACTGCGTAATGCGATCTCGCACCTGTCCGGGCCGGCCCTGTTTGCCTCGTTGATCGGCCTGATCGCCGGGTTGATCGTCGCGGCGCTTTTGGCGTACCCGTTATCCACCCTGCCAAGCCCGCTGGGTAGCCTGCTGCCCTTCCTTGGGGCGCTGGTGTGCGGATATCTGGGGATCGTGGTCTTCGTCAGCCGTTCGCACGACATCCTCTCCACGCTTTCGTCGCTCTTCACCCGCGGCGCATCTTTTGCTAAAAAAGGCGCGACGGAAGAAGTCGCCGAGCCGGCCGTGAATAAGAGCGTCATCCTGCTGGATACGAGCGTGATCATCGACGGGCGCATTGCGGATATTGCCCACACCGGCTTTTTACCCGGCTCGCTGCTCATCCCGCGCTTTGTGTTGAATGAGCTGCAATACATCGCCGATTCCCCCGATAGCCTGCGCAGGCAGCGCGGGCGGCGCGGGATGGAGGTGCTTTCGCAGCTGCAGAAGGACCCGGTCATCACGGTGACGATCAGCGATATAGACGTGGAAGGCACGCGCGAGGTGGATGAAAAGCTGGTCATCCTGGCGCGGCAGATGCGCTGTCAGATTCTGACCAACGACTACAACCTGAACCGGGTGGCCGAGATCCAGGGCGTGAGCATTTTAAATGTAAACGAGCTTTCCAACGCAGTCAAATCGGTGGTCTTGCCTGGTGAACCGCTGTCGGTCTTCTTGATCCAGGAAGGCAAGGAATCCAACCAGGGCGTTGGCTACATGGATGACGGGACGATGGTCGTGGTGGAATATGGGCGGGAGTACGTGGGGCAAGAGGTGCACGTGACCGTTACCAAAGTGCTGCAAACAGCGGCGGGGCGCATGATCTTTGCCCGCCCGGATGAAAGATAGGAAGGAGAGAGCCATGGCGCTGAAAATTTACAATACCATGTCGCGCAAGAAGGAAGAACTGGTCACCCTCAATCCGGGTGAGGTGCGCATGTATGTCTGCGGTCCAACCGTGTACAGCAAGGCCCATGTGGGGCATGCCATGTCGGCCCTGGTGTTCGATATCATCCGCCGCTACCTGGAATTCCGCGGATACCGGGTGCTGCATGCGATGAACTTCACAGACGTGGACGATAAGATCATCAACCGCGCCAACCAGATGGGCGTGGATCCTTTTGCGCTGGCGCAGGGTTATATTGACGAATATGAAAAGAACTTGCAGGATTTGAATGTGCTGCCGGCGGTGTTCAAGCCACGCGCCACCCAGGAGATGGATCAGATCATCAAGATGATCGCCGGGCTGATCGAGCGCGGCTATGCCTATCCCCGGGACGGCGACGTGTATTTTCGCGTGGAGAAAGATGCCGGCTATGGCAAGCTCTCGGGGCGCAAGCTGGAAGAAATGCAGGCGGGGGCGCGGATTGAGGTGGACGAACGCAAGGAAAACCCGATGGATTTTGCCCTGTGGAAAGGCGCCCGCGCAGGCGAGCCCTCCTGGCCCAGCCCGTGGGGGCCGGGACGCCCCGGTTGGCACATTGAATGCTCGGCGATGAACCTCAACCACCTGGGCGAGCAGATCGACATCCACGGCGGAGGGAACGACCTGATCTTCCCGCACCACGAGAATGAGATCGCCCAGAGCGAGAGCTTTACCGGCAAGACCTTTGCGCGCTATTGGGTGCATAACGGCATGCTCCAACTGGGCGGCGAGAAAATGTCGAAGAGCGTGGGCAACCTGATCACCATCGACGAATTCCTCGGTAAACATGATGCAGACGTGATGCGCCTGATGGTGTTGAATTCCGGTTATCGCGGACCACTCACTTTTAATGAAGAAGTCATGGGACAGACCGAGCGCGCGCTGGAACGCCTGCGTTCCGCTTTGCGCCCGCAACTGCCGGGAATGAAAGGCGCGCCAGAGAGCTCGCTGGAAGCGCTGCGCAAGCAGTTGGAAACCTGCGAGCACGGCTTTATCGAGTCGATGGACGACGATTTCAATTCATCCGGGGCGGTGGCCCAGTTATTTGACCTGGTGCGCGTGATCAATCAGACCCGCGCCGACGGCGCGACCGATACGCAACTGCTGGGCGGGCAGGATCTGCTGCGTAAGCTGGCGGGTGTGTTGGGGCTGCGCCTCAATCAGCCGGCGCAGGAGGCTCAGGCCGCTGATGACTTTATCAACCTGCTGATCGATCTGCGCCGCGAATTGCGCACGCAAAAGCTGTGGGCGCTCTCTGACCTGGTGCGCGACCGGCTGGCCCAACTGGGTGTTGCGCTGGAAGACAGCAAAGAAGGCACCACCTGGCGTTGGACGAAGTAGCCGGCGATGAAAGAGTGGATCGTTGGGCGCAACCCGGTTTATGAAGTCTTACAGGCCCGGCGGCGGGATGCATTCCGCCTGCTGGTAGCCCAGGGCGCGGAAGAAAAAGGCCGCCTGGCGGAGATCATCCAGATGGCCGGCCAACGCCGCCTGAAGGTGGAACGCGTGCCGCGTCAGCAGGTGGATCATATTGGCGAGAATCCGCAGGGGGTGGCGCTGGAAGTGAGCGCTTATCCCTACTCCGGGCTGGCCGATATCCTGGAGCGGGCTGAGGCATTACAGGAGCCGCTGTTCGTGCTGATCCTGGATGCGCTGCAAAACCCGCAGAACCTGGGCACCTTGCTGCGCACCGCCGAGGCGGTGGGCGTGCATGGGGTGCTGCTACCGCTGGCGCGTACGGCGGGGGTAACCCCGGCAGTGGCGCATGCCTCGGCGGGCGCCTGCGAGCATTTGTTGGTGGCGCAGATCAACCTGGCCCAGGCCATTACGACCCTCAAGGAAGCCGGAGCGTGGGTGATCGGGTTGGACGGCGGTCCGGAATCGCAGCCGGTGGAACGCGTGCGGTTGGATGGACCGCTGGCACTGGTGGTGGGCAGTGAGGGGGCGGGCATGCGCGAGCTGGTGCGCAAGTCCTGCGATGCGCTGCTGCGCCTGCCGATGCGCGGCAAGATCGAATCGCTCAATGCGGCGGTGGCTGGTTCGGTGGTGCTGTACCTGGCGAGGAACGCGCGGGACCGCTGATCTGGTATGTCGCAACGTCTGCGCGCAGATTCGATTCTGTTCCTCACTGCGTTAATCTGGGGAGTCAGTTTCGTATTTCAACGCATGGCGGCCAACCAGGTGGGCGTATTCACCCTTAACAGCGCGCGCTTCTTGCTGGGGGGTGTGCTGCTGCTGCCGCTGGCGCTGCGCAGCCGGGTGGACAAGGGGATGTTCAAGTGGTCGGCGGCGGCGGGGGCGCTGCTGGTGGCGGGCAGCGCGCTGCAGCAGGCGGGCATGCAAACCACGGCCGCGGCCAATGCCAGTTTCCTGACCGGACTGTATGTGGTCTTTATTCCTATCATCCTCTCGGTCTTCATGCGCCACAAAGTCTCGTTGACCGTCTGGTTGGCGATCGGCCTTTCGGGGTTGGGTGGTTTCCTGCTCTCCGCCGGCGGATTGAAACCTTTCGTCAACGGGGACCTGTTGGAACTGGTGGGGGCGGTAGCCTGGGCGCTGCACGTGATCCTGGTGGGCGGGGCTGCGGGCAGGTATAACCCACTGCAATTTGCCTGCGGGCAGTTCCTGGTGGCGGGATTGTTGAACGGGGGGATCGCCCTGGTGGGGGAAAGCAACTGGCTGCCGGCGCTGGCGGGAGTGCTGCTGCCGGTGCTGTATCTGGGCATCTTTTCCACGGCCATGGGATATACGCTGCAGGTGGTTGGGCAGCGCCATGCTCCACCGACCGATGCGGCACTGATCCTGGGGCTGGAAGCGCCTTTCGCAGCGGTGGCAGGCTATCTCTTCCTGGCTGAGGGGCTGACTCCGCTGCAGTGGCTGGGATGCGCCTTGATCCTGGGGGCGGTGGTATGGGTGCAGGTAAAAGCAAACAGCTCACAGCAGACAGCTAACAGTTGACAGACAATTTTGGGTGGAAATTCGTTCAACGGTGTATTCGATAATACATTTCTAATATTCTTGAGTTATAATATTTAAAATATCTAATTCAGGAGGAAAAAATTATGATGATCAGCAAGAGATTGACCGCCGCGATCAATGAACAGATCGGGCATGAATTGCAGGCTTCACACCAATATTACGCCATCGCCGCTTTTGTGGATGGACTGGCGCTGAAAAAACTGTCCAAGATGTTCTTTAAACAGGGAGACGAAGAACACGAACACGCGATGAAATTCGTTCACTATGTGGTGGAGACCGGCGGCGCGCTGGAGATCCCGACCATCCCCGCCCCGGTGTATGCGATCAAGAGCGTCGAAGACGCGGTGCAGAAGTCGTTGGACTGGGAGTGGGAAGTCACCCGCCGCATCAACGGACTGATGGATATCGCCCGCGATGAGAAGGACTACCTGGCGCAGGGCTTCTTGCAGTGGTTCGTGGATGAACAACTGGAAGAAGTGACGCACATGGAAAACCTGCTGCGGGTGGTGAAGCAGGCCGGAGAGAAGAACCTGATCATGCTCGAGGCGTACCTTTCGCACGAGTAGATGGAGATAAAAAGATTGCCTGGCAAAACCAGGCAATCTTTTTTGATAGCAATTACCGTATGATTGGAATTTGACCATTTGGAACACGGATTGAACGGATCTTTCGGATTTTCACGGATCCTTTCCCATAATTATTTGATCATCCGTGCGCGAATCATCCGTGTAAGAGGTTATCTACGTCACCCACAAGGCCCAGATGACCCACAAGGCGATCATCACCAGGCCGATGCCGAAACGCAGCACAAACGCCCATCCGCAGCCGACCGCCATGGAGCGAGAGGAGCTGAGCGCCTTGCGCCAATCTTTCTGAATGGCGAATTCCATCAGGAACAGGCCAAGCAAGGCAAAGATCACCCCGCCAAAGGGGGGGATGATAAAGCTGCCCAGGAAGCCCATGATGACAGCCGCCAGGACCGACCACCAGCTAGCACCGGTCTGGCGCGCCTTGGCGCCCATGATGATATTGTCGATGAAGCTGCCGATCAGCATGAGGATGGTGATGAAGGCCAGCACCAGCCAACCGCCGGGGGTCATGCCGTGCAAGGCGCCGTAACCCAGCGCCGCCACCCAGATGATGACCAGCCCAGGTAGGATGACGATGACCAGCCCAAAAAGGCCGAAAAGCATTACAGCCAGGGTGACCAGCGGCAGGGCGATCTGTCCTAAATCCATCCCAACTCCTTAAGAATTAACCACGGATCAACACGGATAAGATCAGATAAACACAGATAAGATTGATAAAAAGTATTATCCGTGTTCATCTGTGCCCATTTGTGTTTATCTGTGGTTGTATCTTCTTACCGGATGACGTCGATGCCGCCCATCCACGGGCGCAGCACATCGGGAACAACGATCGAGCCGTCGGACTGCTGGTAATTCTCCAGCACGGCAATCATAGTGCGGGGCATGCCCAAGCCCGAGCCGTTGAGGGTGTGCACCAGGCGGACTTTGCCGCCTTCGTTGGGGCGGTACTTGATGCCTGCCCGGCGGGCCTGGAAGTCGCCGACGTTGGAGACCGAGGAGACCTCCAGCCACTCATCGCAGCCAGGCGCCCACACTTCCACGTCGTAGGTGATGCGGGCGTTGAAGCCCAGGTCGCCTGAGCACAGGCGCTTGATGCGGTAGGTCAGTCCCAGCCCGGAGCAAACGGCTTCGGCGTCGGCCAGCATCTTTTCCAGTTCGGTCATCGAATCTTCCGGTTTACAGAAGATATACATTTCTACTTTGTCGAACTGGTGCCCGCGCTTGATCCCGCGCACATCTTTGCCTGCACTCATCTTTTCGCGGCGGAAGCAGGGGGTATAGGCGGTGTAGCGCAGCGGCAGACGGTTCTCCTCGAGGATCTCGTCGCTGTGCAGGCCGGTGAGGGGCACTTCGGCGGTGGGGACCATCCACAGGTCTTCTTCGTGGTCGTGGTAGAGGTTATCGACGAATTTGGGCAGCTGCCCTGAGGCGAAGAGGGTGGCTTCACGTACCATGAAGGGGGTATACTTCTCGGTGTAACCCTGGCGGATGTGCAGGTCGAGCATCCAGGCGATCAGGGCGCGCTGCAGGCGGGCGCCGGCGCCGGAAAGCACGTAGAAGCGCGAGCCGGTGATCTTGACGCCCTGCTCAAAGTTGATGATGCCCAGCTTTTGACCCAGCTCCCAGTGCGGGAGGGGGGTAAAATTGAATTCGGGAATGGAGCCGTTGACCCGCAGGACAATGTTCTGGCTGTCGTCTACGCCGTAGGGGGTGTCTTCCAGCGGCAGGTTGGGGATGGCGGCGATCAATCCGTCCTGTTCGGTCTGGATGGCTTCCAGTTCTTTGTCCAGGGCGTCGATCTTGTCGCCGACCAGGCGCATCTGCTCGATCTTGGCCTGGCGCTCTTCGGGAGATTTCATCCGCCCGATCTCGCGCGAGACGTTGTTGCGTTCGGCCTTGAGGGTTTCCACTTCCTGGATCAGGGCACGGCGGCGCGTGTCGCAAGCCAGCACCTGGTCGACCACCGCGGGGTTGTCCTGGCGGGAGCGCAGGGCCTGGCGCACCAGGTCGGGATTTTCACGGAGCAGATTGATATCAAACATAAGGAACCTCGCAAAAGTAAAGTGTTCCTATTATAACGTCAAAGAAGAAAAGAATGGAACACGGATTTATGAGAAAGGCACGGATCGTTTTTGCAGCGATCCGTGCCCATCTGGGATATCCGTTTTATCCTCGTTCGAGAGGATTTAGAAGATAATTTGCAGGATCAATCCCAATCCAAAGAGCAGGCCGTAGATCCGGTTGTGGTAGAAGGAAGCAGCGGAGAACCACAGCGGCCAGATGCCAGGCTCCAGACCAGCCGGTTCTTCCTTGGGGCGCGGTTGCAGATACATCTTGACCGGACGGGGCAGGAAGGCCGCCGCCAGCAGGACGATCAGCATCCACGGTTCAAAGTAGCCCAGGATGACAAAGAGAATGACCAGCAGGTACATCAGGGCGAACATGACCAGCACGGCATAGCGCGCGGCAGTCTCGCCGATCAACACCGGCAGGGTGTAGATCTTCTTGGCGCGGTCGGCGGCGGATTTGTCGATGTGCTTGCCAAAGAGGACAGTGGTCGGGCCGAGGGCATAAGGCAGGGTGATCAGGGCTACTTTAAGGATGGTGTTCCAATCGTTGACCCCGGTGATGACAAAATAGCTGCCGGCGATCATCAGAGGGCCCCAGATGAGCAGAACGGCGATCTCGCCCATGCCGATGTACTTGAGCGGCCAGGTATAGAAGAGGACAAAGAGCGCGCCGACCAGCATGAGCAGCAGGGCGGGCAGGCCGCGCTGGATTACCAGCGGCAAACCGGCGGCCACGGCGATCAGGCCGGTCACGGCGGTGTAACCCAACCACTGGCGCACGGTCATCAGATCGTCTTCCAGCGGCTGCGGGCCGTACTGGGTGCGGTAGTAATTGCCCTTGTCCACGCCGCGTTTGTGGTCGGTGTAATCGTTGATCAGGTTGTTGGCGGCATGGGCGAAGACCAGGCCGAGGGTGACGAGCAGGTAATTGCCCCAGTCGAATTTGCCGTCGCGCACGGCCAGCAGGGCAGCGATAGCGGGGGAGAGGAAGGTCATGATCAGCACTGCAGCGCGGGTGGAGATCAGCCAGCGCGAGATGACATCCAGCCTGTCCCATTCGTTCTTTTCCAGGCGGGGAATGCCTTTGAGGGCAGCGGCCCACATCTTAAAATTCATAAAGCGCTCCTGTACAAATAAGATAATATTTGTATGATATCACAGTGCGCCGGGGAGTGCAAATCAAGTTATTTTTCGTGCAGTCAGGGTGCCAAGCACCCCGGACTGAATCAAATAATGGATGTAATGGAGCTTTATTCTTGATCGAAACTGATTACGAACTGGCGTTAAATATAGATCACGCCTTCGGCGGGGTCGCCGGAGGGGTGGAGCTTTTCGGGTTCGTGGGCAGCCAGCCAGGCAGCAGCGGCCGCCGCCAGGGCATTCAACTCCGATTGGGTATGTAATTTATTGAAAGGCAGCGCGCCGTGCAGCAGGCGGTAGCGGGTGATCTCTTCAAAGAAGTTCATCGCATCCGGAACCGGAATGCGCTGTTCCAGCAAGGCCAGCTGGCGCTGCAGGCGGCCTTCCAGCGAAGAGGCGGGCATGGGCGCGCTGCTGCCGGTCCAGGCGGCGTAGAGCGCTTCGGCCTGGGTTTCCAATACCTGGCGGGGGGCTTCATCGGCCGGGTAGGGCAGGAAACCGGCGGCGCGCAGCTGTTGATGCAGGTGCAGACAGGCGGTCATCCAGCGCGGGCAGGCCTCCAGCGCACCGGGGGTGGCGGGGACGTGCAAACCGCGTGTGCGCAGGTCGTGTTCCACCTGGCGCATGCGGGTGGGTTTGGGGGAGCCGTCCGGCAGCAGGCTGGGCAGGGCGGGCTGCAGCCCGCGGTTCAGGCTGGCAGGGCCGTTGACAGCAGCGAGGGCGGCGGTCAGGTTTCCGGCATAGGCCAGCACATCCGCCAGGTCGCCGGAGGCAACGGTGAGGATGCGGTGCGAGGAATCCAGGGCGGCATAGGTGAAAGTGCGCTTGTAATGCCCGGCCATTGCGCCGGGGTCAATACCAAGGAAGATGTGCCTGTCGTAATCCATGTTATTAGTGTAGTGCAAAGTGGGTGGAAAGGCAACAGGATTTTTTACTGTGAATCAGGCGAATTTACGCCAGGGGGCAGAGGATTTCGTCTGAAAAGAAATAGAAGATTTATCAGGGGGAGCCGATATTGCGGTAGGAACGGACAACCAGATCGAAGGCTGCCATCCCAAACACCAGGCTCAAGAGGATCGATGAAACGAAGCCAATATACCCGGAAATGAGAGATTGGATCAGAAAAGGAACAATCGCAAGAATAAGACCGTAAAAAACACCTTCTGCTCTCAGCGCAGGTACGGATCCAATGATTAATAGATCGCAGCGAGATCGCTTGAAGACTTGATAATTCGCCATTCCAACAACACCAGCGACAATCCCCGGAACCAATATAACGAGTCCATCTACTGGTAGTTTGAAAAGCACTGCACCGAGGATCAATCCAGTCAAGCTCATGATTACAGATAAGAGAAAAACTGGACTGAGCTCGAAAAGGAGGAATTTCTTGTATGAAATTGGAAGCTGCCTGATTAACCACCAACAGGCAAGATCGCTGCGTATCCGAATTACAGATACCTGCCCGATCTGAATAACCCAGATAGCGATCGCAAATGCGCGGCTGCTGAGATCGGGAAGATACGAGAAGGTAAGCATGACGCCAAACATTGCAAACCAGACAAACAAGGTCGACAGCCGGAAGGAGCGCTGCGATTGGAGGATATCTTTCCAAATCAGGATCCCGGCTCCTGGTGGAGCAGGCAGGTTGAAAGGCTTTCGCTCTCCTTCTAGTCGATGTTGGGCTTTCAGCTGTTCGGCATAAGTTGTAAACCCATATCGAGATGCCGAATGGATCTCCTCAACCTCCCGGGTCTCCTGCGCTGCGCGGCTCAAACTTAAGGTACGGCTTACGCGGTAGATCATTCCTAGCACGGCGAATGCAAACAGCAGGCTCGCTAACAAGGAAATTAGCAGCTCGCCTTTTCCAAAGCCTGCCTGGATTGGATAGAGGACCCATTTGGCAATATCGTTCCAGGGTATAAGGGCAGGAGCACTCACAGCGAGCGGGATCAAAAGCAACGAGAAGAAAATGACCCATACCGGGATCGCCAACCAGGTTAACCAGGGTCGCTCAATATCTTTTTGTAAGCGGTAAACACCCATCACCCAGCGCATTGAAAAAAGTGCCAGGTGAATGGGGATGGCGGCAAACCAGGCACGAAGTCCGTACCCGGCATACTCGAAAATACGGCTGGCGTTCATGGCGCCTGGCATAGTAATTTCTGCAATGGAAAATCCAAGCGTGATCGCTATCAGCCAGAACGGAATCGCGCTTTCCAACCAGGGCATAAGAAACCAGCGCATAGTAACGTGGGGACGGCTAACGGGCATCTGGCAGATCAAGGCTGCATCTTCTTCTGAAAAAACAAGAGGGCTGCGTTTCGTGGATTCCCAGAAGGTATAGATACTCCAAATAGCGAGCAGGAAGACCTCAAGCAAGGTCGCCGCGCGCGCCGGATCGGCTGGGTTTAGCACGCGTAAAAAAGCGCTGCCGCCGGAAGCAAAGAGGGTCAATGTAACAAAGATCCAGACGGAAAAGAACAGGATCAGATAAAGCAGGTAAATCCGATTACTGAACGAACGATCGCGATAATCATAAGCCAAATAAGATAACCAATACCTTAGTTCGTGGGCTTCTTGTTGAGTGCGTAACCAATGAACAGCCCTCAATTATTTTCTCCTATGACACCCTGGCGGATGGTCAGGCGTCGATCCCCCAATTTGTCAATTAGATTTGGGTCATGAGTGGATATTAGGATGGTCGTTCCCTTTTCACGCAAAGCCTGTAATTCGTTCATTAAGGCTTCAACCCCATCCATATCAAGCGCTGAAGTTGGTTCGTCCAGAAGAAGTACATCGAATTTGCGGATCAGAGCAAGTGCCAAGCCTAATTTTAAGCGCATGCCGCGCGAGAAATGGTGAGGGAAATTATCTTTTGCTTCCCACAGGTTAAAATTACGGAGCAATTTTTCGCTACGTTGATCGAAATCTTGTGTTTCCTCGTTTGCCATAGCAACGAAACCCAGGTGTTCCCAGGCGGTCAATTCCAGGTAAAAACGGGGAACATCAGGAACAAATACTAAGCGGCGGCGGACTTCAACTTCATCCCGATACAGATCAAATCCTGCGACGGTAACCGTGCCGCTGGATGGACGGATGAGACCAGATAGGCATGAGAGCAAAGTTGTTTTTCCAGACCCGTTTGGCCCGGATAGAATTGTGATCTCTCCCGCATTTAGAATAAAGGAAACCGGGGCCAATGCCAAGAACGAATCGTATTTCTTGCTTAATTCCGTAGCGACAAGGGGAAATACCAATCGTTTCTCCTTTTACAGGGATATTGTTCCCTTCCTCCCGCTGACTGCCCACCAGAGGGCAAAGAACAACACCGGCAGGGTATCCAGGGCAGGCATGGAGAGGCCGAGAAAGAAGCAAACCCAGGAGAGCAAGAGGAAGAAGCCCCACCACAGGGCGGTAGCGCGGCGGCTGGAGGCGTAATGCGCGGCCCACAGCAGGAATGGAATATACATGACCATCTGGTCATAGGCCATACTGTGCAGTTGGAAAAGGAAAGTGATCGTCCCCAGAAAACCCAGCAGGGTGATGGCGGGCAAACGACCTTGAAACCATTTGCGTCCGAGGCGGAAAATGAGCAGCAAGCAGAGGAAGGCCGCTGCGCCGGTCAGGATAGCGCTGAGATCGGAGGGAAGGAAAGCGTTGAGGAGGAGCGCCAGGGTGGGCACATTTTGGGTGTAGCTGGGGTAGAGCAGCACTTGATTGACCCATGCATTTATCCAATCCGGGTAAATGATAAAAGCGGCCAAAAGCAAGGTGGGGATGGCGGCCAGGAAGCTGATCCACAAGGTGCGAAGGTGTTTACGGAAGGATAGATCGAGGGCAAAGGCTAAAAGCAGCCAGGCGAACTGCGGTTTGCAGGCAGCCCAGACCAGGCCAATGCCCAGCAGCACCTGGGCGGTGCGGTCGGGCGGCTCGGGGCGCAGGACCAGGGCATAGAAGGAGAGGAGGATGGCGGTGACAAAGACATCGAAATTGCCGAGCAGCAAACCGAAGAAGAAAGGGTAGAAGAGGAAGACAGCGGGGAGCATCCAGGGCGGCGCTTTGCGCATAGCCAATCTGGCGGCAAAGAAGATGGCCAGGAGCTGGAAGGCCATCCAGCCGGACTGCGCCCAATCGAAGGGCATGAAAAGGAACGGCAGTGCCGGAAGGAGGGCGAAAGGCGGGTAGGCAAAGGCCAATTGATCCTCCCCGGGCAGGGCTTCATGCCCCAGGATAGCGCGCTGGATCTCAGCCGTCACCTCCGGGTCGTAGGGATTTCTTCCTTCCAACACGGCGGCGCGCCCGGAATGCCAGTAGATATAAAAATCGGCGCCGAGGGTGATGCGTCCCAGGGCGGCGCGCAGGCCAAGGGTGAGCAAGCCCCACAGAAGCAGCACGGCCAGGGCCATCAACAGACCCCGGGCCAGGGGCGGCAGACGGTCCAGGCTGGCTTTCACGGCTTGCTCCCTTGCGGAATAGCATGGTAGGGGGATTTCAGGCGATGGAGGAAGAACCACAACATCCAGAGGGCAAAGAAGGCCAGGCGCAGCTCATCCAGCAGCAGGTTCTCCGGTTGGGCCAGGGTCACCGCCAGCACCAGCCACGAGACCACGATCATTGCCAGCCAGGAGATCCAAACGCGCGGGTGCTTCCAGCCCCCTGCTTGCAGCAGCCAGAGGATGAAAGGAATCAGAAAGGCGATCTGAGAATAGGAGACGTTGCGCGGGTGAAACAGGTAGGTGACCAGGCCCAACCATAGCAAAAGATCGATCAGGGGCAATTGATTCTGCCACCAACGCCGGAAGAAGACCGCGGTCAGCGCCAGCAGCCCGGCAAAGAGGATCCCGCTGAGCAGGTAAGCCGCCGGGAGGGGCAGGAAGGATTTGAGCAGGAGGGTGGCCATTGGATAAGACTGCACATAAGCAGAATACTTACCCATCCGCTCCAGCCAGAGCGACGGCCAGCCGGGAACGAAGACGAAAGAGATTGCCAGGAAGAGCGCAGCTCCGCAGGCAAAGGCGATCAACAGCTTCCAGTAACGCGCACGCAGGGCGTAGATGGCAATAAAGACCAGGTAGAGCCAGACAAATTGAGGTTTCACCGTGACCCAGGCCAGCAGCAGCCCCAGCCCGATCTGCCGGGCTGGTGAAAGGCTAAATTGATCCAGGGACAGTGTGCCCAACGCCAGCAGCAAAATGGCGGCGATAGGCACGACGTAATTTCCCATCAGGATGCCAAAGGTGAACGGGAAGAGGAAAAGTACTGCCAGGATGCCGATGGCGAAATTTCGAGGCGCGATGATCAGCACCGCGCACACCAAGGCCAGAATATTGAAGACCATCCAGCCCGCCTGGGCGTAATCGAAATTGAGGAAAACGGTGGGGATGGAGAGCAGCAGGGCATAAGGCGGATAGGCAAAGGCCATCTGGTCTTCGTCGGGCCGGGAGGGGCGGCGCAGCACGCGCAGCTGGTTCTGCAAGGCCAGTTCGTCGCTGTAAGGGCTCTGCTGCTCCAGGAAGACCGCCCGTCCGGCAGTCCAGTAAATGCTGAAATCCATTCCGATGGTGTTATCCTGCATGACGTTGCGCAGGACAATAGTGAAGCTGACCAGCAAGGCTGCCAGGAGCAAAGCAAACAAGACAATCTGAAGCGCGCGCGGGAGTTTCAGCATAATTAACCTAAGTTGCCACCTTGAGAGGTGACAGAAAAGAAATCCATGCGAACT
>CAYRHN010000032.1:0-21479 GCA_964424115.1 uncultured Anaerolineaceae bacterium
TCCCCACGCTTGCACGGGAGCGGCGCGGGAAAACGCCCCCCGCATGTGGCCCCCCTGGTTGAATTTTGGGGGGGGGGTTGGGGGGGGGGGGGGGGGGGGGGGGTTGTGGGGTAAGGGATGGTTTGGCCGCCTGGGGGGTCTTGGTGGGTAAGGGCGGGCGGGTAGGCTTTTCGGTGGGCTGGGGGCGGGTGGGTTTGGGCGGGCGCGCGGTGAGGGTGGCCTCTACCCTGGGAAGAGGGGTGTTAGCCGCTGGAGGAGTGGCGCATCCCGCAGCCAAACAGAGGATCAAGAACAAGATCAATGCCGAATAGAGTTTGCGTAACATGGGTGCCTCCAGAATTGAATAGCGGTTCGAGAAATGGCTCAGGGGAACACTTCCACGCGCTGGATCATCCCTTCGAAGAATTCGATATACCAGAAGTTCTTGCCGTCGAAGCAGCCATCCCAACCGTTGATCTCGAATTTGTGGACGGATAACGGATCGCCACTGTCAAGATCAATTTCCACCAAGCCTTTTTCAGACCAGGAATAGACCCACAACTTGCCGTTCACGAAATCCATCGAATCATAAGAGCCCTGGGTGGTGCGCAGGATGGAACCGTCTTGCGGAGAGAGCTGGTAGAGGTTTTTGTCGCCGGTGGCCCAGACCTTATCATTCACCAGGAGCAAGTGGTGGATATTGTCGTCAAAATAATATTGCGCCGCGACATACGGCGGATCGGCAGGTTCCACCACGTAGACGAGACCCTGGTGGTCGAGGATCCAATAGCGGTGATCCACTTCGGCTATTGCATAGACCGTGGGTTCCCAGTAGAGCAGGTCCATCAGGCGCCACTGGTATTTGATCTCGTAATCATCCGGATCGCGCCCGACAAGGAAATCCCCGGTGTCGGGGGCATAGAAATCGCCGATGGTCTCCTGGTCCCAAACCAGGCCGCCGGCAGCCCAGGGTCCGTTGACCCACAGGGCATCCTCTTCTTCGAAGACCTTGAGGGTTTGCTGCGGATAAGCATTGTGAGGATCGGCTACCGCCAGGTTCCTCATCAGGCTCATCCACAGGTCGTCGTAGGCACAGGTGACGGTATCGGTCAGTCCACGGTCGTTGTTCAAATGGCCTTTTTCGTATACGGTAGCAGGATCGAAGAGGACCTGCCAGGTAAACGCGCCGACAATGCCGTCCACATACCATCCCTGGGAAGATTGAAATTCCTTGACCGCTCTCAGGGTATTGCCGCCGAAGATGCCGTCGGCCTCCCCGACCTGGTCATAACCCAGGTCAAGCAGGCGGAGCTGCAATGCCAGAACATCGTCGCCGTAGAGGTACGGATCGGCCAACTGGAGGGTGCGCCGGAAAACGGCCGGGGTGGAGGTGGCAGCAGACGGGCGCAGGGTAGCGGTAGCTTGCGGGGAGGGGGTCCAGGTGAGGGTGGGGGGTAAGGGCGTGGCGGTGGGGGTGGAAGTAGACGGCAGGGGGGCGCGGGTGGAGGTGGGTGGGAGCGTTGGAGTGGGCGGAATGGGCGTGGCAGAGGGGGCAGCGCAGGCGGCCAATCCGAACATAACCAGCGCCAGAGAAACGGAGGTACAAATCCCAAAAGAACGGGTGCGTCTTGAGGGGAACAAAATAACCTGCCTTAGCGGAAAAGATATTTGGTGGATGAACAGACCAGGGGCCTGCTCTTATCATATATGGATTGCGGGGGAAAGTCAACCGACGTGATGAATCCGGGGATATTCAATCCGAAGCCTGCGTTACGGGGTGGAAAGCAGGTCTTTCAGCAGGGGTAGGGCAGCCGTGATGGCGCGGGCGCGGTGGCTGCGGCGATTTTTCTCGCTGGAGCTCAGCTCGGCCATGGTCAGGCCTAGTTCAGGGAGGAGGAAGATGGGATCGTAGCCAAAACCACCGCTGCCGCGTTCTTGCGGGATAACCTCGCCAAAGCAATCACCTTCGGCAAAATGGAGGCGGGGCTCTTTTCTCCCCGGCACTGCGATGGCGATGGCGGCGTGGAAATGGGCCGTCCATGGGCGGGGAAGGTGTTGCAAGCGTTCCAACAGGTAGTGACGGCGGGTGGCGTCGTCCGGCTTACCCTGAAAGCCGGGCGGGGCATAGCGGGCAGAATAGAGGCCGGGCTGACCGCCCAGGGCGTCCACTTCCAGACCGGAGTCGTCGGCCAGGGTGAGCAGCCCGCCGGCCAGGCAAAAGGCGCGTGCCTTGAGGGCGGCATTCTCGGCATAGGTGCGGCCGTGTTCTTCTACATCCAGGCGCAGGCCGAGATCAACCGGCAGGCACAGTTGGATGGGCAAATCGGCCAGCAGTTCCTGCATTTCGACCAGTTTTCCGGGATTGTTGGAGGCAAGCAAGAGGGTTGTCATTCAAAGAGTCCTATTTATATGAATAAATTCATAAAAACTTGACGCGATGGAAAGTGTGTGCTATAATAACACCGTTCATTATATATCATATCGGCTTTGTAAGATTTTATTGTTAGGTTAAGTTTTTTGGATTTAAACAGGCCCTGTTCTATGTCCACTGGTAACTCCCGTTTTCCTTTACGTATTAATGTTGGATTTTTACTCAACACTCCGATTGGAACCAGCCGGGATATTCATTTCGAGTTCCCGTCTCTCAACCTGGCCGAGGATTTCTCGGTCAGCGATTTTAAGGGGGTGGTGCGGTTGACCCGCACGCCGCAAGGCATCCTGGTTCAGATGACCGTGGATACAGCGGTGCATGCTGAATGCGTGCGCTGCCTGACCGAGTTCATCCAACCTCTGCACACTTCATTCAGCGAGTTGTACGCCTTTAAGCCCAATGCTGTCACCGAATCCAACCTGGTACTTTCGGAAGACAGCAACATCAACCTCGCACCGCTGGTGCGAGAATATCTGATCACCGAAATGCCGATCAAGGCTCTGTGCAAGGAAGATTGCAAGGGGTTATGCACGGTGTGCGGTGAAGATCTGAACGTCAGAACATGTGAGCACGTAAGCGCTGGGATCAAGTTCGACACAGCGTAACTGGCGCGGCTTCAATCTGGAGCCGAAATTCTACAATCGTTCCATGCTTCAGGGAGGTTTCCTTGGCAAATCCGGGCAGGCACAGGCGAAATACTGAAATTTTATCCATGCTGCTTGAAAAAGCAGATGTGCAGGGTTATTTGACCGCGGAAGACCTGATCGAAATTTATCCGGATATCTCTGGTGATGCGGAGCGGCTGGATGCGATCGTGTTGGCGCTGCGCCGGCGGGGAGTGGATATCTTTGACCAGGATATTTCCACACCTTTTGATGACGAGGAAGAAATCTTCCCGGATGAGGCCGAAACTTACAGCGACCTGAGCCCGATCTCCAGCGACGACACGATCGGATTGTATTTGAAAGAGATGTCGCGCGTGCCGCTTTTGAACGGGGAAGAAGAACTGGACCTGGCGCGCAAGGTGGATGACGGGCGCACCGCACGCCATAAGCTGGCGGAGCTGGGCAAAACCTGCGAACCGCCGCGGCGCAAAGAGCTGGAAAATCAGGTGGAAGAGGGCCTGCTGGCTCGCGATCATCTGATCAAAGCCAATACCCGCCTGGTGGTGAGTATTGCCAAGCGTTACATGGGGCGCGGAGTGCCGTTCCTGGATTTGATCCAGGAGGGGAACCTGGGTCTGATGAAGGCGGTGGAAAAATACGAATACCAGCGCGGTTTCCGCTTCTCCACTTATGCCACCTGGTGGATTCGCCAGACGATCACCCGCTCGATCGCCGATCAGGGCCGTACGATCCGCGTGCCGGTGCACATGGTGGACCGCATTCGCCAGCTCTACCGGCAGACGCATGAAATGGAACAGAAATTGGGGCGTGCGCCAACCAATGAAGAGCTGGCAGACGCGATCGGCGTTCCGGCAAACAAAGTGGATTGGATGGTGCGAGTTTCCTGGCTGCCGCTTTCGCTGGAAAGCCCGATCAATGACGAGGATGAAGATTCGGAACTGGGGATGTTTGTGGAAGACCAGCTGACGCCCAGTCCGATGCAATCAACTTATTCGCGCCTGTTGAGCGAGAAGGTGGAAGCAGTGCTGGACACGCTGCCGCCGCGCGAGGCGCGCATTTTGCGTATGCGCTTTGGATTGGATGACGGGCGCTCGTACACCCTGGAAGAAGTGGGGCAAAAGTTCGGTCTGACGCGCGAACGCATCCGCCAGATTGAAAGCAAGGCGCTCAGCCGCCTGCGCCACCCGCGGCGCGCGCGGCAATTGAAGGACTATTTGTGAGGCGTTGGCGCTGGCTGCCCGCGATCTTGTGCGGGCTGGCGGTGCTGAGCGCCTGTTTACGTCCCGGGGAGGAGTATCGGCCGGATTCAGCTGCCGCAACGCTGACAGCGGTCAACCGGGTGGCAGAGACGCCCACCGAGCCGGCAACCGAGCTGCAAGGCAGCCCCACGCCGCGCCACCTGCCAACCGCGGCGCCCACCTCCACGATCACGCTGACCCCCACAACCATCTCGCTCACCCCGCCGACCGGTTCCCCCTTGCCGACCCTGGGGATCGGCAACCTGGAGCAGGTGAGCCTGCTTAATTCCTGGGGGCGCGGCGAGGTGGGGCGGCTGGCGCTCTCGCCGGATGGTAAGACGCTGGCGCTTGGAACGCGCCAGGCAATCCTGCTGTATGATGCCGGCAATTATGCTGAATTGCTGACCATCCAGACGCCAGCGCGCCCGGCTTGCCTGGCTTTTTCGCCAGATGGGCGCTGGTTGGCTGCCGGGCTGGAGAACGGGCGGGTGATGGGCTGGCGGGTAGGGCAGTACACGCGCAGCGCCTTCGAATTGGAAGGCGGAGGCGGGGCGATCTATTCGGTGGCGTTCTCGCCGGATTCCAGCCGCCTGGCGATGGGCGATTTCCGCAATGTGATGGTGTGGGAGTTACAGGGAGACAAACCGGCCGGGAAGCCGCAGATGAATGTGATCGCACACGAACAGGCCGTGCGCGCGCTGGCGTTTACCAGCGACGGGCAATACCTGCTTTCGGCGGGCGGGGATGGAATCGTGCGGGTATGGACGGTGAAAACCGGCAAGCTTTACCGCACCATGTACGGGCATAAGACGCAGATCTTCAGCGCTGCCTATTCCCCGGCAACGGCTGAAAACGGCTACGGTGGGCTGATCGTCTCGGCTTCGGCGGATGGAAAATTGCGCCTGTGGCTGGCTGCCAACGGCGATTTTCTGCGCGAGTTCCAGGCGCACGAGACGTCCATTTGGGCAGCTGTCTTCTCTCCAGACGGGCATACGCTTTTGACAGCGGCAGAGGATGGTTCGCTGCGGTTGTGGGAACTGCCTACCACCAAGAAGCTGGTGGAGCAAAGTAAGAAATATCAATGGGCGGCGCTGCCTTACACGGAGATCAGCCTGGATGGGCGAGCTATCAGCGCAGTGTTCAGCCCAGATGGTAGTTGGCTGGCAGCCTCCTCGCCAGAGGCAGGGACTGTGCGCTTCTGGGCGCTGAACGGGGAAACGCCGCAAGAGAAGGCCGAATTGCCCGGTTTCCTGGGCAGCTTTTCCAGCGCGGCCATTTCGCCGGATGGAAGACTGGCAGCGGCGGGGTTAAACCGCAGGGTGGAATTATGGAAGACGGATGACGGAAGCTCCGACCTGCGCCTGGAGGGGGCCTTCAACTGGATCTTTGCCACCGCTTTTTCTCCAGACGGCAGCCTGCTGGCCTCGGCAGGCGGCGACCACCGCATCTCACTGTGGCGCACATCCGATGGGCAGCGGTTGAACGTGTTGGAAGGACATAACGATTGGGTTTGGACCGTGGCTTTTGCGCCGAGCGGGCGGCTGCTGGCTTCCGGGTCACAAGACGGCACGCTGCGCTTGTGGCGGGTCTCTCCGCCGGAAAATGCCGGGCCGGAGCGGATCTTACAATCGGGGCGGCGGTCGGTGCTGCGGACGGCCTTCTCGCCCGACAGCCTGCACCTGGCAGGGGCGTTCGTGGACGGTTCGGTGGAAATCTATAATGTACTGGATGGTTCGCTGGAATTTACCCTGCAAGGCCACAACAGCAGCGTGTACGCGCTGGTCTATTCGCCGGACGGAAGCCTGCTGGCAAGTGGATCTTCCGACGGGCGGGTGAACCTCTGGCGGGCGTCCAGCGGGGCGTTGTTGTACAGCTTTGAGTTTGACAGCTGGGCAGATTTTATCTTTTTCCTCCCCTCTGGGCAGGGGCTGGGGGTGGCGGGCGGGCCGGAAGGGCTGGTGCGCTTTTATACGCCCGAAGGGACGCCGCTGAGCCGCTTGCAAGGGCCGGGCGCTCCGCTGGCAGGCGCGGCGCTCTCTGCGGACGGCAGCCGGCTGCTGCTGGCGACGTTGGATGGGCGGATGTTCGTTTACGGCCTGCCATAAGAAATATACGTTCCTCCACAAAGCGGTTAAAATACAGAAAATCATAAAGGATTCATGGATCTATGAAACGTGGCGCATGGTCCGCAGCGGCGGCGTACATTATGTGGGGGACTTTCCCGATCTACTTTAAGATCTTGAAGGCAGTGCCGCCACTGCAAATGCTGACACACCGCATCGACTGGTCGCTGGTGCTGCTGGTGGGGCTGGTTCTGGCGCGGCGGGAATGGCGCGAATTCCGGCAGACGGCGCGCGGCGGACGCACGCTGGGGATCTACTTCCTGGCAGCGGTGATGCTGGCGGTCAACTGGGGGGTGTATATTGCGGCGGTTAACTCGGGGCATGTGGTGGAAGCCAGCCTGGGTTATTTCATCAATCCGCTGATCAATATCCTGTTGGGGGCAACCGTCTTGAGAGAACATCTGCGCCCGGCCCAATGGGCAGCGATCGGGTTGGCGGCGGCGGGGGTGATCTACCTGACGGTGACCACCGGTGGGGTGCCGTGGATCGGCCTGGTCTTGGCTTTCAGTTTTGGGTTATACGGGTTGATCAAGCGCCTGGCGCCGCTGGGTCCGCTGCACAGCCTGACATTGGAATCGGCTTTCTTGTTTCTTCCGGCAGTGGCGTTCCTTATTTTTAGCGAGGTCAACGGAACGGGTGCGTTTGGACACCTGGGGACAGGCATTGACTTGCTGCTGGTACTGGCTGGCCCGGTGACAGTGGCGCCGCTGCTGTTGTTCTCGGTCGCGGCGCGCAGTATCCCTTTCACGCTGCTGGGGGTGCTGCAATATATCGCGCCCACAGCGCAGTTTTTCCTGGGGGTGCTGGCATTTGGCGAGCCGTTCTCGCTGGAGCGGGGGATCGGTTTTGGATTGATCTGGGTCGGGCTGCTCATATATACGGTGGAAGGATTTGCGCGCGGACGGGGGGCGAAGGTGATCGAACCGCAGAAGAATGAAGAAGCGGAGATCCTTTAAGCCCCGGAAGGATTCCCCTCCCTGTCCCTCCCCAAAGGGGAGGGGACTATCTATCCTCTAAAGACCTGCCAAAGGAAGGGAATTCGGGTTGGAGAGAGAATAGAGATTGACATTTTAGAATTTTTATTCTATAATCAATTCATCCCAATGTAAGGAGTGTATAAAATGGCGACGATGTATGCCTTTTGTGGGCTGGATTGCGCCGTGTGTCCGGCGTATTTGGCAACCCAGTCGGGGGATGAGGAAGCCCAGTTGAAACTGCTGGCGGAGTGGCGCGAGCAGTATGGACAGGACATGACCATTGCTGCCGTGACCTGTGATGGGTGCACGGCCGAGGGGCGGCATGGCGGATACTGTGACGCCTGTCCGCTGCGCCTGTGCGGAACGCAGCGCGGGGTGGCGAACTGCGCGGTCTGCCCGGACTATGAGGGCTGCCAGACGCTGGAGGCCTTTTTTGTCCAGGCGCCGGAAGTGCGCAAACAATTGGAGGCGCTGCGTGCCAAGAGCTTCAAAAATGGTGAAACTCCCCTTATAATCTAAAGTAATTGATCCAATGATGGGGCGGCGGTTGCCGCCCCATCCAATGAATACCCTTGATTCGGGAGGCAAGATGGAAGCTTTGCAGGCGATCCTGACCCGGCGCAGTATCCGCGCCTTTACCCCGCAAGCGGTGGACGAAGAGCAGATCCAGCAGTTGATGGAGGCGGCGATGAGAGCACCTTCGGCAGGCAACCAGCAACCCTGGCAGTTCCTGGTGATCACGGAACGGGCCCGGCTAGACGAACTGGCGGAACTGCTGCCTTATGGGAAGATGCTGCACCAGGCGGCGCTGGGGATCGTGGTGTGCGGGGATATGCGCCTGGAACAGTATAAAAAGAACTACTGGATGCTGGATTGTTCGGCAGCAACGCAAAATATTCTCCTGGCAGCCCATGCGATTGGATTAGGGGCAGTGTGGCTGGGGGTTTACCCGGTGGAAGAACGGGTGAAACGCCTTTCAGCAACCCTGGAATTGCCGGAGGAGATCATTCCGCATTGTGTCATCGCAGCGGGGTATCCGGCTGAGGAGAAACCACCTTCCCGACGATACAAAGCAGAACGAGTACACCACGAACGGTGGTAGCAGATCAGCGCGCCGGAAGCTGTCCGGTTTGATCGTGGAAGACGAAGCGGCGGGTGGTGAAGAAGTTCCAACCCAGGGCGGCCAGGGTAGCCAGGATGAAGGCAAGCAATTCCGGCAGATGGAGAACATGCAGGCCGAGGGCCATCATCCCGGCATTGACCGCCAACGAGACCAGATTAAGGAGAATGAAAAGTCCTGCCATTCTTAAGGTGGTCTGTTTTTTGGAGCGGAAGGTCCAGGTTTTGTTCCAGTAAAAACTATTGACCATCCCCACGCTGTAGGAGATGGCCTTGGCGAGGGTCTGCTGGTTCATCATGCCCAGCCAACGGGTGAGAATGAAATAGACCAAAGCGTCCAGCAACGTATTGATGACCCCCACCGAGCCGAATTTAATCGCCTGGCGCAAGGCGGGAGGCAAAAGCGATCTAATTCGGGCAACTGACTGAACCATTCCAGACTTCATTTGCCACAATTATACAGTTTAATCTGGTTTTGCAGAGGCAGATTTCCCATCGGCGGCCGGGATGGATCATTTTGCTGCCCGGCGGTGGCAAAATTGACCGCTGCGCAGTTCTGTGCCAGCCAGGCGGAGATCTCGGATTGCCCGTCACGGCCTGCAGGCTGCGACTGGCCAATCATCACCAGTTTGATCTGTCCTTCATTCACCAGCGCAGCCAATTTCTCAACATCCACGATCGGATCGCTGCCGGTGAACCCGCCAAAGGTGAGGACTGCCCGGCCGGTGGCGAGGATGAAGGGTGCGGCCTCGTTGGCAGATTCGGTCGCCAGCAAATATCCTTCTGCTGGAGCATTGGCCAGGATATAGGCCATTAAAGCGTCGTCTGAGGTGTTATCTCCCGGTCTGGCCGGGGAATTCATCGAATTGGACTGCGGCCCGGATTTTGGCAGCATGCCGTTGGAGTTGGAATTGAAGGTGGTGAGGGCAGACCACAAGGTGGGAGCGACCAGGGCGACCAGGAGCAGCAGATAGATAGACAGGTTCGCCCAGCGCGCAGCGTTCTTAAGGAATTGCAGGAGGAATGCCACCGCCAGCAGCAGCCCACTCGCTAACACCACCCAGCCAAGATAGGTCGGCCAGCTGCGCAGGTAAAGGATCTGATAGGCCAGGGTAGCAGTCCCCAGCAGGGCGGCCATGCCAAGCGCCAGACGGGGTTTTTCTTCGCGCAAGCGCAGCAAGGCCCAGCCCCCGGCGCAAACCAGGGCTGCCAGGGGAGCAGCGATCATGATCACATAGTAAGAATGGAAAATGCCTGAGGTGAAACTGAAGAACATCAGGCAGGGAATCAGCCATCCGCCCCAGAGGAGCAGGGAAGGGCTTTGCTCTGCGCGCCAACCCCGGCGCCAGAGAACAAGGGTTGCAATGACCATCCCTGCCAAAGCGAGGGGCAGCGCCCAGCCGATCTCGTTGATCATTGGATCCTGGAACAGGCGCAGGATACCGGGAGAACCGGTCTCGTTTGTCCCGCCGGGGCGCGCGGCGTTCATGCCTGTGTTCTGGCCGTCCTTGGGAGGCCGGCGGTCATCCTGGGAGGGAGGACCCTGGAAAGCGGGTTGATTGGCCGGAGCATTGGCGCCTGCGGAGGGGCTGTCAAAACCGGCAATGCCCATGCTGAAACGCTCGCTTCCGTTATGCCCGAAGACCAGCTCGAACATGGAATTATTTGTGGAAGAACCGATGTAAGGACGGTCTGATGCGGGAGTCAAGTCCACCGCCGCCACCCAGGCAAAGGAGACCACCCCGATCAGCAGGGTGGCAACCGCCAGATGGAAAATCCGTTTCATCCAATCATGCCGGGCAGCCAGGAAATAGGTCAGGTAGAAGCCGGGCAGAACCATGTAGGCCTGGAGCATTTTGATATTGAAGCCGATGCCCACCAGTAGGGCGGAAAGCAGCAGCCAGCGCAGGCGTCCATTGGAGAGGGATCTGAGTAGCGCCCAGGCCGCCAGAAGAAGGACAAAGGCCAGCTGGCCGTCGATGGTGTTGTTGCGCTCTGCGGAGACCGCCACCGGGGTGACGGCTAAAACAAAGGAGCCCAACAGGGCTGGACCGCTGCCAAAGGGGGTGCGCAGCAGAAAGAAAAGCAGGGCAACTGATCCCACCCCGGCCAGAGCCTGCGGCAGGGCCAGGGAATAACCATTCACGCCGAAGAGCAGCGCTGAGAAACACTGCACCCAGAAACCGAGCGGCGGCTTATCCACAGTGACAGAACCACCGGGTTCAAAGGAGGCATATAAAAAGTTGTGCCACGACGTGAGCATGCTTTTTACGGTGGCAGCGTAATAGGTGTTCCCGTAGCCCTGGGCGCCCAGATCGTAGAAGCGGAGAAAAGCAGCCAGGAGGAGGATCAGAACCAGGCTGATCCAGACCCATCTGGATGCGCTTTGGGCGGTCTTATCCGGGGAAGTGGATGTTGTAAGCATTTTTTTGGGGGGATTTTAAGAGAATTATTCTCGGGGAAAGGGTGATTTTGGCAGGCGTCGCCCGCCAAAATCACCCCCTCTCCAAAGTTGGATCGTTATTATAATACCGCCTGGTTATAAAGGAGTGATTAAGGACGGCTAAGGAATTGCTAAGAGATAAGTCCGCTTTTCCGTGTTATGATATGGATGTGAGTTGAGGTGGAATGATGAATGCTTGTTACTTGACCACAATGAATACCCCGCTGGGCGAATTATTGCTGGGGGCAACAGACACAGGAGTGTGCCTGGTGGAATTTTCCGACCAGGCGGAGCGGGTGAAGCTGGCGCGGCGCATGCTGGAACAGCGCGGCCTGGAATTCCATTCCGGCGAGCATCCCTATCTTCACGATTTGCAAGCGGAGTTGAAGGCCTTCTTTGGCGGCAGGCTGCGTACATTTAACCTACCGTTGGACGCGGGGGGGAGCGAATTCCAGCGCCAGGTGTGGGCGGCGCTCGTGCACATTCCGTTCGGCGAAACGCGTTCCTACAATGATTTGGCGGTCAGTCTGGGAAAACCGGGCGGGTCGCGGGCGGTGGGAACGGCTAATGGGAGCAATCCGGTGGCGATCGTGGTGCCGTGCCACCGGGTGATCACCACGAGCGGTAAACTGGGCGGCTACGGTGGGGGGCTGTGGCGCAAAGAATGGTTGCTGAATTTCGAGGGACGCCAGGCAGGGACGCGATTGGGGATCTAAATTCTTAATCGGCAGGACACGAAGACGCGAAGAAAAACCCCGGTTAATGATCTTTCAAAACAGAAAAATGGATAATTGCCCGGCACCTGGGTGGTGATATTTTATTTCCAGATAAAGATGGAAAGCCAGGTGATCCCAAGAAGGAGAGAGATGAGGGTGATCACCAGACCGGCCTTGGTGTATTCCCAAAAGCTGAGGGTGACGCGCCAACGCCCGGCAATCTCGGCCACGATCAGGTTGGCAACCGAGCCCAGCAGAGTCAGGTTGCCGGCCAGCGTGGAGGCAGCCGCCAGCACCAGCCAACCGGCCTGCACGTTGGGCAGGGTGGCCACCAGCGGGCGCAGGAGCAGCACAGCCGGGACATTGGAGACCAGGTTGCTGAGCACAACCGTGATGCCGGAGAAGGCCCAGATGTTGGAGGCGCCCATCTGCTGGCTGAGGCCGGCCAGATGAGTGGTGATGCCGTTCACTTCCAGTGACCCGGTGACGATGAAGAGAGCGGCGAAAAAGACCAGCAGGCTCCAGTCAAATTCGGCAAACACCTGTTCGGGATGCAGACGGCGGGTGAAGAGGAGGATGCAGGCGGCCAGGAAAGAGGCTTCGGCGACGGGCAGGCCAAGCAGGAAGGCCGCCAGCAGGCCGACCAGCACCAGCAGGCTTTTGACCAGCAGCGGACGGTTGATCTCGGATTCGGCAGCGGGCAAGGGCGGGAAAGGCTCCGGGCGGAAATCGTAGGGATAAAACTTAACCAGCACCAGCCAGATGCCCCCCAACCCGAGCAGGGCAACGGGAGTGAGCGCACCGGCAAATTGCGTGTAGCTGAGACCAGAGGCTGTGCCGATGATCATATTCTGAGGATTGCCGGTGAGGGTGGCAACCGAACCGATGTTGGCGGAGGTGGCAAGGGCGATCAGGTACGGGATGGGGTTGCGCTTGATGGCCAGGGTGATCTCCAGCACCAGCGGGGTGAACATGAGGCAGATGGTATCGTTGAGGAAAAAGGCACTCAGTACGCCGGTCAGGGCGATCTCCAGGGCCAGGAAAGTGCGCGGATTACGCGCCAGGCGCAGCAAGGCCCCCCCAGCCAGGTTGAAGAAACCGGCAATGCGCAGGTTGGCGTTAATGATCATCATGCTGAATAGCAGGACGAGGGTATCCAGGTCAAGGAAGCGACCGATATCACTGAACTCGATCTGACGGGTGGCAATCAGCAAGCCCGCACCCATGAGGGCGATGGTGGTGCGGTTGGCTTTCAGGCGCGGCCAGTGGCCGATGGCGATTCCGACGTAGGTAACGAGGACAATGGCAAGGGTGATCCAGGTATTCATTGGGGATATTATACCCCGGCCCGAAACCCTCCTCGGGCCTCTCTGAAGGAGGGAAGAACCTCTCCCTGTCCCTCCCCGAAGGGAGGGGAGGAGAGGAGGGGGGTGTGGTATAATCGCGGCATACTTTTGACCGAGGGAAAAACGCAATGCCTCAAACTCAAACCAATTGTCCGCGCTGCCGGCAGCCGATCGTGGCCGAAATCCAGCAGTTGTTCGATCTTAATACCGATCCGCAGGCCAAGCAGAAGATCCTGAGTGGAGCGGTGAATGTAGCTCGCTGCCAAAGCTGCGGGTATACCGGGGCGTTGAGCACGCCGATTGTGTATCACGACCCGGAAAAAGAATTGCTGCTGACTTATTTTCCTCCAGAGCTGGGCCTACCGCTTAATGAGCAGGAACGCATGATCGGACCATTGATCACGCAGGTGACCAATAAGCTGCCGCCCGAAAAACGCAAGGCCTATCTGCTGCGCCCGCAAACGATGCTGACGATGCAAACGATGATCGACCGCATCCTGGAAGCGGACGGGATCACGCGCGAGATGGTGGAGGCGCAGCAGAAACGGATGAACCTGCTGCAGCGCCTGTTGAGCACCACGCCGGAAAGTCTGCCGGAAGTCATCCAGCAGGAAGAGGCGTTGATCGACATGAATTTCTTTGCGCTGCTGGGGCGGATTGCCCAGATGGCGCTTGGACAGGGCGACCAGAACACGGCGCGCAAACTGGCCGAGTTGCAGAGCGTCCTGCTGGAGAAGACCGAGGTCGGGCAGCGTTTGAAAGCCGAATCCGACCAGGCGCAGAACGCAATGAAAGACCTGCAGGCTGCCAGCCAGGCCGGGTTGACCCGCGAGAAGCTGCTGGATATGATGGTCGCAGCACCGAACGACGTCTACCTGAACACGATGATCAGCATGGCACGTTCCGGGCTGGACTACGAGTTCTTCCAAATCCTGACCGGACGGATAGAAAAGGCCTCTGAAGCCGACAAACCGAAACTGATCGATCTGCGCGAGAAGATCCTGGCGATCACCAAAGAGATCGACGCGGCGATGGAAGAGCAAAAGAAACAAACCCAGGCTTTCCTGGAAGAGATCCTGGCCGCCCCGGACGTGGAAGTGGCGATGGCGGAAGGGCTGGAGAGCGTCAACGATTACTTCGTGGAACTGGTGCATGAGGAACAGGACAAGGCGCGTAAGGCCGGCAACCTGGAACGCAGCGCCAAGCTGGGCACGATCCTCTCGGTGTTGGAGAAAGCCAGCGCTCCGCCGCCGGAGGCTAATTTCATCAACGAACTGGTCAGCGCGGAAGACGAGGCTGCCCGCCAAAAGTTGCTGGAAGCCAATGAGCAGATGGTCACACCCGAGTTCTTGCAGATGCTGAGCGGGGTGATGGGACAGGTGGAAGAGCAGCAGCCCGAGCTGCTGGAGCGCGTGCAGCAGGTGTACCGACAGGCGGTGCGCTTCTCGATGCAAATGCGCATGAAGCAATAAAGAATGATCGAAGCGGTGTTTTTTGGGAGGCTTGGCTTCCCAAAAAACACCGCTAGAATAGAGGGGAAAAGAAAAATGATCGGAATGCGCTATACTTAAGGGGTATTGGGTATATCGCTGATGAAAAAACGGTTGAGTGAAATCCCTGCGCAAATCCGCGCCTTCTGCGTTGACCTGGTGGAGGTTTGGTTCCAGGCGAAGGAGCATTACCTGACCCGCTGGATGAACTGGATCGTCCTGCTGGTGCTGTTCATCCTTGGGTTGGGATTATGGGGAAATTTTCTAGATTGGGGCAAGTTCGATTATTCGCTGGGGGATTGGAATGTGATCACCGGGCCGCGCCTGACCGCGCTGCAGGATGCCCTGGTCAGCGGGCAGGCGCCTTTCCATGTCTCGGATTTCATGGGATTGAAGGGGCTGACCGACCGCTACCTGTCGATCCCGGATATTTTCCTTTCTCCGCAGGCAGTCCTGCTCAAGTTCATGGATGTCAGCCGGTTCATCCTGGTCAATACGCTGTTGATGTACGTGGTGGGTTTTGGCGGGCTGATGGCACTGAAGAAAAAATTCAGCCTTTCGCTGGCGTCCTTTACGCTGCTGTTCTTGTTATTCAACTTCAACGGCAGCATTACCGACCATCTGGCCATCGGGCATTTCACCTGGTTGGGCTATTTTCTGCTGCCGTGGTTTGCCTGGCTGCTGTTGGATATACCGGACGGGAAGGCGCAGTGGGGCTGGGTGCTGAAGACGGCGCTGCTGCTGACGGTCATTTTCATCCAGGGCACTTTTCACCTGTACGTGTGGTGCCTGATCTTTTTAGGAATGATCTGGTTGTTCAACAGCGGCACGCGACTGAACGTTTTCCTGGCAATGCTGTTCGCGGTAGCACTGAGCCTGTTCCGCATCCTGCCGGCTGCGCTGAACACTTCGGTGTTGAACGTCGAATTCCTGACCGGCTTTGCCAGCAGCGGGGATTTCCTGAGCGGAATGGTGCAAGTTGTTCAGCCCAGTATGGATTACCTGACCCCCGGCAACGAGGTGACGCACCTGATCGGTTGGTGGGAATTTGATTTCTACATCGGTTGGGCCGGGCTGGCCTTCCTTGGCGGTTTTGGGGTGTGGATCTGGCTGCGGGAGAAGAAGGGGCTGCCCCTGATGGCGGCGCGGTTGTACGCACCGATGCTGGTGATGTTCCTGTTGAGCATGGGGAGCATCTACAAGCTGATCTTCATGCTGCAGATTCCCCTGCTGACCGCCGAGCGGGTCACCTCGCGTTTCTGGATCCTGCCGCTGGTGTTCCTGATGGCCCTGGCAGCGGTGGGCTTGCAGAAATTCCTGGGCAGCAGGCGGGTGACCAGGCTGTTCACGCTGGAGTATGTCTGCGCCGCCGGGGTGCTGGTGAGCGACCTGATGCGCCACCTGAACCTGTGGAATGTGAAGTACATGGATTACACGCTACCGGTCGAGACCGGCGGCTATGCGCTGCATATCCAGAACAACGCGGCGGATGTGGTCTACCTGAACACGGTTGCACTGGGTTGCCTGCTCTCACTGGCAGGATTGGCTGTGCTCCTTGGAATGTATTTCCGGGCGAGCCGGAAAGCTAGTAATTGATCTCTTCGGCCTTGACCATCCAGCCGACCCAGGCGGTATCCTCGCCAGGGGCTTCGCCCTGGTGATCTTCCACCACCAGACCGCGCCCTTCGCTGGAACTGGCGTGGATGAAGCGCCCGACCGCGCCAACCTGCAGGCGCAGGCCGCTGCCTTGCACAGCGCTGACGCGGAACTTGCCAATATCGTCCATGTGCCAGCTGGCAGGCGGGTAGGCAAAATAGACATCCGCTTTCTGGTCGGACTGGGCAAACTGGCGGGCGTAGGGCATGAAATTGGTCTGGATGTCAGCGTCGCTGAGCGGGACCGCCTCGTCCAGTACATAAAAGCGGTTCTGCCAGTTGAGCAGGAAGATGCCGGTCTCCAGCCAAAAACCGGCAAAGGTGTTGCCGGTGGGCACCCAGGGAGATTGGGCGGAGCGGACTTCTTGCCATAATTCCTGGTAAAGGATGCGGCCGTCAACAAAGAGGGTCAGCTCGCCGCGTTGGGGATGCCGGACGCGGATGCGGTCGCCGACCTGGATGGAGGCCAGTTTGTTGGGGTTAGAGGGAGCGGATGAAGAGCCGGGCATTTGAGCAGCTACGCGGCGGAAACTTTCCGGGGCGGGGGGCGGGTTATTGAACTGGGCAGCGGCGGCCTGTTTACCGGTTGGGGAAGTATCGAAGACTGACATGAGGTTGGCAAGCACATTGTAATCGATCTTTTTATCAGGCATCTGGGCAGGCGTCTCGGACGGGCCGGTGAGCAGCTGCACAATGCCGATGAAGAAGCACACAAATGCCAGGATGGTCAAAATGGTCATAAGAACCTCACCAGGACCCGCTGTCGGAGCCGCTATCCGACCAGCTGCCCGAATCGCTCCAGCTGTTATCGGACCAGCTACCGGAGTCGCTCCAACTACTGTCGTCCCAGCTGCCGGAATCACTCCAACTGCTGTCGTCCCAACTGCCGGAATCGCTCCAACTGCTGTCATCCCAGCTGCCGGAATCGGAGGAATTGGAATCGTCTGTCCAGCTGCCCGAGTCGGAGCCGTCCGACCAACCGCTCCATTCGCCGGAGTTGTCGTAGGTGGTGTCGCCGGAATTACCGTATGTGGTGGTGGAGCCGGAGGTGACCCAGCCACCGGAGAGCGGGGCGCGGAAGGCGCCAATGACGAAGGAGGCGAAGAGAAGGATGGTGCCGAGGATAAACCAGGGCGCGGCGCGTTTAAGGCGGGAATTCATAGGAGTATTATATACTATTTGCAAAAATCTAAGAATCTCATCACGAAGGCGCGAAGGGAATTACAAGTTAAAAAGATAACGGGCGGGAGATCCCCACCCGTTATCGATTACTTCAGGGAATAGAACTTTATTTATCCTGCAGGGCAGCCAGGCCGGGGAGTTCAAGGCCTTCCAGCATTTCAAGGGAGGCGCCGCCGCCGGTGGAGATGTGGGTGATCTTCTTGGCCAGGCCGGATTGCTGGATGGCAGCCACGGACTCGCCGCCGCCGATCACGCTGATGGCCTTGCTGGCAGCCACGGCCTTGGCTACGCCAAAGGTACCCTTGGCAAAATAGGGGAATTCAAAGACGCCCATCGGGCCGTTCCAGACCACGGTGCCGGCGGTGGCCAGGATTTCCTTGAAGGCCTTGACGGTCTTGGGGCCGATATCCAGCACGCGCCAGCCAGCGGGCACTTTGCCGGCCTTGATGGTGCGGTGCGCGGCTTCGGCTTCGAACTTGTCGGCGATGACCATATCGACCGGTAGGACGAGTTTGTCGCCGCCCAGGGCGAGCAGTTCCTTGGCGGTCTCCACGGCTTCGGCTTCGACCAGGGAATCGGCCATGTTGAAGCCCTTGGCAGCCAGGAAGGTGTTGGCCATGCCGCCGCCGATGAGGATCTTATCAGCTTTGGCAAGCAGGTTGCGGATGACGCCGATCTTGTCCGAGATCTTGGCGCCGCCGAGGATGGCGATGAAGGGGCGCTTGGGGTTGGCAACCGCCTCGCCGAGGTACTTGATCTCTTTTTCGAGCAGGAAGCCAGCCGCGGCGGGCAGGAAGCGGGCCACACCCTCGGTGGAGGAGTGGGCGCGGTGGGCGGTGCCGAAGGCGTCATTAATGAAGATGTCGGCCAGGGAAGCAAGCTTTTTGGCCAGGTCGAGATCGTTCTTCTCCTCGCCGGGATAGAAGCGGGTATTCTCCAGCAGGAGGACCTGCCCCTTCTTCAGATTCTTGGCAGCGGCTTCAGCCACGGGGCCAATGCAGTCTTCAGCGAAGGCAACCGGCTTGCCGAGCAGGGCGGCGAGGTGCTCGCCGACCGGCTTGAGGGTGAACTTGGGATCCGGACCGCCCTTGGGACGGCCGAGGTGCGAGCAAAGGATGACGGCAGCGCCGTTCTTGAGCAGGTATTTGATGGTGGGCAGGGCCGCGCGGATGCGGGTGTCGTCGCCAACTACGCCGTCCTTGAGCGGAACGTTGAAATCGACGCGCACCAGGACTTTTTTGCCTTTGACATCCATATCGATGATGGTCTTTTTATTGAATACAGACATAGGTTCCTCCAAATTTGATCAAATGCAGTTAAAAAACGTCATTGCGAGCCACCTCAACGGCGGAGCAATCTCCCCGGATGATTGGGGTAGGGATTGCTCCGCTCCTTTCGGTCGCTCGCAATGACATAGGTGTTTTCTTTAGATCAGATTAGAGCGATTTCGCCAGAAGCTTGGCCAGATCGACGGTGCGGCAGGAGTAGCCCCACTCGTTGTCGTACCAGGCAACCACTTTGACCAGGTTGCCGCCCATCACCATGGTGTTGGGCAGGTCGACGATGGAGGAGCGCTGATCGCCCTTGAAGTCGGAGGAGACCAGGGGATCGCCGTATTCGCCGGTGGTGACGCCCAGGATGCCCTTCAGCTCGCCCTTGGAGGCATCAATGAAGGCCTGGTTGATCTCTTCCTTGGTAGTGGCGCGTTCGGTGGTGATGGTCAGGTCAACGATCGAGACGGTGGGGGTGGGGACGCGCAGGGAGAAGCCGTCGAACTTGCCCTTCAGCTCGGGGATGACCAGGGCAACAGCTTTGGCGGCACCGGTGGTGGTGGGGATGATGTTCAGGCCTGCAGCGCGGGAGCGGCGCATTTCTTTCTTGTGGCCCTGATCCAGGATGACCTGATCATTGGTGTAGGAGTGGATGGTGGTCATCACCGCGTTGACGATGCCAAACCTGGAGAAGAGCACCTTGGCGACGGGGGCCAGGCAGTTGGTGGTGCAGGATGCATTGGACAGGACGTGGTGTTTCTTGGGATCGTACAGGCCGTCGTTGACGCCCATGACGATGGTGATGTCTTCGTTCTTGGCGGGAGCGGAGATGATGACCTTCTTGGCGCCGCCTTTTTCGATGTGCACATTTGCGCCGACTTTGCCCTTGGCCGGATCACCCTTGGCATCGGTGAAGATGCCGGTAGATTCAATGACGATATCGACGCCCAAAGCGGCCCAGTTCAAATTTGCCGGATCCTTCTCAGCGAAGACACGCACGGTGCGGCCGTTGACCACCAGGTCGTTGCCGTTCACTTCGACGGTGCCGTGATATTGGCCATAGGTTGAGTCGTAGCGCAGCAGGTGCGCGTTCTGCTTGGCGTCGAACAGGTCGTTGATGGCGACGACTTCCAATTCGCCGGCAGCGTGCTGTTCCATAGCCTTGAATACCAGACGCCCGATGCGTCCAAAACCATTGATACCAACTTTGACTGTCATATTGTCCTCCGAATTGTGGGAAAATGTTTACCATGCGAAAGCATGGGTAAGGTTGTAAATATGTCCGAACCATTATACCATTCCCTATAAAAATGTGCATTTTATCCGTGAAAAACATTACATTTTGCAAAGGAAGAGGTCTCCCCCGCCCCCTCCGAAGGGAAGGGGGAACCAACCCAATGACAATTGCCAAGGGAGGGAAAGATTATTGAGGGTTCGTCTCCCCGCGGTTGGGGAGCGGGCCGGTGCGTTCGTTGAAGAGGTCGATGATGGTCTGGGCCAGAGCTTCGGAATCGTGGCGCCAGGGGGTGGTGAGGTCGGCCAGGTTGGCCATGTAGGTGGGGTAGCGTTCTTCCAGGCCGGGGTCGGGTTTGATCCAGTCCACCCCGGCGGGCAGTTTGCCCTCGAAGCGCTTGTTACACACCACCAGATCAAAGAGCGGCCCGCCGAGATGTTTTTCGATGGTCAGGATGTGGTCGCCGCAGGAAAAATGATCGGTCTCCCCCTGCTGGGTCGCAACGTTACAGATAAAGAATTTCATCGCCCGGCTGGTGCGCATAGCGGCAGCCAGGTCGGGGACAAGCAGATTGGGCAGGATGCTGGTGTAGAGGCTGCCGGGGCCGACCAGGATCAGATCGGCGGTGAGGAGGGCCTGGATGGCAGGCGGGTAGGCCAGGGGATTATCGGGTTCCAGCCAGACGCGGCGGATCCTGCCGCCCGCCTTGGGGATCTGACTTTCGCCTTTCACCTGCAGGTCGCGGTCTTCCTCAGTTAGATGAACATCTGCAACCAGGCGCACATCGTGGAGGGTGGAGGGCAGCACGCGCCCCTGGACGGCCAAAACGCGTCCGGATTCAGCCACAGCCTTTTCAAAGGAGCCGGTGATATCCGCCAGGGCGGTGATGAAGAGATTGCCGAGATTATGTCCTTCCAGCCCGCCCCCGCCGGCCGAGAAACGGTACTGGAAGATCTGCGAGAGCAGCTCTTCGTCGTCGGAGAGGGCAGTGAGGCAGTTGCGCAAGTCTCCGGGAGGCAGAACGCCGATGGTGCGGCGCAGTTCACCGGAGGAGCCGCCGTCGTCAGCGACAGTGACGATGGCGGTCAGGTTGGAGGTATGGTGCTTCAGGCCGCGCAGGAGGGCGGAAAGCCCCGTGCCACCACCAATGACCACGATATGCGGCCCACGCCCGCGGCGGGCGTATTTAGAGACCTCGTCCAGGAGGGGCTTTCCGGGGCGGACGAAGGGGCGCATGAGAGCGCGGTTGAGGCCCCAAATGCCCACCCCCACCAGGATAAGGCCGAGTGTACCAAAAATAATGAAGCGCAGCGGCCGTTCGAGCGGCTGGAGCGCCACGGCGGCAACCACATCGGAGACCCAGCCAGTGGGCGCGGCGCGGTACATGTCGATCAGGACAACTGCCAGGCCAAGGCCGATCAGGGTGGTGCCGGCCAGGATGACCAGCAGCCAGCGTTTGACCCCCAGGCCAGGCCGAAGCCAGCGCAGTTCACTGCGCAGGAAGCGCTTGAAACGTCCCTCGGTAGGTCGGGTCTTGGAATCCATCTTATGTAATATAGCAGTGAATCTGGAGGACGTCAACGTTATGAATGTCTGATACTGTATCTTTAGTTCATGAAATAGGGGAGAGAAGAAAAATAGCTTGATCG
>CAYRHN010000033.1:0-20598 GCA_964424115.1 uncultured Anaerolineaceae bacterium
GCCAGGCCGTCGCCCTCCATGATGTCGCCCCTCGCGCGGGGGCGTGGATTGAAATGCATTGGGCGATCCAGCAATGCTAATCCCCGCGCGTCGCCCCCCTTCGGGGGCGTGGATTGAAATTCCTCCCAAAAGGCCAGGCCGTCGCCCTCCATGATGTCGCCCCTCGCGCGGGGGCGTGGATTGAAATTTGAAAAGCTTAGGAACCAGGAAAATGCCGATAAGTCGCCCCCCTTTCGGGGGCGTGGATTGAAATGAGGCCACCTACCGCGATATCGCCCTGAACGAGTCGCCCCCCGCGCGGGGGCGTGGATTGAAATTACCATATAGCTATTATGCACATAGCACAAATCAGTCGCCCCCCTTCGGGGGCGTGGATTGAAATCATCCAATGATCCCGCCCGCCAGGCCCCAGAACGGTCGCCCCCCTTCGGGGGCGTGGGTTGAAATGTCACTTACGCCACCACCACCGTCGCGGGTCTGGGAGAAAGATCGCCCCGATGCAGTAGGCATCGGGGCGATTTGCTTTTTTGGAAGATCGCTTTGGCAATGACATGCAGAGCGGTCTTTATTTCAACTGCGTGCCGCAGGCGCGGCAGAACAGGTCGCCATCGGCGGCGCGGCGCCCGCAGCGGGCGCAGTAGACCGCGCCTTCGGTCTCGTCAAAACCGACCTCGTTGACCGCCGAGCGGCGGGCCGGGGAGTGGCGCCGGTAGGCGGCGGCTTCGGCCTCAGCCTGGCGGCGGCTGCGCTGCTGCCAGGTGAAGAAGAGCGCCCCGGCAGCCGCCAGCAGGGCGGCGGTGATCAGCACAGCCGCGAGGGTGGAATCCGTCCCGGCGCCGGAGGCTGCCTGGGGGGCGGCCGAGGCGGTGCTGCCGGTGGGCTGGATGGCGGTGACCGGCGAGGCGCTGGCGCTCAATTTGGCGTCATTTTTCGTGTAGGAGAAGGAGATCTCCAGCGGGTGCCCGGCGTCCACCAGGCCGTAGCCGGCCTGAAAGTAGGTCAGCCCGTCCGAGCCGTTTTGGGCGGAGCCGCCTTGCAGGGTGTGGGTGAACTCGGAGGCGGTGCGCGGCTGCTGCAGGTCCACGGTCAGGTTGCGCACCTGGAGATCGGCCGGCCAGGTATAGGTGAAGGCGCGGGCGGGGTTGTCCACGCTCAGGCCGGGGTCGTAGTATTCCAGTTGCAGGACGGAGGTGAGGGCCACGAAGCTGACCGTCATCCAATCGCCGTCGGTTTGGGTGGTGTAGTCGAGGTTGAGCAGCATGCCGTCCACGTCCTGAAAGGCGACCGTGTAGGGCGCCCCGGCGCGGGCGGGGATGCGCAGGCTGATATTGGCGGGCAGGCTGGTCTCAGAGGCCAGAGCAATGTGGTAGATGACCAGCAGGCTGGACTGGTCGTATTCCGGCCACAGATCGATCTGCAGGCGGTCAATGATGACGGTGCTTTGCGCCCGGACGGAGAAGAATCCACCGGCTGCCAGCGCCACGGCCAATAATCCCGCAAGGATGCGATATTTCATGCGCTCTCTCCTACCATAGTGAAGGGCGGGTATGGCAAAATACCCTTATTAAGGGGTATTGTAGCGGATTTGGTTAAGATTCAGCTTAATAAACCCTGAAAGATCACTGGCAGGCGCTGCAGTTGCCGCCGCCGTCGCGGTCAACCTGGATGGTGGTGTGGTGGATGCCGAACTGGCGGCGCAGCACTTCCTGCAGGCCAGAGAGCGGATCGCTGCCGTCCCCGGCAGGGACGACGTGCGCGCTGAGGGCAATGTTGCCGGAGCAGATGCTCCACACGTGCAGGTCGTGCACCTCCTGCACGCCGGGCACCTGGCGCATCGCGGAGGAGACCGCATCGACCGAGAGGCCCTCGGGGGTGCCTTCGATGAGGATGTGCAGCGAACTGCGCGTGACGCGGTAGGCCGAGACGAGGATCAGGCCGCCGATCAGCACGCTGATGACGGGATCGACCCATTTCCAGCCGGTGAGCGAGACCAGGATGCCGGCCAGGATGACGCCGACCGAGGAGACGGCGTCGCCCAGCACGTGCAGGTAGGCGGCGCGCAGGTTGAGGTCCTGGCGCTGGGGGACGGCCTCGTCGTCATGGTGCTCCTCGCCGGGGGCGTGGGTGTGGGTGTGTCCGCCAAGCACAAAGGCCACCAGCAGGTTGACCACCAGGCCGATGGCGGCGATGATCAGCATTTCCACCGAGCGGATGTCGGTGGGGTGCTGGAAGCGGTCGATGGCCTCGCCCCAGATCCAGAGCGAGATGACCGCCAGGCTGACGCCGTTGACCAGGGCCGCCAGCACTTCCAGACGGTGGTAGCCGTAGCTGTGCCGGTCGTTGGGCGGCAGATTGGAAAGGCGCAGGGCCAGGTAGCTGAGGCCCAGGGCAAAGATGTCCATGAAGACGTGCGCGGCGTCGGAGAGCAGGGCCAGGCTGCCGGTCCAGATTCCGCCGACCACCTCGGCCACCAGGACGAGCGAGGTGAGCGCCAGGGAGAGGATCAGGCGCCGCGAGGCGCCGGAATTAGTATGGGTGTGCATCGCAAAGCTCCAATTTACGCATTGTGGGAATGATTATACCTTTTTTGGCAGGTGTTTGCATCATCGGATTCTTAACACAGATGGGCACGGATTTCCCTTTTGAAAAGTCTGCATAAATTCGTTAGATCCTGGCACGCAAAGCATCCGCGTTCCAGATTGTGATTGGAGTATAATTTAGCCGTCCAGTCTATTCCCAGGAGCAAACCATGGAATCAACCTATGCAATCGAAGTGAGCGGCCTGCACAAGAGCTTTGGAAATTTGAAAGCCGTGCAGGGCATCGATTTTACCGTCCGCAAGGGCGAGATCTTCAGCCTGTTGGGCCCGAACGGGGCCGGAAAGACCACCACCATTTCGGTCCTCTCCAGCCTGCTGGCGCCCGACCAGGGCGATGCGCAAATTTGCGGTCACTCGGTGACCAAGGAATCCGGCCAGGCGCGCGCGGCGCTGGGGGTGGTACCGCAGGATATCGCCCTGTATCCTGATCTTTCGGCGCGCGAGAACCTGGATTTTTGGGGCAAGATGTACGGTTTGCGCGGAGCGGTTTTGAAGAAGCGCGTGGAAGAGGTGCTGGAGATCATCGGCCTGACCGAACGGCAGAAGGACCGCGTCGGCACCTATTCGGGCGGGATGAAACGGCGTGTGAACATCGGTGCGGCGCTGCTGCACCGGCCGCAGGTGATCATCATGGACGAGCCGACGGTGGGGATCGATCCCCAATCGCGGCGGGCCATCCTGGACAATGTCAAGCAGCTCAACCGCGAAGGGATGACGGTGCTCTACACCACGCACTACATGGAAGAGGCGCAGGAGCTTTCCGACCACATCGCCATCATGGACCACGGGCAGTTGATCGCCCTGGGCACGCACGATGAATTGATCCGTCTGGTGGGCGAGCAGACCCGCGTGGACCTGACCCTCAGCACCACCTCCGAGAAGGTGCTGCCGCTGTGGGAGCAGGTGGAAGGGGTCAGCCGGGTGAGCGCTGAGGACGGCAAACTGACTGTGTTGGTGCAGGACAGCAACCTGGTGCTGCCGCGCCTGTTCGAGGCGGCCACGCAGGCGGGTTCGCGCATCACCTCGGTGGAGATCCTGGAGCCCAACCTGGAAGCGGTCTTCCTGCACCTGACCGGGCGCGCGCTGCGCGACTAGGGGAGGGCGGTATGTACAAGATCTTTACGATTGCTTTCAAGGATATGCTGCGTTCCTTCCGCAGTTTTTTTGCCCTGGGAATGATGTTCGCTGCGCCGCTGCTGATCACCGGCCTGATCTATTTTGCTTTTAGCGGGCAGACATCCGGCAGCCAATCGACCGAGATGCAGACTCTCAAGGTGGGCATCATCGATCTGGCTGAACCGGTGATGACCTCCAGCGGCTCGGCGGATGACAGCCTGGCGCTTGACCGGCTGGTGATCAATTATCTGAAAGACCCGGCCATGCCGGGCTGGATGCAGGTGGAAGAGGTGGCGGCGGGCGGCAGTGAGGCGGAGATCGATCTGAAGACCTACGGGATGGTGATCGTTATTCCGGCCAATTTCAATAAGGCCCTGGTCACATCCGGCAGCAAGGCCTCGCTGGATCTTTATTACGACCCCGCCCTGACCATCCAGCCGCAGGTGGTCAAGGCCATCCTGACCAGCTTCACCGACGGGCTTTCCGGTACGACCATTGCCCTGGATGTGCTGGACCAGCAGCTTTCGGGGCGCGGTGTGGGGGTGGACGCCAGCTCTCGCCAGAAGGTGGTCGCTAAATTCGTGGAATGGTCCACCCGTGTGCAGAAGAGCCTGCAATCCGGCGACCCGGCGGTCTCGCATTTGAAGATCAGCTCGCCCAAGGCTGACGACCCGGCGGAGGAGAAAGCCGCGGCTGCGGCGACCCCGGCGGGCGTCAATATCTTGGGGCTGGTGATGGCGGGGCAGGTGATCTACTTCGCCTTCTACACGGGGGCCTTTTCCTGCATGTCGATCTTGAACGAGCAGGAGCACGGCACGCTGGGGCGCCTGTTCACCACTCCCACCGCGCGGACGGCCATCCTGGCGGGTAAGTTCACCGCCGTATTCCTGACCGTGATCGTCCAGGCGGTGGTGCTGATGCTGCTTTCGGGGCTGATCTTCCAGATCAACTGGGGCTCGTCGCTGATGGTGCTGCTGGCGCTGTTGGGATTGGTGCCGGCAGCCGCGGGATTGGGCGTCTTCCTGATCTCGCTGGTGAAGAACGAACGCCAGGCCGGGGCGGTGCTGGGCGGGGCGCTGACCTTTGCCGGCATGCTGGGCGGGCTGTTCACCGTGGGTGTGCCGAACATGCCCGAGGCTTTCCAGACGATCAATCTGTTCCTGCCGCAGGGCTGGGCGCTGCGCGCTTTCCGCGTGCTGATGACGCCTTCGATGGGGGTGGGGGATATGCTGGTGCCCCTGGCAGTGCTGCTGGCCTGCGGCGTGGTGCTGTTTGCCCTGGGCGCGCGGATGTTCGGCAGGCGCTTTTCGTAGCGGGAGCAGGAGACAGAAATGAAGCGTATTTTCGATATTGCCCTCAAAGATATTCGTCAGACCCTGCGCGACCGCATGGCGCTGTTGTTCTTGCTGATCCTGCCGTTGATCTTCACCGTCTTCATGGGATTGGCTTTTAAGAATGTGGCTGGTGGGACAACGGACCAGTTGACGCAGTTCAAGGTGGGCTTTGCCTCGCGCGACCCTTACGGGGTGCTGACCACGCCCTTCAGCCACATGCTGCAGGCCGCCGGCCTGGAGGTGGAGATGGTGATGGAAGGCGACCTCGATGCGGCCCGGGCGCGGGTGGCTTCCGGCGAGCTGGACGCGCTGGTGATCCTTCCGGTGGGGTTCAGCAAGCAGGTGCTGGAGGCCGGCGCGGACATGGACGTGGAGGTGGTGCTGGATGAGACCACCGCCGACGGCCAGCAGGTGGGCCAGTTCATCCGCACGGCCTACTACCGCACGCTGAATATCGCCCAGGTGGCACGCCTGGCGGTGGATACCAGCGGCAGCCTGAAGCCTTTCTCCTCCGGGGCTGTCCGTCAGGCGGCGCTGGAAGGGGGCGTGGACCTGGCCGATGGGGCCTGGCGTAACCCACCGCTCTCGGTGGCCTTTCGCAAGACGGCCAGTCAGCAGGCGGCAGAGGGGGCCGCGCCCAATCCCTATTCGCAATCCTCGCCGGGCATGCTGGTGCAGTTCGTGATTGCCGGGCTGATCGGTCCGGCCATGGTGATCCTGATGGAGCGCAAGAGCGGGGCCCTGCAGCGCCTGATGACTACCACCCTGCGGCGCAGCGAGATCATCGCCGGGCATTTGCTGGCCATGTTCCTGGTGGTGCTGGCGCAGCAGCTGCTGCTGATCCTGTTTGGGCAATTGGTGCTCAAGCTGAACTACCTGCGCGAACCGCTGGCGACCCTGTTGATCGCCGTGGCGGTCTCCCTGTGGGTGGCCTGCATGGGTCTGTTCATCGGTGTGTTGGCCAGGAATGAGGATCAGGTGATCCTTTTCTCGCTGATCTTCATGTTCCTCTTCACCGCTTTGGGCGGGGCCTGGTTCCCGCTGGAAACGGCCGGGACGGCCTTCTCCACCGTCGGGCACTTGACCCCCGCTGCCTGGGCGATGGATGGTTACCAGAATGTGCTGCTGCGTGGGCTGGGCTTTAGCTCGGCGCTGTTGCCTGCGTTGGTGCTTTTTGGCTACGCCGCGCTGTTCTTTGGACTGGCGGTGTGGGTATTCAGAAGGAAAGCGTAGAGAACAGGTCTGGCTGCCTGCTCCCTACGCTCTATTCTCAAATCTCGTGATCCGGGAGGTCTTGATGCAACTATTCCAGATCGATGCGTTTACGGATGTGCCTTTCAAAGGCAACCCGGCGGCGGTGTGCCTGCTGGACAAGCCGCGTCCGGACGAATGGATGCGCGCGCTGGCGATGGAGATGAACCTGTCCGAGACGGCCTTCCTGCTGCGGGTGGCGGATGAGCCCTACCATTGGAATTTGCGCTGGTTCACGCCGACCGTGGAGGTGGACCTGTGCGGGCATGCCACGCTGGCCAGCACGCAGGCCCTGTACCAGGCCGGGCTGCTGCCCGAAGGGCAAACGGCGCGTTACCACACCCGTTCCGGGCTGCTGACCGCCGTCTGGCAGGCGGGCTGGATCGAGCTGAACTTCCCCGCAAGATCCTCCCGGGCAGTGGATACCCCGCCCGGGCTGCTGGAGGCGCTGGGGATCCCCTCGGCCCTGGCAGTGCAGGCTTTCCACGACGACCACCTGGTGGAGGTGGACAGCCAAGAGGTGCTGCGCGGGCTGCGCCCGGACTTTGCCCGCATTTTGGAATTGCCGGTGCGGGACGTGATCGTCACCTGCCGCGGGACCGGAAAATATGATTTTCTCTCGCGCATGTTCGTCCCGGCCATGGGCGTCAACGAGGACCCGGTGACCGGATCAGCGCACTGCCTGCTGGCACCCTACTGGAGCCCAAAGCTGGGCAAGACCGACTTTCTGGCCTACCAGGCCTCGGCGCGCGGCGGGGAGCTGCGCGTGCGCCTGCTGGGCGAGCGGGTTTCGCTTGCCGGCCAGGCGGTGACGATCTTCAAAACCGAACTTGAATGGTAACCGCCAATGAACGCGGATAAGAAAGAAGATGGGAAGGGAAAACCTTAATTTTTTCCGTAAAAATCCGTTTGATCCGTTTAATATTCAAAGCGGATTTTAACCACAGATGGACACTGATAAACATGGATATCACGGATCAGATGGATCAACGCGGATCATCCCATAAATCTTACCGTGAATATCCGTACCATCCGTTCGATCCGTGTTAAAAAATTTTCGAGGTGGCGATGATCGAAGCCGAGCAGTTGGAAGTGATCGTGATCAATACCGTGGCGGTGCTGACCAGCATGCCCGAAAAGAAGGCCGAGTGGCGCGAGGTGATCGCCGGGGCCTGGCAGCGCGCCGAACATTACGGGGCGGAGGAGGAACACGTCTTTCTCTCGGTGCTGCTGGCGCACATTGACGGCGCGCCTGTGCCGGAACTGCCCCCCGAAAGCCCCTACCGGGAAGCCCTGGCGCGGGTAGAGGCGGGATTGGCCTCCGGCGGGGTGGAAGCGCCGCCCCTGCCGCCCGAGGTGCTGCAGGCGCTCAACGCGCTGCTGACCAGCGAGACCTGGGCGGACGCGCGGCGCGTGTTGGAGGAACAACAGGCGGTGCTGCTCCAGCCGCTGGTGGAGGAAACCCTCGACCAGCTGGCCGAACGGGCAGTGAACGACGGCAAGCCGGAGCTGGCCGAGAATTTTGCCCTGCACCGCGATCTGCTGCGCGCAGCGCGGGAGGAGGGCATTCCGCAGGCCTTTGCCGCGCTGGGTCTGGCGGATGATCCTTACGCCGACCTGGCTGCCCGCGCCGCGGCCGGGCTGGGCGGCGGACCTGCCGAGCGCATGGCCCTGGCGCAATACGTTGCCGCGCGGCTGCCGGCGGTGGAAGACCCGGCCGAGCGCAGCCTGCTGGAGACGATCCAGATGGCGGTCTTCAGCAAGCATCCGGCACAGGTGAAGCACAAGCTGGAGGGAAAACCCGCCCAGGTGTGGGAAGAGATCGTTCAGAAGATCGAGAAAAGTGCCTAGCCGGCTGCTCCCTTTTCTGCAATCCCCACTCTCCAGATTCGCGGTATAATAACCCCCGTGGCGCGCCAGGTCTCGATTAAGGATCTCTCGGTCGAACAGCTCCGCCTGCTGATGCTGGAAAAGATCCGCGCGGAGCGACAAATGCGCCTGGAGAACTACCGTCGCACCGGGCGGACGATCATAGTTGAAGAGCAGCCGGTGGTCTCGCCGCTGGAGGCGCTGCAGATCAGCGCCCTGAGCGCCGAGGCTGAGGCGCCCGCCGCCGCCAAAAAGTCACCGCGGCGCATCTGGGCTGACCGGGTGTTGTTCCTGGTGGAAGTGGCGGCAGTGATCGGGCTGGCCTTGATCCTGCTCAACGGGTTGAACATCCTGACCATGCTCAACCAGGAAGCGCGCAGCGCGATGGTCCAGCCCACCCTGGAACCCACCCCGCTGGTGCAGGCGGTGGTGCTGCCTTCGGGGCACACTCCGCCGGAAGGCGGGGCGACCAGCCCCAACGAAGCCGAGATCCCCGAACACCTGCGTCCGATGGTGCAGTCGCTGGCCAACCTGCCGGTGCCCACCCCGGGCATCGAACAGGCGGTGCGGGTGCAGATCCCCGCCATAAACGTGGATGCGCCGGTGGTGCAGGGCGACGGCTGGGAGCAGCTTAAGAAAGGCATTGGCCAACACGCCGGATCGGCTAATCCCGGTCAGACCGGCAACCTGGTGCTTTCGGCGCATAACGATGTCTTTGGCGAGATCTTCCGCGACCTGGACCAGCTGAAACCCGGCGACCCGATCGTGGTCTTCACCCAGCAGCGCACCTACACCTACATCGTGGCCGAGGTGGAAGACGGGAAGGGTTACCGGCTGGTGGAGCCCACCCAGGTGGAGGTGATGTCTCCCACCCGCGACCCGGCGGTGACGTTGATCTCGTGTTATCCGTACATGAAGGATAACCAGCGCATCATTGTACGGGCGTATTTACAGGACAGTCCGTAGGGAAGCAGGCGGTTGAACAGCCCTTCCCTGCTCACAAAAAATTAAATGATCATGGATCGGAGAATTTAGAAATATGGCTAAGACCCAAAAACGACAGAATCGCTATACCCCCGCCGCCGCTCAACCGGTTGCTGCCGCCGCGGCTGCGCCGCGCACCGCGGTTCCGCTGAAGACCACCGCCCAGGAATTCAACCCGGATTACACCCTGGTCAAACAGGACCTCAAGCGCATCGCCGTTCTGGCGGTATCCTTTATTTCTATCCTTGTAGTCCTGTCGTTCTTCCTGCGATAGTCCGGCATGTCGCCGCTGTTCGTGCCCGGCCCGGTGGATGTGGCCCCCGAGGTCCTGGCCGCACAGGCCAGGCCGATGCTGCCGCACCGCTCGGCTGAATTTGAGGAGATCTACCGGCGCGTGGAAGAGAACGCACGCCAGGTTTTTTGCGTTAACCGCCCGGTCATCCTCGGCACGCATTCCGGCTCGGGGATGCAGGAGGCGGCGGCGCGCAACTTCGTGCAGGAGGGGCTGCTGTGCCTGGTGAACGGCGCTTTCTCGTCCCGCTGGGCTGAGGTGGCGCGCGCCAACGGCAAGCAGGTGGACTGCCTGGAGGCCGATTGGGGGGAGGCGCATAACCCCGAGCGCCTGGCTGAAGCGCTGCACCAGAAGCACTATGAGGCGCTGACCGTGGTGCACAATGAGACCTCCACAGGTGTGGAGAATCCGCTGCCGGAGCTGATCGAAGCCGCGCGCCAGGCCAGCCCGGATACGCTGGTGCTGGTGGACGCAGTTTCTTCCCTGAGCGGGGTCAAGATCGAGATGGAAGCCTGGGGGATCGATTTTCTCTTCACTTCCTCGCAAAAATGCCTGGCCGTGCCGCCCGGCCTGTCGCTGGCCTGCGCGAGCGAGCGCGCCATGCGCAAGGCCGAGACCGTTTCCAACCGCGGCTGGTATTTTGACCTGCTGCGCATGGAACGCCACCGCCAACAGGATTCAACGCCGATGACCCCGGCGATGAGCCTGATCTATGCCCTGGATGTGCAATTGGGGCGTATCCTGGCCGAGGGGCTGGAGAACCGCTATGCCCGGCATGCGGAGATGTCGTGGCGGGTGCAAAGCTGGGGCGAGGAACGCGGCATGCCGCCGCGCGCCGCGGCGCCCTTCCGCTCCAAGACGGTCACGGCGTTGGAAAACAGCCGCGGATGGGAGATCGGCGCGCTGAACCGTTTCCTGATGCAGCGCGGGATGCGCCTGGCCAATGGTTACGGCATCTGGAAGGACAGGAGCTACCGCATCGCCACAATGGGGGAAACGCAGCCGGCAGATGTAGAGATGCTGCTGGCTGCCCTGGACGAATACAACCCATAGAATTCTTGGGGCCGTTTGCCCCAAAGAACACTATAATTAGGCCATGGGAGAACGCGAGGAATTGCAGCAATCGCTGGCGGCGCTGGAGGCGCAGCGGGCGGTGCTGGGCGAAGGGGTGGTTGGCCCGGCCATCACCGCTCTGCGCGAAAAGCTGGCCGCCCTGGATGCGCATGCCCAGGCACAGGCGGGAGCGCCAGCCGCAGGACGGCGCCAGCGCAAGCTGGTGACGGTCATGTTTGCCGACCTGGTCAATTTCACGGCCATTGCCGAACACATGGATCCCGAAGATGTGCAGGCGCTGATCAAAACCTATTTTGACCGCTGGAAGGAGATCATCGAGCAGCACGGTGGCTCGGTGGAGAAGTTCATCGGCGATGCGGTGATGGCGGTGTGGGGCGCGCTGAGCGCCCACGAGGACGATGCCGCCCGGGCGGTGCGTGCTGCGCTGACCATGCGCGAGGCGCTGCGCAGCGAGGCCTGGAGCCTGGAGGTGTTCAACCGCCAGCGCGACGAGAATCCCTTCCTGGCCTCCGGGCTGCACATGCGGGTGGGAATCAACACCGGGCTGGTGCTGGTGGGCGAACTGTCTGAGAATGCCCAGTTCACCATCATCGGCGACACGGTCAACACGGCCAGCCGGCTGGAGCATGCCGCGCCGGTGGACGGGGTTTTGATCTCGCACGACACGTACCGCCAGGTGAGCGGGTTATTCGAGACCCAGGGGATGGAGCCGCTGGCGTTGAAAGGAAAATCTGAATTGGTCCAGACCTACCTGGTACACCAGGCCCGCCCGCCGGCGCTGTACAGCGGCACGCGCGGAGTGGAGGGGATCGAGACGCGTATGGTGGGCCGTCAGAGCGAGCTGGAAGAGCTGCAAAATGCCTGGAACGTGGTGCGCGGGGCGGAGCCGCCTGCGCCGGAGCAGGGGCGGGCGCGCAGCATCACTATTGTGGGCGAAGCCGGACTGGGAAAATCGCGCCTGTTGTTCGAGTTCCAGAACTGGATGGAGGCCAATCCGAGCGTGTATTACCGCTTCCAGGCGCGCGCCACCGAGTCGACCGCCGAGATGCCTTACGGCTTGCTGCGTTCTTTTTTCGCCATGCGTTTCCAGATCCAGGAAAGCGACAGCCCGGCTGTGGCACGCCAAAAGCTCGAAGAAGGCTTGTTGCCCTTCTTCGAGCGGGACGCCCAGGAGAAGGTGCATTTCATCGGGCAACTGCTGGGCTATGATTATTCCGCCAGTCCCTACCTGCGCGGGGTGTTGAACGATTCGCGCCAGATCCGCGACCGGGCGGCGCGTTATTTGGGAGAATTTATCGATGCCGCCTCCGCGCGCCATCCGTTGGTGTTTTACCTGGAAGATATCCATTGGGCAGACGATCATTCCCTGGGGCTGCTGCGCCAGTTGGAGGATCGCGTCCACCAGCAGCCGGTCTTCGTGCTGGTCAATGCCCGGCCGGTGTTGTTGGAGCGCTTCCCCGAGTGGGGGCAGGAGAAGCCCAACCAGCGGGTGATCCATCTCAATCCGCTCAGCAAGGTGGATACCTATTCGCTGATCGAGGATATCCTGCGCAAGGTGCGGCGCATCCCGCCGGTGCTGCGCGAGATGGTGGCCGAACAGGCCGAGGGTAATCCTTTCTACGTGGAAGAGTTGATCAAGATGCTGATCGATGAAGGGGTGATCCTCAAGGGCGGAAAATCCAGCGAGACGGACGGGCCGTGGCGGGTGGCAGCCGAGCGCCTTTCGGGATTGCGCGTGCCGCCGACTCTGACCGGGGTGCTGCAGGCGCGCCTGGATTCCCTGCCGGAGGGCGAGCGAGCTGCTCTGCAGGTGGCCTCGGTGGTGGGGCGCATCTTTTGGGCCGACGCGGTGCGGGTGTTGTTGTTGAATGCGCCGGAGGAAGAACTGCGCAGCCAGGCGGACAAGGTAGAGGAACTCCTTGCCGCGCTGACCAGACATGAGCTGGTCTTCCAGCGCCGGGCATCCGCCTTTGCTTTCACCGACGAATACGTGTTCAAGAACGGGATTCTGCACGATGTAACCTACGAGGAGGTCTTGAAGAGCAGCCGGCGCATCTATCACGGGGCGATGGCCTGCTGGTTGGTGGGACAGAGTGGGGAGCGGGCGGACGAGAACGCAGGGCTGATCGCTTCTCACTTTGAAAAGGCCGAGAACTGGATCCAATCGGCCGGCTGGTATTACCGCGCCGGGCGGCGCGCCGCGGCGCAGTTCGCCCACCAGGAAGCATTGTCTTATCTGGGCAAGGCGCTTTCCTTTACACCTCCCGGCATGGCGGAGGAACGCTACCTCATCCTGCGCACGCGGGTGGGGGTGTATGATATGACCGGCGCGCGTGACCTGCAGGCCGCCGACCTGGAATTGCTGGCCGACCTGGCCGAGCGCCTGGGCGACGTGGAACGCAAGGCCGAAACGTTCATCTTGCGCGCCAACCTGGCCGAGATGCTGGGCGATTACCCCACCACGCAGGAAATGGCGCGCCGGGCGATCGCCGCGGTGGAGGGTCAGCCGGAGTTTTCGCGTTCTTATGCCGGGCTGCTGCGCCTGGCGGAAGGTTACGAGGCCTGGGGGCTGGCCCTGCTGCGACAGGAGGAATATGCGGGAGCCTCGAGTTGCCTGGAACATGCCTTGCGCCTGGCGCGGGATGTGCCGCCCGACAACCTGCTCTCCGGCAAGTTTCCGCCCCTGCAGGCCGATATTCTGCGCCACATGGGCAATGTGGCGCTCTTCCAGAACAATGTTGAGATGGGAATAGCCCACCATCAAGAGGCGCTGGAGCTGTACGAGCGCATCGGCGACCTGCGCGGGGCATCCTATTCGCTGATCTCCCTGGGCGCGCTGGCCACCCAGGTCAACCAGCTCCCGGACGCGATCGATTATATGGAACGCGGCCTGAAATTGAGTGAAAAGATCGGGGATCAAATCGGTCAGGCGCGGGCGCTGAACAACCTGGGGGATGTGTATGCCCAGCTGGGCGATTACGAGCGCTCCCTGCCCAACCTGGTCTTTGCGTATGAGATCTTTGAACGCATCAATCACCGCCACGGGCGGGTGGTCTCGCTGGCTAACCTGCAGGATGTATATCAGCGCCTGGGGCGTTTCGACCAGGCGTATGCGTGCAACCGCAAATGGCAGGAGGTGGCCTTGCAGACGGACGACCAGCTGGCGCATGCCCTGGCCTACCAGGGTGCGGCGCATTTCTACCTGTGCGTGGGGGATGCGGCGCATGCCGATGAGGAATTGCGCCGCGCGGCGGAGATCATCACCCCTGCGGCGGACCCCGGCCGGCGCGCCGGGCTGCGCTATTTACAGACCTGGTGCGCATTTCGCCAGGGAAAGCTGGACCGCGCGTTGGAATTGAGCGAAGATGCGCTGATCCTCTCCCGGCAGGCGGAAGACCCGCGCTTGCAGGGGCAGCTCTGGACGTTGATCGGGCGGATCCGCTCCGAGATGGGGTATTTCGCCGAGGCGAAGCAAGCCTTCCAGGAGGCCGAGCGGCTGCACCTGGGTTCCGGCTTCCAGGGACGGCGGGTGGAGTGCCAGCTGTGCCTGGCGCGGGTGGAGATGGAGCTGGGACACGTGCAGGAGGCTGCCCAGCAGGCGCAAAGTTTCCTGCAATTCCTGGAATCTTCCCCGACCGGGATGCTGGAAGAACCGGTGGAGGATATGTGGACGGCTTGCTGCATCCTCGCCAGGGTGCAGGACACACGCGCAGCGGAGATGCTCACCCGCGCCTACACGCTGCTGCAGGCGCGCGCTGCGCGCATGCCGGATGCAGAAATGCGCCGCTGCTACCTGGAAGAAGTCCCAGCGCACAAACAGATCCAGTCCGAGTGGGAAAAATAATCAAGGCCGAATGTGAATTCAAGCAAGTTCTCCGGTCGAGAGCTGCGTAGAAGTAATTACTGTGGGGGCGGCCCGCCATGGTCGGGTCGATGGAGAGCCTGGCAGGATTCAAAGGGCCGCCCGTAGGAAACACCGGCGCAGTTGCAGGGCGGCGAGCGGGATCCGCATCGGATACAATTATTTTTTTGTAGTAGAATCCACGCATCCAATTGTTTGGCATGGAGCTTGTATGGAATTACCGGTAGTGGATTATTCGAAAAAATGGTATGTGCTGGTCTCGGTCGGGACGGGCATCTTCATGTCTGCCCTGGATGGCAGTATCGTTAATGTAGCCTTGCCCACCATATCCGATGCGCTGCACACCACCTTTGCGGTGGTGGAGTGGGTGGTGCTGGCCTATCTACTGGTAGTGGCTTCCAGCATGCTGATGGTTGGCCGCCTGGGGGACATGTTTGGCAAGAAACGTTTTTATGTGGTCGGTTTTGTGATCTTTACCTTTGGCTCGCTGCTGTGCGGCCTTTCGCACACGGCGGAACTGCTGATCCTCTCGCGCGTGGTGCAGGCGGTCGGTTCGGTGATGCTGATGGCGCTTGGCCCGGCCATCCTGACCGAATCCTTTCCGCCCCATGAGCGCGGCAAGTCATTGGGATTCAGCGGGTTGATGGTCTCCCTGGGGGGGATTTCCGGCCCGACCATCGGCGGCCTGATCGTAGGCAGCCTGTCGTGGAACTGGATCTTCTTTATCAACCTGCCGGTGGGTATCCTGGGCGCCTGGTTGGCTTACCGCTATGTGCATGATCTGCGCCCCAGCGGCAAGTCGCGCTTTGATTTTGTCGGGGCGGGAGCCCTGTTCGTGGGCATGTTGTGCCTGCTGCTGGCGCTCACCTTTGGGCAGGACGGCCGCTTCGACGATCCGGCAGTGCTGGCCTTATTTGGCAGTGCGGTGCTCTTCATGGGATCTTTCGTATGGATTGAGGGGCGGGTACAGCAGCCCATGGTGGATCTGCGCATGTTCTCCAACCGCTTGTTCAGTATCAATTTGATCACCGGTTTTATTGCTTTTGTCTGCAGCTCGGGCTTGATCCTGCTTACTCCATTCTACCTGCAGGATATCTTAAAATTTGGCGCGCAGCAAGCCGGCCTGATGCTGGCTTTCACTCCTCTGGCGTTGGGGATCGTGGCGCCAATTGCCGGATCGCTCTCCGACCGGTTTGGCAGCCGGCGCCTGACCGCAATTGGGCTGCTGGTATTGGTGGCTGCTTACCTGTGGATCAGCACCTTGAATGAATTGACCGCCCCGGCGGGTTACATTGCACGGGCGGTGCTGCTGGGGATAGGTGTGGGCCTGTTCCAATCGCCCAACAACAGCGCCATCATGGGATCGGTGGAGCGCAACCGCTTGGGGGTGGCCTCCGGTTTTATGGCGCTCACCCGCACCACCGGACAGACGGTCGGCACAGCCCTGCTGGGCTCACTGTGGGCCAGCAGCACCCTGGCGCGCGCTGGTGGAGCGGCGCAAACCGCACTGGATGCCCCTGTGGCAGCCCAGATGGGAGGCTTTTATGATGCCGTGGGGGTGATCATTGTGTTGATCGCGATCGCTTTCCTGTTGAGCATCAACGCGCTGATCGAGGAAAGGAAGATGAAGCATGCAGTGGTTCTTCAAACTCCACCGGAATCTGCCGCGGGAGGGACCGGGGAATGATGCCTCGACCGCCCGCGCCTTTGACCTGATCCAGGAGCTGCCGCCCCAACCGCGCATCCTGGATATCGGCTGCGGGCCGGGAAAGCAAACCCTGATCCTGGCGCAGCGCAGCGGCGGCCAGGTGACCGCCGTGGATATGTACGCGCCGTTCCTGGCGCAGCTGGCGCGGCGCAGCCGCGAGGCCGGGCTTGAGGGGCTCATCCATCCGCAGCGAGGGGATATGTTCACCCTGGATTTTGCGGACGGTTCCTTCGACCTGTTGTGGTCGGAAGGAGCGATTTACATTCTCGGGTTTGAACGCGGGCTGCGCGAATGGAAGCGCCTGCTCAAGCCGGGTGGGAGCCTGGCAGTTACCGAGCTTTCCTGGCTGGTGGAAGATCCCCCGGCGGAAGCGTACGCCTTCTGGCAGCGGGACTACCCGGCGATGAAAAGTGTGCCGGAAAATTTGGCCATTATTGCGCAATGCGGCTATACTTTAACCGGTCATTTCACGCTGCCGCAGTCGGCCTGGTGGGATGAATATTACGCTCCGCTGGAGCGGCGGGCAAGGCGCATGCGCGCCCGCTATGAGAAGGATGCCGAGGCCCAGGCGGTGCTGGCCGTGCATGCGCAAGAGGTTGAGATGTACCGAAAATATGCCGATGCTTACGGATACGAGTTCTATGTGATGAGAAAGCCGGAAAATTAGCCAAAGGCCCTTGCGCCTGTCTGCAAGCCCGGATAAGATAGGAATTGCAGGCGCAAGTCGTCAATCGTAAATCGTAAATCGTAAATTTCTTGGGAGGTGCTGCATGGAATTTGATCATTACCACATCAAGCCGGATCAAAAGGTCAAGCTGGAGGAGTGGGATCCCCAGGAAGTGGTCAAAGAATGGCAGGGACGCAAGGAGGACGGCCTGGCGCGCCTGGCGGAATTAATGGGGGAGTTGGGATCGCTGCAGGAAAAGCTGTACGCCCAGCACAAGCACAAGCTGCTGATCGTCCTGCAGGCCATGGACACCGGCGGTAAGGACGGCATCATTCGGGCGGTGTTCAGCGGGGTCAATCCTCAGGGGGTGCGCGTGGCCAGCTTCAAGGTGCCCACCCCGGAAGAACTGGATCATGATTATTTATGGCGCATCCACAAAGAAGTGCCGGGCAAGGGCGAGATCGTGATCTTCAACCGCTCGCATTACGAGAGCCTGCTGGTGGAACGGGTGCATAACCTGGTGCCTGAGGAAGTGTGGAAAAAACGCTACGACCACATCAACCAGTTTGAAAAGATGATGGCTGACGAGGGTCTGACCATCCTGAAGTTCTTCCTGCATATCAGCCTGGATGAACAGCGCGAGCGCCTGCTGGATCGCATCGACGATCCCAAGAAGCAGTGGAAATTCAATCCCGGCGACCTGGACGAACGCAAGCTGTGGCCAAAATACATGGACGCGTTCGAGGATGTGTTGAACCGCACCAGCGCCAGCTATGCGCCGTGGTATTTGATCCCCGCCAACCGCAACTGGTACCGCGACCTGGTCTTCGCCGACGTGATCGTGGATACGCTGAAGGGGCTTAAGCTGGAATATCCCCCCTCGGTGGAGAATATTACGCAATACAAGGGTCAGTTTTAAACAGGTGGGGGTTTTCTCCAATCCTCGGTTGGAGAAAACCCTCTACCGATTGATTTTCCATTTTCCCCAAACTTACATTCGTTTCATACAAAGCTAGGAGGAATATATGCGCGGCAGATTGATAGCGGTCTTCTGCATGGCAGTGTTTTTTCTACTCCTGTTGACCTTTGGTTTTCTTGACGTGGCGACCGGACAGGCTGACCGACTTTCGCCGTATTGGGCGGAGCAAACTCTGTACGCTAATGATTTTGTTGAGGGTCTTCCGGAAAAAGCTGCGCCATCTGCGGAGCAACAAAACAACCCGCAGGCGGTTGGAGATAGCGATAGCGATGGTTTGACGGATGTACAGGAAGCAGCCCTTGGCACCGATCCGCTGAATGTGGACAGCGACTGTGATTACGTGGATGATCTGACCGAGATAGGATCGGTTGCCACCCCAACCGACGCCGATTCCGACGGGATCATTGATGCTCTGGAAAGCGACAAATCTGATTCTGACCTGGACGGTATCAAGGATGAAAGTGATGTTTCCAGTGGAGCGCAGCTCAGTTGCTGGCGCTTCAATCCCTTTGTGATCAGGAACAATGGAACAGAAGCCACTCGTTTTGAGGTCACGGTGCAGGGGGGAAGTGTGAGTTCGGTGGAATTGAAGAGCTGGAGCTACACCTCCACCGTGCCGATCTGGTTGGATGGCGTACAATTGACGCCCAACAGCTATATCCAACTGTATAACGACGGCACACACGGCGACCGCGTGACCGGGGATAAGATTTGGACACGCAACAACTTCACTACCAGCGCGGCGGTGACCGCCGGGATCAATAAAAGCTGGTGGTTCCTCTATCTTCGCATTAATGGCGGGGCGGATATTTCGTTAGAGACCCTCACCAACAGCGGTTTTGGGGATGTATATTTCTTTTATATTAACGCCGCAGATGTGCTGGTTCCCACTGCTATGGGACCCTCCGTGCAATATACACCGCGTGTGGCCAATATCGTCAATCCAAAAGCATCTCTTTATGCCAAGACCGACAAAATGCTCGATACCGCGAAATTGTTCTACAATTATTTCACCGATGATTATGATTTCTTGATGGCTTTCACTGAGGGGGTGTCTGTACTGGGGTATTATGGCAAATCCTGGGGGGTGAAAAACGATGTCCAGTTTATTGGATCCAGTATTTATAATAATGCAGCGAGTTACGGCAGCGCCGGGAAATTGTCGCGAGCTATCATTATGAACACCTCCGGTATGGGTGGGCCGATGATCCATGAGATCATGCATCGTTGGGCAGCGTACGGCCTGAGTAGCCTAGGCTTCCACAAATGTTCCGGATCGGGGCACTGGGGCGTTGCAGGGGTGGGAAAAGGCCAGTTGGGTGGTTTTGACAGCGCTACCCTTGTGGATAATGGCAACGGCACCTATACAGTGGATTCTTTTGGCCAGGTGGCCAATGGCGGCGATGGGGCCTATATGGCGCCAATTGAGAAATATTTGGCGGGTTTTGTGGATGCCTCGTCCGTAGGGACCATGAAGATTCCCCAGTCAGTGACTTGCGGGACCCTGGATAATTCTGTGCCCGGAAAGATCACCTTCACCGCCAGCGGGATGAGCGATGTGACGATCGGGCAGGTGCAAACAGCGCTGGGTGGTTCGCGTGTGCCGGCTTATCCTGCCGCGCAGAAGAGTTTCCGGCTGGCTACGGTGATTGTTTCCCAGTTTCCTTTGACTGCTTCAGAGATGACCTTCTATGAGGTGCAGGCCAGAAACCTGGGAGCTGAGAGCGGCATCAGCGGCGTCCTTTCCTTCCGCCAGGCCAGCGGTAACACTGCCACGATGGATACAACCTTGCTGATCCCCCAACATTCCTTCCTGCCAATGATCCTCCGCTAGATCTTCTGCTGAGGGAATTCATTGGGTATTTTGGGCGGCGCAGCCGCCCAAAATACCCGGAAACCTTCCTGTCGACCTGAGGTTAATTCGGCGATGGGAAAGTGACCGGCTGGTTGAAGTCGGACATTTCCAGGGTGAGGGTCACATCCACCTTCTGTTTTTGCGCTTCCAGGGCAAGCTTCAGCACCAGTTTGTGCATGTAGAAATCCTGCGCGCCCACCCACATTTCCCCGCTGGCGGTGCCGGTCAGCTGGCCCAGCTGGTTGGTCAGGTCGGACGACATGGCCAGTTCGAGGGCCTTTTGCAGGTCGAGGTCAAAAGTGAGGTGGTAGCAGTCCACCCCGCCCACCTGTTCCGTGTTCTTGTAGGCCAGGTTCTTAAGGTATTTAATGACCTCGGTCTGCGAGGCGGCCAAATCGATATTCAGGCCGTTGGTATTCACCTCGGCCGTCGATATTTTTTGCCAGCCGCTGCCGGTGTTCATGTAGGCCTCGGTGGGGCCGAGCATGAGCGTCTCGATGGTCTGGTTCATAATATTCATTTTCATGTAGGCCTTGTCGGGCGGCTGGACAGCGCCTTCGGCGGTGATGGTGAGCTGCACGCCGCCAGAGGCCATGTCGGCGGTCAGTTTGACCCGGGCGCTGGTGATGGCGGCGGTTTGGGCCTGTACCTTTTCCAGGATCTCCTGAGCGGAAAGGGTGGGCGCTTGGGGTACATTGCATGCGCTCAGCAGCAGGCTCAAGAGGGTGAGGAGCGCAATCAGGCTCCAAAAGGTCTTTTTCATAGGGTCCTCCAATCGTGTGCGCAGCATAGAATGTCGCGCCAGCCCTATTATACATAGGAATTGACGGGGCGGAGGGGGCGTATTTGTGGCGAAAAATCTCCGCCTGGGCAGTTTGAATCGCTGTTGAGAAAAAATGGAGAATTGGTCATTAAAAGAACCTTGTCTTTTATAAATCTGATTATAATTAATCTAATTAACTCAAGTTGCTACCAAATGAAGTTGATGGAGACAGCAATGACAAACAG
>CAYRHN010000034.1:0-19905 GCA_964424115.1 uncultured Anaerolineaceae bacterium
GCTTGACTGTGGATCAAGATGTTGTGGGTTCGACCCCCATCAGCCACCCCAAGAAGAACCGTCCGCGAGGGCGGTTTTTTTTTTGACCGCCATCCCTACAGGGATAGGTCAGTCACCAATGAAAAAATTGTTCCATCCATTGGCCTATGAGGTCAGGAAAACCAACTAGAAAGGCAAGTGAAATGACCGCAGCCCATTTCCCCGTGCAACATTCGATCTTAAGTGCGAATGCCCTCGCCAGTTGGGTCCAGTCCCACTATGCTCTGAAAGATCCTGTTCGATGCAGGTTCCTGAAGGGGAGCATGAGCGACGTTTATCTCGTGAATACCCGGGATGCGGCCTACATCCTGAAGATCTATTTGCATGATCGACACTCTCTTGGCTCGATCAAGGCAGAAGTTGACTTATTGAATGATCTACGCGACCATGATATTCCTGTTGCAGCTCCGGTAGCCAACAACGATACCGCTTATGTGAATGAAATGATCGCGCCGGAGGGCATACGGTATGCTGTGCTGTTCGATGCTATCCCAGGGGAGGAGCCGCAGGAAGTTAATCTTGAGCACAGTCGCGCCTTTGGGCAATTGGCGGGCCGCATTCATCAATGTTCAGATGCCTCGACCAAAGTATATGATCGAGGACATCTTGACGAAAAGTATCTGGTTGAGGAACCACTGGCCCAGATCAAGCCGTATCTAGAGCATCGGAGACGAGACTGGGAATACCTGAGTACTATGGGGAGTGAATTGATTGCCGAGTTGCACAGATTGGTTTCGAAGGAAAAGCCAGAATATGGATTGTGTCACGGCGACCTGCACACTGGCAACGCGCGATTTGACAAAGCGGGCCGGCTCAGCCTGTTTGATTTTGACAGTTTTGGGTATGGCTGGAGAGCGATCGACATTGGCGTCTACCATGTCAGTTTCGATTGGCTGGACTTGAGCGAGGAAGTCAGGCACAAGAAAGCCAGATTCTGGGAAGCATTTGTGGATGGGTACAACCTGGAGCGTCCTTTGAGTAAGAACGAACTTGCCGCGGCTCAATTATGTTTGCCTCTTCGCCACTTGGAACTCATGGGCCTCACCATACAATACTGGTCGCCCCAAATTGGGACCGCTTGGATCACTGAGTCGTACTTTGACCGGCACATCAACTGGTTCCAAGAATGGGCCACGGTCTACCGCGCGTAGATCGCGGACCAGCCCTGGATCGAAATAAGAAAAGACCTCCGGTTCACGAAGGTCTTTTAAGCGGTTTTCAGGAGCGGGTATCTAAATGTCAGATCCCGAGTCTGTTGATACCAGGGGAAAATCAATCTATACTATAACTGCAATCCAAACAGGTTTTTACGAATTGACGAGGAGCCCCAGTTCTTTGAGCATTGGATGGCGGAGGATCCGGAATGAGCGAAAAGGTCGTGCAAACCCATTGTAGTATCTGTGGCGCGGAGTTATCCGATGCCCATTTTGCCAGCAAATATCCCAACTTTGTCTGCCGGGAATGCGATAGGCGGGCGGTTAATGAGGACGGCGATCCGCCGGAGCATTTCAGCCAGGAAGATGACGGGGATAATCCAGTCTTCATCGACGGCAAGAAATGCTGGCGGCGTTACCGTTATGGCGGATTCATCACCATGCTGGACGATCTGGACTGCCAGGATATCGATGAGTTTTATGACCGGCATGGGTGGGGGTGGTAAAAGGCATATCTTCCCCCTCGATATTGGTTGGACGATTAATGCATGAGATCGCAGATCAAGATGTTGTGGGTTCGACCCCCATCCCCAGAGGCGGTTATTTTTATTCATCTATGCCGGAGGATTATTTCCTGCACGTCATTACGGGGGCGAAGCCCGCGGTAATCACCAACCTCCGGTTTACCTTCCTGTGCGCCCCTGCGTGTTCTTGAGAAGCGTCCGCCGCGCCTTTCTGCGAAAATTCATTATCTTGGGTCTGGAAATGGAGAGAGGTTGCTGGCCTGGCCCTTCTAACGCGCAGGGGATACCCTCCAGGCAGGTGGTCGCATTTTCCTCTGGCAGCCTCAGGTAGCGCGCCACAGCTGGGATCATCAGGATCTCCAGCGCCAGCACCCACAGGTATTTGTTATTGATGAGAGTGGAAAGATGCTCGTTCAGTGCGGGTGACCTGCTCAGCAGCCCCATCAGGCCCACCAGCAGGATCAGTTGGAGGAAATCCCAGCGGCCTTGGCCGGTCAACAGCGTCTTGAACAGGATCGAGACCAGGATAACCAGCGCCGGGGCCAGGATGATCAGCTTGTAATCGTTGCTGAAACTGGGGAGAAGCTCCATCACCGGCACCGAAGCCATGAAGAACAAAATCGGCGTGCTGACATTTGCCCGCTTGCGCCAGATCAAGAAGAGCATCACGCCCCACAACAGGATGGGCAGCAGGGTGAAGATGGTTTGCAGGACGGAGAAGGCCGGATCAAGCTTGCGGTATTCCTGGGTCAGCAGCACCGCGAAGGCATGGGCGGAGTGATTGCCGATCCAGATCATTGCGTTGGGTTGATTCGTATAGGCGGTCATGGAGTAGATAAAGCCGAAGGCGATGTTAGGCCCCAGGCAGAAGAACAAGACCAGGTTGGTCAGAATGGCGGGTAGGATCATCTTCTTCCCGTGCTTGTAGAGGAGGATCAGGAACAGGATGGCCGGGTAGATCTTCAAGTGCGCGGCGATGGAAAGCAGGATCACCTGTGCCCAGATCCAGCCGGGCTTTTTGATCAGCAGCCACATGGAAAGCAGGGCAAAGAACATCCCGAAGGCATCCACATTTCCCCGCTCGATGCTGAAGGCGAACGGGTATCCGCTGAGCAGGTAGAAAAGAAGGGCGCTGAATATGGCCGCCAGCACCAAAGACCGGTTATGGGGCGAAAGCTGGATATCCATAAAGATGGTTTGCTTGACCATGGCGGCAGCCAGGATCATGCTGAACAGGTTGGCGGACAGCAGCAGGAAAACGTGCAGGATGTAGGCGCTGTTGACGTTCAAAAAGGCGTAGGGCAGGCTGAACAAGTTGACAAAGGGCGGGTAAATGCTGGGATATTCAAATTTCGCAAAGTCATTGTAGCCGACTGGCTCGCCAAAGAAGATGAACCGCATGGGTTCGTAAAGCCCGGTGCGGAAGTCCCACCCTACGGGGGTGATGAGGGGGATCGTGTCTTTGGATTCGAAGGTCATCGAATATTCATCGATCGAGGCAAAGACCGTGTTGCCAAAGAAGATCAGCCCGACGCCTGCCGTCAGGAGCAGCAGGAAAAGCGGTCCACGCGTGCCTTTGCGGAGGCGCAGTTGATGATCCCATGCCTGGATCTTCTGGATCATCCTTTCGTCCGGGCCGGGAAATATGCTGCCGAGGAGGATGGAAAGGATCCACAGCGCCGCGAACACGGCCAGGATGCCGGCCAAGATGACCAGCGGTGCGGTGTAGATGGGCGGGTCGGGGGTAGTGAACGGCACCAGGACGGTGTAGCCAATCAGCCCCAACGCCAGGCTTGCCAGTCCGAGCAGGATTAGAAAAGGCGGCAGAACGTGCCGGAAGAACGATACTTTGATTCTCGAGATCATGTTATCCACACCTGGGATCTAAATAGTGACCTTGCACCGGTATTATAACTCAAAAGGATACGATCAAACACAAGCGGGGCAGCCTGGTGAAGGCCGCCCCGCTTCAGATAGAAGGGAAAATTCTCCCGCCTTCCTTAGATATACAGGTCCCGGCGGTTGTAGATCCAGTAGGCGCCGGCCATCAGCGCGGCGATGAGCACCGCCGAAAGCAGCACGAACCAGCCGTCCAGGGCTCCCTTGTGCAGCAGGTCGATCGCGTTGAAGTAGCTGAAGGGGGTGAAATACTTGAGAAAATCCAGGCTCCTTTCCAGTGTGGGCAGGATCGACATCACGTAAAAGGCCAGGATCAAGCCCACCGCGATCGAACCGGAGTATTTATATTGCTTCAAGGCGCAGCCCAGGAACAGGCCGAGCGCCAGGAAGACCAGCTCGATCACAAACAGAGCCAGCATTTCCAGGGCTAGGAATTTATAAAAAACCTGGTCGGGTTGGTACGGCTGGACTGCGATGATCGACATGATCCACACGATCAGGGTGAAGACGATGCAGCTCACTAGCGCGGCCAGCCCCTTGGCGGTCACCACGCGGTTGCGCGAGACCGGCAGCACCAGCGAAAATTCGACCGTCTTGTCACGTTCCTCTTTGGAGATCATGTCGCTGCCCCACATGGCGGCGGCAATGGCGCCCATCAGGGTGAAATAGACGAACATGATCCCGTAGAAACCGGTGATGGTGGTCAGGTCAAAGGCGCGCATCTTCAGCGCGTCCAGCAGGGCGGGCGGCATCGAATCCAGGATGGCCAGCATCGAGGGGTCTCCGGCAAAGGCGGAGAACTTGGATGTGCCCACCAGGATCAGCAGCCCCACGATCCCGCACCAGATCAGCAGGGATTTCAGGTTAGCTTTCAGTTCATGGAGAAAGATGTTCATGGTTTACCTCCCTACGAGACCGAGGGAATGTCGCGCCGCACATACAGCCAGTAGCTGACCGCCACGGAGATGACCGTGATGGCCACATTCAACAACACCAGCGGGGTGTTGAATGCGCCGTTTGCGACGATGTAGTTGGGGTCCAGTTGTTTGAAAGGGGTGATGTATTCCAGCGACACCTCGCCAACAATGTTGCTGAAGGCGCTCAGGATATACATACCAAATCCCAGTCCGAGGGAATAGGGGGTCACATTGCGCACGCGCTTGACGATCAGGGAGATGACCAGCCCCACGCTGAAAAAGAACAACAGGAAGATGATGCTGCCGAGCAGCAGAAGGATCAATTTGCTCCAATCCACCGGCAGGCCGTTATTGAAGAGCGCCAGAGAGGCAAAGCTGACCACCCAGATGACCAGCTCGGTGAGGCCCAGATCGGCCAGGGCGGCCAGGATCTTGTTGGTCAGCACCTTAGTGCGGCTGACCGGCTTGGTCAGCAGAAAATCAGCCGTCCATTCAGCCTCTTCCACCGAGACCAGACCGAAGCCGTAGTTGCCGGCCTGGATGGCCAGACAGATCTGAACGAAGAGGAAGAGGAAGCCGAAGTAACCCAGCGGAGAGGAAAGGTCCAGGGTGCCCAGCCCGAATGCGGCAAGCAGGGCAGGCGGGAATTTTGCCAGCGCCTCTTTCATGACCGCAGCCTGGGCGGAAAATCCGGGGAAGATGGCCATGAAGATCACGATCAGGGCCGTGATCGACAAGGACCAGATCAGCACCGAATTCAGCCGCGAGCGAAATTCGTATCGGAAGATGTTTGCATTCATAGCTGTGCCTATTCGTAGTAATGCATGAAGATCTCTTCCAGTTTTGGCTCTTCGATGGTCACATCGCTCACCTGCATGCTGCTGATCTTGGCCAACACCAGATTGATGTCGCCCTTGAAGAAGAAATGCACCGATCCATTTTCTTTTTGCAGGTTGGTCACCCCGGGCATCTCGAAGCTGGCCTCGCTCAGGCCTTCGGCAGTGACATGGATCTTCTTGTAATTATTCTGCTGGAGGGTCTTGATATCCGAAACCTCTACCATGCGCCCCTCGCGGATGATGCCCACGCGCGTGCACAGGCGCTGCACTTCGCTGAGAATGTGCGAGGAGAAGAAGACCGTCACGCCGCGTTTGTTTTCGGCGCGGATCAAGTCGAAGAACTTGCGCTGCATCAGTGGATCGAGGCCGGCAGTCGGCTCATCCAGGAAGAGCAGCCTGGGGCCGTGCAGCAATCCCTGCACGATCCCGACCTTCTTTTTGTTGCCGTAGGACAGGTCGCTGATGGGCCGGTTCAAATCCAGCTCCATGATCTCGGAAAGTTCTTTCATACGTTTGGTGTGGTCCCCCGCGTAGAAGCTGGCCGAGTATTTCAACAGGTCGATCACCTTCATGCCCTTATAATAGAAGACATCCGAGGGCAGGTAGCCGATATCGCGGCGGATCTCCGGCCCCTGGGTGGTCACATCCTTGCCAAACACCTTCGCGCCGCCGCTGCTGGGGTGGATGAGAGAGAGCAGCAGGCGAATGGTGGTGGATTTTCCGGCTCCGTTGGGGCCGATGAAGCCAAAGATCTCGCCTTCTTCTTCGTTGAAAGAGACATCCACGATGCCCCGCGATTTTCCGTAATACTTGGTCAGGTGATTCACCTCGATGACACTCATAGAGACGCTCCTTTGCTAAAAATGGACGGATAAGAGATGAAATCATTATAATCCTTTTAGGCAGAGTTAAATCACCACCGCGCGTCAAGAACAGGACAAGACGGCTTGCCCCACCTGACAGATTTCTTAATTGAGCCGGCAACTAGATTCAATTTTTCTCGATTTATCTTATAATAATGTATACGGTTCAGAAAGTCGCAAATGCCCATTCACGGGAATAGAGGGATGAAGGTACACCTTTCTTTGTAATCCTTTTCTTTCAGATCTCGCCGCGGTCTCCCAAAAACGGAGACAGCCCCTCGTTTTTTTTTCAATATTGGTAAACCAAAATTATGCCCACTTCCCGCTCAGCCGCAACCGATCTCCAAACCACACCCATCAGCAAGGTGCGGGTGCCAATCCGCGCCAAGCTGACCTTGCCATATCTGGTGTTATCCCTGATCATTGCGGTGGTGGCGGCGCTGCTCATTACTCAGTTGATCACCGAGAACATCCAGGAGCGCTTCGACAAGCAATTGTATGAAACGGGGAAGATCTCTTCCGAGCTGGTAGTTACCTTTGAGTCGCAGCTGCTTGAGTCCGTCCGACTGCTTTCTAACGTAGAGGGGGTGGCCGACGCGTTGAAGGCCGCAGACGCCAATGGCTTGCGCGACCTGACCCTGGGCATGATCGCCAACAATGGGCTGGATGCAGTGGAATTCCTGGATCGAGAAGGCAGGCACGTTTTGTCCGTCCACCACCGGGCTGGGGGAAACGTGGAGGATTACAATTTCTCCACCGGCGAAGAAACCTTCTACTCGCAGTTAGAGATCGTTCGCAAGGTGCAATCTTTGCAAAGCGACGCCCTGGGCGATAAATTTGCCGACCTGGTGCATACCGATGAAGGCAATTTCCTGTATGTCTCTGGCCCGATCTTCGATGCCGACCACAATCTGGCCGGCGTGATCCTGGTCGGCAAGTCGCTCCCTATCATGCTGCAGGAAATGCGCGCCGCCACCTTTGCCCAGATCACGATCTATGATTTTGAGGGCCAGGTGCTTGACAGCACATTGCCCTTCCCCCAGACGATGGACCCAACCATCGCCTCCCAGGTGGTCTCTTTTAAGGATGTCAGCAGCACCAAGCGCAATATTTCCGGCCAGCGCGAATTCAATGCCTCCAATATCCCCTTTTCCGAGATCCTGGGTGTGTTCGAGGTGCGCACAAATGCCGAACTGGGGGTGCTGGGGGTGGCGCTCAGCCAGAACACGCTGGTGACCTCTTCCGAGGCTTCCCGCCTGCAGATCTTCCTGCTGGTGGCTGCCGCCATTTTTGTCATCATCCTGGTGGGGATCATTCTGGCCAACCAGATCACCCGCCCGCTGCTGCGCCTGGTGAATGCTTCGATCAGGGTTTCCGAAGGCGATTTGAATGTGAAGGTCAAACCGCAGTCCCATGATGAGATCTCTGTGCTGACCGAATCGTTCAACGCCATGGTCGCCAACCTGAGCCAGTCGCAGCAAGACCTGGTGCGCTCCTATGATGAGACTCTGGAAGGCTGGGCCACAGCCCTGGAACTGCGCGACAAAGAAACCGTGGGGCATTCCAAGCGAGTGACCGAGCTGACCGTTCGCCTGGCCGAGGAACTGGGCATCCACGGGCAGGCCCTGGTCCATATCCGCCGCGGCGCGCTGCTGCATGATATTGGCAAAATGGGCACCCCGGATGCCATCCTGCGTAAAGAAGGCCCGCTCACCCCCGAAGAATGGCGCATCATCCGTCAGCATCCCGGCGATGCGGTCAATATGTTGAACGGGATCGATTACCTGCGCCCGGCGCTGGAAATTCCTTTCTGTCACCACGAGCAGTGGGACGGCAATGGGTATCCGCGCAGATTGAAGGGCGAGGAGATTCCCATCGCGGCGCGCATTTTCGCCGTGGCGGACGTATGGGATGCGCTGACCAACGATCGCCCTTACCGCAAAGCCATCCGGAAGGAAGATGCGCTGGCTTACCTAAAAAGCCAGTCGGGGATTTATTTCGATCCGCGCATCTTGAATGTGTTCATTCGCTTAATTCACCAGACAGGGGATGTAAAATAGGATGGAAGCGGAACGGATTGAAGAACCTTCCGGTAATCCGGCGCTCTGGAAACAGCGCCGCAAGTACATCCTGCCAGCCCTGCTTGTGCTGCTGCTCCTGCTCTTCAGCTGCTTGCTGCTGCTCAACCCTGCCACGCTCTCGGCTAAATCGAATGGGGTGCAGACCCTGCCCATCTCCATCCGCGCTACCGCCCGCGCCGACTACAGCGGCGAACCAACCCGCGAGACTTTTCCACCTGTCAATGAATATATTCTGGTGGAACTGATCCTGGATGACCCGGATTTTGACCCGTCCATAGACCGCGTGATGACCCTTCAGGTGGCGCTTTCCTCTCCGGTGCCAACCATGACGCCCCGCCCCACCTCCACCCCTCTGGCCACCCTCCCGGCGGGCGAGGTGCCCACCGCGCAGCCGTCCGCCAATCCTCCTGCGGCCACCACCACTCCGCAGCCGACCCCCTCGCTGACAGGAACCGACATCCCCACAGAATCTGCCACGGCCAGCCTTACCCCGCGACCAAGCGGTACTTTCACCCCCACCCGCACAGTCACGCGCACATCTACCGCCACCTGGATGGTGGCGGCCACGAACACCAGGACTGCTACCGCAACGCCCACTACCACCGCCACCCCCACGCGCACGGCCACCGCCACCGGGACCGCTACCGCGACGCCCACCGGTACCCCCACCTCCACCTCGACCCTGACCCCCACGCCGACCCACACCTACACGCCCACCCCAACACTCACGCCAACTTACACGCCCACCCCAACGCCGACCGACACGGATACGCCGACCCCGACCCCAACTGACACCGGCACGCCCACCCCGACCCCAACCGACACCGACACGCCCACCCCGACGCTGACTGACACGCCAACGCCCACCCCGACGCCGACTGACACGCCTACCCCGACCCCAACTGACACCGACACGCCTACCCCGACGCTGACTTACACGCCAACGCCGACCCCAACTGACACCGACACGCCCACCCCGACGCTGACTGACACGCCAACGCCCACCCCGACGCCGACTGACACGCCCACCCCGACCCCAACTGACACCGACACGCCTACCCCGACGCCGACTTATACGCCCACGCCCACCTCGACACCGACCGCCACGGATACGCCTACCCTGACCCCCACGTTGACTTACACGCCGACCCCGACGCCGACTGACACGCCAACGCCCACCCCGACAGACACCGACACGCCCACCCCGACGCCCACACCGACTGACACGACTACCCCGACCCCGACCGAAACGGATACGCCCACAGCGACCCCCACGCTGACCTACACACCCACCCCGACACCGACCGACACCTACACGCCGACTCCGACCCCGACCGACACGGATACGCCCACCCCGACACCGACCGATACCCCTACACAGACCCCAACACCGACGGATACGCCTACCCCGACGCCGATCCCGACCGACACGCCTACGCCCACCCCGACCCCGACCGATACGGATACGCCCACGCCGACCCCGACGCCAACCTACACACCCACCCCGACGTCGACCGACACGCCTACGCCCACCCCAACTGACACCGACACGCCCACAGCGACCCCGACCGATACGGATACGCCGACCCCTACGTTGACTTACACGCCTACGCCCACCCCAACTGATACGCCTACGCCCACCCCGACCGACACGGATACGCCCACACCGACGTTGACTTACACGCCGACCCCGACTGACACCGACACGCCCACTCCGACGCCCACTTCCACGGGTACCCCAACTTCGACGCCCACCAATACGCTCACGCCCACTGCCACGTATGACCCGGCCCTGCCGCTGATCACGATCTCGGACAAATCGTTATTTGAAAAGAACAACGGCAATACCACTTTCCAGTTCACGGTCAGTCTTTCCATGGCGCCACCCACCACGGTCACGCTCGATTATGCTACCGTGAGCGGGACAGCTACAGGCGGCAGTGCCTGCAGTGGAACGACGGATTTCAAGAGTGAGTCAGGCACGCTGACCATTGTTCCTCCGGCTACTTCGGCTAATCTTAATATTACTGTTTGCACCGATACAAATGCCGAGCCGGACGAGACCTTCACCGTTGAGCTGTCCAGTCCCACTAACGCTTACATTACGGACGGCATTGGGCAGGGGATCATCTTTGACGACGATTCGCCTGGTTTTACCAATGGGGATTTTGTTTACAGCATCAGCCCGCCCGATGCCTCCACCAATGTCCCGGTAACCACCACCGTGGTGATCCAGTTCAACCGCCCGATGTGCGAGAGTTCGGTCATCGATCCAAATAATACCCGCCTGTTCGCTGCTGCAGATGTTTCCGCCACCCGCGTGTATAATCCGCTGACCTGGACCCTGACCATTGTACCGGACGCGCCGTTGAGTTATTCCACCTCTTACAGTGTGATGGTGCGTTTCACCAAGACCATCCTGGATGGTTGCAATTTGTCGGCGCCGACCCGTTCTCAATCCTTTACCACCAACGCTACCAAGAAATCCGTTTATCCTTTACCCTGGCCGTGGACCGCCATTCCGACCCCCGTGCCCACCCTTGACCTGACCCCCTACGGCCCTGCCACACCCACCGCAGCCCCAACCGTTACCCCGGACCAGTCGCCGGATGAAACGCCCAGCCTGCCTCCAGCCGGCACTCCTGCGGAGACCCCCGCGGGAACTTCCACCCGAATGCCTGAGCAGATGCCGGCGGAGACGCCTACCCCGATCTCCATACCGGTTTCACAAATCAAAGGACACTCCAAAATATGACCTCGATTACTTTGCGCCCTGCCAAACTGGAACAGGATTTTGGCCGCATTGCCGAATTATTCTCGCTTGAACAGACCGAACCGGTCTCCGAGCCTGACCTCAAACAGGATTTTGCTGCCCACCGTGAGCGCATTCTGCGCCTGATGGTGGCGGAGGATGAACGGGGGCAATTCATGGGCTTTAACTGGCTCACCCGCAGCCGCTTTGATCCGCACAAGGCTTATTTCTTCCTGATCGTCGCATCAGAGTGCCGCCGCCAGGGAGCCGGGAAGCGCCTGTATGCTGACCTGGAGCAAACTGCACGGCGCGCGCTGTTGGAGCACCTGCAGGTGGATGTGCGCGATGCCTGCCCGGAGTATGCGGCTTTTGCCAAACAGCGCGGCTTCAGCGAGCGCTCCCATTTCGTTGGCCTGGAGCTGGACCTGGACGCGTTCCAATTCATGGCCTATAACGATCTGCTGGATAAACTGAAGGGGGAACGCTTCCAGTTCACCAGCATGGCAGAACTGGGCAACACCCAGGAGGCTCAGCGCAAGCTCTACCGCCTGAACGATTCAACCAATATGGAACTGGTCGTACCGGACGGAGAGCATACCTGGCTCTCCTTTGACGATTTCCGCAAGAAGGTCTGCCAGATGAACTGGTACGACCCGGCCGGGCAAATGCTGGTCATCGACACGGTCACCGGCACCTGGGCTGCCATGAGTGCGATCACCCGCTACGCCGGCAGCGACCATGCTGTCAACCTGCACACCGGCGTCGACCGGCGCTACCACCGGCGCGGACTGGCGCAGGCTGTGCTGGTGACGGCGCTGCGCTATGCCCGCGAGGAACTGAAGGTCTCGCGCGCGCTGGCCGACGAGAACGCCCAGAACGTCACCTCCCTCGCCATCTACCGCCAGCTGGGCTATACCCAGGTTTCGGGCATGATCACCATGGTCAAGGCGTTAAAGTAAATAGCAGAACTCGGTCATTTCGCGTACGGATATCCAGGATCTATCTAAGAAATCCGTGTTTATCCGTCACATCCGTGTCATCTGTGTTTACTGATTATTCGTTATATGGCCTGCGAGGCCTGACCGGCGTGCGGCGCCAGTCGTTGCGCTCCAGCACCCCGCCGGCGTCGTTGGGATTATCGCTCTCGCTGTCGGTGTAAAATTCGTCGCCGCGTTCGGTCACCCAGCGGTAACCGTACTGGTTGGAGCCGGTATCCACCAGGTTGGTGTAGGGGTTAACGTACTCTTCCTGGTTGGTCATGGTCAGGTAATTGTCGTTGCGGATCTCTTCCTGGGTGACACGCTTGTGTTCCAGCATGTCGGCCAACCCGTCCTGGATGTAGCGCTGGGTGTTGAGCGCGTTCTGGGCGCGTTGGCGTTCGGCTGCCACGCCCTGGCGGAAGGCTCCGGTCAGCGCCTGCTGCGAGGCCAATTCCTGCGCCTGCCACTGCGGGTTGTATTGCCAGGAACGCGAGATGCGGAAGAGCACCCCTTCCCAGTCCTCAAATTCGTCCTCTGGGGCGCGGTAGTAGTGGGTGGCCTTGTTTTGCCATTGTCCCATAGCGGGCGCGCCCAGGTTTTCCAGCACGGCAAAGGCTTTTTCTTTGTAGCGCACCCCGTTCTCGGTGTAACGGAAAGTCACTTCGGCCCCGTCGTAGGCAAAGTTCAACCCGTGCTGGGCGGCGCCCTGGCGGAATTTCTCGATGTACTCCTCCCACGGCTTGGCTTCCACCATCTCGGCCTGGGCAGCCTGGGGATGCGCCCAGGGGAACATCATCTGCGCCAGGAACTGGGCAGGGGAGGGCAGCGGCTGGACGATCAGGCCCATGTAGCTGCTGCCGGGCGGGTAGTAACCGAAGACCAGGTAGCGCGGATCGCAGTATTTCATCTCTGGCACCGAGCGCAGCATCACCGTGCCCTGGGCATCCTTTTTAATCGACAGGTCGAACTTGGCCTCGATGTTCTGGGCTGTTACCATCTGGCTGTTGAAGTTGGCACGGAAGCAGCCGCCTTCCAGGTGCCAACCCTGCGGCACCAGGATGCTGGCGCCGTTCTCATTCGGTTCAAACTGGCGTTGAAAGATGATCTGGCTGAATTTTTTCGGCATCGCTTTCACCTCCGGGGGGAATTATCTTGATTATACCTTCAGCGTTTGCCAAAGGATTGCTGCCCTGGCCTTGGGTTGCCCTGCCGGAATACGGGTTGTGCTGTACCCCTTTAGAAAAACAGGGCAGCGGACGGTACTTTGCCGTCCGCTGCCCGAAGAATACAGGGTTATCTCTGTTTCAAATTACGCCGGAAGAAGACCGCCAGCAAGATGCCGCCCGCCAGCAAGGTCAGGTAGTTGATGGTGATGATCAGGACCTCAAAGCGGTACTCAACCTGGTAGCCGTAAATGAACGTGAAAGCGATCAGTCCCAGGAGCGCCAGGGCGGCCGCTGCCCACAGCAGCCAACGAATGGCATTTTCCAGCCTGCCTGGGCCTGGGGAACCGTTCCGCGCAGCAGATTGAGCCAGGCAAAAGACATCAGGATCTTGGGATCGCGCCCGGCATAGTCTGCAGGGACAGCCCGCAGCCAGCTCTCCAGGGTGGTCACGCCAGCCTGCATGATCATCGGCAGGGCGGCTTTTCCCACCAACCTGGCCAGGCGTGGCGTGTTTCCGGCGGCCTGGAGGTGTGGGATCGCCTCGGCGGTCATTCCGGTGCGCTCATACCAGTCAGCGGCGCGCTGGTGCAGGGTCTGGACCTCCTCCGCCGGCGAGCTTTGCCGCAGGTGAGCCTGCAGCAGGTCGGCGAACAGGTGGTGGTAGCGAAACCACTGGCGCTCGTCATCCAGGGCGGTGATGAATAAATTCATCCGCTGCAGCCGGGTCAGCATAGATTGGCCGTCCTGGCAGCCTGCGACTGTTTCGCACAGGGCCGGATTCAGGCGCTCCAAGAGAGAAGTTTTGAGCAGAAATTCCTGCACCTCCGGCGACTGGCGCTGCAGCACTTCTTCCACCAGGTATTCCGCGATGAAAGTATGGCTGCCGGTGAAGGTTTTGACGAATCCAGAGATATCCTTGCGCCCTTGCATGGATAGGGCGGCCAGTTGCAGGCCCGCCGCCCAGCCTTCGGTGTGTTCTTCCAGGCTTTTTGCATCGGCGGGGGTCAGTTCCAGACCCATGGCCTGGATCAGGAAGTCCTGCGCCTCCTGCACGGTGAAACGCAGCTCCTGGGCGCGCACTTCCACCAGGCGGTTCTTGGCCCGATAACGGGCCAGAGGCCAGGGCGGGTCCATGCGGGTGGAGACGATCAGGTGGAAATGGGCCGGGGAGTGCTCCAGCAAGAAGGTCAGCCCGCTGTGGATGCTTTCATTCTGGATGGCGTGAAAATCATCCAGGATCAGCAGCAGGTTGTGCTCCAGCCCGGAAAGGTCATTGACCAACAGGGCGGGGATCGCCTCCAGCGGCAGGGCCTGGGGGCCGCGCAGCAGGGCCAGCGCTGCCGCGCCGATATTGCCCTGAATGGATTGGCAGGCCTTGATCAGATAGGTCCAGAAGCGGATCGGATCGTTGTCATCCTCTTCCAGCGAGAGCCAGGCGGGCGGGTTCTCCAGTTGGCCGACCAGCTCGCTCAGCAGGGTGGTCTTGCCAAATCCGGCCGGGCCGGAGAGCAGGGTGATCCCGCCCGGTTGGTCCAGGCCGTCGCGGATCTTCTTTACCAGGTGCGGGCGCCGGATACCGTTGACCCGCGGCGATGGAATGTAGAATTTGGTGGGTAGCAGCGGTGCAACCATGGTAGGTTCATTATACATGAAGAATTTTGTTGAAATTTCTTGATTACGCGTCTTCAGGTGAAATTCCAGGCCTCAGCGGGTGATCATTGGCAGGAAGGCCTTGATCTCCAGCACCGGCGAGCCGCTGCGGTAATAGTTTCCGCGACCGGTGCCCCACAGGATGCGCGCGTTGGCGGTGCCGGGCAGATCGTAGGCCAATACGCCGGATAAGACTGAATTGATCACCACCTCCAGGTCGGCATCGGAATCAATATTCGCCAGGGTCGGGGCGGCTAATGCGCCGTTCCAAGAGGTGGCGCCATAGGCCGCCGGAAGGCTGACCGATTGCAACAGCACGCCCTGCGAGCTGAGAATGATCAGCTTGCCGGTACGCACCTGGTCTTTCTGCACCCAGGTGGTGAAAATGACCTCTGCCTGGCCGTTGTTATCCAGGTCAGCCACTGCCGGGGGAGAGGCAAAGGTGATGTAACCGTCGGCCGGATTGTAGACAGAGTAAGGCCAGCTGCCGTGTTCGGTCTTGTCCAGCCAGTAGGCGTGCACCCGCCCGTCGTAGGACGAATACAGGATCTCCTTTTTGCCATCGCTGTCCAGGTCAGCCAGTACCGGGTTGGGCAGGCTGGTCTCGATCACCTCCCAGTTTTCGCTCAGCGGCGCGGCGGAGGCATCGGGTGTGGGAATGACCGTCCAATCGTAGGCGCCGGCGGCCCAACGGGTGCGGTCGGGATTGAAGATGAAGGGCATTTCATATAGATCTACATATCCTGGAAGGTCAGGATCGCAACTATACACATTACCCACCACCACGATCTCCAGCGTGCCGTTGCCGTCCAGGTCGCTGATGGTGGGGGCCGAGTTGGCGAAGTTAGGGCGATTCTCCCCGTTTTCACAGTCTGTCCATCCGCGAATGTCAGCCGCCTGGTCCACGTTCACCCCCACCTGGCTCCAATATTTCCCGGAGCCAAAGAGACTGCTGGCAGAGACCTGCGCTCCGCTGCTGTGAAAAGCATTGATGTAATGCACGTCGCTGGGGCCGATGATCTCGGCCAGCCCGTCGCCGGTCAGGTCGGCGGCAGCCAGGTTCTGGTTATAGCAGCCTGCGGCGTAACCGCTGGCTGAGGTGAGACGCTGGGGCCAGCCGGTGCGCAGGCTGCCGGTGTGTTCATAGACATACCACTGGTTCTCGCTGTCGGTCGAGGCGGACAAGATCTCCAGATCGCCGTTGTTGTCGATGTCGTATACCCCCAGAGAACGGAATTCATTGGTGGTGGGGTTCTGCTCCCAGACCTTCGTGCCGTTGTGGTTGTACACGCTGAGATACCCGTCGCCCTGGGCGATGACGATCTCCAGGTCGCCGTCGCCTTCCAGATCAGCCAGGGCAATGTCCGGCCAGATGCGCCCGCCGGGGGTGTCGATCTCCGGCACCTTCAGCGTGCCGCTGGCGCCATTGAGGATGAAGAGGGAATACATTCCCGAGATCACCTCGATATTGCCGTCGTTGTCCAGGTCGGCCACCGCCGGGGAGGCATACCAGCTGGTCTGACACCAGGTGGAGAAGCAGCCACCTCTTTGCCACTTGAGCACGGGGGCGCTGATGCTTTGCAGCGAAGCCGCCTGGGAAGGGCCGGTGAGCGCCAGCAGCCCGAAAAGCGTGGTCAGGAACAATATCCAGCGTTTCATTAGGAATCTCCTTGTGATTAAGACCATTATTACATAGAATGGTCTTCGGTACAATTCATAAATTATGCCTGATGTGAATTCGAACAATTCACATCCGATGTAAGAAATCCGTGAAATCCATTCCATCCGTGTTCGAAATGATTGAACTCTCTTCAGACGTAAATTGGAAAAACTGACTTCAAGAAACCTGCCACAATTCTGCCACAAACCTTTGGTATACTGAAACCATGAATCCCGCCCGAATCCTGGTGGTGGATGACGAGCAGGCCGTGCGCGACCTGATCGTCTACGCCCTAAAGAAAGCCCATTACGAGGTGCTGACCGCCGCCGACGGTCGCCGCGCCCTGGAGCTGGCCGCCCGCGAGGCGCCCGACCTGATCCTGCTGGATCTGATGCTGCCGGAGGTGGACGGGCTGGACGTGTGCCGCGAACTGCGCCGCACCTCACGCATACCGGTGATCATGATCACCGCCCGCGGGGAGGAGGTGGACCGCGTGGTGGGGTTGGAACTGGGCGCGGACGACTACATGGTCAAGCCTTTTAGCCTGCGCGAGCTGGTGGCGCGGATCAAGGCGGTCCTGCGCCGCGCCCAGCCGGAGGCTCAGACGGGCGCCAAGGTGCTGACCGGCTCGGGCGGGCTGCGCCTGGAGGTGGAAGAACGCGCCGCCTGGGTGGGGGAACAGCCGCTGGAACTGACCCGCCTGGAATTCGATCTGCTGGCGGCGCTGCTGCGCGCCGCCGGGCGGGTGCTGACGCGCGAGCGGCTGCTGGAGCAGGTGTGGGGCTACGACTTTGCCGGGGATACCCGCGCGGTGGACAGCGCGGTCAAGCGGCTGCGTTCTGTTTTGCGCATAGCCAATATTTCGGCAGACGGGATCGAATCCGTGCGCGGGGTCGGTTACAAATATGTCCATAAATCCTGATCTCAAGCCCTCTCGACGGGAATCTGCGGCGAAAAGATTTCCCCTCAGCCTGCGTCTGGCGGGCGGCTACCTGCTGGTCATCCTGCTCGGCATGGGGCTGGCGGCGCTGCTCTCCTGGCTGGCGGTGGAGAACCTCTATTTGCAAACCCAACGCGATAATCTATTGGCCCAGGCCAAGACCGCCGCGGCGGCCCTGAAAGGCACTTCCTCCCTTGGGATCACTACCGGCGAATATAATCAGACTGCTAACGTGATGCCTGGTATCCACACCCGCCTGATCGACCCGCAGGGCGGGGTGGTGATCGATCTGGCCGGGGGTGTCAACGCCGGGGGGGTAGAACTGCCCACCCTGGCGCAGAATTCGGTAGGGCAGGTCACAAGCAAAGAATTGCTCGCCCGCCCGGAGATCGCCGAGGCGCTGGAGGGTAGGCCCGGCACAGCCGAACGCCGGGTGGAGGCGGCCGGCGGGAGGCGGGTGTTGTACGCGGCTGCCCCGGTCCTGGCAGCGAACGGCGCGGTAGTGCAGATCGTCTACCTGGCTACGCCCCTGCCGGATACACAGTGGGCGGTCCTGCCGGATTGGTTGCGCTGGCAATTCGCCGCGCTGATCTTGCTTGGCGTACTGCTGACCGGCGCGGTGGGTTTCCTGCTGGCAAGGCGCATTGCCCGCCCGCTGGAGAACCTTTCCCGTGCGGCGGCGGCAGTGGCGCAGGGTGACCTGGCCCAATCCGTCCCGGAGGATGCCGGAATTGCCGAGCTGGCAGCGGTAGGGCGATCTTTCAATGCCATGACATCTGCCCTGCGCCAATCTGATCAAGCCCGGACGGCTTTTATCTCGGATGTCAGCCACGAATTACGCACCCCGCTGACCGTGATCAAGGGCACCATCGAGACCCTGCAGGACGGCGCGCTGGACGATATGGAGGTGCGCGGCCCCTTCCTGGAGTCGATGGACCGCGAGACGGAGCGCCTGATCCGCATGGTCAACGATCTGCTGGTGCTCACCCGCGCGGATGCCGGTGCGCTTGCCCTGCGCTGCCAGCCGGTCGACCTGGGCGGATTGGCGCGCGCCCGCTGCGCAGTCCTGGCCGGGCTGGCGGATGAAAAGCAGGTCAGGCTCAGCGCGCCTTTAGAGGGGGAGGCTTATTTCTTGAATGGCGACCCGGACCGCCTGGCCCAGGTGCTGGATAATCTTTTGAACAATGCCGTCCGCTATTCACCCCCAGGGGGAGAGGTGGCGGTGGAGGTCTTCCGCCAGGGAGAGCGCGTCTTTTGCCGGGTTTCCGACCAGGGGCCGGGCATTCCTGCCGAACACTTGCCGCGTATCTTCGACCGTTTCTACCGCGTGGAGGCGGCCCGCGAGCGTGAGGGGCAATCGGCGGGCAGCGGGTTGGGGCTGGCCATTGTGCGCAGCCTGGTGCAGGCGCACGGGGGAGAGGTCTTGGCTGAGAGTAAGATCGGCCAAGGCACAGCGATCACCTTCTGGTTGCCGGTGGATTAAATCACGGATAGATATTACCCAATTCCTGCCACGATCCTGACACACGCCGGGGATAGGATGGAAGTGAAGGAGAATCCACCATGAAAAATAATTCCAACCTGACCCATCTTGTCATTATCGGCCTACTGGTGATCCTGGCACTGAACGGATTTCACCAGCCGCAAAGCGCCGCCGCTGCGCAGGTCTCTCCGGCTGAACCGGCCCAGGCCGCCTGCGCCACCGGGCGCACGGTGACCGTCTCCGGGGCGGCGGTGGTGTATGTGACCCCCGACCGGGCGATGATCCAGCTGGGCGTGCAGTCCAACGGTTCCACCCCCGATGCCACCCGCGCCGCAAATGCGCTGGAGATCCAGCGCGTGATCCAATCCATCACTGCCCTGGGGGTGGAAGCGAAGGATATTGCCACCGATTACTACATCGTTTATCCGGTCTATAACGATTACAGCGACCTGGTGATCAAGGGTTACCGCATCGACAATACCATTTCGGTCACCTTGCGCGATATCACCCTGGCCGATGATGTGATCGTGGCCGCGCTTAAGGCGGGCGCCAACGAGGTGCAGGATGTGCAGTTCTACCTGAGCAACCTGCGCCAGTACCGTGACCAGGCGCGTGGGATGGCAGTGCAGGCGGCCGGAGAGAAAGCCCAGGCGCTGGCATCAGCTGCCGGAGCGCAGGCGGGCTGCGTGCTGACCATCAATGAGAATACCTGGACGCAATATTACGGCTCGTGGGCTGGCAGTCGCCAGACAGCCATCTGGGCCCAGAATACCTACACCAATGCCGGGACGACCGGCGCAGAAGGGCTGGATTCGGACGATTCGCCGATCACGCTCGGGCAGATCGCCGTGCGGGCTGAGGTGAACGCCACCTATAGCATTCAATAAAGTTCAAGAAAAAGCTCCTGGAGTTTGGCTATATTCCAGGGGTAGTTGAAAAAAAGAAGCCTCTTGAGTAA
>CAYRHN010000035.1:0-18752 GCA_964424115.1 uncultured Anaerolineaceae bacterium
AACCCAGATGATGCTGTCAAGCGCCATACAATGCCTCCTGCCGGGCCAGAATGCGTTCCAGCTCCGCTTCGGTCAGGGTAGTGTCTTTGAAATTGAAGTAATATTGGTAGGTATTGCCGTATCCGGAGCCGGATGCACCGTTCAGTCCGCCCTGCAGGTTGATGCTCGGATTGGCGCTGATCCCATTCAAACCGGCCACCGCTCCGGCGATTTGCCCCTCCACACCGTTCCACTGGCGTGTAAAGCCGGCTCCGAGGCCCTGGGCCATGTAGGCACCCAACCGCGCCCATTTCTCACTCGGACTGTTGATCTCTTCCTCGTCCGTCACCACCTTGAACAACCGCTTGAAGAAGTTTTTCACCTGGTCATATAACCAGGTGGCTTTCTCCTGGATCCCTTCCCATACGCCCAGGACTATATTGGTGCCAACTTCCTTGATGACATCCAGCATTTCGATGAATTTATCCTTGAAGCCGGTCAACAAGGTTGTCGCGGCATCTTTGAGCTTTGGCAGGCTGTCGATTAGGCCGTTCACCAGGGTGACGATGATGGTGATGGCCGCATCCCCGATGATCGGCAGGCTCTCGGTAATGGTATCCACCATTGCGATCAGCAGCTCGGGTACGTAGGCAATCAATTGCGGCAGGGCGGTCACCAGTCCCTGCACCAGGGCGATGATGATTTGCAGCGCTGCGCCGATCAGCAGCGGCAGGTTTTCCAACAGCGTGTTGATCACCTGGGGGATGATTTGCATCACTGCCGGGATGAGCTGGGGAATGGCCGAGGCCAGGCCATTGGCCAGCGCCAGGATGATTTGCACGGCCGCGCTGATAATCATCGGGATACCCTCAACTACGAATTGCACGATGGCCATGAGCATTTGCACAACGGCCGGCATGATCACCGGGATGTTTTGCACCAGCGCATTGACAATCCCGTTGACAATGGCCAGACCGCCTTCCAGCATTTTGGGCCCGGAGGTAGCCAGCTCTGCAGCGATCTGGCCGATCAGCGTGCCTGCTCCGCCCGCCATTTTGGTCAAATCTCCATTGGCACCGCTCACTACGGCCGAGAATTGCCCCAGGTACTTTTGAGCCGTCCCGGCCAGCCCGGAAACGGCCGGCATGAATGCGGCTGCGATGGTTCCCGCGGTGCCCTGTAACCCGGCCTTCAACCCGGCCAGCTGGTCGCCAAACTCTTCCAGGGCGCCGACATTATCCTCACTCATAATGGCGCCGCTATTTTGTGCCTCTTCCGAAAGCCGGGCCATTTCCTCGGCTGATGTTTTGATCAGCGGGTTGAGCTCCATTGCCGATTTGCCAAACAGCTGCATGGCCATTGCATCGCGTTCGGCTGGATTTTGGATCTTCCCCAGGGCGGCCAGGGTTTCCATCATCACGGTTTCGCTATTTCGGAGGCTCCCATTGGCATCCTTGATGGATATGCCCAATGTGCCAAAGGCTTGATCCCCTTCACTCATTTGCCGGATCAAGCGCGCCTGGCTGCCGGTAATGGTATCCAGGCTGACACCGACCTGTTCGCCGATGTAGCTGTATCGCTGTAATTGTTCGACCGAGATCCCGGTCTTGACGGATAAATCAACCAGGGCGCCGGCTTGCTCCGTAGAGGAGGATATCATTTTACCGATCCCGGCTGCCACTCCGGCAACCGCTCCGGCGGCTGCCGCCATTGCCCCGCCCAGGCCAATGGCAAAGGCTTTCAGGCCGTCGAGCTTGCCGCCCAATTTGTCGGATTCTTCGCCGGTTTTTTGTTCCTTTTTGCCCAGGTCCTCAACCTTGCCGCTGGTTTCGTTGGATGCTGATCCCATCTGCTCTAATTTTCCGGCCGTCTGGTCGGATTCAGTCTGCATCTTGTTAAGCTGCTCGGTGGCCTGGTTCAGCTTGATTTGCAGTTCCTGGGCGGCCCTTGAATTCTCTCCCTCCGCGGCTGCCACCCGGGCATGTTCGTCGGTCAAGGCCTGGACCTTCTGGCGCTGAATATCCATCTGGCGGCCCAGGCTATCAATGCGTCCCCGCAAGCCGTCAGCTGAGCTGCCCCAATCACCCAGGGATGCAGCGCTGGCCCGGAATTCACTTTCCAGTACCCGCAACTCCCGGTTCATCCCGCTGATGGCGGTTTTGAAATCGGTGGTATCAATACTCGCTCGTCCACTCAAATCAGGCATGACACGTCCTTTTACAACCAGTCCACCTGGTCGGCATACACCCGGCCGGTTTCTTCCGGGTGTTTCATCTTGGTTTTCAGGTAGCGCCGCACGAAATGCAGCAGGTGGGTGGTATCCGTCTCATCAATTTGACCAATCGACCAGCCAAACCGTTCCACCAGGCTGATTTCAAGATCCACCAACCATCCGATTGGATCGTCGTCCTCTGCGGGTGGTTCGTAGGTGCGGCTTTCGTCGCTCTCTTCTCCGGCGTCTAGGCCGGAGGGGTAGGGTTTAGGGCATTCGCCCGCGCAGCCACTGCCATGATCACGGTCAGCATTTCGCTGATGTCTGCGCCTTCGTTCAATTGATCCACGGTGAACTGATTGCCAAACACTTCCGCCACCAGGGCGGCCAGCTCATCGGCTGCTTCTTCTGTCAGATCGTCCAGGTTGATCTTCTTCATCAACCGGATGGAAGCCTTCAACAACTTCCACGGAATAAATAGGCGGGTATACTCCGCCTTCACTTCATTGTTCTCGTCGTACAGCGTAATTTTCAAAACCGTTCCGGCCATGCTGATTCCTTTCCAACCAACCATCTCGTAGGGGTGGCCCTTGTGGCCACCCCTGGGAGAGGTAGGGGGCTTACGCCGTGGTGAAGTTGATTGCGCCTTGCAGCGTCTGACCGTAAATATCGGTCACATGGTAGACCAGCAGATAGGCCGTAGCCGCCGTCAGGCTGGAAGCTGGATCCAGGGTCATCACCTTCTTGGCCGTATCCAGTTGCGGGTAACCGCTGGTCATTGGTACCAGCACGCCGTCCGAAACTTTATAGATGGCCACGCCGTAGACCGACGCATTGGTCAGGGCGTTGTTGAAGGTCAGCGTCTGATTGGCGCTCACAGAAATACCGGTGGCGCCGTCGGTCGGGGTGCTGGAAGACAGGCTCAGTGCGCTCGGGGCGCTGACGCCGGGCACTTGCACCTGGCTGAACCAGCTGGTGCCGCTGAAGTTGGTGCTGCCGGTATCGCCCAGGATGCGCTTGACCGAATCGGTCACAGTGCCCGACAGGGTCCACTTGTACACCGTGCGGATGGCCGTGTAGACCAGTTTCAACGGCTTGGGGGAGGGTTTATCCTCCAGGGTGGCCGCTTCCTCTTTGGGCATATCGAACTTGCCCTTGAGGAACTGGAAATACCGGTAGGAACCGTCGCTCTTCTTGGCCCGGAAACTCAGGGCAATCCAGGGCGCCGTGCCGCCGTTGTCGTACATCCGGCCGGTAGTGGTGTCATAAACCTTGCCGGTGATCTTGGCCAGCATGGCCGGCGGCAGGTTGGTCACGATCAGATTGATCTTGGTTTCACCCTCGCTGGTCGACACATCATAGGCCTGATCGTCGGCATACTGGATGGCAAAGCTGGTTGTCGGCTCCTGGCTGGCTTCCGCCGCCGGGGCCAACAGTTCGGGGGTATCGGCCGTGTAGGCGGCTGCACTATCGGCGGTCACTTCCGCCACGTACAGCGAGTCAAGGCCGACCTTGCTCTTATATTCATTGCTGTTGACTGATAGAGGCATTCGTTACTCCTTTTGCTCTACATAGATATAATCCAGCGCCAGGCCGTAATGCCTGGTTTCTGGGCTGTACGGCACTTCACGGGTATCGCTGCGCATGAATCCGGCTGCTGTCATCGCACCGTCCACATTCGGGAGATTGGCTAACCCGGATCGGCTGTAGATGCTGATTTGCATTCGGTAACTGCACATCGTTTCGCGGTTATCTGCCCATTGCTCCGGTGGATTGCTCACCAGGTTATAGACCAGGTATAAATCCGGCCGGTCGGCCTCGCTGGCAACGATTAAAACATTGGCTGAGGTGGGTACGCCCAGGCTGGCCAGGGCGGTTGCCGTGCGCTCCCAGATGGTTGGGGTCATGCCGTAAGCTCCTCTTTCATCGCCCGCAAGGCAGCAGATTTGGTCTGGTCAATGGCCGGGCGGATGAACGGCTGGGCTGCCATGCTGCTGTTGCCGTATTCCACGCTGTTGGCGTACCGCGCGGTTTCCGCGTCGGTGTAATTCCGGTCATAGATGATCCCAACTTCGATCCAGTGCCGGTTACCTTCCTGCTGCGGTCCCTTGATCAGGATATGCTCTTGCAGGTTGCCGGTATCCACCGGCACCAGGTCAATCATCCGCTGTTGGATGATCTGCGCAGCTTTCAGCAGCGCCCGGTCGGCGGCAGCATCAATATCTGCTCCTGCCAGGGCCAGCGCCTCCAGGTACGCATCCAATCCGCGCATGGTGAGTTGCGTTCTGGCAGCCATCAGCCCTCTCTCATCCGTTTCACCTTGAGCTCCATGTATTCATGCCGCTCACGGATATCATCAATGGAGACGATCTCAAACCGCACGCTGTTCAGCAGCACCGCGCAGGTGGTATCCAATTCCTCGTTGTAGCGGATGAACACGGTGGCCGGTTGCTCAGCCCCGGCGGCGGCCGCGCTCCACACCTCGCTGCCGTGGGCATTCACCCACTTGCAGTACACGGATCCGATATTGCTCCAGGCGGGTGCCTGGAATCCGCCCGCGTTGGTGGTCACAGTCCGCCGTTGCAGGGTGATTTGCGTCCTCAGCTCACCAGGGTTGGTGACTTTTCCGTCCAGGTTCATAATGCTCCCACCGGGATGATGCAGGCTTGATAGAATTTGCCTTCCAGGTTGTTGCTGGAAAGTTGCTGGATGTAACCGTCAACCGTGATCACGGTTTCAAACAACGTGTGCTGATCGCCGGTTGCTCCGCTCACACCCACCAGGCTTGCTACAGAATCGCCTTCCTTGACGCCGGGCAGTTCAATCAATCCGGCGCCTTTCAGGCCTTCAAACGTTTTATAACGCCCGGCCAGGGATTCCAGCTGCACCAGCATCGAGGTCAAGCCAAAGCTCAGGTTGGTGATCCCGCTCATCATGCCCGGGTTTTCGAACCACATCACCAACAGCATTCGCGCGGCGGCTTTTGCCACCGGGTGGATCGTCGCATCTGCGCTCCAATCCCGCCCGGTGGCCTGTTTGAGATAAGCATCCACCTGTGGCAATAAAGCCAGCATGTTGGCATTTGAGTTTTCGCAGCGCAACACGGCTGCCGCTTCAATTGCGTTCAGGATGGTAGCCATTGGATTTACGCAGTCCCTTCAGCCGGGCTGACGTGGATCTCGCCGTCGCTGTTCGTTTCCGGCAGCCAATTCTTGCCGTAGCGGATGGCCACAACCGAAACCGGCCGGGCCGTGCCCAGGTTCGGGACCACCAGAACCGGGCGCACATAGCGCTCGGCTGGGCGGATGATTTCCAGGAACCCAAAGCCGTCCGTTGCCACAGCGGTTGCAAAATCAACGCCGGTGCCTTCCAGGTCGGCCGCGGTGCCAAAATTAGCGGCGGTATCTTGTTGGGCTTTCAGGTTGATGGTGGCAACTTCGCCTTTCCCGCAAGTGGCGATGAAGACTACACCCTGGTAGCCCAGCATATCCACGCCGGCGCCATTGATGGTCTCGTTATCGGCATCCACCTTCACCACCTGGGGATCCAGTTGGGTATCATCCTTCATCGTGTGAAGCTGTAGCGTCATTTCTTACTCACTTTCTTTGGCTTTTCGGCGTCTGCCTCGGTCGGTTCAGTTTTAGCTGCACCAACCACCTCGACAATTCCGCCTGCCAGTAAATTCTTGGCATCTTCCAGATCTGCAACGACTTCACCAATACTGTATGAGCGTTTCAGTGTTGCAAACGGAATTTTCACAAGATATTCCATGATCAATCTCCTTCCCTGCCCTCCCCCCTACTCCCTCCCCTCGCTCGAAGAGCGCCCCTTGCGGGTTAGGGGAGGGCTGGGGAGAGGTTTAGGGTTAGGTGAATTACGCGTGCTGGATCAGGTAGCCGATGGCGCTGGGCTGCAGGACTTTGAAGACGGTCCGGAAGTACATCCAGAGCTTGACCTGGCCGGTGCCGGCGGCTGAATACGGATCGCGCAGCATGGTGAAGCCGGGGGCTTCGCGCCAGCCGACGTAATACCAGTTGCCGAAGTAGGCGCTCTTGGCGCTGGCTTCGATCAGGCCGGCTTTGTTCGAGAAGAACACCGGGTAGCCCAGCAGCGGAGGCCGCATAGCGGCGCCGCCGTTGTTGGATTCGGCATACAGCCGCGGGTTGCCGGTGATGCTCGAGATGGCCCCGAAGGTGCTCGGGCGCATGACCCAGGCGATCGACCCGGCATCATCCAGGTAATCGCCGATGGTGTCATTCAAGGCCACGGCTTCGGGCTCACCGGCTGCAATCGCGGTGGCGCCGGCTGTGGTTTTCAAGGAAGTACCTGAGGCGGCAACCTCAGTCAGCAGCAGGCTGTTCAGGGTCTTTGCTTGTCCGCGGGCCACCCAGTTCATCAGGAAGCTCATCAGGTTGGCGTCCTCATCCTCGAGCAGCTCAACCGAGAGGGTGATGTACTTGCTGTACTTCACCAGGGTCATCGCGCCCTGGCCGATGGCCGGGGCATCCTGGTCGAAGCCAATCCCTTCGCCGGTGGAAACGAATTCGCCGTCGGCTTCGTTGTCATACGGCACGTTGACCGTGGTGCCCTTGCCGGGGATCACCTGCACGCCCAGCCGTTCTGGCAGGCTGATCTCGGACCGCTTGGCAATCACACTGCGGTACATTTGCGTCGGGTCAACATAGCCGCCGTCGGCCGGGGTGGTGATGTTCATGTCGGTGTTGTTGCTGGCATTGCTGAACAACACCTCATTGCCGCTCATCCAGGGGCGCACACCGCCGGTGTCGCCAAACTTGATGTACGACTTGAAGGCGCCGGGGAAGTTGTCGCCGATGCCGTTCTTCAACACAACCGGGGCACCCGCCGGGGTGAATCCGCCGGGGCGGCTATCGGAGGCATCCCGCATCGAGAGGTACAGATCGTTGGCCGCTTTGGCCTTGATCTTGGCTTCATCCAGGCTGGCCTTGAGGGCCATTGCCTGATCGGTTTCGCCAGCCTGGAAATGGCTGTCGATTTTAGCCGCAATCGCCTGCACGTTGGCGTCGGCGCTTTGGGCTGCATCAAAATATGGTTTCAAATTCAGACTCATCTTTTCCTCACTTCAGGAGATTAACTTCATCTTGCAGCGCCCGCGCCTGTGCGGCTATCTGCGCCTGCTCGATGTCAACCGGCTTGTCTACCAGGTTCAGTAGAGCAACCGGAACATTCACAAGGTTCCGCAAAGCGGCCATGTTTGCTACGTTCGCGCTGGCAACCCCGCCCGTGATCGTCTCATCGGCAAAGCCGAATTTGATCGCTTCACTGGCATTCATCCAGGTTGTATCGCTCATCATCTTTTCGAGGCGCGGCCGGCTCAGGCCGGTGCGGGCTTCGTAAGCATCCACCAGGCTGCCCTTGACGGACCGCAAGGCGTCCAGCAAACTCTGCATGGTCGCAATGTCCAGGTCAGCCATAAACAGGCTGACCGATGGATCATGGATCATGAAAAATGCTGTATCTTGCATCTGGATCCGCGTGGCTGCCAGGGCTACCACGGTTGCCGCGCTGGCACACACGCCGTCAATTCGTGCCGTGACTTTCCCGGTGTATTCGGTCAGCATCGCCCGAATCACACTGGCGGCAATCACATCACCGCCCGCGCTGTTGATGCGTAACGTCACCGGCGCCCCGGCCAGTTTATCCAGCTCAGCCTTGAACAGCTTGGGCGTAACATCATCATCCAGCCAGCTATATTCAGAGATGACGCCGTACAGCTCAATCTCTGCTTCCTGGCTTGGCCCGGCATTGCGGATCTTCCAGAAAGGCTCATGGGGTTCCATCTTCCCCTCAAAACATCGAATCGGTTTATTGGCCATTTTCACCTCCGATCTGCGCGATATTCGCCGCCATGTAATGGCTGTCTCCCTCGGGGTAAGGGCTCATGTCATCCAATTGCCGCGCTTCATTGGGTGTCATCTGACCGGACTCAATCTTCGTCCGCATGTAATCCGCCCGCGATTTTGCATCCGTTCTCAGCAAAGATTCACGGATGAATTTGAGGTAGGTGGTTCCTTGCTCGCGCTCGGAGATCCACTTCAACCGCCCGGCCTGCTCGAATTGCACCAGGTATGGATCCAGGGTGGTCGATAGATAATCGATTTGCTGCTGTTCGTTCGATTGGTAACTTTGCTTCCCGGAATTCAGTTTGAACAGCGGCATCCCGAAGAAATTGGCAATGTCCGTGTCGGTTGCCTGGATGCTCTCCAGGAATTGCATATCGATGGGCTTCATCGTTACCGGCTCGAACTTGGCAATCTTATTGTCGAAAATCGCCAGGTTGCCGGCATTCTCGCTGCCTGCCATCACGGCCGCGTAGGATTCGCGCAGCTTTTCTCTTGCCTCTGCATTGGCTTCGCCGTTCACCCACAAAAGGCCGGATGGGTTCAGGCCGTTCTTGTAGAACTTGCCCATCGTTTCATAGGCGCCCAACTGCCGCCCGAGAGTCTCCCGGGCATGGGTGATTATCGATTGCCCCCGGTAACCGGTTGCATCCGGATTGATCAGCAGGTGCATCACTTCAACCATCGGCAGGTATCGTAACTGGCCGGAAATCTCGGTCTTGAACCATAAGTTCTGCCGCGTATCAAATACAGGCTCGGTCTTATCGGCGGGCAGAATCAACAACTCGCGCGGCCAGCCGGGCGGCTGCCAGACATACGCATTGCCCCAGAACAACAGCCACTGGATGATGGATTTCTTAAACAGGAACGGCGTCCATTGATATCGGTTCGGGCTGATCTCCAACAGGTACGCCAGGTTCCGGCTGGTTTCGTCCGGGTCAACCTGGTTGATCTGTCCGGAATTGCGCCGAAATACCTTCAACGGCATTTTGGCGACATCATCGCTGATGATGTTGGCGCAGCGGTAGGCACTCGCCACCGTGCGTGAATTTTCGGGGGTCACCATCTGCCCGGAGCTGGTTGGGCCGCCTCCCAGGTAATCGATCAACCATTGTGGCGGGCTGGTCAGGCTGACATCATTTCGCATCCTGGTCTTCAGTAAACCACGGAGTATCATTCAGTTTCCTTTCCGAGAGCAATCCCGATCACCAGCAGACCAATGCCAATCACCGCCAACCCAATAACCGGGTGGATCAGAAATCCGGCATATGCCAGTACGCCGATCCCGCCCAGAATCATCAGGTCACTGATTATTTCTTTCACCTTGTGCGCCCTTCTTTCCTTCGGGTGCGGAATTCCATTCATGTTATTCATCACATACCCCAATCGTCGCTCAAGATTGCAGCGCTCAGATCAATATTGCTTTTGTAGGTTTTTGCCCGGCACATCCCGGTGATCATGGCGGCCATCAGGTCAATCCGCTTGGTTCGCACCACGCTCTTGCCCTTATGCTCCTTCACATACTTGATCAACCCGCCGCCGTTCTTAGCAATGGATGTATTCCCAAAGCACCACCGCGCCACCGGGCTGGAAGTATGTGTCAGCTTTCCTTCCTTCATCAACACTTCCACCAGGTTCATCGGGTCGGTCAAGTTCACATACGTTTGTGGAATCGTGACCACACTCAGCCCGGCCTTCTGTAGCTCTTGCAGCAGCATCGTCGCAAACGCCGGATCGGCCACAACTTCCTTGATCGAATATAGCTTGCTCAATTCGATGATTCGATTCAGGATTCGCGTGTAATCAATCACGTTGCCCTCAGTCGGAGTGATCCATCCGCCCGCTGCCCATTGGTCATATGGCACATGATCCTGTTGCACCCGCTCAGCCATGTTCTCGGCCGGGATCCACGCGTCCCACATTACCCGCCAGTCCAATTGCACCCCCTGGGGTGGGAAGATCAGGCTGATGGCTGAGAGGTCCGTGGTGGTGGATAAATCCAATCCCAGGTAACACTCCCGCCCGGCCTGCTCAACCGGGCTCCATTCGCCAATCGTCTTGTCGAATAAATCAATCGGTAGCCAGGCGGTTAACTTCGTGGTGATCCACTGATTCAAGTCCAACCAACGGAACAGCCTCTCATTGGCTGGTTTATTCTTTGCGGTCACTGCTGTGGAACGCATTTCATCCAATGATTTGACCGGACCCAGGGATGGATTGGCTTTGTACCAATTCGCTTCATCCCAGATATCATCTCCGTCGTAATTGAAGATGGCCACGTAATAACTGGGATCCACAATGTCGCCACTCAATATCTTCATCGCATATTCATGGACTTCCCAACCGATCGAAACCCGATCCGGGTCATCTCCGGCCGTGGTGATCACCCACCAGATGGGTTGCTTGCGCGTCGCACCTGCCTCGAATGTCATTACATCCCACATATTCCGATTGGGTTGAGCGTGCAGCTCATCGAAGATACAGGCGCTGGTTTTGAACCCGTGCTTACGGAACGCATCCGCACTCAAAACCTCATATACAGATTTCGTCACCGTGTCTTTGATCTTCTTGGTTGAATCGGTTACTCTCGCTCGTTTTGCCAGCGCCGGCACCAGGTCGATCATGTCCCTGGCCACATCATAAACAATCGTCGCCTGCTTACGATCGACGGCGCAACTATAAATTTCGCCTTTCATTTCTCCATCGGCGAATAGATGATATAAAGCGGCCCCGGCTGCCAGTTCGCTCTTGCCATTCTTTTTGGGAACCTCAAGGTACACAACCCGATATTGACGGGTACCATCCTCTTTCACAGTGCCATATACATCCCGGATGATTTGGCGTTGCCACGGCAGGAGCACAAAGGGTTGGTTATAGAACTGGCCATCCGTATGGCGCAGGAGTTCAAAGAACTTCACCGCTCGATTCGCGCGTGCCTCGTCAAACATGGCCGCCATCATTCCGGCCACGATTGCGATAAGCACACATATCGAAACCAATCGCTTCATTTGCCATTCCCGATTAACTCATTCGCCTCAGCCAGCAGTTGATCCATATCAGTTGGCTCCTCTGGCTCCTCGCGCTTTGCTGGCGCCACGCCCGCCCTCGCCCTGGGCGTCATGTACAGAGATTGGCGCATCTGAAAGAGAAGCGCCCGCTTGCGGTCAATCCTTCCGTCCAGCTTCACCGCGGTATCCACGGCACTCATAACCGCTTCTGGGTCAGCTTTATCATCCATCATCTTCTGCCAGGCTGCCACAACCGAGGCGCGCATCTTATCCATCTCGGCCAGCTGCTCACTCAGCATGCAGTAGTCGATCAGCAGATCCATGTCCAACCGAGTGATAATCTCTCCCTCGATCTCGCCGTAGAGACGGATCAACCTGCGCCAAGTGGCTGCAGCAACCGCATGACCTTCCAGCCGTGCCGGCGCCATTGGCAAGCCCTGTTCAGGCCGCATCGCCGCCTCGCGTGATTCGCGCTCGCGCTGCTCGGCCGCGGTCTCGTGCCGCGTGATCAGGGCTTTTGGCTTCCTAGCCGGCATTTTCAGGATTCTCCACATTGGGAATTTTTTTTTCGTCGCTGGCCACCTGCGCTCGACATCCTCCACTTGGAAACTTTTCAGGGGCCCTCCCCTCCTGGATGGTGTGCCTAGAGTGGCAAACATGGCATAACGATCTCAATGGACTGGAACCAAACACGAGTGGGTCCCCACGGTGGGGGATGAGATGATGCACATCCGTTGCCGGTGTGTATACGCCCTGATCCAGGCAATCCTCACACCAGGGATGCGTCGACAGTTGCAGCTCGCGCCGCTTCTGCCACTTGCGATCATACAGGCGCTGCCGCCCTGGATCACGCTGATAGGTGGCCTCGTTATGGCGGTGCTCGGGGCATCGACCATGCTCGACCAGCTCAGTGCAACCCGGATAGCTGCATGGATGCAGCGCAACGCGTGGCATTATTGGATCTCCAACTTCGAGTACATCACGTTGTTCAGAGTGACTGCCACCCATTCACCTGGTGCAATCTGTGCCCACAGGGTGGCTCCATCTATATCCAGTACATGGATCTGCGTACCCTTGTTGACCTTGCGAACGATGGAATAATTCGTGCCAGGGCCAGAGCGTACATTCAATCCATCCACCAGGATGGTTACCTTTGGAACTGATACTTCTGGTACAGGTTCGGGTTCAGGGACTGGGGGATTAGCCCAATCGTGAGACTTGATCACCTCCCAGAGATTGCTGCAATATTTGCGGGTGTTTTCCCACACCCAGAAATTGGCGCCGTCTGCCAGGCCCTGGGCTTTGAGCAGGAAGGCTTCAATTTCATCCGGCGTCGGATACCAGCCGTATTCCAGGAAGGCGGCACCCGTGGGGATGATGGGCACCTGTGGATACCTGGATTGACGGAATTCGTCAAAGGTACGCTGTAACTGGTAGCTGGGATTGTGCGCTTGCAACCAGTACACCTGGGGCAGGTTCACATCCACCCGGCTGAGGAATTGCACCCAGGGGAAATCAGGATGGTAGGACGGCCAACGATAAGAGCTCAGGCCAAGAGGGATACTGACGGCCGATTTCAGAGCGTTCAGATAAGCGGCAGCCTGGGTGGGTTTGCCCTTCATTTCCTTCTCGGCATTGATGACAAAGCCGGTCACCCCGGTTTGCTGGATGCGCCGGGCAGCCATCGCGGCTTCCTGGGCGGGCAAATTGCCATAGATGTATTGCCACCCCCAGACTTCAATCCCGGCATCCTGGAGCGCATCCACCAGGAGAAAAGCCAGATCCACGCCATTGCGGATATTGAACGCCTGGATGCCGTCTGCAATTTTCACCAGAACATGGGATAGGCCGGCTTCTCTGGCCATTGAAACAATCCGGGGGATATCGCCGCCCTCGGTATTTTGGATGTTCCAGATGTAAAAGCCCTTGCCGTTTAACATGGTTATTTCCCGTCGTTTTCATCCGGCTGCCAGACCGGGGTCATATTGGCGCTGACCAATTGCGCAATCAACCGGCGAATACCGATACGCCATATATCAATCAGGGCATCCTTCGCTGCGTTTTCTTCCTCGAGCACGGATACGCGCTCTTCCAGGGATTTCATCTTGTCACGCAACCTGACAATCTCATCCGAATAGGAGCGCAGGGCTTCGGCCGCCGATTTGCTTGTATTGACTGCTTCCCCTGCATCTTCCAGGGGAGCTTTCCGTTTATCCTTGCGCCATTGCATAATCAATGGGATTGCGCTGATAACAAACGAAATGCCGGCCACGATGATTGCAACCTCACCCGCATCCATGATTCATCCGCTCCAATCTGCGCCAGCGTAAGAATTCGATGGCTGCTATTGTGAAAATTCCATGCAGGCGCAGCGCGGTTGACCACGTATTCCAGAACAGCGGGTCCACAGAGCCAATCGATTTTTGGATCCATAAAGTGGTGTAATAAATGACCCCGTGGATTGCCACCACCAAAAGGGCATACGGCTCACCGCGTCCTGGACAAATCCTGATTTGCTGGATGATTACCAGCAAGAGCAGGAGATACCCAACGGCGGACAGAATTTGAATCAGGCTCATCAATCATCACCCATGACTTTGAATATCGTGTTCATCCAGGGTGGATACTGGCAATTTCAGCGGTTGCTCAACGGCCACACCGGCGATGTACCCGCCGATTGTTACCGCGATTAAAATGAGCTGCTCAGGTGACAGCCCCAAAGGTAGTAAGATGTGGAATGAATCCAGAACCATGACAATCAGGCCAACCACGGCCGCCCAAAATTTACGCGATTGGAGAATGCCTTTCCAGCCGCCCGGCCCTGGATCAACAGCCACGCCAACAATGTATGCCACGATGATGATGGCATACCCGGCGGCCTGGTCTGCATCCAATCCAAAGGACGGCAGGAAGGCGGATACCACGATCACGAGCAGGCCAATCACGGCTGCCCAAAACTTGCGGCTCATCAACAGGTTTTGCATCTTTCACCTCATAAACTGTTAAATAAAAACCGGGACGCCAAAAACATCTTGGCGCCCCGGGATCTATGCCTCGCTGGGCTGACCTACAGATTCATTATAGATCGTCCGGTCAATATGTCAAGTGGTGACGCATATATATCGGCATTTTCTAATCTTTGCCCCTATATCTGGCGGATGATTTTGCCGACCAACCACAACAACCAGTTGACAAAACGAGGGATGGGTTCAAACACAACCTGGCGCATCTATCCTACCTCCCTTTGGCCGGCCGGATCGAGCTGGTAATCTCCAGCTGTTCGATCCGCTGTTTCCTGATCTTGATCACCACCACCCCAAATCCATTCCGGGTGGTTTTCACTGTTTCCAGGGCTTCCACCAGGTCCCGAATCTCATCCGGCGTCAGAAGTTCCGCCATGCGCGCTGCATAGTCCACCACCGGTTGATCTTCCACGGTTACACCGCAAATTCAGCGTAATTCTTATCGACTACTACTCGGATCGCTTCGAGGATCTCCGCGATGGTTGGCACGCTGGTGTAACCGTGGGTGGTCAGCAGGTGATCCACCGCCTGGTTAATCAGTTCGGGCGGATAGCCGTCAAACGCATCGGCATAAACCTTCAGCTGGTTGGGGTCCGCCTGTCGACCAATGGCATACCACAGCTTCAGCAGCGCATCCATCAGCGCCTTTTTGATTTCCCGGTGCAGCGGCATTACATCCGCCTCCCAGACAGCCGCGGATTTGTATCCCGCCTTGCGCATGATTTCTTCGGCCGTCAGCCGCCCAAAGAGCGGATCGATCCTCCAGGCGGCCACATCCGCAAATCCATACGTGATCAGCACTAATTCAGCCAGATCAGTCATTTGACTTCTCCGTTCAAAATCATCTCAACAACTGCATCGTTTTGCTCTTTCAGGCTCCGTTTTCCTGCCGTTCCGCGTGTGGATCCTTTGGTTGGAAGCCCATTTGCTTTCCAGGATTTCAAAATCGCCAGGATATATGCGATGTTACGCCGGTTATAATTTGCCGCCTCGCGTACGGCCATTTCAAACCAACCCGGTGGATAATCCATCTCGATTGCTTTGAGTTGATCCGAAATGATTGGCGTCAATGCGCCGATTTCTCGCTCATAAATTTTGAAAATATTCGGTCTGGGAGCGGCAGCTGCGGATTTTTGCGCGCGAGCGCCTGTTTCTGCTTCTGCTTCTGCTTCTCCCTCTGGATCTGCATCTGAATCTGTATCTGCTTCTGTATTCTGTGTCACGAAACGTGACATTTCCGTGACAGTTTCGTGACGCTGTTCGCTGGTTGGCGTGACATTACCGTGATACTGTTCGCTCTTCTCCCGGTCACGCTGCCGCTGTTTTCGTTCGGCATCCGGGGCCGGGGATTGGCGCGCCGCAAAATGGGTAACCTTCCAACCATCCGCTGTGCGCTCGATGATCCCGGTGCTTTCCAACTGTTGCAGGTCCAGCAGCAGATCATCGGCCGGCACTCTCAACACCCAGGAGATCTGCATTTCATCCGGCAGGTTTCCATCATCGCCAAATTTTCCGGCGAGAAGGAATAATTCAATCACCCGCCGATAAAGACGGTCCGGTAATGTTCCCATTTTGGGATCATCCAGAATTTCGTGGTACAGCTTGATCCAGTAGTTACTCGCCATTATTTCTCGCCTCTCATCCAGGCCATGTTCTCCTGGCACACTTTGCAGTTTTTGATGTGCACATCCATCTTTGTCTTGATTTCAGCCAGCGCCATATCATCCAGGGCGCGCAAATCTCCGTCGAACGTCAATTCCCGCCGACAGATTTCCAGCAGCTGCTGGCGCAGGCGGTAATACTCAAGGCACATGATTATTACCTTAAAGAAGTGGTGGAACCATACACATACCAACTTACGTTTGATGAAGACGATCCGGACGAGAACGTCACCATATTTCTTGATACTTGTATGGTAGGACCATTGCGGCTATCCCATCTATCTTCTGTCACCACTCCATTTTTCACCACCCGACAGTGTTCGTGCCCACAGTTCGGGCATTTAATAACATGGTTTCCATCGATCTCTGTATCCAGGATAATTTGCACATATTTCCGACAAACGTGACAAAACAACTCCTGACGCTCCATCACTCAACCTCCTGCTATTCGCAAAAACAATGTTGGGCAAGATACATCACCAAACCCGCGAGCAGAAACCCCAAAAAGATTCCAAGAATCAACGCGTTGCAAAAACTTTTACGTATTTCCTTATCTGCTTCCTCGTCCGTCTTGTATATCCGGATTTCAGGCGGCTCCGGTTGTGGTGGGATTCGTTTCAAGTTCTCTCCCATCACATCACCCCGGGAAACTCGTTCCATTCCCGCCCATCCAGCAGGCGGCCAGCAGGTTTCCCCCACCCCTTGAAGAAGAACGGAACCTGTGCTCCCTGGCATTGATCCCGTACCGACCTTGCCCAATCCGGGTGCATCGGACGCGCCCCTGTGCCGCTCTCCCCGCCGCAGATGACCCAATCAAGTTTTGGCAAGGCCTCAAATTCACGTGGCTTTATTCCCAACAAAACACCAGGGGTTTCAACTGACAACGCCCCATGACGATTTGACTGTGCTCTGTAAATCCCAGGGAAAGCAATGGCTGAACTAAAGCCCCGAATATCAGGTCGGATAACCCGGTTTGTCTTTACCCATCGGCTAGACCATCTATCACAGCAATCGCAGGATGCTATACTCATCCCAATGTCCACCGGCCCCAACATCGGCTCAATGGACACGAACCGCACCGCCGCCGGGGTTTCCAGCAGCAGCGGAATGCGCTCATCGGCGGTCTGTTGGTTCTCAACCGATACGCCAAGCCAAACATTTTTTAATGCTGGAAGTCCTCGCAAAAAATCCTTCATTCGTTCCGGGCGCTTTGTAAGACTCATAAACGTATGATTCTTTGCCATTCCCATGCGTGAAAATACCCAACCGATAAACCGATCCGGCACATCCGGGTGAAACAGGTCGCTCATGGAGTTTACAAACACCCGGTGCGGCTTCCGCCAGTGCAGCGGTGCATCCAGCCGATCCGCATGGCATTGCACGGCAGAAAACGGTCGCTCTCCCCAAAACCGCTTTGCGATCCGTTCTGCATAGCAGTTCCGGCAGCCCTCTGAAACTTTCGTGCAGCCTGTCACCGGGTTCCAGACCTCATCACACCACTCGATCTTTGTCTTTCCCATCTCAAAACATCCTCTCCTGCATCGGATTCGGCTTGCGCCGCGTCTTCTGCCAGTACGCCCGGTTCATCGCGTTCCGCTTCTCTACCAGTCGTCGTATCCGGCTCTCGTTATCCGCCATGTAGGCTTCAAACTCCTCGTCGGTTTCAACGTAAAAATAACCACCCTTCACCAGGTCGCTGACGATCAGCTCCACCTGGATCTCCTCCCCGGCCTTGTTGCGGCCGTTTTGCAGCAGGGAGATCGCCTCGCGCACCTGGCGATCCGTGGTGGTGGTATATTCGCCCAGCACCGCTTTGGCCAGATTCTCCTTGCTTATCGCCCGGGCCGCGCCCACATGGCTCTGCAGCGCCAGCTTGATTGACATCTGCAAATCATCCGGCAGGTTCGGCTTGCCGCTCATCATTCCCCTCCCTCTAGGGCGGGGCCAGGGGGTAGGTCAGGGGTAATCCGCATCTCCACTTCCTTCCGCACCAGGCGCACACTGTCGCGCATCTCCCGCCGGATTGCATCCCAACGTTTCACCCGCTCCGCCGGCTCAAGGTGTTCCACTTCCTCCAGGTAGCTGCCCAGCGCCTGGTAAGCCGCTGCCAGCCTCGCCCGGTTGATCGATAGATCCTCCACCGTCACCTGGTAATGCTCTCCGTTCCACGCCTCGGCGGCCTGCTGGTCAACCTCGGCAAAGTTGGCAAAATTCCCGCTGAACTTCCGCGTGGATAACCGACAATTTATGCTTTCGCACCGCACCAGGGCCGAAAGCACCACCCCGGCCATCCCCCGCACCAGCAGGGCTGGATGCCCGCATTTCGGGCAAGGCTTCAGTTCGTCCATTCTCACCTCACCAGGTTCCAGATCAACCATCCGGCGCCGGATGCAACCGCCGCGATAACCGCGCCCCAAAACGACAGGGCGAATTTGTACGCCCGCGTCAAATCATCCAGGTTTTCAGCATGATACTCGTCCATTGGCTCGGCTCCGTGTGGAACATGATCAGGATCATCGTCACGAGTACCACCACCGCCATCCAGATAACCAGCTTCTCAAACGCTGTCAGCTTATGCTCCTGGATGGGGGTCAGGATGTTTCCGTTTCGCGTGTATCTCATGCCGGCCTCTCTTCTTCTCCGGGCAGGGGCAGGTCATTGACCTGCCCGCCGCCAAACGTCACCACCGCAATCCCCTGCAGCTCAGTCTGGCTCAGCGCAGCAATTTCCCGCTCCAGCCAGCTCACCAGGTGATTGATCAACCACTGCTCGGCCCGGTTCTTCCCGACGTAGCGGATGGACCGCACAACTTCCGTGTACATCTTTCTCAGGTCCCCGGCATCCTCTGGATCGATGATCTGGATCGGCTTCACCAGCAGCCGGCAGGCCAGCAGCACCCACAGGGGGGAAACACACAGGAACCGGCGGATATCATTCATTGCTGCACCCCCAACATCGTCGGCACCGGCGCCGGTTGCAAAATCACCGCC
>CAYRHN010000036.1:0-18057 GCA_964424115.1 uncultured Anaerolineaceae bacterium
GACTCACCATTTTTGTTAAGGTTCAGCATTTTACAGAAACAATGTTACACCAACTTCTAGAATAGGCAATGATGGCTGATCCCACTCAAAAACATAAATATTTTCTAATTCGGAAAATGCACAATTAGAGAGAACTGACAAAAACCTTCTCCCAATGAACCAAAATCAAGACCAGACAATAATGGACTCACTGGAAACACAACATTGCATTATGAAGGCTACTGATACTAATAAAGAGAGGATGATATGAGGAATCTCTCGCCAGAAGTTATTTCCTTAGTGAATTATATTGAATTGGATTCCGCTGAATGGTGGGTCAATGTTGTTGAAAGGTTGGTTATAGCCATTCTCTGGCAGTCGAAAAATCCACTTAATGTGCAGCAATTAAAATCAAAAATCAAAAAAGATTTCCCGTTTACTACAAGGACAACCGAATTAAATAGAATGTTGTCTAAGTTGATGGATGAAGGAAAGATTATTTCTTGTGAAAATGGACAATACAAATTAAGTATATCTGAGGAACGAAGCCTCAACGAAATTGAAAAAAAGAATAACGAATTAGCATCAAAAATTGAAAATATTTTTTGTGCTTACGTTAAGAACAAATACCCTGGGATTGACGCAAAAGTCATATGGTCTTTATTTATTGAAAAATTTCTTGTTCCTCTAGTCTCCGCCGAAGGTGCAAGGGCTTACGACCTGCTTGTAGGCGGGAAGAAGAAGATCAACAATCAATCGTATGTTGATAAATTTATAGAATCCGTACCTAGTTATGCAAGAGAAGGAATTAGACAAGTTTTATATGATTTTTTAGATTTACGCGACCCGGAAATAGAGTGTTATCTACTTTCTTATCTGGATGCTTATTTTACAATTGAGGCCTCAGGACTTCCGCCCAAAGTATTAACAGAGTTGTCTAATATCAAGAAGGAAAATCTAGAATTTTCCATTTTTGTAGATACAAACTTTGTTTTTTCAATTCTTAATCTACACGACAACCCTTCTAACGAAATGGCCAACGATCTAAAAGAATTAGTGTTTTCGTTGGGCAAAAATTTTAATTTCAAATTTTTCATACGCCCCATCACACTTGATGAAACAAGAAATTCAATAATTTATCATCGAAAAGCCCTGACCAATTTACCGTACCCACAAAATTTATCAGCTGCCGCAGCGTCATCAGCTGGAATATCTGGTGTATTCAAGACTTACTTCGAAAAAATGTCACGATTAGACAGAAAAATCGATCCTGTTTTGTATTTTAAACCATTCGAGGAAAATCTAACGCAGATTCTGGAAGGGCATGGCGTATACCTCTACTCAGATAATGATGCTAGCAAACAAACCGACCTAACTGAATTGCAAATGGACATTGAGAATCAAAAACGATATGAAGATGACAAATATAAAGATGGCGCAAAGAGCAGCAAAAAAATTGAGCACGATGTTACGTTATGGCATTTTATTCAGGGTTTGCGCGGGAAAAAGATTGTTAATCCGTTACAGGCAAAGTACTGGGTGGTCACAATTGATTATAAATTCTTAGGTTTTGATAAATTCAAATCGGAGATCAAATCTTATACGCCAGCTTGCATGCATCCTTCTCAACTTTTTCAAATACTGCGTTTCTTCGTTCCAAGAACGCCTGCTCTTGAAAAATCTTTATTGGGAATCATGAAATTCCCCTTATTGGCACGACAATTCGACTCGCAATCAGAGAAGATTTCTCTCAATATAATTAATACTTTAAACAGACACGAGGATATAGAAGATATCCCAACTGACACACTAACAACAATTTTGGCAGATGGGATCCTACGTAAACAATTGTCAAATATTGATGTTCATGAAAAAGAAGCGATTGCCCTAGTCCACGAAGCATTGGTTCGAGTTGTTGCCCAAAAAGATGAGCAGCTCGACTTTCGGGAGAACGAAATTGGCTTGCTAAAAGATACTGTTAACACCCTGAAAACCAATTTAGAGCAAGCTGAGGAGCAAAAAAGACTTCTTCAGATAAATACAGAACAAATTAAGGGCGAAGACGCATCGCAAATCAACAAACTTTCCGCCAGAATAAAGATCCTCGAAGAGGAAAAGGCAAATGAAAAGAAGAAAAGAGAAAGGACTGGTAAATTTCTATCAATTGGGTTAGTTGGGCTTCTTGGAATTTTCTTGATATATTTTTTGCCTTCGCTATTGACCTGGACTTGGTTTCTCAATCATAAAAACCTGATTGGACTTTACATTTGTGCCACACTGTTATTAGTGGGAATATGTTGGACTATCGCTGAACCTTCAAAGAATTATAAATATGGGATTGTTTTTGGAATTGTAGCGGCAGCAATATTTACTATTGCCCAAATAGTGTAAACTCTGAAAATCGATTCTGCCTATGCATTTCTCCAAGAAAAATTTCATAAAACGCCTGCTGTGAAATAATTTCAATTAATGGATTGGAGCGCAATACCGCATAAAATCAAGTGTCCTAATTCTCCTATTGCCACATAGCATTGCGCGTGCTTATCTAGCATTTTTCCCGGCGCCAAATCAAATTACGTCACCATCATCTCCAAATTACACTATCAGACCAGTTGAGTCTATCTAGCATAAGCAAACTTCCCAAAACAAGGTGATTCAACAATCCATCCAAAAATTAATTTGAATTGTTTATGGAGGTTATTTTCCTCACCATCCCCCGCACCTATTTATCCCGTTGCTGGTAAAATAATAACAACCGCACATTCCCCCAGGAGGACACACCGCCCAGAGATACCCAACTTCATAATCCCAAAAGTCCGCAATCACTATTTTAATAAATTTCCACAATTCAGGCCACAGGCCTTTAATATCCCCTCAATACCCGCTCCCCCGCGGGTGTTTGCGCCATATGCACGAAGGAAATCTCATGCCTACACTCGACTGGATCGGCAAAGACGCCGTCCGCAACCACCATCTACATATACCTTTTCACCTGCTGCGCGCTGACGCGGAACTATCCTGCGGCGATCCGGGCTCTGGTAACTTATTAGTGCAGGGCGACAACCTGCTGGCTCTAAAAGCTCTGCTGCCCTATTATGCGGGTAAGGTCAAATGTATCTACATCGACCCGCCCTACAATACCGGCAAAGAGAACTGGGTCTATAACGACAACGTGAACAGCCCGGAAATGAAAGCCTGGCTGGGGCGGGTGGTGGGCGGTGAAGCCGAAGACCTCTCGCGCCACGACAAGTGGTTGTGCATGATGTACCCGCGCCTGCAACTGCTCCACCAGATGCTGCGCGAGGACGGCAGCCTGTGGATGAGCATTGACGACAACGAAGTGCAACACGCGCGCATGGTTTTGGATGAAATCTTTGGAGCACAAAATTTTGTTGCAACTGTAATCTGGCAAAAGATATTTGCCCCTAAAGGTTCTGCGAGGCATTTATCGGCAAACCACGACTTTATTTTAATCTACGCTAAAAACAGTAATATTTGGCAAAGAAATTTACAGCCCCGAACAGAATACCAAGATCAAAGATATAAAAACCCAGATAACGACCCCCGTGGAGTGTGGGCTTCTGATAATCTAACAGCAAGAAATTATTATAGTTTGGGAACATACCCAATTACTACACCTTCTGGGAGAGTTATTGATGGTCCAACCAAAGGCACTTACTGGCGAGTATCAAAAGAGACTTTCGAGGAATTAGATAAAGATAATCGAATCTGGTGGGGCGAGAATAAGAACAATATGCCTCGATTGAAAAGATTTTTATCAGAAGTTCAATCTGGCATTGTTCCTCAAACTATTTGGTTGCACCAAGAAGTCGGAAACACCCAGGAAGCCAAGAAGGAGATCGTCAAACTATTAGCAGATATTACTGATGTGTTTCCCACCCCCAAACCTACTCGCCTGATCGAACGCATTCTCGAGATTGCCACCAACCCTGGCGATCTGGTATTGGATTCGTTTGCCGGAAGCGGCACCACCGGGCAGGCAGTTCTGCAAAAGGGAGAGAGGCGGCGTTTTATCCTGATCGAGATGGACGAGCAAATTGCCCCCGTCATTACCGCTGAACGCCTGCGGCGGGTCATCCAGGGCTACAAGTGGAAAGACCAGAAGGGCAACCCGCGCCATGAGGATGGGTTGGGCGGGGGCTTTGCCTTCTGCCGCCTGGGCGAGACGCTCTTTGACGAGAACGGCCTGATCCGCACAGAAGTCTCTTTCCTGGAACTGGCCCAGCATGTTTTCTTTATCGAAACCGGCGCGCCCCTGCCCCAGGATTACCGCCCTGGTTCGCCCCTGCTGGGCGTTCACGAGGGCGCGGCGGTGTATTTGCTGTATAACGGCATTCTCAAAGACACGGAACTTTTCAATGGCAACATGCTCACCCCCGAAATTTTGCGCACCCTACCGGAACACGTTGGCCCGCGCGTGATCTACGCCAACGGCACCGCCTTTACCAGCTCGCGCCTGGCTGAGATGGGTATTCTCTTCAAACAAATCCCTTACGATATCCGCATCGCCTAAAAGGGGGAACCTCAAAGTGGAACTGAAACACTACCAAACCCGAGCGCTGGAATCCCTGGCAGAATATTTCCGCGCCTGTCAGAAATTTGGCGATCCCGATACGGCCTTCTACAATACCACCAAGCAGATCTACGGCGGGCAGGGCGTACCCTATCACCCCATTCAAGAATTGCCCGAGCCTCCTTATATTTGCTTGCGCCTGCCGACTGGCGGCGGCAAAACCCTGCTGGCGGCGCATGCCATCGGCGTGGCGGCAGACGAATTTCTGCGCGCCACCAACCCGCTGACCCTTTGGCTGACTCCCTCCAAGACGATCCGCGAGCAAACCCTGCGTGCCCTCAAAGACCCCGATCATCCCTACCGCCGCGCGCTGGCGGCGCGCTTCCCGGCGCTGAGCGTGCTGGATATTTCTGAGGCGCTGTCCATCCAGCCGGGGACATTAAGCGGCGGGGCGACAATCATCGTTGCCACCCTGCAAGCCTTTCGCGTGGACGATACCGAAGGCCGCAAGGTTTATGAACCTGCCGGCGCGCTGATGAGCCACTTTGACGGCGATCTGCCCGGCGATGTGGAGCGCTACGAGGACGGAAAGCCTATCCCAACGCTGTCTAACGTGCTGCGTCTGCACCGCCCGTTGGTGATCGTGGATGAAGCGCACAACGCCCGCACCGATCTTTCCTTTGATACACTAGCGCGCTTCCGCCCCTCCTGCATTTTGGAGTTGACCGCTACCCCCGACCGCCAACACCATCCCAGTAATGTGCTGGTTTCCGTCTCGGCCGCCGAATTGAAGACCGAAAGCATGATTAAGCTGCCCATTCGCCTGGAAACCCATCCGGATTGGCCCGCGGCGCTCTCGCGCGCTGTGGCGCTGCGCAACCGCCTGGAAAAGCTGGCGCAGGAAGAACGCGCCCAAACTGGTGAATATATCCGCCCGGTGATGTTGCTGCAAGCCCAGCCGCGCCGCCAGGGGCAGGAAACTGTCTCCCCCGACGCCTTAAAAAAAGCCCTGATCGAGGACCAGCGCATCCCGCAGGAGCAGATCGCCATTTCTATAGGTGAGCTTGATGAGTTGGAAGGTTTGGATGTAACCAGCCCAACCTGTCCGCTGCGATACATCATCACTGTGCAAAAACTGCGCGAGGGCTGGGACTGTCCTTTTGCCTATATTCTCTTTAGCGTTGCCGAGCAGCGCGCAAGCACGGCCGTGGAACAAATTTTGGGGCGTGTGCTGCGTTTGCCGCACGCCGGCGCTAAAGCCCACCCGGAATTAAATCTTGCCTACGCATTTACCGCTTCTTATGGTTTTGCTGCTGCCGCAGAAAGCCTACGCGAGGCATTGGTCAGCAATGGCTTTGAACGGCAGGAAGCCAAAGACCTGATCCTTCCCGTGACAGGGGTGGCGCAACCCGACCTGGGCTTTGCTGATTTGCCGCTTTTTACCCCCAGCGGAGAAATGTTGATTCCTGTACCAGAAGAACCGGATTTTTCTGCACTGTTACCCGAATTGGCAAATAAGGTCGATTACAAACAAGAATCGCACACTTTGATGGTGCGCGACTGTCTCAGCCCGCAAGAAGTCGAGACAGTCACATCCTGCTTTACCACTCCCGGCGCACAAACGATAGTTGCCGCCAAACTAAGCCAACAGCCGCCAGCCCGCTCCATCCTGCGCCTGCCGCTGTTGGCTGTGCGCCAGGGGGACTTGTTGGAGGCTTTCCAGGAGGATCATTTCCTCAACCGCCCGTGGCAATTATCCAAATGCGACCCTTATTTGCCGGAAGAACTCTTCCCGCGCCAGGCGCAAGGCGGGCAGCAAGGGACAATTGACATCAACGAGCAAGGTCATGTTTACACGGACTTTATGCGCGAAGTGCAATTGCAGTTGGCGGCGCTTTCCGCCGACCAGGGCTGGTCGGTTGGTGCGCTGGCCGCCTGGCTTGATCGCAAGATTCGCCACCACGACCTGCCTGCTACGCAAAGTTTGCCCTTCCTGCGCGCGCTGATCGAGCGCCTGCTGCAAGAAGGGGGGATTGGCCTGGCCGAACTGGTGCGTGAGAAATTCCGCTTGCGGCGCGGCGCGGAAGACCTGATCCAGCAGCATCGCGCTGCGGCGCGCCAACAAGCCTACCAGCAATTCCTGTTTGCCGAGGCCGCCGCGCCTTTGGTTGTGTCACCGGAAATCTGTTTCACCTACGACCCCGACCCGCTGCATTACCCCTGTTCGACGGAATATTCGTTGCGTCCCGGTCAACATAATTTTCACAAACACTATTACCCCACCGTGGGCAACCTGCGCCCCACGGGCGAAGAATTCCAATGCGCGCAAAATCTGGATTCGCATCCAAAGATTAAAACCTGGGTGCGCAACCTGGAGCGCCAGCCGCAATACTCTTTCTGGTTGCAAACCTCCACCGACCGCTTCTACCCGGATTTCGTCTGTCTGCTGGAGGACGGGCGCTATCTGGTGGTTGAATCCAAAGGCGAACATTTGTATGATACGCCGGACTCGGCTGAAAAACGGCAGATCGGCGCACTGTGGGAAGAGCGTAGCGGAGGGCACTGTCTTTTTATAATGTCTAAAGGCACGCAATGGAATGCGATTGCGGCGAAGATAGGATAATGCGAGGATGGTATGAGACTGAGCGGTATTGAAATTAAGAATTTTCGTAGCATTGGGGACGAATTTGTTTCACTGAACCCACTAAGAAAGTGTAATATTTTGATTGGGCGAAATAATTCGGGAAAATCAAATATTATCCGTGGAATTTCAAAAGCTCTCGAAAAAACATTGGAACCCAAAACAAATCTTGATGAAATAGATTATCACAATCGGCAACAAATACCTTTTGAATTTATTTTGCATTTTTCTACAAATCCCATACCAGATAATCAGGATAACGAAATATTATCCAAGACTGGCATTGGCGAATTTTGGTTTCAATATAAGTGGGGAAAGGATGCAGGATTTGGTATAAGCGACTCCAATATTCTAAAATTGGTCGATTTTAGAATACAGAACAGCGTTCTGAGTCACTTTACGGGGCAGCACTGGACAGCCGTCCCTTCGGCCGCAAGCATTCAAAGAACTTTTCATGAAAGCATGAAGAATATCTTTACACATTTTATTGGAGGTATTAAACCAGTAATTATTATTCCAGAATTCAGGAAAATTGAACAGGGCGAAAGTTATTCAATCGATGGAAAGAACTTAATTCGATTTCTTAACCAGCTTAAATTTCCCCAAATTGGAAAAGATGAGGATCAGCGAAAATTTGAAAAAATCCAGGATATTTGCCGCCGGCTTCTCCATTTGCCGGATTGTGCATTGGAGATTATTGAAGTTCAATCGCAAAATCCTATACTTGCAATAAATAATGATGGGCTTCGCTTACCCCTGAGTCATTACGGAACAGGAACCCACGAATTAATTATCCTTGTTACAGCTGTAACTTCTCTTGAGAATTCCATCTGTTGTATTGAGGAGCCCGAGATTCACCTGCATCCGAGAGCTCAAATTGAATTCCTAGACTATCTAATTCATGACACCTCAAACGATTATCTAATCACAACCCATTCGCCTACTCTAATCAATTATGGCTTACAGAACGAACTCGTACAGGTAGTTCACTTATTTCAGCAAAATGGCGTTACAAGAAGCCAAAGGGTAGATTGCAACACAGATGGAATCAAAGCGCTTTATGATTTAGGAAACAAGCCAAGCGATTTGATGCAGGCTAACTCTGTGATTTGGGTTGAGGGTTATACAGATGTATTATATCTACGAAAATGGCTTACGTTATGTGCTCCAAATTTGGTCGAGGGACGGGACTTTGTTTTTATAACCTATCGCGAATTTTCAAGATTAAATTTGAATCACAATCTAGTTCAAGAAAAGCTCACTAATGTATTTCAATTAAATCCAAGCGTTATATTAGTGATGGATAGTGATCTCAAAAATGACAGAGACAGTCTGGATATTCAAAAAATAGAATTTAAGAACACCTGCGAACAAAGCGGTGGCCTTGTTTGGATAACAAAGCGGAGGGAGATAGAAAACTATATACCCGTTAGCGTCATATCTAAATGTTTTCCAGAAATCACAAATGAAGATATTCGCACAGGACATTACGAGGATATTGTTTTTGAACTCAACAAAGCACTCAAGAGAAAAAGGCTTAGAAAACAGGATTTATCTAAATCGGATTTAGCCCAAATGTTTGTCAACAATTTTTGCTTAGAAGATATTTCAGAAGAACTGCGTGAAGAAATAAGCCATGTAATCACTCAAATAGAAACGCGGAAAAGTTAATTTGAGCTATACTATAACTATCCCGCTCAAGAAAGGATCCTTTCTCCCTTAGAGTTATTACAATCAAGAGCTTAAGAAATCACAGAAATCCACAACGAGACAAATGCTTTTCTTAACCTTAACAAATCCAAAGCCAACCGCAGACCGCTTACCTACCCCGCCCCAATACCCCAACCGCAGTTCACTTACACAACCGAAAATGAGTAGGAATGAGGTCTCCAGTACACCCCGGCTAGCGCGCTTGCATGGGGTGCAAGAGGTCGGAGGTTCAAATCCTCTCGCCCCGACCAGAGTACCAAAGAGGCCGTAAGACCCCATAACCGGCCACAGGGAACCGCCATTCGTGGCGGTTTTTGTTTGGGAGGTCGTCGGTCCCCCTACGGGGGTGTTATCAAATCCTCTCGCCCCGACAGAGTACCAAAGAGGCCGTAAGACCCCATAACCGGCCGCAGGGAACCGCCATTCGTGGCGGTTTTTTGTTTGATAAGGTCGTCGGTCCCCCTACGGGGGCGTTATCAACTCCTCTCGCCCTGAACAGAGTACCAAAGAGGCTGTAAGACCCCATAATCGGCCGCAGGGAACCGCCAGGATTGGCGGTTTTTTGTTTTTATGCTTATGGTAAAATCATCTCTGTTGTGTGTTCTTTTCTCGCCTCATTCCTTAATCTAACCGAGTCCCTATGAAACCTCTCAAACCCGAGAACTTCTTCACCGCACTCATTCTCATTGTTGGCCTTTTGCTCGTTTTCCTCACCCCCTTTGGCGCGGGAACTGATGAGGATACCCACCTGGGGCGCATCTGGGAAATTTCCAACGGCGCTCTGGTGCCCAACCAATACCTTTCCACCGGCGCGCATTATCCTTTCGCGTTCTATCAGATCTCTTACCGTCAGGATGTGAACCTTACCCCGGTCACGTGGGACGCCTGGAAAGAGCAAATGTCCATTCACATTGATTGGGATAACTTCATTACGCATATTACCCGCACGCGGTATTTTCCTACATTCTATTTGCCCCAGGCCGTCATTCTGGGTGTGATGGGGCGCCTCTTAGATCTTCCGGTGGGCATTTTCTACTATGCCATCCGCCTTTCCTACCTGCTCACCTATGCCTTGCTGTGCTATCTGGCCATCCGGATCGTTCCGATTGGAAAATGGCTGATGGGACTGGTGTGCGTGCTGCCCATGTCGTTGTTTGGGGCCACGGCCATCACCCCTGATGCGGTGATGAACGGCACGGCATTTCTCTTCATCGCCTGGATATTGGCCCTGAACCGTCCGGAGCGCAAGGATACCTTCACCCGCAAGGAATGGTTCATCACCGTCCTGCTCGTTCTGGCGGTGTGTACGCTCAAGCCGAATTGTTTTCCCCTCCTGCTGATCCTCTTCCTCGTTCCGCGCGCCAAGTTGGGCCCCAAGCCGTGGCTTGCCGCATTCCTGGCGCTCACTGCGTTGGCCGTCCTTGTGGTGGGGCTGGGCTGGAATATTCTAACCGCCTCGGAACTGGTCACCACGCCGGGCGCCGACACTTACAGCGTCTCTGAGCAGCTCAAGGGCGTCCTGGCTGAGCCGCTGCGCTTCCTTTCGGCGCTTGGCCAGACCGCTTTTCTGCGCGCTCCCGAATACCTGGTCGATCTCATCGGGGAATCGGGTTACGGCTACTGGCCGCTGCCCGCGCTGGTCTATTGGATCGCTCCGATCCTGCTTCTCCTGGCCGTGCTGAGCGACAGCCATAAGGAGCTGTTCACGGCACGGCGGCGCTGGCTGATCCTGGCGATCTTCCTGATGGTCTATCTGGGCACCATTATTTTATTCTATTTGCTCTATAATCCCCCCGGCACCACCCTCATTCCCGGTGTGCAAGGGCGCTATTTCCTATTTATTCTTCCGTTGCTGCTGTTGGCGCTGCTGCCTGGGCGGCCGCGCCTGCGCCTCGATCCGCGCTGGCTGCAAGGCGGCGCCCTCCTGGTCTCAGCCCTGATCGTGGCGGCCATGTTCCTGGTCTATCACCTGCCCTGCGGCGCTTCCTACTACTCCGGCGGAGCATGCCTGCTCCCTCGTTATAAGAATTTCCAACCCGAAGCGGCCAATCCGCTGCCGCTGACCTCTTCCCAGGCGGTGTCGCAAACCTTTGTCGCAGCATGCTCCGACCTCTCCCGCATCGATCTGTGGATCCGGCAGAGTTCCGCTTCCTCCGGCGCGCTGCTGGTGGAGATCAGCGACCCTGCAACCGGGGAGACCCTGGCTTCCCGCCGGGTGGAGCCCGACGTGTATCCGGTCTACGGCTGGCTGCCGGTGGAGTTTCCCGTCATTCCCTCCGCGGACGGCAGAACCTTCCTGCTCCGCATTGCTCCGGCGGATGCCGGGGTTACCACAGGCCCCGAACTGGCCTATTTTACCCGTGATGAATACACCGACGGCCAATTCACCCTGGATAACCAGGCCCAGGAGGGCGATCTGCTCTTCCGTTACGGCTGTCGGGTGGGCTGGGAGAAGATCTTCCCGTCTGCCAAACCGTAGCAGCCGCCGATCCAACAAAAAACCGCCAGGAATGGCGGTTTTTTGTCTCGGGTGATCAGTTTTCCGGCTTGGGTGGGATTAATCAGGTGGATTGGTTGTGCTTTTTCCAATTCTGGGATAAGATTTAACCATCAAAAGCAAGGTTAAGGTTTAATACCGCACTTACCGGGGAAACCCACATGCATGATATTAACGAAGCGCGAACTCGAAAAGAGATGATCGATCCAGCCCTGGAAAAAGCGGGCTGGTTCCTGCGCGACCACAACCGGGTCAAGATTGAGATGCCGGTTGCAGGGTATGACACTGAACCCTGGGACGGGGTCACCGACTACTGCCTGTGCCGCGACAACGGGGAGGTGCTGGCGGTGGTGGAAGCTAAGCGAACCTCTAGAAACCCTCAATTGGCTGAAGCACAAGGGGTGTACTACGCGCGAGAGATCGCCAAACACCAGAGCTTTACCCCCTTTGTTTTCCTGGCCAACGGTTACGAGATCTATTTCATGGAAGTGGAGCGAATCTCCAAGCACCTGGAGGCGGGCTTTTTCTCCCCGGCAGACCTGGAAAATCTGCTCTTCATCCGCCAGCAGGGTACACCTCCCGGGCAAATGCCAATTGATAATGCGATCGTGGACCGCCCTTACCAGCACGAAGCCATTCGGCGCGTCAGCGAAGCCCTGGAGCAGGGCAAGCGCAAAGCGCTGCTGGTGATGGCGACCGGCACCGGCAAGACGCGCACCGCGATGGGGTTGATCGATGTCTTTCTGCGCGCCAACCAGGCCCGCAAGATCCTCTTTGTCGCCGACCGGGATGCGCTGGTCGATCAGGCAATCCACAAGGGTTTTATGAGGTACATTCCGAATGAGCCGTGCGTGCGCCTGCATTCCTGGGATCTGGATAAATCCAAACGCCTGTATGCAGTCACCCTGCAAACCCTCAGCAACTGCTTCGAGCAGTTCAGCCCGGCTTACTTTGACCTGATCATCTTCGACGAGGTGCACCGCTCGATCTTTAATAAGTTCAATGAAGTGCTGGAATACTTCGACGCGCGCATGATCGGCCTGACCGCCACCCCGGCCCAATACGTGGACCGCAATACCTTCAACGCCTTCGGCTGCTATGACCGCAGGCCCACCTATCTCTATTCCTACGAGCAGGCCATCGCTGACGGCTACCTGGTGGATTATGATCCGTATGCGGCGCAAACCCACTTCCAACGCGAGGGCATCCGCGGCGCGGATTTGAGCGAGGAGGACCGCAATGCGCTGATCGAGCAGGGCATTGACCCGGACGAGATCGATTACACAGGTTCGGACCTGGAAAAGGAGGTCACCAACCGCCACACCCTGCGCCTGCAATGGGAAGAGATCATGCAGGTTTGCCGCAAGGATGCCTCGGGCCAACTGCCCGGCAAGACAATCCTCTTTGCGATGACGCAAGAGCATGCCCTGCGCCTGGAAGCCGCTTTCCACGAGATGTACCCACAGTTCCCCAACCTGGTTTCGGTCATCACCCACAAATCCGAATACCGCGGCACGTTGATCGACAATTTCACCCACCACTCCATGCCGCGCATTGCCATTTCGGTGGATATGCTGGACACCGGCATCGACGTGCCGGAGGTGGTCAATCTGGTCTTTATGAAACCGGTCCAGTCACCGATCAAGCTGCACCAGATGATCGGACGCGGCACGCGCTGCGAAGCCGCCTGCGAACACCTGGATTGGCTGCCGGATGGGCACAAGACCGGCTTTATAGTGATCGACTTCTGGGAGAATAATTTCAGCCGGGACGCCGTAGAAGCAGTGGACACTTCGGTGCCGGTGCTGGTGACCATCTTCAACACGCGCCTTAAGCTGCTGGAGCATTACCTGGATTCGCCATCCGATCCGCAGTACCAGCGCACCATCGACCTCCTGCGCGAGATGCTGGCGCGCATCCCCACCAACTCTTTCACCGTCAAGCGCGTCCTGCCGCAGATCGAACAGGCCTGGCAGGATTCCTTCTGGTCTTACCTGATCACTCCCACCAAACTGGACTTCCTGCGCACGCAGGTCGGCCCGCTGCTGCGCCTGGCCCCGGATGTGGATGTGGCCGCCGAGACCTTCACCAGCAAGGTCGAGCGCTTGAAGTTGCTGCTCGCCACCGGCAAGGAACCCGCTGCAACGGTCCAATCGATCCTCGAGGATGTGGCCAGCCTGCCGAAATTTGTCTATGAGGATGAACAGCTTGGCCCGCTGGCGCAAATGTGCTCGGCGGATTCTCTGCTGCATGCCGCGCCGGAGCAGTTGGACCGCCTGCGCGAGGGGCTGGCCGGGCAGATGAAGAACAAGCGCCGCGAGCGCCCCTTCCTCACCCTGGATTTGCAGGATTACATCGCCATCAGCGGCTACATCCTGCTCACCCGCAGCGGTAAGCAGATGTATGTGGCCGAGTACCGCCGCCAGGTGGAACAGCGTATCCTCGACCTGGTCTCTGGCAATCCGGCCATCCAGGCTGTCCAGCGCAGCGAGCCGGTGGATGACTGGATGTTGTTGGAACTGGAGCGTACCCTGCAGGAGGTTCTGGGGAGTGAGTTGGAATATTCTGCTGAGAACATCCGCAAGGCTTACGGGGTCAAGGTGGACAGCGTCCTGGGATTCCTGCGCCGCGTGCTGGAACTGGACACGCTGCCCGATTATACCCAGATCGTCCAGCACCGCTTTGACGAATACATCACCAGCCACAATTACAATGCCGACCAGATCCGCTTCCTGCGCGCGGTGCAGAGCGTCTTCTTGCAAAAGCGCCGCCTGCAACCCGCCGACCTGTATGCCCCACCCCTGACCAACTTTGGGCAGGATGCGGTGGAGCGGTGGTTTGAGGAGAAAGAAATTTCCGAGTTGATCCAGTTCACCGGATTATTGGAGCTGCGATCAACTGTCTAGGAGATTTAAGATTAAAAATGATTGAAAAGGCCCTATTTCATCCTATAATAACCATACAAGAAATATTGTTCTAAAAGGATGGTTTATGGATGCTAATCTTTCAATTCAAAAATATTTTGTAGACGAGGCTGGGGATGGAGTACTCTTTAATAAAAAAGGCCAGGAGCTTCTCGGAACCGAAGGGTGCTCACGCTTTTTTATGCTCGGTCTCTTATGGATTGAAGATTCAGCATCTTTGATTGCTGATTTAAACAGTTTGCGTGCCAATTTACTGAATGACCCATATTTCAAAGGGGTGCCGTCTATGCAAGTATCGGAACGCAAAACTGCCTTTGCTTTCCATGCCAAAGACGACGTCCCGGAAGTCAGACGCGAAGTTTTTGCGCTTTTATCCCAACGCAACGATTTGCATTTTTCAGTTGTAATCCGCGACAAAGAAAAATTACTTGCCTATGTGCGTCAGCGCAATCAGGAGGATCCTGCTTATCGATATAACCCAAATGAATTATACGATTATCTAGTGCGAAGGCTATTTCGAGATCGCCTGCATAAACACGATCTTTATCCAATCTATTTCGCGCGCCGTGGCAATTCTGACCGTACCCAAGCACTGCAAGATGCGCTAGACCAATCCAAACAGCGCTTTGCGGACAAATTTCATCGCCCTTTGGCTGCTTCCAAAATTGCCGTTTTACCAGTCTATCCAAAAGATATTCCGGAATTGCAGGTAGTGGATTATTTCTTATGGTCTGTTCAACGCTTGTTTGAAAAGGCAGAAGACCGTTATGTATCTATTTTGGCCCCCTCCATCCGCCTGGTGGTAGATTTGGATGATCATCGTACCGCAAGATATGGATGTTATTACGACAAGAATCACCCGCTAACTTATGATACGATTAAGGATAGAAAATAAAAAACCAGGGATATAGGGTAACCGGACCGCAGTCTGGTAACCACACGGCATGAAGCCGAATTTCGTCTCTGGCTCTTTTATTATACAACATCTTGTCAAGTTTTTTATAAGGACTTTCCCTTGCTCACCAACCCCCAACTCCGCTCACAGGTCGACCAGCTCTGGAACAAATTCTGGGCTGGCGGCCTTTCCAACCCGATGGACGCCATTGAGCAGTTCTCTTACCTGCTCTTTCTCAAGCGCCTGGACGATGCCGAGAACGCCGCCCAGCGACAGGCCAAACGCCTCAACCAGCCCTTCGCCCCGCGCGTGCCGGAAGAGATGCGCTGGAGCCGCTGGACCAACTTCAAGGCCGAGCTGGCGCTTAAGCACCTCAAGGAGGTGGTCTTCCCCTGGTTCCGCACCCTGGGCGAATCGGGCAGTTCCTTCGAGCGCTACATGCAGAACGCCGAGTGCAAGATCAACAAGCCCAGCCTGCTGATCGAGGCCTGCAAGCTGATCGACGAGATGCACATCTCTGAGCAAAACTTGGATGTGCAGGGCGACCTGTACGAGTATCTGCTTTCCATGCTCAACACCGCCGGGCGCAACGGGCAGTTCCGCACCCCGCGCCATATCGTGCGCATGATGGTGCAGATGATCGCCCCGCGCCCCGGCGAGCGCATCGGCGACCTGGCGGCCGGCACGGGCGGCTTTCTGGTCAATGCCTACCAGTACATCCTGGAGAGCCACACCTCGCCGAACATTCTCACCTACGACGCGGATGGCTGGCCGCACAACCTGATCGGAGACCAGCTTACCCCCGAGAAATTGGCTTTTTTGCGCACGCCCAAAGCCCTGCGCGGCTTCGATAACGATTCGGGCATGACCATGCTGCGCATCGGCTCGATGAATCTGATCCTGCACGGCATCGAGTCGCCCCAGTTCTTCTACATGGACACCCTTTCCGACAAGTTCAAGGACGAGGCCGATTACGACGTCATCCTGATGAACCCGCCCTTCAAGGGCGCGGTGGACGCCAGCGACATGGGCAAGGGCCTGGCTGCCGCCGGAACCACCAAGAGCGAACTGCTCTTCCTGTACCTGATCCTGCGCGCGCTGGAGATGGGCGGGCGCTGCGCGGTGATCGTCCCGGATGGGGTGCTGTTCGGCTCCAGCCGCGCGCATGTCAATTTGCGCCGCAAGCTGGTGGAGGAGAACCGCCTGGACGGGGTCATCTCGATGCCCGGCGGGGTCTTCAAACCCTATGCCGGGGTTTCCACCGCGGTACTGTTCTTCACCCGCGGGGCCAAAACCGAAGATATCTGGTTCTACGATATGTCGGCGGACGGCTTTTCGCTGGACGACAAGCGCCTGCCCACCGCCGAGAACGATATTCCGGATATCCTGGAGTGTTGGCAGAAGCGCAAGGATGCCGAATTCAACACCCGCCGCGGGCAGCGCGCCGCCGAATTGAACGGCTTGCTGGCCCCGCTGCACGCCGAGCGCCTGGCGCTGGAAGGCGAGATCCACCGCCTGACCTTTGAGCAAGCCCTTTCTCCCGACGGCGACGGCCCCACCGCGCAGGCCCTGGCCGAGGCCAAAACTCACCAAGAGGAACTGCGCGTGCGTCTGCGCCCCCTGCAGGCCGAGGCGCAGCAGCTTGCCCGCCAGTTCTGGGTCAGCAAGGAGCAGGTCAAGAACAATAAATACGACCTGTCCGCCTCGCGCTACCGCCAGGCTGATGCCGAGGAGGCCTATTATGAGCAGCCGCAGGTGACGCTGGAGCGCATGGCGCAATTGGAAGCGGTGATTGCGGAAGAGATTGCGATTTTACAAAAGAAATTGAAATGATTTATAAACCTGTTTTGCTTGGCGATCTGATTACAGAAATACGCAACGGTATTGACCTTGATCAATTTGAAAAACCATTTGAAGATGGTATGCTTCCTATTACTCGAATCGAGACAATTTCCAATGGAGAAATTAATTTTGAGCGAGTGAGGTATGTAAAAATATTATCGGAAGATAGACGAAAATACCAATTGTACAGTGGTGACATTTTATTTAGTCATATCAATAGTCCTGAACACATTGGTAAAACCGCTATATACCGATCAGAAACACCGCTAATTCACGGCATTAATTTATTGTTATTACGTCCAAACATAAAATATGTCTTTCCTGAATATATGTTATTGTATCTAAAATCAGAAGATGTTCGAAACTGGTTCACTTTACGCTGTAAAAAGGCTGTAAATCAAGCGAGCCTAAATCAAGCTGACATAACTTCTATTCAAATTCCCCTCCCTTCCCTGACCGAGCAACAGCGCATCGCCGCCATCCTGCAAAAAGCTGACCGCATCCGCCGCCTGCGCCGCTATGCCCGCAGCCTCAGCGACACGTTTTTGCAGTCCGTATTTTTGCAGATGTTTGGGGACCGGTCAAGATTTGATATTGTTAGATTTGGCGATGTTGTGAAGATTGATCGGAAAAAGGCAAATGAAAATGAATGCAAAACATTGCCTTATGTAGGCTTAGAGCATCTAGAAAAAGATTCCGGACGTTTTTCATTGGATTTTCAACATCTTCCCCAAGAAATGTTAGCAATAAATTATAGGTTCTCACGAGACCATGTGCTTTATGGAAAATTGCGGCCCTACCTTAATAAGGTTGTAATAGCAGGGTTTGATGGCGTATGTACTACAGAAATATTACCTTTGCTTCCAGTCAAAGGAAAAATGGAAAAACATTTTCTGTGGGTTTATTTACAATCAAATATTTTTGTGAAGTGGGCAAGTGCAAATGTTGCAGGTGCAAATTTACCTAGACTATCACCAGATGGTAGTGTATCTTTAACACATGAAATGTTTGGCAAGGGACAAATCAAATTCAATA
>CAYRHN010000037.1:0-16708 GCA_964424115.1 uncultured Anaerolineaceae bacterium
CCGCTTTGACCGGCTTCTCTTGCCCCAGGCGCCAGACGCGCCGGACGGCCTGCCAAAGCGTGTAGAGGCTGTACTCGATTTCGGCGAACACCACCGTGGCAAAGGCGATCAGGTCCAACCCGGTTTCCACCAGCTTGGGATTGCACACCAGCACATCTGTGCTGAACAGGCGCTGGTTGATCCACGCCTCGCGCTTACGCGGGTCAACGTTGCCGGAGAGGATCGTCACCCGCAGGCCGGAACGCTCCAGCACTTCTTTGATCCGATCCTGGATATCGCGCGTGCCGGTCTGACGCAGGTAGACCAGCACCTTGCGCCCCTGACGGCGCTCCGCCAGGCAAAACTTGGCCAGCCAGTCTTCTTTGGGTAGTTCGCCGGTCGGTTGGATCACCGCCGGGAGCTGCATGATCTCGGTCTTGCGCCCGGTGTGCTCGCCCCACTCGATCTCATCCACAATGACTTTCTCATCGCGGAAAGCTGAGTTCGGACGCGCCAACGCCCACTGCAGCCACACGGACAGGTAGCGTCCGCTTCGTTTTGCCAGGTCTTTGAGATTTCTTTCCATCTCCTCATACTGGGTGGCATGCAATCCGCCATCCATATCCAGCGCCGCCACCTCTTCACGATAATCCGGTAGAAAGACGCCCAGGTCTTTGAGCGAGATGAACGCCGTGGTATCCAGCAGCCAGCGGATAATCTCCGGCGAAACACCCGGTTGTTCTTTGGCCTTGTTGAGATAGCGGCGGTTGCCGGTAAAGGCGCCGTCCTCGTCCCCATCGTCATCGTCGCGGCTCTTGCGCTTCATCTCCAGCACGCCATACAGGCGCGCCCAGCGCATCTCATCGTTGAAACCAAACTCGCGCCGCACGCCGGAATTCAGCCGGTGCAGCAACCAGAAGATGCTGGTGCTTTTTCCGCCGAAGAACGTCCCGGTTAGCGTCAGGGTGTACTTGCAGGCGGTCACCAGTTGATGGAACGCCACGCCTCTGTCTGACGCTTTTGACGAATACTGATGACATTCGTCCCCGATGAACAGCTTGAAAGCCCCCTTGTGGTGCTTGGCGATGTACTCCGCGATCGAATACCGGCGGGCTTCCGCGCAGCTGAACAGCGGCGCGCCGCAGGTGCGCCTGCCCCAGATCGGGTTGCCGGCAGCGTCGCGCTTCTTGCGCCCTTCGCTGTCCAGTTCCCACCCATCTACCTTGCCCTGGCAAAACAGGCGCTTCTTAGTCAGTTCTTTGGCGTTTTTCCCGTCCACATCTTCTACCACCGGATGACCGCACACCGGGCAGCTTTCTACCCGCAGATAGACATCCTTCTTGGTCTTCGCATCCTGCACTGGAACCGGATTGGTGCGCTGCACAAATGCGGGTGACCAGCCCGTGCCCATCTTGGCCGATGTGCTGGCCACGATCGCCACCGGTTTCTTGCCCAGGCGTCCGGCCGCACAGTCTTCCAGAAAAGTGCGCACATCGTTGATATCCGCAGGATCATCCGCGTTGCGCCCGATGCGGCGTATCTCGCGCGCCTGTGCGCCTGGAATGGTTTCTTCCACCTCGCGGATCCACTTGGGCACCAGGTGCGGCGGACAGATGATTAGCGCGGGGTAAGCGTTGAGCAGTTCAACTGTTGCCGCAGCAATCGTTGTATTGTGTGTCAGGATAAATTCATCCGTGGCATACAATGCTCGCGGGTCAGCCACCTTGATACAGGTCGCGTGATCCAATCCCACATACTCAATCTTGGTGATTGCGCGTGAAGGTTGATATTTTGTTTTCGGAACATATCTATTCGCCTTTCGCGACAACCTGAAAGGATTGAATTGTCCAGGAAGTGACACTATCATTCGATAAGATAACAGCCGATAAGTTGGTTTTTCACGGATGGATACAGTTCCCCCTAAGGATTGCACCAATTCCTTGACGTTCTCAGCCAATTCTCTTGAAGATGTTGAATATTCTATCGAATGTCTATTTTTATTAACGTGCCCATCTGTATCAAGAAGGCCTCGTAAAACCTCCAAACGTACGTTTATGCTATTGAAACGGTAGATCTCCGGAATAAATTTTCCTTCTGAATGCTTTCCCCATAGGCCTAGATCCATCAGCGCTAGTGTTAACGGATTTTTATATCCCAAAAACTTTCCCGTTTTTTCATCATACCGTCTCAACCCTGAAATGCCATAATCATACTTTGAGCGTTTGATTACCCGAAGATTAAGCGGCTGTACTGCCTTTTGCACTGACTCGATTATTTCTGTGTCAGCTGAGGATATATTTGGCGTTCCGTTTACCATGGTTCCATCCCCGATCAACAAACCAAGCAAGTATGGATCGATGGGAACCTCCCGCGCAGCAAACTCAACCGGTTTGACCATTGGGATAAAGCATTGGTGGTTTCCATTGACGTGCCTCAAGGCATGATCCATGATCTCGCGGGTTGTCACCACCTTAGAGGACCTCCCTCTCCATTTACGAAGCGGAGAGTTGATTTCCCAGAGATGATCTGCGGTGACCTGCGTAGAACTGCCGTCCGTAAAGGTAACGCGATAGATTTCTTGAACACCCTGAGGATAGACGCCAAGCACTTTGGTGGGTTTACCGTCTGCGCCAATCACCTGATCTCCAACCTGAATCTCGCCCATCAGCTTGTATCCGGACGGGGTATAGACTCTGGCACCATTCCAACTCGCTTTTCCAACCCCCATCTCGCCCTGCAGGTTGGCATTCCCCTTCGCCTTCAGCGCGCGCGCCATGGCCGCGGCCACATGCTTTTGGGTGGACAGCAGCCCGGCTTCCTTCTGCCCGGGCAGCGGTTTGCGCGTGCGCCCGAGCGTGTCCAGGATGGCAGTTTCCTGCGGGGTGGGGTCCATGTTATACAGCGGGGTGTAGGTGCTCATCACATGCGCGGCCAGCTGGTCGCCGGAAGCGCGCATGAATTCGGTCAGCCCCTGCACATCCTTGATGATCTGGATCCCGGCCTGGGTGACCTTTGCCACAGTCGTGATGAATCGGTCGCGCACCGTTTCCCCATCCTTATCGGCCTCCACCACCTCCTGCTTCTTCAACACCCGGCCTTTGACCAGCATCGGCGCGCCGTCCGCGTCCTGAATGCGCACCGTACCCATCATGCCGCTGGCCATCAACATCGCGATATGGCCTTTCTTTAAGGGCATCACCGGGCGCAAGCTGCCATCTTTGACGGTATCCGGCTGGATCAGGTGCTTCCACTGCGCCATGCTGCTGACCCCATGCGCCAGGGCCGCTTCGGCGATCTCTTCTTTGGTCCAGTCCATACGCGTGAAGCGCACCGGTTTGCCGCTCAAGTCCCGCGTCGGAGCAGGCAGCAGAGTATATTTAGTCCCCATAGTGGACGCCTCCAGTACAGGCAGCTGCGCGCTCGCCAGCTGCTGCACCGCCGCGATCTCCTCGCCGTTGGGCACATGATATTTATTCCTGCGGGTTGCCAGCAGGACAACCTGACCGTAGGCGGAGTCCTTGTAGCGCCCAACGGTGAAGTTCTCGTAATGCCCGGCCAGGATGCGCGCCACTTCCGGCAGGGCAAAAATGTGCTGCGGCACGATGTACACCAGCAGGCCGCCGCGCGCCAGTTTGGGATTGGCAGATTTCAAGAAGGTCAGCTCAAAGCGCTTCTTCGACTCGCGGTCGCTGTCATACGGCGGATTGAGGAACAACAGGGTCACCGCCTCCTCGCTCAGCGAAACGCTCTCCCAGGCAGCCTGGTACAGCTTGTCCAGCACCTTTTCCGCCAGGGCAGCACGCACATAGGACAATTCGACGCCCCAGGTAAGACAGTTCAGCAGGCTGCCCAACAGCGCGGCGGCAGACCCCTCCCCGGCGCATGGATCAAACAAACGGGCCTGGGCGCCGTCCGGCGCAGCGGCCACATAGCTCGCAATCACGCGCACCACATCTTCATGCGTGGGGTAGTACCCCATCTTCTCTACTGCGGCTGGACGCATACTTCACCTCCTTCAGCGATCAAGATCTGTTCGGAAACGATCAAGTCATGGACCAGCGTGACCCAATCGCGGTGCAAGAGAATTTCATAACCGCGCGCGACATCCCCGTTCACGGTCAGGGATTTCAAGAACCCGGCATGTTCAGCCGCCTCCCAGATCACTTCCGCCCAGGCTTCCAATACCGGGATGGGCAGGGCTTCATTGAGCCGTTCCACCAGCAAGCGCCGCGCTTCAGCCGCTGCGTTCTGCGCCGTGGCAAAGATCAGCAGGTATGCGCTCACATCGCCGGGCTCCCAACGGCCGGCCAAGGCGCGCCGGTTGACCATCACCGCGTGCGTCTCGCCATATTCCGCCATCGGCAGCGTGACAACCTCGTAGCGGTCCGCGCCGCGCAGGTAGTAGGTGCGTGAACGCGAACTGGCAGTCATGATCTTACCCGTCGCCAGGGTCGCCTTTACCGAAGCGATAAGCACCTTGTGGCCCACCACGCTCAGGTAAACCAACGCGCCGGACTCATCGGCAGCGAAGCCGATCAAACTGACCGATGCCTGGGCGCTGGAAAGGGTCATCAGCCCCTCCGGAAAGCTAGTCGGGCGCGGTTCGCCCACGGCCTCGATACGCCAGACGTTGATCCCTGAACCAGCTTCGGCAAGATTTTTGTTCAATTCCTGCATCAAGGTGTACAGCGGCTTCCAGGTCTCCACGTTGGTGAAGGTGTGCAGCACGTCCTCCACCTGCACCGTGATCACCGCGGCGCCCATATCCAATTTCGCCTCCGCGAGATAGATACGCTGGTAGTTCTCAGCCGCTTTTGGCAGCGGCTGGCCTTCGATGGGAGTAAAGATGTAGTAGCGCCCTTCATAGTCAATGTAGCCGGCGCCGTTCTTCAGTTCAAAGTCATGCCCGTTCTGGCGGCTGTATCCATAGTCCCCCAGCGCGCGGTAGCCCACCAGACCGCTACCTTCCGATGAGCCAAACACCAGCTTGCCCTGCTGCTGGAGGCGGATAGCTTCCGTCAGCCGCTCTTTCAAATAGGTATCTTCATAGCATTTGTCCACGAGACCTCCTTAAATACAATCCGGGAGGCCGCCAAATCAGCGGCCTCCCGGTGGATATATCCTCACTCGCCCTACTACCTCACGCAGTACACCGATCGAGTCGTCCCGCTTTCCAGGTCGATATAGGTAGCGCGCTTGCGCAGGTCGCCGGTGATCAGCAGGCGCACCAGGTAGTCAGCCGCCTCCGCCGCCATGCGCACGTTGATCGCCAATCCCTGCGCTTCCTGCGCGTTGAGTTCCGCGCAGGAGAGCGCCGCTTCTGTCTGCGGGCGTTCCTCCACAAGATCAGGGTGAACCTCGCATGGCAGCGGCAGCCAGGTGGTCAGCCCCGGCAGTTCCACCCCATCCCGCAGCCCGCCGCCCAGCACCACCTGGCCGGAGTTCTTTTCGTTGCCGCAGTCCAGCCACCAGGCCGGCGCGGATCGCTCCAGCGCGGCAAGGATGCTGCGCCGGCCCTGCGGCCCGTCCACACAGCCGATATAGACCGGCGCAACGTTAGATGGATAGGTTTTGGGCGGCTCGAAACAGCGCGGCTGCGCGGCAATCGGCAGTCCAAAGGCCGCGCTCAGGCGCACTGCCAGAGCGACGGCTTTGTTGCGCCCAACCTCCGCCGGCGAAAAGTTCTGCCGGATGGTGTTCTTGAGTTCTACGGTGTCCGGGTCCACAAACGTGACCCGCACCTCAAAGTTCGGGCGCCTGTCGCGCAGCAGGCGCGCAATGCGGGCCACGTGCGGCGCCAGCCAGGAACCGGTCCCCCCGCACCCCACCAGCACGAGCGCTACCGCGCTGGTGGCGGGAAACCAGACCGGGCAGGCGCTGGCATACTCCAGATCAAAATTCGGAGCCGCAGGCATATGCTTCCTCCAGGCACTCCGGCACTTCGCAGACCGCATCCAGCGGCGCCATCCAGAACCAGCCGAACACGCCGATGCGCGCCAGGGCGCACTTGCCGCGCCTGCCGAAGACCAGGTACAGCCGAAAACCGGAGGCTTCCTCTTCATCATCGGTCATCGAGAAGAAAGCATCCAGTTCGCCGTGGGAGTGCGCTTCGGCCAGGAAACCGTTGGCCGCCCAGGGATCGCGCAGCTGAACCGAACAAGGCGCAGCGCTTTGCTCAGGACGGTGCAGGCTCCAGCCCTGCCCGTCAAATCTCAGGTAGAAGAGCGCTTCGAGCGCGCTCTGGCTGCTGATCAGCGCCATTTCTGCCATCAGGGAAGCAGGGATGCGCGTCATCCTGACCTGTGGTTCGATATGCGCCAGCCCAGGGATCGCCCCCGCCAGTCCAGAAACGATTGGAAAGATCACCTGCAGCCCGGGACGCTCGGCGTGGATGAAGATGCCGTTGCTGCCAACCAGCACCTGATACAGGCCGTCCGGGCTGCCCGGCGTTGTCCCTTGCGTGACGAAACGGTAGCTGATCATTGCAGCGCCCTGTCAACAACCTCGCGCGCTGGCGCGATGAAGAGCAACTCCTTCATCGGGAAGCGCCGCTTGCCATCCAGTGTTTCGAGCAGGCCCAGGATATTGCCTGGGAACGAGACACATTTACCTTCGCTCAGGTCGCGGTTGAAGGCTGAGGCAAAGAAGGCCCTCCAGGGCGCTTCCGGGTCTTCCAGGCTGACCGCGGGAAACCCCGCTGATCCCCAGCACACTGCCCCATCGTTGTGCAGGTTGGGGAACGGCGCGCGGAAAGCCGACGCGTCCGGGCGCAGGCGCACATCCATATCCACCGCCCACAGGTGCGCCTTGCGTTCATCGGGCTTGACCAGCATGACCGTGGCCGGGATCGGAATGGTCAACGTTTGGCTGGCGTCATGTGCCCGGACAATGGTGATCTTCACCACCGTTGGCGCGTGATAATACACATACCCGCCACCGCTGCGGTAGAAAACGCGCGCCACGTTGGGCGACAACCAGGCAGTATCCCAGGCGTGACCGGCAAAAGCGCCAACCACGTCTGCGGCGTTGAGAATTTTAAACGTGGATACGCCATTCTCATCCACGTCCCGGAACAGGTACTGGCCTTGCTTTTCAATCAGATATAAAGCTGGAAAGGCCTCCAGCACATCGGTACCGTACTTTTTTGCCATATATCCTCCTTTTGGTTTTAGCCAGTCGAACTGGCGGTCATTGCGGCAGCGAATTGGCGCAGCGCTGCCTTGTTTTGAAACGCAGCGCGCTCTGCCTGTTGAAACTGGCGTATCCAGCCCTGTCCGACCTGCCAATCATCCGCCAGGCGCCGCAGGTTCTCCGTGGTCGCCAGGTAGCGCGTATCCTGGATCGCATCTTCGTAGCTGTAGTCGAGCACCAGATTCCCGGTAGCCTGGGCGACAAAGGTATATGCCGCGGCCATCCCCGGATCGGCGAACTGTTCAAACACATCCCAGCGCATACGCGCGACGCGCGGCATCTCATCCGGCGACACCTGCCAGCCAAAATGTCGGTTGGCCACTTCCCACTGGTCATCGTCCACCCGCGAGTCGCAATACAGCAGGAACCAGTAGAACCAGGCTGCCGGATCCAGACAGGTCGGATCGCACAGGGTTTCGTAGAGGGAATCGGCGCTTTCGCGTTCATTGGGCGGCGAAAGGTAGACCACCTCGGAATCCAGCGCGTCTTCGTAAGCCCATTCGTTGAGCGGGAACAGGTGCGTGTTGACCAGCGCAAACATCGACTCCAGCCAACGCTCGCTGCCAGGGGTTTCTGCGCGGAGAGCGGCACCGGTTTCCACGGGTTCGCGCTCCTGCAGGACGACCAGGTAGGGAATATAGGCGCGGATCTTTGCCCGCGCCTCGCGCAGCGGTTCTTCAGGGTCGCATCGTTGCAGTCAGCAGCGCCGGTCTGCATTGGGAGAGGCCGCGCGCCGGATTTCAAAGACCGGCGCGCGTTTCTGGGCTGCATTCAAGGCGCGCTGCGCTGCCTGGAGCGGCGGGTTGGCGCACGAACGGTTGCTGCGTTGTACCTGGTGCAAAGCGCGCTCCATGCGGTTGATTGCCGTTCTGATCTGCATGGCGACTATACCCCTTCCGGATTGCTCCCGGGCGCTACGCGGCTGGGTTTGTAGCGCAAGTTTTTCAACGCGCTGCTCAGCATACTGCGCTCCTCCTGCCCGCGTTTCAAGGCCCACGAGATGCGCCGCTCCAGCGCGATCTGCTCCAGGTCGTCCATCTGGCTGATCTCCTGTTCAGACGGCACCGGGGTGTTCACTGCCGTGTTGCCGCCTTCGTTCACCCCGCGCAGCGCCGCCAGGAGCGAACCGCCCCCATGGAATTTACGGCGCGCGGCCAGCAGGCGGGTTACCTCCCCAAATTCAGCCAGCGCACCCTTCGTCCCGGCCCGTTTGACCACTTCGATGACCGTTTCCTGATCATCCTGCGGGTTGAGGCTGCGGCGCAGATCGGCGGTCACCGCGCCGGGGTAATACGGTGCCAAGGCGCGGCGCAAGATGTCATCGCTTGCAGCCGCCTCCTCTGGCATTTCAAAGGTGATCCCCTCAATTTTGATCGTATATTTCATTGCCAATCCTCCTCGGTTGGATTAGAAGTTGCTTGTGACTCGCCGGGATCTCCCCAGTCCTCATCCTCCGCGGGGGATGAGGGCGGCGTTTCAGCGGGAGGAGGCGCAGCTTGCAGCGGGAACATGCTGAACAAGTCCAACTGCGGCGCAGGCTTTGGCGCAGGCACAGGCACAGGGGGCCTGGCCGGTTTGGCCGCTGCCGGCGCAACTTGCGGGGCGGGTTTCGCCCTGGCGCGTTCCTCAGCCAGCTGTTTGCGCGCCGGCATCTCCTCGCGCAGCTGGTCGATCATGCTTTCCAGGATGTCCGGCAAATCCAGGCTGTTGCGTTCCAGCATGCGGAAGATCGGCGCATCCTGGTGCGTGCGCACCCCTACCGCGCACATGCGGCGGCCCTGCTCATCCGCAGGCAGGATGGTGATCCCAATCTGGATCGTGCATTCTTCCAGGGCATACGGCTCTGCCGTAATGGTATTCGCTTGTGGATCAGGCATTTTGTCCTCCGTTTTTACAAATATGCGGGAAGGCTGTCCAACGAAAGCGGCAGCCAGGCGTCCGCGGCTTCCGGCACAGGCACAGCGTCCGCCCGGGCGCGTACCCAGGCCGTGGCCATTCCAATTGCCAGCGCATAATTCTCCTGAACTAAGCCAGCCTCCTGCAGCAGCGCCAACGCGCGCGGCAGTTCAGCGGGCTTCCTGAGCGCAGATTTTTCCAGCAACGCCAGGATCTCCTGGACGATCAGGGCAGACTTCCAGAATGGTTCAGCGATCTTGAGTCGCCTGACCAGTTCAGCCAGCGAGAATTCAGCCGGTAGATTTCCCCGGTGCCAGCCAAGGGAAGCCAGTTCGTACCAACCGTTTCCGGATGGCTCCAACGCCGGCAGGCCAATATCGTTGCGCAGCATCTTGCCAAGCACCAGGCGGCGCTGGACGCGCTTGCGAGCTTCTTCGAGACACAGGCCAGCCGGACAGGACAGCAAGATGTAGCCGAAAACCGCGGGCTGGTCAGCAGCACGGTGGGCATAGATCAATTTCAGGTTTTGCATGATTGCGTTCCTCCTTTTCGATGAACAGATGTCTTTATCACGCTTCGGCTTTGGGCTTGGGGGCCATCGGCATGATCAATCCGAGTTGGGAAGTGTCTTTGGAAAAGCCGCCGCCCGCCTGGGCAATGGCCGGATAGACCCAGGTCAGGTTATTGCCCCCCACGAACTGCACCATGACCATCTCGGCTGTGGTGGCTTCTACCGCATCCCGCAGGAAGCGCGCGTTGACCGCCACATTCGGCAGGTTGCCGCTCAGTTCCGCCTGGATCACGGCGCTGGTGCTGCCGCTGTCGCTTTCCGCTTGAAGGGCGAATCCGCCTTCCTGCTGAGCAGCGATCAAGACCGTGTTGTGGTCTTCGCGGGCAAAGATCTCCGCCTGACGCAGCCCGGCCAGCAGTTGATCGCGGTTGACCAAAAAGCCTGCTTTGGGGGTTTCTGCCCCGCTTTTCAGGATCATGCCCACATCCGGGTAGTCCATATCGAGTAGCATCCCACCAACCATGCCCTGGGTATCGCTGTTCTCCCAGGCGACCAGGATGCGCGCCGCATCCAAACGAGCGGTCACAGTTCCTTTCCCGTTCAGTACCTTGCTCAATTTCTCCACCGCCTCCACTGGCAGGATCGCATGCTTGCCTTTGCCAACTTTCGTAGCGATCGCTTTGACGCTGACCCGGAAACCGTCGGCAGAAACGGCCACCAGATTGCCGCTGGAAGTATCCAGCAGGACGCCGGTCAGCGCCGGGCGCGATCCATCGCGCGCCGCAGCATAGGCGGCCTTGTTGAGCGCAGCCCATTCCTCCTGGGTCAGGGTCAGCGTGGCAACGCCTGGACCGTCGGGGATGGCCGGCGCGGGAGGAAATTCCTCCTCCGGCAGCCCTTTCAAGGTGGTCGAGGAACCGCCGGCAGTGATCTTGACTGCCGCGGTCTTGTGCTCGAAGGTTAGCTTGATTTCGTCCACCGCAGACATGGCGGAAAGCAGCGCCAGAAATGGCGCTACCGGCACGGTGATCCCTGGCAGGCCTTCCGGGGAATTGGCCATATCCACGACCGCCGGGATTTTGACGTAGGCAAAACAGTTCAGGTTCGTGCAGGCCAACAGCACCTGGTTTTCCCTTGGGCTGACCAACACATGCCGCAGCACCGGCAGGGTGGAGGAGTTGGAGCCTGCGAATTCCGCGATCTCGCGCAGCACAGCTTTCAGGGTTGGGTATTTGATTTTGATGTTCATCGTATTCTTACTCCTTGGTGGTGTTTAAATAGCGACCGGGGAGGGTTGTAATGCCCTCCCCGGTTGGATCAAATGGATTAGCCGAAGCTAGAACGGGATGTCGTCCGAGTATTTTGCGGCTTCGGCATCCAATTCATCCTCGATATTCCCTTCAGCGCTGGGCTTGTCACTCTCGGTCTTCGGTGAGAGGAAGCGCACGGTCTGCGCAGTGACCTCAAACGAGGCGCGCGCGCTGCCGTCCTTGTCGGTCCAGATGCGCGGATTGCCGGTCTTGTCAGGGGTCATGCGCCCCTCGACCAGCACCAGCTTGCCTTTGGTCAGGTAGTCATTGGCGCTTTCGGCCTGCTTGCCCCATACGCTGACACGGAACCAGATCGTCTCCTTGACCTGTTTGCCGTCCTGCCCGGTGTATGCCCGGTCGGTGGCAATGTTCAGGGTAGTGACGGCGGTGCCGCTGGGGGTGAAGCGCATTTCAGGATCGCGTCCTAAGCGCCCGACGATGAGAATAGTATGGAAAGACATGGTATTTTTCTCCTTTCAGGAATGTGGTTTAAATTACGACCGGCGCTCGGGGGGAGCGCCGGTCAACGATGCTGCGGGGTCGCAGGGGGGTACAAGATTATTCTAGAATGGTTTACATATACCTCCTTGTAAGGTAAATTTTAGGATTTAGACTGATGATTCTCTTCCAAAATCCTTGACAACCAATATATAATTGAGAAAATGCTACGATAAAATCAGAGTTAAATTTATCTTTATATTTTGAACACTGCTACATAGAAAGGGGTAACCCATGAACCTAAAAACCAACAACTTCTTTGTTGTTGTCTCATTGCTTGTATTGCTGTCTTTATCCGTTCCTCAAAACAACGCTTATGGTGGAACAGCCCCCATCAAAGCTATCAGCTTATCCTCCGCGCACCAATTCGTTGAAAACTTGCCTATCGCTGCGCCTGTGATGAAAAGCCCGTCCGAAAATTCAATCTTCATCAACGAAGTGGTATTCAATCCAATTGATGGCGCGTTTGAAACTATCGAACTCAAGAATATTGGGACAAATACAGTGAGTATTAGCGGTTATTCTCTGACGGATGAGGATAATTACCGCTACACAATCCCCAGGGAACTTCCCGCTGTGCCAGCAGGTGCATTAGTCCTAATTGTTCTGGATGGCGCAGGTTCAAGTGAAAATGACTATAACTTTAACGACAATCTGGCTGTTTTACACAGCCCGCCTGGACTGGTTGATATTCTTGACGATAATAGCGACCAAGTTTCCCTGTATCTACAGCTCTATTCCGTCTTTCTTCCCACAATCATACGGGGAAATTCCGACAAATTCTCTGAATCAACATTATTCTCAACGATTCATTCAACAATATATATCAACAACAGCCTCCTTTCATTTGTAGCCTGGGGAAGTCCACCCGGCGAGGATGCCACAAATGCACAGGTGGAAGGCCTATGGGATCCTTCCTGGTATGTTAACCTATCAAATGGCCTGGGATTCAACGACCTTATCAACACAACTGGCCTATCCATTGGACTTTTGCCCGGATCTACGGCTAGTTTTTTGAATAACTGGTATGTCTATCAGCCCGATGAAGTTACTTTGGGATCAGAAAACATTGCCCCTTCAATTTCGTGGTACTACCCCGCTGATGATGCACTGGTTGACGGATCTACCTTTGCGATAAGCTGGAACGCTATTGATAATGCAACGAGCTACCAGTTTCAGTTGGATGATTCCCCTGCATTATCCAGCCCGCTGGTCGACATTAACTTGAGCCAGCCGTCCTACCAATCTCCCTCCACGCTCCCAGACGGAATCTATTACTGGCGAGTGCGGGTGACGGTATCAGGCTTATCCAGTGCTTGGTCAACAATTCACAGTGTGACGACCATGGATCTTTCTCCCGCTGGATCGATCAAGAAGGCGAATACGATCCTGGCATCCCAAACCTTGCCGATAACATGGCAGTTGCAACATAAGGATACCAATATGTTATGCTTGGACGGGGATGTTGAAACCGGGAACAACGCATGGGATGCTGAACACACCAGCCGTGGCGAGCATGGAAATATGTATTGCGCCAGGGCTGCGTTATCAATGATGGTTTCATACTACGGTAGCGATCTGACGCAAGACCGAATATCTTATGAAATTTTCAAAGGCGGGAGCCCTGAAGGGGATTTGGGTCACAATGTTGGCGTGACGCTGGCGCAAATTGATCAAGTGGTTAACTGGGCTATGGGAATAACCGTTATCCGCCAGAATGAAAAACCAACATTTGAGCAGATCAAAACCTGGATCGACAATCAACAACCCATCTACTCGGCTATTCCAGGGCATATTCGTCTGATTACTGGCTACGAAGAATTCACCAAGAATGAAGTCACCTATCAATTTATCTACCTTCTCGATCCTTGGGATCGAGAGAAACGCGTTAGCTATGCAGATGATAACATCATCTATGTTTGGGTAGGACCAGCAACCCCCACTGGCGCACCGAATGTACGCATGGAGGAAGACGAGGATACGGATGGCATCCCAGACACAATTGATGATACGGATGGGGATGGGATCGTAGATTTCGATGAAAAGTACCGTTTCTTTACTTATTCCAATGATCTGGATTCGGATAATGATCTGATCACGGACAAATTAGATATCCGTGAATATATTTTTGATAACAATGGAAATTATCGCCACCAAAATGCAGATTATGATCAAGATAATTTGCGAAAAGAATTGGATCCGAATAATGACCATGCAGGTTCGAGCAACGGCACCAATGATGGTTGCGAGGATGCCAACCTTAATGGTAAATTTGAACCTGAGTTGGGGGAGACCAGTAATTTTGATTCGCAATCTGAAAAGGCATGCACATCCATCCCGGACGATATGATTCTTATCCCTGCCGGCATATTCCAAATGGGCTGTGATATGAACAATCCTGCTGAAAGCTGTTCGAACAACGAAAAGCCCTTACACCATGTTTATCTTGACGCATACTATCTCGATACCTATGAGGTTACCAACGCAGAATATGCCCAATGTGTGACAGCCGGAGTCTGTGCTCCTCCGGTAAACAGCTATTCATTCAGCCGCGCTTCCTATTATGACAATCCTAACTATGCCAATTATCCAGTCATCTATGTGTTATGGGATCAGGCAGTCACCTACTGTACCTGGGCAGGTAAGCGGTTGCCTAGCGAAGCCGAATGGGAAAAGGCCGCCCGCGGTTCAACCGATACGCGGAAATTTACCTGGGGTAATCAATTACCTAACTGCACTCTGGCAAATTACAATTCATGCACCAATGATACAGCTGCCGTGGGCAGTTACCCACAGAGCGTCAGTCCTTACGGCGTATTCGATATGGCCGGAAATGTTTGGGAATGGATCAGCGATTGGTATGGTAGCACCTATTACAGCGAATCCCCGATCATCAATCCTCCCGGGCCAACCAACGGCACTCACCGAGTGGTGCGCGGAGCTGATTGGGCTAGCCCTGTCAATGCACTTCGCACAGCATACCGCAGCTACTCTGGGCTTACACAATACGGTCCAGGGATCGGTTTCCGCTGCGCAAGCACACCAGGTAAGTAGCTTTTCTTTTATTAACGAGATGAAAAGCATCTTTTAAGCACTGCTAAGGAAATTTTGGACAGCCTGCGCGACATCAAAGCTCACAAAACTGGTGAGAAAACTTTGCGCACCCATACGCTGAAAGCCCCGCCCCAGTACAGATCATCCGCGTGAGGATGAAATTATCCCAGGCTAGGTTTTCCGGTTTGATAGGGGTAAGTGTGCATACAGTCGAGGATTGGGAGCAGGGACGGCGCAAACCCAGCGGTCCGGCTTCGGCTTTGCTGCGCATCGCGGAGCAAAAGCCGGAAGTATTTTTAGAACTGGCATGAGAGCATGAAGGGCTGTCCAATAGAAACCTGGACAGCCCTTTTTATTACCTACTCCCCGCCGTATCCCCCGTAGATATCCTCATAAACCTCTTCCGGATACCCGCAGCGGTCTTCGTACAGCGCTTCCAGGTGCGCGTCCTCGGTCTGGTCAGGAAAGCCTTCCTCCACCGGTAAATTGGGCAGTTCCTCTTCCAGCAGCGCGCTGACCGTCATCTCCCACTGCCAATTTTGATCGCCCAACCCGTCAGTCAGGTTGTCCAGGATGTTCTCCAGTTGCGACTGTTCAATACGCTCCGGGTGTACGCTGTTCTCGCACAGGAAGTCGAACACGTAGCCAGCCAGCGCATTCCAGGACAGGGCATAGGCTGGCGCGTCCAAGTCATGCCCCAGAGCCTGCACCCGCTCACGGAAAGCCTTAAAGCATTCCTGACGCGCGCACAATAGATCGTGAACAGCCGATTCTTGCCGGGCATCCTCGTTCATGATGCCTCCTCCTCCGCCTGCGGCCAGGTCAAGGCCACGCCCTGGCGGGCGGCGACATCCGCCAGCGCTTCGCCAAACACGCTCTGAAAGCACTCCGGGCAGAGCGCATTCCCGCCCACCACCGCCACCGGGATGTAGGAAACGTCTGCGTTGCAGAAGTCGCAGATGACCTCATCTGCGCCCAACTGCGGGCCTTCCTCGATGCCCTTTTCTTGCGTGTAGAGGAGATAGGCCGGGCGCGCGGTGGGCTGCCACCATTCAATTGCCATTGTTTTGTTCACAGATTCCTCCAATCTTTATGTGAATGCCAGCCCGCGTTCTTTCAGGCTGATAAAACGATCCCCGCTGCCAACCACCAGGTGATCGAGCAGTTCGATGTCCATCAGTTTGCCCGCCTGGATCACCGCGCGCGTAAGGGAGATGTCTTCCGGGCTGGGCGTCGGGTCCCCGGTCGGGTGGTTATGAAGAATCACCATTCCGGTGGCGTTCAGGCGGATCGGGGTGCGGAACAATTCCCCCATGCGGATGCTGGCCGAGTTGACCGAGCCGTGGAAGGCCACCGAGACTTCCAGGATGTTGTTGCGCGCGCCCAGGCTGATCACCACCAGGCGTTCGGTTTCCTGGTTGCACAGCAGCGCGCGCGCCGCTTCGAAGGCGCTGCGCGGATTGGAAACGGTCTGCATTTCTACAGGCTCCAACTGCTTGCGCGCCAGGCTGAAGGCGGCTTTCAGGCGCAGCGCGCCCTGGCTGCCCACCCCCCTGACCTGGGCCAGTTCATCCGCGCGGGCATGCGACAGGCGCTGGGCGCTGCCAAACTTGTCGATCAGGCGAGTCGCCACTTCGCCGGGATCCTTGCCGCCCAGCACCACGCACAGCAGTTCGTGCAGCGTGCAGCCCTCCGGATTGGCCGCCACGCGGTAGGCCGGGCGGTCGCGCAAAGGAATGCCGTTCTTCTTTTCCGGCAGGATCGGATAATCCAGGATCAACTGCGCGGTCATCTCAGGCCTCCCGCAGGATGACGCGCGGCAGCTGCCCACCGGCGCGGCGAAACAGACCGGCCAGTTTTTCTTTGAGCCAGGCTACGTCCTCCGGACGGTTACGGTAATCCCGATAGGGCCTGCCATGGCCTTGCTTCCAATCCCGGTTGCGCAGCGCGTAAGCGTCCGTGCTGACCAACAGGTGGGTCACCCGATTGCCTTCCCAGCCCCAGGCAGCGTAGCCGACATACTCACACGGCTTGCTGAAAGTTCCAGCGTCCATGGAAATCCCTTGCCAACCCTGAGGGTGGTCATCAGGCGTGCACCAGACCTGAACCCCGCCGGTGACCACCAGGAAGAGCGCCTGCGGGTCGGGATTATTGGACACCTCCAATCCATGCGCGATCTCCATTACGCGCAAGGCTGCCGCGGATTGCAGCGCAGGAACAGCCGATAATACTGCTTGCATATGCACCTCTCTTTGACAACAAAAAGCCA
>CAYRHN010000038.1:0-13048 GCA_964424115.1 uncultured Anaerolineaceae bacterium
CCCGGTTTTTATTTAACAGTTTGCGAGGTAACCATGTCAGCTTTACTTGTGGCTGGAATTGTATTCTTCCTGGCGTTCTTGACAGAGACGCTGGTTGAATTCGGCTTTGGAACGTTGGCCAGCCTGATCGTCGGGATCTGGCCAGGATTGAAACCGGTCCTAATGCCGCCTGAAAGCGAATTGAGGGCTGGAATCATCCAGCTTTCAGCGATTGCAGTTGGGATCGTAGGGGCGTTCATTTACAAATTTGATCTTGTTTTCCTGCTCGGGGCATTTATCCAGGAGTTTGGGACTTCTCCATTGAACATTCCAATCACAACCCTGGGTTTGATCCTTACTGGTATTTCAATTGGTAAAGGATCGAATTATCTGCACAACATCATTCAGAAGTTCTTTGTCAAGCCGGTAGGGTAAGCATGGCAGCGGCAGCGCAAAGCGGCGGTGGCGTCGCACAAAAGCAAATTGAAGAATTAGGCGAGCGGATTGATAGAGGGTTTGAGAAGTTGGAACGCAAACTTGATGGCATTGATGAACGCGTCCGAGGGCTGGAAAATCGCGAAGCTGGTTGCCAGCCTGTTATCACATCTCGCCTGGATCTCCTTTCATCGGATGTGAGCGACCACGAAAAGGAAATTCAAGTACTGAAGGATACCGTTGTGTCGCTTGCAAATACCGTGAAGATCGTCAGTTGGGCGGGCACTATCCTGGGTGGCGCTGTGCTTTTATGGCTCATTAACAATTTACTTGGACTGATCAAGTGACACCGGCACGAGCTGCGCATGTTTGCAATTACCCGGGCTGCAATGAGCTGGTTTTCTCAGGTTCCTACTGCATAGATCACCAGCGCAAATCTGAGCAGGCCAGAGGTAATGCACATGCCAGAGGTTACGGAAAGAAGTGGCAGGTGAAGCGCCAGGAATTCCTGGATGATCACCCCTGGTGTATCGGCTTTCCTGCAGGAATTCACGGCAGGGAGTTGGTGCCAGCCACCGATGTGGATCACATCCGGCGCCGGAAGGACGGCGGCTCGGACGACGAGGAAAACTTGCAGCCGTTGTGTCATGCCTGCCATTCTCGAAAAACTTTTGACGAGGTTGGGAGGGGGCATCAAAAAGTTTCCGACCTACCAGGGGAGACCGTGCGCAGGTCGGATGCAAGAGATTTTCCCCGATCAAAACCATGATAAGGCGACCTTATGCCAACCAAAGCAGTGAAAACGGACGTGATGAGCGCGGGGGGCAAGGCCGGCGGGAAGCACTGGACTGCCGCCGAGATCGCTGCACGGCAATCTGCGGAGGATGGCGTGAGACGGGGAACACGGGTGGTGCTGCGAGCGCCGGACTGGCTCAGCGAGGAAGCGCTGAAGGTGTGGCGCAAGGTCCGGCGGCAGGCGGCCGGGTTGGATTTGCTGGACAACCTGGACGGAGAGATGCTGGCTATCTACTGCGACGCGGTGGTGAAGTACCGCGAGGCCAGCGCCAAGATGAGCAAGGGCGATGTGACCGACGACGACATCAAGGCGCTGCAGGCGTGGGCGAGATTGGTCTCGACTTACGCGGACAAGCTGGGATTTACACCGGCGGCACGAGCCCGGCTGGTGAAGAAGAAGGCGGACGAGATCCTGGATTCGTTTGGATCGGAGTTTGACGACTGATGGACGAGATTCATCCGTGCACCCGATATGCTCAGGAAGTGGTTGACGGCCAGAGGGTTGTTGGCAGGTCAGAGTATTTGGCGTGCAAGCGGCACCTGGACGATCTGCAGCGGCAGGGCGCGGATGATTTTCCGTATGTCTTTGACGAAGCGAAGGCGAACCGGATCTATAGCTGGTTCCGGTTTTGCCACCACGTGGAGGGAAAGCTGGCCGGCCAGCCGATTGATCTGCTGCCGTTTCAGCTGTTTTACTTGGGCGCCATATTTGGATGGGTCCATAAAGATACCCGATCACGCCGCTTTGAGAAGGCATATATCCAGATGGCCCGGAAGAACGCGAAAACCACTTTGCTGGCCGGGATTGCACTGTACCTCATGTGTGGGGACGGCGAGGAATCGCCGAATGTGTACTGCGCGGCAGTGGACCGTGAACAGGCGAGGATCCTGTATCGCAATGCAATGCGGATGGCGCAGAAAAGCCCGGACATCCGCAAACGCCTGAAGATCCGCAACTATGCAATGAGCCACATCACACGCGCCGGCGAGATGCGGGCGCTGAGCAAGGACACGATGAACAAGGACGGATTGAATCCGTCGGGCGCAATCATCGACGAATACCATGCCCATGAGACCAGTGAAATCTACGATGTGATCTGGTCAGCCTGGGGACAGCGCTACCAGGCACTGATGGTGATCATCACAACGGCCGGGTTGGATGTGGATAACAGCCCCTGCTTCAAAGAATACCAATATTGCAAGAGCGTGCTGGGCGGGCTGGTAAAAAACGAGAAGTACTTTGTGATGATCTACGAGTTGGACCCGGACGACGATGAGCATAACCCGGAAGTCTGGATCAAGGCGAACCCGCTGCGCGCGGCCACACCTGAAGGGCTGGAGATGCTGAAAGCCCAACACGACGAGGCATTCGGCAGCCGAGACCCGGCAAAGGTGCGCACTTTTCGGGTGAAGAACCTGAATGTATGGGTGCACGGAACCGAGAATACCTATATGGACGAGCTTTTACTGGCGAAGTGGGACGAGTGCAATGTTGGACGGGAACGATTTATTGAACTGACACGCGGCCGAAAGTGCATTGCAGGAGCCGATCTTTCCAAGAAAGTGGATTTGACCGGCGACGGTTTCATCTTTGTACTGGATGATGGGCAGATCGCCATCACGGCCCACGGCTTTATGCCGGAGGAAGGCGTGGCACACCACGAGAAGACCGATCACATCCCCTACCGGCAATGGGCGGATGAAGGCTGGCTGACCATCACGCCAGGGAATGTAACGGATTACGGCTTCATCAAAACGCATATTGCCGACATGGAGCTGGAGAACGGTTGGAGCGTGCATGAGTTCACGTTTGACCCCTGGAACGCCACGCACTTTGGGACCGAAATGGCGGACGACGGGTACACCACGGTGGAAATCCGGCAGGGTTTTCGAACGCTGAGCGAACCAACCAAGCTGCTGCGTGAGCTGGTTGGGAGCGGGAAGATCATCCACGACGGCAACCCTCTGTTGAAATGGTGCCTGGCCAACGCGGTGGCCGAGACGGATGCGAACGACAACATCAAGCTGAGCAAGAAGAACGCCAGCGATACACGCCGGATTGACCTGGCGGCCGCGGTGATCAATGCTATGGTGCGGTTGATGACGCTGCGAGAAGTGCAAGGACGCGGGGATCTCTCCGCCAAGATTTTGAGTAATGACTGGGGCATGTGAAGATGGCCAATATATTTGAACGGATTTTCAGTGCTTTGCGGGTGGAGAATGCAGCCCAAACACCGCCCCCTCCGGCGATGCAGCCGGAGACAAGGCCGGATTTTGGGAGCAACTTCAGCGGATTTACCCGCACCGGCGAGCGGGTGAGCGAGGACACGGCCAAGCGGATCGCCACGGCTTATCGCTGCGCGCAAATCATCAGCGACGATATTGCGGCAATGCCCCTGCAAATGTTCCGCAAGGTGGAGCGCTCGATCATGCAGGTGGCGCCGGATCCAATCCGGCGGAACGTGCCGTTCATGCTGGAGGTTTCTCCGAATCGGTGGATGACCCCATTCATTTTCAAGAAGCAGTGGATTGATTCCCTGATCTGGTTTGGAAATGCCTACATCTGGCTGCCGGAGCAATCCTTCCCGGAGATGTTCCTGCTGGACCCGGCGCAAACCGTGCCCGGTTTTGATGACAATGGAAACCTGGTGTATCAGACACGTTTCCCGAATGGGGAAGAGACGGTGATTTCGGGGACGGAGGTGAACCACCTGATGATCAACAGCAAGAACGGACTGGTGGGGCGCTCGGTATTGACTTATGCCCGGGATACAGTTGGACGGCAACAGGGCGCACACCGGACACAGGACATGATCTTCAGCAGCGGTTTGAATTCCGCGGCCATCATGCAGATGAAAGGCAACCTGAACCCGGAAGCGCGGGCCAGGGTGCGGGCTGAATATGAACGGGTGATGAGCGGCCCGAGCAATGCAGGCCGAATTGCAGTGATTGATGAGATGGTGGAGAAGTTTGACCAGATCACGATCAAACCGGTGGATGCCCAGTTCCTGGAAACGGTCCAAGCAACCGATGCGCAGATTGCCAACTTCTTTGGCATTCCGCTGTACAAGCTGAACCAGGGCAAGCAGAGCTATGAGAGCAACGAACAGCAGAACATGGACTACCTGCGAACGACGCTGAACCCCTACCTGGTGCAAATTGAGCAGGCGGCGCGCTTGAAGTGGCTGCCGGTGGAAGAGCAGGGTAACACCTATTTCCGGTTTATCCGGGAGAGTTTGCTGCAGACGGATGCAAAGAGCCGGGCTGAATACCTGGAGAAACAGATTTTGAGCGGTCAGATCACACCCAACGAGGCGCGGCAGATCAACGACATGAGCGCTTATGAGGGCGGCGACCGGCATTACATTCCGGCGAACATGATGGTGGTGGAAGATGCCAATAGCAACCTAACCCCCAACCCCTTCCCTGAAGGGAAGGGGAGCGATGAAGGCGGCGGCGAATGAAATACCTGATGAGCCAACTCCAGGATTTGTTTGCGGGGCGACCAGCGGCGGTACTGGGCGGCGGGCCGAGCCTGCCGGGTGACATGGCGCGGCTGCCGGAAGGGTGTGTGCTGATTGCAGTCAACGAACATGCCAGCCGAATCTGCGAACCGGATTTTGTGGTGTTCAACGATGCCCCGACCCAGCATGATGAGCTGATGGCGGTGCTGCAATCCACCAGTGCGGTGAGGGTGAGCGAGCATCAGGATTATTCAGATGTGCAGATGGATGTTCACCCGTGGAGCTACTGCTATTCGAGCACGATGGCCGCCTGGCTGGCCTGCTGGATGGGCTGCAACCCGGTGCTGCTGTGCGGGATGGATTGTTACCAGGGCAACCAGGTTTATTTTCACCCGCATGATGGATATATTCCGGCGCTGAATTTTGGACTGGATTTTCACCTGCGACCGTGGAAGGAAGAAGGCGTTCACAAGCTGCCGCACGTGGAGCGGGTGAAGGCGATGAGCGGACCGCTGGCTGGTGTGTTCGGGAAATATCAAGAGGACCTAACCCCGCCCCTTCCCTAAAGGGAAGGGAGGAAAGGAAGAGAAATGATGAGCAAGAAACCGATGCGAATTTTGGAAGGGAATGCAAAGCCTTTCGAGCCGTTCTGGCGGTGCGTTGATGCGGCTGCGAGCGACAGCGGGGAACCGGAGATTGAGTTTTATGGATACATCTCCGAGTATTCGATGTTCGACGATGACATCACGCCGGCCAGATTCAAGAATGACCTGATGACCCTGGGCAGGGGCGGACCGGTGACCGTGCGGATCCATTCCGGCGGCGGGGATGTGTTTGCAGCCAGTGCCATCCGGGCGATCTTGATGGATTACCCGGGCCGGGTGACGACACGGATTGACGGCCTGGCAGCCAGCGCGGCCACCTATGTGGCAATGGCGGGCGATCGGGTGTTGATGCAGGATAGTGCATTCTTTATGATCCACGACCCGAGCGCGATTGCAATGGGCACGGTGGACGATCTGAAGAGTGTGATTGACCTGCTGAAGACGATCAAGAGCGGGATCGTGGAGACCTACCAGGCAAAGACCCAGATGGACGCCGAGCGGTTGGCCAAGATGATGAGCGCCGAGACCTGGATGACTGCACAGGAAGCCCTGGAAATGGGGTTTGTGGATGAGGTGATCAGCTCGCGGCCGGTCTCACCTGCTTTTGGCGGGTTCCGCAATGTGGCGATCATGAATGCCCTGGACCATTTCCATAATGTTCCGGGCGAGCTGCTGGCGCGGGTGATGGAGGAAGGAACTCCGGCGCCGGAAGGAACCCCCACCCAGGATGAACCCCCCACCCCGACACTGGAAGGGGATATGGCGAATGAACCGGAAGAAGGCGGGAACAGCGACGCGCCGGAGGCCGTGACAGATGATGAGCCCGAATCCGTTCGGATTTTGACAACGGATGAAGCCGTGCAAGAGCTGAAGAACTACCTGGACGTATTTGGGCCGCGATAGGAGGAGGCGAGATGAAGAATCTGAAGGGTTTGTATGATGCTGCGAAAGCGGCTGAAGAAAAGGTGCAGGGCATCATGCGCGACATGATGGCCGCCCTTGAAACGGGTACAGAAGAAGGCAAACAAGCCGCCCTGGAAATGCGCGTGACGCTGGACGAGGCAAAGAAGGAAGCGGATGAAGCCAACCAACTGTACATCACCGCGCGGGATGCAGAGCCAGGGGAAGACCCGGATGCGAATGCGCGGAAGTTCGTACCGGTACCGGGAGCCGCGCCGGCCAACCAGGCCAAGCAGATGACCCGGGCCGAGTTCGAGAAGCTGAATGCGGGCGACCGCATGAGCTTCATGCTGGCGGACGGCAAAATCATTGATGACGATCCGCAATCATAACCATTTATTTGAAAGGAAGGTATCAAAATGAGCAACACTCTTACCGGTTTGACCGGCATCATCTACAAAGCGCTTGACACTGTTTCGCGCGAATTGGTCGGGTTCATCCCGGCAGTCTCCCTGGATACCGATGTGGCAGAACGTGCCGCCGTCGGCCAGTCGATCAAGTACCTGGCACCCTCCGCGGTCACCGCGTCCGCGATCAGCCCGGCCGCCTACGGTCCGACCGCTGCGGATATTTCCGAATCAGCCAGCACCGTGACCATCAGCAAGTCCTACGCGGCCTCGTTCCACCTGACCGGCGAGGAAATGATGGGGCTGGAGAGCTCCGGTTCCAAGCAGATGCTGATGCAGGGCAAGTTTGCCCAGGCGATGCGCACCATCGTCAACCTGATCGAAACCGATCTGTTCACGGCCGCCAAAGAAGGCGCCAGCCGCGCCTACGGCACCGCCGGCACCACCCCCTTCGGCACGGCTGCCGACCTGGCTGCACTGGCCGGTGTGGCCAAGATCCTGGATGACAACGGCGCCCCGACCACGGACCGCCACCTGGTGTTGAACACCACCGCCCTGGCCAACCTGCGCGGCTACCAGGCCAACCTGTTCAACAGCGGCAGCGACCTGCTGAAGCGCGGCATTTTGGCCGAGATGCTCGGGTTCTACCTGCACGCCTCGGGCAAGATCGTCAAGCATACCAAAGGCACCGGAACCGGTTATGCCATCAACTATACCCCCGGCTATACCGCCGGCTCGACCGCCATCACGGTTGACACCGGAGCCAATACGATCATCGCCGGCGATGTGCTGACCAACGAGAAGACCGGGCGCGATTCCAACAAGTACATTGTGAACCAGGCTCTCGGCTCCAATGTTGTCACCCTGGCCGCCCCTGGCAACCTGATTGATTGGGTGGATAACGACACCCTGGCCGTCGGCAACGATTACCTCGGTTCGTTCGCCTTCGACCGGAATGCCATCTGGCTGGCTGTGCGGCCCCCGAAACTGCCCTCGGAAGGCGACCTGGCGACCGACGGCATGATTGTGCAGGATCCCGTGAGCGGCCTGCCGTTCGAAATCCGCATCTATCCGCAATACCGCCGGGTAGCCTTTGAAGTGGCTGCCGCCTGGGGTTGCGCCGCGGTGAAGAACGCGCATATTGCTACCCTGCTCGGGTAATCGGAAATAAACCTACCCCCTGCCCCTCCCTTTTGGGAGGGGTAGGGAGATTGAGGAAAGATGGCGAGCGCACAAGTTTATACAAACGTGAAGCTGGTGATGGATGCGCTGGGGCTGCCGGGTGATGAAAAAGGGCTGCTGGAGCGCTGCCGCGAGGCGAGCGCACACATCCAAAGTGTGATCGGGGCTTTCATCCCGGTCACCGGATCAAAGAACTTTATCGGTGACTTTGATCCAAACAGCCTGTATGGATACGCCTTCCTGCTCGATCCGCTGATTGCAATGACAGCGATCACAGATGCGAACGGCAACAGCGTGCCCAGTGACAGTTACAAGTTCCACCCGGTGAATCGAGCCTGGGAGAACGGTCCCTACCTGCGACTGGAAAGCAATTACGACGAGCACAACCTGAGCGGGAGATGGGGACTGTACGAGGAATGGATCAGCAGCGGATTGAGCGGCACGCTCGCCAGCAGCAGCGCCACCAGTTTGAGCCTGACGAACGGCGGAATCCTCTGGCCGGGCTGCGTGATTAAACTGGAAAGCGAACAATGCCTGGTGACAGCCGGACAGGGCGGTGAAAACAGCCCCAGCCCGACTACTGCGACGGCAACCGTGGCGAACAGCCTTGACGAGACGGATGAAGTAATTTCGGTCACCAACGGCGCCGAGTTCAGCGGAGGGGAGGTGATCCGCATTGATCACGAGGATATGCTGATCCGGCGAATTGCGACCAACGATTTGATTGTGCAGCGCGGATGGAACAACACCCAGAGGGCAGCGCATCTACTGGCAGCCGCCATCAGTGTGTACCGGACCGTAACCATTGAACGAGGTGTGAACGGAACCACGGCGGCAGCGCACACCAGTGCAGCCATCAGCCTGGCGAAGATCCCGACGGATGTGGCCGCCCTGGCCACCCAGATTGCAGCCCTGCTGCGCGGCAAAGCCCAGACCGGATACACCGGGCGGGCGGGCAATGCGGAAGCGGGTGAGAGCTTCTGGATCAACGAATTCCCACGCGGCCCGATCAAGGCCGTGAAGGAAGCCTATTCCTGGCGGGCCTAAAAGCCCACGGAGCAAGAGATGCCGGTCCCGACTTATACCGTCACGGCGGTTGGAATTGACGAGCAGATCAAACTACTGGATAAAGCAAAGCCGGAAATCTTTGCGGAGATCCGCAAAGGGATTGCCAGCGGTTTGAAGATTGTGCGCTCGGAGATCACCCCCCTGACACCAGTATTCAGCGGGCGATTGAAGCGGAACTGGCGGAGCGAGATCAAGCAGGTGAACGGTTACTGGACCGGACGGTTTTATAACCGGCACCGCTTCTTTCTGCAGGTGGTTGCACAAGGGCGCCAGGCCGGGCAACCAGGGCCGATGTACAAGAAGACGGATTACCCGGAATCGTTTGTGCAGTGGGTGGAGGCCAAGATGAATCCGGCGCCGGAAGAGCTGCGAAATGTGCTGTTCCGGGTGGCGCGGTCCATCGGAGCAAGGGGCATCCGGCCGCGGCCGATCGTGGAAGAAGGCGCGAAGGCGAGCGAAGGCCGGGTGATCACGGCAATGAATGAGGCTGTGAAGAAGGCGCTGGAGAAACTGGCATACAAGAAATAAAGTCTGGGCGACCCGACCTACCCCCGGCCCCTCCCTAAAGGGAGGGGAGAAGAGAGAAGAGGAAAGATGATTGAGAACTGGATTGACAAACTGGCGGAGAATTGCGGGCTGATCAGCGCGGGGGGCGGGCGCAAGATGACGGCCTACAAGATGTTTGGGAAGACGGAAATGCCGGAAAGCCTGAGCATCTTTCCGTGCTGCATCCAGATCCCGGAATCTGTGGAAACGCATTACTCGGCCAGCGGGGTTTGCACCAACATCTGGCGCGGTACGACCGAATTCCACCTGACCAGCGATTTGAACCGCAAGAAGATCCCGGAGGTACTGCTGTTCTTCAAGCGCATCCGCGACCAATTTGCGGCGGATGTAACCCTGGGCGGAAGCGTGGCGTATTGCTTCCTGGACCAGGAGGGAATCTCCATTGAAGGCCCGGTGCAATTGCGCTTTGGCAATGAATCTGAACATTTTGGGATGATTGCGCACTGGGTGGTGAAGGAAGTGGAGACAGGGATCAAGGTGGAGTAGTGAGCATGATCAAGTTACTGGTAGTGCAAGAGATTGGAAAGAACGGAGAGGGGTACCACCTGGCGGCCGGCAAGGTGATTGAAGTCTCAGAAGACGAGGCTCAGCGGCTGCAGGAAGCGTACCCGGGATGTCTGGAAGAACCGACCTACCTTTCCCCGATTGAATTGCGGGAGAAGGTGGAGAAGAAGAAATCATAATTTATTTATTCACCCTCTGACGAATCAGACCCCCACCCCTACCCTCCCCCTGGGAGGGGGAGGGAGTAGGCCGAGGAGAGGGAGGGTTTCGGAAGGAGATGAAAGATGGGCGAAAAAGTTTGGATAAAGAGCCAGTACGGCATTGAATCCGTTGCAGGAACGGCGGTTGCTGCGACGGCGATCTGGCCGGGAAAGGTCAGTGTGCCGGTGGACCGGAAGATTACATTCCTGAACCCGGTGACCGGACGGCGGGGCGGATCAATCCTCAGCTCGGTGAGCCAGGTGCAGGTTGATCCAATCGTGATGAGCATGGATGAAGCCGTGTACATCGAAAAGCTGCCGCTGATGTTTGCCATGCTGCTGGATGGAACGGTCACCCCGGCAACCGGCAGCGGGAAGTGGATTTACACACCCGTGCTGACAACAGCCCCGACCTTAAAAACCCTCACCCTGGAATGGGGCGACGACACCCAGGCGTATGAAACCGAATACGTGATGGCGCGCAGTCTGAAGATCAAAGGGCGGACGGGTGAAAACGGCTTCTGCACGGCCGAGCTGACCGGCTTTGGCAAGCAGAACACCAAGACCACCTTTACCAGTTCCCTGACAACCGGCACATTGACCCCGCTGGTGAGCAACCTGGCCTCGATCTGGATTGACCCAAGTTGGGCGACCCTGGGAACCACCGCCAAGAGCGGACTGCTGCGGGAATGGGACATCGAGATCAGCAACGGTGTGCACGCAAAGCACCTGGCCAACGGTGCGCTGACCTTCAGCGGCTACGGCATCGGCAACCTGAATGTGGTGGCCAGCCTGGTCTTTGAAGGTGGATCAGCTGCGGTCACGGAATACGATGCCTTCATGGCGCAGACGGCGCGGGCCATGCGCATCCTGATCGGCGATGCGACCAACGGTTTGCAGATCGATATGTTCGGGAAGTATGAAACCGTGCTGCCGTTGGGCTCGGAATCCGACGGAAACAACCTGCATGTGGTAGCCTTCCAGGGCATGGATGACAACCAGGCCACACCGCACATGCTGGCCGTGACGGTGAATACGCCTGCGACGACCCTGTAAGTTTTCCCTAACCCCCTACCCCTTCCCTACCCGTAGGGAAGGGGAGAGGGAGGAGAGAAAGAAAGTAATGAAAATAACGGTACCGAAGATTGTGCGGGAATTGCGGGTGAGTGAATATGCCGAGGAGTTCGGCGACCTGGCGATCCAGGTGTGGGTCAATCCGCCGCGGGCACTGCTGGAAGAATTATTTGAGCAGATGGAACGCAAACCAGAGGAGACGGACGAGCATTATGCCGTCAAAGCCGGGCGGGTGATTGAGATCATAGCAGAGTTGTGGAGCCAGGGCAGCGACCCGGAAACGCACTGGACGAAGGATGAATTGATCCAGCTGGGTATGGAAACAGCGGAAACCGACCCGGAATTGTGGCGCTGGCTGCGCGGCCGGACGTTTGAGATGATCGGCGAGCACCGGCGGCTGGAAAAAAAAAGATAAGCGATGCGCTTCTGGATCTTTCGGACGGACGCGGAACGACCCACCCCCTGCTGGCAGCGATCCTGCTGGCGCAGCGCATCAATGCAGCCAGCGGGGGTGTGGTGATTGCGCCGTGGCAGATTGACGAGCTGCCGAACACCTGGCTGGATGCCTTCACAGCTTTTACCGATGATTTACCGGCGATGAAACGCAGCCGGCAGGAAGTGGAAAAAGTGAAGGCCGAGCTGCGAAAGAGAATAAGCGGGAAGAAGTAGGAGAAATATGGCAACGAGCCTTTTGCAGTGGCTGTTGAGCACGGACTATAAAGACAAGGGCGTGAGGGATGCCAAGAAGGATTTGAAGGATCTTGGCAACCAGGTCAAGGGCGGAATCAGCCAATTGACTGGATTCAACCTGACAGGACTAACCGTGATCGGCATGGTAGCAGGGCTTGCTGCCGGCGTAAAAAAAGCGGCGGATTACTTCGTCGAATACTCCGACCAAATCCGGGAAGCCAGCAACCTGACTGGGATGAGCGCAGAAGAAACCAGCCGACTTGTCCAAGTCGCTGATGATTTTGGGGTTGGGTACGACAAATTAAAAACTATCCTGGCTGGTGCAAATAAGGCCGGGTTCGAACCAAGCATTGAAAATATCGCCGCCCTGAGCGATCGTTTTTTGGCGCTGGAAGACCCGGTAGCACGGAACAAATTGTTGATGGAAAAGTTCGGGAAATCTGGAATGGATTTTGCCGAAGTGATGAAGCTGGGTGGAGCCGCCATCCGGGAGAAAGCGGCCGCGGTTGAAGACGGAATGATCCTGGATGAAAAGGCGCTACAAAAAGGGTTGGAATATAAACAATCTATTGACGCCCTGGAAGATTCATTCAACGCATTGAAAATAGAACTGGCACAGGGTGTTGTTCCTGCCCTAACAGCCTTTCTAAACGGCGTTAGTGAGGTCTTCACTGTACAGGAAAAAGCCAAACGATCTAACGACCAACAAACGAAATCTACGATCGCTGCAACCGAATCCTATGAGGATTACACCAAACGGATGGAAGAGCAGCTTAAAGTCCGGGAGGAAACTCTTGGCGCGGATAAAGCGCAAATGGCCGCCGCTTATGGTGTGACATATGCCGTGGAAGCCAGCGCCGGAGCTACCGATATACTGACAGAGGCTGAATTCAACCTGATAAAAGCACAATATGGGTTGAATGACATGGTGAATCAAGGCATCCCTTATTTTGGCGCTCTGGGCAATGCAATGCAATCCACCGCAACAGTCACAGTGAGTTATGAGGACGAATTGAAGGCGCTGAAAGAAACGATCGGCGGGCCGGTGGGCAAGGAACTGGACAATTACGCCGAGAAGATGGCCAAGATCAGCGAGGAAACCGATACCACGAAGGCCAAGATTGGCGAACTGGAAGCGATCAAAAACCCGACCAAAGACCAGCAGGCCGACCTGGAAG
>CAYRHN010000039.1:0-12416 GCA_964424115.1 uncultured Anaerolineaceae bacterium
GATCAAGCTATTTTTCTTCTCTCCCCTATTTCATGAACTAAAGATACAGTATCCACCAGATCTGTTAAGCGAACATGCTTTTTGCTTACCACCATATTCATTACAATTACACTTTTCTGATGTTGTAAAAGGTATAACTCCTGTGACGAAGAAGGTAGATGAATCTTCGCGCCAGGGAGAGCACCTCTTCCAGACCCTGCTGCGGCGCGCGTTCCGGGGGGAGCTATGAGGGAAGATAATGAAGAAAAGATCCTCACCGCCTGCGCATTGCGTTTCGACGGCTATAAGTACCAGAAAGCCCGCCATCCGGAATTGTTGGATATCCAACATCCCTGCCTTCCGCGCCGTGTCCATGCGCAAATGTACCAGTTCTTCATGCTTCAACGCTTCCTTTGCAAATGGGGCGGGGAATATCTGGAGGATAATTCCCCCGACTACCAGATTTTCCGCGAATTATTCCTCATTGTCTGTCGCAGGCCGGTCCCACTCCGCTACCGCTTTTCGCCCTACTGGGAGGAATGGGAGCGCAATTATGCCCCCCACCTGGAGGAGTTTGAGGCGCTGATTAGACGGCGCTGGGAGGATTGCAACAAGCAATAAAATGATTTCTTAGAGATGGGAGTGCAATTTGAGAATATCCATTGGTACAAAATTATGTGGCATGGTAGAAGAAACGGCCAACGAATCAATTCAAACCAAGTTTTTCTATATCGGGGTTCCGCTGCTACCGCTTGAATCCTATTATTGTTTATTGGAAAGGACAGAAAAATATAATCTGCCTTTGCTATTTGGATTAGCTTTTTATTCTGGAGATAGGGAACGCGCTGAAAGAACATGGTGGTTATGCCGTGCTTATTGGCGGGATTTTGATTCTTCCATGAAAGATTCCCATACCTGGGATATATTCCGCAGGTTGAATGGCGGATGGATGTTTGGTGGTTGAAAATGATGACTCTCTCCCCCTTCCCCGCCGTCGTCTTCGACTTCGGCGGTGTGCTGATCGATTGGGACCCCTACTACCTCTACCGCAAGTTGATCGGCGAGAACCGCCAGGCGGTGGATCGCTTTCTGCAAGAGGTGGATTTCTACCGCTGGAACGCGGACAACGACCGCGGGCGCCCCTTTGCCGAGACCACTGCCGAGCTGGCCGCCCGCTTTCCCCAATACAGCAGCCTGATCCGCGCCTACGATGAACGCTACCCCGAATCGCTCAGCGGCGCCCACCAGGATGTGGTGGAGATCCTGGCTGCGTTGAAGGCCGCCGGATATCCGCTCTACGGTCTGAGCAACTGGCCGGCAGAGAAGTTCCCGCCTGTGCGCCGCATGCACCCCTTCTTCAACTGGTTTGATGATATCGTCCTCTCCGGGGAGGTCGGGCTGGTCAAGCCGGACCGGGCCATCTTCGAGGTGCTGCTCCAGCGCATTGGGCGCCCGGCCGGCGAATGTATTTTCATCGACGACCACGATGCCAACATCCTTGCAGCGGAGGAAATGGGCTTCCAGACCATCCATTTCCGCTCCGCGGAACAGTTGAAAGGCGAGCTCCAAACGAAGGGCATCGCTGTTGTTCCCTGATGCCTCCCGGGGCTATCGATACGGCTTGATCGCCGCGGACAGCCGCTTCAGGTATCCCGATCCTTCCACCGCTACTGCCGCCAGGTAGCCCCACAGGCGCCACAGCCCGCGCCGTTCCCAGAATCCCGGGTCGAACGGCAGCTCTTCCTGGTAGGCGTCGAACACGGCCTGCGGGAGAGGTTGGAAATAGTCCAAATAGGCCAGATCCATTTCCGGGTGGCCGTAATACACCGCCGGATCGATGACATACACGCCCCGCCTGGTGCTGATGAAGTTATTCTGCTGCGCGTCGCCGTGGAGGAGGGTGGGGACGATCTTCGGCCCGCACAGTTCAGGCAGCCGGGCAATGATCCGCTCCACCTGATGGGCCAGTTCGCCGGGCAAATTCCCGGAGTCCACCGCCAGCTTCAACCCCGGTATCAGCCGCCTTTCGGCATAGAACGACGGCCAGACGTCCAGCGGGCGGTTATCCTGGGGAAGCGGGCCAAAGAAGCCCTGCCGTTCCAGCCCAAACCGCGCGCCTTTCACCTGGTGGATGCGCGCCAGGGCTTGCCCGATCTGCCGCCAGTGCTGCGGGGTTCGTTCGACCTCGGCGACCGCCTCGAGGATGAGGAGGTTCCCTCTCTCTACGGGCAGGATCCCGAGCGGGGTGGGGATCAAAACGCCGGAGCGGTCGGCCAGCAGGCGCAGCCCCGCCAGCTCGGTCTCAAACTGATCCAGCGCGTTGGCCGCGCTGCTGAACTTGGCAAAGACCGCGAAGGCCCCATCGGAAAGCACCGCCGCCGGGTGGCAGGCAAGATCAGCCAGGTCCCGCGCGTTTTTCACTGTCCACGGATGTCCCAGCTTCTGCGAGATGAACTGCTCCAGCGGGATGCGCAGCGGATCGTCCGTCAGCAGCCAGGGCATTTCTTACCCCTGGTTTTTCAAGAACTTCAAGACCACCTGGCAGGCCGGTTGCGGGTCCAGCATCCAGCCGTAGGGATGCACCCAGCCCGGCAGCACGGCGATCTGCGCTTTCGGCGCCAGGCCTGCCAGGCCTTCCAGCGCGGCCCGTTCCCGTTCGTTCTGCCAGGTTTCCTGGCTGGTGATCATCAACAGGGGGCAGGCCACCCGCCGGTAATATTCCTCGAAGCGGTAGGAAAAGTAATAGCCCATGTAATTGGCCAGCGCTGCTCCGCGCAGGCATTTCGTATAGCTGCCGTTCTCCAGCTGCCGCGCGCCGTAGCGTTCCATCTCCTCGACCGTGGAGTTCCACGAGCCGTCCTCTTGCGAGACTTCCCGGCAGCGGTCTACCAGTGCCTGCACCGAGGGGTAGGTCCTCGGCGGGGTGGTGCGCAGGTTTTCCACCTCTTCCGCGGCCATTTTCTCAAATTCTGCCTGGCTGCCCTCCCAGGTGCTGAACGGCCCGAACTCGCTGCTGGATGCGCCGTCGCACACAAGCGAGAGCACTTTATCGGGATAATTGGCGGTCAGGCTCAGCCCCACCTCGGCGCCCAGCGAGCTGCCCAGGATATGCGCCTGCTCCAACCCCAGCGCCTCCATCAACCCGGCCGTGTCGGCGGCCATCACGTCCATGTGATAGCCGTTCTCCGGCTTGTCGGATCTGCCGTGCCCGCGCAGGTCCACCAGCACCAGGCGGTAGGTGTCCTCGAAATAGGGCACCACCCGCTGCCACATCATCAGGTTGGCGCTGCTGAAGTGCAGGAAGAGGATCGCTTCCTCGCCCCGTCCGTGTTCGCGCACCTGCAATTTTACATTTCCAACTGGCACGATCTGTTCCTTCATGGCCAATCATCTCCTCAGTTTTTCATAATCCCGGCTTGCGGTAGCGTCCGAACCACTTGGTTTGCTTGAATCCTAAACTACGGTACAGGTCGATCGCCCGGGTGGGATATTCGGCAATGGTGGCAAGCCAGATATCTTCGATCCCTCGTGCGCGCAATGTCCGCAGCGCCATGCACACCAACGCGCGCCCCAGGCCTCTGCCGCGCCAGGCCGGGCGGATGCTCACCTGATCGATCTCAACCCGGGTACCCTCCACCAACGCGATCACCTGTCCGGCGATCTCCTGACCCTCCCAGGCGACAAAGAATAATCCCGGATCAAACCTCGCTTCGGCGTATTTTTCAGTGTAAAAGGCCATGCGGTCCATCCGGCTGCGATAGCGGTCGCCGGGAAATTCATTCAGATAGGATTCGATCAAGCTTTCGGCCAGCGCGGGAATGTGTTCCTTGCGGAATGGGCGTACCTCGATCCCTTCCGGCAACGGCAGGCTGGCGTTTGGCGCGGCTGGATCGAGGGTCATCTCCACCGTGGTATATCCGATCTTGTAGCCGCCATGCTCCAACAGCGCCTGCGCATCTTCCTGGGTTTCGCTGGCATTGGCTGCGAATTCAAACCGCTCCCCGGGATGCTCCGAAGCGGCCAGGTTGCGGATAACATCCTCCGCCCATTCCAGAAATGCGCTGCCAATGCCCTGTCCGCGCCATTCTGGCAGAACCCAACCGAGGTGCAGGTATACCCACACCCCGTCCTCCTCGTACCAGCTGTCAGCCGAGCGGCAGTAGCCTACCACCTGACCCTGGACTTCCGCCAGGCGCCAGCGGTCCTGGGTGTTGCTCGCCAGCGAATCGATTACGATCTCTTTTACGTCTTCCAGGCTGGGTAGCCCGTCATTGGCTGAGCGCCGGTCAACCCGGTCGAAGGATGCACGTCCTATGTGCACGGCATAGATCCCTTCGGCATCGTCTGGGCTGTGCAATGCGCGCAGCCGGATGCCGGCCGGCAGGAAGGATTGGCTTATTATTTCGGTCATTGAAGCTCTCCATTGTGAATGGGTTTGGAAATATTGCTTATATAATAATGAAATTTCTTGGGATGATTCGATTATACATCCTCCTGAGTTCCTTTGATCGGGATATAATTCACCCATCTGTTTTCCCCCGGAGGCCCGCATGACCGCACACCGTTCCCGTATCCTGCCCGCATGGTTGATCCTTTCCCTCCTCGCTGCACTCCTTTGGCTTCCTATGGATGCCCATGCTGCCGGTGTCCTCTTTGCTGCGCCCGCTCCATCCGGCAACGCCGATTGCTCCACCTGGGCGGATGCCTGCACCCTGCAAACCGCCCTGGCGGCGGCCGATTCCGGCGAGCAAGTGTGGGTTAAACAGGGTTTTTACCTTCCCGGAGATGCATCTCATCCAGAGGCCACCTTTGCCCTCCGATCCGGCGTCCTGGTCTATGGTGGTTTTGCCGGGCAGGAGACTTCCCTGGCGCAGCGCGACTGGCAGGCTCATCTTTCCATTTTGAGCGGCGACATCGAAGGCAATGATGTCAATGCGGACGGCAATTTCATCTCCGAGGGGTATTCCAACCTGGTTGGGCAGAACAGCTACCACGTGGTCACCGCCGAGGGGGTGGATAACACCGGCCGCCTGGATGGCTTCATGATCACTGCCGGTTATTCCAACCACGACCCGGATAACTGCGGCGGGGGTGTGTACACCCACCTCAGCACCATGACCGTCTCTAACCTGGCCTTTTACGGCAATTTTGGCAATATCGGCGGGGGGCTGTGTAACCGCGAAAGCGGCATCACCGCCGACCACCTGCTCTTTTATGGCAACTATTCCGGCTATGGTGGTGGGCTTTACAATTCCAATGTGACGAATTACACCACCACGCTTTCCACCTTCACCAACCTGGCCTTTTACGGCAACACCGGCACGCTGTGGGGTGGCGGGATGTGCAATGAATATACCCGCTATACGTTGACCAACGCTGTCTTCAGCGGCAACACCACCCTGGTGGGCGGCGGGGTAATGAATTACATTTGGGTTACTTCCACCCTGGTGAATGTCACCTTCAGCAACAATTTCGCCAACCAGTACGGTGGGGGATTTCATAACAACTCGGATAGTCCCAGCACGCTCTACAACGCCGTTTTTTGGGGCAACACGGCCGGCGGCGGGAATCAGATCCATTTCTATACCCCGCCGACCATCTATAACGCCGATATCCAGGGTTGGGGAGCCTATCCTTATTATCATATTATTGATGCCGACCCACGCTTCCTTGACCCTGACGGCCCGGACAACCTGGTGGGTACGCCGGACGACGACCTGCGTTTGCAGTACGGCTCCCCGGCCATGGATGGGGGCAGCGACGCCGCCCTGCCCGCCGGGCTTTCCACCGACCTGTCCGGTATGCCGCGCATCCTCGGCAGCGCCGTGGACCTGGGCGCCTACGAGCTCGGCCGCCCGCTCTTCATCCCGGTCTTTCTAAAATAACGTCTGATGTGAATTCACCCCTGAGGAACCCGGGATAAAAGGATCTATCAGGGTTGGGCGGGACGCCATGTTGGAATAAAAAGAAATAAGATAACAAAGTCCCGCCCGCTGCCCGGCAAATGCAGGGATATGGCTCGCGGTCGGCTTTGCGCCTCTGCGTTAAGGTCTTATTTGTCTTCTCGCCGAATAGCCTGATTGCCTGTATAATAGCCCCAATCTCAGCATAGAGGAGCAATCTTCAATGAAATACACCTGGCGCGAAAAACTTCGTTATGCCTTCGACAACTACATGGCGCGCGGCACCAAAGCCCTCATTGGCGGCCTGGCAATCCTTTCTATCATCGCCATTGCCATCGTTGCGGCGGTCGTTTCCCTCACCCAAATGCCCGTCAATGATGGAGGCCCGGTCAGCTTCTTCGAAGCCGCCTGGCTGGGCATGATGCGCACCCTCGACGCCGGCACGATGGGCGGCGATACCGGCATCGCCTTCCGCGGGGCCATGTTCGCCATCACCCTGGTGGGCATCTTTGTCATCTCTAGCCTGATCGGCGTTCTCACCAGCGGGGTGGATTCCAAGATGGACGAGCTGCGCAAAGGCCGCAGCAAGGTCATCGAACACGATCACACCGTCATCCTGGGCTGGACGCCGCAGATCTTTGCCATCCTCAGCGAGCTGATCGCCGCCAACGCCAACCAGAAAAATCCGCGCATCGTCATCCTCGGCGACAAGGACAAGGTGGAAATGGAAGATGAGATCAAAGACCGCATCGGCGCCACCGGCAACACGCGCATCATCTGCCGCAGCGGTAATCCGGTGGATATGGCCGATCTGCAGATCGCCGGGCTGCAAACCAGCAAATCCATTGTCATCCTGGCGCCTGAATCCACCGACCCGGACGCCGTGACGATCAAGACGATCCTGGCCATCACCAACAACGCGGAGCGGCGCGCTGCCCCTTATCACATCGTGGCTGAGATCCGGGACCCGAGGAACTACGAGGTTGCCCGGCTGGTCGGCAAGGACGAGGTGGAACTGGTCCTCACCGGCGACCTGATCTCGCGCATCATTGCCCAAACCTGCCGCCAGTCTGGCCTGTCGGTGGTCTACACCGAGCTGCTCGACTTTGGCGGAGACGAGATCTACTTCAAAGAGGAGCCTTCCCTGGTTGGGAAGACCTTCGGCGAGGCGTTGGCCGCCTACGAGGATTCGGCCCTGATCGGGCTTAAATCCGCCGGAATTGCTCGCCTGCACCCCCCGCTGAAGACCGTCATCCAACCCGGCGACCAGATCGTAGCCATCTCCGAAGATGACGACACCATCCGCCTCTCCGGTCTGTCTTCCATTCCGCTGCAGGAGGAGTTGATCCTGGCCGGCAGTCCCCGCCGCGCTGTCCCTGAGCAGATCCTCATCCTGGGATGGAACTGGCGCACCCCGGCGGTCATCAATGAGCTGGATCATTACGTGGCGGCCGGATCGCATGTGCGCGTGGTGGCTGAGAACGAGACTGCCCCCGGCCTGCTGGAGCAGCGCTGCACGGCCCTTGCCAACTTGCGCGTATCCTTCCAGGCCGGTGAAACCACCGACCGCCGCGTGCTGGATGAACTGCGCCCGCAATCTTTTAACACCGTCATCGTCCTTTCCAATGACGGTGCGGAGGATGAGGAGGCGGACGCCAAAACCCTCATGACCCTGCTGCACCTGCGCGATATTGCCGAGAAGAGCGGCGTCAAATTCTCCATTGTCAGCGAAATGCTCAATATTCACAACCGTGAGCTGGCTGAGGTGACCCACGCCGACGATTTCATTGTCAGCGATAAGATCATCAGCCTGATGCTGGCCCAGGTGTCGGAGAATAAATCCATCAATGCCATCCTGGCGGATATCTTTGACCCCGAAGGCTCCGAGATCTATCTGAAACCGGTCGAGGATTACGTCAAGACCGGCGCGGCGCTTAATTTCTACACCGTGCTGGAATCCGCCCGCCGCCGCGGGCAGATCGCCATTGGTTACCGCCTGGCCGGACTGGGAGGCGATGCTTCCAAATCGTACGGCGTGGCGGTCAACCCGGATAAATCCAACCTGATCACCTTCTCCCCCGGCGACAAGATCATTGTCATCGCCGAGGAGTGACCGCGAAGTGCGATCCGTGTTGAAGTATTTCAGAATGGGCTATAATAAAACCATCTAATTCCTAATTCCAGGAGGTGATCCTATGTTAGATAAACTACGCCAGACGGCTGAAGCGGCCAAGTTTAAGGCCAACCAGATGATGAAGGTCAATAAGATCGAGGGTGAGATCAATCACCTGAAAGCAGAGATCGACAAGGTGCGCCTGCAGATCGCCGACCAGGTGCTGGCCCTGCGCGCCAGCGGGACGGCTTTTCCGCAGCTCGACGAGTTATTTGCTTCCCTGGACCAGATCAATGCCCAGGTGGCAGCCAAGAATGTTGAACTGGAAGCGGCCAAGGCGGAGCAACCGCCTGCCCCGCCGCAGTGCCCCAACTGCCATACCATCGTCCAGCCCGGCGCCACCTTTTGCCCCAAGTGCGGCGCCTCTCTGGTACCACCGCCACCCACGCCTTTGGAAGCTGCCCCGGCGCCTGCCCCAGCGCCTGCTCCGGCTCCGCGCGTTTGCCCGCAATGCGGCACCCCGGCCCCTGGTGGCAATGCCTTTTGCATGAATTGCGGAGCAAAGATCAATCCCTGATCCTTCTCAGATTTTTCACCCGCCGGCAAGCCCGGCGGGTGATTTTTTCGCCGTGGCCGGCCGTCCCCGGCCTGTGATGGATAAGGATCCCATTAATCGATGAAAATTCGTAAATTTGAACCTGCCGATTACCCGGCCATTGTGGCCATTCGCAGCAGTTTGAACATCGTCTGGCCGGCTGCCTCGCAAGACCCGGCCGTCTGGATGGAAAACGACCGCCACCGTTCGCCCAAGTGCTTCTTTCAGCGCTGGGTGGCTGAAGAAGACGGCTGCGTGGTCGGCGCGGCATCCTGCGGCAACCGCCTGGATGATTACCATCCACAGAAGTTCTATATCAATGTCGAGGTGCCTGCCAGGAACCGCAACCGCGGCATCGGCGGCGCGCTCTATCAGCGGCTGATGGAAACGCTGGAGCCGCTCCATCCCACCATTCTGCGCACCGACATCCTGGAAAACCAGATCCAGTCCTATCCCTGGGTCCAGCGGCGCGGTTTCCGCGAGGTCTGGCGCGAAACGCCCGTCCACCTCCCGGTTGCCGGGTTTGACTTTGCGCCGTACACCGGATTGGAACCGTCTCTGCAAGCCGAAGGCATCCGCATTACCACTCTGCGCGGTCTGGAGGGCGACCCCGAGCGCGACCGTAAGGCCCATGCGCTGTACACGGACCTCAGCCGGGATGTGCCCAGCGAGCTGCCGGAGTTCATCCCCATCCCCTTCGAGGATTGGAAAGCCATGTGTCTGGATGACCCCGGCGCCGACCCGGAGAAGTTCTTTGTGGCTATGCAGGGGGAACGCTACATTGCCCTGCATGAATTGTGGGCTGAACCCGGCGGAGCAGAATTACTGGGCAGCCTGCTGGGCACCCTGCCGGACTTCCGCGGCAAGCGCATTGGCCTGGCTTTGCTCTTGCGCGCCATTGCCTGCGCACAAGAGCACCATTTGCCGGTCTTCAAGACCTGCACGGCGCGGGTCAATGCCCCCATGCAGGCGCTCTTCAACCGCCTGGGATTTGCTCGCGACCCGGAATGGCTGCAATGCCAGAAGGATATATAATGGATTGAAGAATGGTGGATTTCATCTCCCGAAAGCGAGGTGAAATCCACCCGAAACACTGACCCTGGGAGAAACTGATGGGACATCATGGATTGCGGGGGCTGATCAACGCTCCTGAAGAAAAACCAAAGATCACCCGCACCCTGCTGCGGCGGGTGTTTGCCTATGCCGTGCCGTACCGGCGCTTGATTGTTGCGGTGCTGCTGCTGATCCTGGCGGCCATGGGGTTGCAGCTGCTCACCCCGCTGATCATGCGCGACCTGATCGACCGCACCATCCCTGCCGGGGATGTCAACCGCCTGATCCTGCTGGCCTTTGCGCTGCTGCTTATCCCGGCTCTGAACGGCGTGATCCAGGTGGCCCAGCGCCGCTACAACTCCCGCATTGGCGAAGGTGTCATCTACGACCTGCGCCTGGCGCTCTATGCCCGTCTTCAGCGCATGTCGCTGCGATTCTTCACCAATACCCGGGTCGGCGAGCTGATGAGCCGCCTGAACAACGATGTGGTCGGCGCGCAGAACGCCATCACCAACACCATTGTCGGCATCATTACCCAGTTCTTCCAGGGCGTGACCGTCCTGGCGGTCATGCTCACCCTGGAGTGGCGCCTGACCCTGATCAGCGTGGTCATCCTGCCGCTTTTCATCCTTGCCGCGCGCCTGCTGGGCAACCGCCTGCGCGACATGGCTCGCCGCCAGATGGAAGCCAACGCGCAGATGAACGCGATGATGAACGAAACCCTCAACATCGGCGGCGCCCTGCTGGTCAAGCTGTTTGGGCGCCAGCAGGTGGAGGTGGAGCGCTTTGCCGGGCGCGCCGCCCAGGTGCGCGATCTGGGCGTCCAGCGTTCGATGACCGGCTCGATCTTCATGGCCATCATCGGCCTGATCAGCGCCGTTGGCACCGCACTGGTCTACGGGTTGGGCGGCTACTTCGTCATCGAAGGCGCTTTCACGGTGGGAACGATCGTCGCCTTTGGCGCCTACCTGGGCAGCCTGTACGGCGCGCTGCAAGGCCTTTCCAACGCGCCGGTCGAGTTTGCCACCTCCATGGTCAGCTTTGAACGCGTCTTCGAAGTGATCGACCTGCCAGTGGACATCCCCGAAAAACCGGATGCGTTGGACCTGGCGGATATTCGCGGCGAGATCGAGTTTGACCACGTTTCCTTCCAGTACGAGAGCGGCGACGAGAAACTGCTCAGCGATGTACACCGCTACGGCAGCATGGATAACGTCACCGCTGTGCTTTCGGGCGGCGTGTCCGAGCGGGAAGGCGAGGGCAAATCCTCTGGGGAGGAAGAACATGGCTCCGTTTCCAGCCAGGCCCGCACCGTGGCGCTGGAGCAGATCAGCTTCCGCGCCTCGCCGGGGCAGCTGGTGGCGCTGGTTGGCCCCTCCGGCGCCGGCAAGACCACCCTCACCTACCTCATCCCGCGCCTCTACGACCCCACCGAGGGGATCATCCGCATTGACGGCCACAACCTGCGCGATGTGACCCTCGACTCGCTGGCAGAGCGCATCGGCATGGTCACCCAAGAGACTTACCTGTTCCACGATACCATCCGCACCAACCTGCAATACGCCCGTCTGAATGCTACCCAGGCCGAGCTGGAAACCGCCTGCCGGGTGGCTAACATCCACGGCTTTATCCAGGATCTGCCGGAGGGTTATGACACGATCGTCGGTGAACGCGGTTACCGCCTGAGTGGCGGCGAAAAGCAGCGCATCGCCCTGGCGCGGGTCATCCTCAAAGATCCGCGCATCCTTGTCCTGGACGAGGCTACCAGCTCGTTGGATAGTGAATCCGAGGCCTTGATCCAGGAGGCGCTGGCCAAAGTGATGGTCAACCGCACCAGCATCGTCATTGCCCACCGCCTGAGCACCATCCTGGCTGCCGACCTGATCCTGGTCATCGATCGCGGGCGGATCGTCGAAAGCGGCCGTCACGCCGACCTGCTGGCCCGCGGCGGGTTGTATGCCGGGCTGTACCAGACCCAGTTCCGCAAAGGAGAGAGCGGCGGCCGCGGATAGGCAAGGGAGAACCTGGATCAGAAAAGTAAGTCTCATCTGATATATCCAATGTGCCAATATGATCTCTGGAGGTGATGCATGGCTGATATCCTTATCTACGGCGGGGTGGCTTTGATGATCGGCGGGTTGATCGCATTGATCGTGATCGCCTTCACCAAGGGGATCGACAATGCGCGCATGATGCTGATGCTGCCCATCACGCTGCTCTTCCTGGTCGCCGACCGGCGCGGGATCTGGGCCTGGGCGGTCATCGCTCTCGGTCTGGTGCTGATGTTGATCGGCACGGGGATGCCTTAAAGCGGGGCGCCATTCAGGCCTCCACCAGCCAGGCGCTGGGGGGCGGCTGTGGGGTATGGCAGCCGTGAGCCTCCCTGAAACGCAGGTAAGCGCGGCGGAGGTGCACCACCAGATCCTCGTCATTCTCAAAATGGGTGCGCTGGAAGAGGATCAGGTCCTCCTCCTGCCTGGTGATCCTGAGTGGTGGATCCGTCGATCCGGAAGCCCTGGAGCAGATCTCCTGGGCGTAGTTTTCTGGAAAGTCGGAGCGCATCACATAACCGCTGCGGTTCACGGGCGGTTGGCGAACTGCGCCGGAGGGTTGACCGATTTCTGCCATTTGCGCACGTGGCTCGTGGCAGATTTCTGCCGCTTCTTCCCGCAAAGAAAAAGAATAAGGGGAGGAGGCAGCCGCAGCAGCCGCAGGGGTTTTTTCCTGCGCGGTTGCGGATTCTGCTGCTTCTGCTGCTGCTTCTTCTCTCCTC
>CAYRHN010000040.1:0-12235 GCA_964424115.1 uncultured Anaerolineaceae bacterium
AGATCGGTAACACGCTGGGATCGATCTCGATGACCATGCGCGATATCGGGCGCGGAGTTGGCGGAGATCTGGGCAAGGCGCTGGAGAAGGTAGGCAACATTGGCGATGCCGTGTCGCGCGGCATTCGCCTGTATGCCGATGTGAAGATGATCTGGGCATCCTCCCAGCAGGTACTGGCAGCCAGGATGATGGACAGCGCGGCTACCAAGAACATCGCCGCAGCTGCTGGAATGCAGTCTGCCAGCGCTGCCGGCGCGGTTGCCGGAGTTGGCCGGGGGCTGATGGGCACGATCGGCATGGCGTTGCCGTGGATCGGGCTGGCGATCGGCGCCGCGACCATGATTGCACAGGCAGCTGGAGACGGCATAACGAAATCGATCAACGAGGCCTTCAAACAGGCCCGGGATGCTGGCAGGATCAGCAACGCCGACTACCAGCGCCAGGTCAACCCGGAAGGCTACCAGAAAGGCCTGGACGCCTACCGCCAACTGCGCGAGGATGAAGCAGAAGCGGAGCGCGAATACGGGGAACAGCGCGTGGAGATCGTCGAGGACTACGCCAGGCAGGTCGCCGATACCGAGGAAGCTTTTGCCAAACAGCGCGCCAGGCTGATCGAGGACTTTGCTGAACAGCAGAAGCAGGCTCAGGAGGAGTACCAGAAGAACCAGGCGCGGCAGTTCCGCGACTTCTACGAGCAGCAGTCCCAGGCGGAATCGGACTACTACGCCGAACGCGCGCGCATGGCCGAGAACTACAACCGCGACATCCAGCGCATGGAGGAGGACCACCAACGGGCCATGTCCCGTTCGAAAGAAGACCATGACGCACGCATGCAGGAATTGCTCGAAAGCGGAGACGTCAAAGGCCTGGAAAAGGAGATGCGCACCTACGAGCGTAACCGCCGCCGTGCTGAGGAAGACTATGGAGTGCAGGCCGGGCGCAAGAGCGAGGACTATGCCCGTGAACTGGCTGAGCGTGAGGCCCTGTTTGCCCAGGAACGGGCGCAGAACCTGCGCGCTTTCCAGCAGCGCATGGCGGACGAGGCTGCAGACTTTGCCAGCCGACAGGCGCAAGCCAAGCAGCAGCACGATGAACGTCTCAAGCAACTGGACGAGCAGCACGAGGAAGAACTGTCCAGACTGGATGAGGCCAACAAGGAAAAGATGGCCGATCTGGAAGCGAACTACACGGATGAACGGCGCAGGCGCAAGGAGGCCTATCGCAAGCAGTTGGAAGACCTGGGGATCTTCCTGCAGACCGGGGCCAGCTTCTGGACGCGCTTCTTCCAGGGTGTGCTGGACCAGTTGGGATACATTTCCGAATTGAATGGCGCTCCTCCGGGACGGGCGAGCGGTGGTTATGTAGAGAACGGCGTGTACCGCCTGGGCGAAATGGGCACGGAATTCGTGCTCAACGCGCGCACCACGCGCGCGGCTGAGGTGGCTGCCGGCGGGCGGCTGAGCCAGGAACGGGCGCTGGCAGCCCTGACCGGGCGCGGTGGAGCGGTCACATGGAACGACCACCGGCGCTTTGACAGCCGCCTGAGCAATGCCGACCGTCGCGCGATCCAGCAGGACACCTTGAACGTCATGAAACAGCTCTACGGAGGTCTGTGATGGAATTTGCGATCGGCACAACGTTGGCGGGAATGCAGGCATTGAGTGCCATGTCTATCCCAGCCCCGCAATCTACATTCCGCCCATACTCCACCGATATCCGCCTGGGGGATGGAACCATGCGCGGGATGGGCTTTCCCGTTGCCACCTGGCACTGGGGCTTTCTCTCCGCTGCTCAGCGCGACGTACTCAAGGCCTTCTGCGCTGGCCAATCAGCGCTGGTCTATCTCCGCACCACCAAAGACAACATGGTCTTTGACGACTACCAGGCCGTGATGGTCTGGCCAACAGAGGAAGAGCGCGCAGCGGGGCGGGTGCTGGACTTTACCCTTGAGTTTCACCGCCTGGTGGAGGCCTGATGGCGCGCGCACTGACCACCACTGAACTGGCGCACCTGCGCGCTTCTGGACAGCGCTCCAGGTTGTATCTGGCGATCCACAAGCCCGAGTCGGTCTATTCTGCGCGGGTCAACCAATCGACCTTCACCGATCCTGTGGTCGAGATCACCTACGACGGCGCCAGTGGCACGCTGGGAAGCGTGCTGGCGGGAATGACCGTGTGGGTGGGCACGTCTGCCGGCGCGCGGGATGTGGGCATTACCCGGGTACGCAAAACACCCACGGCCAGCGTGCTGTATGTCCCGCCGGGCGAGATCGCCTGGCAGAATGACCTGTATCTCACGGTCGTGGACGAGTTCCGCCTGTGGACGCGCATCCCCCAGCCGCAGATCGACGCCACGATGCTCATGGATTGGGATATCGAATATTCCGACCAGCACGACAACTGCCTGCCGGTGCCGGTCCTCGGGCCGCATGCAGTAGCCTGGCTGGAGGATGGCGCTGCGCAGGTCTCCTTCGATGCTTCCGCGAGTTGGGCGCCAGGCAGCACCATCAGCGCATACAGTTGGAGCGCGCCAGGTGGGAGCATTGATAACAATACCTCAGCGACCCCGCTGATCACCTACACTTCTCCTGGGACATACCGCGTCAGCTGTGCGGTCACAGCCGCCAACGGCAGGACCGCCACCGGCTACCGGCGGGTGTTTGTCTTTGACGCGGATCATCCCCCCGTATCCGAGTTCCAGCTGCAGGGCAGCGTGCGCGGAGACTATGGCGCTGGCGGCTGGGCGTTTGCGGTCCAGATGGTGGATGGCTGCTCTCTGACAGACCTGGTCGAAGGGGCGCTGGTGGTGCTCTTTGCCGAGGATTGGTATGGAGATGACCAGGTCAGCATTGGCCCGATCGCTGGCCGTGAGAACGTGATCAGCTGGGGCTGGATCGAGAACGAGAGCCTCAGCTTTGACGGCGAAACGGGCAAGGCAAGTTTCCGTGTACAGGGGCCTTCCTGGTGGATGCAGCAGTGCCATGCGCCCGCGGCCTACATGCGCAAGGTAGATGATCCCGCTTCCTGGGTCGAATTCGCCAACCTGACGATCGACAAATGGATCTGGCACCTGGTTACCTGGCGCAGCACCGCGGCGATGATTCTGGATGTCCTGCCCTCCGGCGACACGCGCCTGGCAGCAGGCTTCGAAGCCGAGAGCGGCCCCTTGTGGGAGATGATCCGGTCGGTGTGCGAATCGCGCATGGCCACGATCCTGCCCGCCTGTGACCGATACGGACGCTTGATTGCTGCGGTAGATCCGCAGCTGCTGCCGGTGGCCAGTCGATCTACAGTGCCGGTGGTGCATGCCCTGCAGGACGGCGACTGGCAGGGCGAGGTCGAGATCGAGCGCCGCACACTGCCGGCAGTCTGCCAGGTAGAGGTGTGCGGGGTGGGCAGTGAGACGGTCACGGCCTATTCCCAGCTCTGGTATGCCCGCGCGCTGTCCAAGTATGAGCAGGCGATCGGCAGCGTGCTTGTTCAGGACCGGGTGGTGGCCAGTGATCAGAACGATGTGCTGGAAATCTGCGGCTTGCTGTATGGAAAGGTCAATAATCCATACGCGTTGGTCGTCCTGCAGCTGGCCAGCAACCATCGCGCTGTGGATATCAGCCCGCAGCAATACCTCACGCTCAGCATAACCGCCGCGCAGAATCCGCGCGGGATCAGCTGGTCGTCGATGCGCCTGGTGGCCAGAAGGATTTCCATCACGTTTGATCAGGAGAACGGCGTGCTGCTGACCAGCCTGGAGTGTGAAGCGGAGAGCGTGCCGGTGACTGCCGTGCCATACTACCCGCCCCCGGAGCCGATCAACAACGAGCTGCCGGAGCCGGAGATCGAGCCGGACTTCTCCTGGACGCCGCCCACGCTGATCAATCCGCCGCAGTTCATCCCTCCGGAAATCCCGCCGGAAGCCAGCTGCTCATCCAGCGCGCCTGCCAATGGCCCCTTCGATACCTGGCTGCGCGGGACGCTCTACGACACGGATTTTGCCAGCAAGTTTGGCCGCCTACGCTGCCGCATCCGGGGGACGGGCGCGACCAACCCCTCCAGGTACCAGATCAACGGGCGCTTCTTTTCCCGCAATATCGACGCAGGGATTTTGACGTGGTCCCCAACTACTGCGGATGATTTCTATACCGTCTATGCCGTGGAGCATGGCGCGCGTGTTGCCACTGGCGCAAAGGATGCGGTGGTCAGTCCAGGGTTTATCCGCACCGGCACCTTTTCCCCGCCGGCAACGGTCGAGATCTCCGAGATCGAGATTGCCATGAATGCCAGCTACGGGCTGGGCATTGACAGCGCGATCACCAGCGGTCTGTTCCAGCAGGCCACTGTCCTCTCCACCCGTTTCTTCTACAACCTCCAGCAAGGCGGTATCTACGCCTACGCCCTCTGGAATGTCCGCGGGAACGCGCTGCCCGCTGGATGGTATCTGCCGTTCGAGAATATCGGCGTGAGCGTGGTGTACAAGAACCTGGCTACCGAGCGGTATTGCACCGTCCGGCGGAGGATCCAGGTTGGTAATGGTTCGTTGACGTTATGGGGCGATCCCAACCCATACTGGGGCGTATGGAACCAGAATGTCATCCCACCGCTGTTTGCCGAGAATTTCACCTTCTCGGGAGGGGTGAGCGATAGATCTGCGACCATAAAACTGGGGACAGCCAACAGCAGCGGGCGCTACGTGGCGACAAACGACACCTTCCGCATCACCACGCCCACCCCGGGCCAGACCTTTGATTTCATGGTGGTCTATCAGCTCTGGATCTCACCGCTGCCCAAGTACCGGATCGACTTCGAGAACGTGTTCCTGTGGAATATTTGCCCGCCGGAGGATTGATGGGAGAAACTCATCTACGCAAGCTCATCGAACAGCAGTTTGCCCGCAAGCAGGATGTCCTGCGGGCAGTGCCTGGCGTACTGGGGGACGGGCAGGGTAATGTGGATGCCGGCGGCAGCATGGCCTTTGCACGCGTCGCCAGCCAATTGATCACGGTGCTCAACCGACGGGCGCCGATGGTGAACGAACTGCCGGTGTGGATCGGTGAAGATCCTATCCAGCCCGGAACGATCCAGGTCATGGCTTACCGCGAGACTCTGGTGGATCGCAGCGCAAGCGCACCCTTGATCGTGAACCACGGCGAAACCCACCGCTATCCCAACCCCGACACTACCTGGATCGAGCTGGAGCAGTTCATGCCCTTCCGCCTGGTCGTCTCAGGCCTGGGGCTGATCCTCTACGGACGCCCGGCATGGACTGGCTCTGCCTATGTCGATGTGCCGGTCACGGATCCGGCTGACCCGATCAATATCGCCGAGTACATACCGACCACCAGCGGCAAGGCGGCCTGGGTGCTGATCACTCTCTCGGATACTGGCAGTGTGGTCAAGACCAAAGGCTCGGAGGTCAACCTGGCAGACCTGGGACTGGATGACATTCCCGCTGCGCCTGCCGGTACGCGTTTCGTGCTGGCAGCTGTGCGCGTGTACTATGCCCAGGAGCGCATTGTGCGCAGCCGGGAAGGATCGGATCTGCTCGATCTGCGCTATCCCTTGCGCCATACTCATGTGGCAGCTGATCTGCCCGCGACGCTCCCATCCGCATACTATTACACGCACACTCAATTGTCACCCGCTGCGATCTGGACAATCACCCATAACCTGGGACGCTACCCTTCCTGTTCTGTCATAGATTCAGGAGGTAACGAAGTATTTGGAAATATCGCACATATCAACGTTAACCAATTGACCGTATCTTTCGCGGCCGCATTTGGCGGTACCGCCTATTTGGTATAAGGAGAATGCCATGCCTAAATTCCTATCCCCGATCGATCTGAATAAATGCGAGCTGCAAAATGCAGCGGTGCATAATCTGGCCACTGCTCCGGCGGATCCTGTAGAGGGTCAACTGTGGCAGGATACAACCAACCACCAGCTGAAAGTGTGGAACGGCAGCGCCTGGATTATCGTGTACGGGACGGCAGGTACAGTGACCTCTGTATCTGGGACCGCGCCTATTGCGTCCAGTGGTGGGGCGACCCCGGCGATCAGCCTGAACGACGATGGTGTGACAAACGCAAAGCTGGATAACATGGCGGCTAATACGTTGAAGGGCAATGCCACGGCTGGATCAGCAAACCCGACCGATATTGCGCTTGCGGCAAATCAATTCCTGGCCCGCTCCAGCACCGGAAATATTGCGGCAAAGCCGGTTACCGATGTTGGTTTGTCCATCCTGGATGATGCCACGATTGCCGATGTTCTGGCTACGCTTGGGCTCACGGGAGCAACAAGGAAATACACAGATGGCATCCCAGCGACGGCAGCCAACACGCCGGTCAACATGACGCATGGCCTGGGTACGGCTGCGCTGGCTGTTACCGTTTATGTCACTGCGACTGGTGAAATTGTGTACCCCAACATCACTCTCACATCCACCTACGTTATCCTGACCTTCGCTACAGCGATAACCGAGGATCAATACACGGTTGTTGCCATCGGATAAGGAGAATACCATGCCTAAATTTATGTCTGATATTGATATGGAACGATTGCAGCTTCTGAATGCAGTTATTCACAATTCAGCAACTGCCCCAACTACTCCTGCGAATGGACAACTTTGGTTCGACTCTAGCAACATGCTGTTAAAAGTATGGATAGAGGATGAGTGGAAAACGCTGCTTTCTCAAACCCCCACAGAAATTGTGGTTGAAAACGAAGCTGCAGATACAACTTGCTATATACTATTCGCCACAGGGGCGACCGGCGCACTGGGTATTAAATCCAGCTCCTTTATAACATTCAATGCCTCAAATGGCATACTCACATTAAGTACCAACCTGGTTTCGAACAGCGTTGTTCAGGCTCCAAATTTCATTCTCACTGACACATCTCCTGATGGAACAATCCGACCACAGGCTAATGACGCTGGCACGCTTGGAATAGCAACTCATCAGTGGTCCGACCTGTTTCTCGCGGAAGGCGGAACGATAAATTGGGATAACGGCGATGCCGTTCTCACTCAAGCGGGAGACGTGGTAACACTTTCAGGAGCCGATCTCAAAGTAAGTTCCCCTGGAAATGCCTCAACCAGTGTCCTGACTACGGATGGCACGCAGACGGAAACAAACAAACGGATCACTCCTCGAAGCGGAACGGCAGCCAGTACAGCAACCCTTACCCTGGACTCAGATGCCTACGATATCTACACTCTGACCGCTCAGGCAGAAGCCCTGTCAATCGCCAACCCAAGCGGAACTCCTACCAATGGCCAGAAGATTATTGTCCGTATCAAGGATAACGGAACCGCACGCGCCATCACCTGGAGCGGCTCCTATTGGAGAGCCATTGGCATCACTCTTCCTACCACGACGGTGATCAGCAAGACGGTCTATGTCGGCGCAATTTGGAATTCCGCGGATAGCAAATGGGATGTGATTGCCCTGGCGCAGGAGGCATAAGAAGATGGCCTCTTCAACGCGGTTCACGGGGCTTGGAAGCTCGTATTTAGGTACCTGGACAAATCCGACAAACATCTACGCAATAGATTCGACGTATGCTACCGCGGCAAATTCGGTCAATGGTACTTCTTACTTCGGCTTGCAAGCTACAACTTTTGGCTTTTCCATTCCATCTGGTGCCACTATTGATGGCATCGAACTGACTATCACGAGACATGCCAGCAAGGCGACGACGTACAACCGTGTTTATGATGCCAATGTGTACGTTATGAAAGACACATCGAATATCTACTCAAAAACGGCGAATGCGACCAACTGGCCAACAACAGACGCCGATCGAGTTTACGGCGGAAGCACCGATCTCTGGGGAACAACCTGGACGCCGACTCAAATAAACGCCTCCACCTTTGGGGCCAGACTAAGAGCCGCAGTATACAAAACAACTGGTGGAGATGCCACAACAACGGCATATGTAGACGCAATAAAGATAACCGTCTACTACACCTACGCTGGTGTCCAAAACTCCCAATTTCTTGTCTTCTTTCCTTAGAGGTACACCATGACCGAAAACACAATCAAAGGAATTGACACCCACTCCATGCTGGATCAATACGAATACGGGATCGATCTCTCCCACCACAACGAGACCCTATTCCGTAGGATCGACTGGGCAAAAGTCAACCTGGACGGGCGGTTGAAGTTCTGCTTTGTGAAGAACGGCGAACCAGGGATGAACTATTCCATTGCTACTTTTCGCAAGCAGTATGCCGGCGCGCGCGATCGGGGGATGCGCCCGTACCCGTATTGGTTCCACCGCTATCATTCCAGCGCCAATAACCAGGTGGTGAATTTCCATAATCGCACCACCGGCGGGTATCGCAGTGCGCCCGGGCTGGATTTCGAGGATCCGAAGGTCCAGCAAACCAAGAGCCTGGCGCAGAACATTGCGCTGGCCAGGCAGGTCAACCAGCATTTACGGATTTGCGCCAACCGGGCCGCGGATCTGTTCAAGGAGACGCCGGTGGCATACTCTGGCGCCTGGTGGTGGAACTGGATCGCGCAGCTCGTGGATACCTCATGGGTGAATGATTGTATCCTGTGGGTGGCCAATTACGTGGTGTTTCCTGGCGATCCCTGGGAGGTCGGCGACATGCAGCCGGTTCTGCCGATCGGCTGGGCGCGTTGGGATATCTGGCAGATCGGATCCACCTATCTGGAGGGTTTCCCGACGGCTGTGGACTTGAATATTTGGAAGATCTAGCGCCACGTTTCGTTTTGTGATACAACCAGGTGTGCCACGTTTGGAGCGTGGCACACTTTTTTATTGTGAATTCAGACCTATGTATTAACTCCACACTTTTTTGCTGCGCAGTTCATAAAATATCGGCTGAAAACGCCTTGAAAACGGCCTGAAAATGGGGCTTTATGGGTATTTTATAAACAGGTAGAATGCCTTTTGCTATTTTCTGGGAGCTGCTGAACGGTTTCAGGGTTGATTTGTGGGCCGTTCTGAGGCGGATATCAGGTATTTTGTGAACACGGAAAAAGCACGGATTCGGGTTTGTGCCGGGTTTCAGGTGGCGGGTTGATTATAGAGCAATTTCTCTCGATTTTCAGCCCTGTATGCCACTATTACCATTACGTATACTATTGTTCGAAAATTTAATCTCAGTAATATGGGAAATGAGTAAATTAAATGTATGTCTTCTAGAATTTAATCCTCGTCAATCTCATTAGGTTGGGGAAACCATGAATAGGTATCATCAACACTAATTTCTGCGTTGATTATTATTTGACCTGTAACGTGTCTTGGAAGATTTCTTGCGTGAATCTCATAGTCTAATGTGTATTGGCTAGCACCTATAATTTCCGGAAAAATGATTCCAACGGAATCCAGATTCTCAGGGATATTATGCATTATTTGATCATAATTCCACTTAAGCAGCGTAAAAGAGTTCCTCTGTTCAATTATAGGATATGTAATCTGAGTTTCCATTGGATTTGGTAACGTGTATATGATGGATGGGTCAATACCTGGAAGCTCAAAACCGAATAACACATCTTGCTTCTTAGGGCGTGTAGGCTTTTTGGGAGGACTAATTTGGTCATAAATACTGTGAACGGCCTTTAATTCTTTAGGTAAATGAAGGTGAATTTGTGCGCCCTCTGCTGCGCTGGTTCCACAGTTACAAACTTGAAGCGTGATTATTGATAATAATCCTTCGGTCTTGTCCAAATTGAATAGTGCATGTAAGTAATTTTTATAGTTTTCTAAATAAATACTTGAAAGTTGTTGATATTGATTTAAAAATGATTCTGGGACAGATTCATGGGCAAGCGATGCAATAATTGCGCTTAGCGCAAGGCTCTCGGCAGATCCAGATTCTTTAGAAATATTGGTAGATGGAGCAGATGGCGTTGGATTCCAAAGGATTTCTTTCCTTTCTTTTTCAACAAGAGATTCGATCACATCCGCTTCAGGATCTTTTATCAAGGATAGATTAAGTTGAATAGATGATGTGGGCTTCTCAGCTTCGTAAAACCATAGCTCGAGTTGAGGGCTGCTGGTATCATATGATTTTCCTTTGCGTTGGTCATTAGGCTGATCATCCGCTAAATACTTTTCATCCATCTGAAATTCTTTAATTTGAAAGGCTGGCGCTTTGATAAGCATTCCGGTGTCGTAGGTAACAAGGATTATTGAATTGAATTCAGGATGTTCGTTTTGGAATTCAAGTATTGATGCAATAATGAGATCGTCACCAAATTCCTGTTGCAAGCCGTTCGGAAGCGGTAATTTAGGCCAGCGAGGAATGATGATGGCATATACATTAGGACGGCCGGGTATAAGGGTTTCAGTTATTCTGGCTCCTGCTATTGAAAGTTTATGTATTTTGCTTAATATTTTCTTGGCGCGTTCTCTTTTGCGTTCATTTGAATTTTTGACCTTTTGTTTGTCTAATTCGGTAATTGATTGATGTTCAAAAACGAGACACACTTCTTTGTAACCCAAAAGTTCTGTCCAATCGATTTGATCAAAAGCTTTAAATTCCAGTAATACGCTTGTATCTAAGAATGCATAAACCCTTTCTTTGTTCTTGTTCATGGCAACTCCTGGGTGAAGATTAGTTTGCTTACTTTGTTATAACATAAAAAATCATCGACGTTCGCTGTGTGATATGGAGATAATGACAGTTTTAATTTCAATTGCCATCAAATTATTTTTCTCGCCAAGATGTTGATTTTTTCGAATGAGAGTTTTTTAGAGAATGAAATAATCGACGCGAGAAAGAGATCTTGTGTTGCGTCCCAGTATAGTCAGAACGAATAAAATGATACAACTTCGAAAAATATGGGGGGCTGGCCAGAACGGACACTTATTTGGACGGGCGCTAACGGACACTTCTCAGTGTACGTTAGCTGATCCGGCCTGCCGGCGAGCTGCTGTAACCCTAGCCCAGAGAAATGTTAAAGAAACCAAAAGACTGGTTTTGAGGTATGGAATAGTAGCCTCTCAATGGCGGCTTCGTAAACCTACCGAATAGTAGCCAAAAGGCTACTGCTCAACCTATGCAAGAAAAATCCAGCAAATACGGCAAATTTGCGCCAAACAGACATGTTCTACCGCCTGTGGCGCTCCCCAATCATACCTGAGTAGTTGCGCAACCAAAAGGTTACTATTCCCTACAATTTCCACCTGTCAGCAGGGCTGGCTTTCTTGTGCGCCATCTGCACATCCGTGGAAACCAGGTTCAAATAATGCTCCACCATCTCAAGTGTGGAATGCCCCAGGATCCTCTGCAGGGTGTACACGTCGCCGCCATTGCGCAAATACTCGATCGCGAACGTGTGTCTGAACCTGTGTGGGTGGCAGTTTGGCACCTGGGCAGCTGCTCCCAGGTTTAGGAGAACCTGGCGAACTGCTTCTGAGGGCATGTTGAATAGGCTATCGCTAGGAATAGGGTCAGAAATGGTCGAGAGATACCGCCACACGGCTTTCTTGGCCGAGGCGCCCAGATAGGCTGTCCGGCCTTTGGTTTTCCTGCCCGTCCCGAAGGCTTCGATGTTGATTTCGCCCACTTCCAGGCGAACATCGGCTATATTTAGCCTGCATAGCTCCCCAACACGCATTCCAGTGTCAAGCAGTATCATAATGATCGCCAGGTTCCTGTGGGCCATCGGCCGTTTGTGGCGTTTCGTTTTGTCGACCAGGTAGTAGTATTGCGCAGCTTCTATCAACCGCTTGATTTCGTCTAAGGTGTACGGTATTTGCGGGCTGAGGCTGAACCGTGGCCGGGGTAGGTAGGTTGTCGGGTTTTGTATTCCTTCGTTATTCGCACACCATCGGAAGAATGATCGCAGGCATTTCCAGATGTTGTCGAGTGCTGAGGGGGATAGCGGGTCCCGCATTCTCGTGGATCCGCGCACTCGCCTCGGTTTGTATTCGACTTTCATGTAGAGCATGTAGCGCTTTAGTTCTTCGCTGGTGATTTCGCTGATCTCGCGATCTGCGCCGATCCGATTGGCCAGTTGCCGGAGCAGAAATGTGTACATGCGCACGGTGCTGGTGGCGTAGGATGCGGCGATATCCAGGAGATATCCTTCTATTGCCTTTTTTAACGCAATCATAGGCTACTATTCCATACCTTTTTTCCTTGAGGACCTCTGGAAGGGAATGGTAGCCTACGTTTTTGGCCAGGGCTACTATTGTCGAGTAGGAGCGGGTGATGGGATTCGAACCCACGAATGGTAGCTTGGGAAGCTACTGCCTTA
>CAYRHN010000041.1:0-9898 GCA_964424115.1 uncultured Anaerolineaceae bacterium
GCTACAATAAAGAAACATTGGTCAGAATCAACCTCTTTGAGCGGGAATATGGAGGACGATTCGATAAAACAATTCAATGAAAGCTGGATTTAAAAATGACCACCCACATCGTAAAAACCATTGCTTATATCACCCTGCTCGGCTTGATCCTGTCTCAATTTGGCGTTGTGGATGCAAAATCCTTCAGCGCCCAGGAACGGAATGCGCTCAAGGCTGTTACCGGTGAAACCATTACCGTCACCAATGTCAGCGAAGACATCAACGGCGATGTATCCAGCCCAGCTGCCTTGAAAGCCAATCCCGGACCGGATGGCATCTCCCTGCCAGAGGCGATGACGGCCGCCGAAGCCACCAGCGAGTATGACACCATTATCTTTGATCCTTCCCTGACCGGCGCCACGATGAACATCACCGGCGGGCTGCCGATGATCTTCACCGGCAATCTGACCATCGACGGCAACATCGACGAGGATGCCAGTCCGGATATCACCCTGGATGGCACCAACGCGGCCTGTTTCAACGGGCTGGATATCATCGGCGCTTCGCACGTGGTCATCAAGGGCCTGGTGATCCGCGACTTTAAAAAGCACGGCATCAATGTCACCCCCAATGCTGAAGCGGGGGATGACATTGTGGAAGACATCTCGATCTATCAAAACATCATCACTGATCTGCCGTATGCCGCCATTTCCTTGATGCCCTATACGTATGACCATGTGACCATCCGCAACGTGGAGATCGCCTCCAACACCCTGCAAAACAGCATCGGGGGCGTGTCGATCATCGCCGGCATGGGGACCGGGGCTTCCGATAATGAAATATCGGACGTGTCGATCCTTGGTAACTGGATTGATAACCCGGCTCATGACATTGGCATCTTTGTATCGACCTCCGCTTCGCCGGGGCTGGTGAATAACTCGATCCGCAACCTGGAGATCCGCGGTAATCACATCATCCATCACACCGAGAGCTCGGTGCTGATCGCTGGCGGTAACGATCCCAACTGTAACAATAACACGGTGGATGGGGTGGTGATTGCGGAAAACTATATCAACGGCGCGCCGGTGACAATCGAATTTGTCACCGCGGCTGGCGCGTATGCCACGGGCAACCTGATCACGAACGTCTCCATCAGCGATAATGTGCTGGTTTCGGGCGGCATCCATTTTGGCGGGGCAACCGGGTATCTGGGGCACAACAACACCACCTCCAACGTGGTGATCGAGCGTAACCATATCACGAGCAGCGCTGCCAACGGCATCTACCTGGTGGCGGGCAGCAGCGGCGCGTACAATAACCTCTTTGAGAACCTGCTGCTGCGGGATAATTTCATCTACGGATCCCGAGACACCGGGATCTTACTGGCCGGGATGGATGCATACAGCCCGGGGAACATCACCCGCAACGTGACCATCACCAACCAGACCCTGGTAAATAACGGAGTGGGCAGTTCTTGGGCGAGTGGGCTGAGTATTCACAGCAACTATGCTACCAATATCATCACGGGCGTCAACATCTCCAATACCATCTTGTGGGGAAATGGCTTTGGGGATATCATTCGCGGCTCGGTGACGCCAGACAGCGTCAGTCACTCGCTTTTGGCCGATTCGCGTTTCCTGGGCAGCGATAATAACATCTACCAATCGCCTGAATTTGTGGATCCCGCCGCGATGGACTACCGCCTTCAGGCCACCTCGCCCTGCGTGGATAGCGGAAACCCGGCATCGAGTGTGCTGGGCGACAAAGACCTGGATTGGAACCTGCGGGTCTGGGATGGCAACGCCGATACGCTGGCGGTTGTCGATCGGGGAGCGTATGAATATGCCTCGACTGCCATGCAGGATATGAACGTGAGCGGGAATGGCATCTCCATACGTAATGGGGACCTTGTGCCGGCGGTCTGGGATGCGACCGATTTCGGCACAGCCGCCATCACACAGGATACGTTGCAGCACACCTTTACGATCGAGAATACCGGCGCCGCAACCCTCACCCTGACCGGCGCTCCAATCGTTGAAATCAGCGGGGCAAATGGCGGAGATTTTGTGATCGTTGCGCAGCCTGCCTCACAGATCCCGGGCAGCGGGTCGCTTCCCTTTACGGTGGCCTTTACCCCCACTTCGGCGGGATTGCGCCAGGCGGTAATCAGTATCCGCAGCGATGACAGCGACGAAACCCCCTACACATTTACCATCCAGGGGACGGGAGTCGCGCCAGTAATCAAGATGTTCTTGCCAATCATTGCGCGGTAAAAGTCGGCTGGTAATCCATTAATCACGAATTTGCATTCCTCATTGAATTCCTGAAAACATACTGGCGAGGTTCGGACTAGAGAGAAGGTGGCTAAGCCATTCTCTGTACAAATCCGTCAGCATTTCCATCTTGACTCGCCATATCTTAAGCGCCATAATATTTTTCAGAGGAGTACATTTTTCAAACAATCAAGAAAAGGAGAATATTTGATGAAGACCTCATTGCGGTGGGCTGCCCGTTTTGGGCTGGCTTTGAGTATGCTTGCTCTGTGTTTGAGCACTGTTGCGCCGGGGGGCGTTGCACAGGCTTCTTCCAAGGTCGGATTTATGGTTTCCTCCGTGTCACCAGATGAAGGAAGCAACGACCTGGATGTGAGCATAACGATTCAAGGGATGGGCTTTATCGCCACACCCCAGGTGCTTCTGGGAACTCATGCGCTGCAAGATGTGATATGGGTTAGCGAGGGTGAATTGGAGGCGGTAGTCCCCTGGGGATTGCTGCCTGGTACATACACCGTGACGGTAATCAATCCGGGGGGTGGACAGGCCTCGCTGGCAGGCGCCTATACGGTCACCAATGGCTTCGGCAACTGGATCAGCGGCGGCCCATATGGAGGCATTGTCAAGCACCTCAGCTTTGGTGGCAGTGGATTTGCAAACCTGTATGCCACCATTCCCAATGTGGGGCTGTTCCGCACCAGTGACAGCGGACAGAACTGGGAAATGATCTTCACTGGCAGCGGGCCGGAGAATGTCCTGGCAGTGGATCCGCTCCAGCCGCAGCGCATGTATATGGCGCAGACTGGACTGGGATTGTACCGTTCGGAGGATGGCGGTAGTAGCTGGACGCTGGCCAGTATTCCCCTGGAGGATTTTCACTTTATCTACCGTTTACGCGCCTTCCCCAGCCCGCACAGCGACACCCTCTACGCCGCGCCTGGGAATTTTTGTGTCTTCACCTATTGTGGTTTGTGGAAATCTATGAACCACGGTGACAGTTGGACACAGATCAGCGGCGGCGATCTGGCAACCGACACCCTGATCACAGATATGGCCTTTGATCCGGGCAATGCCAATACCCTGTGGTTGGGGCTGTATAATGGCGGTGTGCTGCGCTCTACGGATGGCGGCAGCACTTGGGCGGATATGGGCCAACCAATGGGGCATGTGGCTCAGATCACGATCAACCCCTATACGCACGAGGCCTGGGTAACCGGCTCCGGCGAAGGTTTTAGCGATGGGATCTACAAATACTCCGGTGACAATTGGGTAGGAGTGATCTACCAACCTATCGCCTCCGAAATGTGGAACACCACCCAGGTTGCCTTTGGCGATAATGCCAACATTATCTGGACTGCTGCGGCCGGGACCGCCTGGCGCACGCTGGATGGCGGCGTGAATTGGGACGACACCTTTGATCCCGTAGGCAATCACGCTTACAGCGTGGTTCAGGACCCCAACAATGACTATGTATGGTATCTGGGTTATGCCGGGCAGGGTGTGTACCGCACGGGCGACGGCGGGGCGAATTGGGAAGCGCGCAACAACGGCCTGGCCGGGGTGGTGCCCAAGCACCTGGCCATCAGTGCCTATGATCCGGCCGAATTGATTGCTGATACCGACATGGGTTTGTTGCACACCACGGATGGCGGCGCCAGTTGGGCCAGCCTGCCTGAAGCCCGCGGGGGTGGCGATATGCTCCTCTCGGATGGGTTGGATTTTGGACACTTCTGCATCAATGGTTTTGACAATGGCCTGGTTTGCACACTCGATCTGGGCGAAAATTATGATTCCATCCCCCTGCCCGTACCTGCCACTTACACTGGCGTCACCGCCCTGGTGACCAAAGCTGGCGCGATGGCGCCGGGTGTTTGGGTGGTTGGTTCTGGCTTCTACGATGAATTCAGCATGCAGCATCCGGCTGGTGGGGGTTGGTTATATTACAGTGCGGATGGCGTGACCTGGAACGCGGCGCAGATCGAGGACCAGTACGACACCAGCACCCAGACGATCCACATGGTTACCTCGATTGCTATTGACCCGCAAAACTCGCAGATCGTCTATGCTTCTACGGAAAGCCTGGCGGATTTGGACGAGACTGACCCCAACCGCCCCGGGAGGTTAATGAAAAGCATCGATGGCGGGCACAGCTGGACTGCCGTGCAGACCACTGATCCGGAGCAGCAATGGATCGTGAATTTTGGCGGGCTGCTAGCGATGGATCCACAGGCGCCTTACGGCATGGTGCTGACCTGCGGCTCGGAGCTGTATGTTTCCACCGACGGTGGATTGACCTGGAATGATTTTCCAGTTTCGCTGCCAACCGAGCCGGGGAACCCGTTGGAGGCCGTGCATTTTGTGGCCTACCCCGGCAGTTCGCGCTTCTACCTTGGGGCACCGAATGGGTTGTATTACACGGAGGATCTGTACCACGCCGATCCGCAGTGGCAGCGCGCGGAGGGTCGCTTGGGCAACCTGCAACCCTGGGCGATGGCTTCGCTGGTTATGCGCGGCCAAACCGAACGCATTTACCTGTATGTCTCAACGATCGGGGGGCTTTCATCCACGGCCAAAGCAGATGAATTGACCCCAGCGGGCGTGTACCGCTTCACCAATCTTTTCTATCTGAGCTACATGCCAATGATCAAACGCTAAACAGGGCTGGTAATCGCATTCCTGGATCAGGGAGGGGAAGAACAAAATTCCTCTCCCTGATCCCATAAATATCGAGAGTACGATCATGAGATGCAAGATCAAAGTTTTTGTTATAACTTCCGCTCTTTACGAAATAATGAAGCTGACAGGAATGGAGCTGAGATGCCGCTTTGTCCATAAATTTAGCATTTCTGGATTCTGCCCGGTGACAATTAACTGAATATCTTTTCCCAAGTGTTCAAACAACCTGCACAAATTGAAATCCCAATACTCCAACCCATCAAAAACAAACAAGCAGCGCCTACTGGATGCGCTGATCCAGGTTTCCCAGGTGTGCTGAAGGTAGCTGTCTCCTAGGCTGGACTCTAAAGCGGAGTCGACCTCCAACCGCGCGCGGGTGACCAGTTCTCGCAGAATAGCACTCTTGCTGCGCCAATGGGTATCAAACCAGTAGATGCCATCAGGAAATGCCTGGATGATCTCCGGGTTAGTGGTCAACAGGTGCGCCAGACCTGCTGAAACCGCTGCTTCTTCTAGATCGGGGAATATGGTCACGCGATGCTTGGGCAGGCCATCCTCATCCCTATCCAGTAGGTGAGCCGCCAGCCGGGCCTCGAAATTTTTCTCGATATAACTTTCCGGAACGGGTGGGATAAGCGCGACGGGGCTTTTTGCAGAGGTTTTGGCCACGGCATTCTTTTCCACTGCGATGATCTCCATGCCCTGCTTTTGTAGTTCTTCGACATAGCGCATCCCTCCGCAGCGTGCCAGGGCATAGATGTCAGCGCCGTTCATTGCCAGGCGTTCGCGGTAATGAACGATGAAGCGCCAGAAATTGGCCGGGGTAAATGGATTGGAGGTGAAACGTCCGCTGAACCAGTTGTTGGGTCCTTGCAGGCCGACAGACAGGATCTCGGCCAGCTTCAGCTTGGCCTCCTCTCTGGTGCAGCGCAAACCCTGACACATTTGATCGTGCTGCACGATCCACAACAACATATGACCAAAAGACAACGGATTATCGGGGGGTAATTCAAATCTCATCCTTTCCTCTCCACAGTATGATGATTTCAGAATAGCCGGCGATGGTGAAAATTTGTTATATATCTTGTTGTACTCTATCATTTTTACGCAGGAGGTATTGGAGCCGTGAAGGATGAGGACAATCTGGCCGCCCAACAGAAAATTGTGGATTTCTGCCGTGAGGTGGCGATCATTTCTCAAAACATATTGAAACGCTGGGCCGAAGAAAAAGCGCGCCTTGAACAGGCCGAAGGGGAAACGGGCAGCACCCAGGAAGTGTTTGATGAAGCCTGTTGATCCACAGATCCCAGAAGAGATCCGGCAGTTTCTCAGCCGTGTGCTGCAAGAAGACCAGGTTCCGCGCCAGGCTTCCGCAGCCATCTACACCCGCCTTTCGCGCATTCAGCAAAACGGCTACGGCTATTCTCTGGAATTCCAGCCTGATAAATTGATGGAATATGCCCGGCAGCAAGGCCTGAACGTCTACCGTATCTATGAGGACGCCGGCGCCACTGGTCGCAACAGCAAGCGCAAGGCATTCCAGCAAATGCGCGAGGATATCATTGCCGGTAGGGTCCAGGTGGTGCTGATCCACCGCCTGGACCGTATCTTTCGCAACCTGGAGTCGCTTCTCGGCTTTATCCGCCTGATCCGCCAGCACAATGTTCGCCTGATCTCACTGGGTGACGCCCTCGATCTGGAGACCCCGATGGGGCGCTTGTTGCTTAGCGTGTTGGGCGCCTGGGCAGAAATGCCTGTCTGGCAGGCGTCGATCTATGGCCGGGAGGCAAAGTTGAAGCGCATCCTCTCCGGCCTGCCCAACGCCAACTACATCTATGGGTATTGCAATGGCGCCTGTTCAGCCTGCACCGATCCCAACGGCCGGGATTACTGCCCGCGTTTTGGCATGCCGGACCGCCCGGAAAATCAGCGCGGCAGGGTGCTGGTGCCGCATCCGGTGGAGGCGGATGCAGTTCGTTGGGTTGTGCAGCAATATAACCGCGGCCTGAGCGACCGGGAGATCGCCAATGCAATTAACACCCACACGTTTCTCAGAGAGGATGGGCTGGCTTTGTCTTTTCGCACCAAAGGGCGTCCGGGCAGTGTTCCACCGGCTCAATTTGGACGCGATAATGTCAGGGAGATTGTAATCAACCCATTTTATGTGGGCATGGTGGCGCATTATCCAACTCGCCCATTGAGCATGGAGGATAATATCCATCAACCGGAGCAGGTGAAAAAAGCGGTCTTGCGCAATAAACGCGCGCCGCAGATTCTGGTTCCCGGGCAGCACGAAGCGTTATACCCTTATGAATTGTGGAAGTCCAATCAGCAGCGGCGAAAATCGAAAGGCAAGACGCCTGTGACCAGCGCAGGCAAAGTGGTGCACCAATATCTGCTCTCTGGCTGCGGATTTTGCTGGGAGTGTTGGACCTGGCAGGGCAGCGGCAAGCTGGTCAGCCTGCGCGGGACGCAGGGAGGCTCTGGAAACCGCTATTATCGGTGTTCCACGCTGCATGAAAATTACCTTGCGCGAAGGAAAACGAAAACGCCTTGCGAAGCAGCCGGACTGACAGCGCAGCCAGTGGCTCCAGGTTTGCTAGAGAAGCATCGGCCTCACCTGCGCATGGAATTATTGGATGGACAGGTGAGGCGTCTGCTGGAGAAGATGATCATTCCTCTGGAATGGTATGACTGGATCGCTGCTTTCTTTATCAGCGAACAGGGTATGCCGTATTTCGAGCGCGAGACCTATAACCTGACCGTACAACTGGAACGACTCAGGACGATGTATTTGAATGGCCATCTGGATGAATCGGATTTTCATTCTCGTTCGCTGGATATCAAGCGCCAGTTGGATGTATTGCGCCCGTCTGTGCGACCGGAAGCGGGAAAACTCCTGCCATTGTTGCAGGATCTGCCGTTGCTATGGAATCAGATGATCGATCATGAACGCCGCGCTTTGCTGCGGATCATGTTCCGGGCATTGCTGTTTGATTGCGAGGGAAGATTGCGGCATGTCATGGCGCATGCGCCGTTTGATCGATGGATCGATAGGGATTAAAATTTTTATTTGGGAAATGTATATTGAAACAAAATAATTACTGTATTTATTGCAAATATACAGTAATTTATTGTATAATAAAACAAGGATTTCAACGATGGCTGAAGAACTCGTTCAAAAGGCAATCCAAATTTTCCGAGAGAATCAGGGGACCTTGCGGTTCTCGGAAGCGGTAAGGTTGGGCATTCCCGTTCACACCATCTATCAGATGTTCGCAAAAGGCATCATTGCTCGCGAAGCACGGGGAGAATATTATCTTGCAAAGGAGGATATTCCATTCCCCAACGAATTGGTCTCCGTATGCAAGCGGATACCCAAAGCGGTGATCTGCCTGATCTCAGCGCTTGCGTTCTATGATCTTACGACGCAAATTCCTTATGCGATTTATATTGCTTTGCCGCAGGAGATTAGGGCGCCGCGGCTGAAATATCCGCCGTTGAATATTGTTTGGCTATCCACAAAGGCGTATGCCGCAGGGATTGAAGAAAAAGTGCTAGATACGGGCACAATCAGGATCTACAGCATGGAAAAAACGATTGCGGATTGTTTCAAGTTCCGCAACAAAGTCGGAGATGATGCCACAATTGAAGCGCTCAGAGATTACCGGAGAAAATTCCGTCCCAGGATCGATAAGTTGCTTGAATATGCCAGGATCAATCGGGTAGAAAAACGAATGCGCCCGTATTTGGAGGCAATATTGTGAGAGAAATTAAGAATGTTCCCATGTCGGTGCAAACCCGGTTGCTTAATCTGGCTAAGAGCCAGGGGAAACCCTTTCAGGAAATTTTACAGTATTATGGAATTGAGCGTTTTCTATTTCGCCTATCAAAAACGGACCACAGCGCTTCTTTTGTGCTCAAAGGTGGGTTGATATTCTATGCGCTGCATTTTTCATTACGCCGGGTCACACGGGATATTGATTTCCGCAGCTACACCAGAAATTCGACAGATAACCTGACTGCAATTCTTCATGCAGTATTCACAGTTCAAGTGCCTTACGATGGGCTCGAGTTTCGCGAAGAAAGTCTTCGCTTTGAAGAAATCTTAGTGGATGCTGATTATAAAGGCGTGCGCATCTCTTTCTTGGCTTACTTGGGGACTACAAGAATTCCATTGCACATTGACGTAGGTTTCGCGGATGTGATCACTCCCGAAACTCTAAGCCTGGATTATCCTTGTTTGTTAGAAGGAATGGAAACACCCATTCTCAAGGGATATCCCACAGAATCCATTGTGTCCGAGAAATTTCAGGCTATGGTGCGCCTGGCAGATATCAACAGTCGCTGGAAGGATTTTTATGATCTTTGGCTGCTAAGCGAAGAAACGGATTTCGAGGGGCGCACGTTACAAAAAGCCTTGATGGCTACATTTGAGCAGCGGGAAACAGCTTTTCCTGTGGATGTTCCCATTGCATTGACAGAAAGCTTTGCTCGGGCACGACAAAAGCAGTGGCAGATATTTTTGAAAAAGAATGGAATTTTTCAGGAAAACAATCAGGATTTTTTCTTGGTAATTGAGAGATTGAGGGCCTTCTTGCTTCCCCCTATGAAAGCAATTGTTGAAGCCACCAGTTTTGAGATGAAATGGAAAGCTAGAGGGGATTGGCATAAGTTGTAACAGGAAGTGGGGATAGTCCCTCCCCTTTACAACTTTTTGAAGTATTTTTCGATCAAGGTTAGCAGCGCTTCAGCGATTTCTCTGCGCATCCGCGGATTATCTATCTTTGCCAGCGCGCGTGCCACCTCAATGGTTTCTGGCGGTAGTTCCTGCTGGTCTATGCTGCGGAAATCAAAGGCTTTCAATGTTGGCCAACCGGCAAGCTCAATCAACTCGTTCGGGTTAACCTCCCAATGGTCAGCCAGCAGAATGATCGAAGGCAATGTTGGACGAATCCCGGCGCGAATAC
>CAYRHN010000042.1:0-7912 GCA_964424115.1 uncultured Anaerolineaceae bacterium
TGAATTTGATTTGTCCCTTGCCAAACATTTCATGTGTTAAAGATACACTACCTATTAAGTGGGAAAGCTTTCATGTAGGGATCCCTGCGAGGCACTCAGGCGTAGGGCCCCAGGATCCTAAGGGGGAACCTTGATTGCCGGGGCTAGGAATTACGGCCGACCAGCCAGTAGGTCATCATTTCGCGCAGGCCTTTGAGCGGCACCACGCCGTTCTCTTCAAAGTGGAAGCGGTCGCACAGGCGGTTGCGCACGATCTCAGAGACGAGGATGCGGTTGCCCTGGCTGTTATCCTGGATGCGGCTGGCGGTGTTGACTGTATCGCCCCACATATCGTAGGTGAATTTCTTCTTGCCGATCACCCCGGCAATGAGCGGGCCGCAATGGAAGCCGACGCGGATCTCAAAGGGCTGGATGCGCTTCTCGTTCACCAGGCGTTGGATGCCCGCGACGATCTCCAGGGCCATATTGGCCATGGCGCCCAGCGCGTCAGGGTGGGCGAGCGGCAGGCCGCCGGCGACCATGTAGGAATCGCCAATGGTCTTGACCTTTTCCAGCCCGTGGCTTTCGGCCAGCTGGTCGAAAGTAGAAAAAATGGTGTTGAGCAATTCCAACACCTCGGTTGGGGAGTGTTTGGCGGCGTAGGGGGTGAAGTTGACCAGGTCGGCAAAGAGTACAGTCGCTTCGGGAAAGTAATCGGCGATCACGCGCTGGCCTTGCTTGAGCTGTTCGGCGATGGGGGTGGGAAGGATGTTGAGCAGCAAGCGCTCGGATTTTTGGCGCTCGGCTTCGATCTGGCTCAGGTAAGCTTGCTCTACATCATGAAGGCGCTTGGCGGCCAGCGAGGCGTTGATGCGGGCATGGAGCAGGACAGGATCGAAGGGTTTGGGGAGGTGATCCATAGCGCCCATTTCGATGCAGCGCACCACGCTTTCCATCTCTTCCACAGCAGAAATGACGATGACCGGGATGTGGCGGAGCTGGTTGTCGGCTTTGAGGGTTTCCAGCACCTGGAACCCGTCCATTTCCGGCATGATCAGGTCGAGGAGGATCACGTCAAAGGGATGAGCGGCGAGAAGCTCCAGGGCCTGGCGGCCGTTCTCTGCCATCTCCACGGTAAAGCCTTCATCTTCCAGGTTGGTGGAGATGAGGATGCGGTTAAGCATGTCGTCATCGACGACGAGGATGGTGCCGCGGTTGTCGGTCATGCAATAATTTTACACTGGTTTTGGAAAGCGAAAGCAAAAAGCACGTTGAAAAAACGTAGATTTTTACACGGCAGGCTGGTCTGGGATATAATCATTTTATGTCCACGATCGATGAGGTGAAGGCACGCATCGACGCGGTGGAGTTGATCTCCGAGACGGTCAAGCTGCGCCGGGCGGGGAAAAACTACACCGGCTTTTGCCCGTTCCACCCCAATTCGCGCACGCCGGCCTTTGTGGTCTTTCCCGATTCCGGCACCTGGCGGTGCTTTGGGCAGTGCAATGAGGGCGGGGATATTTTCCGCTTCGTGATGAAAAAAGAGGGCTGGGATTTCCGTCAGGCCTTGCAATACCTGGCTCAGCGGGCCGGGGTGGAGTTGGAACCGCAGACGCCCGAAAAACAGGAAGAGGACAAACACACCGAGCGCTTGCGCGGACTGCTGGAAGAGGCGGTCAATTTCTACCGCCATTACCTGCTGCGCCATTCATCCGGGGCAGCGGCGCTGGCCTACCTTAAGAAGCGCGGATTGACCCCGGCCACGATCGAGGCCTTTGGGCTGGGCTACGCGCCGGATGGTTGGGAAGCGGCGGTTAATTATTTTAAGGGTAAGAATTACAGTGAGGACGATTTATTACAGGCCGGGTTAGTCTCGGAGCGCCAGCAGGGTGGGGGCGTGCACGACCGCTTCCGCAACCGGATCATGTTCCCCATTCGAGATACGATGGGCAAGATGGCCGGTTTTGGGGCGCGCATCCTGGACCCCAACGATATTCCCAAGTTCCTCAATTCGCCGCAGACGGCCCTGTTCGATAAAGGCCGCCTGCTCTACGGGCTGGACCAGGCGCGCAAGCCGATCCGCACCCAGGATCAGGTGGTGATCGTGGAAGGCTATCTGGATGTGATCGTGCTGCACCAGGCCGGATATACCAACACAGTCTCGCCGATGGGCACGGCGCTTTCGGAAGACCAGCTGCGCATGTTGAAGAAGTTCACCCGTCGGATCGTGCTGGCGTTGGATGCGGACGCGGCCGGGGAGAAGGCTACCCTGCGCGGGCTGGATGTTGCGCGCCAGGCGATGGACCGCAGCGATACGCTGGGTTTTGACGCTCGCGGCTTGCTGCGCCATGAAGCGCGCCTGCAGGCCGACCTGCGCGTGACGACCCTGCCGCCGGGCAGCGACCCGGACGAGGTGGTGCTGCGCGACCCGGCTGAGTGGCAGAAGATCCTGGATGCTGCGCGCCCGGTGGTGACGCACGTGATGGAGACACTGGCTGCCGGGCAGAACCTGGATGATCCCAAGGTGAAAAGCTCGATCGCGGCGCAGGTGCTGCCGTTGATCGAGGATGTGCCGGACGCGGTGGAGCGGGATGCTTACCGCCAGCGCCTGGCGCGACTGCTGCGTGTGGATGAGCGCAGCCTGGCAGCGGCACGCGTACCCGCGGCGCGGGGCGGGGTGCCGGGGCGCAGGAAGCCGGAGATCGCTGCACCGCCTGGAAAACGCACTGCCCAGCCGGCGCCTGCCACCACGGCCCGCCTGGCGGAGCAGTTGGAGCTGCACACCCTGCGGCTGCTGCTGCGCGCCCCAGACGCGGTGTACGGGTTGGACCGCTCGCTGCAGGAGCTGGGGTTGAGCCGTTTTGCCGGGCTGGAACTGGAACATGCCGGGGCGCAGACCCTGGCAGTGTTGCTGCTGCGCGCGCTGGAGCAGGAGGATATGGATGCGCCGCATTTCATCCGTGAGAACGTTCCGGAAGAACTGCAGGCGCTGTACGAAGAGCTGCTGGCGCCTTTGCCGCAGGGGGAACCCAACCAGGACGCCCTGGCAGAAGACCTGTTCCGTACCCTGATCCGCCTGCGCAGCCTGCGGGTGGAGGAAAGCCTGAACCAAATCCGCTTTATGCAGGAGGAAGCCCAGCAGCAAGGTGAATCGACCCCGGAAGCTTACCAGGAAATGTTCATCCAGTTCCAACACACCCGCGCCCGGCTGGACCAGGCGAAGAAGAAGAATGTCGGTGGGGATAAATAATCGCTATTCTCGAATCTCTTTTTTTCCGTTATACTAGAGGCGCATGGAAATTACACTGACCACGCCCGCCTTACTTTTCCCCGCCATCTCCCTGCTCCTGCTGGCTTATACCAACCGCTTCCTGACCCTGGCCAACCTGATCCGGGACCTGCATGCGCGTTATAAGGCCAACCCGGAGGATATCATTTTTACCCAGCTGGCCAGCCTGCGCTACCGGGTGATCCTGATCCGCAATATGCAGGCTTTCGGCGCGGGCAGTTTCTTTATGTGCGTGTTGTGCATGCTGACGCTGTTCGCCGGGCAGCCGGAATTAGGCAAGTGGATCTTCGGCCTCAGCCTGGTGCTGCTGCTGATCTCGCTGGCCATTTCGCTGCGCGAGATCCAGGTCTCGGTGGATGCTTTGAATTTGCGCCTGAGCGATATCGAAGGACTGGACCGGGCGCGAAAACCGTAGGAAATCCAACGGCCGGTGGAGGTTTTTCACTTCCCCGCGCCGGTTTTTGATGAATTTTTTCCTGTAGGAGGAAACAATGTACAAAGATATAGTCAAGCTGCTGGGTGACGAAGCCCCCTATTTGCTCGAACACGAGTGCAAGACGATCACCAAAGATCATATCCACGTTCCCGGCCCCGATTTTGTGGACCGCGTTTGGTCGGTTTCCGACCGCAAGGTGCCGGTGCTGCGCAACTTGCAGGCTCTGTTTGGCACCGGGCGCCTGGCCAATACCGGCTATCTGTCCATCCTGCCGGTGGATCAGGGCATTGAACATTCGGCGGGGGCATCCTTTGCCGCCAACCCGATCTACTTTGATGGCGAGAATATCGTCAAGCTGGCGATCGAGGGCGGCTGCAATGCGGTGGCCTCTACCTTTGGCGTGTTAGGCACGGTGGCGCGCAAGTACGCGCACAAGATCCCCTTTGTGGTCAAGATCAATCACAATGAGTTCCTGACCTACCCGAACAAATATGACCAGATCCTGTTCGGCACGCTCAAGGAAGCTTATGAGATGGGCGCGGCGGCCGTGGGCGCGACGATCTACTTCGGCTCGCAGGAATCCGGGCGGCAGATCGTGGAGATCGCCCAGCAGTTCGCCAAGGCGCACGAGATCGGCCTGGCGACCATCCTGTGGTGCTATACGCGCAATTCCGCCTTTAAGGTGGGCGGCGTGGACTACCATGTCTCTGCCGACCTGTCCGGACAGGCCAATCACCTGGGCGTGACGATCGAAGCCGACATTATTAAGCAGAAGCTGCCGGAGAACAACGGCGGTTACAAGGCGCTGAATACCAAGGAAAATCCTTACGGCAAGACCGACGAGCGCGTCTACACCAAGTTGACCAGCGATCATCCGATCGACCTGGTGCGCTATCAGGTGGCGAATTGCTACATGGGGCGGGCCAGCCTGATCAATTCCGGCGGCGCGTCATCCGGAGAAGCCGACCTGGCGCAGGCTGTGCGCACCGCGGTGATCAACAAACGTGGCGGCGGCGCGGGCCTGATCTCCGGCCGCAAGGCCTTCCAGCGCCCGATGGCAGAAGGCGCAGCCCTGCTGCACGCCATCCAGGATGTGTACCTGGCCAAAGAGATCACGATCGCGTAGGCGATCCGATTAATATTTATAGCGAGGCGGGTCTCAGACCCGCCTCGCTATATTTTTATAGTACGTGCCGTTTTTGTTTGGCCAGGTTTTCTGGCTTGAGGCGGCGGGAGAGTATGATGGCCAAAGCCCAGGGGAGGAGGGCGAAGATGAGGCTGAGTGGGGCGCTGGTGGGATAGGCGGCGATCAGGTAGGCGCTGACTGTGTTCGAAATGGCATGCAGGAGGATATTCATCAGCACCGAGCGGGTGCTGTTATAGATCCAGGTGTTGACGATGGTCCAGCCGATGGTGGCCATCGTGTAACCGGCGAGGAGCGAGACGAGGGGAAAGATGCCCGCCGAGGCATTCAGGTAGATCAGGATGGGAAAATGCCAGGCAGCCCACAGCAAACCAAGGATGAGGCTGGATCGCTCGGCGTTGAAGCGCGATTGAAGGCGCGGGAGGGCAAAACCACGCCAGCCAGGTTCCTCTGCCAGGCCGGTGAAGAGGAGCATGAAGATAAAGAAGGCAGGCAACTGCGCCGGGGTGAGGGTGGGGGCATATTCTCCCAGGCCAGAGGTAAGAAAGTAGGTGAGGAGAAGCGCCAACCCGGCTTGCACAAGCGGCACAATGAGGATCACCAGGTACCAGACCGGTTTCACGTCCCACTTGAGGATGCGTCCCCACAGCTCAGACAGTCCCGCCCGTCCGCTGGTGAGGGCAGTGACAATGAGGGCGGAGAGCAGGGGACCGAGGCCGAGGGAGAAGATCAGCAGGGCCAGGAAGGAGGGGCCGTCCAATTGCCCGGCAAAGAGCGCCTGCCAGTGGAGGAAGTTAACCTCGTTTCCCAGGCGCATGCCGGGTGGGGCAAGCAGCAGCCCGCCGATCTGGCAGGCCCAGGTGATGGCAAAGGCAAGAATAAAATAAACCAGTAAGGCGTGCTGTTTGATCCAGTTCTTCATGCAAGTTCCTTAAAAAAAGGATTTCCCCGGGGTAAGTTAGAACTCGTCGATCTTGTGGTTGAAGCGGTCACCGGGCAGGCCGGTGAAGAAGGTCAGCGCCAGCCGCCAGGCCTGCGACTCATTCTCTCCCAGCTTCTGACCCTGGTTTTCCCACTGGTTCTTGTGGATATATCCCTGCATGTGTTCGCTCAACTGCTCCAGGCGGGCGGTGGTGGTTTCCACTAACCACTGGGCGGCATTGGGGTAGGTCTCCGCCATGTTTTCCAGCCCAGCGCGCAGGTGGGCCAGACAGATCCCGTCACAAGCCAGATAGGCCGTGCGCATGGGGGAGGTGCTGCTTTCCAGGCATTCCATCAGGGTAGCAAGGGCGTATTCTTCGGATGATTCCTGACGGATGCACAGCGGGCAACGGCCTTTGACGGGTAGAACCGTGTGCCCGGAGGGTTTGCGCGTCCGCAGCCAGCCCTTCGGCTTGCTAAATTTGCCCTTCAACGCGTGCAAATCGCGATAGACTACCTTGGAGAGGTGGTCATAGACAATATTGACCCCCAGGACGGTCCCACTGCCGGCCAGTTCACCGGCTACAAAGAGGCGGGTGTGATCCTTGCAAAAACCGAGCGCATCCAGGGCTGGCTGGCGGGCGCCCTGGTCGTTAACATATTCGTAGATGAACGACTCCATCCCTTTGACGGCGGATTGGTGTCCCATGCGGCAGATGGGACAGCCGCGTTTCTTAAGCGCCTCTTCCAACTGCGCCACTTTGAGGGCAAAAGCCATGCTTTATCCTTGCTCCTCGGCGGGGGCTTTTTCCAGCTCTTTTTCCATCCACACGGTTTGCATGCGCCCGATCATCAGGTAGTCCACGCCGATCACGCGGTAACCGAGCTTTTCGTAAAAGCCGGTGGCGGTCAGGCGGGTGGAGGTGCCGATGATCTTGTAGCCCATCTGTCGGGCGTGTTCTTCGACGGTGTCGACCAGTAGACGGCCAATGCCCTGCCCCTGGTGATTTTCATTTACAGCCAGGTGAGAGAACTGGGCAATGCCGGGCGCTTTTTCGAACATTTTTACTGCCCCAATGATCTCTTCCGGCTTGCGGTCGTCCACGGCGATGAAGTGAAGGCTGATCGGTTCATAATCGTCCTTTTCGGTGCCTTTGGGCAGGCCGAAAGGCTCACGCAGCACGCGGTAGCGCAGGGCATAATAGGCTTTAAATTCTTCTTTTGATTTGGGCGTGGTGATAATGATCATGGGGTACTCACTCCTGGGGAGAGCAGGCTGATTTTCTTTGCGTTTTTTTACGCGGCGAACACCGAGTAAAAAAACGTATGACCTTTTTAATTATATCATCAGCGAATATAAATTTTACAAAGTGCAGCCGTCAGGGCAGGATCATTTCTTGAACCGTTTCCTCAAAAGCATCGGCATACCAGTACGAGGAACCGTCGTAACAGCCGGCCCAGGCATTTTCTGAGATGGGGATCTGATCCCAGGAATATGTTGCCAGATCGACTTTAAACAATCCGCTGTCAATGGTCATCACCCACATGTTGGAATTGTCGGTATCCAACCCGGTGACATAGCTCTCCAGGACATAGGAGAACTGCTGGGTGGATTTGTCCATGACGAAGAGCGTATCTCCCGCGAACCAGATCTTATTCCCGTCATCGACGATCAGGTGAGCCACCTCGGGCAGGGTGGCCTCGCCGACGGACTTGCCGCTGGTCTTGTCGATCAGCAAGGCCCGGACGGCGTCGTCGGAGACCCAGTATTCCGAGCCAACCTCGCCCATACCCAACAGGAAAGTCTCCCATTCCAGGTTTTGCATCATATCCAGGTACTTCTCGATCTGGCCGGTCTTGGGATCGCGCCCGACCAGGAAGCCGCCGGTGTGCTCGTTATCGTTGAGGTATTCGTAGGTCCAGATCCAATCGCCGGCGCTCCAGGGGCCCCCGACCAGATTGTCGATGGGAAACTCGCTGGCGGTCATGGTCTCTGGATCCAACATTCCCAGGCCGGCGCCGCCCAGGTACCAGATCCTGCCGCCTTTACAGATCAAGCCGCGGGCAAAAACGCCCTCGAATTTACGCCCCAGGTTCACATTGTCGGATGGCTTTTGGGTGAGGGTGGGTTGGGCGGGTTGTG
>CAYRHN010000043.1:0-7683 GCA_964424115.1 uncultured Anaerolineaceae bacterium
GGACGCAGCTTCAGGCCGGCGGCCAGCAGCTTATAGTCCAGGGATTTCGGATTCAGGCCGGCCAGCGTGCGCACCGAATCGGCGGAGTAGAGATCGGATAACTTTCCGGTCTTGACCTGGTTGGGATACAAAAAGAACAGAACCAATGTAGTGCACAGCAGCCCGATCACGGGAATTATGAATATCATCTGCTTGTCTCCTCAATCCTGGCTGTTGCGGGAGTGCAGCTCCCCCAGCTTTTCCCAGGCCGGATTACCTACCGGTGATTGCTCGTTGTAGCGAAAAATGGGCTCGAACCATACGTCCCCGCTTTTGAGTTCCTTGGAAACGTTGGCGACTTGCACTACCCGGCGAATTTCGTGGCGGATGCCAATCTGGACCAATAGATCGACCGCATCGGCGATCATCTGGTTGGCTTCATGTGCCCGCACGCCGGCGTCTGCCCCCATCACGGTAGCCAAACGCCTGGCAGCTTCGCGCGGGCTGTCGGCGTGAAAGGTACAGGCTCCACTGTGGCCGGTCATCAGCGCGCGAAACAGGCTCATTGCCGCTGCCCCATCGCGCACCTCGCCGATGATCAGGTAATCCGGCGACATACGCATGGCGTCGTCCACACCATCGGCCAGCTTATAGGGCCGCACCTCCGTCCCGACCGCCTGTGGACGTGCCTCAACCGTTTGCACGGTTTGCCGGTCGATCCAGATCTCCTCCGGATCTTCGATCTTGACGATGCGCCAGCCGCCCGGCAGGAAGTTGCACAACGCGCTAAGCAGGGTGGTCTTCCCGGTGCGCGTACCCCCGGAAATCAGGATGCGCTGGCCGTCTTCCATCGCCTGGCGCAGCAGATCCATCATTTCCGCGCTCATCACCCCGCGCTCCAGCAGCCATTCCGGCCTGACTGGTTTTTGCTCGTACAGGCGGATGTTGATGCAAGGATTCCGCCCGGGTGGGACCACTACCGGATGCAAGGCCTTGATGCGCCCACCTCCCGGATTGTGAGGAGTGGCGGGCAGCTTGGCGTTGATCGAAGGGTTGGTTTCGTTGAGGGTCTTATTCTGCGGTCCTAGCAGGCGGTCCAAGACACGCCAAATTTCTCCCGCTTCTGGTTGCAGATCCACCGTTTCCCAGCGCACCGAACCTTTCTTCATCACCTGGATCAGGCCGGACGAATAGATGCCGATCTCGGAAAGATCCGTCCGCGCCGGCGGCAGCAGCAGGTCGAGGAAACCCAGACCCACAATCCGCCGGGTCAGGTCCTCCGCAATCTGTGCTTCAACCTGCAAACCGGGGCGCAGGTTACGCTTGCGGAAAGCGGCTGACACGAGCGCTTCCACGCGCTCACGAATCTGTTTGCGCTCCGTTTCGCCCGGGCTTTGCAGCACCGTAGGAGCAAACTCCTGGTTGATCTGGTCAATCACCTCATTGACCAGTGCGTTGCGCTCGACCGGGCTGAGTTGCACTGCTTCAGAAGGGGTATCGTACAAACCTAAGATGCCTGGCATGGATGTTTCCTTTTAAGTAAAGCGGATCTTTGGCAGGCGCAAAACGCTACGCTGGCCTGAGTTGTTACTTTCCAACGAGCCGACGTTGGGAAAAAGCACGCCAATCAGCGAGCGGATCCCGCGTGCAAAACCATCCACGCGCGTCACCGGCGGAATGCCCTGGTCCTGCGCCTGTGTAATAGCCAGGTCGTAGGGAATGACGGCCGCGATCGGCGGAGCCCAGCCAACCGTACCGGCCAACTCATCCTGAAAACTGCGCGCAGTGAAACCGCTGCGGTCGGTGAACTGGTTGAGCACCAGGTAGATTGACTCACGCGCCAGGCGCTTTTCGCTCTTGAGCCCGGAGAGCAGCAGGTTCAGCGTGTGGCGGGTTGCGGCCAGGTCGGCCAGTGTTGGCCGGGCCACAATTAGGGCGTAATTAGCAAAGATAATCGAGTGCGCCATCCACAAATCTTCACTGGAGGGAACGTCCATCACGATCGCCGCATAGCGTCCATCTTCTGAATCAATCAGCATCCCGTTGATGCTGCCTTCTCCCGTTCCGCGGTTGGAGCTTTCCAGGATTTTCATATACTCGACCGATGCTTCCGGCGCAACCAGCACCTCCAGGTTTTCTCGGCGCTGCAGTGCAGCCTGAAAGGAGGCCTTGCCGGGGCGGTCGAAGTACTCGGTCAGGTTGGGCAGGTAGCGCAAGCGCAGGTGGGGCGGGGCGCTGGGCGGCAGCCCCATCGATACCAGCAATGTCTTGATGCTCAATCGTGCCGCCAGCTCATAGGCCAGGTTCTCCGCCACGGTCGAGCAGCCCGTCCCGCCGGCATGAGATATGACTGCGATACGTTTGGTGCCGGTGATGAAGGCAGCGGATCCACCGACGACGGGACCGGCGACGCTTTGCTGCATGGGCGCTGTTTGAGACATATTCGCTCGCGCCGTCATGGCTGCGCCATACCCGGCCTGTGCGATCTCGGTCCAGTTGACCGGCGCGATAAACACCCCGCGCACCATGTTCAGGCCTTCGTACGCGCCGCGCAGATCCTTCTGCCCCAAGGGCAGCACCACGACTGCCACGCCGTTCCAGGCGGACAGGCGCTGTAGGAGGCGCTTCATCGCCTCCGGATCCGGGGCAATGTCGGTCTGGACAATCAGCAGTTCCGGGTGCAGGTCGTTGACGTTGTTTTCCAGCACCTGCCACTGGGTGGCATGCCCGGCGACGATAAAGCGGGCGTCCGAAAGCAGCGGCGGCTGCATCTGGTAGTAAACCAGCTCATGGCCGGCTCCCGCCAGGAGGACGGAAACCTTGTTGGTCTGATAGGAGGTTTCAGACATCGCCTAATCCTTCTTGCGGTAGTCGTTCATTTCCTCATACAGCTCGCCCAGGTTGAGGGTGACCACGTCCGAAACGTCCAGGTTCACTCCGCTGACCGGTTCGAGGGCCAGATGGATGATTCCGTACTGATCGAGCGCCGCCAGCAGGGTCGGAGGATCCACCTTGAAGCCCGGGGTCACCTCCACGGCGGTGGTCGGCACCTGCACCACGATCACGCTGCCGTCCTGCGAAGCCGCACTCGTGCGGGCGGAAGCAAATAACTGCTCCTCGCTGGCACCCGCCGGGACCTCTTCATAGCGGAAGGGCTGAGGAACCATAAGTACCTTGAGACCGGTGATTGCCAGACGCGCCAGCGGAGCGGAAGGCGGCGCAGGCGTAGGTGTCGGGGTAGGCGTGGCGGTGGCTAGGAGCGGCGCAGAGGGGGTGAGGGAAGGGGAGGAAAATTCCGGAATCGCGGCCGGCAGCACGGTGGTTGGATTTTCATTGATTAAGTCGGGCGAGATCATCCCGATAACTGTCACCGTTTGCCCGGCGCGCAGGAGCCCCGCTACGCCACTGGCCAGATCCACGTGAATGGCCATGGCAATATGCCCTTCGGGAAGTTCTGCCGGCAGACCGGCGCCGGCGATCTCGCCCAGTATGGACTGCACAATCATGTCGCCTGGCGCGCGGCCAACCGCGACCATCTTCCCGGCTGCATCTTCAACTTTGGTCAATGCATCTGCCGGTTTCGCCCCGGCCGGAATCGTGTGCAGTTCGACCAGCTCCGCGGTAAGTAGCGTGCCTGGAGAGATTGGGACACGGGCGACGACTACCTGGGTCGGGCGCACGACGCCGTTCAACAGGGCGATAACCAGCAGCCCGATGATGACGGCCAGGACAATGGCGGTGAAGGGGGAACGTTTCTTGGTTTGCATGTTTTCCTTGTCTGAAATTTGGTTTCTACGAACGGAGGATTTCTTCGACGGTAGGGCGCAGGGATACTCGCCCCAGTTCTTGAATGATTTCTTGCTCGGACGGTTCATCGCATTCGACCATCATCGGGCGAATCAACACCGGTTCCAGTTCATGCACGTCCGCGCTGTAGCCCAACTTGGCGATCGCGTAGGTTCTCGGGATGCGCGCCAGGTAGCGTTTGTATTCGGTGTTGACCAACCCTTTTTCGGAACGGCCCAGATGGGGGAGGATCATGTCGCGATCTTTGGCATCTTTGGTCTGGAAGACGAACAGGTTGGCGCAGGAGGAGAGAATCCCGGACGGCAGTTCGCTGACGGTCTGGGCCATCAGGTGCAGGTACACGCCGTACTTGCGCCCATCCCGCCACATGGTTTGGAAGATGTGGCTGACCGGGTTTCCACCCTCGCCAGCATTCTGATCAGATGCTGCGCCACCCGACACACCGGTCAGAACCTTGTTGGCTTCTTCAAAGAAGATCTGCATTTTTGGAAAAGCGCGGTAGCCATCCAGCGCTTCCCGCCGGCGGGCAACGGCATCGAAATAGAGGATGCTGGATAAGAGTGAGAGCAAGGCTGCCTTGGGGTACTCATCCATCTCTGCCCCGCCCTCGATCACGGTGATTCCCCAGCGATCCTCCGGATTTCCAAGCAGTCCCAGATCTTCGACCGGCTCGGCGCTGCGCCCCGGCCCGTACTGGCGGGCCATGGTTTCTTCCGCGAACTGCTCCAGCCGCAGCAGCACTCCTTCGAGGCTGGTCCGGCTGGCCTGGTCGCGCTCGAACTCTTTCTGATAAGAGCGTAACCGTTCCACCCAGTTCACCACGCTGAGAGTAGCGCTGCGATAAACAGCCAGCGCTTGTAAATCCTGCGGGTCAAGCCGCTCCAGGACGGTTCCAACCGCTACATCATCCATTGGAAGGGAACGAACGCTGCGCACCTGGCGGACTACGTTGACTTCAGCAAAGTTCAGCAAGCTGCCCATCTCCCCGCGCTGCACCTTGGGATCGCTGGTCAACACCCCAGCCTGGGTGTAGATCTCGGTCAGCGCGCGGCGCATAAAGCCCAGTTGGCGCGGACCCATCCGCCCGGCATTGGCAAATAATTCTGCGATCATGCTGCGGTAGCGAGCCGGGTCGATGCGCTGCGGCACCTGCAGGATGTTCCAGCGCAGTGGGCGCGGCGAGGCGGGATACAACTGGCGAATGTCGATGTGTTCTTCCAGCCGTTCAGGCTCGCGGTAGATCAGGCCAGGCCAGCGCAGTGCTTTGCGCCAGCCCTGCCCGAAGTCCAGGACGATGGTGCGGTAGTGCCAAAAACGCGTTGTCTCATAGGCCATGCGTTCGGCGGCGATGGATTTACCAAATCCGGTGTCGCCAACAAAAGCGGTATGGAAGTGCTGCTGCGGATCGAGGCGTAAAAACACATCGGTGAGCTGCCCAGTTTCGGTTGACCACTGGCGGCCCAGGGTCAGGTCGCCGGCCATCTCGGGATAAAAAGCAAAGGCGGGGGTTTCTTCCTGAATGGTCAGGGCGGACCCTTGCTCAAATGTACCGGGGGCGGTATAGGCTGCCAGCTGCAGCATGGTCAGCAGGGTCGAATCGGCGTAACCACTCATTGCTTCCGGGATTGTTTCGATGCGAGTGGATGGGGTAAAGGCGCGTGCATGCAGGCTGATGTAAGCCTGCTCTTCCTCGTTCAGGCTGCGTGTTTGGACACCGGCCACCACATCTTCCGTGCCATGAAAGGCTTCTGGGATCAGTCCCATCAAAGCCTGCGCGCCTTGTTCACTGCGCGCCAGACCATAGACATCGGTATAAAAAGCTCCTTCGCGGCTGGCAATATCCAGCAGCTTGCGCTGGGTGCGCATGATCTCGGTGAGCAGGATATTGGGATCGTCCTGCCATTGGTAGCTGTTCGATAGCGAGAAGGATGGCGCGACGCCTACGCTCATCCCGGAGCTGAACCCCCGACCGATCACCTGCCCGATACCGGAGCCTTTGGTATCTGACGTGGCCGTGCTGTGAGAATCGGCATGACTTTTGGTGGTTGAGGAGCTGGCCGTATCGGCGACCGAATCCGTTTCTGATCCTGAGGTGGTCCAGGCCTCCGATTGGGTCGTTGAATGACTCTGAGAGTTGGTGCTGGACTGGCTTTGGGTGGTGCTATCTGAAACTGTATCCGCCTGGCTCGATGTGACCGAGTGCATGGAGCTGTCCGCCGACCCGCTGCTATTGGTTATACCGTCCGAGGATCCCCAACTGGCGTTACCGCCTACGTTGGCCGAAAGGCCTACTCCAGCCGGCGCGATGCTGCCGCCCACCCCTCCGTTTACGCCATAACCGGAACTATCCGAGTGGGAAACTGCGGTGGAAGATGATTCTGTGTGCGACGAGCCGTCGGTGACCGCTGTGCCTTCCGTATGAGCAGTGCCATGGCTGACCGCCGTGCCTTGGGTAACCGAGATCCCGGTGGTGTCGGTTTCCGAAACCCCTACGGTATGCGCCCAGCCGCGTGTGCTGGCGTGACCCACTGTATGCGCTTGACCTTCCGCATTGGCAACCCCGTCCGTGGTCGATTGTCCTTCGGTCAGGCCGGTGGACTGGTTGGTGTTGTAGGAATGTGATGCATTTTCGGCCAGCCCACCAGTGAGGATGGCCGGCAGGCTGATGCCAAAAGATGCCGCGCGTGCCCCGGTTTGGCGGGAGGCGTACACGGAGGTATCCTCCAATAAACCCGAAAGCATGGTGGTAATGTCGGCCAGGTTGACGTGGCTGGCCATTACCAGCAGCATAAATTCTTCACCAAGACCGCTCATGCCGCGGAAGAGCAGCTCGTTTTGCTGCATGGAATACTGCTGCGCGCCTGGCTGCCCGGATGTCAGTGGATCGCGCAGAGATGCATCCCCGCCACGCGCGTTCTCGCGCGGATCGGGATGGCCGACAGTCACCAATGCGAAGCGCATCTGGGTAAAGGCGTTCGCGACCCACTGCGCAATTGTGGGGGTGAGGGGCTCCAGGCGGATCTGGCGGTATGCGCCCACCATCCCAGCTTTGAGTGCCATCAGCATTTGGGCCGATCGGCGGATAGCTTCGTCTTTGTTGGGGCAAAATGCTGATACTCCGTAACACTGCACGATGCCAATGCGTGGCTGGTCGAAAATGCCGGCAGCCAGGTAAACCAGGTCCACGTTGGATCCATACAGACCGCGCAGAATCGTGCGCATCTTTTGCAGCAATCCCGCATCCCGGCGGGCTTCGAGCGAGATGTATTTCAACTGAAGTAAACGCACGACCCGGTAGCCCTCATAGACTTGTCCGCCCTCCCGTTCCTGGACGTGGAAACACAGGTACTCCATCTGTTCGCGGTTTGGGGTAAAGGACAGATCAATCTCACCCACCCGTAAATCGTCGGGAACGTGCAGGGCGGCCGCTTTTTGCAGCCAGGGGATTTTTTCGGATAGTCGATCAATGATTCTTGCCAAATTTCCTCCGCATGTCTCGTGAAAGGATCAATGCTCTACTGATCCTTTCACGAGACACCTCCTGCTTTCCGCAGAAGATGTCGCGCTTGCAGGTTTACTGCGATGTCTCGTACCACCATTCCGCGTCGATCACATCCTCCTCTTCCTGTTCGCGAACCGAACGCTTCGGGGAACGGGGGGGCGAGTAGGAAATGGGTGAATCTGGAACGGCTTGCGGCTTTACAGCCGGTTGCGCCTGCCAGGGGCGCAGGCGCAGCAGCAGGCTGACCTGTGCGATCAGCGCCGCGAAAGCAGTGATGACGATGACGCCGGCGAGGGCAAAGATCATAACGACCACGCCTAGCGCCGGACCACGCAGTATGTCAAGGATCGAATTCATACATTCCTCCGAGGTTGGAATAGAGACCGAGGTTGACG
>CAYRHN010000044.1:0-7661 GCA_964424115.1 uncultured Anaerolineaceae bacterium
CATCCCGCTTCTTCTTCCTCCTCCTGACTTTCGCTCAAAGAGCCAAAGTCCAGGCTTTTTATTATGTCTTCGCCTACGGATTGGAAGGGCAGGTGGTGCGGTAAGCATCATCCGGGAAATACAGCTTCCACTCTGCAGCGGTCAGGTTGCGCCCCACCTTGCGGCAGGCCAGCGCCTCGATCTCCTTTACGTCCATCATCCACAGACGCACGGTGCCGTCCATGCTCCCCACCGCCAGCCACTCCCCATCTGGACTGAAGTCCAGACTCTGCGCCTCATCCTCATACCCACCCAACACCAGCGGGGCAGCATCCAAATGAGACAGGCTCCACAAACGGGCGGTGCGGTCGGCGCTGGCGCTCGCCAGCCAAACCCCATCCGGGCTGAAGGCCAGACCGTTGATCCGGTCCTGGTGACCTTGCAGGACAACCGGCGCAGCCTGCCAGTTCTCGGTATTCCACAGGAACACCATATTGTCCCATGCCCCGGAAGCCAGTGTTTTTCCATCCGGACTGAAAACCACGGACGAAATGAAATTGGTATGGCCTTGCAGTTTTAGCGGGGCCTGTGCAAGATCTCGCATTTGGAAAATCCATACTTCCATATCTGCCCCGGCAGCCAGAAGTTGGCTGTCTGGACTGAACGCCAAAGAGATCACATCACTGTTGGCAGAGATCACCTGCGGATCTGCGTTCAGGTCCTGCATATTCCAAACGCGAATGGTGCCGTCCATGCTGCTCGAGGCCAGCCATTTGCCATCCGGGCTGAAAACGATCTTTTGCACCCAATCCGAATGCCCGGCTAGATTGCGAGAGAGCGTCTGATCGTTCATATCCCAGATCGAAATACTGCCGCCGGCATCTCCCACTGCCAGCCAGCGGCTGTCCGGGCTAAACGCCAGGCTGAAGATCAGGCTCCCGTTCCCGGGCAATTTGATAGGCGCCTGATCCAATTTTTGCGGATCGCGTAAGATGATCTGATTCCCTGCTCCGGCCGACGCCAGCCAATGCCCATCCGGACTATACACCGAAGCCAACACCCAGTCGGTTTGGTCGCGCAGGATGACCGGAAAATCCACCCCACCCAGCATTTTCGGGATCAAAACAGTTTGTTTTGCCACTGGTGAAGGCCACAGCCGCGCAGAGCCGTCCGCACCGGCGCTGAACAACCATCTGCCATCCCTGCTGAAAGACACCCCGTAAACGGTATTCTCGTGACCGCGCAGCGAAATTAACGGAGCAGAAGGCTGAAAGACATTCCACAACCGCAAATTGTCCCCTTCCGAACCAATGGCCAGCCATTGGCTGTCAGGGCTGAATGCCAGAGCATACACCTGGTCGTGATAGCCGCTCAGCACCGTTGGTTCTGCCGCAGGATCTTTCAGATTCCACAGCACCACCAGGTTATCAATACTGCCTGAAGCCAGCCATTTTCCATCCACGCTCAACGTAACTGCAAAAACTTCGCGGCTGTGTTTTACATATTCATGCTGTGATGAAAAAGGCGCCGTTCCTTTCGAAAGATCATATAACCGGACGCCCCCAACCCAATCTCCGGTTGCCAGGCTCTTTCCATCTGCGCTTAAAGATAGGCTGGCGATCGGCTGATCTTGCTGCACCAGCAGGCGCGGCGCAGCCTCCCAATGACTTGTATCCCAAGCTTGCACCTCTCCTGATGCATTGGAAGCCACCAGCCAGCTCCCATAGCCTGCTTCCGCTTCCAACGGACTGAATGCCAGCGCCAATACCACCGTACTTCCACTTTCCTGTAGAATCCGCGGCGGTGCCGAAAGGTCCTTCACATCCCAGACGAGCAGCCGGCCATTTGCATCGGAAGCCGCCAACCACTTGTTAAACCCCTGCTGGCTGGAAGCAGGGCTGAAGGCGAGACCGTAGACCGAATCGGTCCCCACAACCAGGGTGGCGGGCTGCAGCTCTGCGGCAGAAAGATCCCACAAATAGATCATGCCCTGGTTGGTCCCCGCAGCTGCCCAGGGATGATCCGTCCAGGGCGCCAGTGTCGCGGTTTCGAATTGACCGTCGATCTGGATTAACGGGAGAGCACGGTTGCGCGTCAAGGATTCGTAGAGCGCATCCAGCGCGGATGTATTGTCTTTTCCTATCCGAACGGCTTCAAGCCCCAACAATAACGCACGTTGGGGATATTGGTCGGCCAGGTTGAGCACCTGGGCCGCCAGTTGGCCGGCGCGCGCCTGTTGGGCATTGTGTTGGGCCTGGTTGGCAAAGATCAAGCTGATCACCGCAAAGGCCGCCGCCACCAAAAGCGCCGCCGCCAACCCGATCGCGCCCCGCCGCAAGCGCCCGGCCAGGCGGGACTGCACCTCGGCGCGTTCCCGCTCCGCTTCCGCCAGGCGCTGGGCTGCCGCCAGCTCTCGCTGGCGCTGCGCCTCGCGTTCATCAGCCTCTCGCTGCGCCAGGGCCGCCGAACGGTCGATGAATTCGCGTTCCAGCGGATTGAGCAGGTCAGCATGCCCGGCCGCCCATTCCTGGATCTCGGCCAGGCGTGCCCCCCGGAAGAGCAGCCCTTCGTCGCGTTCCATCTGTACCCATTCCTGGGCTGCTTCGGTCGTTTTCCGTTGAATGCGCAGCCCCTGGCGGTCCTCGTCCAGCCACTGGCGCAGGGTGGGCCACTCGCGGATCAAGGCTTCGTGCGCCACCTGGGCGTAGCCCTCATCCACCGTCACCAGCCGCGCCTCGGTCAGGCGGCGAAGCACCAGATCCGCCTGGGCGGCTTTCCCGGACTGAGGGCGTAATTCATCCAGCGAAACTCGCCGCCGTGTATCCTGGCCATTCTCTCCGGGTTGGATCATGCGCAGCAGCATACTGCGCGCGGTCTGGGCTTCTTCCGGGGTCAGACGCTTATAAAGCGACTCGGCTGTTTTGGCGATCGCCCGCCGCACGCCGCCGGATTCAGCGTAACTCTCCAGGGTCATGGTGTGGCCGCTGCGGTTCTTCCAGGTTTCCAGCAAGGCATGGGAAAGCAGCGGCAGCGCACCGGGTTCCTCCCCGGCATCGCGGATCAAAAGATCCACAATCCCCGGCTCGAATTTCCAGCCGTTGCGCTGGGCCGGTTCCTCGATCGCCTGGCGCAGTTCCTCGCGGTTCATCGGCCCAATATATTCCTGATATGCTGAGATCGCCTCACGCAGGTCTTCATATTGCGCGCAGTCGGCGTAGAAATCCGCCCGGAAGATGATCACCAGCACCAGGCTGCCCCGTCCGTGTGGTCCACCGGCATGCAACAGCGCCTCAACGAACTTGCACCGCTCTTCCCCGTCCTGGCAAAGAGAAAACACTTCCTCGAATTGATCCACCACCAGCAGCAGCCGTTTCGCGGAGCGATTCTTGGCCAGGATACGCCGCGCCGCCAGGTCCAGGGCTGCCGGGTCGGCTCGCAGTTCATCCGCCAGCTTGCGCACCGCACCGAGCGCAGCCCCCTCGGGTGCCAGGCTGGCCGCCAGGGAGAGGAAAGGCTGGTCGGTGGGGGTGAGGATATGCACCGGCCAATCCATGCAGCCAACCGGCAGCAGCGGCGAACTGCTGAGGGTGCGCTTGCCCTGCAAGACGGGAACCAGCCCCGCCCGCACCAGCGAGGATTTCCCGCTGCCGGAAGCCCCCACTACTGCCAGGAAAGGAAACTGTCCCAACCGTTCTGCCAACACCCCGATCAAGCGGTCACGGCCGTAGAACAGATCGCTATCCGATTCACTGAAATATTCCAGACCCTTGAAGGGCGCTACACCTTCCGCCGGCGGCTTGCGCATCGGCACGGTCATCTGCCCTTCAATAACATAGCCGCCGTTATCCAGGAAGCGCAGCATACGATCTACTTTACTCTCGATCCGTGCAGTACCTGCTGCTAGCGTATCCAGGCGCGAGAGCACTTCGCGGTGTTGAGCGATCACCCGCTCGGTCAGCCCGTCGAAGCCCTCATCCAATTTCTTTTCGATCTGCCCGGTAGCACTGAGCAGGTCTGCCATGCTGTCCGACCAGGCTACCAATGCCGGCCCCTGTGGCTGCGCCACCAGCTCATCCAGGCGCGCCATCAACGCATTTTGCCCCGCAGAGACCTCCCCCACCACCGCGCGCAAGGATTCCAGCGACAGACGGTTGAACGAACACCAGGCATCGGTACGCTTCTTCAACAATTCGCCCAGATGCAATAACGTACGGTCCAGCAAACGCAGGCGCAGGTGAGGCTCCAGGTCGATTGCTTCATTTAAAAGGGATTTATATTGGGAGAGGAATGGAGTGATATTTTCCTCGAAGAATAACGAATTCAACTTCGACGGATTTTCAGCCAACAAATAGGTTTGCGCTTTGGAAGATTCCATATCCCCGGGAGGTTCCAGCGGCAGGATCTCTTGCATCGTGACGGCCTTTTCCATTGCGCGCAAACACTCCACCACCTGCCCCATCAATAAATTCCCGGCGATCCGTTCTTTTTTTGCCGGATGGCAGCCTGGATAGAATACCTCATCCGGCACCTGGCGCGGGTGGCTGCGCCAAACCTGCGGGAAACATACTGCCCCACCAATATCGTGTAGTCCTTCAATTAACGCGTCCCGAAAGGCCGTCTGCAAATCGTAATTCAGACGTTCCTTTTCATTGGGGGGCAGTTGATTGACTGTTTTCTTGGTGACAGAGGTCAACGATTCACGCGCTGCCACAGTGGAGAGGCTCTTTACCAGGTCGGTGGCAAAAGGCAATGCGCTGCCAGTCAGCCCGCCCAGGAATCCGCCGATCAACGTTCCCACCGGCCCTGCCAAAGCCGTCCCAGCCACGGTGAGCACCGCACGGGTGATGGCATTTACGTTCAGGTTAATGTTCATAGGCATTTAACGGTTTTTACACTTCTGGGGTTCAGTTTGAACGCATTTGAGTGGAACATAACCCTGACCTTCCTTCCCTACATGCATCTGCATCCCATTCTGATCCGTGTAATTGTACTCATCCATCCGAGCAGTAACATCACATGAGACCATATCCTTGTAACCATTAATAGTTGAAGTATGGCTGCAATCGCAGTTGTTCCAATCTTCCAGGTGATCGCGAACTTCAGCGCAGGGATCGTTGCCCAATAAATCGCCTCCCGAACCATTGCTCAAGGCGTCCACCGCCAGTCCAATCGCAGCGCCTCCCAGAGCCAGAGCAGCGATTGCCCCTATCCATGACATTGCAGAGCTTTTCTTGGCCGCCGGCTCAGTTGCCTTAGCGAAGACAGGTGTAGCCACTGCCCCCACAGCTCGCGCCGTAGAACCCGGATCGAACGCTGCCGGGCTGTTGGCGGGAGCGGAAGGAATGTAAATCGTCTCACTGAATGGCGGGAAAGTCCGCTGCCCAGGTAAAACCGCCTTCTTTGTCGGCTTGCTTAAGATGATGATTCCTGCAAACGAGGCTATTACAATACCTATGATCGCGCCGAAAAAGAGCCAATCCTCCTGGCTGATATAGATCCAGGTGGAATATTGGTACAGTTTATAGGCTCCAAAGATCAAAGAAGCAATAAATACGATCAAAGAAAGCCATAAGAAAAAGCGGCGCGTGCTTTTCTTCTTTTCCTCCTGAGAAGGAGGTAAGGGGATTCCCCTTTCCGTCTGCGCCTGGGTCCCCGAAGGGCGTTTACTGAATACGACCACGCCAACCAACGCCAGCAGCGCCACTCCACCCGCGATGCCCAACGTCAACCAATCCTCCCTGCCTACATAGATCCAGGTTGAATACTGGTACAGCTTATAGGCAGCGAAGATCAAGGAGATAATAAAAACCGCCAGGGAAAGCCACATCAGCCCGCTGTGCGCGGCGTTCTTCTGATCCTCCTCGGGGCGGGTATTCCAGGTATTCATCATTGTAGATGGAGCGACAGAAGGGCTTGCTGGAGGCGTCGCCCCCCAAACTGGCTGCGGAGAATCCACGCCTTGTTCCGAAAGCGTTTCAGAAGACACTGCCGGGGTGGCCTTTTCCAACCCCTGCTCCGGCTCAGATTCTGGAAGCTCTACTGCTTCATTAAAAATTTCGGCGCCGCAGGAATAACAAAACCGATGGGACGCCTTGTTCTTTGCTCCACAGGCAGTGCAATAGATTACATTTAAGTTCATACGCCCTCTGAGTGGTATGGATATCTAAGGAGACACCTTGATTATAGCACCGCTTCACAGATCAATAATGAGGCTTAAAAAACAACCCCGCCGGGATTCCGGCGGGGTTGCCAATCATTCAAGGGCGGTTCAGGCGGCTACCGTGGGCACCTGGCGGATGACCATCACCACTTTACCCATGATACGTAACTGCTTGGGGTTATCGATATAAATCGGCTTCATGGTCGGATTGGCAGGCTGGAGACGAACGCGGTTGTTCTCGCGGTAGAAATACTTGAGAGTAGTCTCGTTATTATCGTCCAGCCAGACGGCCACCATTTCACCATCACGGGCATCGCTGGCAGCCTTCATGATCACAATATCCCCGTCGTTGATCATCGCATCGATCATGGAATCCCCGCGGACTTCAAGGGCAAAGAGTTCGCTGACCTTCTCGCGGGCGGGCAGCATAGTGCGTGCCACTTCCACCGTGCTTTCGGGATCAAAGTAGGCGGTATCGGTCTCAGGCATGGGAATTGGAGCACTGGCAACGATGGGACCCAGGATCGGGATGGTGAAGACATCCCGGGCAGGGGCCTGCACCAGGCGGATGCCGCGCGAGACGCGGTCATTGCGCTCGATCATCCCCATTTTTTCCAGGGCTTCCAGATAATACTTGATCAACGAGGTGGACTTCACCCCGATCTGGTCGCCGATCTCGCGGATGGAGGGAGAAAAGCCGTTCTTCCCCTGATATTCACCCACAAACTTGAGGATTCTGCGATGCCGTTCGCTTAAGCCTTCACTGCGTCTGACCATCATAGTGCGCTCCTTCTCAAATACGAACTCTTTTTCTATATTACCTAGCAATACTATACACGAACAAATGTTCTTTGTCAAGGGGTTTTAGGAAATTCTTTTCTATTTTCCGGCATTTTTCAGTGTTTTTGGCGGATTTTCGCGTACCACAATATAGTAAAATGGAATCATATCAAATATGGAGGTACGCAATGAGTACAGCAACTGTGCGATGGATCGGCGGGAAGCGCTTCGTCGGGATCGATTCCACCCAACACTCGGTGGTGCTGTCCACCCCGGATGAAGGGGTCGGCATGAAACCCTCCGAACTGCTTCTTGTGGCGCTGGGCTCATGCACTGCAGTGGATGTGGTGGAGATCCTGGCCAAGAAGCGCACCCCACTGGAAAGCCTAGAGATCCAGGTGACAGCCGAACAGGAAAGCGACCCACCCTGGACCTTCCGCAAGATCAATGTGCATTACATCCTGCGTGGAGCGGGTCTGACCGAAAAAGCGGTGGCCCAGGCTATCGAGCTTTCCGAAGAGAAGTACTGCTCGGTATCTGCCACGGTCAAGGGCAAGGCGGAAGTGACCACCTCGTTTGAGATTCTGAATTAAAAACCAAAACCCCCGCACTCGTTCGAGATCGGGGGTTTTGGTTTAAATCAAAAAAGCCTCTTGGCAATGACCTACTCTCCCGGGAGGTCGCCCTCCAAGTACCATCGGCGCTGACGTCCTTAACGACCGGGTTCGGGATGTTACCGGGT
>CAYRHN010000045.1:0-3400 GCA_964424115.1 uncultured Anaerolineaceae bacterium
ATGCCACTTTGCACAACAGGTCATTGGCAGCGCTGTAGTCCGTCTGTCCGGCGTTGCCGAACCGCCCGGCCACCGAGGAGAAGAACACCATCGCGCCCGGCAGGCAGTGGTTGACTTCCATCGCCCGGAACAGGTTGAAGAAGCCGTTCGCCTTTACCGCAACCGTCTGGCGGATTTCCTCCGCCGGTTTGCTCTCCAGGCGGCGGCTGCGCTCCATCCCGGCAGCGTGGAGGAAGACATTCACCCGCCCGGCCTCCTGGAGGACGGTTTGCACGGCCAGGTCGGCTGCCTGCGGATCGGTAATGTCGCATTCCAGGTAGCGCACGGTTCCGCCCAGGCGCCGGACCGCTTCCATCATATCCAGCGTGGCGGCAGCTCGATCAAGCGAGGCAATCACCTGCTCCACCTGGGCCGGGGTAACTTTTTTGCCATCCTGGCTGAGACGCTGCATCAATTCCAGGCGCAGCCCGTTGCGGTCATTGACCAACTTCTGAAGGTCGGGATGATTGCGCTCCGGTAGGCGGGTGCGCCCCAGCAGGTAAAAGCTGCCGCGGGTGGCCTGCGCCAGGTCGAGAATGACGGGGGCGGTAATGCCGCCCGTTCCACCACTGACCAGGAAGACGCTTCCCTGCGGTAACTCGGCTCCGGCTGTTTCTGCCAGCCGCTTTGGCACCAGGGCGATACCAAAGCGCAAGTCGCCTTCCCAACCCACTTCCACCACGCCGGGGTCTTGCAGCGTTTCTTCGATCAGGCGGTTGGCAATTGTAGTCGCGGAGACATCCTCCACAAAATCAATGACTTTAACAAACGCTTCCGGTCGCTCCCAGGCCAGGGCCTTGGCAAATCCGCTCACCGCCCCGCCCAACGGTGAGGTGGCGCCCTTCAATGTGAAACCGTGCAAGCCTCCCAGTTGGGTGGCGCACACCAGGAAGGCGGTGGCAGGTACGACGCGCATCATCTCTGCCAGGGAGAACACTCCCTTCTCCAGGCCCTGGCTCCACTCTTCAAGCGTGATCTCGCCCAGGCCGGGCTCCATATCCAGGCTGGAGAGGAAATAGATACCGTTCACGTTACCGGTTGCTGCCCAGGATTTCACCTGTTCCACCAAGTCCGGCACGTCGGCAGGCAGGCTCAGCACCTCCATCTTGCGGCTGCGCAGTTTTCGGCTCAAGGATTCATTAATCTTGCGCGGGCCGCCAACCACAGCCACCCGGCTGCCTTCCTTAAGTTCGATGCAGGTCGATTGGCACAGGTCCAGGCGCGGGCGCAGCACCGGCGCCGGCACGCGCCGCTGGATGGTGCTGCTGTTTGCAGCCGCGACTGCCGGTTGTTCCGGCAAATAATACGGCAGCATATTTTTCATGGTTTCAATCAGGTCAAACTGCTCACTGTACACATCCTCGCGGCTCGGCACCTTGTAATGTTTGCTTAGCGGCACAAACCGTTCCACAAGCTGGTTGTCATCCTCCGACTTCGCTGTCAGGGGTACCTGTGCGACTTCTGCAGCCTGTCCGCTGGCGGCTTCCAGCATGAAGCCAATCACCTTGGCCAGGGTGTTGTAGTCGCTCAGGCGCAAATCCTCCCGCCGGGGAATGTTGTAGTGCGTACGGATGGCAGCAAACAGCTCCGCCTGTTTGACGGTATCAATGCCCAGGTCGGCTTCCAAATCCAGTTCCAGATCCAGCATTTCCACCGGGTAGCCGGTCTTTTCGCTGACCATTGAAAGGACGAATGCTTTGACTTCCTCTGCCGCTGTCGAATCCAGGGCGGCCGGTTGGCCGGCGGATGTTGCCGGCTCACCGGTCTTATCCACTTCCAGCGGTGCTTCTACAATCGCCGGCGCAGGGGCTGCTGACGGAACACCCGGCTGGGCATCCCTCATAAAACCAATAACTTTTTGCAGGGTGTTGTAATCGCTCAAGCGCAAATCCTCGCGCCGGGGGATGTTGTAGTGCGTGCGGATGGCGGCAAACAGCTCCGCCTGTTTGACGGTATCAATGCCCAGGTCGGCTTCCAGGTCCAGTTCCAGGTCCAGCATTTCCACCGGGTAACCGGTCTTTTCGCTGACTACACCAAGGACAAACGCCTTGATTTCCTCCTGGTCCGCTGCAACTGGAACGTTGGCCTGCGCAGGAGCAATTTCAGCCGGGATGAGTTGGGGTTCATTGGCCGATAATTGTAGTGCGCTGGCGGCCGGAAAAACTTCCACGGCCGGCGCCTGATCCCCCACCCACTGTGTCGGTCCGCGACCGAATTGCCAGGTGCTGTGCGCCGGAGCGTTCTTCGGCACGCCCGCATTGCGGACACGCAGGGTGCGTTGGACAACTTCCAGGTCCACCTGCTCATAGCCGCACATCGCCGCCAACCAGCGCTGGTACTGCTCCCGGTTGATCCGCTCTCCCTGGCCGGGGATGCGCCGGATGAGCGACATGGCAATTTGCGAGCCGAAACCCGCCCCCAGCCGCAGGGCAAATTCCACCGGGTAATGCCCGCCGTGGGATAGGTTCAAGTCGCCCAGGTCCGGATCAGGCTCAAAGCCATCGTCGATATTGGCAATCGGCGGCACATGCTGAAATTCCAGCGCTTTGACCGCCATTACATCTTCAATACCGACCCCCATCGAATGGCCGGTGAAGCCCTTGGTGTTGGCAATGACCACCTGGCTGGCGTTGGCGCCAAAGGTGTGCCGCAAAGCGTGGATTTCCGCAGATGCGCTGCCGCCGCGAGCCGGAGTGTACGTCTCGTGCGAGACGAAAACCAGGTGCGGCGCAATTTCACTGCGCGGAATGCCGTACCGCTGCTCCGCCTGTTCCAGCAGGCGCTCCATCACATCACCCACATGCTGGATATCCAGCCGGGTGCCGTGGAAGGCGCTGTTGCTGAATTGGGTCGCCAGCACCTCGCAGATGGCGCGCATACCGCGCTCGCGGACGGCATCTTCCGATTCCACCACCAGGGCCGCTGCACCCATGCCCACAATCATGCCGTTGCGGCGGCGGTCAAACGGCAGCACCGCCTGGCGCAGGTCGCCCTCGGTGGTGGCCGCCCCGCTGGCCAAAAAGCTGGAGCTGATCCAGGGGCCCATCACGTCGTTTGTCACGTCATCCCCGGTGACGATGACCACGCGCCGGCAGCGCCCACTGCGGATCCAATCCTCGGCCAGGCCAAGGGCCTGGGTGGTGGTGGCGCAGGCAGCGTTGATTTGTGTGTTCGGTCCGCGCGCCCCGATGTATTCGGCAAACTGGGAATGTCCCATGGAGAGAATGCCAAAGATGAAGGTGCGGTCAAACTGGTAATTGATCCCCGCCAGGCGGTTTTCCAGGCCGCTGATCTTCCTGGTGAATTCCGCCTGCAGGGCTGCCTGGTCAGCGGGGATGAGCGCCTGCAATTGGCGCAGTTC
>CAYRHN010000045.1:3500-7601 GCA_964424115.1 uncultured Anaerolineaceae bacterium
GGTTCCATCACGGCCCCGGCGTCGCTCTTCACCAGGCGGGTGATATTACGGTCCACCATCGCCTGCCGGGCTTCGTCAGTCATGCGTTCGATGCGCATCTCACCGTTCAAAATGGCATCGATGTTGTGGTCGTCAAATACATGCTGATTACGGCCGGGCAAACCCAAGCCTGCCCCGCTGATGACAACAGAGCCTGTCAACGGCTGGTATCCACCTGCTGCGGCTGGACGAACTTCCCGCATGGGTGTTGCTGCCGGGGATAGTACTTCCACCGCCTGGGTCTTGGTTCCAGCCGGTTCAGCGCTGGCAGGGAGGATCCCAGCTGCGAACAGGCCGCCCAACGCCTCGTTGAAGCTGGCCAGGGCACCCTTGCGCGGGTGGTTGGTCGCCAGGATGACGACGTCTGTCTTCTCTTTCAGGTTATCGCTGGCCAGGGCATTCAGCACCCGCTTGGGACCTACCTCCACGTACACCCGGGCCCCGCTGGCATACAGCGTCTTCATACTTTCCACCATCTGCACTGGCGAGGCCACCTGGGCCGCCAGCAGCTCGATGATCTCCGTCCGTCCGGTTGGGTACAATTGACCGGTGACGTTTGCCACCACCGGCAGCCGCGGCGCCTGGATGTTCATCCGCTCGATGACCTTCTTCAGTGGTTCGCTGGCCGGGGCCACAATCTTGGTGTGGAAGGCGTGTGAAACCGGGATTTTCTGCGCCTGGTGGCCAGCCGCGTTGAAAGCCGTGATCGCAGCCTCGACAGCGATCGTGGCTCCACCGATTACGGATTGGAATGGGCTGTTGATGTTAGCCAGAACCACGTAGCCATCCAACGTTTTCAGCACCGTTTCTACTTCCTCCAGTGGGGCGGAAATGGCTGCCATGCAACCGTTATCCGCCATGGAGACCTTGGCCATCTCGCGTCCGCGGGCGCTGACGACTTCCAGCGCCTCGCTAAACGTCAGCACGTCCGCCGCCACCAGGGCGGCATACTCACCCAGACTGTGCCCGATGACGAAATCCGGCTGGTAACCAAACTTCTTCATCAAGCGCAACATTGCCACGTTGGCCGTCAGCATGGCCGGCTGGGTGATGGTGGTATCCTTCAGGTTTTTCTCACCCTGCGCCAGGGCTGCCTCATCCCCTTCCATAAATATATAGCTGGTCAGCGATCGGCCCAGGATGGGTATCATCACGGCATCGGCTTCCTTGAAGGTATCCGCCACGACTGGTTCAATCTCGCACAGGTCGCGCAGCATATTGACGTACTGCGATCCCTGCCCGGGAAACATGAATACCATCTTGCCCGGCCTACCGCTGCCGCGGAAGATGCCCTGGGCAGTCAAGGCCTGCCAGGCGCCGGCGGTTTCCGCTTCCAGCGCCTTCAAAGCCTTTTCAGCCCGCCTCAGCAATTCCTCTCCATCTGCAAAATCGATCGCCAATCGTTCCGGGCGCTGCAGTTCCTCCGCTGTCGGGCAGCGCCGTTCGGGCAATTGACCCTTTCGCGCCTGTTCCACCACGGCTTGCAAAGCTTGTTTCAATTCCACACCGCTGCCGGCGCCCAGGAAGAGCAACCCCTGATAGGGTTTGATTTCGCCTGCAACGGGTGTAGCGGCCGGGCTTATTTCCACTTGACCGGCAGGTTGTTCCTCGGCCGGTTGAGCCGCTGTAGCCGGAGCCCCGGCAGCAGGCAGCGCCTGGGCCATGAAATCAACCACTTTGGCCAGGGTGTTATAGTCGCTCAGGCGCAAATCCTCGCGGCGCGGGATGTTGTAATGCGTTCGTATCGTGGCGAATAATTCCGCCTGCTTGACCGTGTCCACCCCCAGGTCGGCTTCCAGGTCCAATTCCAGGTCCAGCATTTCCACCGGGTAGCCGGTTTTCTCGCTGACCACGGAAAGCACATATTGTTTGATTTCTTCGCGATCTACGGCAGGCGCACCGACCGCCAGCGTAACTGGAACGGCTGTTGGCGTTTCCACCACCGCTGTTGATTGGGGTTTCACTGCCAGGAAGACGGCATGCTCACGGCTCAGCAGACCCGGCAAGTATTCCTCCAGCACGATGTGGAAATTGGTGCCGCCAAAACCAAACGAACTGACCCCCGCCCGGCGCACGTCCCCGCTGCGGATATCCCATGGTCGGGCTTCCACGTTCACGTAAAACGGCATATGCGGGAAATCAATGTTCGGGTTGGGACGCTCAAAATTGGCGCTGGGCGGCAGGGTTTGCTCCTTGAGCGCCAGGACGGTCTTCAGCAGACCGGCTGCCCCGGCAGCACTCTTCAGGTGACCAATGTTGGATTTGACCGAGCCCAGCGCAACGCTCCCTGTGCGCATGCCCAGGCTGCCAAAAATAGCGTTCAGGCTATTCACCTCGGCCACATCCCCCACTCTGGTGGAGGTGCCGTGACCTTCGATCAAGCCAACGCTCTCCGGCGAGATGCCGGCATCTTTCCAGGCGCGTTCCAGCGCCCGCTGCTGCCCGATCGGGTTGGGGGCGGTGATGCCCTTGCCCTTTCCATCACTGCTGCCGCCAACGCCGCGCACCACGGCATAGATTTTATCTCCGTCACGCTCGGCATCTTCCAACCGTTTCGCCAGGAAGATTACCGCCCCCTCGCCCTGAACAAAGCCATTGGCCCCGTCGGCATACGGCCGTGAACCATCCGGGCTGAGGGCGCCGATCTTGCTGAACTTGACAAAACCCTCCGGTCCCATACTGCGGTCCACGCCGCCGGTCAGAACTGCATCAAATTGATGGCTCACCAGGCCGTTGAAGGCCGCCTGCAGCGCCGCCAGGGACGAGGCGCAAGCTGCATCTGTAACGAAGTTTGGCCCAGCAAAGTTGAACACATTGGCAATCCGCCCGGCAATAATGTTACCCAGTTCGCCGGGCATGGTATCTTCGGTGATACCCGGGACGCGGCTGTGCATGCCCTGGCGCAGACCGTCCAACAGAGCGCTGCGCACATTCGCAGGCAGCGCCTGAAAATCCGGCACGGATTGCAGTACATCGAGGTATTCCGGCAGGAAAATACGCAGGCTGGTGCGGTAGTGATTCTCGCCTGCCAAAGCATTACCCAGGATGACTGCCACCCGCTCGCCGTCCAATGGACGCCCAGGGTAGCCGTAATCCAGCAGCGCCTGGCGTGAGGCGGCAATGCCCCACTGCTGTACCTGGTCCATCACCGCCAGCACACTGGGTGGGATGGCGATGCCGGCTTTCAGGGGTTCGAACTGGTAGCCGCGCACCCACCCGCCGATCTTGGAGTAGGTCTTGTCCGGCGCCTTGGGATCCGGATCGTAGTATAAATCCGGGTTCCAGCGCTCGGACGGCACATCGGTAATGGAATATTTGCGATTACGGATATTGTTCCAAAAAGTTGGAACATCAAAAGCATCCGGAAGTATTGCCCCCAGGCCAACAATTGCCACTGCTCTTGTTTCACTCATACAAACTTCCTTTCCTCATGCAAATTCAATGTTCGTGGAACGAATTTTCTGTTTCAGGCAACACTGAAACACACCTGCTCCAGGCGTGCTTGAAGAAGCCCTGTGTTGTCTATATGGGGATTGCCAACGGTTCTACCGTCTCTGACATAGATACCTACCAATAAGACAAAATACCGCTAATATAATTGCCTAAACCCCGCTGAAAAAAAGAAGTTGCGCGATGCGTACCCTACGATTTCCATACTCTATAAGTCACGCGCACACACGGCGTTCCGCCAGGACGCATTTCCAGCATTTGTTAGGCCCAAAGCTTTCCTAATGCCGGGTTTTTAATCTCTGGATCATTCTCCAGGTATTGGATATCTAAATATTCGATTGACAATAACATATGGACATGCATCATGTTTCATTGCCGTAACATCACCCGGGCACCCCGGAATGAATGCCCCGGGCACGGATTGACCGAAACCATTCCCTACAGTAGAATAACAATAATCATTCGAGAGAAGGCTCATCCATTTTTCTTTCCAGCAAAATAACCGGCTCGCCTGGCAAATCGTCCCGATTTGTGCCCTGATGCATGACAGCCTACCAGCAGCCTGTTTCAATAAAAAATAATCACCATCACCAGAAGATGTGAGGAACCATG
>CAYRHN010000046.1:0-7176 GCA_964424115.1 uncultured Anaerolineaceae bacterium
ATTCGCTGGGGGCGTCACTTCACCGGAGAGGGCGTTGATGATTTCGTCTGGGTTTTCGAAATCTCCGGCGCCGTGCCCGCATCCCATCTCCTTGGCGGATACGCAGGCGCTGTCAGTGAACGCCAGCCCCCCATGTACTTTCCACTCGGCGGCGGCACCCTCAAGGGTATCAGCAAACCTGGAGAGATCGTCTGGAGCCGCGTGTTCGTGATGGACAACCAAATCCATGCCGACCTGGGCCGCGGCACGGTGGTTTCATTGCCTCAGGAAGAGATTCGCGAGCGCTGGGAATCCACCACTGAGCAGTGGCCGATGATGAACGCTGTTTTGCACGGAGTCAGTCGTGACCAAATGATGGCGCGCCATAAAGCCAACCATATCCAGGTGGTTTATGCCCCCGATGCCGACTTGGCTGACCGGGCTCTGGCAATCAAAGCTGCCATGTTTGCAGCAATGGGTATACGGGTTCACTTATGTGGAAAGGTGAACCTCTGATGGGCAAATTGCTGCTTGGCATTGATGTTGGCACGTATTCCTCTAAAGGCGTGCTGGTGGATGCCAACGGCGCGGTGGTGAAAACTGCTGTGGTTGAGCATGAAATGTCCGTTCCACACCCCGGTTGGGCTGAGCAAGACGCTGACCTGGTTTGGTGGGGTGATGTGGTTAAAATCTGCCGCCAACTTTTGAATTGCGATCCTTATCACGGGACAGATGTGGCAGCCGTTGCAGTCAGTGCGATTGGACCTTGCATGCTACCGCTCGACTCTCGCGACCATCCGTTGCGTCCTGGCCTGCTCTACGGGGTGGATGCCCGCGCCAGTCAGCAGATCGATGCCCTCAACCTAAAGTGGGGAGAGCAGACCATCTACAATTTCTCGGGAATGGCGCTCACCAGTCAGGCGGTCGGTCCAAAAATCTTATGGTTGCGCCAGAACGAGCCGGATACTTGGAAACAGACCGCCCATATCACAACAGCCTCGAGTTACCTGATCTTACGATTAACCGGTGAAAAAGTGATCGACCGGCACACCGCCAGCCACTACATGCCATTGATGGATATTCAATCCTTGGAGTGGTCGGAGCGATTTGCCGATGGGCTGGTTTCCAACAGCAGCCTGCCGCGTCTCGCCTGGAGCGACGAACTGGCAGGGCGCATCAACCGAGCCGGGTCCATTGAAACCGGACTGCCGGTTGGCACACCGGTCGCCGTTGGCGCAGTGGACGCCCTCAGCGAAGCCATTAGCGTTGGTGTGGCCCAGCCCGGCGACTTAATGATCATGTATGGTTCAACGGCTTTCTTTATCCTCGTCGAGGATGCTCCGCGCCCTGACTCGCGATTGTGGACAGTGGCCGGGGCATATAAAGGGCAGTACAATCTGGCTGCTGGTATGGCTACCACTGGCTCGCTCACTCGCTGGTTCCGAGATCAAATAGCGCGTGACCTGCCTGAAGAAACCGCCTATGCCTCGCTCTTTGCAGAGGCTGAGGCCATTCCGCCAGGGGCGGAGGGGCTGCTTTTACTGCCATATTTCAGCGGGGAGCGAACGCCAATCAACGATACTCAGGCACGCGGTGTCTTCGCCGGGTTAACCCTGGCCCATCGGCGGGAGCACCTCTTCCGAGCGGTGCTGGAAAGCGTAGCCTTTGGCATCCGCCACAATATCGAAACCTTCCAATCCATCGGTGCAGATGTCCGTCGGATTGTTGCGGTTGGCGGCGGCACCAAGAGCCGCACATGGCTGCAAATCGTTTCGGATGTCAGCGGCATTGCCCAGGAAGTTCCACAGATTACCATCGGAGCCAGTTACGGCGATGCCTTCCTGGCTGGTCTGGCAGCGGGTATTGTACAACGGGAGGACCTCGACCATTGGGTTCATCCCGATTCAACGATTACCCCTGACCCGTTGCGTAAAGCGGTCTATGATAATCTGTATGAAGATTACCGGTTGCTTTTCGAAAACACTCGTGATATTGTCCACCGTTTGGGTGGATCAAAGTGATTAAGGTGAAACATGCATCATCAACATCTCGTCCCGGAAGAGCTAATCCGTTCAGAAATCCAACAGCGTCGTGAAGAGGGCTGTGACCTTGGAGACCTTCCCCGCCAGGTTGAAGCAGCCATTCAGGAAGGGGTGCTGGAAGTATACAGTGAACGATTCTGGACTGAGTTGCAAAACTTGAAGCCCGCACGCGAGGAGCCGTCTACTCTGGAGGAAATTCTCAGTTGCAAACCTGCCGCCCAGCATCGTTTTCCTCTGAATTTGGATGATGCAGCGATCTACGATCGGATCTATGGCGCCTGGCTGGGCCGCTGCGCCGGTTGTACACTTGGGAAACCGGTGGAAGGCTGGAACCGCACAAGAATTGAAGCCTATCTACGCTTGGCTAATGAATATCCCCTCTCAGATTACTTCCCTGTCCTGTCCCCGTTTCCGGATGGCCTGGCTCTTCAACCCAACTATACCCAAACCTCCAGGGGTCACATCCAGCGCATGGTGCGCGACGATGACCTGGATTACACAGTGATGGCTTTGCGCATACTGGAGCACTTTGGGCCCAATTTCACTTCTGCAGAGGTCGCCCTGGCCTGGCTGTGTGGTCTACCGTATTTTATGATTTTCACAGCCGAGGCAGTCACCTACCGTAATTTGATCAATGGTATCGAACCGCCAAAAACCGCCTGGGTTCGCAATCCATACCGCGAATGGATTGGAGCCCAAATCCGCGCCGACCTGTGGGGATATGTCAACCCGGGAAACCCGGAAGGTGCAGCTCAAATGGCTTTTCGCGATGCATCCATTTCGCATATTGCGAACGGCATTTATGGCGCCATGTGGGCTGCAGGCGCCATCGCCGCAGCATTTGTGATGGAGGATCCGAGGCAAATCATCCTGGCCGGTCTGGCGGAAATCCCCCAGGAATCCCGCCTGGCCGATGCGATCCGCAACACCCTGCAATGGGCAGAGGAATGTCCGACCTGGGAGGAAGCTTGGGAGAAGGTCAATGCAAAGTATGGCTCCTATCACTGGGTGCATGTCATCAACAATACTTGCGTCATTGTCCTGGCGCTGCTCTATGGCCAGGGAGACTTGGGGAAAAGCATTTGCCTGGCTGTGATGGGGGGCTGGGACACGGATTGCACCGGCGCCACCACCGGCTCCATCCTTGGCGCTGCGCTCGGGGCCAAAGCCCTGCCGGAGGGATGGATAACCCCTCTACAGGATCGCCTTGAAACCTATATTCCCAGTGATGGGGACGTCCGTATCTCAAACCTAGCAAGGCGGACTTCTTCCTTTATCCAGAGAATTTAACAAACTAGAGAAATCATGACTGACAGGTTTGCCCACCTTAACACTTCCAACAGAAAAGACCAAAACTGGGTCATCCTTGGACCAGGCGGCGGTGGCTGTGTTCATACCCTCACGATCAATCCGCACCGTCCCAAAACCATGGTTGTATCTTGCGACATGACCGCCGGGTATATCACCCACGATGGCGGAAAGTCGTGGCGGGAATTCAACTTGAAAAGTCGCCAATATGCTTACGCATTTGACCCACTTGATCCTGATACTCTCTGGGTGGGAAGCAGCGGTTTATTCTGCAGCAGGGATAGCGGCGCAACTTGGAAGCTCATCTTCCCGGATCCGGCTAAATTAAAAGGCGAAACCCGCCTGGAGGATGAATGCCGCCACAGTTTCATCCCGGGTGATAACTGGCCTGGAAAAAACATCCATGCCATCACAGTTGATCCAACCCGCCGCGGCCAGGTCTTCCTGGGCATCAAGAAAATGGGTCCCCCGGAGCCGTTCGACTTCCAGCGCCCGGTCAGGCGTGAGGGAATCCTGATCTACACTACGGAAAATGACGGAGAGACCTGGCATGAGATTGTCGAACTTGCCGCTGCCGATGTCTACCTGATCACTGTAGACCCGGCATCCCCCGCCAATGAGCGCTGCCTGCTTGTTTTCACTGAGAAGGCCGTCTTTCGAGTGGATGCAGCCTCAGGTGCAGTCTCCACCCTCCGCTTGCCGGAAAACGTACGCTTCTTGAATCATGCCTCCGCAGGGCTTGACCCGACCACTGGCGCCATAATCCTCTATCTCGATGCTTACGTGGAACTGCCTGGCTCACAGGCAGGTTCCACCATCTTCCGCTCGCACAATCTCGGACAAACCTGGGACGACCTTGCCCAGGGCTTTGCCGCACTTGGGCCTTCCGACCCGCCCTGGATCACACAGGTTTCCACCTGCACTGCTGACGCCCGCAGCGTATGGGCCGTCCTCGAGCGCTTCCCTGATCATCAAGCGGATGGCTCCAGCATCGACCGCTACGGAATCTTGCATAGTGTTGATTGTGGGCAGACCTGGCAGTGGGTAGTCAAACACGATGACTTCCACGATCCTGAGAACCGAGAATTGGGCTGGGCCGAGCGCGATTACGGCGCGAAATGGGGCGATATCACCGGCGACCACCAGATCAGCCCCAGGGGCCGCTTTTGTTGGGATGTTGTCGCCAGCCCGTTGAATCCGGATGTCTGCTATACCATGGATTTCTCCACCATCTACACCACCCAGGATGACGGCCAGACCTGGCAGCAACTGGTGACGAACCTGCACCCCGATGGCTCGGTTTCTTCGCGCGGCATCGACGTGCTTGGCCCATACAACGTAGTTTTTGACCCCTTCGATCCGCAGCACATCGTCCTGCCCGTCACCGACGCCGGCATCTTCCACTCGCTCAACAGCGGGCGAACCTGGCGGCATGATCTGCAGGGCATCCCCAGGGAATGGATCAACACCTGCTACTGGATGGTCTTCGATCCGCAGGTGAAAGGCCGCGCCTGGTCTGCCTGGTCAGCCATGCACGACATCCCGCGCTTGAAGATGTTCCGGGAAGAATTCTTTGCCCGTGACCGGGGCGGTATCTGCAAATCGGAGGATGGCTTGCAATCCTGGCGTCCGAGCGCATCCGGCTTGCCCGAGCGCGCCCTCTGCACTCACCTGGTGCTCGACCCCAAAAGCCCTGCCGGTCAGCGCACACTCTATGCGGCAGTCTTCAATGGTGGCGTCTACAAATCGATTGATGATGGCGCAAATTGGATCCTTAAGAATAACGGCATCGACCCGCGCAATCCATTCGCCTGGCGGCTGGCGCTCCATCCGGACGGGACACTTTTTCTCGTGGTGGTAAAGAACCGCCTGCCAGGACACGAATTTACTGGAGCCATATACCGATCCACAGATTGCGCAGAGACTTGGAAGGCAATCCCGCTGCCCGAGGACGTGGATTTTCCCAACGATCTGACCGTGGACTCGTCTGGACGGCTGTACCTGGCCTGCTGGCCGCGCAGTAAAGATGGACAGAACATCGGCGGCGGCGCCTATTACAGCGAGGACGGCGGGCAGACCTGGGAAGCTCTCATTGACCCCAGCCTGCATGTGTATACTGTCACGGTGGACCCGGCAAACCTGCAAAAGCTCTACCTCTCCACCTTTAACGCTGCCCTATACCTCTCCATCGACCGCGGCCGCACCTGGCAGCAAGTGGAGGGTTTCGATTTCCAGTGGGGCTATCGTCCCGTTCCTGATCCGCACCACCCCGCATGCTTTATATGACCACCTTTGGCAGCTCGGTTTGGTATGGTTCTGTTCAAGCGTTGAATCTCCAGGTCTAGATCGTATGCGTTTATTACTTCGACCTGATCAGATAAAGAACCCTTGCATGAGTGTAGGTTTTGTTTTGATCCTTGTTTTGACTCTGGTGCTGGTTCTCGTTTTTTCTGGAGTGATAAAAATGTCATTTAATTCCCATAAATTTGGTTCGGCAGATTATGAAATTACCTACTGCAACCTGGAAGGTGAAGGTTTGCGCATGGATTTGTTTTATCCTTCCAGTGGAGGTCCCTGGCCTGTATTGTTGTACGTCCACGGTGGAGGATGGACGGAAGGGGATAAGGCTGGGGTTTGGACTGATCCGGTGAATGCCGGCTACCTGGTGGTATCAATTAATTATAGGATGGCGCCGGATAACCTCTTCCCGGCTATGATCCAGGATGTCAAATGCGCCATCCGTTACTTGAAAGCCCATGCAAAAACATACAATCTGGATCCCCAACGAATTGCCTTGATCGGTCACAGCGCAGGAGCCCACCTGGTGGCTTTGGCTGGCCTGGCGGATGAGCGTGCAGGATGGGATGTGGGGCCTTACTTGGAACAATCCAGCCGGGTTCGGGCAGTTATTCCCATTTCCGGTCCATATGATCTGGACGCAATGTTTTCCCCGGATGTTGAGATGTTGATCCAAAATGCATTTGAACCTGATCAACGTAGTATTGCTAGCCCGGTAAAATATGCAGATCCAGATGATCCACCGTTTTTCATCATTCATGGGGATGAAGACTCGATTGTGCCAGTGGAGCAAGCCACCCTTCTGACGGAAGTACTGCATAGCGAAGGCGTTCCGGTTGAATTGGTGGTAGTGAAGAATGCCGGCCATGGTCTTGAACCGATCACTGGAAAAATCTCTCCGAGTGGCCCGCAGATTTTCCAACAGGCAGTCATTTTTCTCAATCAAAGTCTGGCTCTCCCATAAACAGAACCATTCGGAATACTGTATGGACCTAAGTCAATTCAAACCCGTTTCAAAATTGGTCACCCGGATCAGCCGGATCGAAAAACCTATCTTTCCGGTTATTGACGCTCACAATCATCTTGGGGTGGATTTTGGCGGAGGGTGGGATCATCGGCCCTTGTCTGAGCTAATTGAAAAACTCGACCAGGTTGGTGTGACCCGATATGTAGATCTGGATGGCGGTTGGGGTGAGGATTTGTTCAATGCTCATCTCCAGCACTTCAAACAGCCAGCTCCAGATCGATTCTTGATCTTCGGAGGCGTAGATTGGAGCCAGTGGCCTGAACGCGGCAATGACTTTCCGCAATGGGCGGCTGGACGATTGCGCACCCAGTTCGATCGGGGTGCAGAAGGTCTGAAAATTTGGAAAGGCCTGGGTTTGCAGGTGAAAGACCAGCACGGAAGCCTGGTCAACGTCGATGATCCTCGCCTGGATCCGATTTGGGAGACAGCCGCTGATTTCAAACTACCGGTGATGATCCATGTGGCAGATCCGATGGCTTTTTTTGATCCGATTGATGAGACCAACGAACGTTGGGAAGAGCT
>CAYRHN010000047.1:0-6989 GCA_964424115.1 uncultured Anaerolineaceae bacterium
CTTCCACCTGGCGCGCCAGCAGAACGTGTTCTTTGGTCTGCGGCATCGGACCATCAGGGGCCGCCACCACCAGAATGGCGCCGTCTACCTGCGCCGCACCGGTGATCATGTTCTTGATGTAGTCGCGGTGACCCGGCATGTCCACGTGCGCATAGTGCCGCTTTTCGGTCTCGTATTCCACATGCGCAATGTTGATCGTGATGCCGCGGGCTTTCTCTTCCGGCGCATTGTCGATCTGGTCATACGCGCGGTATTCAGCGTTGCCCAGGAACTGGCAGTACTTCGTGATGGCTGCCGTCAGGGTGGTCTTGCCGTGGTCAATGTGACCCATCGTGCCCACGTTTAGGTGGGGCTTGCTGCGATCAAACTTTTGCTTTGCCATGTCTTTTCTCCTTCAAACACATCCGGCTAATTCGGCGATGAGCCCTCAATGGGATTTGAACCCATGACCTCGCCCTTACCAAGGGCGCGCTCTACCAACTGAGCTATGAGGGCTTGCCGTTCTATTGAGTTCGCACCGTTTTGGTAGAACGAGTGCAGGTGGGCAGTGAAGGATTCGAACCTCCGAAGGTGTACACCATCTGATTTACAGTCAGACCCCGTTGGCCACTTGGGTAACTGCCCATGTACGAACCGTTGCCGGCTCGCAAGCGCAAGGGTTCTCGGAACCTTTCCGCTTGCTAGCCTACAACTGAGCCGACGACGGGAATTGAACCCGTAACCTACCACTTACAAGGCGGTTGCTCTGCCGTTTGAGCTACGTCGGCAAGTTTTTAAAGTGCTGAACGAAGCGGACGAATTATACCAAAGGCCCTTTATTAAGGCAAGACCTGGAACGTTCAGGTACCGTGGGATAACCCGGAATTTCCGGTTCTTCGCAACGAGGGCAGAGTCTATCAAATTAACCGGGAATCGTCAAGTAAACAAAGAAAAAGGATGGAAGCCGGAGGTCGCTGCTGGTCATTGTTCTGCAATTGCCGCCCGCAGACGGCGCGCCATTTCACCGAAGGCGGGAGTATAGCGCAGGTCGTTGGGGCGGGGGCGGGGGAGATTCACTACCATTTCCTCGCAGATGCGTGCCGGGCGTGGGCTGAGCACCAACACGCGGTCGGAAAGCAGGAGGGCTTCGCTGATCGAGTGGGTCACCATCAGGACGGTCTTCTTGCGCGCCCCCCAAATGTGCAGCAGTTCATCTTGCATTTGTTCGCGGGTAAGCGCATCCAGAGCGCCGAAAGGTTCATCTAAAAGTAGCAGATCCGGGTCGTGGATCAGCGCTCGCGCCAGCGCCACCCGTTGGGCCATTCCCCCCGAAAGATCGTGCGGCCAGGCGTTCTCGAAACCCTGCAGCCCGGTCAGTTCGATCATTTCCTGGGCGCGCGCCCGGGCGGTGCGGGAATCCACCCCCTGCAGTTCCAGAGGCAGAAGAATATTTTGCAATGCTGTGCGCCAGGGCATCAGGTTGGCCTGCTGGAAGACCAATCCCAGACGCGGGCTACGCCCACCCTCGGGAACCGTGAAGCGGATCTCACCGCCGGTTGGTGGCAGCAACCCTGCCACCAGGCGTAAGATGGTGCTCTTGCCGCTGCCGGAGGGCCCCAGCAATGAGATGAATTCTTGCGGAGCAATAGAGAAATTAACCTCTTCCAGCACGTCCAAACAGCCGCTATCACAGGGAAAACTCATGCACAGGTCGCGGGCTTCAACCAGGTTCACGGCAGATACTCGTTACTGAAGGCCTGTTGGAGATCGAGGGGTTGAGATAACAATCCCATTTCCAGCAGGATGGATTGCATATTTTCCCAGCTTTGCGGATCACTGTAGCCTAGTTTTTCGCCTTGCCAGAGATCGATCGAAGCAGCCAGGATCTCTTTTTGAACATTGGTATCCGCCTGGGCCAGATTTTCTATGTATTTTTTACAGATCTCATACGCTTCGTCGGGATTTTCCATAGTATATTGCAGGCTGCGTTGCATGGCGCGTAACATTCGCCGCACCAGTTCGGGATTATTCTTTAGGGTTTCTTCATTCGTAATGATCCCGTTGCCCACCAATTGCATATAATCGGCCACGCGCAGTACGTCGATTTCATACCCCTGGCTGCGCAGTTGGATCGGCTCATTGGTTACGTAAATTGCCACGGCCTGTTCCCGGTCGGCGGCCAGGGTTTCTGCCTGGGTGTAACCAATCGAATCCAGTTTCACATCGCTCTCGCTTAATCCGCCGGCTTGCAGCAGGGCGCGCAGGCCGATATAGTTGGCGCCGTACAATCCCGGCAGGCCGATCGACATGCCGCGCAGATCGGCTGGCGTTTTGACGCCCAGCGTCGATTTGAAAGCCACGCCCACCGGGTATTGCTGGTACCAGGCCATCACGTACACTACCGGCAGCCCCTGGCCGCGGCCCATCAGCACTTGCTCGCCCGATACGACCGCAAATTGCAGTTGCCCGGCGCCCACCAGCGCCACGCTGTCGTTCTCCATGTTGTAATCCAGGGTCAGGTCGATGCCCTCCTCGCGGAAATATCCTTTTTCAAGGCCAACGTAGAGCGGTGCGAATTGCACGTTGGGGACGTAACCCAAAGGCAGGCGGACCGCCGCAGTCTCAAAGGTGGGAGAGGTTGTTGGGTTGGCGGGAATTGCTGCTGCAGGAGCGCAGGCGGTGGCAAACAGGAGGATGAATAAGAATAATTTCTTGACCATGCAAATACCTTTTCTAAACGGAGATTATTGGTGATTTTGCCATTTTAAGGCGAGTTTTTCCAACACCATGACGCTGCCGTAGAGCGCCGTGGCCATGATGCACAGGGTAAATACCGCCACAAAGGTCAAAGCGGTGTCGTATTGCCCTCGGCTGACGTTGATCAAGAAACCTAACCCGCTGTCGGCGCCGACAAATTCGCCAATCACCGCGCCAATGACCGATAGGGTGGCGCCAATGCGCAGCCCGCCAAGGAAAACTGGCAGGGCGGCGGGAATCTCCAGATGGCGCAGCATCTGGAAACGAGTGGCGCGCAGCGAACGCATCAGATCACGCAGGTTGGACGGCACGGCGCGCAGCCCCACTACCGTGTTGATCAACACGGGGAAAAAGACGGTCAGAACACAGATCAACACCTTGGAGAACATGCCCGGGCCAAACCATATCACCAGCAGGGGGGCAATGGCAACCACTGGAATGGCCTGACTGGCCACCAGATAGGGGGAGAGCATGTGTTCCAGCGTGCGCGACTTTGCCAGCCCATACCCCAGCAAAGTAGCGAGAAGGCTGCCGGCGCACAACCCCAACAGTACTTCCACAATGGTTACGGCAGTGTGGCGCAGCAGCATCCCATCCGAGAGGGCCTTGCCAAAGCGCTGGGCTACCTGGGCTGGCGAAGGCAGCATAAAAGAGGGCAGTCCGCCAAAGCTTGCCACGATCTGCCAGACCGTCAGGGCCAGCAGAATGGAAAGCAGCACCCACAGGCAACCGCTGCGGCTGAAGAGCGCGCGGCGCGGCGCAGGATCGGTGAGTGGGTTGGCAGAGAGAGATTTTCGGTTCAAAAAAGCACCCCAAAAACGATAAGTTTTCGGGGCGGGAGAAAGCGGCGTGAAGCGGCGCAGGTTCTTCCTTCTTTTATCCGGACTTTACCGTCGACCCCGGAATTTCACCGGATCATGCGCGGTTGGCTCTCTGCGCTCGTGGGTTATCACCACCGATCGGGAATTGGGACCGCCAGGTCCCGCACCCTGCCCCGAAGGATATTTGCAATCGGAGTATAACCCGGATTAAAATAGCTGTCAATTATTGGGGGCAATCCAAACCCCAACTTCCTCAATCCCTCATCTTCTCGCAGACGTGATACAATTTCATTAAGTCCCAAAATTCTCCATTTGAGGAGCTCTTATTCATGAGATCAGGTTTTTTAACGCGGTTGGTTTTATTATTTTTTATCCTGGTGGGGCTGATTGCCAGCCAACTCTCCCCGGCGGGGGCACATTCCAGCGCTGACAGCAGCCCTGAACCGTTTCTTTCTGCCGACCGCCTGATCTTTGGGAACCTGTCCGGAACCCCAGAAATGTGGTTGGAAGGCTCCTCATTTAGTCTGGTGGAATTGGCTGCCAGCGCCGGAGAGTTGAAAGTGGAAAAGGTTGATCTGCAGGGGGCAACATACCTGACCCTGGGTGGAGAGAATTTTGGCAAGGGGAGCCGGATTGGTGCTCCAGACCTGCCGGTGCTGCGGCGGGGTGTGGAAATTCCCTTCGGCGCCCAGGTCAGCCTGGAGCTGGTCTCAGCTGAATACACTGATGTCAAATTGAGCGATCTGGGCTTGCCGGTGGAAGTGCTACCGCTCCAGCCGCCCCAGCCGAAATGCGGCGAAGCAGTTGAACCCTGTCAACCGGACGCGAAAATTTACCAGCAAGATGCTTTCTACCCCGCCTTGCCAGTAGCGCTGGGGGATGAATACGAGGTGCGCGGGCACCGTGCCCAGACCGTGGAAGTTTGGCCGGCCGCTTATAATCCGGTCCAGGGCACCCTTCGGTTGTATTCCCGGGTGCGTTTTCAACTGCGGCTGAAAGGCTCTCAGGTGTTGAGTACCCTCACCGAATCAGCCCGTCTGGCTTCTCCGGCTTTTGAGCAGACCCTGGCGAACAGTATGCTGAACTATAACCTGGGCAAGGGGGCACGGGCGGTGGATGAGATGAAAGCCGATAATTATCTGATCATCACCGCGGATGCTTATTACAGCGGACTGGCCGACTTCGTTGCCTTGAAGCAATCTCAGGGTTTCAATGTGACCGTGGCAAAGACCAGCGAAATTGGCACCACAACCACTGCCATCCAGACCTATATTGCTGCTCAATACCATGGTGCCAATCCTCCTACTTACTTGCTGTTGGTGGGAGATCACAACGACGGCGCCGATAGTATTCCTGCATGGCCTTTTCCCAATTACACGAACTATTATACTGACCTGTATTATGTCACCATGAGTGGCAGCGGTGACTATGTACCGGATATTTACCGCGGGCGTTTCCCGGTGCGCGACACTGCGCAGCTTGCCAATATGGTCAACAACAACTTGTGGTATGCCAACGATGTCACTGGCACCGAAGCATGGGTGAAAAAAGCCGCTTATCTGGCGACCAACGATTCTGGACATTACACGATTGTGGAAGGCACGCATAATTACTGTATTGAAAGTTATACCCAACCGAAAGGTTATACCGGAATTTTCCCCTCCAATCCCCAGATTGGCGGCGATAAATTGTATGCCACCACTTATAGTGCTACCACTTCCAATGTGACCGCTTCATTAAATGATGGACGGGCAATGGTGGTTTATTCCGGGCACGGCAGCCAAATTTCCTGGGCTGGACCGTCTTTTGGACAATCGAATGTGCGCAGCCTGACCGGCAACCTGATCCCTTATGTAGTTGGGCATGCCTGTGTAACCGCCGATTACAATACGAACGAAGCCTTTTCCGATACCTGGGTGATCCAGAATGGCGTGGGTGGGTTGGTGTATGTTGGCGCCAGCAACAACAGCTATTGGGGTGAAGATGACGAGTTGCAGCGGGCGATATTTGATACTATGTTTGGGGGCGGTGATCCTTCGATAGGAATGATGCTCTTTTCCGGTCTGAGCGCAGTGCAAAGCGCTTATCCAACCAGCGCAAAATATTACTGGGAGGAATACAATTTGTTTGGCGATCCCAGCCTTGCGATCGTTACCGGACCGTTGGTGCCGGATTTTACCCTCAATACACAGCCCGGACAAGTATCTATCTGCGGCGCGGGTAGCGCTACCAGCACGGTTTCAGTGGGCAGTCTGCTCGGGTATTCTACTCCGGTGGATCTCAGCCTGAGCGGCGCGCCTGCGGGGGTGAGCCCAACTTTTGATCCGTTCACGGTCACTCCCGCCGGGCAATCCACCTTGACCCTGGTGGAAGACGGCAATGATACGCCGGGAACTTACCCCTTGACGGTCAGCGCTACCAGTGGCGCGGCCACCCATACCGTTCAAGTGGAGCTGAGCCTGTTTGCCGCAACCCCCGGCACTCCGCTCCTGCTCACCCCGGCCAACGGCGCTGCAGGGCAGTCTACTTTGCCCACCCTCACCTGGGAGGCAGCCGACCAGGCCGGCTCATATACCCTTGAGGTGGCGTTGGATGCAGATTTCAACTCTCTGGTTCTTCATGCAGACGGATTGACCGGTACTGCCTATACCTTTACAACGACCCTTGCCAGCGGGACACAGTATTACTGGCGAGTGAACGCCCATAACCTGTGTGGTAAAGGCGGCCTGAGCGAGGTATTCACCTTTACTACCTCCCCCGCACCCGGCGAATGTTATGCCGGATATCAGCTGCGCCAGTGGCATTTCGCCGACCTGGAAAACGGATTGAATGGTTGGGCAGATGCCTCGGCTACTTATCATTGGACTACCTCAACCGCTGCCAGCTATTCGCCCACTCATTCATTCCTGGGGGTGGATGTGAGTGCGGTTGGTGACCAGCGTTTGTTATCTCCGGTGATCGTGTTGCCTGAATCTGACCAGCAACCGGTCACGTTCTCGTTCTGGCAATCGCACAATTTTGAAGGTGCTGCCAGCAGTTGCTATGACGGCGGATTGATCGAGCTTTCCACCGATGGCGGCGTGCACTGGGTTCAGCTTTCGCCAATAGCTGGCTCCTACGGTTATAACGGAACAGTGCACATCGGTTATAGTAATCCGTTGGCGGATATGCCGGCCTTTTGCGCCAGTTCCAATGGTTGGCAGCGTACCTTGGTGGATCTGAGCGCTTATGCCGGGCTCCCGGTTCAGTTGCGCTTGCGTCTGGGCACGGATGCCAGCGTGGGAAAAACAGGTTGGTATGTGGATGATCTACAGGTGCAGGCCTGTCAGACCATCCCCAATTACACCTACCGTTTTCCATTATTCTTCAGATAAAATAACGGGCCTGGAGTTTGGCTATATTCCAGGGGTAGTTGAAAAAAAGAAGCCTCTT
>CAYRHN010000048.1:0-6704 GCA_964424115.1 uncultured Anaerolineaceae bacterium
CCTCTTCCCCCGGCACGCAGGTGCTGGGGATGCAGATCTCCCCGGGCGGGCAGGTGTCCCCGCCGCCCTCTTCGGTCGGCTGCGGGGTGGGGTTATCCTCGCCGCCCTGGCACAGCACCAGGTAGCCGTTCTCGAAATACGGGCACATCTCCTGGGCTGCGGCGGAACTTCCCGGCAGGAGCAGCAGGCTGGCCAGCAGGCCGCAGGCCAATAGCAAAAAGGGCATTGTTTTCATTGTTCATTCCTCCATGTTTCCAGGCGCTGCTGGATCGCGCGGTGCAGGCCGGGATCCGCAGCCTGGTTCCAGTCGGCAGGCAGGCGGGCGGCCTGGAGGGCATATGCGCTTTCCAGCCAGGTGGCATCCCAGACCGGCACGCCTAGATATTTGGCCATATTTTCCTGGTCATTGCGCGCGGTTTCCAGGCTCAGGATATCGCCCTGCCCTTCCGCCTGGATCAGCACCACCGGCTTGCGGCGCGCGCCAATGAAGACCCACTGGCCTGCATCGGTATACCCATACAGCTCAAACAAGCGCAGCGCGCCGTGCAGATCGGAGGCAGCGGTCAGTCCATCGTATTGGGTGATGATCCAGCTGCCCATTTGATCGCGTGCGAGCATGCACATCACCTGGAAAGGCGCTCCCCAATCGGTCTTCTCCAGTGTGATCGCATCCACGGAATAAGTGCGGTAGCAGCCGCGCAGGGAATACACCACGCCGGGATCTCCGAGATCGTCCACCAGCCACTGCTGGTATTCGGGGGGATAGTTGTCTACGGAGGAGTAGAGGGGCATCTTCAGCGGCCCATCGTTCTGGGTCATGGCGGTCACCTCGTTAATTTCCAGCGCAGGTTGGGCTTCAAAGCCCAGCAAAGCGGCTGCGCTGGCAGGGTTATATCCCAGGTCACTGGCCAACCGCCAGGCGACCACCCGCTCCAGCCCGTCCAGGGCGCACTCCGGGGATACCCTCTTGAGATTGCCGCCCAGGGATATATCGGAAAAGACCCACTGCTCGGGCTCCGTGGGGCAGCCGCTTACCGGCGTGGCCGTGGGCAGGGCTGCCTGGGCTGGCAGGGTCGGGAGAGAAACCGTTCCCTCTACCGGGAGCGTGCTGTCTGCGCGCTCCAGCCAGTTCTTGATCAGGAAGAGAGCCGTCAGGAGCAGCAGGGCGCCAACCAGAAACCCGGATGCAACCACAAACAGGCGCGCCCGGCGCTTACCGGACAGGTCGCGGTAGCTGAAAGCGTCCCACGCCTTCATAACCAGTGTGCTAGCTGGACGGGCAGGAAAGCATCCGGGATTTCCCCGCTCGGCGGCTGCGGCGTCGGGGTCAGAAAAGAAACGGTCGCCACTGCAATCCCGGCGATCATGATCACGATCAGGAGGATCGTGAAGGTGCGGGAAAAGTGGCGCTTGCCGTAGGCGTCATAGGTGAAGAAAAAATTGGATTTATTCATAAAGGCCTCCTGCGTTATTGTTGGTCGCGGGTCACCCCGTGGGCAAAATAGCCCACGGCGCGCACCGTGACCGTTCGTTTGGGCAGCAGATAGCCGCCCGATTCAACCTCAACCGTAATTGAACACATTGGGCGGTTTTCTTCTTGCCCGCATTGGATATCCACAGCTGTGGTGTGGGCTGGCTGCTGAAGCTCCCAATAGGCAGCAACTATCGTCGGCCCGTCCACAGCGTCAATCTTCAGCGTGCCGTCGGGATAGGTGACCACTTCCTGCGCGCCGGCATGTGCCGAAAGGTCAGCCGCCGCCACCGCCATCATGATGCGCGTGGTGGTCACCAGGTAATCCAGCACCACCATTGAAAAGAAAGCTGCCAGCGGCAGGATGATGGCAAACAGGGCAATTGCCTGGCCGGCAGGGCTTCGTTTGCGCAAGATCATCTCCACCTCGCCTTCCAGCTTTCCGAGCGCGAGACGAACGAGATGGCCACCTGGTCTCCCGACCCGTTGAATATCTTGAAGAGGGTGGGCGGGCGGTAGCGCACGATGCACTGACCGGATTGTCCAGGTCCGCTGGCCGGGTAGACCTCGATGCTAAACTGCGCGCCCATGGTGGCCGACCAATCGCCATACACGGTGTCGTGAGCGATGGTATAGGCGTTGTATGCAGCGGTGGCGGGATCCGGGGATTGGGAGAGGAACTGCGCGCAGGCATAGGCCGCGCTGGTGGCGGCTGTTCGCGCCCGGTGGGCTGGGATCCAGGAGAGCAGGCCGAAGATAAAGAAAACTGCCAGCATGGAGAACATGGCGGTTTCCGCCAGGGCCTGCCCACGTTCGGAACGACGGGCTGTCATTCGATCTCCCCGTCAGGTGGGCCGGGATAGAAACGCCACAGACGGAAAGTGGCCGATCCGCGCTGCGTTTCGCGCAGGTTGACCCCCAGCCAAAGACGGGAACTGCTGATCGAGATCGAAGAACGCACCTGGCGCTCTTCACCGGGGCCGTATTCCAGCCCGCCGCGGATGTCCGCCCATAGGATGCTCTCAGCCACCTGGGCGCCTGCCGGGGAACTGTATGCGCCTTCGGCGGCGCCGGTGAGAAAGATGCCCACATCGGCTGCGCCAGCTCGCCAGGCATACAGGCCTGCCAGGAAGATGCCGAAGAACAGCAGTACCAGCAGCGGCATGACCAGGGCAAATTCGCTCATTGCCTGGCCGCGCTGAGAATCACGTTTCCTCATTGCACGGCTTGATCCATGGCCTCAATGCCTTTGTTGAAGCCTGCTGTAATCGAATCTTTGAAGGTTGAAATGACCGCCAGGGCAATGGCGCCGATGGCACCGAGCAGCAGGGCGTATTCCGCGAAGTCCTGCCCATTCTCATCACGCAAAAAACGAACAAGTTTTTTCCACATGATATCCTCCTGCGATAGGGTGAATTGGCTCGAAATCGAGCCGATTCATCATAGCAAAATGGAAAGGAGGGTATGGTTCGCGTGCGGTCAGGGAAGTTCTACTGATTTTGTTGATAATCTTTCAAATGGATACAGATAATCCGGTTGGACAATTGTGCATTCAGGGTACCCAGGCAGAATAAGTGGGGGAATTTGGAATTGGAATATCCGCATCAGATGAAATATCAGATGGCAAGCGAAACCAAGTTGCCATTGCCAATGCGAAATGGAAAACTAGGGCGTTATGATTTCGAGTATCGGCGGGGCGGTGTTGGATAACCTCACACCCATTCCCCTGCTGCTTTTTACGAGATCTTTTCACTTCAACAGGCTTGTTGCCTTATTAGGGAACTAGAGTTTCAAATATGCCGGAACCTAGGAATTGGTTGAACATGGCTGAAGTTGAAATCTCTATTCTGACCGAACAATGTTTGGATTGCAAGTTGGTCAGTCAGGCAGTTTGTCGCTAGTGAAGTTAGTGCGTGGAAGTCTGAACGCTAGGCTGTCCGGGTAACTTTTGATTGGAATTTTGCCATTCCGATGCCTGGGATAAACACAAGAAAAAGGAGAAGAGTAATGATAGCCAAAATTTACCCAACGGCAGGTTTTAGTAGTGGGCGGTTGACTTGGCAAATATGCTAAAGCCAGAATCACCCTTTTGGATCTGAATCCATCCACCCGTCCGCTGCAAACGGTGTTAGGAGTGATTTTGCAAACGTAATTACAGTTTTTTCTTGGAATTAGTTATCTCCGGCTTATTTTTTCTCGAATTGTTCTGATTTGCTTTGTTTTGGCTTAATTGTTTACTTTCACTCTCATTTTGTAAAATTTTATCTATAGGTGCCTGAGTTTTTTTATACCACATATAGCCTCCCCCAAAAATGAAGATACAACTAATTATTTGCCCTAGAAGGCTAAAACTTTTCAAATTTTCAATTTTGTTTTTTAACCGATATATTTGTTGCATCTTTCCTTGTAATTCTGCGCCTTCAATTTTTAACTCTTTTAGAGTTTTTTCGTTCTCATCCTTTGCTTGTTCTGATGCAGTAGGATCATTTTGTAGAGATTCCGAATCATTGATCCAAATATCAACTCGTTCTGCGTACTTGTATACTTGTGGTTCTATGATGTTTAGCTCTTCTTCTGTCTGTTGTATTGACAATAACGGCAAAATCCAGCTAGCCAAAAATACTATGATTCCCAACAAAGCCAAAAACTTGTACAAATTATCAGTCGGAGGGCTAAACTTATCTGTAATTTTTGAGATAATGTCCATGATTTTTCCCTTTTAGAATTTTGCGATTGATTTCAGCGCCTAACCATTAATGATGTAGATATAAGCTATACTGCAGAATCACTGTATAGCAAATCAATTTTAGTGTGACATATTGAATAATTGTCACAATTAATTGAGCATGATACTACGGCTCAACATAAGTCAGTAGTTTTGCAGATTTAACAATTGACACTCAAAACGGGTAGTGCCGGGGCCAAATAAGAGCGGATCGACTGAGCCGTCGCTCCAGCAGAGGCCTGTCGGCAAACCCAATTGATCTTGTGCATTTCGTTCCGCTCCTTCACCCAGGCCAGTGTTTCGCCCAGGGTGAAATCTTTGAGATAAACTCGTTTCAGTCGGTGGCGCAGGCTGTCCAGGAATTGGTACAAGCACAGCCCCAACGCCCAAAAGCGAATGATCGCTTCGGCAGAATGCAGTTGATACTGATCGCTGCCCATCAGTTCTTTAAAATCAGCAAATAACGTTTCCACAGTCCAGCGTAGTGCCATGGCTTGCACCACCTGCTCCAGGCTGTCGGTGAGACGAGTGGTGATATAGAAACGGGGCTTGTCGTCAAGCTTGGTTTTGACGATCAACACCTGACAGGTGCCCAGTTTCTTGACCCTTGTGCGGATCAGGCAGGCAAAGACAGTTTGTCCGCCTTCCTGGTTGGGCCAGATCACCGGCTGAAAAGCTTCGTTGGGAAGCTCTTCCGCATAGTCGTCTACCCGCATCCAGACCGAGTTGCCTGCCACGTCGCTTGTGCACAGCTTGTGGTTTTTCTTCAAACCACCCGTCAAATCCCAGTGACGAGTTTTGACGGCCTTCCAGATGCGCTTGTTGACGTACCAACTGTCTACCAACACATGAGTGCAGGTATCCGCAAGTGGCTCAAACGTCTGAATGGTCTCCTCTGCCAGGTCTACTTTGCTCCGAAAGGGCACACCTTCTCGTTCGCAGACTGCTTTCTGGCGATACATCTGTGGCGAGAGCGGGTATTGGTGCCCTTCCACAACGTACACGCCTTCAAACAGACTGTGCCCTGGCATCGCACGCTGATCTGTGCTGGAGTAGTGCCACCCCAGGCCTTCCATGTGCTTTGCATAGCGCTTGACATGCGTGGAGTCGTCCAGGATGAGATAACCTGTCACGACGGTTGAGGCTGGACGCCCGCGCTGTTTCACTCGCTGCGCAACTTGTTGGGCATGGGCTTCGGCCACCAGCGGTATTACTTCCGCACAATAACTGCGATAACGAGCCTCCGCCAGTGCTTGCACAGACCAGGCTGGACTGATCAGGAAACGACTGAGCCCGCCCACGCTCACCCATACTGCAACTTCACGCAGCATCCCCGATAGCGTTCGTGATGCCTGGCAGTGGATCATCCCCAGCTGTACGGTCACAAAGTACTTCCAGTGGGGCATGCTGAAGGTGTCACGAAATCCTCGCAGATAGTTGCGTAAGATTGCATCTTGGATGATAATGGGCTGGGCCATGGTTCCTCCTGGTTTGAGTTCTCGCAAACCCAATTATCAGGCGAACCGTGGCCTTTTGCTATGCAATTGTTAAAAATGCAAAACTACTGATAAGTATTATAGACCAGAATCGCTGAAAGATAAGTTTGGTTCTCTGGGATCTGCCGTGATGGTCTTGTAAAGCATAGGCCATTTTCAATTTCGGCGCGTATTCAAATAGTTGTTTCAACACCTTGCGTTCTTCGGAACTCAGGGCTTCACGTTTTTCCGATACTCGATATGCACAATGGATGAATATGTTGTTTTACCCATGCGGCGCAGTTTATTGAGTCAGCACAGGTGATCACAAAACATATGCCTGCGACCGTCTTCTCAAACAATCTGCACAAGTTGAAATCCCAATACTCCAACCCGTCAAAAACAAACAGGCAGCGCCTGCCGGGCGCGCTGATCCAGGTTTCCCAGGTGTGCTGTAAGTAGCTGTCTCCCAGGCTGGACTCTAAAGCGGGGTCGAACTCCAACCGCGCACGGGTGACCAGTTCTCGCAGAAGAGCGCTCTTGCTGCGCCAGTGGGTGTCAAACCAGTAGATTCCATCAGGAAACGCCTGGATGATCTCCGTATTGGTGGTCAACTGGTGCGCCAGGCCTGCTGAAACCGCTACTCCTTCTAGATCGGGGAATATGGTCACGCGATGCTTGGGTAGGCCATCCTCATCCCTGTCCAGCAGGTGAGCCGCCAGCCGGGTTTCGAAATCCTGCTCGACATAACTGTCTGGAATGGGTGGAATGAGCGTGATGGGGCTTTTCATAGAGATTTTGGTCAGGGTATTCTTCTCCACCGCGATGATCTCCATGCCCTGCTTCTGTAGTTCTTCGACATAGCGCGTCCCTCCGCAGCACGCCAGGGCATAGATGTCTGCGCCGCTCATCGCCAGGCGTTCGCGGTAATGAACGATGAAGCGCCAGAAATTGGCTGGGGTAAATGGGTTGGAGGTGAAACGTCCGCTGAACCAGTTGTTGGGTCCCTGCAGGCCGACGGAAAGGACTTCAG
>CAYRHN010000049.1:0-6057 GCA_964424115.1 uncultured Anaerolineaceae bacterium
CAGACAATGGGAGCAAGCCCTATCGATTTACCAGGGTGAGTTCTTGCCTTTGATTCGTTATGTGGAGTGGACGCTTCCCCTCCGGCAGCATTTCGCGGATCAATATGAACAGGCGCTTCTTGCTCGAGCGGCGGAGTGCCTATCGGCTGGAGATGCGCCTGCCTGCCTGACCCTTGCGCGCCGGGTCCTGCTGCATAACAGCTGGCAGGAACAGGCAGTTGCGCTGGGTATGCGCGCCGCCCTGGCGCTGGGAGACCGGGCTAGCGCGTTGAAATTGTACCACCGTCTTGAAAAGGACCTGGAAAAAGAGCTTGGGATCGAACCGCAAACCGAACTCCAGCAGCTTTACCTCACGATAAAAAGCAAAAGAACCGGGTAATCACACACGTTATCACCTAAGGAACTGTCTCTGTTCAGACAGCTCTTTTTGATTCTCGCCTTTATCAGATTTCCCCCCAATTTGGCAAAGGTGTGGCAATCGAATTTGATATCGTATGCGCTATGGAGGACGAATGCGATTGATCAAAACCTATCTGTTACGCCTGTATGCCGATACAGATGCGTCAGAGCGTATCTGTGGGGACGTACGGCCACTAGATGAGAAGCGAAGTTATTCTTTCAAGAATTTGGATGAATTTACTGTGCTTATGCGCCAGTTGGCAGTGAAACCTTCACACTGCACGCCACCTCAGAAACGGACTGACTCGCGCGAGAAAGGGGATAACTGATTTTCCGGAATTGGTCACTTCGAACGGCGTGGTGAATGCCATCTGGCGCGATGCCCGCCAAAATTCATCCCTGAGAATCCCGTACGCTGCGGCAATGACCCCGAGTTTTGACCATTTCGTGTTTCTACCTATGACCATCCGATGACCGTATAAGCCGATGCTTTCATCGAACAGCAAAGCAGCGCTAAAAGGCCACACTCTAGCAGAAGGAAAAATGAAAACACTATTCCAAACATCTCGATATCGTTCGATCAGCCGGTTAACTCCGATAGTTCAAAAAAAACACCGGCTGCATTTCATTTCTCTCTTTATATTTTTCGCGGGGTTTATGGCGATCCCAATGGTGGTTATTGCCCAGAGTGTCTGGAGTACCAACTACCGGGTGGGCAACGGAACAGGCACGGGCTATGATGTCACACTGGCTTCTGATCCAGCCGGTGTGCTCTATGCCGTTCAAAGCCAGGGGGAAGTGCTGGTCAGCCGTAACCCACCGGCTACCGAAATGCAATCCTGGATCTGGTCTTCCACCAACCGCGGTCGCACCTGGAGCGCCCCGGTTTCAATCAACCACGAGACGACTCTGTCGATGACCAGTATGGCTGTAGGCGGCGACCATGCCGTTAATATTGCCTGGATGGGCAATTTCAATGGAAATACCGAGCATGATATTTTCTTCACTCGCTCTACCGATGGGGGAAAGACCTGGTCGGCCAACCTGGATATTATCCCCGCCGACAGCCGCGAGCCCAATCAGGTCAACCCGGTATTGGTGATCGATCCGCGCAGTGGTCAGGGCAGCCATTTTATCGTGGCCATGCGTACCTATGAAGTGGGTGTGGAACACATTTACGCCATTCATTCTACCGATTACGGCGCTTCCTGGAGCGCGCTGGCCGAAATTCCTTACCCTGATTCATCGATTGCCAGCATCCTAAAGGTTGACAGCCTGAACATGAAGATGGATGCCAACGGTGTGCTGTACCTGGTGTTTGATGAGACTACCACCGAAGACACACGCATCTTCCTTACCCGTTCATTCGATGGGGGCCTTAGCTGGGAAACGGCTAAACCAATCAGCCCGAATGTCGCCGATCCTTTATATCCTGGCGTGGTGCGTTATCCATCGCTGACAGTAACCGAACCGGGTGTCTTGTACTTAGCCTTTGCCGTCGAGAACGGGAGAACCGAAAAGCTCCAACTCATGTTTATCCGCAGCGTAGATAGCGGTGAAAACTGGAGCCAGCCAACGCTGATTGGCCCAGATAATTTACCGGCCCGGGTCAAAGACCGGGTAGATCAATCGATCGCCTTAGAAGTGCTGGCCCACCAGACAGGTGTGACGGATGATGAAATGATTGTGGTCTGGACCGATTATGGGACTTACCCATATAAAAACCAGGTGCGCGCAATCCAATCAATCGATGGCGGCGCGAATTGGGGCGAAATCACGGATCCGTCCGATGCTGCCAATAATGACACCCTCAATCATTATGCCGTCGATACGGTCATTCATCAAGATCAGGTGCAGGTCGTCTGGCTGGATCAACGCGTGAAGAACTGGATATACCCCTACACCGCAACATTTGGGGAAGTGGTAGAGGAATATAATGTCTGTCTCCCATTGATTCGCAGATAAGAAGGCAAGCCATCAGGAACACAGCGCAGATTATATCAACGACTCTGTGGATCTTATTATGGAGGAGTATGCTATGAACCAAAAAACGCATTTGCTGACATCGGCTCGATTAATTTTGTTCCTTTTCCTGCTGTTCGTGGTTTTGGGTGCGCAACTACCCGCCCAGGCTCAAACCCTATTGATGGCCCCCCTTGTGCCCAGCGCCTGGACGAAACTGCCCGGCAACCCGGTGCTCAGCACGGGGGCGTCTGGCGCATGGGATGACCAATTCACCTTTGCCCCCAGCGTGATATTAGATGCAGCAACCTATAAGATGTGGTATGCCGGGTCGAGCGCGGCTGACACCACCCGAAAAATAGGGTATGCGACATCACCAGATGGCATTACCTGGACGCGGCAGGGCAGTTCCCCAATATTTACTCCTGGCCCAACCGGCGCGTGGGACGCTAAAATTGGCTTCCCCACAGTGATCAAAGACGGCAGCACCTACAAGATGTGGTACACCGGGCTAAACGCTTCGGATGCAGGCCAGGTGGGATACGCAACTTCTCCAGACGGGATGATCTGGACGCGTTATGGTGCCAACCCGGTGCTCTCTTATGGGACGAACGGCAGTTGGGATGCGGTCTATGTTGGCGCGCCCAATGTGGTCAAGGTGGGCAGCCTGTACCACATGTGGTATCGCGGCGGGGTGAACGGCGGCATTGGCTACGCCACTTCGCCGGATGGCATCACCTGGACAAAATACGCAGGCAACCCGGTCATCGCCATTGGCAGCGGCGGGTGGGATCAAACAGCTTATCATCCACGGGTCATTAACGATGGCGTAGGGTTCCACATGTGGTATTCCGGCTGCAACCCGGCGGGTGACCGGTGCCAGGTGGGGTACGCGACCTCGCCAGATGGATCGCATTGGACACGCAAAGGGATGGTGCTTCCACAGGGCGCATTCGGAGCGTGGGATGGACAGGCCGCGGATCACACGGCAGTGCTTCTGGTAGGATCAACCTTCAAGATGTGGTATTCCGGTTACAACGGCTCGATCTACCAGATCGGGTACGCTTCTGCGGTGAATCTCGATCACAGCATATTTATCCCGATGGTGATGAAGTAAGTGAACCAGAGCAAGGAGAGAAACAATATGAAATCCAGGCCCATCCTCGTTTATATAACGTTTTTGATGATCTTCCAACTGGTTCTGCCAAATCGTATAACGTCAGCCGTGGCAGCTTCGATCCCCGCAATTTTGTATGTAGCTCCTGCGGGTGACTGTGCGGGATTTACTCCCTGCTATAGTCATCCGCAAGCTGCGGTAGACGCTGCACAAACAGGAAGCGTCATTCGGATTGCCACAGGAAATTACACCATACCTGTTGGAATGAGCCAGGTACTTCTCATTACCAAGAGCCTGATTCTGCAAGGCGGCTTTCGAACAACGGATTGGTATGACCCGCAGCCGTTTACGTTCCCAACCGTCTTCGATGCGCAGCACCTCGGGCGGACGATCCTCATCGATGGGAACCCAGGCCAACCCATTGAAGTCACGCTGGATGGCATACAGATCAAAAATGGTCAGTCCAGCCAGGGCGCAGGGGTATCAGGGGCTGGTGTCCAGTTATCCATGCAGCGCTGTGTGATTAGTAACAACCAGGCATCCGGATCAGGGGGCGGAATTTATCTCTCCAATTCATCCAGCCTGATCCTAATATCCAGCCGGGTGATCAGCAACACTGCCGCAGAAACGGGTGGTGGTATCACCCTGAATAGTGCAAATGGGAATTCCAGCATGACTCGCTCGTGGATCTTCGGCAACAGCGCGTCTGTGGAAGGAGGGGGTATCTCTGTGACCGGGGGGCATCTGAAGGTGGAAATTAGCCTGCTGGCGGATAATGCGGTGACACAAACTGGGGCGACGGGTACCGGGTTGGCTGCCAACAGCGCTCAGATCACCCTTGATCACGTTACGCTCGCCCGCAATACAGGCGGCACAGGTGAGGGGGTCAGCCTGAATGGGGATTCTACCCTGATGGCAACCAATATTCTGGCCGCCGGTCAGGCGTCGGCCTTTTCAATAACCGCGCCCAGCTCAGGAACGGTAGATGGCGTCTTGTGGGGCGGCGGAAGTACCTGGGCGAATGGCACAAATACAACCGGCAGCGGGAGTGTAACTGTTCAACACGCCTATACCGGCGACCCGCTGTTCATCGGTTTAGATCCTGTAAACTTGAATACTTATTTCCACATCGCCGAAACGTCCCCGGCACGCGACAGGTCGATTTTAACAACTTCCGATTATCGCGATATTGATAACGAATCTGTCTCCGTCTATGAAACAGTCGCCGACCTGGGCGCGGATGAGTTTAGAAGGTATGGATCAACAATCCACGTGCATGTTGAGCCAGGTGGGGATATCGAAGTGGGAACTCCAGATGGAACCCCGGAAAACCATCGTGGCGCTTTTTTTTGGAACGGCACCCAATGGGTCACCAATGACACATGGGCTCACACGCTGTTCACCGATATGCAAACCCAAGACCGGCTGATGAACTATACAATGGTGGCCGACCTCACCGGAAGCGCGGAGGTTGGCAAGTATCATGTTTCTCACTCGACTTACACGTATTTGTCTCCTGCGAATGAGGGCAGCAGCTATCGCATCACAGCGGCCCAGTATCGGATCACGAATACCGATACCCAGGAAATCATTTTGCTCAACTCGCGCGGTAATGGCTATGGAAAGGCGTCTTTTGACATTTACATCCAGTACATACCCAACTCTACTATCGCCTTTCGGAGTGGTTCCGTGTGGTTCAACTATGCGGAGTCTCCCGATCAGGCATCGCAGCATGCGCTCAATGACGAAACTGGGCGGGCCGGCATTTTAACAACTTGTGACAACCAGGTGATCGACCGTTCACGCTATTGGATGGACATCGATGGCGGATCGGATATGGGGGGAATCACATACTTTTTCCATACATCTAACCTTCCCACACGTACCACCGTGCTAGGGACGTGTTTTCCAGATGAATTCCGCGTGAAATATATGTCCACCACCGGTAATCTGGAAGAATTCCGCCTGCGCCCGGTTGTTTACTCAGAGACATTGCTCCTGCCGATTTATCTTCCACTGGTTGTTCGTTAATGATTCTAAAAAGAAAATGTCTGGAAAGAAGATGGTAATTCAATATCAGAGGCCTTGAGAATAAATGGCCGTTGATCGTGCCAGCCAATCTCTAGCCGTGAGAGATACCAACCTGACAGATGCCAACACAGTTTTCCAGACCGGCGCGGTGACGATAATGAACACGATCGATGGCCCCGCCTCATTTGAGGAAGATGGATACCACATTCAAATCACTTCTGCCGCAGTTGGGGCAGGCCTGGACGGTCTTTCCATCGTGGACATCGATGGCGACGCGCGGCCCTGGCCGGCTGGCAGCTGGCCTGATCTGGGCGCAGACGAAGTTTCGGCAGGCAAATTCAACGTTTTCCTGCCTTTATTAAACCATAAATCCCTTAAGTGCTGCTCAGATGCGACGGGGATTCCACAGCCAGGCAAAATAATCACATAATGAACCCAAGTTGCTACCTGGAAGGAGGTATTGCATCAGAGGGATCGAGATTGATTGGCAACTTGGGTTATTTCGAAAAGATGATTATAGATCCACGCGCACCCAACCGGCGCGGACC
>CAYRHN010000050.1:0-5444 GCA_964424115.1 uncultured Anaerolineaceae bacterium
GGGCTGCTGGCATTGGGCTTAAGCGGTGTGCTCACCGCCAACATGATCTCGGCTCTGCTGGCGCAGCAAATCCGGCAGATTGGCGTGATGAAAGCCGTGGGCGGGCGGGCTCGCCAGGTGGCGGTGATTTACTTCGGGATGGTCCTGTTCCTGGGCTTGATGGGGCTGGTGGTCGGGATACCGCTGGCAGTGCTGGCCGGGCGCGGCTATGCCAGTTTTGCCGCCGGGATGCTGAACTTTCAAATCTTCAGCGATACGATCCCCTTCTGGGCATTTGCTTTGCAAGCCGGAGTGGGGCTGCTCATCCCTTTGGCCGCCGCCGCTTTTCCCATCCTGCGCGGCAGCCGGGTCACGGTGCGCCAGGCCATCAACGACTATGGGATTGCCGGCGTTTCCACCACGCGATTATCTATCAGTGATCTACCATCCACCATCTTCTCGCGGCCCTTCCTGCTCTCACTTCGCAACACCTTTCGCCGCCGCGCTCGCCTGGCGCTGACGCTGGTCACGCTGGCGGCAGGCGGGGCGGGGTTCATCGTCGCCATGAACGTGCTGGCCTCGATGGATTCGACTGTGGCCGCCCGATATGATGCCGCCCGGTACGACGTGCAGTTTTGGTTCAGCCAGCCCTACCCCGCAGCGCGCGTGGAGAAAACCATCCGCTCTCTGGATGGGGTGGCTATGGTGGAAAGCTGGGGCGGGGCCAAAGCAGAGCTGGTATATCCCGACGGCACGCTGAGCAACCGCTACAACCTGGTCGCCCCGCCATCCACCACCCTGTTGATGACCGAGCTTCCCGTCATCGCCGGGCGCTGGCTGCGGCCGGATGACACCAATGCTCTGGTGGTAAACCATGCCTTACTCTCGAAAGAACCCGGCCTGGAGGTTGGCAGCCAGGTGACCCTGCGCATTGGCGGAACCGAGCAGACCTGGCAGGTGGTAGGTGTGGTGCAGGAGATCATGTCGCTGCCGGCAGCCTACGCCAACCAGGAGGCTTTCGTCGCGGCTACCGGCCTGAGCGGGCTGACGCAGAGCGTGGTGGTGGTGACGGATGACCGGGCGCCCGAAGCGGTGGCGGAGATCACCCAACGAATGGAAGGCGCGTTATCTGCCGCCGGGCTGGACGTGAGCGCCAGCCAGCAGTTAGCCCAGGTGCGCAAGGCCATCGAAGAACACCTGCTGATCCTGGCCTCGTTCCTGGTGATGATGTCGGTGTTAGTGCTGATCGTCGGCGGATTGGGGTTAGCCTCAACTATGAGCATCAATGTGCTCGAGCGCCAGCGCGAGATTGGCGTGCTGCGCGCCATCGGCGCTTCGACCGCGGCGGTGCTGCGCATCATCGTGGCCGAGGGGATGATCATTGGCGGATTGAGCTGGGGTCTGGCGGTGGCGCTGGCCTGGCCGGTCAGCCGCTTCGTGAGCTACACCTTTGGCATGACGTTTTTCGAAGCACCCCTGCGGTTTGCCGTTTCGCCGCTGGGGATGGTGTTGTGGCTGGGAATCGCTTTGCTGCTGGCGGCCCTGGCCAGCTTTTACCCGGCCTGGAACGCCGCTCAAATGACCGTGCGCCAGACGCTGGCGTATGAATAATCAACGGCGCTATCAAACATAAGAAATACAATAGGAGATACAACAATGAATAAGAAAAAATGGATCATCCCCGCTTCCATTCTAATTGTGCTGGTTCTAATCGCCGTTGGGATCTACCTTGGCGGCAGCAGCCTGGTGCAGATGCTCCAGGCCCACATGGGAGGGTTTTGATGTCTCAATTTCATTCGCACACAGCCCCGGCCAGGACCGAGGGGATCTTGATCCGGTGGGCATCCGCTTATGATTTTCTGACCAACCTGTTAACCTTTGGGCAGGCGGGCCGCTTGCGCAAGATGACGATTGATGTGTCCCTGCTCAAGCCAGGTGAGAACCTGCTGGATGTGGGCTGCGGTACGGGAGGCGTGACCATTCCTGGTAAATTGCGGGTTGGGCCTGGCGGGGAAGCGGCTGGCGTTGACCCCTCTCCTGAGATGATCGCGGTGGCGCAGCGCAAAGCGCAGCGGAAAGGCCTGCAGATCGATTTCCGCGTGGGTGTGATCGAGGCGCTGCCATTTCCAGATGCATCTTTCGATGTGGTCACGGCCAGTTTGATGATCCATCATCTACCCTCAGACGACCTGCAGCGCAAGGGATTTGCCGAAATCTACCGGGTGCTCAAGCCAGACGGGCGCCTTTTGATTGCTGATTTGATTGGCCCTCGGTCGTCTTTCAGTCTGGCGATGATCCTGCATCATCGAAAGGAGCTGGATTCTGAAAAGTGGATCCGTACGCTCGAGCAGGTGGGATTCCGCGAAGCGGCTCATCTGGATCAGTATTTCTCGATGATTGGGTTCATCCGCGCAGTGAAGTGATCTTCGGCGCTGCGACATTTCCGTGGGATCGTACCTCATCAGGGGTCCCGATCTCACGGAAGGGTCCATCCGATTTCCAGCATGCCGTGGCAAAGAATTCTATCTTAGGATTAATCAGCTGGCGGCTCCTCGAATGTCACCTCAGGCATCTTACGATCAAAGAAAATGTTCTTATGACTGACGCTCATCGATAGGGCAACTGCCAGATCCGCCTTGATGATTCCCAGGTGTCTTGCCGCGGCAGCAATGCGCGTCTGACAGCGCGCATCCACGTTATTCAGGCTGGCAATTTTTGCCGCAGATCCCACTGCAATGCCCAGGTCAATACTTCGAATCTGGCAAATCGGTCCAGGGAACTCCCAATCCTCCATCCCCTCCGGTTTTTGGTGCTCGCGAGCCCGTAAAAACTCCGCGCAGGTTGCATAACCGCATGCCCCACAGTCATATACCGGAGGATACCATTTGGCCAGCCCAATAAACAGCACCAAATCCAGCTTTTCAGCAGTTTCCGCATCGCGAAACCAGATGGGTGACTTTAGCTTGGTGCCACGCTCGCGCAGCCAGGTAGCTAGGCGTGCCAGAGTTTCTCGGTCTTCCACAATCACGGTCTCAATAAATGATTTCGCCCCCCTGGATAATAACTGCCCGCCGCTCTTTGGCGCTGTCATCGCTGCTACCGCGCCAAGCTCGGCTACGTGGCGAAGAGCGTTCATAAATATTTTATGTTGAAACATTTCTTGCTGGTTCATCACTTCATCCTCTACTCGCAACTTTCTCGTTTTGCCAGAGTGCGATGTTTTTATCGATGAGCAATTCTGGGTTTACTATGTTTTCGCCACATCAAGACGGCACCAGGCATAGAGGGCATCATAGACCTCGAACTGGTGCGCCAGATTCTCCAAATCCTCCGGGAAGCGCAGGCTGTAACCCGAGGCAATCGCTTCTAATCCACGCGCGATGGGATCTTTGTCGATGTCCTCGGCCACGTCGGCTGAATGGATGATCTGCGCCAGGCGAATCAGACCGGGCTCTTTCAGGTCATACTTGAGCATGATCGATTCGAATGAGCAGCGATTTTCATGATGGCCCAACTCTACACCCGGAGCATCGAATGGAATGGCCCCCATCTCCTTGGCGACTCGATCAATTTCGCCTTTGGGGACGAACAGAAATTCCGCCTCATTGTCGACAAATCGGGAGATCAACCACGGGCAGGCCACGCGGTCGACATGGACGTGAGAACGAGTAACCCATTTCATTCGTTTTGCCCTTTCTTATATCTCTGAAAGAATTTGATCTAATTCCGCGGCAGCGGCTTCCCTGAGCTCGGGGGAAAGCGCGACGGCGGTGATATCACTCTGGGCGCAGGCCACCCACCATGCCGCCATAAAATCATCATCGACGGGTCCCTCTTCCAGGTAACCGGCCAACACGGCCGCCCGGTCTTCTGGGGCGCGGTAGCGGCGCAGGTCATTGACCGGGTGACTGAAGTAAGCATCGCCAAAGTCAATAATGCCAGTCAGCTTCCCAGTCGCCGGGTCCACAAAAGTATGCTCCGGTCCGGGGTTGGAATGCAACGCGACAATCTGCTTTTTAGCCGGCAGGGTGAGCATCAGGCGGCGGCCGATGATCTCCGGCGCAAGCGGATAGTTCCAGACCTTTCCCTCCTTGTGGATCATCTCGGCCAGATCATCGAACACGCTGCCCATGCGCCAGCGGATATCCACCGCGGACTGGTCGCCGAAGAACAGGTTGCTTTCGCGCAGCGGTTCCTGGGGAATGCTGTGAACCCGACGAAGCATACTGCCCAGCCCTTTTAGTGCTGTTCGACGGCTTTCCCCTTCGAGTTTTGCGTTGCGAAAAGCAATCCCCGGCATGCGCGTCATCAAGGTGTATTCGATCAAAGGCTCTGGGTGCCCGTGCCCGATGACCCTGGGCACGTTCAATCCTTTCACCCCTTCGAGTTGTTGAAGAAAGACCACTTCCTTTTTCAGGCTGGTGCGCGGACGCAGCTTGTGCGGGCGCTGGGTCTTGAGAAGATAGGCATCATCGATGAAGTAGGTGCGCGCTTCACCGCCGGTTTCGTCCACCGCGGTCACGCATTGGGCGGTGGGGAGGTGCCGGCGAGCCAACGTGAGAACTTGCTCCTCGCTCAATACGGGGTCCGGGGCTTCCGGCTGAACATAATAATCTTTCGGCATATGCGTTCTCCTTGAAACTACGATTTTGCAAGAACCGGCGTGTCGGTGCGCCAATCCCAGCCGGCGGACTCCAATTCCAGCAGGGCGGCAAAGCGTCCGCCTTTTTGGATCAATACCGCGGGTGTACCTGTTTCCATGACGCGCCCGTTTTCGAGCACGATCACCCTGTCCGCCTCTCGGGCGGTGGAGAGACGGTGAGCCACCGTCAGGATGGCCCGCTGGTGGCGCGAAGATTCGGCCAGCAATGCCTGGCGGAAGGCAGCCTCGCTGGCGCTGTCGATGGCCGAGGTGGCCTCGTCAAATAGGAGCACGACCGGATCCCAGATCAGGGCGCGCACCAGTGAGAGCATCTGGCGCTGTCCAGAGGAGAGCTGCACACCACTGCCTGAGCCGTTATTGATGAGGGTTTCATAACCATTGGGTAAAGCCAGGATCAAGGCCTCCGCTCCAGCGATTCGCACGGCGCGTTCGACAGCATCAAACGGCACGCTATGGTCACCCAGGGTCAGGTTGTCCAGCACCGTTCCGCTGAACAACTGCACGGCCTGGGGCACCACACCAATGACGGTGCGCCTTTCGGTCTCATTTAACTGGCGCGGGTCCATCGCGTCCACCTGGATCGAACCTTCCCAGGGCGCATACAGCCCGCCTAACAGGTTTAGAATACTGCTCTTCCCGGCCCCGGTGCGCCCGACCAGGGCGACATGCTCGCCCGGTACCACGGAAAAACTCACATTCTGCAGCACAGGTTGGCCATCAACGTAGCCAAAGGTCAGGTTACGGATATCGATCCCGCCTGTCTGTTGAGTTCTGTTGCCCGCAGCAGCCTGTGTTTGTTCCT
>CAYRHN010000051.1:0-2819 GCA_964424115.1 uncultured Anaerolineaceae bacterium
CCCCAGTCTCGGCACAGATGGCGGTAACCCCCTGTTTTTTCGCCTTCAACCCCCATATATGGCGGTGTTGGAGGCGATATGTTTTCCAAACCCACAGCGCATGAGCGCGCAATTTCTATAATCCCCGAAAAGCTGACAGAAGTGGTTGAAACCTTCATCCAGGTTTGTCGTGCTGCCGGGAACAGGTCTTCCACCATTGATACTTATCACCGGGTTTTGCGAAAGCTGGCAGCTTTCATCCTGGCTGAATTCAGCATTACTCGGATCGGTGACGTAGCATCGAATCATTTGCGAGAATATTTCATCGATTTGCAGGAAAGTCACAACACGGGCGGCGTGGAGGTTTACTACCGCCCGGCCCATGCCATGTTTGCCTGGTATTGGCGGGAGTACGAGATTGAACGGCGCAATCCATTTGACACGGTCAGGATCAAACACGCACGGATCGTTGCCCGCCCTGGGGTTCCCCTGGAGAACCTGGAGCGGATGGTCGCCGCCTGTCGTGGTCCAAACCGCCATCGAGATATGGCCATCCTCTACGGCCTGCTGGATACCTGCGCCCGCGCGTCGGAGTTCTGTGGTTTTCGGATGAAAGATATTGACCTGGCAACTGGGCGGGCCTACATTCGAAATGGTAAGGCAGATAAATCTCGCTATGTTCGTTTTGGACTGAAATCCATGCGCCTGCTGCGCCGATACTTAAAAATGCGTGGCCAACTTTTTTCAGGCGATCCGTTGTTTGCCACGGACGAGGGGGAGCCTCTCAACCGCAATAGTTTGCGTTTGTTGGTGGATCGTCGAGCGGACGATGCCGGCGTTGAGCACCCGGGCCTGCATGATTTCCGCCGACGGGGGGCCTATCTGCTCTGGAAACGCACGCGGGATTGGAAGGGTGTTTCTGCCTATCTCGGACATTCCAACGTAGTTGTCACGCAGCGTTACATTGCCGTGGACGATGAGGATGTGATGGAGACCCATGAGAATGGTAGCCCGGTGGATAATTGGCTGTGACAGCCATTGATGATAACCAGGTTGTAAAAATCCACATTTTGGTTATAATGGATTCAATCGAATAAACCTACACCTGCGAAGGTGTAACGGAACAAGGCCCGGATTGCTTCCTGAAACGGAGGCGATCCGGGCTTTTTGTTTAACCCAAAGGAGAAAGAAATGGAAGAGATTCACAACCTGGTTTTGTCGTTTGGCACATTGGTCGGCTTTGCCGCCCTGGTTGCCATATTGATCAACGTCCTCAAGACGTTTGGCGTGGTCAAGGATGGGGATGCCCCGAAATGGTCGGCGATCCTCAACCTGGCCGGGCTGATTGGGCTGAGCGTTGCCAAGATCGTCTGGCCAGACCTGGCCATCAGCGCGGTGGATTCTGTTGCCGGGCAAGTGGCTGAGATTTTGGTAGTTGTGTTCAGTTACGTTGTCCAAATCGTCGTATCGAATAAAACCCATAACGCCCTGGTGGATGCCCACGTTCCCCTGATCGGGAAATCTTTTTCGCTGGAAAGTCTTCTCAACAATTTTCGTGAGATCAATCCGGACGACGAAGCCTCTGGCCGGTTGGAATAACATCAGGTCAAGGCAGCCGGCATGGATGAGATTACTCTTTTTCAACTGACACAAGCCAGTGGGATTGAATTCCCCCTGACTGCCTGGGAACAGATAGCGGTGGTCTGCGTTTTCGCCTTGATCTTCATTTCCATCATCGTCGCTATGTTGAATTGGTTTTCAAAGGAGCGAAAATCAACCCAGGTATTTCAATCCGAGCAGCAAAAGCAATGGCAACTGGCGATCAAAGAAATGAATTTGTCCTGGCAGCACTGGCTGGATGAGCAATCCAGCCGGGAGTGTGCCTCGATGGATAAAGTGACGGAAGCGCTTGACCGCCTGGCTGCCAAAATCGATGACCATGATGGAAAAGTCGAGGATCGTTTCAACCGTGCTGTGACCACCATCACCAAGCGCGGGGGAAGGGCGCAGTAAAACATGGCTGAAGATCCGCAGGGCAGCGCGGGCATCCAGTTCCAGGCGGTGGTCTACAAGGTGCAGACGACCGTCGATTTTGGCATCCGGGTGACGCTCGACCTGCCCGAAACCGCCATCCAGGAGATGGCGGCGCTGGCCATGTGCAGGCGGTTGGGCGTGGTGCTGGATATTTCCGCCCAGCCCATCGTGCAGGATGCCAGCCAGGCCGACCGCGCCGATGGGAAGAAGGCCCGCCCGGCCACCAAGAGCCTGCGCGGCTCATAATCTGTTTTACAGAAAGAACACATGGCTGGCGTCAAAGGGAAAACCAACAACCCGCACGGCAGGCCGCCCAGGAGCAAGGCTTTGACCGATCTCCTGGGCAGTGCGCTATCCAGGAGGGTTGAGCTGGATGGGAAGAAGGTCAGCGGCAAGCGCTTGCTGGCCACGCTGGTGGCCAATGCCATCACCACCGGCCGGGTGCGTTTTCCCAACGACACGGAAGACTCGGTCATCAGCATCAAGGATTGGATCGAGTTCGTCAAGTGGACTTACGACCGCATCGACGGTAAGCCGGCCCAGTTGATCTTCAAAGAGGTGGAGGAAACCCAGGCGGTTGAAGCAGAAGGAATGTACGAGCTGCCCATCGGGGTGATTGCGCCTTCGTTTGTGGATGCCTATGATGACATCCATGACCACCTGCACACGGAGTATATCTTCTACGGCGGGCGCGGGTCGACGAAATCAACTTTCGTCAGCCTAGCAGTAATCTGGTTGATCAAGAACAACCCACTGATGCACGTGCTGGCCCTGCGCCAGGTGAAGGATACGCTGCGCGACAGCGT
>CAYRHN010000051.1:2919-5439 GCA_964424115.1 uncultured Anaerolineaceae bacterium
ACGTGCTGGCCCTGCGCCAGGTGAAGGATACGCTGCGCGACAGCGTTTTCTCCCAGCTGCAGTGGGCGATCAACGAGCTGGGCCTGGAGGCGGAGTTCAAATCCACCGTTTCGCCGATGGAAATCACTTACCTGGCGACCGGGCAGAAGATTTATTTCCGCGGGGCAGACGAACCAGGCAAGATCAAATCGATCAAGCCGGCATTTGGCTACATTGGCGTCTTGTGGTTCGAGGAGCTGGACCAGTTTCACGGGGAAGAGGCCGTGCGCAAGATCGAGCAGAGCGCCATCCGTGGTGGAGATGTGGCTTATGTCTTCAAGACGTTCAACCCACCGCGCAGCGCAGCCAACTGGGTCAACCGGTACATCAAGATCCCGAAGGCGACGCAGTTCAAACACAAGAGCACTTACCTGGAACTGGGCAGCCGGATCAAATGGCTGGGCAAGGCGTTTGTGGAGGAGGCCGAATACCTGAAATTGGTCAACCCGCTGGCCTACGAGCACGAATACATGGGCGTGGCCAACAGCGCCGGTGGGTTGGTGTTCGAGAACGTGCAGCTGCGGGCCATCACGGACGAGGAAATCGGCCAGTTTGACCGGGTGCTGCACGGCCTGGATTGGGGCTTCTACCCGGACCCGGCGCACTACGTCCGATGCCATTACGACGCAGCCCGGATGACCCTGTACATCTTTGGGGAGCTGCGCCGGTTGAAAACCTCGAATCGCCATTTGTGGGATGCACTGGTGGCGTATGGCGTGACGCCCGAGGAGATGTTGATTGCCGACAGTGCCGAGCCGAAATCGATTGCCGATTTTCGCGAGTACGGGGCGAGCTGCCGGCCGGCAGAGAAGGGTCCGGAATCGGTCAAGTATTCGATGAAGTGGCTGCAAAGCCTGATGGCGATTGTGATCGACCCGGAGCGGGCGCCGGAGGCAGCCAACGAGTTCCTGACTTACGAATACGAACAAGATCGGTATGGGAATGTGATCAGTGAATATCCGGATGCAAATAACCACGCGATTGACGGGGTGAGGTATGCCACCAATCTCATCTGGCGCCGGCGCGGGCAGTAGGAGGGAATTGTGTTTCAGAAAATCCTCGAATGGATCAAAGGAGTAATCAGCAAAATGCTTGGACAAACGACAGTCAAACAAGCGCTGAGTGTAGATATTGCCATCACGCCGCAGATGGCCAGCGCTTTGCAAACCTGGGCGGCGATGTACGAGAACCGGCCGGCGTGGTGCAGCCCGGAAAGTGGAATCTACAGCCTGAACCTGGCGGCAGCCATTGCGGCCGAGATTGCCCGGGCGGTGACGATTGAAATGAGCGTCGTCATCAGCGGCAGCGGCCGGGCTGATTTCCTGGCGGCGCAATTTGGGCGGGTGCTGCCAAAGCTGCGGGGCATGGTGGAGATCGGCGCGGCCAAAGGCGGCCTGGTGCTGAAGCCGTTCATCAACGGCCAAAATATTGACGTGGATTTTATCCAGGCGGACCAGTTCTACCCGGTAGCCTTTGACGCCAACGGCAACATCACGAGCTGTGTATTCGCCGACCAACGCACGGTGGGTGGATCTTACTTCACCCGGCTGGAATACCATGCCATGACGGCGGAGGGCTGCGTGATCCGCAACCTGGCCTACCGCAGCTCCTCGAAGGATACCCTGGGCACGCCGGTGGCACTTGAATCACTGGATGCCTGGCGGGATCTGCAACCCGAGGCAATCATCACCGGGATTGACCGGCCGCTGTTTGCCTACTTCAAATATCCCCTGGCCAACAATATCGACCCGAGCAGCCCGCTGGGGGTGAGCTGCTACAGCCGGGCGGTAGAGATGATCGAGCAGGCGGATAAGCAATGGTCCAACCTGCTGTGGGAGTTTGAGAGCGGGCAGCGGGCATTGTACGTGGATGTGCTGGCCTTCGGCAAAGACAAGGACGGCAAACCGATCCTGCCCAACCGGCGGCTGTACCGCTCGCTGGATGCCGGCGGACAGGACGACGCCCTGTTCAAGGAGTGGTCGCCAACCCTGCGCGAGGTCAACATCCTCAACGGGCTGGATGCCATTCTGCGCAAGATCGAATTCACCTGTGGGCTGGCTTACGGCACGCTGAGCAACCCGGCCACGGTGGACAAAACCGCCACTGAGCTGAAGATCAGCAACCAGCGCAGCTACGCCACCATCAGCGACACGCAAAAAGCCCTGGAGAATGCGCTGAACGAACTACTCTACGCGATGGACACCTGGGCCACCCTGGGGCGGCTGGCGCCGAACGGGACTTACCGGGCGGTGTATGACTTCGACGACAGCGTGATCGTGGATAAGGATACCCAGTTCCAGCAGGATATGCGCCTGGTGAATGCCGGGATCATGAGCAAAGTGGAATTCCGGATGCGCAATTTTGGCGAAGACGAAGCCACGGCCACAACCCGAATTGCAGCGGTGACGGCTGAAAAGCCGGAGGAACCTGATTTCTTCAAGGGAGTGTAAGGCGTGCTGACTGCAGACCAGCTTGACAGCC
>CAYRHN010000052.1:0-5058 GCA_964424115.1 uncultured Anaerolineaceae bacterium
GTTAAAAGTTTGCCGGAAATCCTCAAATGCCTTCAAATTGATTGAGTAATATACCCATCGCGCATCCTTTGGATCCCGTTCGACATTGACTAGCCCCACTTCACGCAAAACACTCAGGTGGTGAGAAATCAGGTTTGGCGCAAGTTGTAGCGCATTCCCCAACTCGCAGTTACACTGCACCCCCTCAATGATCTGCTCCAGAAGCAGCAGTCGATTGGGTTCGGCGAGCACCTTCAGCCAGCGGGCTAAATCTGTCACCTGCTCTTTTGAGAATTCTGCATTATCCATGCGGTTCCTTTCTGGATATTTCAATCGCTATTGAATTATATCATCAATGACGTAACGAGGCACTTATTTTGGGGATATTTCTGAGTATATCGGCAGACGTGGATGGATATTTACAAAACAAACATGCTGGGATTTATTTCTTCTGCCCAGGCAAGTATGCCGCCATGCAAGTTGGAGATGCGCGAATAGCCAGCCTGCAATAATACTTCTACAGCGCGTGCTGAACGCACCCCGTTGCGACAGAACACCACCCATTCAACAGAGGGATCCAACTCGTCCAGGCATGTTTGCAGCCTGGCTAATGGGATTACTTTTGCACCAGTAAGCTGTGAAAACTGTCCCTCCAGCTCCTCGCGGACATCCAGCAGGTGAACCGCCTCACCCCGATCCAGCCGCGCTGCCAGCTCCCGTACGCTAATCTCCGGGATGCCCAACGGTGTGTGTACGCCGCGGGTTGGAACGCCACAAAACTGTTCGTAATCGATCAGGTGAGTCACCTGTGGGTTGGGTCCGCAAATCTTACAGTTCGGGTTCTTGCGCAGCTGAACCGTATGAAAGGTCAAATCCAGTGCATCATAGAGCAGCAGGCGACCGATCAGCGGCTCACCGATGCCCAGGATTATTTTGATCACCTCCGTGCCCTGGAGTGTCCCAACCGTGCCTGGGAGTACGCCAAACACACCACCCTCCGCACAAGTAGGAACCGACCCAGGCGGGGGCGGTTCTGGAAACAGGCAGCGGTAGCACGGCCCGCTGCGCGCATCAAAAACACTGACCTGGCCCTCAAATCGAAAGATCGAACCGTATACATATGGCCTGCCGGTCAATACACACAAATCGTTGATCAGGTAACGCGTTGGGAAATTATCCGTGCCATCCACAAGGATATCGTAACCGCCAGCGATTTGCTCCGCATTTTCAGCGCTGAAAACCTCATTATAAGCATCGACCTGAATGTGGGGGTTGAGATCAAGCATTCGCTGACGCGCCGACTCCACCTTGAGCTTGCCCACCCGGCTGGTATCGTGAATGACCTGGCGCTGCAAGTTCGAACAATCCACAACGTCATAATCGACAATACCAATATGCCCAATACCTGCCGCAGCCAGATACAGGCCCAGAGGCGAACCGAGCCCGCCAGAGCCCACCAGCAGTACGGAAGCGTCCTTGAGCTTGCGCTGACCAGTAAGCCCGACTTCCGGGATCAGCAGATGGCGCGAATACCGGATCATTTCCTCTTGGGAGAGTTGTGGCAGCATGAATCACCTCAGCAAGAGATTATCGCACAGCTCATTAAAAAACAGTATGCACCGCTCCAAATTTAGTTTTCGCTTGCCGGCTTCATTGCGGTAACAATCTCGGACGGTGCTTTACCGCCCAGATACGTCCGCCGCACTTGATGAAAGCCCGCTCGCAAGGTCAGATCTTCCATCAATACTGGCCGGCAGCCGCCCATCAGGTACAAAACAAGCTTTGGTGGCAGGAACTGGTAAAGCCTCTCTCGAAATAAAACGGTCTCTTGATCTGCCTTGCTCATGTTAAGCAAAATCATCCGTCCCCCCGGCTTGAGCAACCGTTTGAACTCCGCCAGGATACCCGGCATCTCCTCTTCAGGGATGAGATCGAGCATATAGCCATTGTAGAGGACATCGAAGGTGTTGGATGAATACGGGATCTGGGTGGCACTGCCTTCTTTCAATACAAACTGTGAAAACCCACTTGATCGCAGGCGCTGCTCGGTGAGGGCCAGCATACTGGTTGAGATGTCCATACCAGAAAAGACAGCCTTTTTTCCGACCCGCCTGGCGATTTCTACAGCAGTGAGCCCAGGGCCAACGGCCACCTCCAGGACTTTCTCACCTGGCTGGAGGTTAGCCTGTTCCAATGCCTCCAAGTGGTATTCCCATTCCATTGGGGCGACGGTTTTGCTGTAAATCCAGCCCCGTCGGTTGTAGGCCTGTTTGATGGTCTGCGGTTGGTATTCGTGAGCCTTTATCATCGTTGTTTCCTCTCGATTAATTGACTTATTGGTTTGAGATCACGCTTAATCTGCGGCTGCTCGCTGGTAGCAGCCGATCCGAACCGGCCGACCAGAACGCACCGCTCCATTTTTCCTGGAACAGCCGAGTGCAAAGAAGGCTAGCAGGACACCGACCAGGGTAAACCCGGCAGCAACCCGGAAGATATCGAGCGGTGGCATCCACTGGCTCGCGATCACCACCCCCATGGGTCCAAGAATTCCGCCCATCGCCGCGGCCGACTCTTTGAGCCCCATCACGCGGGAACGATTAGTCTCTCTTGTCAGATCCAGGTAGGCAGCGCTGAGCGCCGGGGAAATCAGCGCCCCACCAACGCCACCAAAAACACCTGCCAGAACCAACAGCCAGAACTCATTCGCCAGGGTCAGACCCAGGTAGAAGATGATTTTGAAGATAAAACCGAGGACAATCAGCGGCCGGCGGCCAAAGCGGTCGCTGAGCCGGCCCAGCCCAAACTGACCTGCCACAAATGACAATCCATACAGGCTGACAATCAGGCCGAACTGGCTGGAGGTGTAGTGCAGCCCCTGGTAGGCATACACGGCCAGCTGCGGCTCGACAAAGGCAAAGATGGACACCTCAAGGAAATCTAACACCAGCAGCGGCAGGATGCGAAAATCAACATTGAACCAGGTCCTTGGGTCGGGAAGCTTCCGGTCTATTGCTGGTGCAGGTTCTTTGTCGGGCGATATCTGCCTGCGCGTTTCGGGTACCAATATCAGGGTAGCCAATAAACCAACCGCGGCCAGGATGGCAGAGACGGTAAACGGCGCTGCAAATCCTCCCTGATCGTATAGAAAGCCGCCCAGCGCCGGGCCAAAAATAAATCCCGCGCCATAGCTGCCCATCAATAGACCTACCCACCGCGCCCGCTGGGTATCGGGTACCGCGTCCGCCACAAAGCTGATCGAGGCTGGCAGCAGGCCAGCCGTGACCGCGCCCTGAGCCATGCGGATCAGGACATACCCAGAAGATGAATTGACCAGTAGAAAGCCCAGGTTGGCCAGCGCCACACCTGCCAGCGCAGTGAGGATGACCGGGCGTCGGCCGACCCGGTCAGCCAGTGAACCCAGAATCGGCGCCATAATCAGCTGCCCGATGGCAAAGGCGATTGCCATGTAACCCAGGGTTTCCACCCCGGCCCCCAGCTCGCCTAACCGTTTGGCAAAGATGGGCATCACGATGCCGTAGCCTGTCTCCATCAGCATCACGCTGCCAGCTAAGAGGAGGATGGCCCGGCGAGCCTGGCGATCCATTATGCGTGGTTGAATAGGTTGATCCATTTCCTTTCTTTCGTTTCCTATTAATCCTCAACTGGCTTTGGCCAGAATGACTTCCGAAGGGAAAAAGAACTGCTGCTGGTATTCCCTGACCATCACCCTAAACCCGGCCTGTCCAAGTGGACCAGCCAGTTTTACGCCGCGGCAGCCGCCCACCAGCGCCGGTGACTGGCGGTAAATCCACTCATAGAAGTGGCTGCCCCAGCGTTCTCCTTCCGTCATATTGATTAGCACAAGCCGGCCGTCTGGTTTCAGCACGCGTTTGAATTCGGCTAGAAGCTGAGGAACAGCAGTATTGGGCATCAGGTCAAACATATAGCCATTGATGAGCAGATCAAAAGTTCCCGATGGGTACGAGATCTCGAACGCGCTGCCCTGTTTCAGTTCCACCTGCGCCCGGGTATCCTTCAGCTTGGCCTGCGCTTTTTGCAGCATCCCTTCGGAAATATCAATCGCCGCGGTCATGCCGGTTGGATTTCGGCGGACGATCTCCGTCAGAATCATACCGGTGCCGGCGGCGACATCTAAAATCCGTTCCCCATCCCGAATATCCGCCAATTCAATCCCCCGCTGGCGGGCACGGGTCTCAGTCAGCGTTCCCCACAGGTCATAAACCCGCGCGATCCGGTTGTATACATTCCGCACTTCCTTTTGTGATAAACGAGCATCCACACCGGTTGAAGCATTCATGATCTTGGTCTCCTAATTATTCTTGCTATTAGCAAAATTTGTATATTACAACCATTTCCACAAAAAAAGAGACGAATTTATGGTTCCGTCGATGGAAAGCAGCACTGCAGAGCATTCATAATCGCCCCATTCAACCGTTCCAGGCTTTGAATGACCTGCGCTCGCTCACCCTCTGGAATTGCCTCCATGACACTCGAAAAGAACCACTGCAGCGTCTCATGCAGCTGCCGTTTGGCCCGAATGCCATCGTCCGTCAGGTGTACCCGCACCACCCGCCGGTCTTCCGCATCCGGGTAGCGATCCACCAGACCTTTTTTGACCAGCGGATCGACCGTCCGAGTCATCGTGCTACCTGCCAGCTTCATCTTCAGGCTCAGATCATTCATGGAAATGCTCTCGCCGTCTGGCATGGCCAGCAATGTGTAGCCTTGCGAACCGGTAATGTTGAGATTTTCGGTACAGACCCGATCCAGCAGCCCGGCATAACGGACCAGATCATTGGTTAACCGTTGAAGCGTTTCAGCGAACAGAAGTTGAAAAGAGTCTTTATCCATAATAGATTACTTGTATATCCTATAATTTGTATTATACAAATAATTTCAAGAATGTCAATAAGGCATACCCACTGTGTCTGTCCCAAAGTCGGTTGGTGATTTAGCACGCAAACAGCAGGCGGTTTTTGGGAATATTCGGCAAAGGGACCTAATGGATCCTGACCCCCGCAGCCATCAATCCGCTGGCCATTCCTGGCCAATTCTTGT
>CAYRHN010000053.1:0-5017 GCA_964424115.1 uncultured Anaerolineaceae bacterium
GGTTCCGGTAATATCGTATGTCAATCCATCGGTCTTTATGTCCAGAGTGATCGTTCCCTCAATATGGTATTTGTGTTTGCTCTCTTCAAAAGTGACATCCCGGTTCACAGTCACTGTGATAGCAGACATTTGGCCAGTTGGATCATAGGTATAGCTTTGAGACTCGTTATTGAAGGATGTTTCCGAGGCTCCCTTTTCGCCCTCGATCGAGAAATCAAAGCTTTCCGTATCAATATTGCATTTCAAGCTATAGGTTGCCCCGCCACAGCCCGCAAGTGCAAACGTGAAAATGACAAGCAAAATTAAACCGAAAAAGAACCTTTTTTTGTTGCTCATTGCATTCTCCTTTTGATTGGTGGGAAAAATTGACTTTCGAAAGATTTACAATGATTATAGCACTTACCAAGTCGGCCAAGACCTACACAAAATATGGTTTACCCCACGACTGAAACCGTCATTTTCGTAAAATAGAGCTGCGCGAAAAATATCCCTCTGGGCTATTCTCCTCTTAAAAACCCCAACCACGGGGTGAGGGGGGCACCTCGTGGCTGGTTATGATTATTTTATATGAGCTCACTTTTTTCGTCAAGCGCCAAAGTTGATTAATTTTGTTGATTTTTCTATAGGGGGGCTGGCCAGAACGGACAGATAATTGGACGGGCGCTAACGGACAGATCCTATCGGCCAATAATAGCTCCGCAAATAATCAGGGATGGAAGCCCATTCCACAATTGCGTCAGCGTGATCAAGAAGGAAGCCGTGGATCCTTTTCTCGCATTCTTCGGATTGCCTGCGAGGTTCGGCATAATGCTCATCGGTGAGGCCGCTGTAATAGCCAGGCCTGCGCTGTAGCTCTTCGGCCTCGATGAGATCTGCGAGTAATGGATACTTTTTCACCACCCGCCGATGGAGCCGTTTCCTGCGAACACTCGCCAATGTACCCTGAGATAATTGCTTGATCAAAGGTGTCAGGAAACGTGTCGAAACGTGGTAGCCGCACCCTGGGGACCAATATCGGTCTATTTCTGGTGGCTGCTGCAGGGTGCTGATATGCCTGGGTGTGAACCAAAGGGCGCGGCAAAAAACCCCATCCGCAGGACTGCGCCCAGCATAGGTGGAAGGATATTTCCACTCAACGGTGATCAGCGTTCCGAAGACCCGTTGCATTTTCGCATCTCCAGCACATCGTTCACCAGGTCATACAGGCGTGAATCCAGTGAGTTGAAGTATAGGATTGACTTGCATTTGCTACATCGCCCGCGGAAGTATTGAAGCTGCACTCCTCCGAGGTCGATCCATTTCTCCTTGCCAACTTGCACAACTGCGCCAACCAATTCTCCGCATGAACAAACAAATTGCTCTGTTATCTGTTGTGACATATCTCCTCGTTGTGCCGATCTCGATCAAATTCTTACCATCATCACCAGAGGTAAAATATATTGCATTTGACCTGGATGCCCAAAGACCTGGTACGCGCCCGTGTGATCCTGCAATATCAATCCAGGAGGGTAATTTCCGTTTTTCAGGTCCAATTCCACCAACCGACGTGGCAATACCTGGCCAATAAAATCGCGGTATTCCTCCCTATCAATACCAGCGACAGGAAAATATCCAGGGATGGATACGGTTGTATGCAGGGTATCGCTCATGCAGCCTCTACGCTTTGCTCAGCAAATAGCGGCAGCCCTTCAGTACCACGGTCGGCAAACAAAACTACTACCTGTCCCATTCCGCAAACCTCAGCAGCTACAGAATACCCTGCCATCATCTGCCTGGTCACCTGCTTAGCCTCCTGCATACTGGCATACCTGGTGTGCAGGCGAGAAATCCAGCGCCTTCGTGCCCGGTCGTGAAAGGTAGTGATCACGAAATCAGGCATCCAGCGCCTCAACTCTGACGCCTGAGCTGAGAATCTCAAAACCCAAGAAGACAGGCTCGGTATGGCTACCAACGATCCTGGTGCTGTAGATCGGCTTCACCTGGTACGGACCGGATTCATCCTCTGGAAGTTCCGACCAGTAGATCTCAACCCGGTAGATGTTATGCGCATCACCGCTTGGGCGATAGTCGTAAATTTCAACCTCGCGTGGAAAATTAAAATGGAATTCGTAATTTCTAAACAGGAAATCATGGGTAGCCAGAAAGTATGCGTTTCCGACGACTACGCGCCTTAGTTGATAGAGCAGTTGGCGAAGCTCTTGATTCTCGATCTGCAGGTTGAAATATCGTTCCAGTTCAACCTGCACACTGCGCACCGTCACCAGGCGCTTCTCGCGCTCAAGCTGGGTGATCACCATGACGATATTGAGATGTTTCTCACAGATCGCTGGCCGGATATACTGCGGCATGTATGCCAGCGCGAAGCAATGAGTGCATTGAGTATCCATCACACGTCCTCCGGGAACTGCGCCCACACCCACCCCTCGAACGAGGGAAGTTTGACAAGTTGGCCACCGACCACCATTTGCTTGAGCATGAAAGGCACCTGGTTGGTCACGCATTGATTGCGCAAGCAACGCACCCAGCCTTCAGACATCGGACGCGCCAGCGGGCCAGATTCCGCGCCGCAGATCACCCAATCAATCCCGTGGGCATAGACAGGCAGATCCACCCAGCCCGTGCTGTCAGGTTCCAGGTCATCGCACTTACCGAGAACTGGACTGCCGCAAAATTCAGCAATGTCCACCGGTCCCAGCATCGGTTCGACGGAAATAAAGTTCTTGCCCGACCATACCTCGAACAACTTGGGGATACGCCAGTCGGCATTGCGCTGGTTCTCGGTGGTGACGCCCAGGCGGACAAACCTCGGAGGCTCTTTGATCCAGAGATCGGGAAGCATCTTTTCAGCGTGCTCAATGCGTTTCGTCAGCAGCAGCCATTCCAGGTGACCCCGGCTGACGCGGCCGCACTCGGCGATCAGTTTCCAGAGATCCTGGCGCCACTCTTCCGGCACCTTCGGATCCAGGATATCCCCGAGGCTGGAACAGAACACCCGCCGGGTCACGCCAGCTTTCAACGCGGCTTTTGCCCAGGCCAGCGGCTTAGCACGGTTCGCTGGGCTGGTCAACCGGCGCGGGCCGCTCCAGTTCTCGACCCACTGAAAGCGTTCGTTCTCGCGCTCAGCGTAGCAATGCGCGCAGCCTTCACTTACAGGCTCGCAGCCGATCCAATGATTGTGCGTATGGTCACACCAGGCAATACCAGTCTTCTCAGCCATTCTTCACCTCGCTCTTATTAGCCTCATTCCAGGCCCTGGTCGCCTCATCAACGTCCTTCTTGAACAGGCGCACGCAACCGCGGGAGCAGTAGATCATCGCGGTGTACTTGCGCATACGGATCTGGGGCAAGCGCCCGCATTTCTTGCAGGGAATTGGAGCAGGAATATTCATCACTTTCCTCCCAACACTTCGCAGACATAAGACGGCGATGAATCGCACATGATCGCGATCGCCGAAGCCGGCAGTTCTGGCCACTGTTCGCGGGCGGCCAGAATGCGCTCACGCTTCGCCGGGGCAAACAGCTTGGTGAACAGATCACCCACAGCCCCCAGGCGTTCTATGGCCTTCTTCGCCTCCTCCTGCGCTTCCCCGCGTTCCTTCTCGCTGGCGCGCAGTTGGGAACGAACATCGGAAAGCTGGCGGCGAAGATCGACCACCTCGGGATCTTCCTCGGATTCGGCTTCGCTCACGTTGGAAAGCACGCGGGCGAAGAGAAAGGAAACGAAGGGAAGAACCGCGCCGAAGGCCATTTGATAGGTGGACTGCGCGATTCCCCACTCGGTGAAGATCGTAAGCTCCTGCCCGAACTCCACGGCATGCGCCAGGTTCGCCAGGGCGGAGATCGCCAGGCTGACCAGCAGGCCGAGAGAATAGGCATTCAGGTAGCGGTAGTTGAAACGCCGCCAGGCATTCAATCGCTTCGGGGTGGTCTCCATGTGCCGCGCCAGGCGGTGGGTCAGGACAGCGATCGCCGCTTCGAAGGCGAAGGCAGCAGCCACGGCAACCACCATCGCCCAGGCGCCCCAGGATGGATCCTCAAACTGGAAGAACAACCAGGCCGTGTGGGGAAGGAGGACGCCCAGCAGGGAAATATAGATCACCCAGATGATCTTGGTGGTACGGCTCATGGCATCTCCTTCTGCATCACCCAGAAATGGTCTGGGAGAACATGCTGCACCGGTTCGACGATGATCCCGTTGATCACCACGGCCTGCGGCACCGTCTTGATATTGACCAGGCAGGTATCGGGCACAAGATACGGATAGCGTTTTTTGAATCTGGCTACCGCCTCGGCAACCCGCTCAACCAGTTCTCCTTCGCGGATGACGTACATCTGTCCTTGCATATCAGACCTCCTTTTGGTTGTCTTCTACTTCTACCGCCTGTGTGCCTTCTACCAGGCTTTCTTTGGTAGAAGTGTTGGTAGAAGTAAAGTTGTCGATGATGTTCTTGACCGAATACCAAAAACGCCCGCCGGTGGTGCCGTAGATCTCGTTGCAGATCTGCGTGGTGGACTTTCCCTGCTGGTGCAGGTCGATAATGCGCGCCTTGATATCCTGCAACGGATCGATCTCCGGTGCGCTCACTGTCAACCAGGCAGGCTCTGGCAGCGCGGGGACCGGGCGCGAGGCCAGGAACGCCTTGACCTCATCATCCGACGGATGGAAAGCTACTCCGCGGATCAGGTCGTTGATCAGGCGCACAAGGAACTGGTCCTTGCCAAGCGCTTCCGCGCCATACTGGCCCAGCACCGCCTGAGATGCGGCGCCCGACTTGACCCGGAAAGTCCACACCGCGCAGTTATCGCGGACTGTGAGGCCTTCGCGGCCCAGCGTGCGGTGCGTGGGATCGGTCGTCGCCACCACCAGCATCAGTCCCAGCTTGCGGCCCTTGCTGGTGATCTGGATGATCGAACGCCAGATGCGGTCCCGCAAGGCAGGAGACGACTGCCAGGCCAATGCCACCAGCTCGTCGACCACCACCATCACCGGCTCCAGATCGGGACGGTTGGCGCGGGA
>CAYRHN010000054.1:0-4976 GCA_964424115.1 uncultured Anaerolineaceae bacterium
CAAGAGTGTGGTAAATTAATGGTATCAAGCCACCAGGCTGAAGTGGGAGAGTTCGATGGACACAAATATTGAAGACACAGAAAAAGACTTTCTCGATGAGACGGCAGTCCAAGAGATTGGAGTTGAGCACGAACACCGGCACGAACACCATCAGCAGGTGCTCAACCGCCTGGCGCGTATCGAAGGGCACGTACGAGCGATCAAACGGATGGTTGAAAATGATACCCCCTGCCCGGATGTTCTCACGCAAATCGCGGCGGTGCGCTCGGCGCTCAATGGTGTCGGTCGGGTGATCCTGGAAGATCATATCCAGAGTTGCCTGGTGGAAGCGGTCGAAAAAGATGATTACGAACGTGCCATGAAGGATCTGAAGAATTCTTTGGACAAATTTATTGGCTAGATGAGGATTGCCAGGCGTTTGTTTCCGTGAAGATAGCGGAAGCCAGGGAGGCACAGCGCCAGGCCATCTCTTTCGGGGTATAGGGTCTGCCTTTCTCAAGCCACCAGGTGATCGTTTCTACCATCATGGTGGCGATGATATCCCGCACGTAATCCGATAGAAGAGGTTCTCGGGCCTGAGCTGCGCGCTGTAAACTGGGATGCTGTTCGTAGCCTTTGACCAATTCGACCAGCGAGGCACGCATCTTCATAACGAACCAGGGGCTGCCTTTTCGGCCAAGCAGCGCCCTGTACAACCGTTCGTATTCAGCAATGTGCTCAAAAAAGCGATCCCACATCTGAGGGGGGTGCTCTGTGCCGGATTCGGAGACTGAATTGAACAACATCTGGGTGGCTTCGGCGTAAATTTGTTCGACCAGATCATATTTATCCTGGTAGATGCGATAAAATGTCGCCCGACTGACCATTGCTCGCTCGGCAATCTCTCCCACCGTAAGAGCGTCGAATCCTTGCTCCTCAATCAAATCAATCAAAGCTTCGCGTAAAAACTTCTGCGACCGTTTGACGCGTAAATTATTAGCCGGTTGAGACATTTTTGTCTCCTTGTCTCATATGTTACAAATTGCTTCAATTGATGCTTGTTTCTTCCGATCAGCTTGATTACACTCTTGATCATCAGGATATGAGACAGTATGTATCAAATCTATCTTTCCGTCAATAGCAAGGATATGCATCTATGAACACCGCTGATCGGAAGATATTCATCCGGTCCATCATCCTCTATTCCGTATTTGTAACAGGATTGGCATTTCTGGCCCCGCTCCTGGGAGGGAGTCCCAGCTCGATGGGTCCAGGATTTATCCTCTGGGGAGCGGCGCCTCTGTTCGTAGCGTTCCTGATGCGGCTGGTCACCCGCGACTGGGCGGATGCAGGGTTGAAGCCTGCCTTCCGCAAAAAATCCGGATGGTATATCTTTGTCATGGTTGCCTGCCCGGTTTTGGTAGGAATCACCCTGATCGCCGGCGGCGGATTGTCGTTTACCTCGCTCGCTGGATTTGCCTGGTCACCTTATCTGCAAATGGTGTTGCCCGGCCTGGCTGCATTTTTCATATTTGCCATCTTTGAAGAGTTTGGCTGGCGCGGCTACCTGGCGCCCAAACTGGCTTCCATTGGGCTGAATCCTTTCCTGGGGTACGCGATCACCGCAGTCGTGTGGGCCACCTGGCATCTGCCCTACATTCGCGAGCTGAGCTGGGTGTATTCACAGGAAGATTTCCTTACTTTTCTTCCCAGGTTCTACCTTTACACGTTTGCCTATTCGATCCTCTGGAACGAGCTCAGGATGATTACCGGGTCCGTCTGGCCGGTGGTGCTCCTTCACGGCCTGACGAATGCTATCCAGCATCCGCTTGCCGCTGATTTTCTCAAGATCGCGCCGGGAATGGAGACAATCTTTTCACTCAACGGCCTCTTTATCATCGCATTGACGGGGCTTTTGGGGATGGCCCTATCCTACGGTCGGATCAGAAAAGCCCATCTATCAAAAACCTTTGCATAAATTCAAGAATCGCTTGAAGGATACAACTTCAAAGGGAGAGATCAAAATGAATGAACTGAAGATTTCAGAAGAAGATCGATCGATCAATGGTCCAATGGAACAAATGGTGACCACATATGATGCCTATATGCGGAAAATGACCTTCGGGCGTGAGCAGGTATTACGCCAGAGGACGGTCGATCTGGCTCTCATAAAACCCGGGGACAGCGTGCTCGAAGTGGGCTGCGGAACGGGCTCGCTGACACTGGCTGCCAAGCGCCAGGCGGGGCCGACCAGCAACGTGGTTGGGATCGACGTTATCCCCGGTATGGTCGAATACAGCCAACGGAAAGCAGAGCAGGCTCGCGAAGAAATAACATTTCAACAGGGAAGCATTAACGATATTCCCTATGCCGATAACACCTTCGATGCCGTCATGGGCAGTTTTATGATTTTCCACATGTCCGAGGAGACACGCAGGAAGGGGATCGCGGAAATATACCGGGTGCTTAAGCCACAGGGCCGGCTGCTGATCGTCGATCTTGCGATGCCGGTCCAACCGCTGCAGCAAGCTATCGCGAAGCGGATCATTTTCCGCGGTGGATTGGAGCATAATTTGCAGGAGCTACTTCCCATCATGGATGCTGCGGGGTTCTCTGATATCGAACTTGCCCCTGTAAAATTTTCTATCGTGGGGCTTTCCATCCTTGCTTTTGTGCGCGGGAGCGCAAGAAAGCAATAAATTGATCTAACCCTTATAGGTGACTAATCTTATTCCAGGCAGCTTTGGATCGTGGGCATCACCAGCTTCTGGAGCATCTCATCCATTTCCTTGGGGGAATAGGGCATTTTGTTATCCAGCCACCAGCGCAGCATGGTTACAAATGTGCCGGCTAAGAATTGCGCCATCACTTCAATCGGCACAGAAGGCTGATTGCCTTGAGGGATGCGTGTTTTTAGATCAGCGGTAAGTTTCTGGCTCCAATACTCCTGTCCCTTTTCGAAGAATAATTCCAGGCCGCGGCCGCGCACCATGCCCCTGAACAGGTTCTGGTTCTCTTGCACGTGTTCATACAGTTCCTGGGTGGGAAACATGCGCGTTTCGCCTGTTTTGGACGGCGCTCCAACCAACCCGCTCATGATTTGCATGAGGTGCATCAGCCCGCTGGTCATCAGGTCTTCTTTATCCTGGTAATGGGCGTAGAAGGTTGAGCGCCCCACGTTCGCCCGGTCGATGATGTCTTGTACCGTGATATCGTCGTAGCGCTTGTCCTGCATCAAGGCCATCAAGGCCTCGTGCAATATTTGCTGTGTGCGTTGGCTGCGGCGGTCGGTTTTCAGATTGGCCATGTCCAGCTCCGTTTTCGAACAGTTTCGTAAATCTGTCCATTAATGAACTTTTTTCACCGATTGATGATTGACGGCGAGTGGGTGAAATTCTATACTCTCTATCGAACAATATGTTCAGTATCGAATATATTGTACATCAAATTTATGGTAAGGAAATACCTTATGTTGAGTTCTCAACCGACAACCTCCACCAACGGGCAAAGACCTCGCATCGAACTGTGCGGCGTAAGCAAAGATTACGATACCCCCGCCGGCCCCTTTACTGCTCTGAAAGGGATCGACCTGACCATCCAGCCGGGAGAGTTCGTGGCAGTGGTGGGCAAATCGGGCAGCGGAAAATCCACCCTGCTCAATGTCATCGCCGGAATTGACCGCCCCACCCGAGGCGAGGTGAATATCGGCAAAACGGGCATCCACCAGCTCAACGAGAGCCAGGTGGCGGTGTGGCGCGGGCGTACAGTGGGGGTGGTGTTCCAGTTCTTCCAGCTGCTGCCCACCCTGACCATTCTCGAGAACGTGATCCTTCCGATGGATTTCTGCGCAACCTTGCCCGCCCGCCAGCGCCTGGAACGCGCTCGCCGGCTGCTCGAACGCGTGGGCGTGGCCGACCAGGCCAACAAACTGCCCGCTTCCCTTTCTGGGGGGCAGCAACAGCGCGCCGCCATTGCCCGCGCCCTGGCCAACGACCCGCCGATTCTGGTCGCGGACGAGCCTACCGGTAACCTGGATTCCAGCAATGCCGACCGGGTCTGGCAGCTTTTCAAAGACCTGGCTGCCGAAGGAAAAACTGTGCTAGTGGTGACGCACGAGCGCGAGATCGCCCAACACGTCACCCGCACCGTGCGCCTGGTCGATGGGCAGATTGTCAACGAGCAGCCGGAAGTGCTGGAGGTGGCCCATGCCGCACATTAGCACACCCTGGCGCAAGGCGCTGAGGGATTTATGGTTGAACAAAGCGCGCACCATCTTGGTGATCCTGGCGATCGCGGTGGGCGTCTTTGGCCTGGGGCTCGTGCTGGATTCCTACACCATCTTGACTCGGGAAATGAACGAGAACTACCGGCGCACCAACCCGGCCTCTGCCACGCTGTACACCGGTCCGTTGGATGATGCCAATGTGCAGGCCGTGGACGGCCTGCCGCAGATCGCCGAGGCCGAAGCGCGCCGCATGGTGGTCGGACGGATCCAGGTTGGGCCGGATGAATGGTTGAACATCTGGCTGTACGTGATCGATGATTTCGACCAGGTGCGGCTGGACCGCTTCTCCCCGGAGCTAGGCCAGTATCCCCCGCAGACCGGCGAGATCCTGCTGGAGCGCGCTGCCCTGCGCCTGGTGGACATGAAGGTGGGCGACACCGCCACGGTCAAGATCCCTGACGGCGAACCGGTTGATCTCCAGATGACGGGCACCGTCCATGCCGCTGGACTGGCCCCCGCCTGGATGGAGGGCTTCGCATACGGGTTCATCACCCGCGAGACCTTTGCCAGTCTGGGCGGGGAACCTTACCTGGATGAACTAAAAATCGCCGTGACCGAGAACCCACTGGATAAAACCGCCATTCGCAGCACGGCGTATGAAGTCAAAGCCTGGCTGGAACAAAACGGGCAGACCGTCAGCCGCATTGAAATCCCCGAGCCGGGCAAGCACCCGCACGCCACACAGATGGCCACGCTGCTTTTCCTCCTGGAA
>CAYRHN010000055.1:0-3951 GCA_964424115.1 uncultured Anaerolineaceae bacterium
ACCGGGATAATTCTACGGATGCCTGTGAAGCCTCGCTGGAATACCTGCAAACCATCCGCCGGATCGTCCGTCAACCGGGATTTGATGCGGAACTGCCCGCCCTGCGGACGCAACCACCAAGCCGGGTCTTGAAATGGCTGCTGGGGCAAACCCTGGGAAAGGTTGAATAACCGAATGAAAGCTGCGTTGTATTATGGGTATCGGGATTTACGCGTCCAGGATGTGCCGGAGCCGCAGGTAAAGCCGGGCCATGTCAAGGTTAAGATAGCCTGGGCGGGTATTTGCGGCACGGACCGCCATGAGTACAACGGTCCGGTCTGGATTCCGGTGGCAAAACCGCACCGCATTACCGGCCGGCAAGCCCCGCTGGTGCTGGGGCATGAGTTCTCCGGTGTGGTGGTGGAGGCCGGGCAGGGTGTGACCGATTGGAAACCCGGCGACCGGGTGACCGCCTCCGGCAACATTGTCTGCGGCAAGTGCCGCTGGTGCAAAGAGGGGCGGGTGAACCTGTGTGAAAACCTGGCTTTCAACGGCATTGGCACCGACGGCGCCTTTGCCGAGTACATCGTTGTGCCGGAGTATCAGCTTTTCCGCGTGCCGGCAAGCGTTTCCCTGGAGCGGGCGGTGCTGACGGAACCGCTGGCCTGCGGTTTCCATGCCACCCGCCTGATTGGCGACCTGATGGGAAAGAGTGTGGCGGTGGTTGGTCCTGGCATCATCGGGCTGAGCTGCGTACTGGCTGCCAAGACCGCCGGTGCCTCCCATATTATGGTCGTCGGTGTGGGACGCGCCAACGAGGCCCAGGCGCTCAAGCTGGGCGCGGACTTGTATGTTGACACGCGCGAAACCGACGCCGTGGAGGCAGGCAGGCAATTCCTGGGCGCCCCCGGTTTTGACGTGGTGTACGAGTGCGTGGGTTTGGACGCTACGATCAACACGGCTGTCCAGTTGACCCGCAAAGCCGGCACAATAATGGTGATGGGCGTCTTCGAAAAAGCCCCTTCCTTCCCGATGAACCTGTTCCAGGAAGGTGAGCGGACCCTGCTAAGCTCCCAGGCGTATGCATTTGAACTGGGTGATGTGTTGCGGTTGATGGACCGCGAAAACCTTGCGGCAGAGCAGCTCATCACCGCCCGCATCCCGCTGGAGCGGATTGTGGACGATGGTTTTGAAGAATTGCTGCGTAACCCGGCCAAACATATCAAGATAGCGATCCATATTGCGGATTGTGAGTAGTTTTCGCTAATCAACAGAAATACAGGAGTTAACATCAATGGAATCGAAGAATAGCAGATTTGCCACCCGCGCCGTGCATGCCGGTCAACACCCGGACCATGAAACCGGTGCATTGGTCACCCCCATGTACCTGACCAGCACGTATGTCTTTACCCCGGAATCCATGGAACGCTGGTTGTCTGGCGATACCAGCCAGGGGCCGGTCTATACCTACGGGCGCTCGCGCAATCCCACCCAGAACGCCTTCCAGGAGAAAATTGCCGCCCTGGAGGGTGGTGAAGCGGCCCTGATGACCGGTTCCGGAATGGCGGCCATCTCGCTGGCGATGTTGGGCACGGTTCATTCCGGCGATCATGTCATCGCCTGCCGGACGCTCTATGGCGGCACCTTTGCCCTGTTCACCAAGATTTTTGAAGAATTCCATATTGATGTTACTTTCCTGCCCGAAATGACCGTTGAGGCGATGGAAGCTGCCTTGAAGCCAACAACCAAAGTGGTCTATCTTGAAACGGTGCTCAACCCGACCCTGGAAATCCTGGACCTGGATACCATTTACGCCTGGGCAAAGAGCAAGAACCTGCTGATCGTCATCGACAATACCTTCACCTCGCCATACTTGTATCGCCCGCTGGAACACGGTGCGGACGTGGTTGTCCATTCGACCACCAAGTATGTCAACGGCCACGGCGATCATATCGGTGGCGTGATTGTTTCCACGCAGAAATACATCGAGCAATTGCGCAGCTCCGTCTACCAGGAACTGGGGCCTGTCCCCAGCCCATTTGCTGCCTGGTTGGGACTGCGCGGTCTGAAAACGCTCCACTTGCGCATGCGCGCCCATTGTGAAAACGGCCTGGGCTTTGCCCGCTGGCTGGAGACGCATCCCAAGGTGACCAAGGTGGTCTACCCCGGCCTGGAAAGCCATCCGCAGCATGCCCTGGCGGCGCGGATGTTCAGCGGCGGTTTTGGCGGCATGGTCGGCTTTTGCGTGGAGGGTGGCACAGCCGAAGCCCAGCAGGTGATCAACAACCTGAAGATGGCTTATTACGCTGTCTCCCTGGGCGACCTGGATACCCTTGTCGAGCACCCGGCCACCATGACGCACCGCCGCATGACCAAGGAAGATCGCGAGGCGATGGGCATTCCAGATAATTACATCCGTGTCTCGGTCGGTGTGGAAGACCTGGCCGACATCATTGCCGATTTTGAACAGGCGTTGAACCAACTCTAGGATTATGAGCGCCCCGGTTTTTCTGTCCATCGATTCCGGCACGTCGCGGATGAAGGCTGCCCTGCTCGACGAGGGCGGCCGCATCCTGGCGATGGAAGGGCGGGATATCCCCGGCATCCACCCGTTTGACGGGGCGTCCGAGGCGGATATGCCTGCTGCCTGGGAACTGCTGGCCGAACTGACCAACAGCCTGGCGCAAAAATTCCCGCAAGCCTGGAAAAACCTGGTCGGCCTGTGTATCACCGGCCAGGGAGACGGTTGCTGGCCGTTGGATGCCGATGGAAAACCGGTGCGCAATGCCATGCTGTGGAACGATACCCGCACGCGGCGGGTACGCCTGGAGCGGTACGACGAAGTGGTGGAGTACTGCAAGGAACAATCTCTAACCCAGCTCTTCCCAGGCGCGGCACCGATGCTGCTGCTGTGGATGAGGGAATACGAGCCGCAGAACTACAAGCGCGCGCGGCACGCGCTGCATTGCAAGGATTGGCTGAATTACTGTCTGACTGGTGAGATCCTGACGGATTACTCGGATGCGTCCACCGCCTTGATGAACATCCGCACCTGCCAGTATGACCCTGGCCTGCTGGAGTTACTGGGCATCCCGGAGACAGCGGAATTCTTCCCACGGCCGTGCGAATCAGGCGCCCGGATCGGCGGCGTCACTGCCGGGGCAGCGCTGAAAACTGCCTTGCCGGCGGGTTTACCGGTGGTCCTGGGCGGGATTGATGTATCCGTGGTGGCTGCTGGTGCGGGCGTTGTCCGCCCGGGGGAAGCACTTACCATTCTCGGAACGACTCTATCCAACGAAATTGTGCTGGAGGAGAACCAGGTGGACAGCCGCGAGACCCAGGGTTCCACCCTGCGGCACGTGGTCGCGGACCGCTTCCTACGCCTGATGGCCACATCCAGCGGCTGCAGCAGCATTGATTGGGCGCGTCAAACCTTGGCGCCTGCTGTGTCATTTGATATTATTGAAGCGGAAATCAGCAAGATCCATCCTGGCTGTGAAGGGGTGATGTATCAGCCCTACCTGTATGGCGAACGCGCCCCGTTTCGCAATCCAAACGCCAGCGCCGGTTTTTATGGACTTTCCGCCCGCCACACCCCCATGCACCTGCTGCGGGCCGTCTACGAAGGCCTGGTATTCTCCATCATGGATTGTTACGGCGTTCTGCCGATGATCGACAGCGTGGCGGTGACCGGCGGCGGCGCCAACAGCAGCACCTTATGCCAGATGTTGGCGGACGGACTGGGCGTTCCGGTACGGCGAATTTCCACCCCCGAACTGGGCATCCAGGGGGCATTCCAGATCTTGAAGTCAGGCCTGGGGTACCCCGGCGAGTCGGAAGTCGCGCTGGAAACGACCTTTCAGCAGTTCACGCCGGACACGGCCACCAATGCCCTGTACTGGGAACTGTACGAATTATTTATTCGCCTGCGCGAATCACTGACCGATTACTGGAAAACCCGCGAATCCATCT
>CAYRHN010000056.1:0-3729 GCA_964424115.1 uncultured Anaerolineaceae bacterium
GAAGCAACGTCCAGTCTGGCGGAAAATTTGGCCCAATCTGAACCATTTCTGCGCTATAAAGCCGCAGAACAAAGACTGCATGCCGATCAGCAGGCAATGCAGCTTTTATCCGATCTTTCCGCATTGCAGCAGAAAATTCGCAGGCAGCAAAATACGGGCGCCATTTCTCAAAAGGACCTGACGCAGCTGCGCGCACTACAAAGCGCGGTTGGCACAAATGAAACCATTCAGGACCACCTGATGACGCAGGAACTGGCTGTCGCCTTCTTGCGCGAAGTGAATCAGGAGATCAGCCAACTGTTGGGCGTGGATTTTGCCTCACTGGCTCGTCGTTCCAGCGGCTGTTGCTGAGCAAGCGGATCGGAGAGGAGGTGCTCTGTGCATCAGGTTGTTATCATCGGCGCGCCGGTGGCCTGCAAAGAAGGCATTCAAGAAACCTGGCGGGAGGTAGCCGAGTGGGCAGCTGGGCAGATCAAAGCAAGGTATGGGAATGAAGTCACCGTTCGGTACCATGATTTGTTTGACCCTGAATGCCCAGCGCTTCCAGACGAGGGTCAATTGCCAGTCGTTATAATAGATGGAATTGTAATTAGCTGTGGCGGAAAAATATCGATCCCACTTATCTGCAAAACGATCGATCAATCGCATTAAAAGCTTGGTTTAAATATCACTATATGGCATTTGTATAGTAAAGCAGGTCCCGCCTTTTTCTTGCACTGAATTAGAATAAACCGGAGACTTGACCAACACCTTTCCACCATGCGCTTCCACTAGCTGCTTGACAATCGCCAGTCCGATCCCCGATCCGCCACTGCTTCGACTGCGTGACTTATCTGCCCGGTAAAAACGATCAAACACATAGGGGAGGTCCTCAACGGCAATGCCTCGGCCGGTGTCCGTAACATTCAGGATCGCTTCCCCATCCTTTTGAGATGCGTGGACGACAATTTCCCCATTTTCCGGCGTGTATCGCAGCGCGTTCGAAATCAGGTTTCGAAGTACCATATTCATCCTGTCGGCGTCTACGAATACCGGCGGTAAGCCATCCGCCACGTCTGTCACGAGATTAACCTTCTGTTCGGCAGCCTGCATCTGGAACCCTTCGATAGCTAGTTCGACGATCCGTCTGGCAGGGACCATCGTTTTTTCGAGCTTCAACTGGCCAGCCTCCGCCAGGGACAGCAAGCGCAGATCGGCGATCAGGCGGGAAAGCAAATCGACCTCATCGCGTAGTGAAGCGATTTCTTCCGGGCTGGATGGCAGGACCCCATCCAGCATTCCTTCCAAATTTGCCTGCAGGATGGTGACTGGCGTGCGTAATTCGTGGGCGATGTCCGCGATCATGCTCTGGCGCAGGTGCTGGTCGCGTTCCAAGGAATCGGCCATTTGATTGAAGGTGCGCGCCAGGGTGCCAACTTCATCATTGGATTTTACCGGAACACGCTGGTGGAGCTTGCCGTTCGCAATGTTTGAAGCGGCCTCGGTTACCGTCCGGATCGGCGAGACAATTTGCCTGAACAGGAAAAATCCTAGAAGAAGCCCTAAAATGCCGGTCATTAATCCAGTGATCCAGGTCGTTCGCTGGACCGCATTGAGAAAATTGGCGCTAATCGAATTGCTGGCCGGTGTGCTGGAGACGGCTAGCAGGGTTCCAACTGGCTGTGAATTGACTTGCAGTGGAATGCCGGCCTGCAGATCATTGGCGGAGAGCTGCTGGTTCACCGCAGTTTGGGCGGTATCAGCGATGACCTTACCCTGGTTATCTGCCAGGATCAGGCGTACATCCATTATCCCCCACATGTCGCCCATCATGCTGCTTGACCCCATCCAGTCTTGCATTCCCCCGTTCCACATCCCGTTATCGCCCATCATGCTTGGTCCCATGCGTTCCGATGGGGAAGTGGTTTCCCCGGTTCCACCCATCATCATTGAACTGGAATTGCCCAGGTACTGATCCACGCCCTGCCAGGTGCCATTTTGCGCATAATAACTGGCCAGCGAAGGCGCCAGGCGTGCTGCCCAGGCCTGTCCGGTAGTCGTCACATACTGGCTGAACTGGCTTTGTGTGAGTTGGTTGATCAACAGCGAATTGACTACGATCCCCAGTAGGATCACGCCGGCAAATGCACTGACCAGTTTTACCCAAAGACTGCGCATGGCTTCCTCAATCACGAAACGAATTTATACCCAACGCCATAAACGGTCAGGATATAACGGGGACTGCGGGCATCATCGCCCAGTTTTGCGCGCAGGTTCTTGATATGTTGGTCTATCGCCCGCTCGTAACCTTCGTAGGCTGCATCCTGGGTGTTTTCTAGAAGCTGCAGGCGGGTAAAGACTTGCCCCGGGTGCTGGAGCAGAGTGGCCAGAAGGTCGAACTCAATCGGGGTCAGTTCCACCGTTGTTCCATTGATCGCTGCCGCGTGCTGCTCGATACTCAAGGTGACCGGCCCGGCTTCCAGCATTCGGGGCGGCTGCACCTGCCCCTGGGTGCGTCGGAAGACCGCCCGAACCCGCGCTACCACTTCCCGCGGGCTAAAGGGTTTGGCGATATAGTCATCCGCGCCTAATTCCAACCCAACAATGCGATCGGTCTCTTCGCCCTGTGCGGTGAGCATGATGATCGGGACCCTGGACGTGCTACGGATCTGCCGGCAGATTTCCCAGCCGTCTTGATGCGGCAGCAAAATATCCAGGATGACCAAATCCGGCCGTTCATGATGGAACGCTGGCATGGCCAGCGCCCCATCTTGGACGGATACAGTTTTGTACCCGGCCTGCTCCAGATAAAGCTTAAGGGTGCGGGTTATTTTCGCTTCATCGTCGATCAGCAAGATCTTTTCCGGCATGTTTCCCTAAGCATACGCGATCATTGTGTAGAAGTTATGAGGATGAGCTGTTGGCGCAGCGACTCCTGAAACGAATAACACAGATTCTCGCTAACCCTTCATCCTGCTTGCGGCATGACTGACTCTTCCAAACCGTATTTATCCCTTAACTTCTGACGCAGCATTTCTACGCTTGGCCAGCCCTTTAATCCGTTTGGGGTAGCGTAGACCCGGCAGCTCATTGAAAAGCGATCCTGGTGCGTGGGCCAGAAATCAACACCCTCTACTTGGAAGGAAGGAGAGCCAAGAAACCGGTGATCCACCGCTTCCTGGCCAGTTGTCACCTTGATTAATTGCACGGATGCATCCAGTTTCTCTTCCGTGATCGCCGTTTTTAGATTCGTCAGCGCCTGTTGCCAGGATGGGCACCCGTCAAAGTACAGCAAATTGATTTTCATCCGGTCGAATACCTCTTTACATTTTCATTGTTCTGTTCCGCTCACTTCTGCCGTAAAAGCCGGGAAGAGTTTCCAAGGATACCCAGATCGGGGAGTGATTGAGCTGCCGCCGCCAGAATGGGCGGCAGAATGCCAATGGCAGCCAATGTCAGCCCAACGATGTTGTAGATCATCGTAAATCCCAGGTTCATTTTGACCACGCGCATGGTCCTCTGCGCAATTTGGAAGGCGCGTGGTAGCAGAGTCCAATCCTCTCGCATCAAAGCAATGTGGGCGGCTTCGATGGCTACATCGGTGCCACCGGCCCCCATCGCAATACCCACATTCGCCTGTGCCAGGGCCGGCGCATCATTGACGCCGTCGCCGACCATCACGACGGTATGACCTTGCGCCTGGTACTCTTTGACAATGCGGATTTTATCCTCTGGGAGCAAGTTGGCGCG